>JADZBH010000030.1 GCA_020852175.1 Bryobacterales bacterium | reverse complement strand
TTTTGCAAGCTACCGCGCTGGTCCATGGCCGCTGCCGCGATCACGCCGTTCTCGTTCGAGAGTGCTTTCAGATGTTTGATTTTGCCTTGGGAAAGTGACATGAGATCACTTAGAATTATAGCAATTCGGCTTCCACGTCCGGCCCGATCCCCCGGCGGCGGCTTACATCCCATTTAGATTCAAACAACTACCTATTGTCTGACCCACCGCTTCACACGCCTGTGCCAGGCCTGCGCGCGCGCCACGTCGCGCAGAATTTGGGCTTTTAACGCCACCGCATCGGCAAAGCCTCGCTCCGCCCGCAACCTCTCGTGAAACTCCACCCGGATCCGTTCCTGCACGCTGCCCTCGAACGGCGACAACACATAACTCTCAATGGATAACTCCTCGCCGCCGAACGTGGGGCGAAATCCGACATTCGACACCGACTCCCACCGCTCACCCGTCGCCAGATCCAACACCGAACTCACATACACCCCAACCGCCGGCAGGATCTCCGCCGCCGTCTTCAGGTTCAGTGTCGGGACCGTCTGTTTGTGTCCGATGCCGCGGCCTCGCACCACCTCACCTGACAACCCATAAGGCCGCCCCAACAGCCGCGCCGCCCGCGCCACCTCTCCCCGCTCAATCAGACCCCGAATTTCGCTGGAACTCGCCGTCATGCCGCGAATCACCAGTCCGGTCACGACATCGGTCGCGAACTCATACTGCCGGCCCATCTCCTCCAGCGTCTCCACATTTCCCGCCGCGCCTTTGCCGAACCGGAAGTTGTCGCCCACCACCACGACTCGCGCATCCAGTCCTTCGTGCAACACGCGCCGCGCGAACTCCTCCGGTCCCCATCCGGCCAACTCGCGCGTGAACGGCAGCACCACCGCCCGTTCGACGCCCGCCTCGCGCATCCAGCCCAGCCGTTGTTCGAGCGTGCTGAGCAGCCGCGGCGCCCGGTCCGGCCGTAATATCCGCGCCGGATGCGGAGCAAACGTCAGCGCCACTGTGACCAAACCCGCCCGCCTGGCCGCATCGCTCGCGCGCGCGAACAGCAGTTGATGGCCGCGGTGGACTCCATCGAAATTCCCCACGGCCACCGCCGAAGCCGCCCGCGCCGTCCGCGCCTCCTCCCACGAATGCAGAATCTGGAAGCTCATGGCGCCGGCGGCAGGTCCACCGTGAACTCCATTCCGTCGTAGGCCAGCCGCACATGATCCGGCAGCAACTCCTCGGTCCGCGCGTGGCCCAGGTCATGGGCAATGTGCGTGAACAGCGCCCGGCGCGGCTTCAGCCTCTCCACATGTTTCAATGACCGTTCCACGGTGGAATGCGTCGGGTGCGGTTTGTGCCGCAGAGCATCCAGGAACAGCACCTCCAGGCCTTCCAGCAGGGCGTAGGACTCCTCGGGAATCTCGCTATGGTCGGTCAGGTAGGCCACCGGTCCAATCCGGTACCCGTAAATCTCGTTCTTTCCATGAAGCAGCCGTACCGGCGTCACCAGGCGCCCGAACAGGTCGAAGGGTGCGCCACTCAGCCGCACCGGGTCCAGTTTTGGAATGTGCGTCTTCACGGTGTGCTCGATGAAGGCATAGCGGAAGACGCTCTGAATCGCGTCCATCGTCGGATCCGACGCGAAAATCGGAATCGGATCCTTTTGCCTGAAGTTGTAGGGCCGGATGTCGTCCAGCCCCAGAATGTGGTCGGCGTGCGAGTGCGTGTACAGAATCGCGTCCACTCGCGCCAGCCCGTGGCGCAGCGCCTGCTGGCGGAAGTCCGGCGTCGTGTCCACCAGCACCGCCCGCCCCCCATACTGAAACACCACCGAGGGCCGGAGGCGGTTGTCCCGCGGGTCCGCCGAGGTGCACACGGCGCAATGGCAACCGATGGTCGGCACGCCCACGCTCGTCCCGCTACCCAGCACGAGCACCCGCAACTGATTCTCGCCTGGCTCCATGGATGGCGCTACCGCGGTTCGGCGGCGGATTCGGCGCTCCCCCCGGCTTTCTCGCCGGCCATCACGAACCGGAACCGCAACTCGGTCACAGAGTTCTCCAGCATCCGCGACTCGGACACCGTCAGGTTCCCTTTCGTCTTCTCTCCCAGCATCGCCAGCACATCGATGAAATGGCGGGCCACCGGCAGATTCGCAGGCTGGGGCTTCTCCTCGCCGGGCATCGGCATCATCCCCAAATGCATCTCGGCCTGCATGCGCAACGTGGCCACCAGAAAATCGAAGCTTGGCTCCAGAAAGGGCGTGTCGGGCACAGTTCCACTCATCTCAGTACTTGATCTTACCCTCTGCTCCGGCCGTGCCGCTGACGGATGGGCGGCGTGCTTCCGCGCCACCGGAAACCGGGCGCGAACGTCCGTCACCCGGTGTGATAAGCTTCGCGCGGACGCGCGTTTCGCCGCCCTGCGCGTCAGAACCGGCCCGTGGCCCGATGAGGCAGCCCTGCCATCGGGAATCCACCGGGATGAAAAGGACCCAAATTGAATGCCCTATTTACGGTGTTTCCTACTCTGCCTCATCGCCACCTTTTTCAGAGGCTACGCCCAGGAACGGCCTGACCTGATCGTCACCGGGGCCGGCATCGCGGGACTTTCCGCCGCCCTGGAGGGCGCCCGCGCAGGTCTGAAAGTTACCGTCATCGAACAGAACTCTGTGTTCGGAGGCCATGCCGTGATCTCCTCCGGAGGCCTGTCCCTGGTCGGTACTCCACTCCAGGAACGGATGAAGATCGCCGACTCGCCTGAACTCGCCGAACGCGATTTTCGAACCTGGGGCGAGGACCCGAACGAGGATTGGGTTCGCTATTATTCCCATAATTCCAGGACCGGCGTGCATGATTGGCTGGCCGCGCTCGGCGTTGAGTTCGTTGGCGTCTCGCAGGGAAGCGCAGGCAACAGCGTGCCCCGCTTTCATGGACCGCGCAACCAGGGCCTTGGCCTTGTGCTGCCGTTGTACCGCGAACTGCTGCGGCTGGGCTGCGTCACGTTCCTGTGGAACACAAGAGTGGTGGGCCTGCTTTCTGAAAACGGCCGTGTGACCGGCGTCTTCCTGCTGCAACTGCGGACTGGCGTCAAGAGCCGCCTGGAAGGCGGCACGGTCCTGCTGAGCACCGGCGGTTTCGCTATGGATCTGGATCTGGTGCGCGCCACCTGGCCGCGTTCGATGCGCGTGCCCGAACGTGTCCTGGTCGGCGGAGGTTTCTTCGCCACCGGCAGCGGCATGGATCTGTCGAAAGCCGCCGGCGGCGCCGCCAGCCGTCTCGATCATCAATGGAATTACGCAAGCGGCCTTCCCGATCCCTTCGATCCCGACGGCAAGCGCGGCTTCTTCACCATGGCCTCCGGAGCCATCTGGGTGAATACCGAGGGTAAGCGATTCGTTCTGGAGCAGCATGAACCCAAAAGCACCGTTCCCGTGGTCGCCGCTCAGCCGGGCGGCCATTTCTGGGCGATCTTCGATTCCGCGGGCCGGATGGGCTTCCGCGTCGTGCATTCCGGCTTCACGCTGGAGCGGGTCGAGGAGCTGTTCGAGGTGCCCGGCTTCATCCGGAGCGCCGGAACCCTGGACGAACTCGCACGGGAGACAGGACTCCCTCCCGCCACGCTCACGGCGACGGTCGAGCGGTACAACCGGATGGTCGAGGCTGGCGAGGACTCCGACTTTGGCCGCTTCGGCCCGAACGTGCGGAGCCCTGAATTCACACCCCCGCCGCGCAAGATCGCCCAGCCGCCTTTTTATGCCGCGCCGATGTACATCCTGGTTCGCAAGAGCATGGGAGGAATCACCGTGGACGCGGCGTGCCGCGTGCTCAACAACGCCGGCAAGCCCGTCCCCGGCCTGCTGGCCGCCGGAGAAGCCACGGGGTTTGGCGGCATCAATGGGAAAAGCGGTCTTGAAGGCACCTTTCTCGGACCGTCCATCCTGATGGGCAGGGTGGCGGCGCAAACGGTCGTTGCGGAACGGAAGCCGGCGCCCCCCGCGCCGTCCATCGCCGTGTTGCGCACCACTCCTCCGGCCGTCAACCCGGCGCAAGCCGCCGCCTGCAAATCGTGCCACAACCTTCCGGCCATGATCGCGCAAGGCCGCCCCGGTTACTGGCACTTCGAGCAGGTGCACCGGCTGGTGGCCAGCCGCGATCTGAACTGCACCGGCTGTCACGCGGAAATGGCGCCATTCCGGGCGGACTCGCACCGGATCGACCCTCAATTGCAGACCTCGATCTGCCAGCACTGCCATGTCAATCCACCGAGGCCGAATCGCCGGCCCCGGTGAACGCGGTGAACTCTTGCCGCCGCGGCCCCTCCGCGATTTGCTATCCTGGTAGATGCGCTCCGGCGTCGCGTTGAGATGTGGTCATGGGCCGGGCGGGAGGGTGCATCGTGATTCGACGAAGCCTTTGGGCGAGGCTGCGTGCCGTTCTTCCTGCGTTTGGAGCCTTGGCCGTCTGCGTGGCGCAGACCGGCTCGGGTTCGGGCGCCAACTGTTCCTACACGGAAAATCCTGAACAGTTTCTGGAACAATCCAGCCGGGCGCGCGAGGACGCCTTTCAAAGGGCCGCCAAGTTTGGCGTCCGCCGCACGGCGGGCCGGCAGCCGCTGGCCGTGAAAGCCTCTTCCATTCCCCGGCGCGGTCTGATCGACGACGCCATATTCGGCAAGCTCGAACAGGCTGGCGTCGAGTCGGCGCGGCTCACCACCGACGAGGAATTCCTGCGACGCATTACGCTCGACCTCACCGGCCGCATTCCCACCTCCGAGCAGGCGCGCTCCTTTGCCGCCCTCGACGACGCCGCCAAGCGCGACACCGTCATCGACCAGCTTCTCTACTCGCCCGAGTTCACCCATAAGTGGACGATGTGGCTCGGCGACCTGCTGCAGAATACGCGCAACTCGGCGAACTTCTCGCGCCAGTTCCGGGGCCGCAACGCCATGTACGACTGGATGCGCGGCTCCATTCACGAAAACAAACCGCTCAAGGACATCGTTTACGAGGCAATCACAGGCCGCGGCAACAATTACGAGTCCACCACGGGCGCCTCCAACTATGTCCTGGGCGGCATCTCCACCGGTCCCGCGCAGGACACCTACGATCTGATGTTCTCCCGCTCGGCCGCCATGTTCCTTGGCATGGGCCAGTACGACTGTCTGGTGTGCCACGATGGCCGCCGCCACCTGGACGCCTTGAGCGTATGGGGCAAGTCCGCCACGCGGCTCGATGCCTACCGCATGGCCGCCTTCTTCTCCCGTACGCGCCGCGTGCAGGACAACAACGTGGCCAGCGACTACTATCAGAGCAACGCCGTCTCGGACGCCACCACCGGCACCTACGACCTGAATACGAATTTCGGCAACCGGCCCAACCGCGTGGCCATCGGCACGCTGCGCAATCTGACCCCCGAGTATCACTTCACCGGCGCCAGGCCGGATTCGGCCAACTGGCGCGCCGCGTTCGCCGAAAACGTCATGAACGACCCCATGCTGGCGCGCAACTTCGCCAACCGCCTGTGGAAGGAGATGTTCAATCACGGGCTGGTGGAACCGGTGGAGGGGCTCGATCCGGCGCGTCTCGATCCGGCCAACCCGCCGCCCGCGCCCTGGACTCTGCAAGCGTCGCATCCGCAACTGCTGGAGGATCTGGCGCGTGTGCTGCGCGAGGACAACTACAACCTGCGCGAGTTTCTCCGGCTTCTCGTGCAATCCTCGGCCTATCAACTCAGTTCGCGCTACGACGCCGATTGGGACCTCACCAAGGTGCCGCTGTTCGCCCGCCACTATCCGAGGCGTCTGATGGGGGAAGAGATCCACGACGAATTGGCGAAAGCCACCGGCATCATGACCAACTACACGGTCGAAGGTTGGAGCGACCCGGCCCGGTGGGCCATGGAACTGCCCGAACCGGTGGAGCCCCGCTCCAACGGCGGAGCCAACAATTTCATGAACACCTTCCTGCGCGGAAACCGTGACACCATCGAGCGGCGGCAGTCCGGCAGCATTCTGCAGCAACTGGCTCTGATGAACGACGCGCAGGTGATCAACCGCGTGCGCATGGCCGCGTCGCCCACGTTGCAGCGCGTGGCCCGAATCACAGGGAACGGCGAACTGATCGACGAGATGTTCCTCACCTTCCTGGGCCGTCCGCCGAGCGAGTACGAACGCGAGCGGGCGCTGGCCTTCTTCGCGCGGTACGCCACCTCGGCCGCGGCGCGCAACACGGCCATCGAGGATCTGGCCTGGGCCCTGGTGAACAAGGTCGAGTTCCTGTTCAGCTATTGAGAACGAGAGCGGAGAAAAGAACATGCGCGACCGTTTTGGAATCGACTGGAACCGGATCTCCGGTGTACATCTGTCGCGGCGGCGGCACCTGACGCGCCGCTGCCTGTTCCGCCACGCCGCCTCGGCCATTGGCGGCTACATGCTGCTGCCCGCGCGGCCGCTGGAGACCGTCGCCCGCGCCGCCTCCTCGCCCAAGGGCACGGCACGCTACTGCGTGCTCGTGAACATGACGGGCGGACCCTCTCACACCGACACCTTCGACCTCAAGGAAGGCGCCTGGACGCCTCCGGCGTTCGACCCCACCAGCTACGGAGACGTGCGCTGGCCGCGCGGACTGTTCCCCAAACTCGCCGGCCACCTCGATTCCGCCGTACTCGTGCGCAGCGTTCTCTCCTGGACCGCCGTACATGGACTGGGCCAGTCCTGGCTGCAAATCGGCCGTAACCCGGTGCCTTCGGTGAACAAGTTCGCCCCGCACATCGGTTCGGTGGTTTCGCTGGAATTCGCTCCGGAAAACGCGGGAAAACCGCTGCCGGCCTTCCTGTCGCTGAATTCGGGCATCGGGCCGGAAAATGGCTATCTCGCCTCCGAACATGGTCCGTTTTATGTGAACCCCGGTGGCAATGGCCTGGGCAACACCACCCATCCGAGCGGCGGCGATGCCTTCCTGCGCCGGTGGGAACTGCTCATGCAACTCGACGCCGAGGAGCGTTCGCTGCAAACCCTGGGTGCCGGAACCGCCGAGATGGTGAACTGGAATTTGAGCGCCCGCCGGTTGATGTACAACGGCGACGTGGACGCCGCCTTCCGCTTCACCACGGAAGAGCGCGTACGCTACGGCAACTCCGGCTTCGGCAACGCCTGCCTCGCCACGAGGAATCTGCTGAAGGGCGGACTGGGGCCGCGCTTCATCCAGATCAACGTTGGCTCCTGGGACAACCACAACAACATTTATACGGGCGCGTTGAACGCCGGCAATGCCGCCTCGCTTGGCCGCCAGTTCGACTCCGGACTCGGCACGCTGATCGAAGACTTGAAAAACGAGGGGCTTTTCGACCGCACGCTGATTCTCGCCCTGGGCGAGTTTGGCCGCACCATCGGCAACCTGAACTCGACCTCCGGCCGCGACCACTTCCTGCAAACCGCCGTCTTCATGGCTGGCGCGGGCATTCGCGGCGGACGGGCCATCGGCGCCTCCGACGCGCAGGGACGCTCCACCGCCGAACCCGGCTGGAGCCTCGGCCGCGACATTCGCAGCGAGGACATCGAGGCCACGATCTACTCCGCCCTGGGCATCGACTGGACCAAGGTCCGCTACGATTACCCCGCCGGACGCGGTTTTGAATACGTTCCGCGCGTGAATAACGAAGAGTTCTACTTCCCCATTCACGAACTGTGGGGTTAAGTAGGGCGCCCGCGCATCATCCCTTGCGCGCCGACAGGACCCGCGAGTGGTAGCCCGACTGCCGCACGTGCCGCTCATCGTAAACGTGCAGGCGGCAGGCGCGCACCAGTTCGTTCACGCGCCCATCCACCGAACGCCCCCAGAAGGCCGGCGCCAGGCGTCCGGCAAACCGGTACAGGTGCGAAAAAATCGGTCCGTTCACGCCAATGTTCACCAACGTCAACGTTCCGCCCGGACGTAGCACGCGCCGGATCTCCTCAAGCGTCAGAATGATGTCGGAAGTGGACAGCAACTCCAGAAGGTAGCAGCACACCACCGCGTCGTAGGCGCCATCGGCGAAGGGCAGATACCTCGCATCCACCGCTTGGCAGTGCGCGTCCACGCCCGGGTACTCGGCCCGCATCTGGCGGAAGGTCTTTGAAGCCATGTTCGGCGACAGATCCACGCCCACCGTCGAGCCATGGCGGTTGGCCCGCACCAGACGGCGGAACATCTCGCCGCTGCCCGTGGCCACCTCCAGCACGCGCATCCCGTTGTGGATGCCCGACATCTCCAACGCCATCTTGTGCGCACGGGAATGGAAACAATACGTCGATAACGGGTAGACGGTGGATACGATGTCGTAAATCCGCTTCGTCTTGCCGGCAATCGTCCGAGGCAGCCGGTTGTCGCGCGTGATCGTCAGGATCGGCGCCTCGAATTCCTTCAACAGGGGTTTGATCATGTGTAGTCGTTACCGGCCTTCCTCAGGACACAGCCGCCAGGCTGGTAGCGCCGGAAGGTATCTCGATGCCCGTCCGCGTCCCCTCGCCCGTTTTACTGTCAATCCACATACGGTACTCATCTCCGAACAGCACTTGCAACCTTTCATTCACATTACTTACACCGATCCCCTGTTCGAAGATCCGGTTCAGCCGGGCCTCGGGAATGCCCACACCATCATCTTCCACTTCCAGGTGCAACTTCCCTTCCCCCAGCCAGGCGCGCACGCGTATGGTGCCGCCCTCCACCTTGCCCGCCAGCCCGTGCTTCAAGCTGTTCTCCACGATCGGCTGGAGAATCATGCTCGGCACGCGCGCCTCCAGCACCGCTCCCTCCACTTCCTTCACGTAGCGCAACTTGCTGCCGAAACGGACCATTTCAATGGAGATATAGTCCTCGATGAAGTTCAACTCCTCGCGCAGGGAAATCACGTTCTCGGTCTTCTTCATCAATCGGCGGAGGATGTTGGAAAGCTTTACGATCACCTGCCGCGCGCCATCCGGGTTGGTGCGCACCAGCGAAGCGATGGAATTCAGTGTATTGAAAAGAAAGTGCGGGTTGATCTGGCTGGTCAGCGCGCGCAGCCGCGCTTCCTGCAGCAGGCGCGCCTGAATCTCCACCTGCCGCTCCGTGCGCGCGTTCGCCCAGATTTTCAACGGCAACAGAACGGCGAACATGGTTGAGAACCAGACGGCGACGTAGTTCCAGAACTCCGCGCCCTCGGGATACAGCACAAACACGCCGCCTTCATGCCGCAGGTGGCTCATGCCAAACCGCAGCGGCTCCAGCGACATCAGCGCAGCGATGAGAATCAGGTGGAACACCAGCCGCCGGTTGCCGCTCCAGTTCCGGATGGCGCGAATGAGGTTCATTTCGAGGAAAGGCGAAACGCGCCAGAGTTCTTCCAACTCGGGCGCCGCGTCGCGCAACATGCCCGCCAGCACGCCCACGGCGGCATAGAGCGGCATGGTCAACAGTTCGCCGCCGAACATGGCGGGCAGCGAAATGAGCACGCCGCCGAGCAGTCCGGGCACATAGCCGCCGAGCAGTCCGGCCAGAAAACTTGCCTCCAAACCGAGGTCGGCCGCCTTGTAGGTGCCGGTGGCCACGCGCGCGGCCACGCAGGCCCCGAAGGCCGCGGACAGTGTCAAAGTGAGTTGCAAACGCTGATAAATCGTGCGTTCTTCGCGCAACAGCAGGCGTTTGAAAGCCTCGAAGCGCACCAGAATGCTCGCCACGCTGGCCGCGATGGCCAGCTTTACCAGCAGAATGACGAGGTGCTGATCGACCATTGGGGCGTCGCTCCATTATAAAATGGTGGATTCGGTGCCAAACCACAATCTAGCCCCGGTGAAGGTCGCCGAAGCCGACTTTCCCACCCGATTCGGCCATTTTCGCCTCTTCGCCTTTCGTATGCTCCTCGCTGACGGCGCGGAGGAGGAAGCCATCGCCGTGCGCATGGGAGACCTCGCCGGCCAGCCGCCGCTGGTTCGGATCCACTCCCAGTGTCTGACGGGCGACGTGTTTCACAGCCTCCGTTGCGACTGCCGCGAGCAGTTGGAGATCGCGCTGGCCCGGATTGCCGCCGAGGGCCGAGGCCTCATCATCTACGAACCGAAGGAGGGGCGCGGCATCGGCCTGATCAACAAGGTCCGGGCCTACGAATTGCAGGACCAGGGCGCCGACACGGTCGAAGCCAACGTCGCCCTCGGTTTCGCCGCCGACCTGCGCGAGTATCTGCTGCCGGGCCACATCCTGCGCTACTTTGGCGTGGAGCAGGTCCGGTTGCTTTCCAACAACCCGGAAAAGATCCAGGCCATCGAGCGCGCCGGCGTGAAGGTGGCCGAGCGCGTGCCCATCGTGGCTTCCGACGCCGAATACGCCCGGCGGTATCTCGATACCAAGCGGGACAAGATGGGCCACCTGATTGACGGATTCTGACACTGTTCTCTGTCGTGATTCCTTTCCTCATCCGATAGGGAATTGAATGCGGATTCTGTTGGCCCTGGCGCCTGCCCTGCTCCTCGCCGCCGGTTCCTCCGGACAGCCGGAACAGTACCGCGCATTCTGGGTGGATGCCTATCACGCCGGCTATAAGAACGCCGCCGAGGCCGATAAGCTCATCGACGACGTGGCCGCCTCGCACTGCAATGCCATTTTTCTGCAGGTGCGCCGGCGGGCGGACAGCTATTATCTGAAGACGCCCGAGGTGCCCGCGCAGGACCCCACCTATTCGCAGGATTTCGACGCGCTGGCCTATATCGTCGACCGCGCCCACGCGCGCGGCATCGAGGTCCACGCCTGGTTCGTCGTCTACCCGCTGTGGCAGCCCAACATTCCTCCGCCGTTGAACCCGGCGCATCTCTATTACAAACATGGCCCCGGCAGGTTCGGCCGCGACTTGTGGCTGACGTTTTCCAGCACGGGCCGCAGCGGCAGCTCGCTCGACCCGGGACACCCGGGCGTCCAACGCTATCTCGCCTCGGTCATCACCGAACCGCTGCGCCACTATGACATCGACGGGATCCACCTGGACTATATCCGGTACGAGGAGAACGCCGACTACGGCTACAACTTTTCCGCTCTGGAACGCTTCCGGCGTTTGAGCAACGCCCCCGCCGCCGAATCGCCGCGAAACGATCCCGCCTGGAACGGCTTCCGGCGCGACCAGGTGACCTCGCTCGTGCGTCAGATCTACCTGCGCGCTCACGAACTGAAACCCGAGGTGAAAATCAGCGCCGCGCTCATCAGTTGGGGCGACGCTCCGGGAAACACGCAGGCATTTCAACACAGCGCCTCCTACGCCAAGGTCTTTCAGGACTGGTTAGGCTGGATGCGCGAGGGCATTCTCGACCTCGGCGTGTCGATGCACTACTTCCGCGAACCGGGAGCCACCTCCCGGCTGGAGCGCTGGTTCGAGTTCACGCGCGCCCATCAGTACGGACGCCGCTACATTCCCGGCATCGGCCTCTATCTGAATCCCGTAAGCGCGTCGCAGCGCCAGATGACGCGGCTGCTCAAAGTGAATCTGAGAGGCTCCACGCCGGCTGGCATCGGCCTGTACAGCTATGCAAGCACCAGCCGGCTGAACGCTTCCGGCGCTCCCTCTCAACCGCATCAGACCTTCCTGGACACCGCCGCCTCCTTCTTCCGCCAGCCCGCGGCCGTGCCCCGGCTACCGTGGCTGGACGAGCCCGCGACGGGCCATATCGCCGGCGAGTTGACCGCCGCGGGCGGCCCCGATTGGTGGGTGGATGGCGTGCGGGTCCTGCTGCGCAAGGAAACCGGCGCGGAACCCGCGCGTGAAGTTACGACCGACGCCACCGGCTTCTTCGGCTTCGTCGATCTCGAACCGGGCCGTTATCGAATCGCCTTCACGCGCGGCGCCAGCGCACTGCACGAGACGTCCTCCGTCGAGGTGGTTCCCGGCCGCGTAACGCGTCATGACACCGCTCTTCCCAGCGCCGCCGTGGAGGCGTCTCTGCCCCGCGTGGAAGGAACCCGGCAGGGCGTGTACGCGTCCGGCGGCGTGGTCTCCCTCGTGGGCGTGAATCTGGCTCCGGCCGATGCCGCGGCGCCGGACGGCTCCGCCACACCCCTGCTCGGAGGCGTTCGCGTCTACCGCAAGGATGGCGCTTCGCTTCCGCTTGTCCATGTCTCGCCCGCGCGGATCGATCTTCTCCTGTCCGGTCCCATGAACGGGACGGAGGTCCTCACGGTGCGTCATTCAGGGATGGATTCCGCCGCTTTCACCCTCCACGCCGCATCCACCGCACCGGTCATCGAAGAGGTGAAGCCGCTGGGCCAGGGCGCCTTCAGCCTCTACGCCAGCGGGCTGAGCGCGGCGCCGGACCGCGTGCGCGTGCTCTATTCCGGCGGCGTCGCCGATATTCTGGAAACCGGGCCCGTGGATGGGCGGCCCGGAGTCCACCAGATCAACGTAATGATCGAACCCGGCGCGCACGGCAACTTCCGCGTGGAGGTCTCGGGAACACTCTCCCGTCCATTCCCGTACTAACCCGTGCTGCTGGCGGGCGGATCGAACCGCTCTGGCGGAGCGACAATAATCAGGTGAGCCGTTTCCTCCTCGCCCTCTCGCTGGCGTCTCTCCTGCTGGCGGAAACGCCAGACCCGTCGAAGTGGGAGTACCGCAGACGGCTGGCCGTGTCGTCTCCTGGCGTGCTCCACCTGGTGCGCCTCGGCCCTGAGATCCTCGCCCATGCGCGGCCCGATCTCGCCGACCTCCGCATTGTCCATCAGGACACACCGCTTCCCTACTCCATCGAAACCCTATCGGGCTCGATTGATGAGCAGAGCCACGCCGCCACGATTACCGGCCGCGAACGCACCGCCGCCGGAGAGTTGCAGTTCGTCGTCCGGGCCCCTGCCGCGACGCGCCACTCGCGCCTGCGTCTGCTCACCTCCGAGCGCGGCTTCCAGCGCGCCGTTCATCTGGAATCCTCGATCGACGGCAAATCATGGGACACCCTGCTCGACCGGGCCTACATCATGGTGCACGAGCAGGACGGCGCCACCTGGAAGGCGCTCGACATCGCCTACCCGCCCTCCACACAACCCTATCTCCGCGTGCGCATCGGCGGCTGGCCTGACCCGCGCACGCTCACCGGCGCCGTCCTGCTTCTGCGCAAGGAGACCCGGCCGCTCATGCAAACCGTGCGCGAATCAAAGCCGGAGCCGGAAACGCCGCCAGACCCAACCGTGACGCTGCTCCGGCTGGACTTCGGCGCAAAACCCGCGCCATGGTCGCGCCTGCGCATCGAAACCGGCAGCCAGGACTTCCTCCGCCCTGCCCGTGTCACCGTAAGCAGCGATGGCAAGTCGTGGCGCACCGCCTGTTCCGGCGTGCTCGTCCACTCCGCGGCGGCACAGGAATTCACTCTGCCCTGCGGCGATCAACAGGCGCGTTACGCCCGCCTCTACATCTATAACCGCGATGAGCGTCCCATCCGTATCGACGGCATCACCGCCGAAGCCCTGGTCCGCATGCTGCGCTTCGTCCCTCGGGAAAAAGGGGAGCACTCGCTCTGGTACGGCAACCCGGGTGCGACGCCCGTTGCATACGGCCTGGCCATCATCCCCGGCCGCGACTCGCCCATCGAGCGTATCGTTCTGGTGCCGGGGCCCGAGCGCCGCTACGGCGACCCCCTGGACGCCATCAGGGAATGGACCGGGCAACACCCGGCGATCCTTTATGGAGCTGTGTTCGCCGTGGCAGCCATCATCGCCGCCTACACGCTGCGGCTCATGAAGAAAATGGCCGCCAGGGGCGGCGCGGGAAATGCGGGATCCTGAAACGTGCGGATCCTTGTTCTTCTCTGCTTGGCGGCCCCGGCGATACAGGCCCAATCGATCACCGCGGCGCTGTCCGGTTATGTGCGTGACTCCACGCACGCCTTCATGCCGGAAGCCGTTGTCACGGCCACATCCGCGGCCACGGGGCTCGCCGCCGAAGCGCACGCCAACGCGGCCGGTTACTACCGCCTGCCCGGACTGCCTCCCGGCCGCTACAGCGTCACCGCCACGCATCACGGTTTCGCTCCGCACCGGCAGGAGGTGACTCTCACTCTCGACGCCCGCCTCCGGCTGGACTTCACGCTCGCCCCCGCCGCCGGCGCCACCAGCCTCACGGTGGCAGAACTGGTTTCCGAATCGCTCTCCACGGGGCTGACCCTCGACCACGCGCGCCTTACCGGTCTGCCGCTCAACCGGCGTGACTTCCTGCAACTCAGCCTGCTTGCACCCGGCGTCGCGCCGCCCGTCCCCGGCTCCGAACTCAGCACCGACGGCTCCTTCGCCATGCACGCCTCCGGGGCGCGCGAGGAGTTCAACAACTTCACCATCGACGGTTCCGACAACAACGACGGCTACACCAACCGCTATGTGCTGCAACCGCCCGTCGAATCCATCGCCGAATTTCGCGTGCTCACCGGTTCCTACACCGCCGAGTACGGCCGCAGCGCCGGGGCGCAGGTGAACGTCCTGACGCGCTCGGGCACGAACGCTTTTCACGGTGCGCTGTACGAATACCTTCGCAACCGGCGCCTGGACGCTCGGAACTTCTTCGATGCCGCGGCCAACCCGAAGTATGCCCGCAACCAGGCAGGCGCCTCGCTCGGCGGCCCCATTCGCAAGGACCGCGCTTTTTTCTTCGCCAACTACGAAGGTCTTCGCGAGCGCCAGGGCATTACGCGTCTCGCCACCGTTCCGCTCGCCGCGCACCGCGCCGGCGACTTCTCCGCGGTCGGAGCGCCGGTTATCGACCCCTTCACACAGCAGCCCTTCCCCAATGCCCGCATCCCCGTTTCGCGCATCGCGCCTCTGGCGCGGCGCGTGTTCGCGCTCTTCCCCGAGGCCAACACCGGAGCGGCTTCCGGCAACTTCCTCGCCCAACCCGTACTTCGCGACACGCTGGACCAGGCCATCGCACGCCACGACCACCGCCTCTCCACGCACGACGATCTCACCGTCCGTTATGGCTATGGCCGCGGCCACCGCTACGATCCCTTTTCCGCCGGCGCGGCCACCGTGCCCGGCTTCGGCAATTTCAACGACAACACCGGCCACAACCTTTCGGCACAGCACACGCGCACCTTGTCGCCCTCGGCCGTGTGGACTCTGCGCGCGGCCTTCGCCCGTGCCTACCGGGAAGCCCGTCAGGAGAACTACACAACCAATGTGGGCGCGGCCTGGGGCGCCGGCTGGCTGAATGTTCCGCCCAGGGACTTCGGCTATCCCTCCATGGAAATCGCCGGCTTGTCCAGCATCGGTGATGCCGACCTGTTTCCGCTCCGCCGCACCACCACCACATGGCAGGCGCAACCGTCGCTTCAAATCCTGCGCGGCGCGCACGCCCTCCGCTTCGGCGGCGACCTGCGGCGCTTTCGCGCCGCCGGCTATCTCGACTACTTCGCCCGCGGTTCGCTCAACTTTTCAGGCGCGTTCACCACCAACGGAGGCGCCGACCTTTTGCTCGGACTGCCCACGCTGGGCATCCAGGCCCGATTCGACAACCGCCAGGATCTTCGCACCCACGCGCTCAACTTTTACGCGCAGGACGACTGGCGCATCGCCCCGCGGCTAACGCTCACGCTCGGGCTGCGCTATGAGTACAACGCTCCTCCCACCGACCCCGAGGACCGCATGTACGCCCTGAATCTTTCCACCATGAGCCTGGACCGCACTGGCACAAACGGCGTCCCGCGCGGCGGCCTACGTCCCGACCGCAACAACTTCGCGCCACGGCTCGGCGTGGCCTGGACGCCGCTGTCACACACCACGGTCCGCGCCGGTTACGGTTACTTCCACGACCCGAACATGCTGGTTGTCTCCAGTTCGCTCTACTTCAACCCGCCATTGTTCAATGTGCGGGTGTTCTTCCCTTCCGAGGACTCCCTGCTTACCCTGGACGACCCGTTTCCCCTCAGCGGCGGCTTCGCGCCACCACCCAGCCCCACCACGCTTTCGCCTGGCATCCGGACGGCCTCGCTCCAACACTGGAACCTGACCGTCGAGCGGACACTGGCCGCCGCCACCACGCTCAGCGCCGGCTATGTAGGATCGAAGGGTACACACCTGAACCGTTCGCGAGACCTGAACCAGGCCGTGCCCGGCCCCGGCGGCATCGGCCTGCGCCGCCCCCTGCCCGATTACGACAGCATCTTTTTCACCGAATCCGGCGGCAATTCCATCTATCATTCGCTGCAAGCGCTCGTGAACCGCCGCTTCACGGGCGGCCTCTCGCTGCTCGCCTCCTACACCTGGTCCAAATCCATCGACGACTCCTCGGCCTTCCTCGCCACCAACGCCGATGCGAACTTCCCCCAGAACAGCCGCGACTACGCCGCCGAACGCGCGCGTTCCAGCTTCGATGTGAGCCATCGCCTGAGCGCCGCCGCCGTCTACAACGCGCCTCATGGCGTTGCATTGCGCGCGATCGCCACCGCCCAAACCGGCGCGCCGTTCACGCCCATCCTCCGCTTCGACAACTCGAACACGGGCAATGCCAGCGGCAACAACGGCTACGACCGTCCCAATGTTTCTTATGATCCCCGCCTGAGCACCCGCACGCCCGAACGCTGGTTCAACACCGGTGCCTTTTCCACGGCCCGGCCCTTCTCATTCGGCAACGCGGGGCGCAACATCGTCGAAGCCCCCGGCCTGATCAACTTCGACGTCTCGGCCGCACGCGGCTTCCGCGTGACGGAAACATTGCGGCTCACCGCCGAAGCGCAGGTGTTCAATCTCACGAACACGGCGCATTTCAATCTGCCCGAACGCTATGCCGACGAGCCGTCCACGTTCGGACATATTCTCTCGGCGCGCGCTCCGCGGCAACTCCAACTAGCTCTACGGCTGCACTTCTGACCGCCAGCAGGGACGCGGCGCCTCCCGCCTACGCGAGCAACTCCTTCACCACGTTGCCGTGAACGTCCGTCAGCCGCATGTCGCGCCCGCTCCAGCGGTAGGTCAGCCGCTTATGGTCGATTCCCAACAGGTGCAGCATCGTCGCGTGCAGGTCGTGCACGTGGATCTTGTTCTCCACGGCGAAGTAACCGAAATCATCGGTCGCCCCGATCACCTGCCCGCCTTTCACGCCGCCGCCCGCCATCCACATCGTGAAACCGAACGGGTTGTGATCCCGCCCCACGTCGCTCGCGCCGCCCTTGTCGGGAAACTGCGCGCAGGGGGTGCGGCCGAACTCGCCGCCCCACATCACCAAAGTCGAATCGAGCAGCCCGCGCGACTTCAGATCCTTCAGCAGCCCGGCGATCGGCTGGTCGGTCGATTGCGCATTGATGCGGTGCCCTTTCTCGATACCCGAATGCTGATCCCACCGGTCCAGACCGCGCCGCTCCGGCGTAAGCAGTTCGATGAACCGCACGCCGCGCTCCACCAAACGCCTGGCGAGCAGACATTCGCGTCCGAAATCGTCGGTTAACTCGCCTCCAATCCCGTAGAGCTTCTTCGTCGCCTCGCTCTCCTGGCTCAAATCGAGCAGCCCGGGCACCTCGGCCTGCATTCGATAGGCAAGCTCGTAGTTGGCGATGGTCGCCTCGATCTCGCTCACCTCGCCAAACCGTTTCACGACGCCCTTGTTTAACTTCGCCAGCAGATCGAGCTGCGCCCTCTGCCCCGCCGCGCCGCCTCCGGCCGGCTCCAGATCGGCGATCGGATGCTCACCCTTGCGGAACAGCGTGCCCTGATAGGCGGCCGGCAGGAAGCCGCTGCCAAAACAGTCCATGCCTCCCGGCGGAATCAGACCGCTTTCCAGCACAATGAAGCCGGGCAGGTTCTCGCTCTCGCTGCCAAGGCCGTAGGTTACCCACGACCCCATGCTCGGCCGCCCCTGAAAGCCGGAACCGGAATGCATGAAATAGTTGGCCGCGGTATGCTCGCTGTGGTCGGACACCATGGACCTGATGATGGCCATCTCGTCCACGCATTCCGCCACGCGGGGAAACAGATCGCTCACCTCGGCGCCGCTTTGCCCGTGGCGCTTGAACTCGTAAGGCGATCCGAGAATCTTGTCGCTGATATTGAACACCGTCGCCGGCGGTTTGAACGGCAGCGGTTTGCCGTGATCGGCGCGCAGCCGCGGCTTGGGATCGAAGCTGTCCATCTGCGACGGGCCGCCATCCATGAACAGGAAAATGACGCTCTTCGCCTTGGCCGGGAAATGCGGCGCGTGCACCGCGCCGCTGGCCGTTTCGCGTGCCAGCATCGAGAGCAGCGCCATGCCGCCAAAGCCGTTCGCGCACCGGCACAACGCCTCGCGGCGGGTCATCGCGGGCCGTACGTGGTTACTGGACATAGATAAACTCCGCGGAATTGAAGAGCGTATGCGCCGCTTCCGTCCATCCCCATTGGCGCGCGAAGGCGGCCACCTCGCGCACCTCCCATGCCTCGGCCGGCCGCGCGAACGCCTCCTCGAACATACGGCGCACGCGAGCCCCCTCGTCCGGCTCCTCGCGCTCCAGCCGTCCGGCCCAACGCCGGGCGCACAGCAACACGAATTCGTTGTTCATCATCATCAGCGCCTGCGACGGCACCGTCGAGGCACTCCGCGCGCCGGTGGTGGAAACAGGCAGCGGATAGTCGAACGCCAGAAACATCGGCGTCAGGAAGTTGCGCCGCACCTGGATGTACAGGCTGCGCCGGTTGGCCCCATCGAGCGGACCCGTCCTGGGCTTGCCGCGTCCGTCCTGATACCTGCTGATGTACGGCGGCACGCTCTGTCCGTAAACCGTGCTGTCGAGCGAGCCCGACACGGCCAGCAGCGCGTCGCGAATCGCCTCGGCCTCCAAGCGCCGCACCGGCAGATTCGCCGCCCGGTACTGGGGGCTCAGCACGATCTCGCGGTGCATCGCCTTCACGCTCCAGCCGCTTTCCACGAACCGCGCCGCCAGCCAGTCCAGCATCTCCGGGTTCGTGGGCCGCTCGCCCGTCATGCCAAAATTGTCCGGCGTCGCCACCAGCCCCTTGCCGAAATGATGCTCCCAAATGCGATTCACCATCACGCGCGCCGTCAGCGGGTTCCGTTCGCTCGCCATCCATTCGGCCAGAGCCAGGCGTCCGCTCTGTCCCGGCGCGACGGGCGTCTGGTCCTCGCCCGCGATCACGCGCAGGAACCGGCGCGGCGCGATCTCGCCCAGGTTTTTGTGTGATCCGCGGATGTGCACCTTCGTATCCCCGGGATCCTCATCCATCGCGATCATGGCGAAGGTCGAGAGCGGCACCGGCCCTGCGGCCGCGGTCCCTTCCGCTCCACTCTCATCCTGCGCGGCTAACGGCGGCGGCTGTTCGCCGTCCGACAGCACAATACGGTCTACCTGAAGATACCCGTCGCGGGCGCGGTCCACGATCTCGAAATAGCAGATGCGCCCGATTTCCTTCGTCATCCGCACCGTCACCCACTCCCAGCCCTTGCCGCCGGGAAAAAAGTGCTCGCTCTTGTGATCGTCCGTCACCACCGTCACGCGCAGAGGCGCCCGCTCGCGCAACGCCTTGTCCGTCTTTGTCCCCCGCAGCAGCACGTGCACCCATAGCTTTTTCAGCGCGAACTTGCGCGACGTGTACGAACCCACGAACTCCTTCGCGCCATGCGCTTCGGGCACGCCCTGCACCGTCCACCCTTCCGGCAGGCCCTCGCGAAAGCTGGCGAACAGAACATCGTTCCCGCGCAGGCTTGTCTCCGGATGCTGGACCCGCGCGCGCGGCTCCCGCCGCGCCGCAAGTTCAATCTCGCGCGCCCGGGCCGGCGTATCGATCACCGCCTCCTGCATCGCGGTGCTGTGCAGGTAGCCCGCCAGCGAATAGTAGTCCATCGTGGGCACCGGATCGAACTTGTGATCGTGACAGCGGGCGCACGCCACCGTGAGACCCAGGAATGTCTTGCCCATCACGTCGATCTGGTTGTCCACCTGATCGCTTCGCGACTTCACGGAATCCACCGCGCTGTTCAGAACCTCGCCGAACCAGTAAAATCCGGTTCCAACCGGCGATTCATAAAACGTTCCATCGCGCGACAGGCGCTTGTCCGGCAACAGATCGCCCGCGATGTGTTCCCGCACGAACTGGTTATAGGGAACGTCCTGGTTGAACGCGCGAATCACATAGTCGCGGTAGCGCCAGGCATCCAGTTTGTCGTTGTCGTACTCATGGCCGTTCGTTTCGGCGAACCGCACCAGGTCCAGCCAGTGCCGCGCCCACCGCTCGCCGTAATGAGGCGAAGCCAGCAGGCGCTCCACCACGCGGCGGTCCGCTGCGGGATCCGCGTCGGCCAGATACGCGGCCATCTCCTCGCGTGACGGCGGCAACCCGGTCAAATCGTATGTCACGCGTCGCAACCACACCCGTTTCGGCGCCGGCTCGCCCGCCGCCAGAACAGGTTGCGCCGCCGGTTTCACCACGGGCCGGAATGCCCAGTGCCGCTTGCCGCGCTCCACGTCCAACTGCCGGGGCCCTGTCAGGCCGCCGGAAACGGCGCGCGGATCGGGAGCGCCCATGTCGATCCAGCGCCGCAGGTCGGCGATTTCGGCATCGCTTAACTTGCCCGTGGGCGGCATGCGCAAATCAAGGTCGGTGTAGGACACGGCCTTCATCAGCAAACTCGACGCCGCGTTCCCTGGAACGATCGCCGGCCCGGTATCGCCACCCTTGCGCACCCCTTCGCGCGAATCCAGACGCAGATGCGCCCGCACGGGGTTCGCCCCCGGACCGTGACACCCCACGCACTTCGTCGCGAAAACCGGCCGGATCTTCTTCTCGAAAAATTCCAACTCCGGCGCTGTTTGCGCACACAACGCACCGCTGAAAAGGAGGAATGCGGCCCAACGCATGCGGTCTATTTTATACGCTCCATCCCTCGTGGCTCCGATTGGAGAACAAAAGGCGAACTAAACGGGGAGTCACCCCATGACCTCTCCTGCCGCCAACCCCGTATAATGGTTGGAGGCTCAGCCTTATCTACTGTCTGCCATCAACATGACCAGCGCGCCGCTTCCGTTTGCGTTCTATCTCGCAGGTTCGCTGAGCGACCAGATTTCGCGTTCGCTCTTTGACGACACGTTCGCCGGTATCCACCAACTCGCATGGTTTGACTATGCTCTACTGGCGCCTTACTTTCTCTTACTGACGATTCTCTCGTTCTACGGTTTGCACCGGTACGAGACAATCCGGGGTTTTCTCCGCGGACGGAAGAACATTCCGGCCGCGCCGCCCCAGCGCTTCGCCGAGCTGCCTCGCGTCACCATCCAGCTTCCCCTGTTCAACGAGCGCTTCGTCGTGGAGCGCCTGCTCGACACGATCACGCAGATGGACTACCCGCGGGAGCGGCTGCAGATTCAGGTGCTCGACGATTCCACCGACGAAACACACCCCTTCACCGAGCGGCTTGTCAACGAGTACCGCGCCGCCGGTCACCCCATCGAATATCACCACCGCACGAACCGCCACGGCTACAAGGCGGGCGCACTGGAAGAAGGGCTCAAGACCGCCACCGGCGAAGTGGTGGCCGTGTTCGACGCCGACTTCGTACCGCCCAAGGACTTCCTGCAGCGCACCATCCACTATTTCGCCGACCCCAAGGTGGGTGTCGTGCAGACGCGCTGGAGCTACCTGAACCGCGACTACAACACGCTCACCGAAGTGCAGGCCATGCTGTTGGACGGCCACTTCGTGCTGGAGCACGTCGCCCGCGCCGGCCACGGCCTTTACTTCAATTTCAACGGCACGGCGGGACTGCTCCGCGTCGCCATGATCCGCGACGCTGGCGGATGGCAGCACGACACGCTCACCGAGGACTCCGATCTCAGCTACCGCGCTCAGCTCAAGGGCTGGCGCTTCGTCTATGTTCCGGATGTGGAATGCCCCAGCGAGTTGCCCGTGGATCTGCACGGATTCCAGGTGCAGCAGTTCCGGTGGGCCAAGGGGCTTACGCAGGTAGGCATGAAACTGTTGCGGGACGTGATGCGCTCACCAGTGCCGTGGCGCGTGAAGCTGGAAGCCTTTTGCCACATGTCGCCCAACATCGCCTACCCCATGATGGTGGCCGTCACCGCGCTGATGCTGCCGGTGATGATCGTGCGCTTCTACACCGGCTGGCAGCAGTTGGCGCTGATCGACCTGCCGTTCATGCTGACCAATTTCTTCAGCGTGTTTGTCTTCTACATCTATGCCCAGTATGCGCGTCCGGAAGGCAGCGTATGGAAGGCCATCAAGCACATGCCGGCGCTGCTTTCGGCTGGAGTGGCACTGACGCTCTCCAACACGCAGGCCGTCGCCGAGGCCCTTCTCGGCCACCAGACGGCCTTCGTGCGCACGCCCAAGTACGCCATCACAGGCGCAGGGAAAAAGGCCGCCATGCCGGCCAGGTACCGGTCCAAAGCCGGCTTGTTGCCCTGGATCGAACTCGGCTTCGGCACCTATTTCCTGGTGATGATCGTGTACGCCATCGACACCTACAACTTCATCGCCGCGCCGCTGCTCAGCATGTTCGTGGCGGGCTATTATTGGTCTGCCTTCGCCAAGCTGCACAACGAGTTCAAGAGCCGCCTGGCCTGGGAACGCGCCCGCCGCCTGGCCGAGCAGGCGCGATAGTTCCCTTGCCCTTCGACTTTTTTGCTCCGGCACGCGTCTGATCCAGCAACGGATATGATCATGATCATGGCGCGTACCCTTGTCCCCGCCCTTTGCCTGGGGCTTCTTCTGCCGGTCCTGCCTCCTGCCGCGCTCGCGGAAGAGCCCGGCCTCGCCACGGTGCAAACCATCTACATTCTGCCGATGAGCAGCGGTTTCGACCAGTTCATCGCCCACCAGGTGGCGCGGAACCATGTGTACCAGGTGACCACCGACCCGTTGCAGGCCGACGCCTTCCTGAGCGATTTCGTTGGCGCCTCTTTCGAACTGCGCGTGGACGAGTTATTGAAGTCCGCGCGAGAAAAGGCCGAGTTGGCCGCCCAGGAACTGGCGAAAAAGGAACAGGCCAGGCAGGAGTTGGAAGCCGCCGGCAAGAAAGAAGACAAGAAGGCCAAGAACAAGGACAAGGACAAGGACAAGGACGAGGATGTCAAGAAGGAGGAAGCACCCGCCGAATTCCAAACCGCGGGCGCCGTCGCGCGCAGTCAGAGTTTCAGCCGCGGCAAAGGAAACGTCTTTCTGGTGGATGCCAAGAGCCGCCGGGTTCTGTGGACTGGCTTCGACATCGCCAAGAACACGCGCGCGGACTCACTCCAGAAATCGGCCAGCCGTCTGGTTTCGCAACTGCGCAAGGTGAAGGCCGGAAAGTAGCCGGGGCGCTTTTTCCCACGCGGCTATTGCTTCACGGCCAGCACGGTATTTTCCGGATCGAGCGTCACCTTTGATGGCGCCACCCGTAGAGGAACCGTCAGCACCACTGGCTCGGCTCCGGTTGGAAGCCAAATCACGCGGGGCTTCTGCCGTGGCGTCTCGATCACCACCGGCGCCACCGTGCTGAAATGTTCCTCGACTCCGGATTGGCGCAGCGTTAACTGAAGCCGGAGCGCGGGGGCTTTACCCGTCAACTTGTGCGTCAGCGTAAGCGTCGGAATACCGGTACTCTCCACCCAGCTTTCAAAAAACGCTTCCAGTGAGGCATCCGGCCCGCCCTTCGGCATGTGTGCCGCGGCCGTTTCGCGGAACTGCTGCACGGTCACGGTCTGAAACCGGTGCTGGCGGGCAAACTCTCCCAGCATGGCGCGAAAGCCCGCGTCTCCCATGCGGGCGCGCAGCATGTGCATGATCCACGAGCCCTTGTCGTAGACGATGTTCCGCCAGGCGCCCGGGTTTTGCGAACTTTGCAGCCGCAGTCCCAGGCGGATGGGCCCGGTGGATTCCACGGTCGCCCCGCCCGAGTCCTTTGCCAGCAGCATTTCACGGTACTGCGCCAGCACGCGCTGCATATCCTTGGCGCCCTTCTTCTGCTCCAGTATCATCAGCGCCGAATAGTTCGCCAACGCCTCCATCAGCCAGTCGTCCTGCTGCGCCGTGCTGGTTACCACGTTGCCCCACCACTGGTGGGCCGTCTCATGCGCGTGGAGCAGTTCGCCGAAGAATAGATTGTTCGACGAATTGCCGCCAGCCGGCCGGTCGCGGACGTCGAGATAGCTGAGCGTCGAGAGATAGAGCAGCCCCGGAAAGCCCTGCCCGAACCGTCCAGGAATGGGTGACACCAGCAACCGCGGCAGGGCTGGAGGCCCGAAGTGGCGCGAAAGCTCCTCGAACGTGGCCGCGATTTCCGAAGCCAGTGTCCGCAGCCGCGCGGCAGGGTCCGGCGGCATCGCAGGCACGGTGACAATCTCCTGGGCCCGTGGTCCGCGCGGACGCGGAAACGGGGACACGGGAAGCGTGAGGATCACCTCGGGCGGCCGGTGCAGCGACTGTTCCGCCTTCTTGTTGGCGAACACCTCGACGGTCAGGGGTCCTTTTGCCACGCTCTCGGATTCGTACCGGCCCAGATTGAAGCCAGCCAGACGGATGGGATCGTCCGGCACGCGCCTGATCGTGCGCAGGCCCGCTTCGGTCCGGTCCTCTTTCACCGCGCCCGGAAACAGCAGTTGGAGTCCGGCCGGGTGTGTGAACGTCACGTCGTGCCGCGCGAAAACAAACCCCGCTCGCGGATACCAGTTCGCGCGCGCGCCCACATAGTAAACGTCCTCGCCGGCCGTCTGAATCACGTCGCCTTCATGTTCGAACTCCACCTCATAGGCCCGGCCAGGCTCCAGGGGCCAAGGCGGTGACACGAGAAACACGGACGACCCGCCGCCCCGCAGCAGGTTCGCCCGCAGCGATTCCCGTTCCAGCACCTCGGCCTGGTCGCCGTTCACGCGCACCGCGCCCACCTTCATCCGCGCGGAGATCTCGAACGCCATCATTTTCAATTGCCGCTCCGGCACGACGGACGCCCTTGTCACGGCGCGCAGGTGCAGGTTCTCTTCGAGCACCGCTTCAATACGGATGTTGTCCATGCGGAACGGGTGCGTCTGCGCCCTGGCCTGCCCGGTGCGGTTCGGCCGCGAAGGAAAGGTCGTCCAGATGTCGTAATAAGGCACGTCGCCGCGATAGGCCAACCGCCCGGCGTAAATCTGTTCCGGCACGCCGGGATCGTGCAGCAAATCGAAGTTGCCCAGGGTTCGCCCCGCCACCCCGGCATAGAAAAATCCGCGCTCCAGGGGCTGCCCGCCATACACGTCGTCCACCAGTTTCGTCAGGAAACTCGTGCTCAGGTTGGTCACCGGCTCCTGCCACTTCCGCGCGAGCAGGTGGCCCATCTCGGCGCTCAATTCCGGTTCGCCGCGCTCGCGCAGCAACTTCAGCAGTAGCTCGCCCGTACCGTCGGAGAAAACCATCACCGCATGGCGGAAGTGTTCGTTCAGATTGGGCGCGCCGGTGAACTTCGCCAGCGAAAGCCGCTCCCCCTTGGACGGGGGCAGCAGCATCACCTCGGCGTCGCCGCCCTCGCTCTCCCGCTCGAAAACGGCCGTGCGGATGTGGCCCCCCGCGGGCTTGCCGAAGATCAGCCAGCCGTCGGTGAAGTAGAACCGGATATCCTCGCGCGAGAAGGCCAGGTCGCGCACGCGGTAACAGGCCGCCGCGTCCAGTTCCGGTTTCCGCAACTCCTCGGCCAGGTCGCGAGCGGACTGCGCCACGCACAACGGCCACGCCGATGCCAGAACCAGAAGCCACTTCACACTTTCAGTCTAATGCGCCCGTTCGGCGAACACCTGTGCTTCAAAGCCATAGAGACGCGTCTCGCGGCCGCGGTAGGCCTCCTCCGGCAAGCCCGCCTTCGCCGCCAGGTGGCGCAGGAACTCCTGCCGCCCCCAGCCGTTTTCGGTAGCGATCTGCGGCAGCAGCAGTCCGCCCTTGTCCCCCATCACAAGCACGCCGCCCATCCCTGGACGCCACGCCCGCCACCCCGGCAGCCGTTTCAACGGCGTCAACAGCGACACTTCCAACGTCACCGGCCCCTCGGCCGCGGTCAGCGGCGGAAAGCGAGGATCCGAATGCGCCGCCGCCAGCGTACGGTCCGCCACCGCCGCCCACACATCCTCGCGCGGCGACAGCGTTCCGATGCACCCGCGCAGCGCGCCGTTCTTCTTGATCGTCACGAACACACCTGTTCGCTGTCGCAGCGCATCGCCCGTCCCCGGGGCATCCTGCCGCGCCGCCGTGCCGCCATCCAGCGCCGCGCGCGCATGCCGCAGCAGCGCCGCCCGCCCGGATTCTTCCACGCCGAACGAGGCCGCGGGATAGAACGCCAGCGCCCCGTAGCTCACGGCCATGTTCCAGTCGTGAGTGACCTGGCCTGAGTTCACATAATCCACCGTGCTCATGTAGACGCCCTGGCGGCCTCGTTCCAGAGCGGCCATGGCCGTCATCAGCAGACGCACCGGCGCCACGCCGCACATCGTGTCGCCAGTCTCCCGCAGGAACCGGTCAAACATCGTCGCGTCGAGCGAGCCCACCTGCTCGAAGCTCTCCAGCGCCCGCTCGCGCAGCTTTTCCTCGAGATCCTGGCCCGTCCCGAACGGTTGATAGCCATAGCCCGCGCCATGATGCGTGAAATCCGTGGAGGCGGCAATCAGATCGCCCGCCGCCGCCCGCTCCGCCAGCATGGCGGCCACGCGCCGCATCTCACCCGCGGTCATCCCGCCGACATACACGGGCACGAAGCCGCGCGCGCCCATCTCCCGCCCGCCCGCGAGGTCTTGCAGGAAGGGCAACTGGTTCTCGATCGAATGGTCACAAAGTTCGCTCTCTTCCACGCGGGCAAACCCCAACTCCCTAGCCACCTGATTGTCCACCGGTACTGCGCCCAGAGGCGTCCGGTAGGCGGAGACTTTCGGGATGGCCACGCCACGCAGAGGCCGCTTATGGGAGAAGCCAAGCAGGATGACCGTCCGCCCCGGCTTCATACCTGCCGCAAGCCCCCACCCGCCGGCCGCCACGACGCCGGAGTAGTCTAACCCGGCATGAGGCACGATCAGACCCGCTATCCCGGGCCTCGGCGGCGCGCCGCCCAACCGCAGCCGTGCCACCCGCCGGGCTTCGTCCACTTGTTTCCGCAGCGCCGCCGCCTCGCCCGCGAACCACCGTCCCGCCATCGGCGAAGTGTGCACCTGCGCCGCCACAGGCAGCACCAGGACGAGGCTAAAAAGCGCGCATCGCATCTACTTCCAGAAGTGATACCACTTCCGGTCCCCGGTGTCCCCCTCGTCCGGAAGCGGCGGCAGCGGTTCATCCCGTATGATCGCTCCGGGGTTGGCCACGCAGACCCGGCCGGCGAAGGGACGCGACACCTTGCGCGACAACCAGGCGTGCGCCTCCTTCATGTTGGGCGGGCGATGCCTGGTGTCGTGCGCGTCGCTGGCCACCACATCGACCATCGACTCATCCAGCAGCACGCGGCTGAACCGCTCCGCCCTCCGTCCGAAACGCCCGGTGAACGATTGCGCCGTCACCTGCATCAGGCAACCCATCGCCGCCCACTCCTTCAGGCTGTCCAGACGCAGTTGCAGCAGCGGATTGCGCTCCGGGTGCGTGATCACGGGAACCATGCCCGCCTCGATCAGCCGTCCCAGTATCTCGGTCGTATTGGGAAAGATCACCATATCGCTGAACTCCACCAGCAGGTAGCGCCCATGGTTGATCGTGTACCGCCTGGGATGCTCGATCGCATCCCGGATATTGTCAAAGGAGAGATGAAAGTCGCAGCCGTAGTGCAGGCGCGGCGCACGATCTCCCGCAGCTTCGCGCAGACGCTGGATGCGCTCCTCCACCACGGCGGGATCGAAACTGAATTCGAGATTGGAATGCGGCGTGGCGACGATGTCCGTGGTGCCGCATCCGGCGGCAAGATCCACCATCGCCAGACTTACTTCGAAGCTGGCGGCGCCGTCGTCCAACCCATGCAGGATATGCGAGTGGACGTCAATCATGCCGGGGCCTTACCCCGTCAAATAAACATCTCTTCGTCGGCAGTGGCCTGCGCCACCGAAGGCCGGCCGCCCTTCAGTAGCGAACTCAACGCAGCCCGCACGCCCTGCGCGAGCGCATTCACCTCGCGCACCGGTTTCAGAACGCCGTCATTCAACTGCATCACCGTGCCATGCACCCGGCTCAGCGTGTCGTCCACGATCATTTCCACGCGTTCCATCTGCACCTTGGCCCGGCCCGTGGCGTCGCTCACCACCGTATCGATACGGGTCAACTGGGCCTGAGCCGCGTCCATCATCGTCCGCGCCTTCGCCGTGATCTCCTTGATCTCGGCCCGGCTTTCGTTCAATGACTTCTCGGCGGAGCCCAGCAAACCCTCGGCCTTGGGCAGGAAGACGTTCATCTTGTCGCGCAAATCCCTGGCCGCCCTGTACATGCCAAACATCATGGCGGCCTGGAACAGGACTGCTAACGCGACGATGCTCATCGCGAGGGCGACAATGACATTACTTGTGTGCGGATCCATCTGGGTCCCCTGCCTTCTTGATCGGTTCCGCCCCCTCGTTTCATTAGGCGGCGGACAAAATTACCTTAGCATCCGGCCCTTTCCGGCCTCATCAGCCGATTTCGGCCTCACCCGTCACGGCATCGCGGTAGGCCTGCTTGCCGGCTTCCACGGCAGCCGACAACTGTTCCCGCTGGCGGCCCACGGCCGTGCGCCCGCGTTCCACCCACTCAGTGGCGGACTCGCGCGCTTCCTCGCCCCGGCGTTTCAAATAATCCTTGCCTTCGCCGGCCTTGCTGCGGATCAATTCGCGCGTCTCCTCGCCCGACTTCGGGGCAAACAACAGGCCGACGGCCACGCCAATCCCCACTCCGAGGAAGAAATACGATAGCTTCTTGTCTTCGTCCATGGCGCAATCCTTTCTTGGTGTCTTCAGTTTACTCCAGTAGTATGAGGGATGCCAGGTCACAATGGGTTTCAAGAATTCACCCGCCAAGCGTACGCCGCCCGCCCGCCTGGACGAGGCCAAGCTTCTCGACTACGCCCTCAAGTCGCTGAGCCATCGCGCCCATTCGGAAAAGGAGCTCCGTACCCGGCTGAACCGCCGCTCGGCCTCGCGCGCCGCCACCGACGCCGTCGTGGCCAAACTCCGTGAATACGGCTACGTCGACGATGCCCGGTTCGCCGAAAGCTTTGCCACCTCTCGCCTGGAAGGGCGCGGCCATGGCCCCCAACGCGTTCTGCGCGACCTGCGCGCCCGCAGCGTCGAAGCCTCCCGAGCACAAACCGCCGTCGAGCGCGTCTTCGAGGGCGCCGACGAGGCCGCGCTGGCCGCCCAATACCTGAACCGCAAATTCCGCGGCAAAAACCTGCCCGAGTTTCTCGCCGACCCCAGGAATCTGAACGCCGCCTTTCGCCGCCTGCGCTACGCCGGTTTCTCGTCCTCGGTCTCGATCCGCGTTTTGCGGCAACATTCCACGCTGGCCGGCGAACTGGAGGAGGACCGCGACGAGGCCTCCGACGGGCACGAGTAATCCCGGCGCGCCGGGCCTGCATCCTTCCCCCGTTTCACCGCATCCATATCGGTATAATGGGCCGCAGGGTTGTGCCGCGTGGCCCATCCCGTTAATCTGCACTCTCTGGTACAATTCGAAAAGGGAGATTGGAAGGATACATATGTCGGTAACTCTCACCACCAAGGCCGTTGACAAAGTGAAGGAGATCCTCGGCATGCAGGATCCCCAGCCGGCCGGCTTGCGCATTTCGGTCGTCGGCGGCGGCTGCTCCGGTTTCAGCTACTCGATGGCTTTTGAGAGCGCCCCCAACATGCTGGACAAGACCATCGCCTACGATGGCCTCAAGGTGTTTGTCGATCAGGCCAGCCTGCTCTATCTGGACGGCGCCGAGGTTGACT
The DNA here is from genome assembly GCA_020852175.1 of Bryobacterales bacterium. Taxonomy (GTDB): domain Bacteria; phylum Acidobacteriota; class Terriglobia; order Bryobacterales; family Bryobacteraceae; genus JAFLBB01. The sequence goes on along the minus strand of JADZBH010000030.1, from coordinate 45,913 downwards.
ACGTGGAGAGCATCGAGGGTTCGGGCTTCAAGTTCTCCAACCCCCAGGTGAAGTCCACCTGCGGTTGCGGCAGCTCCTTCAACGCCTAACCGCGAACAGACACTCCGGTCCCGGGCCGGACCCATTCAGATCCCCGCGAGTCGAACTGAGAACTCATCAGCCGGAGAGGTGTCCGCCTCTCCGGCTCATTTCTTTGGCCCTCCCAAACGCACTTCCGTGCAATGCCTTCCGCCGCCCCTGGTGTTACGATGAATACTCCGATGCGCAGCTTCCTTGCCGCCGTGGCTGCCGTTTGGGCCCTGGGTTCCCTGGCTTCCTTCGTCTACGCCTCCCAACTGGGCGTCCCGGCTTCGATCGCCATTCCCACCGCTCTGGCCTTTCTTCTGGAGCTCACGTTCTACCTCACCACCGGCTTTGACGCCATCCGCCGCCGCTGGCGCCCCCTGACGTTATTTGCCAGCGCGCTGGCGCCGTTTTGTCTGGCCAGTCTGGCCGGTCCGGCCCTCCATTGGAGGCAGGTGGCGCTACTCGCCTTCGCGACCGCGGCGGTTTGTTTCTGGTTCGAACGCGGCCGCCGCGCCCCGTGGCGCGAGTTCCTGCTGCTCTTCCTGATGGCCGCGGTCATGCTGGCCAAACCATTTCGCGGCATTTATGCAGACCCCTTTCCCGGCCTCCGCATCGACTCGCTCGGCCAGCTCATGTGGTTCCGCATCGGCCTGGCCACCTTTCTCGGCAACGGCGGCCCGCCCCTGCAACTGTCCTTTCTCCCTTCGGCCCGGGCCTTCAAGATTGGCGCTCTCCACTTCCTCGCCTTCATGCCCGTGGCGCTTTTGTTGAACCACTTCCTCCAGTTCACGCGCCTGCAACCGGCCCCCGGGTTCTGGTGGAAAGCCCCGGCCACGTTCCTTGCCTTCCTCTTCTTCGTCGCATTCTACGAGGAGGTCTTCTTTCGCGGCATCCTCCAGCAACGCCTCATGCAATGGTGGGGCCGGTGGGCCGGCCTGCTCGCCGCCAGCGCGCTGTTCGGTTTCGTCCACCTCTGGTTTCGCGGCTTTCCCAACTACAACTGGGTGATTCTCACCTTCTTCCTCGGACTCGCCTGCGGGCGCGCCTTCCTGCATGCCGGCATTGGAGCTTCCATCGTCGCCCATGCCCTGGTCGTGGCCGCCTGGCGGGGATTCTTCGCGTAAACTCTCTCCGCGTCCGATTCCTTTTTACATCCGCCCAACTTACGCCGTTCACCGCCGCGCCCTTATCCTGAGTGAGTGGTGAGAACAATCTTCCTCGGAGGGCTCCTGCTGCTGACTCTGTCCGCCGCGCAAAGCCCCTCGCCCTCCTCCGGCGGCTACGTCGGCTCGAACACCTGCAAAACCTGCCATGCACCGGTATGGGCCAATTTTTATAAGAACCCGCACTACCGCACGCTCGCCACCGGCGCCGAGCCTCCCGAAAAGACCGGATGCGAAAGTTGCCACGGTCCGGCCAAGGCGCACGTCGAAGCGCGCGGCGGCAAAACCACCATTCCGCGGGCCTTCTCCCTCATGCCCGCCTCGCAGTCGCTGGACACCTGCCTCGCCTGCCACGAACAATCCATCGGCCGCGCCCAGATCCGCCGTTCTTCTCACACCCAGGCGGACGTCGCCTGCAACTCCTGCCACTCCATTCATAAACCGGTTTCGGCCAGATCGCTACTGGCCAAACAGCAGTCCAATCTCTGTTACGGCTGCCATAACTCCGTCCGCGCGCAGTTCTCCATGCCGCACAAACACCGCGTGAACGAAGGCGCCATGCAGTGTACGGACTGCCATAACCCGCACGGCTCCGCCGCCCCGGTGTGGCGGTCCGGCCTCCGCCCGCGCATGGTGGAGGCCGCCGCCGATGGCGAACAGCCCTGTCTGCGCTGCCACGCCGACAAGCGCGGTCCCTTCGCGTTCGAGCACGCCCCGCTCCGCGTGGAAGGCTGCGAAACCTGCCACGCTCCGCACGGTTCCGTGAATTCGCGCATGTTGAAACGTCCGGCCGTGTTCACGCTTTGCCTGGAATGTCACAACGGCGCCACCGGCTTCGGCCTGTCCGGCGGCGGCATTCCCACGCAAACCTCCTCGCACAACATGAACGATCCGCGCTACCGCAACTGCACCACCTGCCACGTACGCATCCACGGTTCGAACTCCGACCCGCGCTTTCTCAGGTAACGGCCATGAACATGACATCGCGTACGCTCGCCCTCATCGCCGCCGCCTCCGCCGTTGTGTCCGCACAGCCGCCCGCCGCGCCCACGCCCGAGTCCGTGGGCCCGCTCCGCGGCGACGAGGTCCGCGGCTACAACGTCACCAACTCCGTGGAACTCGGCTACCGCCTTCACGGCGTCAACGGCAACGAAGCCGGCTACCGCTCCGACGTCAACTATGGCAATGGCCTCCGCCTGCTGGGCTCGTCGCTCACGATCAATTCCAAGGAGGGCCACGGCAAGCTGTTCGACGAGGTTCTGCTGAACACCCAGGGCCTGGGCAACGATCCCTACCAGTCCGCCACCTTCCGCATCCGTCACAACCGCTGGTACCGTTATGACCTGAGCTGGCGTATCTCCCGGTATGTCAACCCCGGCCTCACGCTGGAGCCGGGCGCGCACTCCTTGAACACCAGCCGTATGTGGCAGGACCACGACCTCACGCTGCTGCCGGAAAGCCGCTTCCAGTTCCTCATGGGCTACAGCCGTAACTCGCAGGAAGGCGCCGGGCTCTACACCCAGAACCTGTTCGATCAGCACCGCGGCGATGAGTTTCCGCTCTTCGCCAACATCCACCGCAGGCAACGGGAGTTCCGGCTCGGCGGCCAGTTGCAGTACCGCAAGCTCAAACTGATTCTCCTGCGCGGATGGCAACGTTACCTGGAGGATACGCCGCTCTCCCTTTCCAACGGCTCGGGACTGAACGCCGCCGACAACACCACGCTGTCCCGCTTCTCCACCGCGAACGCCTACTCCGGCGACACTCCTTTCTGGCGCGCCCATCTGCTGGCCGAATCCGGCCGCTGGCTGGCTATCGGCGCCCGCTTCACCTACGCCGGCACGCGCCGCGGCTTCGCCATCGACGAATCCGCCATCGGCGCCTCCCGCCTGGGATCCGCCGTCAACCGGCAGTTCTTCGCCGGCGGTTCCGGCACGCGCCCCGTCACCACGGCCAACTTCACGATCAGCCTCTTCCCGGTTGAATCCGTCACCCTTACCAACCACACGGCTTTTCATCAGGTCCGGATGGAAGGCAACGCCACGCTCACACAGGTCCAAAACGGCTTCGGCGGCGCCGCCATCGTCGATTTCCGCTACCTTGGCATCCGCAGCTTCATCAACGCCACCGACGCTCTCTTCCGCCCTGCCCGCTGGCTTGGCCTCCGCGCCGGATACCAGGTTTCCGACCGCCGCATCCGCTCGGTCGAGGCCGAAACCATTGGCGCGTTCAATGAACGCCTCCCCAACGAACAAACCAATCGCGTCCACTCGGGACTGTTCGGCATCCGTCTGCAACCGGCGAAACCGCTCACCTTCAACTTTGACCTGGAACTGGGCCGCGCCAACCGCCCCTTCCTCACCCTGAGCGAGCGCAATTACCACGCCTTCGGCGCGCGAGGCCAGTACAAACGAGGTTCCCTGCTGCTGTCCGCCGCCGTGCGCACCAACTACAACACCAACTCGGTCTCCCTGTTCAGCCACAGCTCCCGTTCGCGCAATTATGCCCTGGACGCCTCCTGGTCCGCCCGCCGCGGCATCGCCTTTGACGCCGGCTTCGGAAAGCAGCACCTGGACACCCTCACCGGCATCGCCTACTTCGCCTCCGGTGATCTCGCCGCCGCCCAGAGTTCCCTCTATGTGTCCAACATCCACTCCGGCCACGCCACCGTGCGTTTCGCTCTGGCCTCGCGCGCCGACCTCTGCCTGGGCTACACACGCGTCCAGGACACCGGCGACGGCCGCGCCCAACAGGCCGCCGGAACCGGTGCGTTCCCTGGCGTCCAGGTGCTACCCCTTACCTTCGACTCCCCCCAGGCGCGGGTATCCTTCCGGCTCCATCCACGGTTACGCCTGAACTTCGGGTACCAATACTACCGCTACGCGGAGGAGTTTTCCTCCCTGCGCGGCTACCGCGCCCACACCGGCTTCACCTCCATGCTATGGTCATTCTAATCGTTTGCTTCCGGGCAACCGATAGACTCCGGAGGACTAGGATTCGTGCGCTACGCTGCCAGCAACGTCACCACTTTCGTGATGCTGATGTTCACCGTGTGGATCATCATCACGCGTTTCCGCGCGAAGCCCGACAACAACTGGCCTCTGTTCTACTACCTGGCCGTCGTCTCCTTCCACCTGTCCGTACCCGGCTTTCTGAACGAGTGGATCCTCTACGCGGGCGTGGTCAGCGCGCTGCTCCTCCGCTTTGAGTTCCTCGGCGGTTTCGCCGGCGGATTCGTGCGCGTTCTGGAACTGGTGTGCCTGGCTGGCCTCGCCTACCAGTTTGGCAGCCGCGTCACCACCTGATTTCGATCCTCGGGCGGGCTACCGCCCCGCGCCCGGGTTCCGCACATCCAGAGGAATCCTCGGCTTTTCCGCTTCGAACGGCCTGGGATCGGCCACCGTCGTGAACGCGCGCACCATGGGCGTTGCTCCGGCGTCGAAGTGGGTCATCGGATTCAACCCCAGAATCAACTCAATCGTCCGCAGCGTCGATCCCGTGGTGTACAGCGTCGAATCCACCGCGCCGCGCCTGGTGTACGGCGAAATCACGAACGCCGGAACCCGGTGTGCGTCCACATGGTCCGCACCCGCCCCGCCGTCGCTTTCCGCCACGAAGATCGCCGTCTTCGGCCAGTATTTCGACCGCGACACGGCTTCCACCAGCAGCCCCAGCGCGTGATCGTTATCGGCCACCATCGACTTCGGCGACACCTTCCCCGCCCCGGTTCCCGCAGTCCGGCCGTTCCCCAACCGCACCACCACCAGACGCGGCATCGGCCCTGCCGCCTCCCATTGCGCCACATCGTCGAGGAACACTTTCACGCGGTCGATGTCGCGGTAATCCGGGTCGGGCCCGCGGAACTTCAGATTCGTTACATGGCTCAGTTCGAGATCGTGGAGCCGCCGCTCCACCTGCGCCCCATCGCTCCCCGCCGCGGTTTTGTTCGTCACGCCAAAGCCATAGTTCCGTACCGGCAAACCGGCCGCCATCGCCTGGTGCCAAAGACGCCCGGAAGGCGGCAGGGACGCCGGATCTCCTTCCAGGTCGATTCCGATTCTCCGCCCTGCCTGCACGCCGGGCCACAGCTTCTGCACGAAGTCCGGCGCGATCGACGCCGTGGCCCAATTCCAACCGTCGGCCTCGCCCTCGCCGCTGGCGTAGTAATTGTCCAGCAGGGCAAACTCGCGAGCCAGCTTGTGCTGGTTCGGGGTCACCGTCTCTCCATACACCGCGTATTTCGCTTCGCCCGCCCCGGCGGCTACGTCGCCCAGCACATGATCGTAGGTCTGCCCGCCTTTCAACACGTAGATGACATGTTCGATGGGCGATGTTTCGCCGCGCACGCGCGGCACCGGATGGCCCGGCAGTTCGTCATGCGCCGCGTCCAGTTTCTCCTCGCGGAAGGCGGTGTTCTCGATCACCGTCCGCGAATACTGCATCAACCGCGCCGCATCGAAAGGTTCGACCAGGGAAAGCGAACCGGCCTGTCCGCCCCGTGCCGCGCGGCCGCCGCCGGCGCTCAGCCCCGTGCCCCGCGCGTTGAACACGAGCAGCCGTCCGTCCGCCATCGCCCGCGCCGCCAGAGGATACCAGCCCGCCGGCACGAAGCCCTCCACCTGCGGCACGCCGCTGTTCACCGCCACCACGGCCACCGCGTTGGCATCCGAACAAACCACGAACAATTTGTTCTTGTCCGCCGACAGCGCCAACCCGCCCGGCGTCATCCCCGCCGGATGCCGCGGGTAGACCGACACGTTCACCGTTCCGATGCGCCGCAACTCCTTCGACTCGCTGACGCCCGCCACGGCCACCGAGTTCGTGTTCGCCAGGGCAACGAAAAGCCGCGCCTTCCAGGGAAACGCCGCATCGCCGCCGGCCGGGGTCCCCCCGCCCGCCGCCGCCGTTTCGCCCGCGGCCTCGTCCGACGCCAGTTTTTCACGCCAGGCCATGTCCGTGGGGTGCTGCCCCACGCGCAGGAAGTTCAACTGCTGCCCGTTCGCCGTCTCATGCTGGTACACCGCCGCGTCGGCCCACGACGAAACAAAAAACGACTTGCCGTCCGGGTGAAACAGAATCCGGTACGGCCGCCGCCCCGTCTGGAAGCGCTCGATCACGCGCCCGGACGACGGGTTGATCACCAGCACTCGATTGGACAGCAATTCCGCCGCATACAGCAGACGTCCCTCGGGGTCCAACTGTACGTCGCCGATGAAATCGCGGCCCGAGGGCTGGTTCTCCGCTGTCGTGAAGGTGCGCTTCCGTTCGAGATGCCCCTGATCGTCCAGCGCGAACTCATGCACCTGCCCGCGCGCCCCGCCCGACACATACAGCAGTCTTCCGTTGGCGGCGATCGTCAACCCCAGCCAGGCATCGGGCAGCACGGCGGCGCTCACCTTGCGGCCCGTCCCGGCGTCGAGCACGGCGAGCACGGCCTCGTCCACGCCGCTGCTCAGCACGGCGAGGAACCGTCCGTCCGGCGACGCCACGCTCGCCATCGGATAGCCGTCCAGGGCAGCCTGCGTGCCCGCAGGACGCACCAGCCACCCCGTGGGCAACAGTGCGCCGCGGCCGCTCGCGAGCGGCCCCACGCGCACGGCGCGCGAGGCTTGCGGCCACGCCGCGCCCGCCGCGCACAGCATCAGGCCCAGATACGATAGCGCCCGCCACGCGCCTCTCATTCGGAGAACCTTTGGGCTATGGGGAATCGCCGTCCCATGCCAAACGCCTTCGTCGTCACTTTCAACCCTGGCGCGGCCTGCTGCCGTTTGTATTCGTTGCGGTCCACCTTGTTGATGATGTCGCGCACCAGTTCGAGCGGCAAACCCTGGCGCGCGGCGATCTCGCGGGGCGCGCGGCACTCCTCCACATAGTCGCGCAGAATCGCGTCCAGAACCTCATACGGCGGCAACGAGTCGGTGTCCTTCTGGTCCGGCCGCAACTCGGCCGACGGCGGTTTCACGAACACGCTTTCCGGAATCGCGCCGCCGTGCCTGCGGTTGGCCACGCGCGAAATTTCGTACACCAGCGTCTTGGGCACATCGCTGATCACCGCCAGTCCTCCGCACATGTCGCCGTATAACGTGCAGTAGCCCACCGCCAGTTCGCTCTTGTTGCCCGTCGTCAGCACCAGCGCGCCCCACTTGTTCGACGCCGCCATGAGCATCACGCCGCGCAACCGCGCCTGCAGGTTCTCCTCGGTCACGTCGCGCGGCGCGTTGCCGAACACGGGATCGAGCGTCTTCAGGAACGCCTCGTACTGATCCCTGATGGGCACGAGTTCGAACCGTATGCCCAGCCGCTCCGCCATCGCCCGCGCGTCGTCCACCGAATGGCCGCTCGAATACGGCCCCGGCATGCCGAATCCGGCCACGTTCTCGCGTCCCACCGCGTCCACGGCGATGCAGGCCACGATCGAGGAATCGATGCCGCCAGACAGCCCGATCAGCACTCTTTTGAAACCGCACTTGCGCAGGTAATCGCGCGTCCCCAGCACCAGCGCTTCGTAGACGGCCTCGGTTTCCACGGGCAGGTTCGCGTGCCGGCCGCCCGTGCCCGCGTCGAGATCCACGAACACCAGGTCCTCGTCGAAGCTTTTCGCCGTCGCGATCTCGCGCCCTTCGGCGTCCATCGCGAAGCTCGATCCGTCGAACACCAGTTGATCGTTTCCGCCCACCAGGTTCACGTAGACGAAAGGCGTCTTGTGCCGGCGCGCGGCGGTGGAAAAGATCTCGCGGCGCTGCGCCCGTTTGCCCATGTGGTAGGGCGAGGCGTTGATCGAGATCATCACGCGCGCGCCCGCCCGCGCCAGGTCCTCCACCGGGTCGCTTTCATACAGCCGCCGCTCCCAGAACTGCTTGTCGTTCCAGGCGTCCTCGCACACGATCAGACCGGCGGGCCTGCCGCGCAGCACGGTCAGCGCCTGCGCCGGCCCCTCGTCGAAGTAGCGTCCCTCGTCGAACACGTCGTAGGTGGGCAGCAGCCGCTTGATCTGCACGAACCGCACCGCGCCGTCGCGAATCGCCACGGCCCGGTTGGTCACGCGCTTGCCCGTGTCGTCCACCGACGGTCCGATCGCGCCCACGATCAGGTCGAGATCCAACCCCTTGGTCGCCGCGGTCAGCCGTGACAATTCCTCCTGTGCCCGTTCGAGAAAGCTGGGCTTCTCCAGCAGGTCCCGCGGCGGATACCCCGTGATGGTCAACTCGGGAAACACGGCCACCTGCGCGCCGCCCGCCGCCGCGCGCCGCGCCGTCTCCAGGATCAGGTCGACGTTTTTCGACAGGTCTCCCACGGTCGTATTGATCTGTGCCAAAGCGATTTTCATGCAGGAAACCACCATTGTAGCCGCCGCCTCAACGTTCGGCGTCCGGCGCGCGCTCCGCCGCCGCCCCATTTGTGATACAGATTCTTCATGACCCGTTCATTTGACCGCAGGGGTTTCCTTCGCGGCGCAGCCGCCATTTCGGCCGCCGCGCCGCTGGCCGCTCCGCTCGCCGCCGCCCCGCAAGCCGCCGCAGGGCGCGCCTGGGAGGGCATTTTCGTCATCATGCAGACGCCCTTCCACGACGACCTTTCCCTCGACGAGGAGTCGCTTCGCAAAGAGACCGATTTTCTCGCCCGCGGCCGTATCCACGGCGTCGTGTGGCCCGCGGGCGCCGGCGAAACCAACTCGCTTTCCTATAACGAGCGCATGCGCCATTCCGAAGCCGTCGTCAAGGAAGCCAAAGGCCGCACCACCGTCCTCATCGGCGTCCACGGCGCCAACAAATTCGAAGCCATGGACTACGCCCGCCACGCCGAAAAGATCGGCGCCGACGGCCTCCACGTCCTCGGACCCACCGACGGCACCGGCGACAACGAGATCATGGCCGACTACTTCACCTCGGTCGCCTCGGTCTCGAAGCTGCCCATGTGCATCCAGGTTTCCAACGCCGGCATGTCCACCGACTTCCTGCTGCGGATGGCCGACCGCATTCCCTCCCTGCGCATACTGAAACTGGAGGCCGGCGACGTGCCCCACGACGTGACGCGCGTCGTGAAGGAGCGCAAGCGCCAACTCATCCCCTCCACAGGCGGCGGCGCCATGTACCTGTACCAGGAGATGGAGCGCGGCTCGGGCGGCACCATGGCCGGCGCGGGTTTCGCCGACATCCAGACCGAGATCTGGGATCTTTTCCATGCCGGCAAAAAAGAGGAATCGCTCACTTTGTTTGAAAAGTTCCTGCTCTCCGCCGTGCTCGAACGGCGCACAACCTTCGTGATTCAGAAGGAGATCCTCCGCCGCCGCGGCATCTTCAAGAACGTCGTCATGCGCCGTACGCGCCGCTTCACCATGGATGCCGCCGACCTCCACGAACTCGACCGCCTCATGGAGATGCTGAAGCCGCACTTCCGCGTCTGAGCGCGCCAGGCAAGCCCGGCGCCGGGAGCCGGGGCCGCCGCCATCCACAGGCATGGAGCATGCACGGGGGACGAATGGCTGCGTTCCCGGCGGGTACGATGGCGGTACACTGGTGGCTCTTATGGTGAATCGGCGGAGTTTTCTCGTGTCGGCGGCCACGGCGGCCGCGTCTCAGGGCTGGGCGCAGGCGGGCGACCGGTTGCGCGTGGCGGTAATTGGCGTAGGCTCGCGCGGTTCGGCCCACATCCGGGAGATGGCGCCGGAGGGAAACATCGAGGTGGCGGCGCTGGTCGACCCCGACGGGAACCGGACGGAAACCGCGGCGGGAGAGATCTACAAACGCACGGGAAAGAAGCCGAGGATCGACGCCGACATGCGGCGGATCTTCGACGACAAGGAGATCGACGCGGTCACGATCGCCACGACAAACCACTGGCACACGCTGACGGCGATCTGGGCGATGCAGGCAGGCAAGGACGTGTATGTGGAGAAGCCCGTCTCGCACAACGTGTGGGAGGGAACCAAGTTGGTGGAGACCGCGCGGAAGTACAAGCGCATCGCCGCCGGGGGCACGCAACGCCGCTGGTACGGCAGGTTCCGGAAGGCGATCGAACTGATTCATGGCGGCGGAATCGGCGAGATCTACCAGGGGAATTTCACCTTTCCAGGAACCCGGGACTCCATCGGGTTCAAGCCGGTGAAGGAACCGCCGGGGTGGTTGAACTGGGATCTGTGGGTGGGCCCGGCGCCCATGCAGCCTTATCACGAGAATCTGGTGCACTACAACTGGCACTGGTTCTGGGATTTCGGCAATGGCGAGTTGGGCAACAACGGCATTCACATGATCGACGTCCTGCGGTGGGGGATGAACAAGCGGCTGCCGGCGGCGGTGGAATCCAGCGGCGGGCGCTTCGGCTACAAGGATCAGGCGCAGACGCCGAACACGCAAAACGTGACGTGGACCTTCGCCGACGGAACCATGATGGTGGGGCAGTTGCGCGGGCTGTACACGGCTGAGCCGATGTCGTGGGATTTCTTCGGGACCAAGGGCCACATGCACATCGCGGACAACGGGCGGTTCCGCGTGCGGATGGGCCGGAACAAGGAGTTGGAGCCGGAGACGGAGTACCCGAAAGACGAGAGCCATTTCGCGAACTTCGCGGAGGCGGTACGGGCGCGGAATCCAAAGCTGCTGCGGGCCGAAATCGAGGAGACGGCTATCTCCACGGCGTATTGCCATCTGGGGAACATCAGCTACCGCGTGGGACGGAAGCTCCGGTTCGACGAGACCCGGATGCAGTTCAGCGCAGATGCGGAGGCCAACCGGATGCTGACGCGCGAATACCGGAAACCGTATGTCGTGCCGGAGCGGGTGTAACACTTGACGACGGTCCCCTCCCGCGTGAAGGCGAAAGCCGCGGGAACACGAAACTGAGCCCTCTTTTGGATCGAATGGCGCCGGAGCAGCCGATGCGGGAACCGCGGGTGGTGATCATTGGCGCGGGGCCCGCGGGCCTGACCGCGGCGTATGAGCTATTGCGGCAGGGAGTGCGCTGCACCATCGTCGAGCAGGACGAGGTGGTGGGCGGAATCTCGCGGACGGTTTCGCATAACGGCTATCTGTTCGACATCGGGGGACACCGTTTCTACACGAAGGTTTCGCTGGTGGAGCGAATCTGGCGCGAGGTCTTGGGCGACGACCTGTTGATTCGGCCGAGGCAGTCCAGGATCTACTACCGGGGACAGTTTCTCGACTATCCGCTGCGTCCTGGCGAGGCGCTGCGGAAACTGGGGCTGCGCGAAAGCGCACGGTGCGGCCTGAGCTTCCTGAAGGCGCGGCTGCGCCCGGTGAAACCGGAGACGGACCTGGAGTCCTGGCTCACGAACCGCTTCGGGCGGCGCCTGTTCGAGATCTTTTTTCAAACCTACACGGAGAAGGTGTGGGGCATGAGTTGCAAGGAAATTGGCGCGGATTGGGCGGCGCAAAGGATCCAGGGGCTCTCCCTGGCCAGCCTCGTGAGGAACGCCGTTTCGCCGCGCAAGGGCAAGGAGGAGGAGATCAAGACGCTCATCACCTCGTTCCTGTATCCGCGCAAAGGGCCAGGCATGATGTGGGAGCGGCTGCACGGAATCCTGGAAGCGGGCGGCTCGCGTGTCGTGTTCCGGGCCGGAGTCAAAGCGATTGCATGGGGCGATGAAGGCGTGCAGGGCGTGGAAACGGAAGCAGGCTGGTTTCCAGCCACGCATGTGATCAGTTCAATGCCGGTGCAAGGTCTGGTTCGCGCTCTGCGGCCGGCGGCCCCGGAGTGGCTGCGGCCGGCCGCGGACAGCTTCCGGTACCGCGACTTCGTCACCGTGGCCCTGTTTCTGGAGGCAAAGGACCTGTTTCCGGACAACTGGATCTATGTGCATGACTCGGACGTGCGCGTGGGCCGGATTCAGAACTTCAAGAACTGGAGCCCGGAGATGGTGCCGGAAGAGGGGAAGTCCTGCCTGGGGCTGGAATACTTTTGCCAGGAAAACGATGGTTTCTGGAACACGCCGGACACGGAATTGGTCGAGTTGGCGGCAACCGAGTTGGAACGGTTGGGACTGGCGCCGCGGAGGGCCGTGCGGGGCGGCGCGGTGGTGCGCATGCCCAAGGCATATCCGGTGTATGACGGACAGTACAAGGACGGCCTGGCGCTCGTAAGGCGCTTCGTGGAGACTACGCCTGGACTGCAACTGGTTGGGCGGAACGGCATGCACCGGTACAACAACCAGGACCACTCGATGCTGACGGGCGTATTCGCGGCCCGGAATGTGCTGGGCGCTCGCTACAACCTGTGGGAAACCAACGTCGACGAGGAGTACCTGGAAGAAGGCCGCATGGTGAGCGAGGAAGATTTGCGGGCGATGGACGCTTCGCAGCCCTCGGTGCCGGAAAGGGTGCGCCCCCAGGCTTTTAGAACAGGCGTTCCTGGCGCTTAAGCGTGCCGAAGCTCCCGATATTCGAGATGGCGAAGGCCGCCCGCCACTGATTCTCCTTGCGCGGACCCACATCGAAGCGCCGGAACTGGAAGCTGATGCCGCAGCAATCCGAGTTGTAGCTCACCTGGGTTGTGTTGTAGGTCAGCTTGGCGACGCGGAAGTCATAGACCGCGCTGAAACCGGCGCTCCAGCCCCGCAGGTCGGATCGTCCAACACCGAGCAGGCCGATGAACTGATTCGAGGAGGACGAGAGCACCGGCGAGCTGCGCACATGGTTGTGTCCCGCGGAAATGAAGAACGACTGCGTGCGGATGTTGGCCTGGAGCGATGAGTTGATCACGCGGCGGCGGATGGTGTCGTAGTCGCTGCGCCACTCCACGCCGATCAGGCGCGTGGGGTTCACCTGCACCGAACTGACCACGGGCGAGTACTTGCGCGCGCCATCCAGGAAGGCGAAGCCCGTCATGGCGGTTTGCGTGAGCAGCGTGTTGCGGACGCCGGGTTCGATGGCGCCGCCGAAGGTGGGGTCGAGATACCGCTTCTGCCAGAGTTGCCAACTGAGCAGTTCACGCACAACGCCGTTCTGCTTGACGTACAAACGATTGGAAAGCGAGTAGTCGATCTCCTCCGTGTTGGAGAGCAGCTCGGTTTCATCGAAGCGGATGTAGCGGTCGAAATCACCGATGCCCCTGACGCGCCGGTAGCCGCCTCGGGCTTCGATGACGTGCTTCAGCTTCTCGCCGCCGAGCCATTTGGGCGCGGCGAACACGCGCTCCAATGACGGCAGGATCAGCTCGGCGCCGTACTCCTGCGAGCTGCGCAGCAGGCCCTGCCCCGTGATGTCGAGCGCGCCCAGCGCGACGCTGGGGCGCTGTTGGAACGAGGAGCCGTAATGGGTTTCGCGAATCCCGGCGTATGGGAGCAGCGAGATATCCTTCCAGCGCAGCGCGCCCATCACGCGCGGGGCGAAGTCCACCCGTTCGACGAACTGGCGCGTTTGAAACAGAGGCTGGCTGCGGCGCAGCAGCCCGGCCACCGACTCGAAGGAAAACCAGATGGGCAGGTTCCGGAAAATTTCGCGGTCCCGCTGCCGGAATTCCACCTGGGGCAGGTGGCGGATGGAAATCCGGTCGTCGACCTTCTGCCCCTGATAGTTTTCACTGCGCTCGAACCGCGCGGTGAAACTGTATCCGGACCAATCCTTGCGGACGAATCCCCGCGAGTGGACCTCGCTGAAAACGGCTTCGTTGAAGCTTTCGGTGAAGGACTGGCGGAAGAGAAACGAACTGAGGTAGTTCACTTCGCCGCGGGCGAAAAAGCCCTTGGGAAGCTCGGCCCGGCCGTTGAAAGTCAGCAGGTACCCTCCCTCCTTGACGCGCGTGCCGTCGGATTGCTTGCGGCCCTTGTCCTGCACGCCGTACAGGATCATGTTGAAATCCGCCTTTTGCATGGGCTTGCCGCGGAGGTCGACGTGATGCGCGAAGCCGCGCTGGGTGAAGTACTGGGAGCGGTAGGTGACGTCGTAGGACCGGTTGATCGCCCAAAAGTAACCCAGCCCGATCATCTTCCCCCGGCGTGAACTGGTGCCGATGTTCGGCATGAGGAATCCGCTCTTGCGAGGCTGGTCCGCGAGCGATTTATAGAAGTAGGGCAGGTAGAAAAGGGGGACGCCCTTCAGACGGAAGATGGGGCGGCTGGCAATGGCGCGCTCGCCCGGGACGATGTCGAAGCGCCTGCCGCGCAGAACCCACCATGGGTTGGGCAGCTTGCAGTTGGTGATGAAACCATCGTGAAGAATGTACCGGCGGCCAATCCGTTCGGCCCACTGTCCCCGGAAGACGAACGGGTTGGCGGTCCGTAGAAGACCGGGACGGAGTTCCACCTTGGCCGGCGTCGAGCCCCGGACACCATAGAACTTGCCGCGTTCGTCGCGAAGATTGTACTCGATCCTGTCGGCTTCGAGACGCTCTTCGCGTTCGAAATTTTCAAAGTAGGCGTTGCCACGCGCCTCGACATCGCCTGTGTCCTGGTTGTAGTCGATTTCATCGGCCCGGAGCAGAGTGTCGACGGTTTCGACGGCGGCGGAACCCCGCAGGCGCACCCAGGGACCCTCGCTGGCCTGAGTTACGGCGAGAACGTTGATTTCATGGGGAGAAAGAGTGACGATCCGGGGCACTCTGATTACGGCGGCTGGGGCCGCCGCCTGCGCTACCTGAGGTTCGCCAGCCACAAGGAGACCGGCGGAAGCGAGCCCGGCAGGACCAGCGCCGAGCGATTGGACCGGATCGGCCGCAGGTTCCTGTACTACCTGTGGTACTAGAACTGCAACTGTATTCCAAATCAAGAAGATGCGAAAAGAAACGTGACACGTAACTCGAAATATGTTACGAAGTGTAGGCAGGGTATTTTCAGGTACTTTTTTTGGGAGTGTCAAACGGAACCCCTAGTATGGCGTAAGTTTGGCAACTCAAACAACCGATTGGGACGTGCGAACCCCGGGGATGCGTTTCCGGGATCGAGATTGAAGGACAATGACCTGTCGCTATTGTCAGGCACAAAATTCGGAAGGGGACCATCGTTGCCTTCGTTGCGGACGACGGCTGGAGTCCGGAACGGCACGCCCGGCGCCCGCGGTTTATCCGGTAGGACAGAGTTCGGCTGTGCCCGTGACTGAACCGGATGCCGGGCCGGCATCGGCGCCTGCTTCCAGAAGCGAGGACCGCCCGCGGCCTGAGGCTGTGGTGCGGACCGGGCCTTACCAGCCGGGATTATTCGCCGCGGCGGAGATGCGTGGGGCGATTCCCGCAGCCCAGACGAACCGTTCGCGGGTGCTGTCGGCGAAGATCGTTTCCATGGCCGGGTATGTGCATCCGGGCGATGAGCGGCGAAAGGCGCAGGAACGGGACGTGCAACCCGAGCCGGGCCGCCAGGCACAGTCGCGCACGGCCTTGGGCGCGCGGCAGTCGTCGTTTGGATTTCAGACCTCGGAGATCTCGCCTCAGGTGATTCCGGCCCACCAGCCGGAGCGCTGGTGCTCGGCTCCCGTGGCGATGCCCGAGCACCGGGCCATTGCCGCATTCCTCGATTTCAGCATGATCGCCATTGCTTTGTGCCTGCTGCTGCTGCCCCTGGTATTCACTTCGGCGGGCGACCTGTTGACGATGGAATCGCTGCCCATCGTGCTGATGGCCGCCCTGGGAGTGGGTTTTACCTACAAAATGTTGTGGGTCCTGATGGAAACCGACTCGCCGGGCATGCGCTGGTCTTCGGTGCGCGTACTGAACTTCGACGGCCGGAAGCCTACGCGCGAGCAGCGTGTGGCGCGGCTGTTCGCCGGGGCGCTGAGTTTTCTTGCGGCCGGGCTGGGCCTGATCTGGGCTCTGGCCGACGAAGAGTCGCTCACCTGGCACGACCACATCTCGAAAACCTTCGTGTCCACCGACGCCCGGGGATAGTCAACACGGGCGCCATTCACGCGCTCACGACACCTTCATCGATACCCGCTAGACTGATACAGGCAGCCCGCCCATGCGGGGGCCTGGAATCGATCTATGCGCATTGAATTCGATGAACGAAATCTGATGGCCGAAATGGCCGGCAAAGAGAACGGTTTGAGCGCCGCCGAACTGCGCTCCGGCGCCGGACTTGCCAAACGGGCGCTGGCGGGCTTCCGCGCCTCGTGGCAAAAGGGGCTGTATGGTTTCCCCGATCTGCCGGAGCAAACCGACACGATCGCCGCGATCAAGAAATACGCCAATTCCGTTGCCGGCAAGTTCGACACGATTTGCGTGCTGGGAATCGGCGGCAGCGCCCTGGGGGCATGGGCCATCGATTGCGCGCTGCGCGGCATGCATCCGGTGCAGAAGGCGTTCACGCGCAAGAATCCGCGGCTTGTGATTCTGGATAACGTGGATCCCAGCTTCGTGATGGGCGCATTGAAGACGATGGACCCGAAGCGGACGCTGGTGCTGCCCATCGCCAAGTCGGGAGCCACGGCCGAAACCGTGGCGACGCTGCTGATCGTGACGGCGTGGATGGAGGCATCGCTCGGAAAGAAGGCGCGGAACCATTTCGCGGTGGTGACCAGCGCCGGGCGTGGAGACCTGAAGCAACTGGCCGAGCAGCGCAAGTATCCTACCTTTCACCTGCCGGAAAACGTGGGCGGGCGGTTCAGCGTGTTGTCGGCGGTCGGACTGCTGCCGGCGGCCTTGACGGGCGCCAACATCGGGCGGTTGTGCTCGGGAGCGGCGGCGATGACAAAGCTATCCTGGCATGAGGATCTGAAGAAGAACACGGCGTTGCGGGCCGCGCTTTGCCACCACCTATTGGCGGCCAGGAAAACCAAGCCGGTTCAGGTGGCGTTTCCGTACTCCAACCGGCTGTGGGGTACGGCGTTCTGGTTCCGGCAGTTGTGGGCCGAGTCGCTCGGCAAGCGGACGGACCGGAAAGGCAACGTGGTGCACGCCGGGCAGACGCCCGTGGCGGCGCTGGGCACGACGGACCAGCATTCCCAGGTGCAGTTATACGTGGAAGGTCCGAACGACAAGGTGTTCACCTTCTGGGCCGTGCGGAACCAGCCCGATGCCGGGATAATTCCCAAGAAACCGGCCGGCTTCGAGGCGATGGACTACCTGTGCGGCCAGACCCTGGCCCGGTTGCTGGACGCCGAACGGCGGTCCACCGAGGCGGCGCTCACCGGGAACGGACGGCCGAACTGTACGTTCACGCTGGACCGCGTGGACGAAGAGCACCTGGGAGCATTCTTCCAGTTGATGGAGTTCGAGACGGCCTTCGCGGGCGAAATGCTGGACATCAACGCATTCGACCAGGAGGGCGTCGAACTGGGTAAGAAGTTCACCTTTGGGCTGATGGGACGCAAGGGCTTCGGCGATTACAAGGCGCGCTTTGCCGCCTACGAGGCCAAGCGCAAATCCGTGAAGACGGTGTAACGGAGCGCCCCGATGCTACTTCTGCTGGCGGCCATCACCTTCACCTCGTCCTTCGAGGGAGGCGCCCTGGGACGCGTGGAGCGCGCCGGACCCGGTCATTACCGCTGCGCCGTCCCCGGACAAAGCGATCAGGACAACCGGAACCGCCAGGCAAGCTGGTATGCCTTTCGCGTGGATGACGCGGCCGGGAAGCGTCTGACCATCGACCTGGTGCAACTGCTCGGCGAGTATAACTACCGCGCCGGAACGCACGCGGTGACTGCCAGAACCCGTCCGCTGGTGAGTACGGATGGAACGCGCTGGACGCATCTGCCCGAAAGCGCCGTCGAATGGGTGGAAGCCGGGCCCGCGCTGCGGTTGAAACTGGACGTGAAGACACCGCGCCTATGGATTGCCCACCAGGAGCCGTATACGAACGCACGGCTGGCGGCCCTGGCGCGGGAGTTCGCCGCCAACAAGAGCCTGAAGGCGGAGACCA
Organism: Bryobacterales bacterium; assembly: GCA_020852175.1. GTDB lineage: Bacteria > Acidobacteriota > Terriglobia > Bryobacterales > Bryobacteraceae > JAFLBB01. Next base: position 27,883 of record JADZBH010000030.1, on the reverse strand, counting down.
TCGGGAAAAGCGTGGAGGGGCGACCGCTGTTCCTGTGGACGATACACGACACAGGCGCCGGAGGCGAACCCCCTCCGGCTGTGTGGTTGATGTTCCGGCAGCATTCCTGGGAGTCTGGCTCCTCGCTGGCCGGCGAAGGCGTAGTGCGCTGGCTGCTGGGCGCGACGGCGGAGGCGCGCCTGGCACGGCAGCGGTTTGTATGGAAAATCCTGCCCGCGGCGGACCCCGATGGGCTCGCCCATGGAGGCGTGCGCTTCAACCGCAATGGCTACGACCTGAACCGCAACTGGGACCTTGTGCTGCCGGACAAAACGCCCGAGATCGCGGCGCAGAAGCAGGCGATCTTCCACTGGCTCGATGAGGGCCGGACAATCGCGCTGTTTCTGAGTATCCACAATACCGAGACAAGCGAGTATCTGGAAGGACCGCCGGTCGAATTTGCCCCCCGGTGGTTCGCCCTGCTGCGCGACGGCACGACGTTTCACCCGTCACGCCCGGACTACACCGTGATGACGGCAACGACGACGGAGGGCAAACCCGGACGCATGAACGTGGCCCAGGCGTTGTGGCGGGAACGCCGGATTCCCGCGTTCCTTATGGAGCAGCGGGTGGAATTCAACGAAAAACTGGGCCGCTACCCGGTGGCCGAAGACAGGCTAAGCTTCGGAGCCGGATTGGCCCAGTCGATTGTCAAACTGTTCGCGCAGGAACGGTAAACGCCGCGGCTACTTCGCGCGCTTGGCCGTGAACTGGACTTCCCGTTCCATCATCGTGGTGGTGAAATGGATCTCGTCGCCCGCCACCTTGCCCGAGTACTTGGACGTGAAGTCGCCTTTCTGTGTTTGACGTTTGACTGAGAAGGTGATGGTGTCTCCGTCGATCTTGCCGTCGGTGATTTCGGTATCGCCGCGCCGGCCGGAGATGGTGCCGGTAAGCGTGCTGCCGTCGGCTTTGAAGTTCATGGTGGTTTCGATGGTGCGATCACCGAAGGTTTGGGTGGCCGTCCATTTTCCGTTCACGTCGGCGCCAAGCAAAAGCGCGGACGTCGCGAACAGGGACAGTAGCAGGGTGAGGAATTTCATGACAACAAGAACCCACCGGAAGCCGCAAGGTTACGGTCGAGGCAGGTGAAGAAACACTAAATTTCGTATTCCGGGGCTTTCGAGCGGCCAAAGGAGATGCGCTGCCAGACGCGTTCATGAACAAAGAAGAGGACAATCTTCACCATGGAGTCAAGGATTCCGGCGCCCAACGAGACCTTGACCGAGCCTGTGAAAAAGTACACCAGCGCCGCCGTGGACATCGATCCAAAAAAACGGTAACTGATTGCCTTGGCGAGACTGCGCGAGTGCGACTCCATGCCAAAGTCAGGATAACATAACCATCTCGATCAAGTTAAGGGTGTTTCAATTTTTCCAGATGCCCCTTGCTATCCTAGGGTTGTGGAGACCATCAAGTTGACGATTCTGCCCGAGAACCGGGTAATCGAATTCAATCCCGAGACGATGCCTTATTCCGAGCACGGCAAACGGGGATCGATACTGGACGTCTGCCTGAACCATGGGGCCCACCTGGAGCACGCCTGCGGCGGGAGTTGCGCCTGCACCACCTGTCACGTCATCGTGAAGGCCGGCGAGGAGCATCTGAGCAATATGGACGACGACGAGGCGGACCGGTTGGACATGGCGCCGGGCCTCACCCTGCATTCGCGGCTGGGGTGCCAGGCGGTGATGACGGGCGACGTCACCGTTGAGATTCCGGGCTGGAACCGGAATTATGTGAGCGAGGGTGGCGGCAGCATGAACCTCGGCGACGCCATTCCCCCGCCCAAGGTCTGAGGGGGCTCAGCGGCCCGTTTCTCCCCGGCGGACGCCAAGCGCCCCGGCCAGCAAATCGACCAGATCCGCGGGAAGGTTGGCGCTCAGGGTGACGGTGCGTTCACTCTGCGCCACTTGGATTCTATCGAAGGCCGCCCTTAGTTCCCGTTGATCCGCAGGCGCTGAAAGTCGCGCCATGCCGATGACGCCGCGCAGCAGGGTTTGAATCTGGAGTGCATCGTCTTCCGTGGTGCAGGTAGCTGCCGCATGAAGCTTCATGCCGTTGCCGAGATCGGCGGAAGCCGTGGCGAGTTCCACCCGTTCGAGCGCGCGGGGAAGGTTGGCGAGATTGCTCCGTTCGGGGATCGCGAGCGGGGGAAGCTGGCCGACGCTGATCACCCAGGCATGGCTGGCGGAGGGAATCTCCTGTGCGGGCTTGAAAAATCGGGCCGGCAGGGCGACGGTGTGGCCGGCGCGCCCGAGGGCGTCCTCCACAAGCGTCCGCGGACCGGCCAGGGCATAGCCCCCATCGAGCGGTACGAAGAGGGCGTTGCTGCCGCCGAACGCCTTGTGTGCCGCCACGCTGGTCTCAGCCGCCCCGGAGTCGCGGAGCTTCCGTTCGACAGCCGCACGGTCGAATCGCCCGCGGGCAAGAACCAGCGTTTCGCGCCCCGAGACGGCCACGAGAAGTTCATCCACCTGTTCCTGGAATCGCATCAACTCGCCCGCCGCATCGCCTGCGCCGGGCAGACGGCCGCGAAAATACTCCTCGTAGAGCGGACTTGAACGGATGCGGTCCATGCGGAAGCCCGCCAGCACGGTGGCCTCGCGCGGCGTCATGGCCGCCAGTTGCGCGTCGATTCCCAGCGGGGATGGGGCAGGCTTGCGGGAACAGGAAGCGGCCGTAAGCACGGCCAGGCAGACGACTAGACTTCTCCGGTGCATTCTGTTCCAGCATACGTTGCGCACCGGGGCCCTGTTCCGGGAAGCTGAAACTGTGAGACTCGACGCGAGCATTCCTCTATTGGACCAGAGCCCGGAGACGCTGGGACCCATTCTCCGCCGCAACCGTTTTGAGGGAGCGCTGCTGTGCCCCTGGCACTATACGCGTGAGGAGAGCGAGCGTCATCTTGCACTGGCGGCGCGTGTGGACTGGCTGCGAGGCGTATGCGGCGTGCCGGGGGCGCCGGACCATCCGCGGCTGTTGGCGATCGAGGCGCGGTGGCCCAACATCGAAGCGATCCACGAAGCGTCGGCGCGAGGACTGGTGGCCGAGGTGTCATGCGGGATGCTCGCGCTGGGCGCGGTGGCGCGGTTCGCGGCGGAGCACCCCCGGGCGAGGCTCACCGTGTTGCGCGCTGGCGGGGCGCGGTTCGATCCGGGGCCGGGACCGTCGCGTCCCGATCCGGTGTGGTTGGACGGCATGACGCAACTGGCCGCCTGCGCCAACGTACGCTTGAAAATCAACGGCCTGCTGAACGACGCCCCGGAGGGCGATCCAGCGGGATCGGGGCCTTCCAGCGTGGGCTGGCGCGTGGAGCGTTACCAACCGTGGATCGCAACGGCCTTACGGCTGTTCGGCGAGGGGCGCGCGATGTATGGCAGCGACTGGCCGCTTTCGCTGGCGCGCGGAGCGTCGTGGAAAGAGTCGCTCGCCTGCTTCACGCAGTCGATGGGGCCGCGGACAATGGCCTATCGCGAAGCGGTTTTAGGGGGTGTGGCGGCGGAGTGGTACGGAATCCCAAACGGGTAGCCGCGCGTCCTAATCGCCGCCGCGGATGACGCTGATCTCTTTGAAGTAGACAACGGAGGCGGGGTCGTGGTTTTGCAGGCCGATGTAGCCGGAGTCGGGGCGCGGACCGCGGACAGGCTCGTACCACGTCTTCCGTTCGGGCACCGGCTGGCTGCCTTCGAACTCGTTGATCACCACGCCGTTCAAGCGGACCGTGGTGCGCTGGCCGTCCAGGGTAATATCCATGGTGTTCCACTCGCCCGGCGGCTTCTGATAGCCCATCTTCGTCTTGCTGAGCGAATAGAGCGCGCCGGTGGCATGCCACTCATCGCCCCGCGAGTCGATTTGCACCTCGTAGCCGTTATGGACGCCGTACCAAGCGTCCGTAGGCCGTTCCGGCAAGCGGATGATGACGCCGGAGTTGCCGTGGGAGCCCGTGGTCTTGAAGACGGCCCGGATGGTACAGTTGCCGAACCGGGACGGCTCGTAATAGAGCAGCCCCATGCCGTCAACGGTTTTCAGCAGGCCATTTTCCACGGCGAAGCTGCCCCATCCGGTCATCTTCCAGCCGGTGAGGTCCTTGCCATTGAACAGATTCTGCTTTTCCGCCGCGGCGGCAGGCGCGCACAGTACGGCGGCGAGCACAACAGCCGCTCCCCACCGCGCCGTCCGCATGGAACTAGTTGACCTTCTTCTTGGCTTCGGCCGTGGCGCGAGCCTTTTCGTACTTCTTGGTGAACCGCTGGACGCGGCCTTCGGTGTCGATCAGCTTTTGCTTACCCGTGAAGAACGGGTGGCAGCTCGAGCAGATTTCCACGCGAATATCGCCCTTGTGGGTCGAACCAGTCTTAAACTGACTCCCGCAGGCACAGATCACATTGACCTGCTCGTAAGCGGGATGAATTCCGGCTTTCATGGAGGGGGAAAATCCTTTCGTGCAGACTACCAGACTAGTGTAGCAAAGCGGTCAAATCCCCTGCCCGGCGCCCGGGACGGAGGGGCCCGGCCGGGTCCTGGCGAACTCGGCCTTCACGTCCGGACGCGTGAGTTTCCAAAGGATCCAGCCGAAGAAGACTCCCAACAGCGCTGACTTCGCGCCGACCATGAGCACCACGAACGCCGCCATGGCGGGCAGTCCCGATCCCGCGCCCAACTTTTCCAGGCCGGCATGGGCGGAGCGGAAGTAGGCCGCCAGCGAGGCCGAGGCCGCCAGGGCGGCAGCCGAATAGACGATTCCCGCGCCGCCAACCAGAAGAAATGCCACGCGGGCCCAGGGACGGCGGCGAAGCAGCGCGATCGAAGAGACGATCAGCGCGAGCGCGGCGGTGAAACTGAGCGGCCACCAGAGCCCCGCGTATTGGAGCAGGTGGCGGATGGCGGACGGTGTGTGCGGGTTGGCCGCCACCTCGCCCGCGGCGATGCCTCCGGGCCGCATGGCGGTGAGAAACGCGAGGAAGGCGCCTTGCAGCAGGACGCCGAGCAGCCACACTCCGCCAAGCGACAGGAAGACGACGCCAAGGACGGTAACGGCGGTGGAGCGGCCCGCGGGCGCCATACCTCGAATCTACTCGATGACGCTATTCGATCACCAGCAGCAGGTCCTTCGGTTCGACGCTCTGGCCGGTGTGGATGCAGATGCGCGACACCTTGCCCGCGACGGGGGCCGAAACGGTGGTTTGCATCTTCATGGCCTCCATGATGAGCAGTTTGTCCCCTTTGGCCACCTTGGCGCCCGCCTCGACGCTGATGCTGGAAACCGCGCCGGGAATGGGCGCGCCGACGTGTCCGGCGTGATTGGGGTCGGCCTTTTCCGCGCTGGACTGGTGCACCTCCAGAGCCTTGTCGCGAATGGTCACCTCGCGCGGCTGGCCGTTCAACTCGAAGAACACCGTGCGCGTGCCATCGGGGTGAGGCTCGCCGATGGTGAGGAACTTGACGATCAGGGTCTTGCCGGATTCGATCTCGACGGTGATCTCCTCGCCGTTCTTCATGCCGTAGAAAAACTGGGGAGTAGGCAGCACATCCACATCGCCCCAGTGGGCCTGGTTGCGTGCGAACTTCGTGTAAACCTCGGGGTACATCAGGTAGCACATCAGGCCGGTGGCTGCCGGTTTTTGCCCGAGTTTCTTTTCGAGCGTCGCCGCGGCGGCCTTCAGGTCGGCCGCGGGCATGCGGGCGCTGGCACGCCCTCTCTGCGGCTTGCCCCCCTTGAGAACAACCTGCGCGGTCTTCTTCGGCCAGCCGCCCGCGGGTTCGCCAAGCGAACCCTGGAACATCTCCACCACCGAGTTCGGGATGTTCACGGAGTGATCGGGCCCCAGGTTCAGAAACTCCTCCATGCTCATGCCGTGCGAGATCAGAAACAACGCCAGGTCGCCGACGACCTTGCTGGAAGGAGTCACCTTGACGATGTCGCCGAAGGCCATGTTCACATCGGCGTACATGCGGGCGATCTCGGGCCAGCGTTCGCCCAGCCCCATGGATTCGGCCTGCGCCTTCAGGTTGGTGTATTGGCCGCCGGGCATCTCGTGCAGATAGACTTCGGCCGTGCCGGACTTGGGCGCCTCGTCGAACGGGGCATACCAGGCGCGAACGGTCTCCCAGTAGTCGGCGCACTTTTGCAGGGCAGCGGCATCCAGACCCGTTTCGCGCGGCGTGTTGGCGAAGGCCGCGACAAGGGAGTTCAGGTTGGGCTGCGACGTAGTGCCGGACATGGAGGAGATGGCGCAATCGACGGCGTCCACTCCGGAGCCCGCCGCCTGCACATAGCTGGCCGCGGCGATGCCCGAGGTGTCGTGCGTGTGGAAGTGGACGGGCAGGCCGACGGCGTCCCGGAGCGCCTTCACCAGCCGCTGCGCGGCGAACGGCTTCAACAGGCCGGCCATGTCCTTGATGGCGAGAATGTGCGCGCCCATGCGCTCGAGCTCGCGCGCCATCTTGACGTAGTATTCCAGCGGGTACTTATCGCGCTTTGGGTCGAGAATATCGCCCGTGTAGCAGACCGCGGCTTCACAGACGCGCCCTGATTTGCGCGCGGCCTCCATGGGCACGCGCATGTTGGGCAGCCAGTTCAGCGAGTCGAAGACACGGAAGATGTCGATGCCCTGGACGGCGCTTTCGGCGATGAACTCGCGCACCACATTGTCCGGGTAGGCGGTGTAGCCCACGGCGTTGGAGGCGCGCAGCAGCATCTGAAAGCAGATGTTGGGGATGGCCGTGCGCAGCTTGCGCAGGCGCTCGAAGGGGTCTTCGTGCAGAAAGCGCATGGCGACATCGAACGTGGCGCCGCCCCACATTTCGATGCTGAACAACTGGGAGAGGTGCTGGGCAACGTATGGGGCGATGGCGAGCATGTCGTAGGTGCGCATGCGCGTCGCCATAAGGGACTGATGAGCGTCGCGGAAGGTGGTGTCGGTAAGGAGAAGGCGCTTTTCCGAACGCATCCACCCGGCCAGGGCCTCGGGCCCCTTTTCGAGCAGAAGATCGCGGGTGCCTTTGGGCGGTCCCTGGGGCCTGATGTCGAATTCCGGGATGGGCGCGGCGCGGAAGACCGGAGGGTGAGGCTTGCCAGCCACCTCGGGGTTGCCGTTCACGCTCACCTCGGCGATGTAGGTCAGCAGTTTGGTGGCGCGGTCCTTGCGGGCCTTGAAGTGAAACAGATGCGGATTTTCGTCCAGGAACCGCGTGGTGGCGCGGCCTGAGACAAAGGTCCCGTCGTTCACCACGTTTTCGAGGAAGGGAATATTGGTCTTGACACCCCGGATGCGGAATTCGCGGAGAGCCCGGTCCATACGCTGGCAGGCTTGCGGAAAGTTCTGGCCCCAGCCGGTGATCTTCACCAGCAGCGAATCGTAATAAGGGGTGATCACCGCGCCGCCGTAGGCGCTGGCCCCGTCCAGACGGATGCCGAATCCGGCGGGAGAGCGGTAGGTGTGGATCTTGCCGTAGTCGGGAACGAAGTTGTTGGCCGGGTCCTCGGTGGTGATGCGGCACTGCAACGCATAGCCGTGCAGTTCCACCGCCTCCTGTTTGGGGATGTTGATTTCAGGGCCGTTCAGACGCTCGCCCATGGCGATCAGAATCTGCGAACGGACAATGTCGATGCCGGTGACCACCTCGGTGACGGTGTGCTCCACCTGCACGCGAGGATTCACTTCAATGAAAAACCAGCCGTTCGTGTCGGAATCGACAAGGAACTCGACGGTGCCGGCGCCGTAATAGTTCGCCGCCTTGCACAGCTTGACGGCGGCGGCCGTGATGTCGTCGCGAACGACGCGGTCCAGCGAAACGGCGGGTGCGACCTCGACCACCTTCTGGTGGCGGCGTTGCACGGAACAGTCGCGCTCATACAGGTGAACGATGTTGCCATGCTTGTCGCCGAGAATCTGGACCTCGATGTGGCGCGGACGGCGGATGAACCGTTCCAGGAAAACCGCGCCGTTGCCAAAGGCGGCCAACGCTTCCGCCGTGGCTTCCTCCAGCAGGCCCTTCAGCTCCGAAGCCGCTTCCACGACGCGCATGCCTCGCCCGCCGCCGCCGAATGCCGCTTTAATGATGAGCGGAAATCCAATGCGTTGGGCCGCTTTTTCGGCTTCGGCCAGTTTGGTGACCGGTTTTGCCGTGCCGGGAATCACCGGGATGCCTGCTTTTTCGGCCAGGCGGCGCGCGGCGGTTTTGTCGCCCAGAAGGTCGAGAATCCCGGCCGAGGGGCCGATGAAAGTGATTCCGGCGGCTTCACAGGCGCGGGCCAGAGCCGGGTTCTCGGAGAGAAAACCGTAGCCGGGATGGATGAAATCGACCTCTTTGTCCTTGGCCAGCGCTACGATGCCCTCAACATCGAGGTAAGCCTGTACGGGCCCAAGTTTGCGCCGTCCGCCGGAGCCATCACCAATCAGAAAGGCCTCGTCGGCCTTGAACCGGTGGAGGCTGAGACGGTCCTCCTGGGAATAGACCGCAACGGTGCGCATGCCGAGTTCATTGGCCGCACGAAAAATTCGAATCGCAATTTCCCCTCGATTGAGGGCGAGAACCTTCTTCATAGTGGAAAGACCCGGCTGCCGCCAGGGGGGAGATTTCCAGACTAGCACGCATGGGGAGACCGGCCCGGAAGGTCCGCGGAAGGTTCCGGCGGCTTTATATTAACGGAACAAACTCGCGGCGGGGTTCGTCCGTACTTTTCAACAAGGAGTTCTCACGATGCGACATCTCCAGCTTGCCGCTGTATTCACCGCGATTGCCTGCCTTTCCGCCTGCGACCTGGCCGAAGCGGTGGGCGGCGGACAACGGTTCCGCGAACCCTTCGACTACGCCTACGATCTGAAGCCCGGCGGACGGTTCACGCTCGAGGGCTTTAACGGCTCCGTGGAGATTACCGGGTGGGACCGGGACAGGGTGGAGATTCACGGCGAGAAGTACGCCAGCGATCGTAGCCGGTTGGACGATATCCAAATCGACATCCTGCACACCGCGGATGTGGTGTCGGTGAAGGCCAGCCGCCCGGGATGGACGGATTGGAGCGGAAACGCCGGGGTGAAGTTCATGGTGCATCTTCCCCGAAAAGTGGTGTTGGGAGAAGTAAAGACATCGAACGGCCCGATTTCGGTCGAGGGTACGGAAGGGCGGGCGCGGCTGCTGACGTCGAACGGTCCGCTGAAGGTGCGCGACCTGAAAGGCGACCTGGACGCGCGCACATCAAACGGCCCGCTGACGATCAGCGGCTTTTCCGGAGCGCTGGTGGCGCAAACGTCGAACGGCCCGATCAACGCCGATGGCGTCGAGGGGGTGGTGGACGTGACCACATCGAACGGCCCCGTGGACGTCAGCGCGGCCGGCCTGGACTCCTCACGTCCAGTGAAGATCCGCACGTCGAACGGGCCTGTGCGGCTGGCGCTGGACAAGGTGAACACTGACGTTCAGGTGCGTTCCTCCAACGGGCCGATCAACTTGAAGGTGCCCGAGTCGGGGATGTATCTCATGGCGTCCACCTCCAGCGGGCGCGTAAGGAGCGAATTCCCCGTTGGGGGACAGACGGAGTCAAAGTCCGAACTGGCGGGCAGGATTGGCGCGGGCGGCCCGACGGTGAATCTGCGCACGTCGAATTCGAACATTCAGATCACGCGGCGCTAGCCCGGCGGCTGCCGCAACCGCGCGGCGAGCGCCTCCAGATGGGCGGCCCGCGTGCCACAGCAGCCCCCCAGCGCACGCAGGCCGAACTCGCGCTGCAAGACGAGAAGGGATTCGGCGAAAGCGGCAGGCTCCTGGTTGGCGAACTCCCGCGCCTGGGCGAAATCACGTGATTCAAGCGGCGAGGCGTTCGCCTGAATGCCCAGCAAGCGGCGGATCTCCCCGCGCGCGGCCGCCCGCCGCAATCCTTCCAGCGCAATGCCGGCGTGCGTGCAGTTGATCCAATAGCCGGCCGGAGGGCACGGAGCGGCGGCGTCGATCTCTTCCATGGCGCGCTCCACCGGCGTTCCGTCAAGCAAAGTACCTGCGGCGGTGAGAACGAAGCTGACCACGGCCGGAGCTTGCAGCACGTCGAGAATGCCCAGCGCCTCGCTGACAGCCGGAAATGTGGCCAGCATAACCAGCCGCGCGCCAGCCAACTCCCCGGCCTGCCACTCATGAAAGCGCCGCGCCTCGACGCGGTCCAGGGCGGCCTGAGGCGTATAGCAGTCGCCGCGCGGGCCCATGAGAGCGGCGTGCCAGGATGTCAGTCCGGCGATGAAGCGAAGGGCGCGCGCGTTGCAACCGGGCTGGGAGTGTTCCCGATTGGCCCGCCATGTGGGCGCGCAGAGCAGGATGGGCAAACCATGGCGCTGGGCCGCCGCGGCGTATTCCTCGTAGATGCCGCGCAGCCGCGCTTCGCCCCCGGCGCCGTCCAGCATCGCCATCGGGTCGCCCCCCACGCGCTCCCACACGGCGGATTCGGTGACCATGGGGCCGGGCGGCCACAAGGGATCGGGCATGGCTCCATTGTCGCCGGACAGCGGCGCCTGGCGGCGAAGCGGGCCCCCGCTGCGCTATCCTGTTCCCAGAATGTGCATGCGGGCCGAGCGGCGAATTACGATCCGGTTCACCGGACCCGCCTGAGCCCTGCCCATTCGACTGAATATCGACACCCAGAGGCCACCGGCGGGACACCCCGCGCGGTGGCTTTTTTCTTGAGGAGGGACGGCATGATCACGGTCCACGACGTCGAGCAGGCGCAGGCGCGCATTCGCGACTCGATCTATCTGAGCCCCTGCGTGCGCTCGGAGACGCTGTCGCGGATGACGGGCGCCTCCCTGTTCCTCAAGCTCGACAACCTGCAGATGACGGGAGCGTTCAAGGAGCGCGGCGCGCTGAACAAACTGCTGCTTCTGAGCGAGGAGGAGCGGGCGCGCGGCGTGATCGCCGCCTCGGCCGGCAACCATGCCCAGGCGGTCGCCTATCACGCCACGCGGCTGGGAATCCGTTCGACGATCGTGATGCCGCTGGCGACGCCCCTGGTGAAAATGTCGCAGACGCGTAATCACGGGGCCGACGTGATTCTGCACGGAGCCAACTACGACGAGGCCTACGAAGAGGCGCGCCGGCGCTGCGACGAAGCGTCTCTCACCTTCGTCCATGCCTTCGATGACGACGCGGTGATCGCCGGACAGGGCACGCTGGGGCTGGAAATGCTTCAGCAGAACCCGATGTTCGATGCGATTGTCGTGCCCATCGGCGGCGGCGGGCTGATTGGCGGCATCGCCTGCGCCGTCAAGGAAACCAACCCGCGTATCCGCATGATCGGCGTGCAAACCGAGCGTCTGCCCTCGATGAAGAGGGCGGTGGAGGCAGGCGTTCCGGTGGTGCTGGAGGCGGCCACGACGATCGCCGACGGCATCGCGGTACGGCGCGCAGGCGAACGGACGCTGCCGCTGGTGAGCCGCTATGTGGATGAAATCGTGACGGTGGGCGAGGAGGAGATCGCCAGCGCCATTCTGCTGCTGCTCGAACGCGAGAAGACGATCGCCGAAGGGGCCGGAGCCGCCGCGCTGGCGGCCATGCTGCACCATAAGATCGACTTGGCCGGGCGGCGCGTGGCGGTGCTCGTCTGCGGCGGCAACATCGACGTGACGCTGCTCAGCCGGATCATCGAACGAGGACTCAAGAAGGACGGACGCCTGATCCGGTTGAGAATCCACCTTCCCGACCACCCGGGTTCGCTCGTGCGCGTGGCGGCCCTCATCGCCGAGCACAAAGCGAACATCGTGCAGACGCTTCACGACCGCTCGCACTACGGGGTCAGCATCAGCGACACGGTGATCGACATCCAGATGGAGACGCGCGGACCCGAGCATGTGGCCGGGCTCTGCGACGCCCTGCACGAAGCAGGCTACGAGTACGAAGAGGTGACCTGACGGGCGTGCGCGGACGGCGCGGAGGGGTGCCGCATGGCGCGTTGCGCCTCACGGCCGGGCTGGAAAGTGGATGTGAAACGAGGTGCCGCGCCCGGGCTCCGAGATGAGCCGGATCCGGGCGCCGTGGCGCTTGGCGGCGCGCTCGACGATGGTCAGGCCCAACCCGCGGCCGGCTTCGGAGCCGTCGCGCGTGGTGAAGAAGGGCTGAAAAATGCTCTCGTGCAGTTCACTCGGAATCCCGGGGCCGTTGTCCTCGACGCGCAGCAGCGGACCGCCGTTTTCCACGGCCGTGGACAGCAGGATGACACCTTCCTGTGCGCCGGCCGCGGCCATGGCGTCGCGCGCGTTGGCGGCCAGGTTCAGCACGAGCTGGTGCAGTTCCACCGGGTCGCCCATGACGGGCGGAAGCTCTTCGTCCATCTCCGTCCGCAACTGGACTCCGGCCGGAAGCGTGGCGCGCAGCAGTTCGGCGATCTCGCGCACGGTGGTGTTCAGATCGACCGTCTCGTGACGCGGGGGTTCCAGACGGGCGGCCCGGGACAGGTGGGCGGCCAGCTCGGTGGCCCTTTCGGCCGCGCGTTGGATGATCGCGGCGGTCTCGGCGGCCTCGCTGCCGCCCGGCACCATGGTTTCCAATAAGGCGGCGTTGCCCAGAATCGCCCCCAGCAGGTTGTTGAAGTCGTGCGCGAGCGAACGCAGATAGAGCGAAAGACCGGCGTCCTGCGCCAATGTCTCCTTACGCGCGGTCCCCGCTTTCATGGTGGACAGGTCTCTTCCCGTTCCGCCGCCCTAAAACTCGTAGAGCAGGGTGCCGGACGCCGGGCCCGGGGCTTCGTCCGGGCCGCCCTCGGCGACGCCGACCGGAACCTCGCCTTCGGCGTTCATCTGGCGGCAGAAGATGCCGTTGTCGCCCAGGTATACCTCGAGCGTGCTGGGCCTCGGCAGGGCCCCCTGGATGATCGCCTCCGACATCGGATCCTCGATGTACTTCTGCAAGGCGCGGCGGAGCGGGCGGGCTCCATAGCTGCGGTCGCTCAGCGTCTTTTCCAGGACATAACGCGCCGCCTCGTCGGTGAGCGAGATGGAGATCTGCTTGGCCTGGAGATTCACGTTGATCTGCGCCACGAGCAGGGCGATGATCTTGATCAGATCGTCGTCGGTCAGCGAGGTGAACAGGATCGTCTCGTCCAAGCGGTTCAGGAACTCGGGGTTGAAGGCCCGTTTCACCTCCTGCAACACCATGTCCTCGATTTTCGGCGGCACTCCCGCGGTGGGCGCGGAAAAGCCCAGTTGGCCGCGCTTTTCCAGGAACCGTGCGCCAAGGTTCGAAGTCATGATGATGATCGTGTTCTTGAAGTCGACCGTGTTGCCCAGACCGTCGGTGAGCTGGCCGTCTTCAAACACCTGGAGCAGGATATTGTAAATGTCCGGGTGGGCCTTTTCGATCTCGTCCAGCAGGATGATCGAATACGGCGAACGCTTCACGCGCTCGGTAAGCTGGCCGCCCTCCTCGTAGCCGACGTAGCCCGGAGGCGAACCGATCAGCTTGGAGACCGAGTGCTTTTCCATGAACTCGGACATGTCGAACCGGATGAGCGCCTTCTCGCCGCCGAACAAGAATTCGGCCAGCGCGCGGGCCACCTCGGTCTTGCCCACGCCTGTGGGCCCCAGGAAGAGGAACGAACCGGCCGGACGCTTGGGCGACTTGAGACCGGCGCGGGAACGGCGGATGGCCCGGGCCAGCGCGCTGATGGCCTTCTCCTGGCTGACGACGCGCTTGTGCAACTCCTCTTCGATCCGGAGAAGCTTGCTCACCTCCTCCTCGCGAATGGCCGTCATGGGCACGCCCGTCCAGCGAGCCACCACGTCCTCGATATCGTCCTTGCCGACAATGCCGGTGGAGGTGTCGTCGAGATTGTACTTTTCGCGCAGCAGGCGCAGATTCTCGCGCTCCTTGCGCTCCTCGTCGGAATAAAAGCGCGCCTTCTCGAACTCGTGGTTGGCGATGGCGTTCTCCATCCGGTGGACGATGAACTTGATGCGCTTCTGAATGTCGGCGATCTCGGAGGGCAGCGTCGTTTGACGGAGCTTGACGCGGGCCCCCGCCTCGTCGATGAGGTCGATGGCCTTGTCGGGCAAAAAACGGTCCGGAATGAAGCGGGCGCTCGCGTACACCGCGCCCTCGATGGCCTCGTCGGTGTAGGCGACGGCGTGGAACTTCTCGTAGCGCTCCTTGATGCCGAACAGGATCTTGACGGCGTCGGCCTCGCCCGGGGGCGGCACCTTCACCGCCTGGAAGCGGCGTTCAAGCGAACGGTCCTTCTCGATCGACTTACGGTATTCGCCCGGCGTGGTGGCCCCGATGCACTGGATTTCGCCCCGTGACAGCGCGGGTTTCAGGATATTGGCGGCGTCGAGCGAGCCTTCGGCCGAGCCGGCGCCGACCAGCGTGTGCAACTCGTCGATGAAGATGATGGCGTTCTGGTTCTCCATCAGCTCCTTCATGATGGTCTTCAAACGCTCTTCAAACTGGCCGCGGTACTTGGTGCCTGCGACGATCAGCGACAGGTCGAGGGCGAGAATCCGCTTATCGGCGAGGAAACTCGGCACGTCGCCTTCGGCGATGCGCTGGGCCAGGCCTTCGACGATGGCCGTCTTGCCGACGCCCGGCTCGCCGATCAGCACGGGGTTGTTCTTGGTGCGGCGGCAGAGAATCTGGATCACGCGGTCGCACTCGAAGTCGCGTCCGATGAGCGGATCGAGCGAGCCGTCCATGGCCGCCTGCGTCAGGTCGCGGGAGAACTCGGCCAGCAGCGAGGATTCCTTGGGACGGCTGGAAGCCATCTTTTCCGATGTGGAGCGCGCGATCTCCTCGCGCACCTGGCTGAGGCGCAGGCTGCGCTCATGGAGGATCTCCGCGGCGAAGGACTTCTCCTCCCGCAGCAGCCCCAGCAAAAGGTGCTCGGTGCCAATATGTTTGTGCGTGAGCCGCTCGGCCTCCTCGGCCGCGTAGGCGAGCACCCGCTTGCACTCGTGCGAAAGAGGCAGGTCCACCGAGGTGGACACCTTCTCGCGCATGGTGGTGTGCGCCTCGATCTGCTTCCGGATGGATTCCAGAGCGGCATGCGAGCGAAGGAAACGGTTGGCCAGCGCCTTGTCTTCCCGGAGCAGACCCAGCAACAAATGCTCGGTCTCGATGTACGGGCTGCCGAACTGGCTGGCCTCGTAGCGGGCGAAAAAAATCACCCGTCTTGCCTTCTCCGTATAGCGTTCAAACATAATCCCTGCTCTTCCCCCAATTCCGGACCAAATCGTCCGGCCGGAGCGCGCAGCCCCTTTCCAACCGGCCGGGAGGCGGCTAGCCCCCTTGCCTGTCTTTCGGACTATCCCTATCTATACTGGATGCCGCACTCCCTTTATAGGTTGCCACGGCGGACATCCTCACCTAACGGAAGCCTCCCGGCCCGGCGGCCGGAGAGCTTCCTGCTCTTTCATCGGCGGATCCTGCCTCTAATTTTAAGACGCGATGGCAGCGTTCGGCGAATTCGAGATTGTGGGTGACGATCACGCTGGTAAGGCCGTGCTCGCCGTGGAGTTCGAAGATGAGGTCCATCACGCCGGCGGCGGTGGCCGGATCCAGGTTGCCCGTGGGCTCATCGGCCAGCAGAATCAAGGGCCCGGCGACCAGGGCGCGGGCCAGCGAGACGCGCTGCTGCTCGCCGCCCGACAACTCGCCCGGCCTGTGAGAGGCGCGTGCCGAAAGGCCCACGTCGCTCAAACGGGCGCGGGAACGCGCGAGCGCCTCGGCACGGCCCGCGCCAGCCACCAGAAGCGGCATGGCGGCGTTTTCCTCGGCGGAAAACTCCGGCAGCAGGGCGTGCTGCTGCCAGACAAAACCCATGGTGCGGTTGCGGTGACGGGCCCGGTCGCTCTCGTTCATGGCGTACAGGTCGGCGCCAAGACAACGGACAGTCCCCTCGCTCGGCTCATCCAGACCGCCGAGCAGGTGAAGCAGCGTGGATTTCCCCGCCCCGGACTCGCCGACAATAGCCAGCGTCTCGCCGCGCCGGAGTTCCATGTTCAGGCCGTCGAGCACGGTCAACATGGCTCCCCCGGAGCGATACCGCTTCGTCAGGCCCGTGGCGGCCAGCATGGGGGCGGTTCCGTTTGCTGCACAGGGCGAGGCCATCGTGATCGGGTTCCTCGAAACTCCTACTAACACGCTATCACGCGCGCCACCGCCCGGAGCTAAGGCCCTGTCTCCGGTTCCGGTCCGAAGCGCACCGAGAGCGGTACGGGCTCGCTCGCCTGCCACGAGTGAACCAGCAGTTCGGCCCTGGCGCCGGGCGGAGCCAACTCCGGCACGGCCACCAACAGCAACCGGTCGCCGGTGAGCGCCGAGCCCTCGGCGGGCGTGCGCCCCCGGCGCGGGCGTACCTTGAGCCAAGCCGGAAGCGGGCCGCCCGCCGCATTGCTCACCGTGTACGCCAGGTCCCTCCAGGAAGAAGAAACCAACGCCATGGCCTCGCGCCGGCCCCGATCCAGCACGATTTCCGGCGGCGCGATGTCGAGCACGGGGGCGCCGCGCACCGTCCAACTCCATTCCCGCTCCCCGAAGGAGCAGGGGGTTTCCACGCGCACGGCGGCCGTGCCGGAGGCGATGCGCACGGCCTCGCCCGTCACCCGGCCATCCAGCGTAAGACGTACGCCCTCGGGGAGTTCGCCGCCCGCCAGGAGAAAGCGTGGCTGGTATCCCGCGCACCCTGAAGCCCCGGCGAAGGGCAGTTGGTGGTGATAAAAGCGGTGGATGACCATCGCCGGCAGGGTCGCGGCCGAAGCCGCCGGGAGAAGCGAGAGGAGTGCAAGACAGGGAGCCGTCACACTTCCCATATCGGACCCTCCGCGCGCGCCGATATGCCAAAAGAGACGCACCCCTTATGACGACACCCACACGGCCCTGGCTTCCGATGATGGCGCTTCTTCTGAGTGCGGCCGGCGCGTTGCCGGCCAGCAGTGACGCACAGAAGAAGGCGGAAGCTTCGCATGGGGCAAAGCCCCAGGCCAAGCCTGCGCCCAAACATGAGGCCCAGCCAGCGCCCAAACAGGACGCCAAGGCCGCGGCGCCAGCCCCCGCCCAGGCAGCCGCACCCGTTCCCAAGGCCGTTCCAGCGCCTCGTCCGGCGGTCCGGCCGGCGTCGATCCGCCCCATACCGCGGCGGCGCGGGGCCATGCCGCGCCGGGCTGCGGCGCCGGTGACCGTGACGGCCTCGCCGCCCGCGTCCGAACCGGTGGCGCAGCCTTCGACGGCGGTGATTCACCTGGTGACACACGCGGCTGGCGATTCCGGAACTACCGGTTTCCCGGTTCCGCCCGGCGTGGCCAGTCTTTTGGAGGAACGCGAGCGGGAGGAGAAGGCGCGCCGGGAATGGGAGCGCGCCGGGCGGGAGCGCCGCGAGAAAGAGCAGGCGCTGGAGGAGCGGGAGCGGAATCTGGCGGCGCGCGAGGCGGCCGCGCGAAGCCCGGCGGCGGAGGCCCCGGCGGAGATGCCGGCGCGGAAACGGATCGGCCGCAACCTGTTGAGCAACGAGGGGCTGGTTCGACTGGCCGAGGCGGGCTACGACGAGGTGTTTCTGATGGACCTGATCCGTCGCAAAGCGGCACGCTTCGACACCTCGGTGGAGGGGCTGGAATACCTCATGAAAGCAGGGCTGTCACAGCAACTGGTGCGTTCGGTGCTGGCCGTGGAGGAATGGGAGCGGGCGCGCCGGAACGAGGAACTGGCCGCCGCGCAGGCGGGAACCCCGGAGAGAGCCCCCGCGGATCTGCCTGCGGACATGAAGCCGGTGCGGCAAAAGCTGATGGTGCCGGGCGGGCAGTTACGCGCGGGCGAACGCGGCAGGATGATGCTGGCGCCTTCGGGCGAGCGCTGGTATTGGGTGCCCGACGCGGGGGCCGCGCAGTAACCTACTTCGAAGGAACGCTGGGAAGCGTGCAGGCCGCCGCCATGCCGAATACGAACCCGGCGATGCCTGTGAAGAACGCGGCCCATTGGATACTAGGGTCGTGCAGCGGCTGCATCACGGCAATCGCCAATCCGGCGATCCCTACCGCCAAGCCCACAATGGATGTGTAGTGACGAGAAGTCATTGAGCCGATTGTAGCGAACCGGCGGCGGATGGCGCTGAACGGGATAGCGATCAGGACAGGAAAGCCCCCGCGCCGCCCCCGGGCGCTGTCTACTGGATGGCGAGCGTCACCGTGTTGGCGAATTCGCCATCCACCTCGACTTGGACCGCCATCAACCCGGCGCCCTGCATCGCAGCCGGAAGCGGTCCGGCATTCAACTGATCCAGGCCGGCGTAGACGCCCTGCGGTCCGGCATACTGCACGGGCAGGGAGACGCCTCCCACGAACAAGCGCACGCCTTCCAGGCCGCTGCGTCCGCGCAGGCCTGTGCCAAACAGAACGAGGTAAACCGGCTCCTCGGGCGCGCCCAGGCGAAGGGGCAGGTTTTCGAAGCGGCGGCCCGGTTCGTCATAAAAAAAGAGGGGAACCGATTCCACCTCTCCGTTGAACTTCACACGGGCGGCAAAACCGGCGGCTACGCCCGAACCGGACGCATTGGCGGTGAAGATGCCCGGCGCCACGGCGCGCACCAGCGCCGTCACCGGCGTGGCCGAGGCGCCTTCCTCCGTGCTGACGGTGATGGCTGCCGCGCCCGGCGCGGCGTTTTCGGGAACGAGGAAATTGATCTGCCCAGGAGAGACGTAGTAGAGCGGCGCGGGGTGATTCACGCCGCGGCTGTCACGGAGCGTGATCGCCGTTCCGGCGAGCGAGAACGGATAGGGCGGCTCGGCGGCGGCGGTTTGGGATGCCAGGCCGGAGCCGGTGAGCACGGCCCAGGAGCCGGGCGCCAGAGCGGCGATGGGTCCCTGCCGGAAGCTGGCGCCGTTCACGACCGACGCCGGAACGGGGCGCGAGTCGGCGACGCGGAGCGAAAAGTATTGCGCGGTGGAGCCGATGGAAGCGCGGACGACGATGGGTGCCGTGGAGGCGCCGGCCTTGACGCGGGCGCGCGCCTCGCCGCTCGCGTCCGACGAGGCGGCCGTGATGGAACCCGTGCCGCTGACGACATGCCACTGCACGGGGAGAAACTCATCGGCGGAGGGATTGGGCACGGGCTGGCCGTTGCCGTTGAGCACGCGCACGGCCAGGGGTTCGGCGGCCTCGCGGTTCATGCCCGCCGTCTGGTTGTCGCCCGAGAGCTTCCGCAGGGTGCGCGGAACGGCGCCCGCGCCGGCCACCGTGCGCACGCGGACGGTATACCCGGAAGCCTGTTTTCCCGTCACCTCGAAGAGCAGGTTGGGACCGGGCTCGAAGTGGCGCGAGATGGACTGCGGGCCGGCATCGTAGGCCGCATACGCGTTGGGCTCGGGAGGGATGCAGGAACGCAGCAGGGCGGGTCCGGTGAGCTTGGCGGGTTTGATCTGGAATGGGCCTTCGCCGGTTTCGACGGCGGAGTCCACCGAATAGATGATGACGCCGGATTCGCAGAGCGCGGGATCGTCCGGGCCGGTTTCGCGCGCTTCCGCCACCATGACTCGCGTGGGCGAGACAGGCACGGCGAGCGCCTTGACGCCAGTGGCCGAACCCACGGGGGTAAGCGTCGCCTGGCCCGAACCCGCCGCCAGGCAGGTGATTTGCGAAGGTTCGATCCAGCCGAGTTTTTCCTTGTGCCAGGCGGTGAGGCCGTAGCCGGACGACATGACATCCCAGCGCCCGAAGGGCCGGATGCTGTCGTCATTGGTATTGGCGTCCAGGAGGTAGAGGTCCTGGAGGCCCATCAGGTGGAGATTTTCGTGAGCCAGCACGTCGTGGAAGCGGAGGCGGCGGGGAATGAAGGTCATGAACTTCATGAGGACGCCGTCGGCGGAGGCTTCGACGCCGGGCAGCAGGAGGAAGGCTTGCGCGGCGCCCACGTCGAGACTCTGGGAGGTGATGACGGTGATGAAGTCGAAGCTGGCGAAGGAGACATCGGCGTCGGCCGCGGAGATCACGGCGCGGAAGAACTCCCGCAGGTCGCCATAGGTTCGCAAGGGGTACTGATGAAAGTCGCGCGGCATGAGATACCACTTGTGGATGGGAGTGATGTCGACGCGCAGCCTGTTGTAGGAGAGGCTGGCCATCATCCTGGTGTACGGCGGCGCCAGTTCGTCATAGAGAGCCTGCGTGGTGGCGTCGCCGGGCTGTGTGCGGGCGCTGGGAAATTCGAGGAAGAGGAGCACGCCGCGCAGCGTGCCGGTGGAACGGAGATGGTAGGTGGAACTGGTGGCGGCGGCGGAAAAGAGTCCGGGATATTCGCCGGTGGAATGCAGATTGCAGGGAGCCGCGGGCGCGAGCCGCGGCTGCGGACTGGCCTGCCGCGCGGCGCCTTCAGGGATGCCGGCCAGGACATGGCCCCGGCGGATGAGCCGTCCGTCCGGCTCTCTGCCTGCGCCCAACCCTGCGCCCATCGACGCGGCGCACAACGCTGCCGCCAGCACGCCCACTCTCCGATTCCGCATATTGTCATGAGGCTAGCACGCGCGGGATTGCCGGGCATGGCCGGCTGGGCTACACTTGGCCGATGGTTCGCGTGACCGCGTTTTACGCCTACGACGATCAGGCACGATTCGACTGGGACTACTATGTAAACCAGCACCTGCCCCTGGTGCGAAACCTGTTGGGCGGTAGCCTGCTGCGTCTACAGGCCGAGCGCGGACTACAGGGACTGGCGGCGGGGATGCCGCCGCTCTACACGGCGGTCGCGCACATGGATTTCGCCTCGATGGAGGCGTTGAACGAGGCGCTGCCGCCCAACGTGGCGCGGATCGCCGCCGATATCGCCAACTACACCGCCATACCGTTGCAGGTGCAGATCGGCGAAATACTGGACTGAGAGCGGAACCTACCGGTTTTCCTTGTACTCTTCGAGCCAGGCCATCTGGATGGCTTCCAGTTTGGCTTCGTTGGACGCCGCCGGATCGCCGGCGAAGTTCTTGAGCCCCGTGACATACGCGTGGAGGTCGGTGAAGCGGACGCCGAGAGGGTCCGTGTCCGGATGGGCTTCGTACAACTCGATGCCGATGTCCTCGGAATCCGTCCAGTCCAACTTTTTCATGGCCCCTCCCTAGATTTTCGTGCCCTTCAACGCCGTGTTCACGGCCGAGTTCATGATGGTTTCGGCCAGGGGCCGCGTGGCCTCGTCGAGGGCCTCGATCTTGACCCGGATGAGGGTATGGTCGTCGCCGTGGTAGACGACGAGAAGTTCGTTCAAGGCGCGGTTGACGCTTTCGCGCTCGTCCTCGGGCCGCTCGAACCAGGCGTCGCTTTGCTTGGCCTTTTCGACGGCCTGCATGACGTTATCGGCCTCGACGCGCATCTCCCGCACCTGGCGTTCGGCGAAATCGTCCTCGGCCCTTTCGATGGATTCCAGGATCATGGCTTCGACCTGTTCGTCGCTCAGCCCGTAGCTGGGCTTCACCTCGACGCTCTGCTCCAGGCCGGTGCGCTGTTCACGGGCGCTCACTTGGAGAATGCCGTTGGCGTCGATCAGGAAGCGTACCTCGATGCGGGGCATCCCGGCGGGCATGGGAGCGATGCCCTTGAGATCGAAACGGGCCAGCGAACGGCAGTCCTTGACCATTTCGCGCTCGCCCTGCACGACGTGGATGAGCACGTTGGTCTGGCCTTCAACGGCCGTGGTGAAGGTTTCCGTGGCCGAGGCCGGGATGGTGGAGTTGCGCTGGATGATCCGGGACACCAGTCCGCCCATGGTTTCGATGCCGAGCGAGAGGGGCGTGACGTCGAGCAGCAGTTTGTCCGTCTGCTGGCCGCTCAGGATGCTGGCCTGAACGGCGGCGCCCAGGGCGACCACCTGGTCCGGGTTCAACTCGCAATGCGGCTTGGCGCGGAAGAGACGTTCCACGGCCTCGCGTAGCAGCGGAACGCGCGTGCTGCCGCCCACCAGCACCACCTCGTCGATCTGCCCGGTCGTCACGCCGGCATCGGCCATGGCCTGGCGGCAGGGCGCGAGCGTGCGTTCGACGATGGGCAGCACCAGGCGGTTAAAAACATCCCGCGTCAGTTCGCGGGCGTAGCGGCGATCCCTGTATTCGAGGACGACATTCGTCCTCGGCAGCACCGACAGCGCGTGTTTGGCCTCGATGACGGCGCGGCGGAGAAGTTGCACGGCCTCCAGGTTCTTCGTCAGGTCCTCGCCCCACTCGCTGGCGATGTCTTCCAGTGCCACGCGCAGCAGGAGATTGTCGATGTCGTCGCCGCCCAGGCGCGTGTCGCCTCCGGTGGCCAGCACCTCGAAGATGCCGTCCTGCAGACGGAGAATCGAGATATCGAACGTGCCGCCGCCCAGGTCGTAGACGGCGACGATGCCTTCCTTGCGCTTGTCGAGTCCGTAAGCGAGCGCGGCCGCCGTGGGTTCGTTCACCAGACGGAGCACTTCCAGCCCGGCAATGCGTCCGGCATCCTTGGTGGCCTGGCGCTGGGCGTCGTTGAAGTAGGCCGGAACGGTGATGACGGCTTTGGTGACGGGCTCGCCCAGGTGCTCCTCGGCGTTCTGCTTGAGTCGCCTGAGGATGATGCCGGAGATGACGGGCGGCGTGAAGGTGCGGGTGCCGAGTTCGATCTGGATCACCGATTCGGAGCCCTCGCCCATTTTGAACGGCAGCAGTTTGCGCTCCTCGGCGATGTCGGCGGCGCCGCGTCCCATCAGGCGTTTCACGCTGTAGACAGTACGCCTGGGATGCGTGACCAGGGCGCGCCGGGCGGGATTGCCAACCAGGAAGTCGCCGTTGGGCAGCGCGGTGACGACGCTGGGCACAAGCGGGTCGCCGTCGGGTCCGGGAATGATGAACGGAGCCGAAGGACCCATCGCGGCCACCAGGGAGTTGGTGGTGCCCAGGTCGATCCCCACGACCACCTCGTTCTTGGGCTTGCCGAAATCGATTGCAAACATTTAGGTTTCCCGCGCCGTTTCCAGCGTCTTTCGCGCATCGCGGACCAGGTTCGCGATGTACTTCCGGCGGTTCAAGGCCGCCCTGACCGGTTCGAGCCTGCCAGCCGACGGGGCGGCGTCCCAGGCCGCGAACAGGCCGGCCAACTGGCCGTCCACTCCGGCCAGCATCGATTCAAACTGGCCCAGCGAACGCGCCACCTGTGCGCCATCGGCCTCTTCCAAGGCCATGTTCAGTTCCAGGACCTCTTCCAGCAAATCGGCCGGAACGTCCTTGCCGCGCTGCGCCGAGGCTTCCAGTCCGTTTTCGCTCAGAACATATTCGGCCCGCGCCGCGGGATCGCGCAGCGTGCGGAAGGCGTCGTTGATGAGAGCCGTCATTTCAAGCGCCGTCCGCTGTTCGGCGGCCGGCCGCGTCGAGAAGCGGTCCGGATGCCACTGGCGGCTGCGGTCGTAAAAGCGCTTCTGCAAATCGCCGGCATCCAGCGCCAGGCGCGGTTCGAGTCCGAGGGCTTCGTAGTAACGCACGGCCGGGCTCAGGCCGAGAAGGAGGAACCGCAGCCGCAGCTCTTGGTGGCGTGGGGGTTGTCGAAGGCGAAACCCGATTGCATGATGGATTCCTTGTAGTCGAGCGTCATGCCATTCAGATACAACATGCTCTTGGGATCGACGAAGACGCGCACGTCGCCGTACTCGAAGACATGGTCGCGCTCCCGCGGCTTGGCGTCGTACTTGAACTGGTAGCTCAAGCCCGAGCACCCGCCGCCCAGCACGCCGAGCCGGAGACCGCCGCCAACGGCGACGCCCTCTTTCTCGAAAGCGGCGCGGATCTTCTCGACCGCCTTGGGAGTGACCGTGATGGTGGGAGTTGCCGGAACGGATTTGTCCGCGACTGTGATCATGTTACGCCTCCACGCCGGCGGCCGGCTTCCGTGTGGAGCCCTTCGCCTTGTAATCGTTGATGGCGGCCTTGATGGCGTCCTCGGCCAGCACGGAACAATGGATCTTCACCGGCGGCAGACTGAGTTCGTTGACAATGTCGGTGTTCTTGATGGCCATGGCCTCGTCCACCGTCTTGCCCTTCAGCCACTCGGTGGCCAGCGACGAACTGGCGATGGCCGAGCCACAGCCGAACGTCTTGAACTTCGCCTCGTCGATGATGCCGGTGGCGTCGTTCACCTTGATTTGCAGCTTCATCACGTCGCCGCACTCCGGCGCGCCGACGATGCCGGTGCCCACGTTCTGGTCCGCCTTGTCGAGCGAGCCCACGTTGCGCGGGTTGTTGTAATGATCGAGAACTTTATCGGAGTACGCCATTTTTCAGTTCCTCCCGTCGGGCCCCTTAGTGGCCCGTCCATTGCACCTTCGTCAGGTCGATTCCTTCTTTCACCATCTCGTAGAGCGGCGAAAGTTCGCGGAGCTTCTTCACCACGCTGATGACTTTTCCGGCCGTGTAGTCGATTTCCTCTTCGGTGTTGAAGCGGCCGATACCGAATCGGATGCTGGAATGGGCCAAATCGTCGCCCGCGCCGAGCGCCTTCAATACATAGCTCGGCTCCAGCGTCGCCGAGGTGCAGGCCGAACCGCTGGAAACGGCCACGTCGTTGATGCCCATCAGCATCGACTCGCCTTCGACATAGGCAAAGCTGATGTTCAGGTTGTTCGGCAGACGGTGCTCCAAGGAGCCGTTGATGTAGGTCTCATCCAGGGCGGACATCAGCTTGTCCTTCAAGCGGTCGCGCAGCGCGGCCATGCGTACGGATTCGGCGGCCATCTCCTTCTGCGCCAGTTCACACGCCTTGCCCAGCCCGGCGATGCCGGGAACGTTCAACGTGCCCGAACGCATGCCGCGTTCGTGGCCGCCGCCGTCAATCTGCGCCGTCAGTTGCACGCGCGGGTTGCGCCGCCGGACGTAGAGCGCGCCCACTCCCTTGGGGCCGTAGATCTTGTGGCCGGAGATGGACATCAGGTCGATGTTGTCCGTGAGGACGTTCACCGGAATCTTGCCCACCGCCTGCACGGCGTCGCAATGAAACAGCACGCTGCGCTCCTTGCAAATCCTGCCGATTTCGGCCACCGGCTGGATCACGCCAATTTCGTTATTGGCATACATGATGCTGACCAGGATGGTCTTGTCGGTGATGGCCTCACGCAGCATGGACAGGTCGATCAGCCCGTCCTGCATGACGGGCAGGAAGGTGACCCGGCAGCCCTTCTTTTCCAGGTGCTTGCAAGTATCCAGCGTGGCTTTGTGCTCCGTGGCGGCGGTGATGATGTGGTTGCCGCGCTCGGCGTACATGTCGGCCACGCCTTTGATGGCCAGGTTGGTGGACTCCGTGGCGCCGCTGGTGAAAATGATCTCCTTGGCGTTGGCGCCGATCAGAGAGGCGATCTGCTTGCGGCCCGTCTCCACGGCCTCCTCGGCCACCCAGCCAAAGGCATGGTTCCGGCTGGCGGCATTGCCGAACTGCTCCTGAAAGTAAGGCATCATCGCTTCCAGAACGCGCGGGTCCAGCGGCGTGGTGGCGTGGTTATCCAAATAAATCGGGAGCTTCATTGCGTTAGTTTCCTTGTCGCCCCGGCCGTCTCGGGCGCCGGGTGTATCGCAACCAGACTGCTGGGGTCGAAGGCCCCAGTGTCACTGGCCAGGTCGGCCACGGTGGTGCCTTCCAACAGCCGCAGAATGCCCTCGTGCACCTTGCGCAGGGGCGTCTTCACGGTGCACGTCTCATACTGATCGCACTCGACGCCCTCGTGAGTAAAGCAGGAGGTGAGAATCACCGGCCCGTCGATGGCCCGGATGACTTCCAACGTCGTGATCCGTCCGGCCGGGCGGGCCAGCCTGTAGCCGCCGCGCGTTCCCTGCTCGGATTCAAGAAAGCCGCTCCGGGCCAGCGTCTGGAGCACCTTGGCGAGCAAGGGCAACGGGATGCGGTAAGCGGTGGAGATCTCCTTCGCCGAGGCCGGGACCGACGGCACGTCGCCCGTCAGCGCAAGGTGCCGCAGCGCGATGAGCCCATAATCGGAACGTTTGGTCAACTTCAGCATGGCAAGGAGATCATCGGCGAATGTTCGCCCAATAAGACCTTATTTGTCCTATTTGAGGCTACCACCGGGACGGGCAAGCGTCAACGCAGCCTCCGCAGCGAGGCCGCAAACGCTTGCAAACAATCAGAATGTTTGTAACCCCCGGACCGTGACCGCCCTCAGTTCCGGATGCATTCGGTCCCCGATCTCTGGCACAATGGTTGAGCCTCGCTGTTGTCTGTTGGGCGCGGACCATCAATGAGATCACTCCTACACCTGATTCCGGCCTCCGTGCTGGGAGCTATTGTTTGCGAGATTACACTCATCGTCAGCGCCTACACGGTGGCGGCGTTCCTTCACTCCGACATCGACCCGACCGTCTGGCTGATGTACGAAAACGGGTGGCCGAGGATCGCGCTGATGGTGGTGGGCATCCTTCTGGGGCTGTATCTGCAGGATATGTACGACAACCTGCGGTCGCCCTCGAAGGTGATGCTGCTGCAGCAGATCTGCCTGGTGTTCGGTTTCGCGTTTCTGTTCCAGGCGGTGCTGAGCTACCTGAGGCCCGAACTGGTCCTGCCGCGATGGATGATGATGACGGGGAGCCTGTTCCTGCTGGTCGCGCTGCCGCTGTGGCGCATGGCGCTGTCCGGGGCGATCACGGGGAACCTGGCGGCGGAGCGCGTACTGTTCGTGGGATCGAGTCCGGCGTCGGTGCAGGTGGCTCACCAGATCAACCAGCGCCCGGAGTATGGCCTGGCCGTGGCGGGCTTCCTGGAAGACACGGAACTGAACGAGGAGGCCTCAGGCGAAGGGCCGCTGCTCGGACCGCTGGGGAATATCAAACGAGTGGTGGAGGAGCAGAACGTCAGCCGCATCGTGGTGGGCCTGCGCGAAAGCCGGCAGCAGATGCCGGTTTCCCAACTGCTGGACCTGGGCTTCGGCGGCATCAAGATCGAAGAGGCGGCGACGACGTTTGAATATGTCTTCCGGCGCGTGTGCACGGAGCAGATCCGGCCTTCGCAACTGATCTTCACCACGCGACTGGGTCCGAGCGAACTGATGGTGCGGGCGCAGTCGATGTATTCCTGGGTGATCGCGCTGGCCGGCGTGCTGATCACGCTGCCGGTCATGGTGCTGGCGGCGATTCTGGTGAAGCTGACCTCGCCGGGACCGGCGCTCTACCAGCAGCGGCGCGTCGGGCTGAACGGAAGAATTTTCACCATTTATAAGTTCCGTTCCATGAGAGCTGACGCCGAAGCCAAGACCGGCGCTGTGTGGGCCGTCCGGAACGACCCGCGGGTGACGACGCTGGGCCGCTTCCTGCGCAAATCGCGCATCGACGAACTGCCGCAGTTGTTCAACGTGCTGCGCGGCGAAATGTCCATCGTCGGACCAAGACCGGAGCGGCCGGAATTCGTGGCGACGCTGAGCGAGCAGATTCCGTTCTACCGGCAGCGGCACGTGGTTCGGCCGGGCATCACCGGCTGGGCCCAGATCAACCACAAGTATGGTGACACGATCGAGGACACGGTGAAGAAACTGGAGTACGACCTCTACTACATCAAGAGCCTGTCGCCGGGCCTCGATTTTCTGGTGATGTTCCACACGGTGAAGGTGATGCTGCTGTCGCGCGGAGCGCAATAGGCGTGGTGCGCGGCGCTCATTTGGTAGAATGAAGCCTGCTCCGTCGCGCGGGAGTAACTCAGTGGTAGAGTCACAGCCTTCCAAGCTGTTGGTCGCGGGTTCGATTCCCGTCTCCCGCTCCAAAGAACCCGCCCCGGGGGGCTCTACGGGCTGTACGCCAACAACGGGGGCAAACCCCAATCCCAAGACCTCCTAAGAACATAACACCTGCACGCGCTGGCGATAGTTCTCGAAATTGCGAAAGCCGTAGGCCTGTCTGGTGATG
>JADZBH010000029.1 GCA_020852175.1 Bryobacterales bacterium | reverse complement strand
GGCGCGCAGGGCATCCACCAGGTCGGCCTCGGCCGGCGTGTCGAAGGCGGCGAGGTTCACTTGCCGCGTCGCGGGGAAGTCGGCGGGTTGCTCGGGGCGGACGATCACGGAGCCCCCGAAGTGTCAGGCACCATCCTGCCCTTGACGTTTGAGCACGACATGGGTGGCCTTCCCCGACGCCACGAACTCGGCTCACT
This sequence comes from Bryobacterales bacterium, assembly GCA_020852175.1. Taxonomy (GTDB): domain Bacteria; phylum Acidobacteriota; class Terriglobia; order Bryobacterales; family Bryobacteraceae; genus JAFLBB01. The sequence goes on along the minus strand of JADZBH010000029.1, from coordinate 4,847 downwards.
CGTACCCCGGGGAGCGCAGGTCGATCCCCTCGAACAGCGGCTCGCCCCGGCCCAGCAGGACAGGCGAGATGGCCACGTGCATCTCGTCGACGAGGCCCGCGCGGAGATACTGGCGGATGGTGTCGGCCCCGCCGCCGATGCGCACGTCCTTGCCGCCCGTCGCCTCGCGCGCCCGGTCGAGGGCCTCGTGAATGCCGCCCGTGACGAAGTGGAAGATCGTCCCGCCTTCCATCGGCAGGGATGGGCGCGGGTGGTGCGTGAGGACGAAAGCCGGCACATGATAGGGCGGGTTGTCGCCTCATCAGCCCTTCCACGCCATGTCGGGCCAGGGCCGCGAAAGAGGCCGAACATGTTCCTGCCGAGAATCCACGCGCCGACGTTCCTGAAGCCGCGCGCGGCGAAATCGTCGTCGATCCCGGTCGTGCCGCCGTCGGCGCCGAAGAGCGTGCGCTGCAGCGTGCGGGTTGGGAGCAGCCACTGGTGCAGGTCGCCTCCGCCCACGCCGAGAGGGCTGCGGAGATCCTGGTCGGGGCCGGCGCCGTAGCCGTCGAGGGAGAGGGTGAAGCAGTCGACTCGGACGCGGGTCATCTTCAATCCCTCCCTTCGATCGACGCCCGGCGAACGGATCCGGCGGTTGCCTGGATGGCTAACGCTCCGGTTCGGCGGCGGGCCGCGCAGCGGACCGTCCGCTGCAGCCGCTTGCTAGGCGGCCAGATCGTTACAACTGTGGTGTCCATGCATGTGATCGACCCAGACACTCGATCTTGGTTTGTCGCGTCGCATCCGCTGGCATGCCGGCCGACTGACAGGGCACTTCAGCGGCCCGCTGCGTGTGGGCTGACATAATCGCCCACCCGGGTGCGGAAGGCGACGTTCATTCGGTTCCAGCCGTTGATCGCAATGATCGCCAGCGTCAGGTCTACCAGGGCCTTCTCGTCGAAGTGCGCGCGCACTTCAGCGTAGAGGGCATCGGACACTTCCTGCGTGGCGATCCGGGTGACCGCTTCGGTCCAGGCCAGCGCGGCGCGCTCGCGCGCGCTGTAGCACTGCGCCTCGCGCCACACGGAAAGCAGGTACAGGCGCTGTTCGGTCTCGCCACGGGCGCGGGCGTCCTTGGTGTGCATGTCCAGGCACCATGCGCAGCCGTTGATCTGTGAGGCGTGGGATTTGACCAGCTCCAGCAGTGGCTCCTCAAGGCCGCTTTTGTGGACCTGCCGTTCGGTATGGATCAGCGCATTGAACGCCTCGGGTGAGGCAAGCCTGTAGTCGAGTCGCTGGCTCAAGGGGTATCTCCTTCGGTGATGTCGGGGGAAACGAACAGATGCTGGATGTCCTCGTAGTCCAGGGCGGCGTTGAGGCCATCGAAGTTACCGGTGCGCCGTAGCCTCTCCGCCGCCGCGGAGGCGCTCGCGAACGCGGCGGTTGCAAGCCGGGTGGCGGTGCTGACACGTGCCACGCCGAGGCGTCCGAGTTCGGCCAGATTCGGCAGACCGGCGCGGGCGCCGATGTTGACCGGGGCCTTGATCGTCGCGCACAGCGTGGCGATTACCTCAGGGTCCGCCAGACCGATGGGAAAAATGCAATCGGCACCGGCCGCTAGATAGGCGTGAGCCCGACGAGTCGTGTCCGCAATGCGCTCACTCGTGGAGGCTTCGTCATCGACCATCCAGGTATCAATGCGCGCATTGATGACAATCGGCACGCCCGCATCGACCGCTGCGTGTCGCGCCGCTGCGACCCGTCGTGCCGCGTCGTCCATATCGCGCATGCTCTGGTGGCGGATACCGTCTTCGAGATTGATACCTGCGACACCGGCATCGATCACCGTACGCACGCTGGCGGCCACGGCCTCGGGGGATCCTCCATAGCCTGCTTCGAAATCCGCACTGAGGGGGAGCGATGTGACGCGCACCATGCGCCGGATCGACGCGATGACTTCGTCCAACGGCGCCTGCTCTCCGTCGGGGTAGCCCAGCGACCAAGCCACGCCCGCGCTTGTGGTGGCGATGGCGCCGAATCCGAGGTGGGCGAAGACCCGCGCACTACCAGCATCCCAAGCGTTGGGCAAAAGGAACACCTGGCCGCAGGCGTGCAGCGAACGAAAGCGTTCCGCCCGTTGAATCTGCGCCTGCCTATCCATCTTCAAGCTTCAAGTGAAACACCTCGCGATCGGCCCAAGTCCAGGGTTCGGCTGCACCGATAGCTTCAACGAACTTCGCGATGTCGGCGTCGGCTGCCATTCTTGGTGAGCCCTGACGATTGAGCTGAGCGGCCGGGCACGATGTCTCGGCCGCGGGAAGACGCGGCCCACCCAAGCTACACGGCCGCTCGAACGCGTTGTTAGATGGCAGCGCGAATTGCTCGACGAATTGGCGCAGGGAGCTCAATTGGCTTGAAGTAGGTCGCCGGGAACAAGTAGTCCTCCCCAGACTCGTCGATGACACGAACCAGTTTGTGCTTCTCGGCGCCGCGATCGGTGAGGAGGCGGTAGATCTTTAGCGGCTCGAGAGACGCTTCGTAGCCCTTGTTGCGGAGGCAAAGCACGAATTTCGTAGGGTTGGAGGCCACAGTGTTCAGTCAATTAGGCGCTTGAGTTTCGGTTCGCGACGACCGATGCCGGTTGCTTCATGCCAGTGTACCTCGGCTCGGCACACTGCCCCATCGGCGAGCCGCACCTGGGCGAAGCCCTTGCGCTTCCTCCATCTTCCGCGCCCATAGCGCTTGCGAAGGCGAGCGATCTCGCGAATCGATGAACCGGTGGCAAATGTCTCAACATGCGTGATTTCGCCGATCAGTTCGAAGTACAAGTCAGTCGCTCAATTTGTCGGGGCGCTTCCTGCTGCCATCCAACTAGTGGACTGTAACAGTTGATTCAGTAGTAATCCGGCGAGACGGATCGAAGTACTTCCATTTCACCGCTCGAGGCGCTTTGTTGTACTGACGGATGTATCGCATGAGCTTTCGGGACAGATCCTTGACGGACGTGAATACGCCTCGGGCGATCACATCGCGCTCGATCTTGGCAAACCAGAGTTCGACTTGGTTGAGCCAGGACGAGTACGTCGGCGTGAAGTGCATATGAACGCCTGGATGCTCGGCAAGGAAGCTGGCGACCCGCTTCGTCTTGTGGGCCGAGAGATTGTCGGCGATCACGTGAATCTCCTTGCCTGTGGGCTGGTTGGCCGCGAGATCAGCCAGGAACGCCACGAACTCGGCCGAGGTATGGCGCTGTGCAGTCTTGCCCAGCACTTCCCCTGTCCTGGTATTGAACGCCGCATACAGAGACAACGTCCCGTGCCGGTAGTACTCGAATCCATGACGCTCGATGCGCCCCGGCGACAGCGGCAGCACGGGATCCTTGCGATCGAGCGCCTGGATAGCCGTCTTTTCATCCACGCAAAAGACCGCAGCGTGCGCCGGCGGATTGAGATAGAGGCCGATCACGTCCGCAGCCCTGACCTCGAAGTCGGGATCGTTGGAGGCCATGTAGCGCTGCACGCGGTGGGGCTTGAGTCCGTGCTTCGCCCATACGCGCGCCACGTTCATATGATTCGTGCCAACCGCTCGCGCCAGCCTGCGTGTGCTCCAATGCGTCGAGCCGTCCGGGGGGCTCTGACGCGTTCTTTCCAGAATTCGAGCCTCCAGCTTCGGCGTGAGCGTCCTGGCTTCGCTGCCACGGTGCCGGCTGAAGAGCCCTGCCAGCCGATCCGCCTCGAATCGCTTGCTCCAGCGCGCAATGAAACTATCGTTGCAGCCCACCTTGTCCCGAATATCACTCCAAGTACACCCGTCCGAAAGCAACAGGATGCAACGCGCGCGGCGCGCGTCCTCTGCTCGAACTGTTCGCGCCGATGCCCTCTTGGTCAATTCAGCACGCTCCAATTTCGTCAGCTTCATCGTGCCCTCCCATGGACACGATGATACTATCACAATGACTGTTACAGATCGCTAGTATTGGGGCCACAGGCGTTCGGGGTCATAACCACCGATAAGCCAAGCCCGTTGATTGATAACGCCTCAATTCTGTTCCCTGTGAGGAAACAGGTCCACGGCAAGCCCCTGAACGCGAAGGAGAATCGCCCCGGGCCATCCGATAACGCCAGGGCCAATCCGGCAATCGCTGCCGGTTATCCGGCACGACGCCAGGTGACGCCTTGGGCTACCGCCCCGTAACTCCCGTGGGCCGTTCCACGGACCCATCCGGCTGCCGGGCAAACCGCTCCTCCCGCCCATTCACCGGATCCGTCGCCCCCCAGGGCCACCCGCCGAACTGCGTTCGCTGGTAGTCCGCGAACGCCTGCTGCAGCTCGGCGCGCGTATTCATGACGAACGGGCCGTATTGCGCGACCGGCTCGCCGATGGGCCGTCCCTGGAGCAGGAGCAACTCGACCGGCGAATCCGCGGCCTCGAGCAACACCGCCTCCCCCGCATCCACGACGACCAGCCGGGGCTCGGGGACGGGCGTCCCCGCGACGCGCAGCGACTTCCCGGCGAAGAAGTAGAGGAACCGGTTCGCCCCGGCAGCTGCCGCCGGCAATGTCCAGGATGAGCCCGCCGCCAGCCGCATAGTCCAGATCGCCACGTCGCGCTCCGCCTTCGAGGCATACGAATGCGGCGGCGGCGAAGGCGGCGCCACGCCGTCCAGCGCACCCGCCACCAGCGTGACGGAAACGCCGGCCGCAGGCGCAACGACCGGCACCTCATTTGCCCAGAACATCTCGAAGTGCGGCGGCGCCATCTTGTCCGCCGCCGGCAGGTTGAGCCAGATCTGGAAGAGCTCCAGCGGGTTGTCGCGGTCGCGGTGCACCAGCGGGAACATCTCCGCGTGCTGGATGCCCGCGCCCGCG
>JADZBH010000028.1 GCA_020852175.1 Bryobacterales bacterium | reverse complement strand
TCTCGTCGATGGTCTTGATGATTCTCGAAATCTTGTCGCTTTGCGTGCTGATTTCGCCCATTGCGGCTACCGACTGGTCCAGCGCCTGGTTGGTTTGGGCGAACTTCTGCTGCGACTGCGTCATCAGATCCGCCGCCGCGCGCAAGTTCTCGCTGTTCCGGCGGGCCATGGAGTTGATCTCCTCGCTCGAAGCCGATGTCTCCTCGATGGAAGCCGCCTGCTCGGAGGAGCCCTGCGCCAGCGACTGGCTTGAGGTGGACAACTGCGACGCGGCGCTCGCCACCTGTCTGGCGCCAGCGGCAAGTTCGCCGATCGCGCGGGTGAGGGCGGTGTTGACGCCGCGTGTGATGAAGAAGGCCAGCAAGCCGCCCACGATGACACTGATAGCCAGCAGCGACCCTGTCCACCACCGCGCCTGGTTCAGCGCCGCGGTCGAACTGTGCGCGTTCCGCTCACCGTTGCCCTTGTTCCAATCGACCAGTTCGCTGAGCGAGCCGCGGAGCTGGATATACGAGGGATCCACCTCGGCGATGTAACGCGATCGCGCCTCCGCCTTCTGATTCGCCAAACTCAGCTTTCTCGCATCCTCCCAGGTGGAATAAAAGCGATCGAAGTGCGGCCGCAGCCGGTCGAACCGCGCCCGGTCCTCGGCTAACGTGATGGTCTTCTCATACTGGGGTAACGCCTCCTCGATTTGCCGCTTGAAGCCGGCAATCTCTTCATCGATCTTTGCCATGGCGGCCGTGTCCGGAGTGGCGATATGCCTCCAGGCATGCCCGCGAATTTCCAGGAACCGCCCGCGAATTTCCGCGATGGAGATGACGCCGGGCAACGAGTCGGCCACGATTGCCTGGAGGTTCTTGTCGATGCCGGCGAGACTGTAGAGCGAGAACCCTCCCAGGAGGGCGGTGAATAGGACCAGCCCCGCACAGGCCAGACTGAACTTCTTTCCAACTGTCATTTGTGATTTCATTTCCCTCAAACCCTCTCTCGTTCCGCGCCTGGACCACGAGAATGGCCGGCTCCATGCTGTTGCTCGTGAGGCTGCTGCGCCCCTCTCGCGGACGGCGAAGCCCGGCGCAATGCAGAAGCTGGCGGCCGAAAACTGGACGGCCGGTCAGCGGCGCTTACTACCTGAGAGACTTATCGGAAGGAATGCGGAAGACGCGCGTGAGTCGCAAAACTTTCTTGTTAGGCGGCCGCCTCTTCCGGACACTCGACGGCCCGCACGCGCCGCCGCCGCCACGCCGCGAACCGCCGCAGGCTGAGCGCGACGCCCGTGTAGACCAGGAACACGCCGCCCAACGATGCCAGGCCGGCTATGGTCTGCCCCGTCATGCCGTACACCTCGCCCGTGTGCGCGAAGCGCAGCCAGATGCGCGCCTTACGGCCTGCGTCGTAGGTGTCGTACTCGTTCAGCACCGTTACCGCGCCCGTCTCCCGCGCCAGCGTCACCGTGCTGCGCAGATGGCCCTGTCCAGGGCCGCCTTCATCGACACTGAACACGATGGGCGCACGTTCGGAAGAAGGCAGCCGGAGCGTGATCGCCTCCCAACTCTTCCGTGCCGTGCGGGCGCGGTCGAAGCCTGTGTTGATGCCGTCCAGCGGCAGCGTGGCGGGAGGCTCCGCGCCCAATCCGGGAGGTCCGGCCGGCCGCGAACCGCCGCGCGCAGCCTGGACGCCTTCCCCTTTGCCTTCGCCGCGTCTGGCATCCTTTCCTTTGCCTTCCCCTGCCTTGCCGCCGCCCTTGGTCTGCGCGGGCGGTTGCGAACCGGCCAGCGTGTAGACAAGGTTGCTCGCCCACGGGTAAGAGATCACCGCGCCGGAGAGCACCACCACGAACAACGGCACAAGGCACCAGAAGCCGATCACGTTGTGCCAGTTAAAGTCACGCGCCTTGCCTCCGAGCCCGCCGCGGAACCACAGAATGGGTGCGAAGTGGCGGCGCGTCCATTCCCGCGGGAACCAAAGATAGAGCCCCGAGACCACGATGAACAGAAACGCCAGATTGCAGGCGCCTGTGATCGCGCGTCCCGCCGTGCGGCCCGGCCCCTCCTGGCCGAGCCAGCGGTGCCAGTCCGTCATGGCGCGGAAGAACTTGCGCACACCCGTGTTGCCCGCGCCAAGAATGGCGCCCGTGGCCGCGTCGGCATACGCCTGTCCCTCGCGCCCATAGCTGAGCAGAACCGGCTCGGCGGCCGAGTTGCGCCAGGTTACCGACGACGGCAGCGAGCCCTTCTGCTCGCGCACGCGCTCAAGCAGAGCTTCCGCCGGAAGCGGCGCCGTGCCTTGCGGCCGCGCGGAGAGCGCCTGCCGGTCGAACCAGCGGACCATCTGCTTTTCATAGGTGAGTGCCACGCCCGTTACCGACATGATCAACACCACCAGCCCGGCCACGCAGCCCGTGCACAGGTGCATCCAGAACAGTACTTTCCTCATGCTATATTTCCGCCCAGCGCCGTAAGAGATTGTGGTACACACCAGTGAGCGGAACGGAGGCCGGATGATCGGCCCGCTCCGCGGTAATTTGTTGAATGGCCACGTCGAGGTCGAACAGCAGCGTCCGTTCGGCGTCTTCGCGCACCATGCTTTGCAGCCAGAAGAACGAGCAGAGCCGTGCGCCGCTGGTCACCGGGCGCACATGGTGAAGGCTCGTCGAAGGGTACAGCACCATATGTCCGGGGGGCAGCTTCACCTGCTGCACGCCGTAGGTGTCCTCCACCACCAGTTCTCCGCCGTCGTACTCCTCGGGACCGGTGAAAAACAGCGTCGCCGAAAGATCGGTGCGAATCTTCATGCCCGTCTCGCGCGACTGCCGGATGGCGTTGTCCACGTGCGTGCCGAACGACTGGCCTCCGGCGTAGCGGTTGAACAGCGGAGGGAATACCTTCAACGGCAGCGCCGCCGACAGGAACAGCGCGTTCTGTTCCAGCGCCTTCAGAATCACCTCGCCCACCTGCCGCGCCGCCGGATGGCCTTCGGGCAGTTGCGAATTGTTCTTGGCGCGCGCCGACTGGTAGCCGGCCGTCACGCGTCCGTCCACCCATTCCGCCGCTTCCAGAAGCAGGCGGCACTCGGTGGTCTGCTCGTCGGTCAAAACCTGTGGAATATGCAGCAGCATAGGGTGTGAACTAGAAGACGAAGTTCGTGGCCACCATGGCCGAGCGGGCCGCGCCCGGCACCAGGTGTCCGCCGCCCAACCGTTCAAAATAGTAGGCGTTATTCATGTTGTAGAGGTTGACGCGCAGGTCCAGATGCTTGTTCAGCGAGTACTGCGCCAGAGCGTCCAGGGTCCAGTAGGAGCCCACCCGGCGCGTATTGGCCGTGTTGCCTAAGCGGCTGTCCACGAAACGCACGCCGCCGCCCACGGTGAGTTTCTTCAGCGAATAGCTCGACCATAGGCTGAAGGAATTTTTCGGCGTATTGATGAACCGGTTGCCCACCTCGGCCGGCGTGTTCGACTTCGTGATCTCGCTGCCCAGCAATGTGTACGCGCCGAAGACGCGGAGCGAACGGGTGATGTTGCCCGTGATGCCCGCCTCGGCGCCGTTCACCACCTGGTTGCCCTGCAGCACCTGAGCCGGCTCATCCGGCAGAACGCCCGGCGTGCGCGCATTGGTTTTCTCGACGTGGAAAATGGCGCCGCTCAGCAGCAGCCGCGCGTTCAGCAACTCCCACTTCGTACCCGCTTCGGTCGTGTACGTCTTCTCCGGCTCGATGGCCGTGTTCGCCGTCTGGTAGGCCACGCCTTCCAGCGATGGGTTCATTGACGTGCCATAGCTGAAGTAGATGCTGCCTGGCTCGACGGGCTTAAAGATGGCCGCCGCCCGCACGCTGGTCATATTGTCGGTGCGTGTCAGTGAAGCGCCGGCCGAACTGATGCCATCGGTGGCGAAGCGCTCCCAGCGCAGACCGCCGTTCAGCTCGAACATCCGGTGCAGCTTCACGGTGTCGAACAGGAACCCGGCTTGGGTATTGCCGGTGGCGTCTCCCTGGATGGTGCTCAGGGTGAACGAACCAGTCCAGGGCTGGTTCGGATCGGGGTTGTAGAGATCCGTCGTGGGGGTGCCTACCGCCGTGCGTCCCACACGTCTGTTGTTCTCGCGCGTGAAGGCCGCGCCGCCGACGGCGGCGTGCTGGATGCCGGCCGTCTTGAACTGCGCGCGGAAGTCCGTCTGGTTGTCCACCACGTTGTCCTCGGTCACCCAGGAAGGCGAACTGCGGCTGATGACCAGCGTGTCATTGCTGGCAAAACGCGGCGATGTCACAATCGAGTTGCGTTTGCTCGCGCTCACGCGGAACTGGTTCCGCAACGAAAGGTTGTCGCTGAACTCATGTTCGAACCTGAGCGTGCCCATGTCCGAGTTCAGGAATTCCATGTCGCGGTTCTTCATCCCGTAGTAGGTGTTCCGCGCCACCGGAGCCGGCTGGTCGCGGTAGGCCGCCAGCACGTTCTGCGTGGCCGTCACCCAGGGCAGCCCGTAATCGGGAATGTTGTCCTGGCGCAATTTCTGATAGCCCAGGGTGAAGCGCGTCGGCGAACCGGAGCCGAAGACGAGCGACGGGGCCAGCCCCCAGCGCCGGTTGTGCACCACGTCGCGTCCGGCCACGCCGCCTTCGTGGAACATCAGGTTTGTGCGGAACCCCGTGCGTTCGCCCAGAAACCGCACGGGGGTATTCACGTCCGCCGTGAAACGGCGCAGACTCGCCGTGCCAAACGCGACCGAAGCCGCGGCGTGCCTGGCCAGGCTGGGCGTCTTGGTGATCATATTGATTGAACCGCCCGTGGAACCGCGGCCCGTGAACGCGGATTGCGGTCCCTTGATCACCTCCACCTGCTCCAGGTTGAACGGATCGCGCGAGGTGGGAGAGATGTCGCGGACGCCATCGACGAAAATGTCGTTGCGGGCGCTGAAACCGCGCAGGGTCAGGTTATCGCCCGCGGGTACGCCGCCTTCGCCGGCGGCGAGGGTCAGTCCCGGCACGTTGCGCAGCACCTCGGTCAGCGATGTCGCGCCCTGCTGCTCCATCACCGACCGCGGGATGACCATGATCGACTGCGGCAGGTCGCGCACGGGCGCCGTGTACTTCGGCGATGCCAGCGGCATGCGTTCGTTCACTTCCACCGTGGCCCACAACGGCGGCATCTCGATCATCCACTGCCCGGCGCCGCCCAACTGCACGGTCAGCCCCGTGCCTTCCAGGGCCTTTCGCAACGCCTCCTCGGGCGAGAACAGCCCGGTGACGCCCGGCGACTGCACGCCTCCGGCCAGCGGGTCCTGCATCTCCACACGCAAACCTGTTGCTTCGGCCAGTTGCCGCACGACGGCGTCGAGAGGTCCGGCCGCGATGTGAAACTGCCGCGCGGCCTGAGCCTGGCCTGTGCCGGCCACCGATGCCGGTTGCCGGCCGGCCTGTGCGCCGAAGACCGGTGCGCCCGCGCCACCGCTCAAAACACTGCATGCGGCCATTGTGCCCACGGCGGCCCAGTACCGGGGACTGCCCTGGCGGAACTCCGCGGTTCCATCCAGGCTCGGCTGCTTCTTTTTCGTGTTCCTGCGAACTCTGAACTTGATTCTCACGCGTTGTCCTGGCTGTCACGTCCGCCTTCAGGCAAACGTTTCTCAACTGTGCGCAGCGGCGCGGCCCCTCGGCGCGCCGCCTCCGGTTTCTCACCGGAGGCCTGTGAATGATGCCGCTTTCGCACGCAGCGAGCGCCAGCTATTCCTTTCCAGTAGGATTGCTATCGCAAACTGTTTGCAAGTACCGCCTGAATGGAATCCTACCATCGAGGACCGTTTGTGTCCACTTTTTTTCCATGAGAAAAGGCGGGACCGCTTGTGCCGGTCCCGCCTCAATGGTTTCAGTAACTTGGAGGTTGTCGCCTTCAGCCGCCGGCCGTCTCCGCCGGCGAAGACTGGCGCGATGGAGCGCCGGGCGCCGCGGGGTGGGCCTTGTTCCAGTAGTTTTCAAACAGTCCCTTCATCGCCTCGCCCATGCCGGGATGCTCGAAGACGACCGCCGTCCAGGCAGGCTTGGTCACCAGCGGGTCCAGCAGCGCGATCATGCCGCGCCGTTCGTCGAACAGCGCCAGTTTCATCGGCAGGGAGTCGATTTCACGCACTTCGATACCGGAGGCCAGGTATTCGTTCAACCGCTGCCTGTGCCCGGCGTCGATCGACCCGGCCTGAATCAGCAGCCGGCAGTTCACGCCCCGCAGCCGCGCCTGTTTGACAAGCTGTTCGTCCAAAGGGTCCACGGCATAAGGGGGCCGCGAAAATTCGATGTATTCGCGCTGGCTTCCGGCGATCATCCGCCGGTACTGCGCCGCCGTTTGTCCGGGCTCGTTCACGATGCGCAGGAATTCGAGCGTGCCCCGGCCCTCCTTGCCTTCCGCGTAGGCGCGGTGCAGGTCGTCCACCAGTCCTTCGGCCACCCGGCTCTGCTCGCCCAGTTCGATCTCCAGTTGCTGGTGGCGTCTGGCGATGTAGTTCGGAATGGCCAGTCCGGGTTCGACGGCTGAAAACAATTTCGTCCGTTCCTGTACCACCTGCGTGAAGCCTTTTTCCACCAGGCTGTCCAGCACCTCGTAAATTTTTTGCCGGGGCACGTTAGCCCGGGCCGCGAGTTCCAAAGCCTTGAAGCGAGGGTGCCCCAGCAGCACCATGTACGTGCGCGCCTCGTAGGCGTTCAGGCCGACCTGCTGTAGCCTGCGCCAAAGGCGCTGAAAATCCAAATCATGTAAATCTTGTGGCATGAATCGCCCGTTACTCCATCACACTCTTCTCGGGAGGCGCAACCCCGTGTCATGAACGCGGCGGGCGGCGAGAGGCTTCCGGCCGGGAGAAAACGGAGCGTGCGGGGTCAGGCGTCCGGTTGGAATCGCGCCACGACGAGGGTCATGTCGTCGAGCTGCTCCAGGCCAGCCGTGAACGCCTGCACGTCGTCGAGGATCTTCTGGTGCAGCTCCGCCGCCTCCAGTCCCGCCCCTGCGATCAGCAGTTCCTTCAGACGCGCCGCCTCGAAATTTTCCCCTCTCGGGCTTCGTGCTTCCGAAAGCCCGTCGCTGAACACGACAATCGTGTCGCCGCGTTCCAGCTTCAGCGTTTCGGCGCCGAACTCGACGCCGTCCAGCATGCCTACCGGCAGCGACGTGGCGCGCAACCGCTCCACCGTGCCCGCCGCGCGCACCAGCCGGGGCTCGCAGTGTCCGGCGTTGGCCCAATTCATTGCGCCGTCCGGGCTTAGGGACATGTAGAAAATCGTGGCGTACTTTTCGCCCTGCGTGCGGTCCAGCAGGTACCGGTTCAGCGCCGCGAGCTTTTCGCGAATTTCCGCGGCCGTGCGCGGAGCCTGTAGAAACGCCCCTTGCAGCAGCCCGGCCAGCAGCGCCGAACTAACCCCCTTGCCGCTTACGTCGGCCACCGCCATCGCCCAGCCGCCGCCGTCGAGGGGAACCACGTCGAAGAAGTCGCCTCCCACCTGATGGGTGGAGACGCTCGACCCGGCCACCCGGAGCGCGCCGCTGCCGGGCAGAGCGCGAGGCAGCAGGCTTTGCTGAATCTGGCGGGCAATATCAAGTTCCTGTTCCAGGCGCTGCCGCAGGCGGTCCTGTTCCAGCAGCCGGGCGTTCTCCAGCACCGTCGAGGCTTCGATGGCCAGCGTCTGAAGCAACTCGCGGTTGCCCATGCTCAGGTCCGCCGCCGCCGTGCGGGAATCCAGATAGAGCAGACCAACGGTGTCGCTGATCCGGGCGGCCACGGTGCCTTCGGGATTCTGCGTCCGCATCCGCACCAGCGGCACGCACACCACGCTGCGCAACTCGAGTGCCGCAATGGAGTGCTCGGGCGACAGGTCATCGCCGCCGCCGGGATCGAACTGCATGCTCAGCAGGTCGCGCCGGTCGCGCAAGGCCCGGTCAATGACGCGCCGGGGCACGCGCAGGGCCGTGTCCGGAAGCGGATTGCCCTGGCGGTCGCGCGCCACGCGGATGTCCAGATCCGCGGGCCTGGTTTCTTCGTGGTCCGTATCCGTCTCCGGACGCCTCTGAGCGGAATACGAGCCCGGACGCAACAGAAGAAAGCCGCGCTCGCTGCCGGTTAGTGCCAGCGCCGCGTCCACCACGCTTTCCAGCACCTCCTGCGTGGAAAGCGAGCTTTGCACGGCACGCGCCACTTCGAGCAGGGAACGCAGCTTCGCCAGATTCGCTCCGGCCGAAGGCGCCATCGCCCCGGCCAGTTCCGGCAGCGCCACGGCCGTGTTCTGGAACACAATCTGGTAGCCGTCGTCGAAGCCGAACGTAATCCGGTCATGCGCCTGCAACCGGCGCCGCCCCTGCATCCGTGCGCCGTTTACAAAGGTGCCGTGCCGGCTCTGGCAGTCGGTGAGGTAGTACTCGCCCGCTTCCAGTTCCAGGCGGGCATGGATGCGCGATACGCGGTTGTCCCGCAGTACGATGGTGTTTTCCGACTGCCGTCCGATGGTCAGCGGCTCGCAGCCCAACTCGATCCGGCGGCTTTGCCCGGCGGGGTGGACGATCGTGAGGAAGGCGCCCCTCGGAGAGCTGGCTCCGAGCGGATTGCCGCCCGGCGAGGCGTTCACCCTTTTCGCTGCCTCGGCTGAATGTGCTCGCCCGCGTTCAACTCCGACCCCACGGCCGCCTCGGCCATCTCCCGCGCCCGCTGCGACTGGCAGTTCGCGCAGTACCCGCCGATCTCGGTCCGCGCGATCAACACATCGAAGCCAAGGTTCTGCTCCACCTGCCGCCGCAGCCTTTGCAACGGTTCGCCGAAGAACTCCTCCACCTTGCCGCAGCGCAGGCAGATCACATGGGCGTGCTCCTGCTTCATGCGCGTTTCGTAGTAGTGCTGGTCGCCCCCCAGATGCATCAGGTCGAGTTCGTCCACCAACCCGCCCTGTTTCAACATCTTCAGGGTGCGGTACACGGTGACGCGGTTCAGCTTGGGATCCTGTTCGCGCGCCATTTGAAACAACGTTTCCGCATCCAAATGTTTGCCGGATTTGTCGATCAGTTCCAGCAGAATCTGGCGCTGGCGGGTCATCCGGACACCACGCTCCTTCAGGGAACCCTGAATGCTGTCGCCCTGCGCTTCCGCGACTGGCGCGGTGGCGCCCGCTCTTTTTGCAGCCATGCGACTACAAATCTACCACCTTACGTCGTTGAAGAAACGTCTGTAACACGCGACTTGGCCCCTTCGCCGCGTTTCCGCCTCACCAGCCGCGTCCCGGCGCCCCCGCGCGCCAGCGCCTTGGTCCCGGCCGCCTCGTCCGCCGGTGGTCCCGCCGACACTCCCGTGTGCGCGCTCAGGGCGGCCAGACCGTCCGCGTTCGTCTCGGCCACCTGTGCCTCGGTGGGACCTTTCTCCTTCAAAAAGCGGCTCCGCAGGCTCTCCATCCATCCCAACTGCGTCTTGGGTTTCTGTTCCTTGGACTGTTCGGCGGCGATGTCGGCCCGGGCCATCCACGCCGCCAGAGCCCGAATGTCGCGCCCCAACTCCGTCTTCGGCGGAATTCTCTCGCCCGACACCCACGCCTGGCTCACCCGCGCATAGTCGTTGGCCACCGGCAGGTACTCCTGCACGCCCAGCAGTTCGGCCACCTGCGCCGGCTGCACCATGCTGTTGGTTCCGGCGCGGTTCACGATGACGCGCACGCGCCCGGCCAGCCCCAAACGGCTTAGCTCCAGAATGCGCCGCCGCGCCATGTAGAGAACCGGCACCTGGGGCGTGCAGACCAGGAAGATCTCCCGCGCCTCCTGCATCGCCGCCACCTCGTGCTCGTTCATCGCCTCGCTGACGTCCACGCAGACCGTCTCATATTTTCGCCGCGCCGCTGTCAGCAGTTCCATGACGCGCGACGGATCGAGCCGCCCGTCGAACTGCATCTCGCCCGAGCGGGTGACATCCAGTCCGCCGCGGCTGGCCACCAGGCGCGCCAGCATCTCTTCGTCCAGTTCCACGTCGCGGCTCAGAGCGTCGCTGACCGGAATTGGATTGGTTAGCCGCAGCAGGAACGCGATCAGGCCATTGCTCAGGTCCAGATCCACCAGCAGCGCCTTGCGCTTCCGGTCCTCGGCCAGCGCCAGGGCCACCTGTACGGCCAGCGTGGTCGCGCCGACGCCGGCCTGCGCCGGGAGAAACACGAACAGGTCCTCGGAGAAGGGAAAAGCGCCCGGATTGGCGTCGATTCTCTGCTGCAGGCGCGACAGCGGCCCGTCCAGTTCTTCGGGCCCGAACGGGGCGGGCAGATACTCCCGGACTCCATTCCGCATGAGGCTGAGCAGCTCATCGCCGTGCAGATTGTCGCCCGCGGCGGCCAGATGAATGTGCGGATTCACATGCGCGGCAATGTCGCGCACCTCGGCGAGCCGCTCGAAACTCGACCGGTCGATGATCACCAGATGAGGCGTCCGCCGCTGGATCTCCCTGTGGATCTCCTCGGCCGGCGATCCTGCGTCCAGCAGACTCAAAGAGGAGAACTGGCCGCTGGCCTCCAAGGCTTCCCGCAGAGCCGGCCACTCGGCGTTTCGCGAAGAAAAGACAATCCCACGCATAGTGATTTCCTTCCTGACTATCGGCAGGATGAGCGGATTCCCTTACCCCGCCGCCCGCATTTGTGACAGGCGAGTTCAGTGAATTCCATGCCCATACGTCTTACAATGGCCCTCATGCGGCTTGTCTACCGGTGGAACAACGGCGGCGGCGGGCGCGCCGAGTTGCTGCTTCCCCGCCTGGTCATGGCCGCCTGGTTGGCCGCCAGCGCCGCCGCATTCTTTGCACTCACCGGCGCCGGGCCGGTGCGCCTCGCACTGGCCGCCAGCCTGTGCCTGTGGCCCATCGCCGTGCTGTGGCGCAGCGAAACCATTCGCCGCGGCTATCCGCCCGGCGAGGCCCTGGGGCGGATCTATGCTCTTCTGCTTCAGTCGCTGCTGCCCTGTTCGCTGCTCTGGTTCACACTGCTGCACCGGCTCCGGTAACGCCCTTGGCCATCCCTGCTCACAGGTATTTCCGCTAGACTGTCCCCATGGCTGCGTCCGATGGCAGGCCCCTGCGCGACGCCGTTCTGGCCGGCCGTGCGAGGGTGGCCTTCCCCACGCCCGAAGCGGCATGCGGCGCCGCACCGCCCGCCTCGCTCGCCCAGTGGCGCCGGTACTTCGATTATCTCTGTGCCTCGCCCGGTTTCCCGTCGTCCCCCCAGTCAACGGTTCCCGCCGCCGTCCCTTTTCTGTTTGCCAGTGAGGATTATCCGGAACATCACCTCCCGCACGAGCACATCCCCGTGGCCGGGCAGGCGCCCATCCGGCTTCCCGCCGCACATCTGTGGTGGCTCGCCTCCGCCGGAGATCATGTTTTGCTGCATGGCCCCGCGCACCCGCGGCATCTCCGCATTGGCTCCGTCGAGCGTGCCGCCGGATCGCTCAACTTCGACGATCCCTGGTCCTCCTCCCCTGGGCGCCTGCCACTTGGCGCCACCGCGGCCGGCTTCGAACGCGACGCCGTTCTGCTGGCCACCTTCGATACGCCCACGCTGCTCGAACGGTATCTGGAAGCCTTCCCCGGACGGCGCGGCGTACCCAGGCTGTTGAACTCTTTCGGCGGCGCGCTGCTTGGGTCCGGTATCGACGAACTGGCTCCGCTGGCTGCCTGTTACTTCGATCAGGCGCTTCTGGCCGCGCTTCTCGCCCCGGCCCACGAGCGCGAATGCATCGCCGCCGGACTCTATCTCGCACTCAATTTGTCCCTGCACGACGCCCGGATGTCTCCCGAGCCCCTGGCCGCGCGGCCCTTCGCAGACCGGCTCTACCGCCTTTTGCTGGACCACGCGGAGGCTTCGCTGCAGCAGCACCTGTCGCCCGCGCAGCTATGCCGCCTGGCCGCCGCTTCGGCTCGCGTCCAGGACATGGCGCGCGCCTCACGTCTCTGCCAGCTTGCCGTGAACCGCGACCCCTCCGATGCGCACACCCGCCTGTGCCGCGCCCGGCTACTGCTGGCCTCGGGCGACACCGAGGCCGCGCTTGCCGATGCCCGCGCCGGTCTCGACGCTAACGCACAGCGCCTGCGGGAACTGACGAGCCGCGAAGATAAGTGCCTCGATGACGGCGCGCTGCTCCACCATGTGTCCGCCCATGCCGCGGACGAAGCCAGGCGGCTGAACGAGGCGCTGGAAGCGATTCTGGCCGGCAGCGGGACAAACCCATGACCGAAGACGATGCACGCGCGCGCCTCACCTCGCTGGACAGTTCGGCCCACGCCGCCGAATGGGCCCGCCAGGCTCTGGCCCTTGCCGAACAACTCGCCGTGCCCGCCACGGCGACGCGGGCCCGCGGCCTGCTCCACTCCGTCGAATACCTGTTGCTGCGCGAGCCCGGTCCCGACTTGCGCGCCCGTTTCCATAGAGCCGCCTATCTCGCCTGGAGTGTCAGCCACGCTCCGGACCGCGACTCCAGCCTGCGCCGCGCGATTCACCACGCCTTGACAGCCGCCGGCTGGATCGAAGCGGGAGCGCTGGCCTCCGAGCCTGCCGCATCCGCCGCCGAAACTCTTGCCTCTCTGCTGAACGGCGCCGCCGCATGCACCCTGCGTCTTGCCGGGCCGCTGCATGAGGAATGGCATCGCGCGGCCGGGGCGTGCCGCGCCGCCCAGGCGGCCCTTGCCCCACACGCACCTTCGCCCGCCGCCTTCGCCGAACTTCGCGCAGCCATCGGCGCCAACCTGTGCGCCGCCGAAGCCGTGCTCAACGGCGCGCCTCACACGCCGCCGGAAACCGAAATAGCCGCCCGCCATGCGCACGCGATCCAGACGGCACGCGAGACGGGCGGCGCAGCGGGCGCCATCCCCGAACTGTGGCGGATGCTCCAATGGGCCTGGAGTCTTCCCGAGGAACCCAATCCTCACCTGGCCGCTGTGCATATCGAACTGGCCCGCACATATGCCTCGATGGGCCATGTCCGCGAATCGGTGCCTTACATTTATTGCGCCATCTCACTGGCCACCTCCGCCCGTGAACCCTCGGAGGACTGGCGCCGCCTTCTGGAGCAGGCACACGGCGTGCTGGAATCCATCCTCGGCACGCTGGGCCACGCCCACCGCGCCATGGAGCTTTCGGCCAGTGCGCGGGGCGGTTTCGCCTCGGCCCGGGAGGCATGGCAACTCGGCAACCAGCTCTTGACCGCCAGCCCGCACCAGGCGCTGCAAGCCTATGAACAGGCGCTGGTCCTGTTTCCGCTATGGCCCGCCGGATTGTACTCCCGCGGACTGGCGCGCCTGCTGCTGAACCAGCCGCGCGAAGCCATCGAGGATTTCACGGCCAGCCTGTCGTACCTGCCGAACCATCCCCGCACGCTGCTGGCCCGCTCGAAGGCCTACACACTGGCGGGCGATGCCGGGCAGGCCGCCGCCGACCTCGAACTGGCGCGCTCGCTGGACCCCACGATCTCCGCCGCCCGCCCGGCGGGGGCTTGATCCGGCGGGCCGTGACGCCCGCGCTCCGCCGGACCCCCTACGCCCTCGGGTACAATCAGTTCTCCATGTTCCGTAAGGTCCTGGTCGCCAACCGGGGCGAAATCGCCATCCGTGTCCTTGATGCTCTGCGCCGCCTCGGCATCCCCTCGGCCGCCGTCTTTTCCGACGCCGACCGCGCCGCGCCCCACCTCCGGCACGCAAACGAAGCCTACGCGATTGGCCCGGCTGCCTCGGCGCAGAGCTATCTGAACATCGAGCGCATCCTCGACACCGCCCGCCGCTGCGGCGCCGATGCCATTCATCCCGGCTATGGTTTCCTGAGCGAGAATGCAGGCTTTGCCGCCGCCTGCGAGGCCGCCGGAATTACCTTCATCGGTCCGCCCGCTTCCGCCATCCGCGCCATGGGGCTGAAGACAGAGGCCCGGATTCTTGCCCATGCGGCCGGCGTCCCCACGGTTCCCGGCATGTCGCAGCCCGTTTCCGGCTTTGACGAGGCCCGGTGCATGGCCGCGTCGTTGGGCTACCCGGTGATGCTGAAGGCGGCCGCTGGGGGAGGCGGCAAGGGAATGCGCGCCGTCCGCGGCGAGGCGGAGTTGGAAGCCGCGTTGCGGGATGCCTCCTCGGAGGCCGAATCCAGTTTTCGCGATGCCTCGGTATATTTGGAAAAGCTCATCGAGAGGCCCCGCCACATCGAGATCCAGATCTTCGGCGACACCCGCGGCAACCTGATCCACCTGGGCGAACGCGAATGCTCGCTGCAACGCCGTCATCAAAAGGTGATCGAGGAGTGTCCGTCGCCTTTCGTCGAACGCCACGCCGGTCTGCGGGAACGCATGGGCGCCGCCGCGATCGCCGCCGCGCGCGCCGCCGGCTACGTCAACGCCGGTACGGTTGAGTTCCTCGTCGATGAGCAGGCCAACTTTTACTTCCTGGAGATGAATACGCGTCTTCAGGTGGAGCACCCGGTGACTGAAATGGTTACCGGCATCGACCTGGTCGAATGGCAACTGCTGGTGGCCTCGGGCAGGCCGCTGGCGCTGCGGCAGGAAGAAATCACACGGCGCGGATGGGCCGTGGAATGCCGCGTCTACGCCGAGGACCCCTACCGCGGCTTCCTTCCCTCGCCGGGACGGATCGACCGCTACGAGCAGCCTTCAGGACCCGGCCTGCGTCTGGACTCCGGCATCGAGGCAGGCTACACGGTGCCGTTCGACTACGACCCCATGCTGGCCAAACTTGCCGCCTGGGGTTCCACGCGCGAACAGGCTGTTACGCGCCTGCGCGACGCCGCCGGACGGTTTCTTCTGACGGGCATCCAAACGAATCTTCCATTTTTTGTCGAACTGCTGGCCGACCCGGGCTTTGCCTCGGGCGAAATACACACGGGCTATCTTGCCGAATGGCTCGCCCGGCGCACCGGGCCAGAACCTTGCGCTCGGCAGGAGACCGTGGCGGCGCTGGCGGCGGCGCTGGCCACGGCGGCAACCCCGGCGGGGGCTGCGCGGCCTGCCCGGGCATCCAACTGGCGCGCCCTGGGCCGCGATACCTTGCTCCAATGAAACGCCTGATTCAAATGAACGGCCGGGAAGGCCGCATCGAGATCGCTCGTGACGGCAGCGCCGTGCGCTTCTCGCTCACCTGGGACGGCAACGCGACGGCGGTGACCGGCGTGTGCGAGGCCGTCGAAACCTCGCCCGGCCGCTGGAGCCTGCTGTGGGAGGGGCGCAGTTACGACGCCATCGCCGGAGAGGACGGCGTGCTGGTGAACGGGACACGCATCGCCGCCGCGGCGCGCGATCCTCGCGATTGGAGCCCAGGCGACAACCACGCCGCCGCCTCCGGACCCGCCCACATCGCCTCTCCCATGCCCGGCAAGATCGTACGTCTGCTGGTGGCCGATGGCGACGCCGTGGAAGCGGGACAGGGAATCGTGACGGTTGAAGCGATGAAGATGCAGAACGAAATGCAGGCGCCCCGGGCCGGTACCGTCCGTCTGCGCGGGACCGCTCCCGGCGGCACGGTTGCAGCCGGCGAAGTTCTCGCTACCATTGAATAGCGATGGCAACCGCGGCGAACGTTTGTCCCTTTTGTGGCGGCACCGGCTGGCGCATTCACGAAAAAGGCGGCCTCTCCGGCGCCGAACGATGCGACTGTTTCAAGGTGCAGCGAGCCGCGCGCCTCGTGGAATCGGCCAACATCCCGGCCAACTACGTCAAGGCCAGTTTCGAGAACTTCAGCATTGTCCACCATGACAAACAGCAGGAAACCAGGCTGGTTGACTCGTTCAAGGCCGCCTACGACTTCGCCGAACGCTTCCCGCAACGCACGGAAAAGCCCGGGCTGCTCTTTGTCGGCCCCACCGGGGCGGGGAAGACACACCTGGCCGTCGCCGTCATGCGCCGCCTGATGCAGAAGGGCTTCGAGTCGGTCTTTTTCGGCTACCAGGAACTGCTCGAAAAGCTGAAGTCCAGCTACGATCCGGCGTACGGCGCGGCGCTGCGCGAATCCTACCAGCGCGCGTTGGAATGCGAGGTGCTCGTGCTCGACGACCTGGGCGCCTATCGCGTCACGGATTGGGTGCTCGACACGGTCACCCACCTGATTACCGTCCGTTGCAACGAACGGCGTCCGGTGATTGCCACGACAAACCTGGTGGAAGGCCGCGCCGACCTGAACCGCAAGGGTATGGGCGGCGAAACCGACACGCGCTACCTGCTGGGCGAACGCATCGGCGAACGCGCACGTTCGCGCCTCATGGAGATGTGCGCCATCATCCGCATGCATGGCATCCAGGATTATCGCGAGCGTCCCTCGGGGCGCTGAGACGGCATCACGGCGGCGCTACGGGGCGGAGCGGGCCTCCGGTTGTACGCGCCGGCGCTCCGCCGTGTGGCCCTGCCGTCGAACCCTGCCTTGTTCCAACCGTGCTGCCGCGGCCGCACGCGCCTCAGGGGCGATCTGAATCTGGTTGTCCACGCGCCGGGCGCCCCCCAGTTTCGCCAGCCGGGTGGCCACGCCCTTTCTTTGAATCACATTGGTTTTTCCTTCGATCACCGCCACCCCGCTCCGCACCTTCACCGAGAAGCGGTCCTCGGCGATCTTCGACCGGCTAAATCGTTGTCTGATATCGGTTTCTATGTCGGCGTCGGCACGCGCGGGCGGCCTGGTCCGGGCCTGAACTGCCGTTGGGGGCCGCGCCGCCGGTTTGGGGTCCGCCGCGCCCAGTGTCCAGACCAGCGCCAACAGGAGAATCACGGTTCTCATACATACATGCAGTGTGTTTCTCCTGGTAGAATTCGCTCATGGAATCCGCCCATCTTCCCTCACGCCGGGCACTGCTCTCAGGCGTCACACGCGCCGCGGCAGGAATCACGGCCAGTTCGTACATGCGCATCCTGGGAGCCAATGAACGGGTGAATCTGGGGGTGATCGGAACTGGCGAACGGGGCCGCCACGTGATGGGGCGTTTCCTGGCCACCAACCGGGTGGACGTGGGCGCGGTCTGTGACATCTACGCCAACCAGATTGACCTGGCCAAGCAGGCCGCCGCCTCGGCCAAGACCTTCACCGATCACCGCAAGCTGCTGGAAATGAAAGAGCTGAATGCCGTGCTGATCGCCACGCCGGACCACTGGCATGCGCGCACGGCCATCGATGCCCTGAGTGCCGGCAAGGATGTCTATGTCGAAAAGCCGCTGACGCTCACCATCGAAGAGGGACCGCGCATCGTCAAGGCGGCGCGGGTAAACAACCGTGTCTGCCAGGTAGGCATGCAGCAGCGCTCGGGCCGCCACTACATCCAGGCCAAGAAACTTTACATCGACTCGGGTAGGATCGGCAAAGTGACGCTGGCGCGCACTTGGTGGCACGGCAACACCTACCACTTGCGCCGCGCTCCTGCCTCGCTCCAGAGCCTGCCGTCCAATCTGGACTGGGCGCGTTACCTCGGTCCGGTGAAGTGGCGCGACTATGACCCGCAGCAGTATTACAACTTCCGCGCCTACCTCGACTTTGGCGGCGGCCAGGTAACCGACCTGTTCACCCACTGGGTCGATGTGGTCCACATGCTGCTAGGCCGCGACAACCCCACCTCGGGCGTGGCTGCCGGCGGCATCTATAACTACAAGGATGGCCGCACGGCGCCGGACACCATCAATGTCCTGCTGGAATACGGCGGTGACTTCACCTGCACCTTCGAAGCGACCTTAGCCCCGGGCATACGGGGGGCGGCCGTGGAGATCTGCGGTACACAGGGCCGCCTGTGGATCGACCGCTCGAAGTACGAGTTTTACCCGTCCGAGCCGCGCAACGCCTCGCCGGAAACCTATGTCGTGCCAGCCGAGGAAAACCGCGCCGACCAGTTGACGCTCGACCATGTACAAAACTTCCTGGATTGCGTGGCCTCGCGCGCCCGTCCCAACGGCGACGTGTATATCGGCCACCGCTCGGCGGCGGCTTCGCACCTGGGCAATATCTCGTATGTGCAGAAGCGGCGGCTGAACTATAACCCGGACCGGGAAGAGATTCTGCCGCTGTAGAGACGGCCGAATCTCCCGGCGAGGGGGATTACTGCGCGGGCGGGGCGGCCACGGGCACGAGCACGGTGTTGCTGCTGACGCCCTCCATCTTCACCGTAAGCGGCCATGGTCCGGCTGGAGTTCCGGCGGGTACCACGAACCGCACGCCCACCGTACCCACCTGTCCGGCGATTCCCGCCGCCGATTTCACGGCGATCGCGGTTTCGCCGCTCCACAGTTCCACCGGCGCGGCCACCTGGAACTCGGGCACGGGGGGAAAGGCGAAGCCGTCGAGCATGTTTGGCTGGTAGCGGCCAAAGCCGGTGCCTGTCAGCAGGATGGTCTCTCCGGGCAGGGCCGGATGATCGCCGTCCACGGCCGTTCCGTCGGCGCGCGAAGCCATGGCCCAGGCGTTGGACTCCACCATTTTGTGGAAGAGCCCCGGCGCGACGGCCGAGACGGTGAACTTGCCCGTGACGTCGGCGGCGCCGACACGCTTCACGGTCAGCTCATATTCGCCGGGCTCCAGATCGAGCGGCAACTGCGCGTTGATCTGTTGCGGAGAAACGAAGACAAGAGGCAGAATGCGGTTGGCCGCCACCACGCTCACGTCGCCCACGCTTTGCGAGAGCGGATTGGAGGGTCCGGCCACATAGTCGGCGGCTAGGTTCTCGCCCAGGATCGATACCAGCGAACCCGGCGCCACCGTGTTGGAGGGAATCTCGGCGGCGGCGTTGCGGACGCCCGTTTCAGGGATGTAAGGGACCTTGTCGAACGAGGCCACGGCCGAGCGCGCGCCCGAAACGGTGACCGTCGCCGAGGTGAATGCCCCCGATAGATCGCCGGACCAGCGCCGGAACTTGTAGCCGGGACCCGCCTTGGCGGTCACGGTGACAAACGTCCCACCGGTGAAGAAGCCATCTGTGCTGGCCGGCTCCGTGAGAATCCGCGCCGCGCCCTCGGGGTCGGTGGCGATGCGCAGCCGGTAGGCGGTGCTGAAATTGGCCGTAAGGGTTTGCGTTTCCACGCCGCTCAGCGTGAAGGCGCGCTCGCGGTCGGCGCCGTCGGCCCACCCGGCGAATTGGAAGCGGTGCGCCTCGCTCAGCATGTGCGAGGCCGGCGCGGCGATGGACACGGCGGTCCCCTCGCGGCGGTCGATCGTGCACGGCGTGTCGCACGAGGCTCCGTCCACGGTCACCGGCGCGCCGTAAGGATTTGACTTGATGGTCAACTGGCTCAGTAACTCATATTCGGCCACGATGCTGAAGGCGAGTCCGCTGGCCTGATCCGGCACGGTCAACTCCTGCGTCGCCTCGCCGCCGTTGGACCAGCCCTTGAAAAGATAGCGGCGGCCGCGCGCATCGGTCTGCTCGGCCGGAGCCGAAACTACGATCTTCTTTCCAGCGGCGAAGACGAAGTAGTTCGCCGGCCAGTTGTCTCGTCCGTCAATCACCACTTTCAGCCCGGCCGGCTTGGTCGTGATCGAGGTCGAAACGCCAGGCACGAACAGCGCCGTGATGGTCTCGAACTGATTGTTCGTCGTGATGGCGCCCACCTGGTAAATGAAATCCGAAGTTTCGCCGTTGCTGAACTTGTCCAGCACCCAGATCTTGCCGCGGCGGTCCATCTGCGGGCTGGGCGCTCCGATAATGTGCCGCGAATCGGGGGCCAGGTCGTATTCGCCGATGCACAACGGCGGAATAGTGGGGTTCGTGTAGGGCACCTGCTCGCCCCAGAAAGCGCACGGCGCGTCGGTACCCGGCGTGCCGGTCTCCACGCGATCCACCCGCACCTTCAATTCCTCCGGGATGGTGCGCATCGCCAAACGCTTGGCGGGCGTGAAGCGCGGCACCAGCGAGATCGGCTGGTTCACTTCGATATTGCCCAGGTAGTTGCCCGGAGCGCGGTTCACCGACCAGCCCAGAAATACAAAGCCGGGGAAGGGATAGGCGTTCAGCGTGACTGCCCCGGCGGCCTGCCAGAACGATGCGTTGCTCAGGTAACAGTTGCCGCCAATCACCACGGCGCCCACGCGGAATGCGCTGCCCACCGGGGTGCCGGGAGCGCCACAGGCGATCCCGTTCTCGGGAATCTGCGTGTTCCCCGAATAGGAATTGGCGAAAATCAGCGTTATCTTATGCTCGGTCTGATACTGCAACTCGTAGGAGGAGGTATCGGGACCCACCGTGATTGTCTGGTAACGGTCCTGGCTGGCCTGCAGAAGACCTGTCTTCTCGCGCCAGTTGAAGTCGCAGAAACGTGTGGCGAAATCCGGAACCGAGTACTGGCAGCGGCCTTGCCCGTTGTCGGAGTCGATCATGCGTACGGGAACGCTGAGAATATGTTTGCTGCCCAAAGGCCAGAAAAAGCTGGCCGAGCCCCGGTATTCCGCGCCATCCACATAAAAAACCACGCGCGGATCGCCGCCTTTCACCACCACCTGCTGTCCGCCAACAGGAGGCGTGGGTTGCGCCCACAACCCTCCCGCCAGCACCGCCGCATACAGCCCCAGCATTCCGGCCCAGATGCCCGCCGTCCTGCCGCGCGTTCCGCCCGGGAAGGCGATTGAAGTAGTGATAGGTAGCCGCATATCTCCAGTGGCTTGATCGGCGGCGGACGGGAAAACCTTTAGTTGGAATTTGGACTCCGGCGCGTCGAATTTCATATTCCCTCCCGCCTTCCGGCCGATGGCCGCCGGGCCCCCGGTGAAGCCCCATTTTCACAAGCAAAAACAATTACTTAACCGTTTTGCCTATTCAAGCGTCTGTTATACTTGGGCCAGAAGAGGGACTTCGCTCCGTCCGGCCATGCCCGGACGAGACCACTCCCAAGGGAGCGCCAGATGCACCACCGTTTGAAACTGATCGTCGTCACGCTGTCCACGCTTTTGCTGGCCACGCTGATGATCGGCACCCTGCTGGGCGGCAGCGATGACACACAGGACGCCTATCGTCACTTCGGCGTCTACACGGAAGTCATTTCGCGTATCAAGAGCGATTATGTGGAAGAGCCCGACATGAAGAGTGTCACCCTCGGGGCTCTCAACGGCTTGCTGGAATCGGTGGACCCCTATGCCAGCTATCTGAGCGCCGAACAGTACAAACAGTACCTGGCGAGCAAGCAGGCCAGGCATGCTGGAGTTGGCCTGGTCCTGTCGCGCCGTTTCGGCTATGTCGGCGTGGTGGACTCCGTGCCGGATTCGCCGGCCGCCAAGGCGGGACTTTCGACCGGGGATGTGCTGGAAACCATCGCGGGCGTGGGCACCAGGGACATGCCGCTGGCCTACGCCGAAATGCTGCTGGAAGGCGCGCCGGGCACCACGGTTGAGTTGACGGTGATGCGCGTGCGGCGGGGGACCGAGGCGGTCAAGGTGCCGCTGATCCGCGAACCGCTGAAACTGCCCGCCGCCACGCTCCAAATGAAGGGCGACGGCGTGGCCGTGCTACAGATTCATAGCCTGGAAGCGGGCAAGTCCAGGGAGATCGCCGGCAAACTGGCGGAAGCCACGAAACAGGGTGTGCAGAAACTCGTGCTCGACCTGCGCGACAACTCCTACGGCGCGCCGGAAGAGGGGTTGGCGCTAGCGAACCTGTTCCTGGAAAAGGGCTCGATGGGTTATCTCCAGGGGCAGAAGGTTCCCCGGCAGGACTTCACGGCCGAGGCGGCCAAGGCGGTGTGGAAATCGCCTTTAGTCGTGGTGATCAATCGCGGTACGGCGGGCGGCGCCGAAATCGCGGCCAACGCGCTGGGCGAAAACAAACGCGCCGAGGTGGTGGGCGAGCGTACATATGGCGACGCGGCGATGCGCAAGGCCCTGACCATGGATGACGGCAGCGCGGTGATCCTCTCGGTGGCCAAGTATTACAACGCCGCAGGGAAGGCGATTCAGGACAATGGCGTCACGCCGAGCGTACCGGTGGCCGAACCCGACGCCGCGACCTCCGAAGACGACGAGACGCCTCAAGCGCCGCCGCCCCCCGCGCCCGCGGGCGAGGATATCCAGTTGAAGACGGCGATTGATGTGTTGGTCAAGGGGAAGGCTTCCGTACAACCCTCCGATGCCACCGGCCCGCGCGGCAGCGTCCCGGTGCGGCCGGTCACGCCGCTGGGCGTCCCCTCGCCTCCGCAACCATAGAGTTTTCAGATTCCAAACGGAGACGATAGAAGCGAGCGATGCCTCTCTACGAATATAAATGTGACGGTTGCGGGAAAACCTTCGAGGTGATCCAGAAGTTTGCCGACGAGCCGCTCACGGTTCATGCCGAGTGTGGTGGAGCGGTCCGCCGCCTGCTGAGTTCGCCAGCGCTTCAGTTCAAGGGCTCGGGCTGGTACGTCACGGACTACGCCAAATCGGGCAGCGGCGACAAGCGTGGCGGCAAATCGGAGGGCAAATCGGAGGGCGGTTCGGACGGCGGTTCGGAGTCCAAGCCGGCCGGGGCGTCACCGGCAACCGATTCCAAGCCCGCGGCCCCGGGCAACACCAGCACCGCATCCTCGACCACGGGGAACTCCTCGACAGGTTCGAAGTAAGCCTCGGGGCGGGCCGGAAAACGTCACTAATAAATGGACAACTCGACCGGCGCCCCCGTGCCGACGCCCAGAATCCGGGCCGCCGAAGCCTGGTTGGCCGATACCTCCAGGTATCCCGAACTGCCGACAATCGCCACCACCTCGCCGGGCGAGGCTGCGGCGTAGTGGTCCACCAGCTTTTCCACGCGTGTAATTCCGGGAATCAGGACGAACGGCCGCGTGCGCACCGCTGGAAACTCACGGGCCAGGAAGTTCGTAATCAGGTTCCCGAACCGGTCCACACGCAGAATCTGTCCCTGCCATACACGGTGTCCGGTTCTCACCGGGACACCCGCGTGGGGCCGTAAGTAGTCCTCGATGAGCGGACCCGCCTGCGACGGCTTGCCGCCCCTGGCCAGGTGGGCGGCGACGGGGGCGAAGATGTCCCGGCCATGGAAAGTGGTGCTGGCGCCGGGTCCGAACAACTTTGCGTTGGTGACATGCCGCACCTTGACCTTGGCCGCCGCCTTGGGGCCTGCATACACCTGTGCCAGGACACCATTGTCGGGCGCGACAAACAGGTGGCCTTCGGCCTCCAGCAGAATCGGACGGCGGGCGCTGCCCACGCCGGGATCGATCACCACGAGGTGTACGGTCCGTTTCGGGAAGGAACGCCAGGATTCGGCGACCAGATAGGCGGCTTCGCCAATGCCGTAGGCGGGCGCGTCGTGGGTGATATCCACTAGGGTCGCGCGCGGGGCGATGCCCAGAATCACGCCCTTCAAGACGCTGGCGTAGTGGTCGGCCAGTCCGAAATCCGTGGTCAAGGTAACAATGGGCATTAGAATGAAGGAAGGCCCGCCGGAATGTTCAGCGCCACCCGTTTGTATTTCGATCATAACGCGACCACTCCCATCGCGCCCGTGGCGCGGGAGGCCGTGCTCGGTTCGATGGACGAAGCCTGGGCCAATCCTTCTTCGCTGCACCAGGATGGCCAGCGGGCGCGGCAGTGCTTCGAGCAGGCGCGGGCGCGCGTGGCCGCGTTTCTGGGCTGCACGCCCAAGGAAATCGTCTTCACCGGCGGCGGGACGGAGGCGGCGAACCTGGCCGTGCTGGGCGCCGTGCGGGCCAGTGCGCGGCAGGACCGGCATGTGCTGACCACGGCCATCGAGCATCCGGCCGTTCTGGAAGCCTGCGCGCAACTGGAGCGCGAAGGCGTGGCCGTCACCTATTTGCAACCTACGCGCCAGGGCGTGATCGACCCGGAGCAGTTCCGCAGGCATTTGAAGAAGACAACCGTGCTGGCATCGGTCATGCACGCCAACAACGAGACCGGAGCTGTGCACGGCATCGCCGCGCTGGCGGCCATGGCGCGCGAGGCGGGCGTGCTGTTCCATTCCGACGGCGTACAGGCGGCTGGGAAACTGCGGCTGTCCCTGGCGGGCGCGGGCGTGGATTTTTACTCGATCAGCGCGCACAAGCTGAACGCGCCCAAGGGGTGCGGAGCGCTGTATATACGGTCCGGCGCCGCGCTGACGCCGATGATTCACGGAGGGCGGCAGGAGCGCGGCAGGCGCGCGGGCACCGAGTCCGTCACGCTGGCCGCGGCGCTGGGCGCGGCCGTCACGATGGAACGTGCCGATTGGACGCCGTTGCGCGACCGTCTGGAACAGGGCCTTGTGTCTCGAATCCCCGGCGTGCGTGTGAATGCCGGGCAGGCGGCGCGCCTTCCGAACACCTCGAACCTGGCGTTTGACGGCATCACGGCGGAATCGCTGGTGATCGCGTTGGATCTGCGCGGGTTCGCCGTGTCCACGGGGGCGGCCTGTTCGTCCGGCTCCGTGGAGCCGTCCCACGTCCTGCTGGCCATGGGACTCACTCCGGAACAGGCCCGCTCTTCGGTACGCTTTTCGCTGGGCCTGGGAAACACGGTGGAGCAGGTGGACTTACTTCTGGAGGCCGCCGTCGAAGCCGTGGCCCGCTTGCGAAGATTATCTCCCGCTTACTCGGAGGCGGCCCGATGAGCGCCCCGGGAATTTCAGCTGAGGATCGCGAGTTGATCGCGGTGGCCATGTCGGGCGGCGTGGATTCCTCCACGGTGGCCGCGCTGCTGCGCCGTGAAGGCCACCCGGTCGCCGGCATGACGATGCAACTCTGGAACCAGCGGCGGCTGCCGGAAATCGCCGTCGAGGGAGCCACTGGGCGCTGCTGCTCGCTGGACGACGTCTACGATGCCCGTTGGGTGGCCAACCAGTTGGGCATCCCCTATTACGTCGTCAATTTCGAGGACCGCTTCGAGGAGAGCGTGGTGCGGCCGTTCGTGGAGGAGTATCTGGCGGGGCGGACGCCGGTGCCCTGTACACTGTGCAACCAGTTCGTGAAGTTCGACCGGTTTCTCGAGATGGCCGAGGGTGTGGGCGCGCGGCGGATGGCCACCGGCCATTACGCCCGCATCGTGTTCGACGAGCCCTCGGGCCGCTGGCAGTTGCTGCGCGCCGTGGACGAGACGAAGGACCAGACCTACTTTTTGTGGGGACTGACACAGGAGCAGCTTTCGCGTACGCTGTTTCCCTTGGGCTCCATGCGTAAGAGCGAGGTGCGCGTCCTGGCCAGGGAGCTTGCCGTTCCGACCGCGGAAAAGAGCGATTCGCAGGAGATCTGTTTCGTCCCGAACGGCGACTACGCGGCCTTCCTGGAAGCCTACCTGCGCGAGCAGGGCAGGGAGGCGCCCTCCGGCGAGGGCGAGTTGGTGTCCACCGATGGCCGTGTGTTGGCCACGCACCCGGGCGTTCACCATTTCACTGTCGGCCAGCGCAAGGGGCTTGGCGTGTCGGCTCCGGACCCGCTCTATGTGATCGCCACCGACCCCGCCGCGCGTCGTGTCACCGTCGGTTCGAACGAGGAGCTGCTGCGCGCCTCATTCCATGCCAGGGAGATCAATTGGATTTCGATTGCCGCGCCGGACGCCCCGCTGCGCGCCGAGGTGAGGATTCGCAACAAGCACGTTCCCGCCGGGGCAACGGTTGAGCCAGCCGGCCCTGGACGGGCCTTCGTCACCTTCGATGAACCGCAACGGGCGATCACGCCGGGACAGGCGGCGGTTTTCTATTCGGGCGATCTGGTGTTGGGCGGCGGCTGGATCGAGTAGACTCACCCGGGGACACAGTTCGACGTGAAGCGCCGCAGCCCCATCCGCAACCGAATTGAATGGCTGTTCGTGCGGGCTCTGCTCGCCACGCTCGCCCATGGCCCGCGCCGGTGCGCCTTCGCGCTGGCCCGGACCTACGTTGGCGTGCTCGGCCGGCTCGTGCCGAAACTCCGCCGCGTGGCGCTACGGAACCTGTCGATGGCGTTGCCGGAGTTGGACGCGGTGTCGCGGGGCCGTATCGCCGCTGAGAGCTTCCGCTCGCTGGCCCGGCTGCTGGTGACGCTGGCCCGCCTGCCGGGGATGGACTCGGAAAACATTGCCACATGGATCCGTTACGACGGACTGGAGCACTTCCACGCGGCCAAGGCCCAGGGAAGGGGCGTGTTGTTCGCCACGGCGCACCTGGGCAACTGGGAGTTGAGCGCCTTTGCCCACGGTCTACTCACCGAACCGATGCACGTTCTGGTGCGTGCGCTCGACAACCCGCTGCTGGACGCCGAAGCGACGCGTCTGCGCACCCTTTCGGGAAACCGCGTGATCGGGAAGCGGGAGTATGCGAGAGGAATCCTCCGGGCTCTGGCGCGGAATGAGGCCGCCGGTATCCTGATTGACCAGAACGTCGCCGCCGCCGAAGGAATCTTCGTGCCGTTCTTCGGCATACCAGCCTGCGTATCGGCCGGCTTCGCGAAAATCGCCGCGCATTCGGGCGCCGCCATCATTCCCGGCTTTGCCCTCTGGTCCTACGACGAGCAGCGGTACGTTCTGAAGTTCTATCCGCCGTTGTCCGCGACCGGCGATCCGGAAGCGGATACGCGCCACATCCATGGGCATCTGGAAGAGGTGATCCGAGCCCATCCGGGACAGTGGCTGTGGATGCACCGCCGCTGGAAAACGCGCCCCGAGGGGGAGCCGCCGTTGTACTGAAACGGGCGCGCGGCTTACAGGTCCATCTGCGTTCCCAACTCGACCACCTGGCGCGGGGGAAGTCCGAAAAAGCGGTCGGCGGGAACCGCGTTGCGGTGCAGGAAGGCGAAAATGGTCTCCGCCCACTCGCCCATCTGGCCCTTCTTGGAAGCCACGAAGTTTTCACGCCCCAGATAGTAAGTCACCTCGTCATCCTGAAACGGGACATGGTGCTGCTTGACGGCGCGCAGCAGAACCGGAAGCAACTTGGGATCTTCCATGAAGCCGAACCTCATCACGATCTGATGAAACCCGCTCGGCAGCAGTTTGTACTCATAGCGCTCATCCTCGGAGACAAACGGGTCGCCCACGGTGCGGACGGTTAGCAGGATGACCGTATCCTGCAGGGAACGTCCGCGTTCGACGTGCCGCACCAGAGGCCAGGGCAGCATGTCGGCGTTCGAACTCATGAACACGGCGGTGCCGGGCACGCGCGTGACCAGCCTGCTCTTCATGCGTTCCTCGGCGGCGTCCCAGGAGGCGAACCGGGAGCGGAAGCGGTGGCCGAGCAGCGTGCGGCCGCGGTTCCAGATCACCATGACCATCATCACCAGCGCGCCAATCAAAATCGGGATGTAACCGCCGTCATGGAACTTATTCAGGTTGGCGATCAGGAACGGCAGGTCGATCGCAAGAAAAGCGATCAGGACCAAAAGGGACCGCCTCATGCTCCAACCCCAGCTTTTGCGCGCCACCAGGAAAAACATGGCCGAGGTAATCACCATCGTTCCCGATACGGCGATGCCGTAGGCAGCCGCCAGCCGGTTGGATTGCTGGAACGCCAACACCAGCACGACGCATCCGAAACCGAGAAAGTAGTTGATGCGGGGAATGTAGATCTGTCCTTCCATCAGGTGCGCCGTGTGCCGCACGTCGAAGCGGGGGAACAGGCCCAACTGCATGGCTTGGCGCGTAAGCGAGTAGGCGCCCGAGATCAACGCCTGGCTGGCGATGACGGCCGCCGTGCTGGACAGAATCACCAGGGCCACCGTCCAATGTCCCTTGGGCACCAGGGAGAAGAACGGATTCACCGCCGATTCGGGCACGCGCAGCAGATGCGCGCCCTGGCCGAAGTAACCCAGAATCAGGCACGGCATGACCAGGCCGAGCCATGCATGGCGGATCGGTTTCACGCCGAAGTGGCCCATGTCGGCGTAGAGCGCCTCGCCGCCCGTGACGGCCAGCACGACCGAGGACAGAATGTGCATTCCATGCCAGCCGTGCCGCCAGAAGTAATCGACCGCATAGTGGGGTGAAAGAGCGAAGAGAATCTCGGGGTTGTAACTGATGTGATAAACGCCCAGAGCGCCCAGCGTCAGGAACCAGATCAGCATGATGGGGCCGAAGAAGACGCCAACGGCGCCCGTGCCGTGCTTCTGGATGGCGAACAAACCGATCAGGATGACGCAACTGAGCGGAACGACATAGGAAGCCCAGGCGGGATCGGCCACCTGAAGACCTTCCACCGCGCTCAACACGGAGATGGCGGGCGTGATGACGCCGTCGCCATACAGCAGCGCCGCGCCCATGGCCGCGAACAGGGCCACCGTCGAGATCAGTCCGGGGCGGGCCGTGCGCAGATCCTCCGGCACCAGCGCCAGCAGCGCGAAGATGCCGCCTTCGCCCTTGTTGTCGGCGCGGAGGATGAAGGTGAGGTACTTCACCGTGACGACCAGCGTGATGGCCCAGAAGATCAGCGAAAGGATGCCATACAGGTCCGCGTGCGCGGCCCGTTCGGCGCCGATGGAGTGAAGGCACTCCTTCAATGTGTAGAGAGGGCTGGTGCCGATGTCGCCAAACACCACGCCCAGGGCGCCAAGCGTGAGCGCGCCCAGACCGGCCTTGTGCGTGGCGTCCGCCGCCGGCTGCTGCTGCTCTGCTTCCTCAGCCATGCCGTTATTCCTCGCCTCTGAAAGGAGTCATATCTTATAGGCCCCAAACAGGGCGAAGGGTCCGTTCTTGTGAAGGATATCCACTTGGCCAAAACCGGCTTCCCGCAGACGGTCCAACTGCCATACGGCGGGGCGGGGCGTATCTTCCCTTTCGATATAGGCGAAGACGTGATCGCGGTAGGCTTCGTCGCGCAGGCCGGCCAGATACTCGCCGTAGCGGGTCCACATGGCCTGTTGCGCGAGCGGATGCGCGTGTTCCACCATGTCGGCGATCCACAACGCGCCGCCGGGTTTGAGGGCGTCGTGAATCTTGCGGAACACCATGCGCCATTCGCCTTCGCCGCGCAGATGGTGGAGCACGGCGGCGGCCACGGCGAAGTCGAAGCGGCCGCGGCCCAGGTCGAGTTCGCGGATGTCGCCTCGCAACTCCTCCCAGGCGATGCCTGCGCGGGCGGCGAGAACCCTGAGCCGCGCACGGTCGAGCATGGGCTGGCTCAAGTCCACGGCGGTGACGGAGTGCAGGCGCGGAAGGGCATCAAGCAGACGCAACGTATAGTTGCCCGCGCCACAGCCGATGTCCAAAAGGGCTTCGGCCTCGGGACGCATGGCTCCGCACACGGAGGCGGCCAGGTCCAGCATCAGCCGTGAATCCATGGCCGCCGACTGTCCTGTTTCCAGGTTGCTGAACCGTTCGACGTCGGCATCGAAGCGGGCGCGAATCTCCTCGGTGGTCGACTTGCCGGAGTAGTCCATCAGTTGGCTTTCCATTCGGTGCGGAACTGCATGCTGGCTCCGCCGTGGCTGCGCGGCCCGGTGTGGGCGGCGTCGAGCAGCGCGCCGTACCGCCGTGCGAGTTCCGGCTGGCTGGAGGCCAGATCCGTGCGTTCCTGGCGGTCGGCGGCGAGATCGTACAACTCCACGCCGCCGCCGGCGCGCCGTACGGCTTTCCATTGTCCATCGCGCAACGCGCGCGCGTGGCCCGCCGGGTTCCACTTCTGCTGCTGCATATTGAAGATGTTCTGTTCCCAGTAAAGAAAGGGGTGGTGAGGCGCGGCGCCGCCCTGCAGGAAACCGGCCATGGATACACCGTCCAGCCCGGCAGGGGTTTTGGCGCGCGCCAGCGCGGCGAAGGTCGGCAGGATATCCACAAAACCCCAGGGCGTGTTGTTCGACGCGCCCGCCTTCACCTTGCCCGGCCATCGCACGACGCACGGAACGCGGATGCCGCCCTCGTAGACCGTGCCCTTTTCGCCGCGCAAATCACCATTGCTGTGGAACAGTTCGTAACCCTTGTCCACGCCGGAATGCGCGCCGTTGTCGGTGGCGACGATGACGATGGTGTTGCCGTCCAGCCCCTTTTGGTGAAGGATGTCGAGCAGCCGGCCGATGTAGCCGTCGGCGCGAGTGAGCATCGCCGCGTAGTGTTTCGCCGGCTCGGGCCACGGTTGATCCCGATAGGGCGCCGTGTCGGGTCCTTCAAATTTCGCGTGCGGCAGGGTGTAACAGGCGTACAGAAAGAAGGGCTGTTGAGCGGACTGCTTCTCGAGAAAGGCGAAACTCCGTCCGGCGATCAACTCCGCCGAGTACTTGCCGTGCAAGTCGAGCCGCTGTTCGTTGTCCCAAAGAAACTCGGGATAGTAGCTATGGGCATGAACCTGGTGCAGGTAACCGAAGAATTCGTCGAATCCCTGACGCGTGGGAACGCCGGGGGTGGCCGCGTCGCCAAGCCCCCATTTGCCAAAGCCGCCGGTACGGTACCCGGCGCCTTTCAGAACCTCCGCCAGGGTGACATCCTCGTCCCGGATGGAAACCGTGCCGGCATTGGCGCGGATGGCGGCGTGACCGCCATGCAGCCCGGTCATCAGCACGCAGCGCGAGGGTGCGCAGACGGGAGCGCCGCAGTAAAAGTCCGTGAAGCGGGTTCCCTGTTGCGCGAGGCCGTCGATGCGGGGCGTGCGGATCAACTTCTGTCCAAAGCAGCCGAAGTCGCCGTAACCGGCATCGTCCAGAACGATCAGCAGAAAATTCGGCCTGCCGCCGGATTGAGCGCCCGCTGTGGATGCCCAGGCGCCAGCGAGGCTCAGAAAGCTTCTCCGTTCCATGTGTCGCCAGTGTAGCATCGCGTCGCGGCGCGGGAACGGCGGCGCTTTGCCGCTGCCTCCTCCGCGTTAGCGGAGCAGGGCGTGCCAGGTCTTGGGCCCCACGATGCCATCGGCGGCCAGGCCGCATGACTGTTGAAACTGAATCACGGCCGCCTCGGTTTTGGGCCCGAATTGTCCGTCCGCCGCGAGGCGGTAGCCTTTGTTGGTCAACTCGGTTTGCAGCAGCGCGACGGCGGGCCCGCAGGAGCCGTAATCGACCGTTTCGGGAATCGCGATTCCGGCGGCCTTCGCCGCGCCGCCCGCGGACACGTGAGGGAGACCTCCCACGCCCTGTCCGTTGCCGCCCGCCACGATGAGGTGCCTGCCCCGGTGCAGCGCGACATGCACATGATCGTCATGGCCGCCCACATCGTTGCCATTGATGGCGCATCCGGACTTGTACCAGATATTTAGAGGCGCGAAGAATAGCTCGAATACCGGCGAGTTGCGCGCCCGCGCCACAGGCAGCAGAGCGCGAGCCGCGGCGTGCGCGTCGGAATCCCACAAACCGTAGTCGCGCGCCAGTCCCCTGTAGTGATACGAGGTGGGCGAGTGCCGTCCGCCAGTGGTTTGCATCTGCGTGGGCCGTCCAATGCGGACGCCGCGCCGCTTGAGGAACTCGTCGATCTCCTGCCATGGTTCGTGAATGGCTACAGGAATGGCCCGTTTCGGATTTTGAGTGATCCCCTTCCGCGCCACGGGAGTGGTGGCGCGTCCCAGTGTCAGATGGCGTCCGGGAACCAGCGCCGCGTGGCAGTGGTCCATGTGGCCCCCGATGCTGTCGCCGCGCACGCGGCGGCCGTCCTGATACCAGATTTTCAAGGGGCCGAAGAACAGTTCGGCGAGAGGCGAGTTCCGCGCGGCCGCTACGGGATGCAGGCATCGCGCCACGGCCTCGGCATCGCTGTCCCACAGGCCATAGTCGCGCGCGGTGCCGGCGTAGTGGTAGGAGCGTTCGGAGTGCCCGCCTCCGGTGGTTTGCATTTGGGTTGGCGGGCCGATTCTCACGTGGTGGGCCTTCAAATACGCATCGATCTCACGCCATTGCTCACTCATGATTCCTTTCCCTCGTTTCGACTCTCTCGCAGGGACGGCGCCCAGCCCGTCAGTCTCCCTGTAAAAACGCCACGAACCGCCACCCGCCTGGCTGTTCTTCAAACACCGCCCGCCAACCCCGGTAGTCCGGAGCGGCTGCTTCCGGCGGCGCGATTTTCACCCTCCCCTTCAACTCCCATTGCGGCGGGGGCACATAGTCCACCGCCCCGCGCGACACGGTGCTGCCCAGCGCCGCCCACCCCTGGATCTCTTCCCGATCCCAAAAGGCGAACGCGGCCCCGGCGTCCGAAGCGCCGTCTCCGAAGGTGTAATCGAAACGCTCGGCCATGACGGCGCGCAAAGCCTGCCGGTCGCGCGCGGCGGCGGCTTTACGAAACCCGTCCCAAAAGGTGTCCCAACCTGGCGGCCGTGCCGCTCCTGGGTGAACGGTTTCCTGCGTGCACCCCGACAACGCCAGCAAGGCCAGGGCAGACGCCAGAATGAAAACGTGAATCGCGGCTGGCCGTCTCACGTACCTGATGGCGCAAACAGCCGGACTACTGACTCAGTGCGCGAAACAAAAAAGAGCGCCGGGGGTGCACCCGGCGCTCATTTCTCATGTCCGCACTGACCGTTAGTTACTCGCGCTTGCGTCCTAGAAGCCCCAGCAAAACCAAACCCACCCCCATCAGCAGGTAAGTACCCGGCTCAGGAACCGACGTCGCGGCTTTCACCATTTCCATCGTCTGGCCCTGTCCCGGCGCCAGCCCGGCTCCGATCACGAACACAACCCAAACCGCCCATTTGCCCATATGGCAACTGCCTCTCCTCCGAAAAATGCAACCGGTGCGAACCGCGCCAGCCGCCCAATTGAACGCCAGCACGGTGTGCGGCGCTTGCCCTATTTAGCAAGATACCGGCCAAAGCCGCGCTTGCCTAGGACCACGAGCCGATTGAACGTAATGGGACTTTTTTCACATGGCATTCCGCACGGCGGCCCTGGGAGGCCGTCACGGATCTCGATGGCGACAGGCATAATGGTTTCTGCATGCGTACTTTGTTACTTGCATTTTGTTCATCCGCCATAGTCTGGGCCGCTTCCTCCACCACCGCGCTGGACCGTTACGTCGCCGCCCCCGACTCGAGTTACAAGTGGGAGATCGCGGCTCGGAAGGAGGTTGCCGGGGCAGCCGTGACCGTTCTCGACATGACCTCGCAAACCTGGTTGAGCGCGGACAAGGTGGACCGTCCCGTTTGGAAGCACTGGCTGACGGTGATCCGTCCCAAGGCTGTGAAATCGGGCATCGCGCTCTTATTCATCACCGGCGGCGCGAATGGACGTCCAGCGCCGGAAAAGCCAGACGCGATGTTACTCTCCATCGCCAATGAAACAGGCATGGTGGTAGGTGAGCTGCGCAATGTGCCGAACCAGCCGTTACGGTTTTTGGACGATCCGGCCGGGCGTAACCGGACCGAGGATGCCCTGATCGCGTACACATGGGACAAATACCTGCGGACGGGCGATGCGGCATGGCCGGCGCGTTTGCCGATGACAAAAGCCGCCGTGCGCGCCATGGACACGATCACGGCTTTTGCCCGGACCACCGAGGGTGGCGGGCTTACCATCGACCGTTTCGCCGTGGCGGGCGCCTCCAAGCGCGGCTGGACCACCTGGACCACGGCCGCCGCGGACAAGCGCGTGGTGGCGATCGCGCCCATGGTGATCGACCTGTTGAACATCGTGCCGAGCTTCATCCATCACTGGCGCGCCTATGGATTCTGGGCTCCGGCGATTCAGGACTATACCGACGCCCACATCATGAGCTGGATGGGAACGCGCCAGTACAAGGACCTGATGAAAATCGAGGAGCCTTTCGAGTATCGTGACCGTCTCACCATGCCGAAGCTGATCCTGAACGCTTCCGGCGACGACTTCTTCCTGCCGGACTCCTCGCAGTTCTATTTCGACCGGCTGCGCGGCGAGAAGCACCTGCGTTATGTGCCCAACACCCGGCATAATCTTTCGCCGTCGGACGTTCCGCAGTCGCTCACGGCGTTCCTGACCTCGGTGGTCGAGAACAGGCCCCGACCCGATTTCCGGTTCCGCTCCAGGAAGGACGGCCGCATCGAGGTGACGGACTTCGCCGGTCCCGCCGGAACGCCGAAGGAGGTGTTGCTGTGGCAGATCACGAACCCGAAAGCGCGTGATTTCCGGCTGACCACCACCGGTCCGAACTGGAAGTCCACACCGCTTTCGCCGGTGAAGGGTAAGTATGTGGGTTCGGTTCCCAAGCCCGCCGCCGGTTACACGGCGTTTTTCATCGAACTCACCTACGACTCGGGCATGAAGTTCCCGCATAAGTTCACGACCGGCGTGAAGGTGGTTCCCGACACCTACCCGTTTCCGCCGCCGAAGCCCGGCGACGGATTGGCGAAGAAGTAGGGGCGCGCCGCCGCGGGCATTCCACGCTCGCGCCGAATGAACCGCGGCTCGGTACAATGACTTCTCATGCCGAAAACCCTCGGTCATCTCCTTTGGGCCGCCGTGGCCGTTCTTGGCGCCTACGCGTTTGCCGGAATCGCGTTGAACCGCGGGGAGCCGGTGAACTCCATCTGGCTGGTGATCGCCAGCGTCTGCCTCTATCTGATCGGATTCCGCTTCTACGCGAAGTTCATCGCCGCGCGCGTGATGATCCTTTCCGACGCCCGGCCTACGCCGGGTGTTCGTCTTCGTGACGGCCATGATTTCGAGCCGACGAACAAGTGGATCGTCTTCGGCCATCACTTCGCGGCCATCGCCGGACCCGGTCCGCTGGTGGGCCCGACGCTGGCCGCGCAGTTCGGGTATCTGCCCGGCACCATCTGGATCATTCTTGGCGCCGTGCTGGGCGGCTGCGTGCAGGATTTCGTGATTCTGTTCGGCTCCATGCGGCGCGACGGCAAATCGTTGGGACAGATGGCGCGCGAGGAGATCGGCCGGATCGGCGGCTTCACGGCGCTGGTGACGGTGCTGCTCATCATGATCATCCTGCTGGCCGTGGTGGCACTGGTGGTGGTGAACGCTTTGAAGGACTCCGCCTGGGGCACGTTCACCATCGCCGCCACCATGCCCATCGCCGTGTTCATGGGACTGTATCTCCGCTTTCTCCGGCCGGGAAAGGTGCTGGAGGTTTCCGTGATCGGCTTCGGGCTGGTCGTGGCGAGTATCTTCGCCGGGCAATGGGTGGCGGGCAGCGCGACGTGGGCGCCGTGGTTTACCTATGGCGGGCTTGCCCTGGCCTGGATGGTGATCATCTACGGCTTTTTCGCGAGCGCCTTGCCGGTGTGGCTGCTGCTGGCGCCGCGCGACTACCTTTCAACTTTCGTCAAGCTGGGCGTCGTCCTGATGCTGGGCGTGGGAATCCTCTTCGTGCGGCCGGAGTTGCAGATGCCGCCGTTGACGCGCTTCACCGACGGCACCGGGCCGATCTTCGCCGGCAAGGTGTTCCCGTTCTGCTTCATCACCATCGCCTGCGGCGCCATCTCGGGCTTCCATGCGTTGATCTCCAGCGGCACCACGCCGAAGCTGATCGAGAAGGAATGGCACGCGTGGCCGGTTGGCTACGGCGCGATGGCTCTGGAGAGTTTCGTCGCCGTCATGGCGATGATCGCCGCCTGCGTGCTGGAACCGGGCGTCTACTTCGCCGTGAACTCGCCGGCGGGCATCGTTGGCGGCACCGCGCAGCAGGCCGTGGCCACCATCAGTTCCTGGGGCTTCCCCGTGTCGGCGGAGACGATGGCCTCACTGGCCCGCGACGTGGGCGAGGAGTCGCTGTTCTACCGTACGGGCGGCGCGCCTTCGCTGGCCCTCGGCATGGCCCACATCTTTGTCCGCTCCGGCGGCGGCCAGGCGTTGCTGGGCTTTTGGTATCACTTCGCCATCATGTTCGAGGCGCTGTTCATCCTGACCATCATCGACGCCGGCACGCGCGTGGGCCGTTTCATGCTGCAGGACCTGCTCGGGCATTTTCACCCGAAGCTGGGACGCACGAACTGGAAGCCCGGCGTCATCGGCGCTTCGGCCGCCATCGTGGCGGCCTGGGGTTACTTCCTGATTCAGGGCGTGCGCGATCCGCTGGGCGGCATCAATTCGCTGTGGCCCCTGTTCGGCATCGCCAACCAGTTGCTGGCCGCCATCGCGCTGTGCGTCGGTACCACGATCCTGGTGAAGATGCACCGCGGCGTGTATATGTGGATCACCTGCCTGCCACTGACATGGCTGGTGATCGTATGCTTTTCCGCCGGGTGGCAGAAGATCTTTTCGCCGCTGCCGCGCGTGGGCTTCCTGGCGCAGGCCAATGCACTGGAAGCAGCCATGGCCGCGGGCCAAATACCCGCCGCGAAGGTGGCGCTGACGCAGACACAGATTTTCAACAACCGCCTGGACGCCGCCGTCTGCGGCATCTTCCTGGTGCTGGTGACCTTGATTTTGCTGGACTCCATTCGCGTCTGGTTCAAGTACCTGTCCGGCGGCGAGCCCTTGATGGTCCTGGACGACCGTCCGGCGCCCG
The DNA here is from genome assembly GCA_020852175.1 of Bryobacterales bacterium. GTDB lineage: Bacteria > Acidobacteriota > Terriglobia > Bryobacterales > Bryobacteraceae > JAFLBB01. The sequence continues at coordinate 68,221 of JADZBH010000028.1, read as the reverse complement.
CGGCCGGCCCGGTGTTGGGCGGCGCAACGGCGCGGATGGGCGTGATCGCCACGTTGCGCGGACTGGCGCGCGAGTTGAGTTCCGAAGCGGCGTACGCGCGGCACCTGATGCGAGGCGCGCGGCTGCATTCGCCGTCCGAGTGGCGGCGGTTTTTCGATCGCTACACACGACACAAATACACGAGGGCAAAATGCTGCTGACACGTAGAGGATTGGCGCCACTGCTGGCCCTGGCCGCGCGCGGAGCCGCACGCGCGGCGGAGGGCAACATGGTGGCCGGCTGGAGCACCGAGGATGGGCCGGAGTCCTCCTATTACGAGAAGGACGGCGTGATTCATGCCACGCCCGCCGCCGAATCCCCTGCATGGCTGCGCAGCGCGAAGCAATACGAGAACTTCGACCTCTCGATGGATTGGTTCAGCAAGGGCTGGATGGACGGCGGGGTCTACTTCTCGGCGCCCGAGCACGGCGTCAAGTCCCGCTGCGGTTTCAAGGTGTCGCTGTTCCACCAGTTGGACAAGGACCCGCGCACGAATTCGGCGCTCAGCATCTTCCCGGTGATCGCACCGCGGCTGGTGAACGTGAGGCCCGAGTGGAATGCCCTGCGCATCCGCATGGACTGGCCGAAGCTGCAAGTGTGGTCCAACGGAGCAATGGTGCACGATCTGGATTGCGAGGCGCACCCCGAGCTGAAATACAGGCTGCATCGCGGCTACCTCGGGCTGGAATCGCTCTCCTATCCGCATCGCTGGCGGAACATCCGCATCGAGGAGCTTCCGGCCCGGGAGAAGTGGGAGCCGCTGTTCACCAGGGAAGCGGACCTGGCGCGATGGACCATCACCGAAGTGAACGAACGCGCCCCGGCGAAGTTCGAGGCGTTCGGGCGGATTCTGCGCAGCGACGGGTTGGGGAATCTCACCACGAAGGAGAAGTACCGCGACTTCGCGCTGCGCATGTACATACGCGGAACGCACCAACATAATGGAGGTGTGCTGTTCCGGTCGCACGGAGGCCGCGAACGCTACGAGATTCAGTTGCACGACGTGCGGGAGGCCCACTATCCGACGGGTTCGCTGTACTTCTTCCAGCGGGCGAAGTATCCGGAGATCGAAAGCCAGCGATGGTTCCTGTTGCAGATGTGGGTGAAGGACGCCTGGTGCCTGGTGCGTATCAACGGCGAAAACGTCATGGAATACGGAGGCCTGGAGAATCTGCAGCCGGGCTTCCTTGAGTTGCAGGCCCATCAGGCGGGGCGTTGGATGGAGTACAAGGAGATCGAGGTGAAGCGGCTATGACACGGCGTGAAGCAATGGCGGGCGGAGCGGCGCTGGCCGCGGCAATGGCGCGGGCGCAGGAGCAGAGTGGCGTGCGCAGATACGCGCGCTTCCGCGCGGGCGAGCGGACGGCGTATGGGCTGGTGGCCGGGGAGACCGTGGCCGAGTTCGACGGCGGGCTGTTTGGCGCGCGCCGGCCGAATGGAAAGACACACAGATTGAGCGCCGTGGAACTGCTGTATCCGGTGGAGCCGTCGAAGGTGCTGGCACTGGCGCGCAACTATCGCAGCCATCTCAACTCCGGCGCGGCGCCCGCGCCGGAACCCAAGCGTCCCGAATTTTTCTACAAGCCCCCGGCGAGTTTGCAGCATCCCGGCAAACCGATCGTGCTGCCGCCGGATTCGACCGACGTTCACTACGAATGCGAAATGGTGGTGGTGATCGGCAAGCGCGCGCATAACGTGACGAAGGCCGAGGCCGCCTCCCATGTGTTCGGCATCACGGCGGGCAATGACGTCAGCGAACGGCAATGGCAGGGCGGGCCGGACAAGGACATTCAGTGGTGGCGCGCCAAGGGGTCGGACACGTTCGGGCCTATGGGGCCGTACATCGTGACCGGGCTCGACTACGCGAAGCTCGCCATTCAGACACGCTTGAATGGTAAGGTGATGCAAAAGGATTCCACCGGGATGCTGATCTTCGACGTACCGTCGATGATTTCCTTCGCCAGCCGGTATGTGACGCTGGAGCCCGGCGATGTGATTTTCACCGGAACGCCGGGCCGGACGACGGCGATGAAGAAGGGCGACACGGTGGAGGTGGAACTGGAAGGCGTGGGCGTGCTGCGCAACCCGGTCGCCTAGGGCCGGGACGCGTCCGTGTCCGGTCCATCCAGCCGTGCGCGGCTCGCGTCGATGACGAGCCAGCACAGTCCGCCGAGAATGTAGAGCACGCCGGTGCCGTACAGCGGAACATCCCAGTTGCCCGTGCGTTCCAGCATGTAGCCGAGCACGACCGGGCTCAGCGCTCCGCCCACCTGCCCTCCCGTATTCATCACCGCGCCGGCCAGCCCTGCCTTGGCGCCGCCCATGTCGAGCACCGTGGACCATGCCGCTCCGAGCACGAAGCTGCCCATGCCGGCGGCGGTCGCCAGCAGCCAGATGGCGGCCGCGGGGCTGGATGCGTGCGTGCCGGCCAGCATGGCCGCCGCGGCGCCCAACATCGAGACGACGCCTACCAGGCCGCGTCCGCGGCGCGCGCCGAAGCGGCGCACGGCCCAGTCGCACGATTCGCCGCCGAGAATGTCGGCGATGGCGCACAGCAGAAGCGGGAGGCCCGAGGCGAGCCCCAGGCTGAGCTTGGAGAATCCGCGCGCCTGTTCGAGATAGGTGGGGCACCAGGTGATGAAGAAATAAAAGCCGTAGCTCTGCGTGAAGTACATGAAGCACAGCAGCAGCAGGTGGCCGTGCCGGAACATGCGCAGGAACTCGCCCCACCGGAAGGGGCCCTTCCGGGAGGCGCTGCGCGAAGCGAGAATGTAATCGCGTTCGGCCTCGTTCACCGACGGGTGCAGCGCGGGATCATCTCGATACCAGCGGTACCAGCCGATGGCCCAAAGGAAACCGGTCATGCCGAAAACCACGAACACGGTGCGCCAGTGCATGACCGTCAGCAGAGCGCCGATGGCCAGCGGCGTGAGGGCTCCGGCAATGTGCGCTCCGGAAAAGAAGATGCCCTGGGCGCGTCCGCGCTCGTGCCGGGGAAACCAAAGGGAGATGGTTTTGCCTGAGTTCGGCCAGGCGCCGGCTTCGCCCACCCCGAACAGAAAGCGGATGGCCAACAGCGAGGGATAGTTGAACGCGGCCGCCGTGGCGATGGTGAAAGTGCTCCACCAGGCGACGATGCGTGTCAGCACGCGGCGCGTGCCGATGCGGTCGCCCCAATAGCCGGTGGGCATTTCGAAAATGCCGTAGGCGATGGTGAACGCGCTGAAGACCCAGGACATTTGCGATGGCGTCAAGGACAGGTCGGCCGTGATGTGGGGCGCGAGGATGGCGATGCAGATGCGGTCCAGATACGTGATGCCGGCCAGGGCCACGCACCAGGCAAGCACCTTGTAGCGCGCGCGCGTGGGTTTCACGAGAGCCTCCGCAGGTGCTCCAGGGCCTGCGCCGCCATCTCGTCGTCGAGCATGGACCCGGGCGCGCGGACGTGGGCCGAGCCAATGACGCCACGTTCGAACAACAACAGTTTGTGAAGGGCGATGGAGGTTTCGATGGTCTGCATTTCCAAATTCAGCAAAGGCAGCAGGCGGTGGAACGCGGCCAGTCCGGCGGCGGCATCCGACTGGAGGGCGGTAAAAGCGCGAAGGTCCTCATGAACGTGGCCGGCGCCGGGCATCATGCCATGCGCGCCGCGGCGCAGGGCGTCGTCCAGATGAAGTCCGGCATAGCCGATCAGATACGTGAAGGCGCCTGGCAGGGCGCTCTTGAGCGAGGTGACGATAGGCCCCGGGGGTATGCAGTCGATTTTGATGGAGCACAGGTGCGGGTGGCGGAAGTGAAGCTCCACGATCTCCCGCGCGTCCAGGCGAAGGCCGGTGAGCGAGGAGGAATATTGCAAAACGTGCGGAAGAGGCACGGCCGCCAGCACGGCGCCGAGATGATCGAGGATGGCCGCGTTGGACGCCGGGACTATGAAGGGGGGCAGCACCATCAGCGCGTCGGCGCCCAGTCCGGCGTAGGCGAGCGCCTGTTCGACGGCGGGCCGCGTGGCTTGCGCGGTGACGTTCAGCACCAGGCGGGCGCGCCCGCTGGAGGCCCTCCGGATCACCCCGGCGGCGGCGAGCAGTTCGCCGGGAGTGAGCTTCCACCACTCGCTGACGAAGCCGGGATAGGCGATGGTGGTGACGCCGGAGCGGAGTACCCAATCGGTCTGCTGGGCCAGCGATTCCAGATCGAGCGCGCCGTCGTCGTGGAAGGGCGTTTGGAGAAGCGGAATGACGCCGCGCAGGAAAGACATGCCGGCGGTTATTCGGAGAGCAGCGAAGGGACGAAGGCGGGGAACGGAACGCGTGGCGTCATGAGTAGAGTGACTATATCGCAAGCGGCACGGGCGGCGCAGGACGGCGTGAAGGAGGCAGTGTGAAGGTGGCGGCGCGATGCCCTCGGCGCGCTGAAGGTTACCAGCGCCACGCGCCCATCGGGTTGGCCTGATGGAAGGCTTTCAGTTCCTCCATCGACATGGCTTCGCCCAGGTAGCCATCCAGTCCATCGGCGGCCACGACGTGGTGGCCTTCTTCGCGGTCGCCGGGCGCCCAGCCCGGACGCTGGTAGACGGGCTCGAACTCCGTGCCGCCGGGGCCGCCTTTGATTGGCTTGTTATAGTTGGCCGAGCCGCCGCGGCCTCCATGCTGAATGGGATCGTAACCGGGAGGGTAGGAAACCTGCGAACGGAAAAATTTGTTCAGGTCGGCCTCGATCTCGGGCGAGTCCGAACCATGGCTATAATCCTTCCGGCCCATGACATTGTAGCCAGGCGGTCCGTAGGAGCCGGCGCTCGTGCTGCGCTGGATGACGGTGACGTCGAGGTCGGGGAGGAAGGGCCGTCCATTGTGATCGACGGCGAGATAGACGTCGTCCACCTTCACGAAGAGCAGTTTCTTGTTGGTGGCCGCGTCGCCATAAAGAAAGTCGTAACCCTTGCCCGGAGGCAGTTCAAACGGCCCTTCATACTTCTGGCCTTTCAGGAAATCCGGTTTGAATTTCGCGCCCGGTTTCACCGCGGTCATCTCTTTCATGGCGGCCGCATAGTCCTTGAACTTGCCCCGGTTGCTGCCTTTGCCGAAAAAGCCGACCAAGCCGTCGAACTTGCCTGAAGTGAGGCTTTTCATGGGCAGCCACAGCGGCTTGGCGTTGATGGGCGCGCCCGAGCGGAGCCATTTCAGGCGCGATTGATTGCAGGCGCGAATGGCGATGTAATAGCCCTTCTGCGCGAGTTTGGCCATGGCGGCAATCTCTTCGGGCAACATGCCCACCTCGGCCGCCCGCGCCTTGCTGAAACGCCGCAGTCCGGCGAAGGAGAGCCGCGGGCGCTTGACCCCGTGCGCGCCGGACCTGCCGCCCTGGCGTGACTGGCGCGCCACCCACTCCTCGCCCTCGTTCGAGAGCTTCTTGCCCTTGCCGCCGGCCATGCGTTTGGCCAGAATGGCCAGCATGACGGCGAGCAGAATGGCGGCGAAGACCTTGGCGAAGAGTTCGACAGCTTCCTGCTGGCGTCCCTGCCAGGCCAGTTGCGCGGCCTGGTTCATCTCCTTGTTCTTGGCGGCGATCTGCGAGCCCGTGTCGGCGATGTCGAAGGCGCGCAGGACAAAATTGTAGAAACCGGTGGCGATGGTGCCGCCCGCCGCGGCGCCCGCCGCGCCGCCGATGCCCGGCAGCGCGAAGTTACCGATGGCCCAACCGCCCGCCGTGCCGAGCGCGGCCACGCCGAGCGCGATGCCCGCCTGCAAGGCGATTCCCTTGGCCAGTTGCAGCGCGAATTCGACGCCCAGTTGGTCATAAGGCAGCAACGTTTTCAGGGCCTGTCCGAGTTGTCTCGGAGTGAGGGCGGCGAGCACGGCCTGCTCCACGCGCGAGAGGCCCTTCTTCAGCATCGCCACCATCTTCAGGTTGTCGTGATAGCCATCGACGGCGGAGACCTGAATCCACATGCCACCCCGCTGCCAGGCCCGCTCCAGGGCGTCGAAGTCGAGTCCGCAATCCTCGGCGCGGATGTTGGGATGGTGAATGAAGCGCGAGGAGGGGGTACGTTGGGGCGCCTGCGTGATTTTGGGAAGTATGTTCAGGTCGGGGCTGGCCTCGATTTGCGCCTTTTGCGCCGTGGAGAGGCCGCCGCGGAAGACGCTACGGATCCGGCGCAAAATTTCGCTCGTGTTATCGGTACGGCGCAGGAAGATGCCGGAGGAGTTGCCGCGGCCCGGACGCGGATAGATGCACACGTGGCTCTGGTAGCCGCCCGAGTCGGGCTGTCCTTCGACGAGGTAGCCGCCGAGCCGGTTCGCCTGCCGCATCGCGCGAAGATGCACCAGCCGCTGCTTTGCTTCCGGTTCGAGCGGCGTGGGAAACGCGCCCAGCCAGCCCTTGATCTCGCCGGCGTTGGGCATGAAGGGGCAGCCCGGCCAGCCCGCGACATCGCCGACGAAGAGGATGCGGTACTTTTCCAGTGGAGCGCACGGCCACTGGCCGTGGTTGCGCTCGATGCAGCGCATACAGGACTTCAGATGAGGCTGGACGGATGGCATCGAGGTTCGCTGGCTCTATTATGGCCGCACTAGGTTCCACTCAAGCTGCGTAAGCCGGTGCAGGAATGTGTCATACGGCGGTTGTGCAGGACGCGGCGGCGCCCCGGATGCCATTATCCAGCGGTTTCTTCGGCATCGAGCGGCGTGGTCGGATCGATGAAGGGCCAGCACAGGGTGCCTACCAGATAGACGCCGGCCATCACATACAGGAAGGTGTTCCAGTCGTTGTTGGTGTTTTGCAGGATGTAGCCGCCCAGCGGCGGGGCGACGAAACCCGCCAGGTTGCCCATCATGTTCATGGAGCCTGATAACGAACCGGCGTACTTGCCGCCGACATCCATGCAGGCCCCCCAGGCGCCGGGCATGACCAGGTCGTTCGAGAAGCTGGCCATGCCCATGAAGATCATGGCCAGCAGCGGATTCGGCGTGTGAATGCACAGCACCAGGAAGGCGGCGGCCAGGGCGAATCCAACGGTGGCCAGTACGCGCCGCGCTCTGCCCGTGGAGCCGAGCATACGGGCCACGGGCGCCGAGACAAGCCCGCAGAACATCGAGCCGACGCCGCCGAACAGCAGCGGAAAGACGGCATAGGTGGCGGCGGTTGTTTCGTCGAGCGCACGGCCGCGCGGGTCCTGCAGGTAGGTGGGAAGCCAGGTGATGAAGAAATACCAGGGGAAGCTCAGGCAGAAGTATTGCACCCAGAGCAGCCACACGCTGCGCGAGCCAACCAGCTTGCCCCAGGGAACATTGCCGTGGCCCGTGGCGTTGGCCGAGGCATCGCCGATCAGGGCGAGTTCGCCCGCGTTTACGCCTTTATGGTCGGCCGGGTTATCGCGGAACCAGCGGTAAAAGGGGATGGCCCAGAGGATGCCGAGCAGCCCGAAGATGACGAAGGACATGCGCCAGGAAACCACGGTGAAGACCAGGGCCACCAGCGGCGGCGTGAAGGCGCCGCCCCAGCGCGCGAAGCTCCACATGAAGCCCTGGGCGCGCACCCGCTCATGGTTGGGCAGCCAGGTGGTGAACGCCTTGGTGAGATTGGGGAAGCAGCCCGCTTCGCCCGCGCCAAACAGCGCGCGCACCGCCAGGAGCTGCGTGTAGCTGGTGACCGCGCCTGTGAGCGCCGTGAAGACGCTCCACCAGACGACAATGCGCATGAGGATCTTGCGGGGCCCGATCTTGTCGCCCAGCCAGCCGCCGGGAACCTCGAAGAGCGCGTAGGCGATGGAGAACGCGGCGAAGATCCAGCCCACCTCGACGGGCGTGAAGCCGAGTTCGGCGCGCATGCGGGGCATGGCCATGGAGATGCAAACACGATCGATGTAGGCCAGGATGGCCAGTGCGATCGCGAAGACAATCACCCATTTGCGTGCGTTGGTTGCCGGTACACCGCTGGATTGAGCGCGGACGGTTTGGGTTGCCATGAATCGGCCTATTCAATCACACTTGCCGGGTGCATGGCCAGAAGCGGCGCCTCAGCGTTGCCGGTCGCGCGCGCGGAAACGGCGGTGGCCCCAGAGCGCGGCCAACCCCAGGCCGACCAGCGACAGCATGCCAGGTTCGGGCACCTGCGGCGTGGATTCTAGCTGGAAGGCGAGCAGGGAGCTATCGTAGTAATCCCTGCTCCCGGGACCGACGGCGACATAGACTGTATCGCCGGCATTCAAACTGCCCAGCGCTCGCGAGAACGCTTCGGGCTGCATCGACCAGGGAAAGTAGAGAGTGCCGCCCGCCTGCGAGTTGCCCACGAAAATGCGCAGGTCCCAGCCGTTGGCGCCGGAGCCGGTTGCTCCGTCGGGGTCGATGCCTGTAAGTGAGCCGTCGATGCTGACCAGCCCTGCTTCGCCGGACTGAATCGTGTAAGCGGCGATGGTATAGCCGTCGAACGCGGCTCCTTGCCCGATTCCCTGGCCGGGATGGATCTGGCCGCCGTTCATCAGCGAGGTGTAGGCGCCGTTGGAATCGGTAATGCTGTTTCCCGTGATGTCGTAGCGGCTGTTGCCAGCGTCCCACAGCAGATGCGTGTAGTTGGCGCTGTCGCCGATGGCGGCGGTGTTGCGCAGAAATTGCCAGCCGGATGGAAAGCCGCCGGTGGCATAGTCGGTCGAAAGATCGGCAATGATGCCGGCGCCGGCGGATGGGGCAAAAGCCAACAGTATGCCGAGCGCGCCGAGACGGACTCCCTGATATTTGGGCCGGAAAAGATCGCCCATGAAAAGATTCCTCCTGTTCAGCCTCCCTGGCAGCGGAATGAGTAAGTGGACCGCCGTCAGAGTTGGACTCTGGCTTTACTCTAACAGGAGGGATGAAGAATCAAGTCGTGTATTTTCAACAATATCTACTTATTACCAAGGTCATGGCAGGTGTTATGTACGCGAGTAACATAACTGCCGGGGAGGGGCTGTTACCGCCGTACCGGGACTTGCCGGTCGGTGCGGATTTCCGGCGGAATGGGGGAAGGGAGTAGCGGGTGCGGGTTGCACGGGGCCGGAAGGCGGAATCGGTGTGGAAGAGGGGCAGGCGAATGCGCGGCGGATTAGCGCTCGGCGAGCTTAAGTTCGCGCTCCACCTTGCGCGTGGCGCGGAGGCTGATGAGGCCGGCGATTTGCGACAACAGATCGGGAACGTTTTCCGGCTCCACGAGTACGGGCCTGGTGTGGCCCTTCACCGGCTGCTGGCTGCTGAAGGTTTGAATTAGCGCAGTCGCAGGTTTGTAGTCCATCATGCGGGCGTGAGCCAAAACTTTGTAGCCCGCCTCGGGCGACTCCATCTGGACGTCGCTCAATACAAGTTCGTATTGGTGAGCGTCCATTTTATCCACAGCTTCAGCCGCACTGGCGGCTGCTTCCACGCGGTAGCCGCCTGCCTCGAGAATCGTCTGAAGAGTTAAGCGCGCCGTCGGATCGTCATCGACCACAAGGACACGCGCCATCTCCAGGATCTGGGGACGTAAGTAGTTGGCTGACTTGGCCATAAGTCTAATGCCAGTGTACCCGAAGTCATGCTGAAAACAAGAGGTGAATGTATGCATTAGCCATGTTTATCATTCACCCTAGCCAGGGACTAGTACCGTTTCCGGGCTACGACGACACCATCCCTCAAAGGGCTCATGAAGGTGTCTAAATCTTGTCGAGAGAATACCTTACGGTTGAATTCCACCACCCCGTGATCGTCGGGAGTCTGGGGGTTCAGAACCTTGGCATGCCACAAAGTGTTGTCCGTGAGAAATAGTCCCCCCACCCTCAGACGGGCTGGAGCGGCCTCCAAAACAGCCGGGTAGCCATGCTTATCTACATCGTTAAAGATGAAGTCGAATTCATCTTTGGTCGTAGCCAGCGCGGTCAGCGCATCGCCAGTGTGCATCGTGATCCGATCGGCCAAGCCGGCACGACGGAAGTAAGAGAGGGCTCGGGCCGCATTTTCCGGGCTCCCGTCGGAATAGTGGACTTCGGCGCCTTCGCCCGCGGCACGGGCGAGCCAGATGGTGGAGTATCCGATGGCGGAACCAAGTTCGAAGATCCGCCGCGCGCCGGTGAGCCGGACGAGCGTGGCGAGCATGGTGGCCACGGCCGGTCCGATGATGGGAACGCGGTGTTCGGCGGCGTAGGCTTCCATTTCGGCGAGCAGTTCGTCGCGAGGCGGGAGCAGCGAATGGATGTAGGCTTCGAGATCGGGGTTGAGAATCATGGGGTGTCCTGCTGCGAAAAGACGCGTTCGAAGATGGCGTCGATGTGGCCCAGTTGGCGGTCGAGCGAGAAGGCATGGGCGATGGCCTCGGGCGGGAGCAACGCGGTGATCTGGGGAAGGGATTCGATGGCGGCGCGGAAGTCGCCCTCGCTCTCCCAGGCGCGCATGGCTTCGGCCTGCACCAGCTTGTAGGCGGTTTCGCGGAGCATGCCGGCCGAGGCGAGATCGAGCAAAAGCTGGCCGCTGAAGACCAGGCCGCGGGTGAGTTCGAGGTTGCGCCGCATGCGTTCGGGATGGACGCGCATGCCGGCCACGAGCCAGTTGGTTTTGTGGAGCAGATAATCGGCCAGGATGGTGGAGTCGGGCAGAATGACGCGTTCCACGGAGCTGTGCGAGATGTCGCGTTCGTGCCAGAGGGCAATGTTTTCGAAAGCTGCCTGGACGTTGGCGCGCACCACGCGGGCAAGGCCGCAGATCTGTTCGCACACCACCGGGTTCTTCTTGTGGGGCATGGCCGAGCTGCCTTTTTGCCCAACCGAGAAGGGCTCCTCGGCCTCGCGCACCTCGGTGCGCTGGAGGTGGCGCACTTCGAGAGCGATCTTTTCCAATGTGGCCGTCACCAGGGCCAGAGCGCTGACGAAGGCGGCGTGCCGGTCGCGAGCCACCACCTGGGAGGTGATGGCCGCCGGGCGGAGGCCCAGCTTCTCACAGATGCGCTCCTCGGCCTTGGGCGAGATGTGGCCGAAGGCGCCTACGGCGCCAGACATTTTACCGACGCGCAACTCTTCGGCGGAATCGGCCAGGCGCTTGCGGTTGCGGCGGAGTTCGTCCCACCACAGGGCGATTTTCAGTCCAAAGGTGATGGGCTCGGCCTGAATTCCATGCGTACGGCCGATTTGTGGCGTGTGGCGGAACTCCCCGGCGCGGGCCTTCAGCGTGGCCAGCAGTTTGTCCGTTCCTTCCAGCAGCAGCCCGGCGGCCTGTTTCAGTTGCAGAGCTTGCGCTGTGTCCACCACGTCGTTCGAGGTGAGGCCGTAATGCAGCCAGCGGCTGGATTCGCCGGCGCCGGCCGCGGCCATCTTCTCCGCCACGGCGGTGGTGAAGGCGATGACGTCGTGGCGCACCTCGTGTTCAATCGCAAGGATGCGGGCCACGTCGAACTCGGCGTGGGCGCGCAGTTTGCGGGCATCCTCCGCGGGCACCTCCCCTGTTTCGGCAAGGGCCTCTGAGGCGGCCAGTTCCACTTCGAGCCATGCGGCGTACTTGTTTTCGTCGCTCCAGATGCGGCCCATGGCCGCGCGTGTGTATCGGGCAATCATGTCTAAAAAGTAAAGACCTCGCTTTGTTTGCGTGGCTCGATGACCGTGAGCCGGGTGCGCAGCGAGCGCCGCTCGATGGCGGCCTGCGCGGCCATGCGGGCGATTTCGGGATGGTTGTTCTGCTCGCTCAGATGACCCAGCACGAGCGTACCCGTACGGGCGTCGAAGGACTCCAGCAGGTATTCGGCGGCGGTGTCGTTGGACAGGTGGCCGCGGCGCCCCATCACGCGCTGCTTGAGAGCCCACGGGTAGGGGCCGACCTTGAGCATGTCCAGATCGTGGTTCGACTCGAGAACCACGAGTTCGCAGCCGTCCAGTTGATAGCGGACATTCTCGGGAACATAGCCCAGGTCCATGGCCAAGCCCACTTTCAGCGCCGCCGAGGCCACGGTGAAGCCGCAGGCGTCGATGGCGTCGTGGGGAATGGAAAAGCTCTGCACGTGGAATTCGCCGATGGCGAAGCCCGTGCCGGCGGGAAAGGTGCGTACGGCGGCCGGGCCGCGGCGTTTGGATTCGGCCTCGCTCCAGTCGATCTGGCGCGCGGTGAGTTCGCTGATGTAGACCGGCACGCCGAGTTTTTTCAGCAGCACGGGCAGCCCGCAGACGTGATCGCTGTGTTCGTGCGTGACGACGATGGCGTCAATCGAATCGAGGCGTTCGCCGATGGCTTCCAGGCGCGTGGCGGTTTCGCGCGCGCTCAGTCCGGCGTCGATCAGGATGCGCGTGGCGCCCGTTCCGATGAACGTGCAGTTGCCCGAACTGCTGGTGGCCAGAACGCAAACCTTCAGAATGGAAACCTCCGCGAGGGGATCAACCATCGAGGGTAACAGAGTCAGGGCCGGAGGCGGAACGGTCCTGGCGCGCTCAGGCGGCCCGGGGCGGTAAAGGTCGTTGCAACTCCGCCGCCGCTCAGGCGGTGAAGGTCATGCCAGCCCCTCCGCCGCTCAGGCGGTGAAGGTCATTCCGGCAAAGCTGACTACACTGGCTTCGTCGATATTCCACTGGCCATAACGGCGTAACGCGCCGCGAGCCCCCGGCACGGCCTTCGTGAAGGTGTAGAAGGGCGAGGCGCCGCACCACTTCAGGTCGTCCTGATTTTGTTGGACCAGGTCCCAGAAGCCGCGGGAGTCGCCCGCGTTCAAGGCGGCGATGCGCGCCTGGTCGCGCTGTTCCACCTCCTGCATCTCCGGGGCGCCGGCCAGGGCCGTGATCTGATCGCCGTAGCGTACGCCCATGTGGGCCATGTCAACGCCCAGAATGAAGACGAGGTCGCGCGCGCGGCGGGCGGCCATCTCTCCGAGCGCGCCAATAAAGCGGGCGACGTTCTCGTCGTCCTCCGGCAAGCCGCCCTCATAAATGCTGTGAGCGTAGGCGCCGCAGAGAATGGGCAGAATCTTCACCTGGTGGCCTCGCGAGCTGGCCGTCAGCGGCCGGCCGTCCGGACCGAGCAGTCCGCCCGTCATCATGGGACGGCCATCGGCGGCGAGCAGGGAACTGGAGCGCCCTGGCCCATCGAGGGTGTGCTGCAGAAAGGCTACCTGAAACTCGATGCTGTGTTCGGTGGCGTGACAGTAATCCTCCATCTCGATGGCGCCGGGCGCGGCGGCGGCCAGTTCGTCCACCAGGGCGGTGTCGGTCACGGCATCTCCGAAGGGAGTCACGAAGTTCTTGCGTGTCAGGCCGAAGCGATTCGGTTCGCCGTAGTGCGAGGTGCCCAGAATGACGAAGGTGCGCTCGCGATGCTCGGGGCGCAGGGCGCGGTAGGCGGCCCGGTAGCAGTCCACGCCGCCGAACGGGCTGACATGCGGCGCGGCAATGGCAACCAGGTTGCTGTCCACATAGGGTTCGTCGCCGCGCATGTATTCGGAGAAGACTAACTGCGCTTCCTCCTTGGTGGCGGGGTAAGCCGTGCCGGCATGCGAGGCCACGCGGACGGAGGCCTCGGCGAAGGCCTTGTGACGCGCCTCGCGCTTGCTCTCGAACACCTCGTCCTCAAGAAATCCCGATGAACTGAGCGTGCCCAGGAAGCTCGTTTCCAGGGAATCGACATTAGGGTCTCCGGACATGCGCATCAGCATCTCGCGCAGGTCGTTCGTGGTGGTCTGGCCGTCGAACATCTCCAGCAGCGGCACCATCGGAGGAGGCACGATCAGCATCACGTCGGAGTACTGAAAGGGATCGCGAATGAGCAGGCCGGGCCGCTCGGGATCGGGGCTTGGCATGAAGTCCAGATCCATTCGCAGGCGGGGCAGGGAGTTGGGCATGAATGACCAGCATAACGCGGCTTGCCGCCCTGGCCGCGGATGGGCGGACACCGCGCCGGGCGGCCTCCGCAAGCGGATACACTACCTACATGAGCCGACGAGCGATCATTACGGGTGCATCGGGTGGTTTGGGCGTCGTGGTCAGCAAGGCGTTCGCCGAGGCCGGATGGGATGTCGCGGGTCTGGACCGCGGCTCCGGCGCCGACCTGAGCCGGCCGGATACGGCGCGTGCCGCGGTGGACGCCGCCGTGGCGAAATTGGGCGGACTGGACGCCATGATCCACCTGGTGGGAGGTTTCACGCTCGGCTCCATGGCCGAAGCCGGCGATGACTCCTGGGCCCGGATGTGGACGCTCAACTTTCAATCCGCGCTGTATGTGATGCGCTCGTCCGTGGCGGCGCTCACGGCCAACTGCGGCGGGGCCATCGTGGTGATCGGATCCAAGGCGGGCCTGGAGCCAAGCCCGGGGTTGACTCCCTACGCGGTGTCCAAAGCCGCGCTGCACGCCCTGGTGCAGTGCGCCGCGGCCGAGTTGTCCGGAACGGGCATCACGGTGAACGCCGTGCTTCCCTCGACGATCGACACGCCGGCCAACCGGGCCGCCATGCCCGACGCCGATCCGGCACGCTGGGTGAAGCCAGAGCATATCGCCTCTCTTTTGTTATGGATGGCGTCGCCTGCCGGGCGGGATATGTCGGGTGCGCTAGTGCCGTTAACGGGCGAAGCGTGATTATTTTCGAAAATTTTGTTGTTGGCTGAGCCAGGTGGCGCGCGGGTTCCGCGTGATTTAGGAATAGTTCGATGGACAGACCTACGCTATTGCAACCAGAAGAGATCGCAGAGGCGCTCGGCGAACTGCCGGGCTGGTCGTATGTGGAGGGAAAGCTGCATAGGACATACCGGTTCGCCGACTTCGTGCATGCCTTCGGCTTCATGGCCACCGCGGCGATCGTGATACAGGTGATGAACCACCATCCGGAATGGACGAACGTGTATAGCCAGGTGATGGTGGACCTGTCGACGCACGATGCGGGCGGCGTGACGGTGCTCGACGTGGAACTGGCCGGGAAGCTGGAGAAGATCGCAAGGAAAATGCTCGCATGACATTCGCGGTGACCAGGTGTGGGGGGGTGCTGGCGCTTGCCTTATGCGCGGCACAGGCGCAGACGCAGGAACGCTTCGCGGGATCCGTGGATCTGGACCGCGTGGTGGGCGAAGCCATCGCATCGCACCAGATTCCCGGCGCTGTTTGTTGGGCCGGCCATCCGGGACGGATTCTGCATCGCGCCGCCTACGGCAACCGGGCCATCGTGCCGGCCGTGGAGCCGATGACCATGGACACCATCTTCGATGCGGCCTCGCTGACCAAGGTGGTGGCGACCACCTCGGCCCTCATGCGCCTGTTTGAACAGGGCCGGGTTCGGCTGAATGACCCGGTGACCTCCTACCTGCCTGGTTTTCAAGGCGGCAAGAGCGCGATCACCGTGCGGCAGTTGATGACGCACTATTCCGGACTCCGGCCGGACGTGGACCTGGAGCCGTCCTGGTCCGGGTATGAGACGGGCATCGGCAAGGCGCTCGTGGACCAGCCCGTGGCCGATCCCGGGCAGCGGTTCATCTACTCGGATATCAATTTCCTGCTTCTTGGCGAAATCGTTCGCGTGGTGTCGGGGCGTTCGCTGCCGGAGTTCGTTCGCGCCGAAGTATTCGAGCCCGCCGGTATGGCCACGACCCGCTTCCAGCCGCCTGCCGCATGGCGCTCCCGCATCGCCCCCACCGAGGTGATGAAAGGGCAGACCGAACCGCTGCGCGGCGTGGTGCACGATCCTACGGCTCGCTTCATGGGCGGCATCGCAGGGCACGCCGGGCTGTTCACCACGGCCGAGGATCTCTCCCGGTTCGCCACGATGATGCTGGACGGGGGCGTGGCCCCCAACGGACGGCGGATTTTCCAGGCGGCCACCATCGCCAAGTTCACCGAGCCCAACTCGCCGCCGGACCGCACCGAGATACGCGGTCTGGGCTGGGATATCGACAGCCGCTACTCCTCCAACCGCGGCGAATTGTTCCCCATCGGCTCGTTCGGCCACACCGGCTTCACCGGCACCTCGCTCTGGATGGACCCGCGGTCGAAAACCTATGTGATCCTGCTGGCCAACTCCGTGCATCCGCACGCGGGCATTAACCTGTCGCCGCTGCGCAGCCGCGTGGCCACGATCGTCGCTGCGCACGCGGGCATCACGGCGCAGGAGGTGCTGCTGACCGGTTACAACGAGGCCATGACGGCGGTGACGCGCAAGGTGAACCGGAACGGCGCCGTGAAGACGGGCCTCGACGTGATGGTGGACCAGCAGTTCGCCAGCATGGGCGGCCGCAACGTCGCTCTCATCACCAACCACACGGGCATCGACCGCGCCGGACGCCGCAACGTGGACCGCATGATTGAAGCCGGCGTCCAACTGACCACGCTGTTCAGTCCGGAACACGGCTTTGCCGGCGTTGCCGACCACGAAAACGTGAAGAGTATGCGTGATTCAGCCACGGGACTGCCCATCTACAGCCTCTATGAAGGCGAGCGGCGCGCGCCCACATCGGAGATGCTGCACGGCGTCGATGCCCTCGTATTCGACATTCAGGACATTGGCGCGCGTTTCTACACCTACACCTGCACCTTATATAACGTGATGGAGCTGGCCCAGAAATCGGGGATGCCGCTGTTCGTGCTGGACCGTCCGAATCCCATCACGGGCGTGCGCGTGGAGGGTCCCATGCTGGATCCTGAGTTCGCCAGCTTCGTGGGCTGTCTCGACGTTCCGGTGCGGCACGGCATGACGGTGGGCGAGCTGGCGGCGATGGTACGCGCCGAAAAGGGCTGGACATTCCAGTTGACCGTCGTGAAAATGCAAGGCTGGCAGCGGGGAGACTGGTTCGATGAAACCGGACTGCCCTGGGTGAACCTGTCCCCCAATATTCGCGGAATGAACGCGGCAACCCTCTATCCGGCCGTTGCCCTGCTGGAATATTCGCGCAATTACACAGTGGGGCGGGGAACCGACGCACCCTTTGAATGGGTGGGCGCCGATTGGATCGACGGCTCCGCGTTCGCCGTGGCGCTGAATGCCCGCCACATTCCCGGCGTGCGGTTTTACCCCGTGTCGTTCAAACCCGCCAGCTCCAATTTGGAAGGAATTCCCGTACAGGGCGTGCGATTCCTGATTACCGACCGCGAACAGTTGAACACCGCGCGTCTGGGTTTGGAGATCGCCGGTACGCTGCAACGCATGTATCCGGACAGGCTGCGTTTCCTGGACAACTCCAAACTCATCGGCAGCCGCCGCGACATGGAGGATCTGCAGAAGGGAATGGACCCGCGCCTGATTCAGGAGCGGAACGAGGCCCGGATCAAGGCGTTTCTGGAGCGCCGGGCCAAGTACCTCTTATATTAGGAGAAAGGAACCGGCGTTCCCCTCAGTTAGCGGCCTTGACCAGGCCCAGTTTGGCCTTTTCCTTGGCTTCCCGCTTGCGTGCTTCCGCCAGCCAGGCCGGAGGCCGTCCACGCCGCTTCCCGCGACCTTGGGCCAAACGCTCCAGCGTGATGATGGCTTCCTCAAGTTGCTCGCGTTCCTGGCGTAATTCGTCGAGCATTTTGGTGACGTCCATGTGTGATCTCCTCAGGATCCGAATTTCGGTCTCCCTCCCGTTCCGTTAATGGAACGGATGGCCTAAATTCGTTGTGCCTTCTCTCAATTTTATACTTCATCTTTGTTACCGTTTCAAGCGCTGTTGTTCTGTTTTTGGAACAGATGTTGATTCTGCTTGAGAAAAACCACAACACCGTGAATCCGGAACCGAAGGGTTCGCGGTGGAGGGATATTCCCGTGCGGTTTACCCGAGAGCGACGGCGCGGGATGAGTTTCGGGCGGGCGCCGGGCCGGGAAATCCGGCCGGCAACGAACGCTGCCAGGGGAGGATCTCCTTTGGAAACATCACGTTAGCGTGTGTCCCCGGCGTGCCCCCCTGCGGCGAATCCAGGGAAATTAGCGTCTCTTCCAGTAAAAATAAAAGGGCAATCCGGCGAAAATCAGCCCCAGCCCGAGCATGGATTCACGCGGCGAGTCGCGCAAAGTGGACAGGATGAGCGCGCCCGCCACGAGTACGAACAGAACCGGCACCACCGGATAGCCGAGCGTGCGGTAAGGGCGGGGCAGATCGGGCCGTTTCCGCCGCAGCACGATCACCGACGCCGTGGCCATGGCATATAAGATCCAACTGGCGAAGATGACGTAGGTGAAAAGCTGGTCGTAGCGGCCGCTGAGCACGAGCAGAGCCGACCAGGAGCTGAGCAGCAGGATGGACACCGAGGGCGTGCGGTATTCCGGGTGCACCGTGGCCGCTTTGCGGAAGAACAGGCCGTCGCAGGCCATGGCGTAGGGTACGCGCGAGCCCGACAGAATGGAGCCGTTCAGGGCGGCGAAGATGGAGATCATGGCCGCGACGCTGACGGCGGCGGCGCCGGAAGGGCCGAGAATGCGGTCCATCATGGTGGCGGCGACACGGTCGCTGGCCGCCACGTCGGCGGCGGGCAGAACGTAAAAATAGGCGAGGTTGGTGAGCAGGTAGATCCCAACCACCGCGAGAGTGCCGAAGGTGAGAGCGCGGGGCAGGTTCCGTTGCGGATCGCGGATTTCGCCGGCCACCATGGTGACGTTGTTCCAGCCGTCGTAGGCCCAGAGCGCGGCCACCAGGGCGGCAAAGAAGGCCGCGACGCCGCCGGAGGCGGGAATGGACGAAGTGAGGTTCGAGACCGAGCCCTGGGGCGCGGCGAGGCCGACCACGATGATGATGGCGATGAGGAGCACCTTTAGAGCCGTGACGGCCACCTGCACGCCTCCGCCCACCCGGACGCCGAAGTAGTTCAGAATGCCCAAACCCATGGTGATGGCCATGGCCAGCAACTGTCCGTAGCTGACCTCGAGCGGCGTCCAGTTGGGGCCGAGAGGGATAGGCAGGTGCGTGAACACGGTCTGAAGGTTGGGCTGAAAATTGGCCAGGTAATAGAAGAATGCCGTGGCCAGGGTGGCGATGGAACCGGCCTTGGCCACCCACATCTGCGTCCATCCATACAGGAAGCCGAACAGGGGGCCGTAGGCTTCGCGCAGGTAGACGTATTCGCCCCCCGACTCGTTGTACATGCCGGCCAGTTCGGCATAAGTGAGCGCGCCGGCCAGAGTCAGCAGACCGCCGAAAATCCAGACGGCGAACACCATCTCCGGGGAGCCTGTTCGCAGCACCATGGTTTTCGGCACCAGAAAGATGCCCGAGCCGATGACGGTGCCGACAACGATGGAGACGGCGCCCCACAGGCCGAGGGCGCGTTCCAGTTGGGGGGCGGAGGACGAAGTGAAGGTTCCGGTCACGCGTTGTTCCTTTGCGGAAAGAGATAAGAGACGGCCAGGGCGGTGAAGAAGGTGACGCAGGTTCCCGTCAGGACGTACCAGGTCCAGGCGACCGGCGTGGCCAGGCGTACAAAGAGCATGGCCAGCAGCGAGGCGGCCATGCCGGCGATGGCGGCGCGCTCACCCACGCGGTTCGTGAGGATGCCCAGCAGGAAGGCGCCCAGCAACGCGCCGTACACCACGCTGGCGATTCCCAGCCCGGCTTCGAGCACGCTGGAAACCTGTTGCGCCAGCAGGGCGATGGCAAACAGGGCGGCGCCCCAGAACAAAGTGGAACGGCGGGCGATGGCCAGCCACTGCGTGTCGGTGCGATGCTGGCCGCGGGCTTCGGCGAGCGGCTTGTAAAAATCCATCACGGTGGTGGAGGCCAGCGAGTTCAGGGCCGCCGAGAGGTTCGACATGGCGGCGGCCAGAATGGCGGCCGTCACCAGACCGGCGATGCCGGGCGGCAGGTTATTCCAGATGAATTCCGGGTAGATGCGGTCCGGCTTGGCCGGGGCTGGCAGCCCGTTGTCCTGGTAGTACACGAACAGCAGCAGACCGATGGCCAGAAACAGGGTGAACTGGAAGAAAATCACGGCCCAACTGGCGAACAGCGCCAGCCGTGATTCGCCTTCGTTGCGTGCCGACAGCAGCCGCTGCACCATGAGTTGTTCGGTGCCGTGCGAGGCCGTGGTGAGAAAGCAGCCGCCGATGATGCCCGCCCAGAAATTATAGGTTCGTGAGAAAAATTCCATCGAAGGGGAAAAACGGAAATCGAAGACGGTGAGCTTGCCCAGCGGTTCGGCCACTGCCATCACATGGTCCCATCCGCCGGGAATCTTGCCGAGAATGACGAAGAAGCTCAGGATGGCCCCGCCGACGTAGAGGACCATCTGGATGACGTCGGTCCAGATGACGGCCGTCATGCCGCCTTCAAATGTGTAAAAAATCGTGAGCGCCACGATGAGGGCGATGCTGAGGGCTTCGCCCGTGCCAAGGATGATCGAGATGACGATGGAAATGGCGAAGACGCGGACGCCTTCGGCCAGGGCTCGCAGAACCAGGAAGGCGCCTGCGGTGAACTTCCGGATATTCGGTCCGAAGCGGCGCTGCATCAGCTCGTAAGCGGTGAACATTTCGCCGCGGAAATAGTGGGGCAGCAGAAGCGCGGAGATCACCAGGCGGGCCAGCAGGTAGCCGAATACCACCTGGAGAAAGCCGAAGTTACCGTTGAAGGAGAGCGCCGGCGTGCCGATGACGGTAAGCGTCGAGGTTTCCGCGGAAACAATGGAAAAGCCGATGGCCCACCAGGGTGTGGTCCTGCCTCCGAGAAAGTAATCTTTCAGGGATTTTTGCGATTCCTTGAAGCGGGCGCCGAACCAGGTGATGCCGATGAGATAGAGAAGGATGACTGCCAGGTCGGCTGTGCGCATGGTGGAGATGGGAAAACTGGAGGCTAGCACAGCAGTGTCCTGGGAACAAATTTGGCTCCGCGCGCATCTATCTGAACGGGCTCAGGTGAGGGAGGCGGTGGTGCGCGGTGGGCGGTGTACCGGCGATACGAAGAGGGAAAGCGGTTGATTGCGGCTGCCCCAGAGGGTCATGTATACTCACGACTTGCGCGAGATCGGGCCACGAGCCGAAAGGGAGCCTTCGCAGACGGAAGCGTCTGCTATGATCGCTCGTATCGCGGGAAAATCCAGGAACCAGAAACGAGGAGGCGAGACGTGAAGTTCTCTTCCAGAATAGCGGCGCTCTTGAGCGTCCTGGCGCTGTGCGCAGGCAGCTTGTTGGCACAGGAGGCGGCCAAGCCAAAACAGGTCAAGGATCAGATGGAGTACGACCTGTTCACGGCGGCCACCAAGGAAACCGATCCGGCCAAGAAGATTCAGCACCTTTTGACGTGGAAAGAAAAGTACCCGGAGTCGGATTTCAAGAACGACCGGCTGGTGCTGATGATCACGACCTATCAGGCGTTGCGCGACGGCGAAAAGATGCTGGCCACGGCGCAGGAGCTTCTGAAGAATGAGCCGCGCAATGTCTCCGGCCTTTACTATGTCACGCTGTTGACGCGTTCGTTGAACAATACCGCTCCGGACCGCCTGGAATTGGGCGAAAAAGCCGCCAACGGCCTGTTGGGCACGCTGCCGGAGACCTTTGACGCCGCCAAGAAGCCGCAATCGGTGACAGACGCCGTCTGGCGCAAGGAAAAAGAGAAGCTGGAAATCGAGGCGCTCAAGACCCTGGCTTTCATTCAGATGGCGCGGAAAAATTTTGCCGGAGCAGCCGAGGAATACACGAAGATCCTGAAGCTGAACTGCACCGGCGCGGTGAGCTACCAGTTGTCCACGTCGTTGCTCCAGCAGAAGAAGCCGGAGCTGCAAATGCCCGCCATCTACCATGTGGCGCGCGCGGCGTTCTATACAGGCGAGGACGCCCTGGCGCCGGACGTGCAAAAACAGGTACAGGCTTATTTCGAGAAGGTCTACACCAAGCACACCGGCTGGAAGAAGGGCATGGAGGAACTGATTGCCCAGACCAAGACCTCGTGCTTCCCGCCCGACGGGTTCACCATCGAGAGCGAGGCCCAGCGCATGGCGCGCGAGGACGAGAAGCTGAAGGGCGACGATCCGCAAAAGTATCTGTGGATCCAGGTGAAGAAGGCCCTCATCGCCGAAGATGGCTCCGGGGCGACCTACTTTGAACAGATCAAGGGCAGCGCCCTGCCGAAGCTGAAGGGCACCGTGGTGTCCACCTCGCCGGCCAGGAAGCCGAAGGAAGTGGTGGTGGCCATCTCCTCGGCCGACACGCCGGAGATCAAGCTGGTGGTGGATGCCGCTTTCGCCAACGACGCGCCTGCAGGCACGGTGATCGAGTTCGAAGGGGCAGTACCGAACGCGTTCGCCGCCGATCCGTTCCTGGTGACCGCCGACATCGAGAAGGCGCAGATCACCGGTTGGCCCGCGCCGCCTCCGCCCGCCAAGAAAGCCGCCCCAAGGAAGGGATCGCGCAAGCGGTAACCCGAGCCGGGAAAGGAAACAAAAAGGGCCCGGTCCGTGAGGATCGGGCCTTTTGCATGTGCATGGAACTGAACCCTACATTGGCACGGCAGGCGTTGGACGAGGCGTTGGCACGCTTCCCGGAGTTCGCTCCGTTCGGGGCGCGCCTCGTGGTGAGGCCGTTGCAACGCGGCTCCGCTTACATGCTGGAATACGAAAGCAGGCCGCCTGCGGAACTGGCCAATGCCTGGGAGTTCCAGAATGTGGCCGTGAAGACCTACCGGCGGCTGGCGGGCGTGTAATGCCGGCTGGGTTATAGGGGCGCTGGCTCTGTTAGCGCGCGCCCTCCCAGTTGCGGCGCTCCAGGAAGGTCTTCGGTTCGTAAGTCCAACCTTTGGCCAATCGCTTTTCTTCCCGCCGCGAGGTGAACCACAGCATGGGGCCCACCAACGCCGAGGCCAGGCGTGCGCTGAAGCCGAACTCGTTGAACAGGGATTTGCGAAGATCGCGCACCTGCCTGGTGATGGCCGAGTTGGTTTTGCGCAGACGGCGTTCCATGGCCCATAGCAGGCCGCCGTAGACGTTCTTGAGCACTCCCATCTCGTTTTCGAACCGGCGGCGGATCCGCAGATCCGGGTGGAGCTTGTAGCGCTGCCATCCCTCCAACGTCGTGCGGCAGATACGGAACAGGCTGGGGCCGTTCCGCTCGAAGTCCCGCCAGAACGCCTGGTCGAGAAACTGCTTGGACTGTTCGGCCGAGATGTTGCCGTGTTCGAAATTGAACTGGAACTGTCCGTGGATATCCGCCAGATCGACCGGCCTCAGCCGTCCCTCCTCCTTCATCTGGGCGTGCAGGGGCGTGCCGGGAATGGGCGTATAGAGCATGAACTGGTGGAAGTCGGTTGCATGCTGGACGGCGTAGTCGATCTCTTCCTGGATATTTTCGGGGGTGTGGTGCTCCATGCCGACGATGGTGGAGCCGAGCAGCTTGATGCCGTGGGCGCGCAACTCGCGCGTCAATTCGATGGTGTTGGAACCCTTCAGCTTGTCGTAGCCCGAGTGCGGAGACTCCAGGCCCATCCAGAGCCAGGAAACGCCCAGCCGGACCAGTTCCTCCATCGTGTATTTCCTGACCGCGTTGGATGAGGCGAACACATAGAGAACCCAGCTCTTGCCTGCCTTTTCCATGCGTTCCAGCAGATCCATGGCGCGCTTCTTGTAGAGCAGGAAATTCTCGTCCATCATGAAGAACGAGTTCACCTTCAATCGGGTTTCAGCGCCCTCCATCACGTCGAACAATTCGCGGCCCGTACCCAGGAAGTTCAGGAACTTGCCCTTGCCGCCGAAGAAAGCCGACGTGGTGCAGAAGTTGCATCCCAGGGGGCAACCCGCCGAAGGGATGATGGTCGCCGCCGTCGAACCCATGTTCGGCGGAAGTGTGAAGCCCATGACACGGTGACCGAAGCCGCTGGCGATGTCGGGATGGTTCACCGGGGCCGAAGGGTCCTCGCCCAGGAAGCGGCGCATCCAGGTAATGCCGTCGCCCTTCACGAAGTGGTCGGCGTCGGCCATCTGCTCGACGCCTTCGATGGCCGTCACATGGCCGCCTATGACAATGGTGGCGCCCGGCGCATGTTCGCGAATCAATCGGCACATTTCGGCCACCTTGCCGATGTTCACGATAATCGAGGTGAGCCCGACGATGTCATAGTTGTTCGTCTTTAGCTCCTCGATGAACCGTTCGCGCGTGGGGAAGTCGAGCAGGGTGCACGGCGCGGTGATGTTTGCCTGGATCATCATGATGCCCCACGACCGGTGGAACATGCGGGGCGAAAAGACCCCTTGCATGCGCGTCACCTGGTTGTGGTACAGCTCCATCGGGTTAATGCTCCGGCTGCCGTACTCGTCGTTTTGTGCGTAGGGGCCGAAGACAGAGGAGAGGAGAACCCTGGCGCGGGACCCTTTAGGGTGGAGGGAGATGATTTCGCTCATTGCTTTGCTGGCAAACAGGAAAAAATACTGTTTTACTGTATCATGTTTCACCGGTTCAGTTCAGAGGGTGGCGCCGGGCGTGCGCCGGATGACAATGCACCCGGAGGTCGATTCACAGGGAGCGATGCTGCGATGCGGACACCTATACCCTGGGGCGAAGCTCTTATCGGAACAAGACGTCATCCGCTGGGAAGGGGCCTTTGGAAACCGAGATGCGGAAGAACAGACGCGCCGTGAAAGTTGACGGCCGGATGGTGACGTCGCCAGTGCTCCAACTCACCCCGGACGGCTGGGCCGTCCTCGTGGTCGAAAAATGCGAGACGACGACCGCGGAAACCTGGTGGCTTGCTGGTTTTTCAGGCCCATGAAATAACAGAGGCTTCCAGGAGGTCTTTGAAATATAGTACCGAGTACCATAGAATGAATAATCAGCCTGGCAAGACAGTAAACCACCCCAGACTCTACAAGTCGAAGTGGTTCCAGCGGTTTGCACGATAGGAAGGCATCGAGGACGCGGATTTGCTGGATGCGGCGGACCGGGCGGAAAAAGGCTTCGTGGACGCCGATCTGGGTGGCGGGGTGCTGAAGCAGCGCATCGCACGTCAGGGGAAGGGAAAGTCGGGAGGTTTCCGGACGATTCTTTTCTACCGTGCGGGCGAGCGTGCTGTGTTCAGGTACGGCTTCGCGAAGAACGACCGGGGCAACATCGACGACGATGAGGTGCGAGCGTTCAAGGCGGCGTCGGGGCATGTGCTGGCGCTGTCAGCGAAGCAGATGGCGGAACTGGCCAAGAAGGGTGATTCTGTCGAGGTGATGCGCGATGAGCAGAAAACAGTATCGAAGTGACGCCATGGCCGCCATCCACGAGACGATGGAGGCCCTGCACGGCATTGGGGCTATCGACAAACAGACCATGCGCCATTTTGACGACGCGTGCCTGACCCCTGTCCGGGTGCTGAAGGCCGAGGAAATCCGGGCGCTGCGCGAGCGCGAGCGCGTCAGCCAAACGGTCTTCGCGAATTATCTGAATGTGACGGCGAACCTCGTGAGCAAGTGGGAACGCGGGGAAAAGAGGCCGTCTGCGCCCGCGCTGAAGTTGCTGACGCTGATCGAGAAGCACGGCATCAATGCCGTAGCCTAGCCCCTACTGCACCGCCCTCCAGAAATCCCGCGGCTGGCGCCGGGCGTGCGCCAGGCCTTCGGAAAAGACGGCTCTGCCTGTAACCTGAATAGCATGCGCCTTTACGCAGCCCTGATTCTCGCCGCGGGCCTGAGCGGTCACTTGCCGGCTGCCGAGCCCACGCCCATCCGCCCTGCCAGGCGGGTCCAACTCTTCAATGGCCGCGACCTGAGCGGTTTCTATACCTACCTGCAGCACAACAAGTACAACGACCCGCTGCACGTCTTCACGGTGCGTGACGGACTGCTGCGTATCTCGGGCGAGGAGTTCGGCGGCATCTCCACGAAGGACGCCTATCGCGACTACCATTTGCGGATGGAGTGGAAGTGGGGAGGATCGACGCATGTTCCGCGCGTGGATAAGGCGCGCGACTCGGGCATTCTCGTGCACGGCATCGGTCCCGACGAGGGCAGCCGAGGCTTCTGGTATCAGTCGATCGAGTATCAGATCATCGAAGGCGGCACGGGCGATTACCTCATGGTGAATGGCGCTGAACGGCCCTGGCTGTCGGCGGAGGTGCGCGAGGAACCGAACGGCCAGATTTATTGGAAGAAGGGCAACCCGGTGGTGCGCACGGACCGCAAGAGGATCAACTGGTACGGCCGCGATCCGGAGTGGAAGGACGTGCTCGGGTTCCGGGGCCGCGCGGACCTGGACAAGCCGGAAGGCCAATGGAACATGAGCGAGATTCTGTGCGATGGCGGCACGATCACAGCCGTATTCAATGGCAAGGTGGTGAATTACGGTACCGGGGCGTCGCAAACGGCCGGGAAGATCCAGTTTCAGAGCGAAGGGGCGGAGATACTGATCCGGCGGATTGAGATCGGGCCTGTCACGAAGCGACTTCGGTCGCGCCACCGGCCTTAGTCCCGGCGGCCGGTGAGTCCTCGGACGGTGAGAATGTCGTGCGCCAGGGGCAGCAGGGCGCCGTACACAACGTCGGGGGGCTCCGCCGCGAAGCCCTCGGGCTGGAAACCCCAGGTAAGGCCGGCCGAAAAGACTCCGGCGTTGCGCGCCGTGCGGATATCGACGGCCGAATCGCCCACCATGATGGTGCGCGCGGCGGGCACGCCCAGTTCGTTCATGATGGCCGTGAGGCCCATTGGATCGGGCTTCCGGAGAGGGAAGGTGTTACCGCCATAGGCGCGGTCGAACAGGGGCGCAAGGCCGAGCCCGGCGAGAATTCCCTTGGTATTGCGGTCAGGTTTGTTGGTGAGCAGGGCCAGGCGCACGCCCGCGCCGTGCAACAGGTCCAGCGATTCTCGCGCGCCGTCATAGAGCGCCGTGTTGTCGAGCATGTGCTCGAAGTAGTGTTCCAGGAAAAAAGCAAGCGCGCGCTCCAGGTTGCCGCCGGAGGCGTGAACGCCCAGGGCGCGCTGCATCAGCACGGGCGCTCCGTTGCCGACGTAGGTTCGGATGGTATCCAGCGGCAGTTCCGGCAGGCCCATATGGAGCAGGGTGGCGTTCACGGAAAGCACGAGATCGCGTTCGGAGTCGATCAGGGTGCCGTCCAGATCGAACACGGCGAGATCGATGGGGGGAAGGGCGGGCGCGCTCACAGGCTCAACCGCTCCTGTAGCTGCCTTTTCCACAGATCGAGGGCCCGCTGGTAGCTGTGCTGCACGCCGTCGCGCAGTTCGCGCGGGGCGAGCCAGGAGAGGATGCGAGCGCCGTCCACCATATAGGGAGCCAGGCGCGAATCCACCACGGAGGGCGGCGGCGGTTTGCGCGCGAATGCCATGAGCACCATGACCAGGACGCATCCGGCCAGGAGTCCGCGAGCCATGCCGACACCGGCGCCCAGCAGGCGGTCCAGCCAGTCCAATCCCACGGACTTGTAAAACTTCACGAGCAGCCATCCGGCCAGCGCGGCGGCCAGGATGACGGCGGCATAGACGGTGACGAAGCCAAGGAAGTTGGCGACGGTCCTGTGGCTCACATAATCCTGGAACATGGTTCCGACCGAGCCGTAGAGCCAACTGGACAGCAGAAGCCCGAACAGGAACGCGGCCAGGCCGAGCACGGTGCGTGTGAAGCCTCGCGAAAGGCCGGCGGCGGTCGAACCGGCCACGATCAGGGCGAGCGCCACGTCCAGCCAGTTCATAAGGACTTGCCCGTCAGGATCCGGTATGCCTCGCGGTACTTGCCGCTCGTGCTGGAAGCCACCTCGGGCGGCAACGCGGGAGCGGGCGGCTGCTTGTTCCAGCGGATGCTTTCCAGGTAGTCGCGCACGTACTGTTTGTCGAAGGAGGGTTGCGCGTGGCCGGGCTCGTAGGAATCGGCGGGCCAGAAACGCGAGCTGTCCGGGGTCAACACCTCGTCGCCCAGCGTCAGAATGCCGCCCACGAAGCCGAATTCAAATTTGGTGTCGGCCAGAATGATGCCGCGTGTCAGAGCGTAGGCGGCGGCCTTGTTGTAGATCGCCAGCGTGAGGTCCCGCAGCCGCGCGGCGGTTTCCGGGCCTACGCGGCGCACGACCTCATCGATGCCGATGTTCTCGTCGTGTCCTGAGGATGCCTTGGAGGCTGGCGTGTAGATGGGTTCCGGAAGCCGTTCGCTCTCGCGCAGACCGGCGGGCAGAGAGATACCGCACACCTCGCCCGTGGCCTTGTAATCCTTCCACCCCGAGCCCGACAGATAGCCGCGCGCGACGCATTCCACGTCGATCATCTCCGCGCGACGCACCAGCATGGAACGTCCTTCCAACTGGCCGCGGAAGGCGCGCAGCGGGACGGGGTAAAGGCTGACGTCGGCGGTGAGGAAGTGCGTAGGCACGAGATCCTTGAGAAAGTCGAACCAGAAGATGGAGAGCTGAGTGAGGACGCGCCCTTTGTCTTCGATGCCCGTCTGGAGAATGTAGTCGAAGGCGGAAATGCGGTCGGTGGCGACAATGAGAAGGTCGCCGCCGGCGGCATACACGTCACGCACCTTGCCGCGCGACACCAGGTCGAAGCCGGGCAGGCGGGATTCCAACAGAACTTGGCTCATACGGGTAACGGGTTGTCCTTGCGGTCTATGTCAGGGCTACGCGAACGGCGCGGCGGCCGATCTCCGGGCCGATGGCTTCCAGTTGCGCGGCGGGCGCGCCGGTTTGGACCAACTGGAAGAATTCATTTTCCTCCAGCCGGATGTGCGCGCGCAGCAGAGTGAGAAAGGCCTCCAGCGGCTCCCGCGCGGGCTCGTGACGCAGGGCGGCGGCGAGCCGTTCCAACTCGCGATGTTCGCCCGCCAGGCGCGTGGCCATCGCGCCCGGCAGAAGGGGGAAAACAAGCTGCTCCTCGAGTTCGAAGTGGTTCACCAGTTCGATGTCGAAACGCTCCACGGCGCGCGTGCACCAATGGCGGACATTGGCGGCGCTTGCGCCGGACTCCAGGCCCCGGAACGCCATCACGCACAGGGCGAGACCGTTGTGGTGCTGGTGGGACAGCGGGATGAGGGAAGGGTGGCGCTGCAAACCACTAGTGTAACGGCGCGGGCGGCGCGGCGGGCGGAACGCCCAGGCATCCAGGCGCGATACCATGGTCACCTGAGTTGCGAATAGCCATGGACTGGAACGACGCGAGCGAGGATTTGTTGCGGCAGATATTGTTATCCACGCCGCTGCCGGTGCGGCAGCAGATGGAGCGCGGCTTCCGCGAGGAAGCCGAAGCGCTGGCCGAGGCCGGGGGCTTGGCGCGCGTGAACACGAATATCGTGGTGGAGGCCTGGATACGGGTGACGCCGGAAGCCTTGCGCAGCGAACTGCCCCGGCAGATGGAGCGCATGGGGCTGGACCCGTACGAGTTCCAGCACCTGATGGAATCATGAGGAAGGCGCTGAT
Organism: Bryobacterales bacterium; assembly: GCA_020852175.1. Classification (GTDB taxonomy): domain Bacteria; phylum Acidobacteriota; class Terriglobia; order Bryobacterales; family Bryobacteraceae; genus JAFLBB01. The sequence continues at coordinate 38,946 of JADZBH010000028.1, read as the reverse complement.
CTGGGCCTGCATGGCCGCGCCCTTGTGCGCGGGCGACGTGCTGCACTATAAGGCGGAGTGGCGCCTGATGCACGCCGGCGACATCGTGCTTTCCTATACGGACACCTCGGCACACATGACGCTTGAAAGCGTAGGGTTTGTATCCAGGCTCTACCGCGTGAACGACGACTACCGCGTGCAGTTCAGGGCGAAAGACCACTGTTCGGAATCAATCCTCTTCAAGATCGAGGAGGGGAAGAAAAGGCGGGAGGCGCGGGCCACGTTTCCGGCGGCGGCGGGCAAAAGCTCCTACATTGAAACCGATGTGGAGAAGAAGGAAACCGTCCGGACCGCCGAGTTGAACGTGCCCGGCTGCGTGCACGACGTGATTGGCGCGCTGGCAAGCCTGCGGTCCGGCGCGGCGCGCAAGGGCGAGTTCACCATGCCGATCAGCGACGGGCGCAAGTATGAGCAGGTGAAGGTACGCGTGGTGGGCAAGGAAAAGGTGAAGACCGAGGCGGGCGAGTTCAACACGGTGAAGTACGAGGCCGGATTGATGAACGGCGTCATCTACCGCCGCGGCGGCAGGATGTTCTTTTGGCTGAGCGACGATGCGCGGCGCGTGCCGGTGCGCGTCCGCATGCAGATGTCGCTGTTTTTCGGAACGGTCACGATCGACCTGGTGAAGGAGGAGCGTTCATGAGAAGGTTTTCGTTGGCGTTCGCCATGCTGTGGTTCGGCGTGGCCGGAGCGCCGGCGCAGGAAACAGCGCTGCTGACCTACTCCCAGTACAACGCGCTGTACACACGCACGCTGCAACTGATGGATTCCACGATGTCGGCCGTGCCCGGCCTGGCCCGCGCGGCGGCTCCCGTCATGGAAAATGCGCGGCAGGCGGTGGCGAATCTGAAAATCGCGCCCACGCAGCCCTATTCGCCGATGCACCTGGAAATTGTGCGTAATGTGCGGGCTTATCTGGCCCTGGCCGATGCGCTGCCCAAGCCATTCCCATTCCCTGCCGAGGCCAAGCGCCAGTTCGCCGAGTTGCGCGAGGCCGTCGAGCGCGCCGAAACCAGTTTCGCGGCCATGCTGGAAGTGAAGGAGACTCAGCTTCGCTCGCCCGACCGCGACAACCTGCAACGCTACGCCGAGGCGAACGCCCGCCTGGGTCCGCCCGCGGCCGGCAAGCCGCGCGTGGTGTTCCTGGGCGATTCCATCACCGACGGCTGGCGGCTGAACGAGTATTTTCCGGATCGCGATTTCGTGAACCGGGGCATCAGCGGGCAGATCACCTCCCAGATGTTGGGACGGATGAAGGCCGATGTGATTGACCTGAAGCCGGAGGCGATGGTGCTGCTGGGAGGCACGAACGACCTGGCGCGAAAGATTCCGGTGGAAGCCGTGACCAATAACCTTTCGATGATCGCGGATCTCTGCGCCCAGCATAAGATCAAGCTGATTCTGGCCAGCGTGCTGCCGGTGAGCGACTACCACAAAGACGTGAATCCGGCCTTCGAGATCAGCCGGTTGCGTCCTCCGGCACAGATCGAGGCCATCAATTCCTGGTCCCGCGCCTACGCCGCGCGGCATGGAATCACCTATCTGGACTACTCCGCCGCCATGAAGGACGAACGCGGCATGATGAAGGCGGATATGGCCGACGACGGGCTCCATCCGAACGCCGCCGGCTATCGCGCCATGGCTCCGCTGGTGCAGGACGCCATTCACGAGTTGACCAAACCGGCCGCGGCGCCGGCGAGGAAGAAGCGGTTTCCGTTTTAGATGCGCCGGATGCCCGGAGCTTTGAAACCGGGCGCGGCTCTGCCACGACAATAACTATATGAGAGTTGTTCGCATCGTCTGGCTCGCGCCGCTGGCGCTGGCCGTGTGCCTGTACGCGCAGGCGCGCATGTCCATGCGGCAGCTCGACTCGTTTGTGGAGTCGGCGGCCAAGCTGAAGCAGGACGATAAGAAGGTCGCCTCGTATCTGAAGAACGTGAAGTTGCGCGAGCGGATGAGCGAGGACGATCTCACCACCATGCTCAGCTATGGCGTGGGGCAGCGGACGGCCGAGGCGTTGCGGGCCATTTTCGAGGCGTCGAAAAGCCTGGAGCCGCCGCCTCCGCCCGCGCCCAAGCCCGTCTTCAAGCTGCCCGACCCGCCCACGGCCGAAGAGCAAAGCGCGCTGATCGAGCACCTGCGCGACTACGCGCTGAACTATACGAAGCGGCTGCCGGACTTCATCTGCACACAGGTGATCCGGCGCTACTACGATCCGACGGGGCTGGAGTTCTGGCGGCGCCAGGACGTGATCACCGTGCGCCTTTCCTACTTTGAACAGAAGGAGGAGTACAAGGTGATGTTGATGAATGGCGCTCCGACCGAGGTAGGGTTGGACCGCGTGGACGGGGCTATCTCCACGGGCGAGTTCGGCTCCATGTTGAAAGAGGTGTTCGAGCGGTCCTCGGAGGCCTCGTTCCGGTGGGCGCGGTGGGCCACGCTCGGCGGGCGGCGCATGCACGTCATCGAGTACCGTGTGCGGCAGGACAGGTCGAAGTGGACGGTCAGCTACCAGCGTTCCCAGACGATCACGCCGGGTTATCATGGGCTGGTTTACGTGGATCGCGATACGCGCATGATCGCACGGCTGACGTTGGAGGCCGAGGGGATTCCGCCCTCGTTTCCCGTGCAGCAGGCGGGTACGGTTCTCGACTACGATTTCGTGAACATCGGCGGTTCGGAGTACATGCTGCCGTTGAAATATACGGTGAAGATGCGCGAGGCGAAGTATCTGGCGAAGAACGAAACGGAGTTCCGAATGTACCGGAAGTTCGGAGCCGATACGGCCATTACGTTCGACATACCGGACGCCTTACCGGAGGAGGGGCGGAAGGAAGAACCGCCGAAACCGCAGTAGATGAGATACACGCTGGCGATTGTCATTTTGTCCGCTTCGGCATTGCGCGGCGACGGATTGGTGGAGCCGATGACTCCCCAGCAGGCGCAGCAGGCCGGGCGTATCGTGAAGCAGTTCGAGGCCAGTCCCAAGGGGCCGTATCTGCAGATCCGGTGGTGGTGCAAGGACGGCTCGGTTCTGCCGCCGGCGGGCGTGCCCTGCCGCCAGCGCGGCGGCGGCGTGCAACATGCCGAGTTGACGCCGCAGGCCAGACAATTGGGCGCTTGGGGCATGGACGTGGGCACGATCCTGACCGCGCTGCCCTTTGACCAGGCCTTCGACGCCGCCCGCGATCACTGGCGTCTGAAGGAAATCATCCTCGAAATCTACCTTTTTGAAGCCAAACGCGGCTGGATTTATACCAATTCGACGGGCTACCGGGGCGCGCGCCAGATCGAGGATGAAGAAAAGGCCGGCCGCGCCCTGCTGGCGCGACTGTTGAGCGATCCCGAGTGGACCCGCAAGAACTACTTTCTGGCCACGCAACTGGTGGCGGCGCTGCCGCACGGGGTCGCCGACAGCCGTGTGAAACGGATCCGCAACCTGGCCACGGCGCTGGCCGATCTCGACCGGCGCTTCCAGGTGCTTCGAGCGAAGATTCACTCGGTTCCCAGTTCCGCCGATGTGCAGCGGGTGGAGGAATACGCGAAGCTCGGCCAAATTCCCGAGGCGTCTCAGCCATTGTTGAAGGAGTTGCTGGAGAAGTTGCGCGAGCAGTATGGAGGGCGTGATTCGTCCAGGGCTGCTCCGGGGCTGCCGGCGGCGTTCAAGGAAATGCTCGCGAAACTGGCCGCCGCGCGCGATAACGGCGACTGGCTGCGTGAAGCCGCCGAAGCCGTGCTGGCCATTCGGCGGGGCGTGGAGAGTTCGAAGGACGGCCCGGCGAACACGGCGCTGCTCGACTGGAACGCGGCCATCCTGGAACACGCCTTCACCATGAAAAAGCCCGAGGCGCGGACGCGCCGCGACATGCTGGCCCGGCAGCGTCAGTGGTTCGCGCTGGCCGCTGGAGCGGGCCTGCTTTCCATGCGGCAATATGATGCGCTCCACGCCGAATTGGGCGCGCTGGTGGCGCGTCCGGAATGGGAGCCCGAGCAGTGGCGGCGCTCCGTGCAGTATGTGGCGCGCGCGGCCGAGTGGTCGCGGGCCACCGTGGCGCGGGACTTCGGGCCCGTGGGCCGGCATTGGAGCGCCGTGGAACCGCTTGCCGTGACCATCGTCGATCACCTTTTGCGCAGCTCCGCGGCGCTGCCCATGACGGCGGCGCTCGACGTGCTGGCGCGGGACGCCAACACGGCGGCGGGCATTGTCCATACCGTCTTCGGCAAAAGCGTGGCGGCGGGCGTGGCCGGATTGAACCCCGGCGTCGCCGTGGGCAAGCTGCGCATCATCCGCGATCCTCTCGACGCCGCGGGCAACCTCGATCCCAAGGGCATCTACGTTCTGCCCGAGACGGTGTCGGACCTGAAGCCGGTGGCGGGGATCCTGACGCTGGACAGCGGCAACGCCCTTTCGCATACCCAGATCCTGGCGGCCAATCTCGGCATCCCGAATGCCACCGTGCCATCGTCGCTGCTGGATGCGCTGGAAAAACATAATGAACAAGAGGTGTTTTTCGCCGTGACGCCGCGCCAAGTGGTGGTTCTGCGCGAGACGTCCTCGCTGAACCAGGAGGAAAAGAAGCTCTGGGTGGAGCAGCCGGCTGCTTCTCAACGCGCGCGCATTCAGTTGGACACCTCGCGCCTGAACCTGGACAACCGCAAGCTGATTCCGCTCACCTCCCTGCGGACGGCCGATTCGGGCGCCCTGGTGGGCCCCAAGGCGGCGAACCTGGGCGAACTGGCCAGCTACTTTCCGAAGGAGGTGGCGCCGGGCGTCGTGATTCCCTTCGGCGTCTTCCGCGCCCATATCGACCGGGTCCTGGACACAACCGGCAAGACGCTGCGAGAGGAGATCGAGGAGCGCTTCGCCGAAGTGGAGCGGATGCGCGCGCGCGGCGCCGAGGCGGCGGAGATCAACCGGTATATGGCGCCGCATCTGGCGGCCTGGCGCAAGACCATTCAAACCATGCCCCTGCTGACGGAGTTTCGCGATGCGCTGCGCGCCGAACTGCCGCGCGTGCTCGGTCCCGGCGAGCGCTATGGCGCGTTCGTCCGCAGCGACACCAACGCCGAGGATCTGCCGGAATTCACCGGAGCCGGGTTGAACAAGACCGTTCCGAACGTGGTGGGCGCGGAGAAGATCTTCGAGGCCGTCCGCGAGGTGTGGGCCTCTCCGTATTCGGACCGCGCATTTGAATGGCGCAACCGCGCCTTGCGGGGCAGCGAGCGCGTGTATCCGTCGGTGATCGTCATGCGTTCGGTGCCGTCGGACAAGAGCGGCGTGATCGCCACGTTGAACCTGGAAACCGGCGCGCGGGACGAGACGACGGTGAACGCGAGCGAAGGCACCAGCGCGGTGGTGGATGGCGGCGTGGCCGAAAGCCTGCTTCTGCTGCCCGGCGGCGGCGTGAAGTTATTGCAGCAGGCGCGCGCCACCTACCGTCGCGTCGTGAAGCCCGCGGGCGGCTTCGCCAACCTGCCCCCGCTGAAGGAAGACTATCTGCTTCTGCCGGACGAGATCGCGCAGTTGCGCTCCATGGTGGCCGAAGTAAAGAAAAAGTACCCGCCGGTGAAGGGCGCCGTGGCGGGAGAACTGCCGTGGGACATCGAATTCGGATTTGAAAAAGGGATGCTGCGCCTGTTCCAGATCCGGCCGCTTGTGCGGTTCCAGGAGGTAGCGCTATTGCAGCAGCTATCGAGTTTGGAGGGCCGGCAGGCGGCCGGCATGGTGAAGCTCGACGCGGCGGTGGCGCCGTGAAATGGGCGCTGGGAGTGCTGCTGTCGGCGGGGCTGGCCCATGGTTACCCGTTGGATGGATTCGAGCACACGGGCATCCGGCGGCTGAAGGGCTACGCGCTATCGAACCAGAACAAGATCCGGCAGACGGTGAAGCTGCCTCCCGGAGCGCTGGCCTCGATGGCCGATGTGAAGCTCCACCTGCAAGGCGTGAACGAAGGCTACGACATCACGCCCGCGACGCCGCGTGACGCGAAGCTGCAGGCGAGGCTGGAGGCGATCTTCGCCGGCCGCGACAGGAGCTACAACATCGCGCTGCTCGATATCACGAACCCTCGCGCGCCGCGCTATGCCGCCCTCCGCGCCGATGAAAAATACATTCCCGGCAGCGTGGCCAAGCTGTTTGTCGCTTCCGGTGTCATGGGCGAATTAAAGCGCGCCTTTCCCAACAGCACGGCGGAGCGCGAGAAGCTGCTGCGTGAGACGGTCATCGCCGCCGAGCCGGTGGTCTATCGCGACGGCAAGACGGTTCCTTTCTACAACGACGGGCAGCCGGCCATCGTGAACCGCCGTCTGGAGACGGGTGACAAGTTCAGTCTTTACGAATGGCTGGACCACATGCTGAGCCAAAGCTCGAACGCGGCGGCGTCGCAGGTATGGAAGGAATCCGTGCTGCTGAGGCAGTACGGTGCGAAGTACCCGTCGATGCGTGAGGGCGGCGGCCCCAGGCAGGCCGATGCATGGCTGAGCGGGCTGAGCGCGGCGGAACGGACCGCGAAATCGCTGGAACCGCAACAGGACGCATTGACGTCGAGCGGGCTTGACACGAACAAGTTGCGTGTCGGCACCTTGTTCACCTCGGGGGGCGGCAGGGTTTTTCCCGGTTCCGGGAGCTACGCGACGCCGAACGAACTGCTGCGCCTTCTGGTGCGGATGGAGCAGGGCCGTCTGCTGGATGCCTGGTCAAGCCTGGAGATGAAGCGGCTCATTTATTTTTCGCGGCCACGCTACCGCTATGCCTCGTCGCCCGCGCTGGCCAACGCGCGCGTCTATTTCAAAAGCGGTTCCTTGTTTGAGTGCGCGCCCGAGCCGGGCTTCAAATGCCTTCAGTACAGGGGCAACAAGGTGAACCTGATGCACTCGGTGGCCATCGTCGAGTCGGAGGGCAAGGTGTACCTGGTGGCTCTTATGTCCAACGTCCTGCGGTTGAACAGCGCCGTGGAGCACCAGACCATCGCCACCCTGATCGAGCGCCTCATCCAGGGGCGGTAGCCTGCTCAGCGCGGCCGCGCCAGGGCCTGTTCCAGCGCTTCTTCCGTGAACGCCAGGTGATTCACCGTCGAGCGGCGCTGCGAGGTATACACCAGGTGCACCATGCCGTCGCGCGCCTGAATCAGGTAGGGATACGCATAGTCATTGCCGCCTCCGGCGAGGTTCAGCTTCCTGGAAAACGTCTTGCCGCCATCGGTGGAGAGCACGGCCGTGAGCGGGGTGCGGTCGGTGAGACTATCGTTGAAAACCAGCAGCAGCTTGCCCGAAGCCAGACGCAGCAGGGCCACGGCGGAGTTTGGATTGGGGAACCCGGTTTCTTCGCCGGGCGACCAGGTGCGCCCGCCGTCGTTGGATTCCGCGCGGACGATGTAGGCGGGATAGCCGGGCGCGCCGGGTCCATATCCGCCGGCGCGGCGGCAAAAGGCGATCAGGCGTCCCGGTTCGAGCTCGGCGGCCGATGGCTCGATGTTGCCCACGCGCGAATGCACGCGCGTTGACTCGGTCCATGTACGCTTTTTCGGATCGTACAGAAGGAAGAACGAAGCCGAATCGGCCGCGACCACTTCCGTGTCATAACCCGTCTCCTTCCACACCGGCAGCAGATACTCGCCGCTGGCGAGCACGGCGGGCGCCGCCTGCACAAGCGTTCCCTCCTCGAAAGTAATGAACGATGTGTCGGACCACGAGCGGGCTCCGTCGCGCGAAATCCTGGCGGCGATGCGCGCCGTGGACCACGTGGCGCCAGGACGCACGACGTACCACAACCACACGACGCCGTCAGGCGCCTGCCACACCACCGGATTGCCCGCCGAATAGAAGGGATCCTGCGCGATTTTCACGGGCGTGGTCCATGCCGGTGAACCCTTCGGCTTGCGCGAGCCATAGACGGCGGTGCTGGGCGCATACTCGCCATCACCTCCGTAATAGGCCAGGTAGAGATCGCCGTTGGCCAATTCGGTGATGGACGCCGGATGTTTGTAGCGGCCCGTCGCCGTCCTGGGATCGAACGGCGTTTCATGTGTGAACCCGGGGCGGGGAATGGATTGTCCGGCCAGTAGCGAAGCAAGCAGAAAGGCAGTGAGAAGCCGCATCAGGTTTGAGGATAGCGGGCGGCGCGCGCATCCGCCAGCAGCCCTTGATATATGCTGTACCGCAATGCCGAGACGATTCGCTCCGTTGTTCGCAGCGCTCTGCTGCGCCGCGCCCGTGATGGCGCAAGACTCCACCGCCGTTGGAAGATTCCACGTCGAACACCCGACCTTGCGGAACCTGGGATTCGAATGGTTGATCGCGGGCGACGCCAACCGCAACGCCACGGTCTCGGTGCGGTATCGCGCCGCGGGCCAACCGGCCTGGCGGGAGGCATTGCCGTTGTTGCGCGTGGGCGGTGAACAGATTGGCCGCGACCGCGAAAACCTGAAGTACATGGTGCCTGACGGCTTTGCCGGCTCGATCCTGAACCTGGAACCAGGAACGGAGTACGAATGCCGCTTCACGCTTGCCGATCCCGATGGCGCGACCGGTGAAACCTCGCGCACTGTGAAAGTGCGGACTCGAAGCGAGCCGCAACCCGCGGCTGGCGGCCGTACGCTGCACGTTTATTCGCCGGAGTGGAAGGGCGCGCGCCAGGAACCCGCGTTCACGGGCCTGCTGGAAGCCTACTATGGCGCGGGGCTCGGCGATTGGAGCGTGGTGTGGGAGGGCAAAGCGCGGCCGGGCGATACGATTCTGGTTCACGCCGGTCTCTACCGGCCTGAACGTCTCAACTATGTGGATCCGCTGGCCGCTCCCTTCGATGGCACCTTCAACCTGACCTTGAAAGCCACGGCGGACAAGCCCATCACGATCAAGGCCGCCGGCGATGGCGAGGCGATCTTCGACGGCGCGGGCAACCATATGCTCTTCGATGTCATGGGGACAGCCCACCACATCTTCGACGGTCTGACCTTCCGCAACACGGATGTCGCGATTCTGGCGGGCAAGAAGGAGCTCACCGGCGCCACCAACCTGACCGTGCGCGACTGCCGCTTCGAGAATATCGGCTTCGGCGTGTGGACCGAGTACGCCGGTTCGTCCGACTTTTACATCGCCGGCAATCTCTTTCTCGGGCGCGACGATCGCTTCCGCCTACTGGGCTGGACCGGCCCGCGTTGGGGCGACATCGGACCTTATTCGTCGCACCAGCTCACCAGCTACTACGCCATCAAGATCTACGGGTCCGGCCACGTCATCGCTCACAACGCCATCGCCTATTTTCACGACTCGGTCGGCATCTCCACGTACGGCGCCCCGGAAAGCGATCCCGACCGCCGCGCGTCCTCCATCGACATCCACGACAACGACTTCCACATGTCCAATGACGACTTCGTGGAAACCGACGGCGGTGTGCACAACATCCGCGTCTACCGGAATCGCGGCGTGAATGCGTTCCATGGCGGCTACAGTTCGCAACCAATCTTCGGCGGCCCGGTTTACTTCTTCCGCAACCTGCTCTATCACGTCCAGTCGGGAACGGCGTTCAAGCTGGACGCGCGACCGGCGGGCCTGCTCATGTACCACAACACGATCATCGGCGAACAGTCCGTCCGGAGCCCGAATGGCAACGTACATTGGCGTAACAATTTGTTTTTGGGACGCGACACGCCGGACCGAGGCATCATGACCTGGGCCAACGCCACCGGCGTCCACAGCTCCGATTACAACGGCTTCCGGCCTAACCGCGGCGTCGAAAGGCAGTACAACTGGCTGGCTCCTTCGCGGCGAGGCCAGACGCTGTATTCCAGCAAGCCGGAGGACTGGAGATCGTTTCCCACCTTGGAGGCGTTCCGGGCCGCCACGGGCCAGGAGAGCCATGGCGTGGAGGTGGACTTCGACATTTTCGAGAAGATGGCGCCGCCCGATCCGGCGCCCATGAAGCGCCACGCCGTCTACCACGCCATGGATCTGGATTTTCGTTTGAAGCCCGGCGGGAAGGCCATCGACGCCGGACAGGTGCTGCCCACCATCAACGATGGCTTCACGGGCCGCGCTCCGGATCTTGGCGCGCTGGAACTGGGACAGCCCCTGCCTCACTACGGTCCGCTCTGGATCACCTGGCAACCCTTCTACCGGTAAGGAAATTCGATAGCATATCCACACGCGAGTGAAGCACACATGATCCCAACGTCCCGTTTTCGTTCTCTTCCCTGGCTGGCATGGCCGGTGTTCCTGGCTTTGACGGCCGCCCCGGCGCAGACGCCGCCGCGCATTCCCGGCCAGAATCCGGATGGCATGCGAGTCTTCCTGTGGACCGGCCTGAAGACGCATCAGGCGGGCCAGCACGATTACCCGCAGTTCCTCGCCGATTGGAGCAAACTGCTTACCGGGCGCGGCGCCGTGGCGGATGGCGCCCTGCATTTTCCGAGCGCCGATGCACTGGCGCGGACCGACGTACTGGTTATTTACAAAGGGGACGCGGGCTATCTGAACGAAGCGCAGAAGGCCGCTCTGGAGGGCTTCGTGAAACGGGGTGGCGGCATCGTGAGCCTGCACGACGCCCTGTGTGGACCCGATCCGGAGTACTTCGCCAGCTTCGTTGGCGGCGGCAAGAAGCACGGCGAAGTGAACTACACGCTGGAGGCGCCCGTGCCGTACACGATCGTGGACAAGGACCACCCGGTGATGAAGGACATGTCCGGCTTCACGCTGAAGGACGAAGCGTTCTTCAACGTCACCTGGTCGAAGACGCCTCCGGTGCACGTTCTGGCCAACGCCGAAATCGCGGGCACGCCGAGCGCGGGCGCGCACAAGGGCGAAATGGCTCCTCAGATCTGGACTTACGAACACACGCTGGAAGGCGGCCGGCATGCCCGCGCGTTTGTCTGGATGCAGGGGCACAATTACGAGAACTTCTCGAACTACCAGATTCAGCGCATGCTGCTGCGCGCGATTGCCTGGTCCGCGCATCGCCCGGTGGAGGAACTGATCGACTATGTGCCTCCGCAACGGCCCGCGCGGCCGGCGGCGGCGCCCGCGTCCGGCACGCGCTGACTCCCTGCGCCAGGGAGCGCCGAGTCCCGTAAAATAGAAGTTCCCTTGTCTTCCGCCACCAGCACCGTTGCGCCCGTCCTGGCCGCGCCTCCCGCGCGTATCTCCCGCCTTACGCTGCCGCTGCTGTGCACGGCGCACTTCTTCATTGATCTGTACGCTTCGTCTCTCTCTGCGCTGCAACCGCTGCTGGTCGGGCGCCTGGGGCTGACACTGGCGCAAGCAGGGTTCGCCGCCGGGCTCTTGCTGGTGTCGTCGTCGGTGATGCAGCCTCTGTACGGCTATCTGGCAGACCGCTTCCATTCGCGGTTGTTCACTGTGCTTGCGCCTGCCGTGGCAGGAGTGTTCCTGATGTTGCTCGCCACGGCTCCCGGCTATCCGTCGCTGCTGGCCTTGGCGGTGTTGGGTGGGGCGGGCGTGGCCAGCTTTCATCCACAGGCTTCGGTGCGCGCGGGCGAAGGCGTTTCGGCGAACAAGGGACGCTGGATGGCGATTTTCATCAGTTCGGGAACCCTGGGCATGGCGCTCGGCCCCACCGGCTTTTCCTGGGTCATCGTTCATTTCGGCGTGGAGCGGCTGCCCTATGTGATGTCGGGCGGAATCCTGCTTACGGTTCTGCTCTTCCGCTTCCTGCCTGAAACGCCTCCGTCGTCTTCACGCGGCCGCGGCATAGACTGGGTGGCGTTGCGAATGGTGTGGAAGCCGCTGCTCATTCTCTATCTGTGCGTCTTTATCCGTTCGATCGTGCAGATCGTCTATGCACAGTTTCTGCCGCTCTACCTGAACCGCGAACGCGGCTTCTCCTACACGAGCGCCAACGGCATGCTTACGCTCTATCTCGCCGCGGGTGCGTTTGGCGGATTTGCCGGCGGCTGGCTGTCGGACCGTCTCGGCGGCCGCCGCGTCATCATGATCTCGATGCTCGGCTGCGTGCCGCCGCTGGCGTTGTTCTTCCACTCGTCGGGCGTGCTCGCGGCCGGCGCGCTGGCGCTGGGCGGGCTTGTGCTGCTGTTCACCATTCCCGTCAACCTTGTCATGGCCCAGGAGCTTGTCCCTTCGCAAACCGGCACCGTCTCGGCTCTTATGATGGGCTTTGCCTGGGGCGCGGCGGGCTTTCTTTTCGTTCCCGCCGCCGGCGCCGCGGCGGACCACTTCACGCTGCACCGCGTCATGTACGCCTTGCTGGCATTCCCCATCGCCGGTTTCCTGTTGGCGCGGCTGTTGCCCGAACGAGGCCGGAGGGCCGCGTGAACATCGCCGAGATGTTCTATTCCATCCAGGGGGAGGGCATCCTCTCGGGCGTGCCCAGCGTCTTCATCCGGACCAATCATTGCAATCTCCGTTGCACCTGGTGCGACACGCCTTACACAAGCTGGCAGCCCGAGGGCAGGGAAGTGGAGTTGGACGGCATCTGCGCCTTCGTGGAAGAACATACGCGCGGCCACGTGGTGCTGACCGGCGGCGAGCCGCTGATCGCGACGCAAGCGGCGGAACTGACGCAACGCCTGCGCGAATTGCGGCAACATATCACCATCGAAACCGCCGGAACCGTACTGCCCGGCGGGCTCGCCTGCGACCTTATGTCGATTTCGCCCAAGCTCGCCAACTCGACGCCGCACCAGCGCGACGGCGGACGCTGGGCGGCGTCGCACGAACGCCTGCGGCTGAATCTCGACGTGTTGAAGCGGCTGGCCGCGGAGTTCGAATACCAGTTGAAGTTCGTGGTGACCGGGCCTGACGACCTCGATGAAATTCTCGGCCTGGCAGCGGCCCTCCGGGCTCCCGCGCACCGCGTGCTGCTCATGCCCGAAGGCACGACGCGCGAGGCGGTGGCAGCACGCGCCGGCTGGGTGAGCGAGGTGTGCAAGCGTGAGGGATTCCGCTATTGCCCGCGGCTTCACATCGAACTGTACGGCAACAGGAAGGGCGTGTGACGATGAGCGCCGAAGCCGGACCGCGTTCGCCGCGCGTCATGGAATCGCTGATGATCGCCGGTCCGGCCGGCCGCCTGGAAGCCCTGCTGGAGGAGCCTGAACAAGGCGCTCCGCGATTCGCCGCCCTTGTCTGCCACCCTCATCCTCAACACGGCGGCACCATGCACAACAAGGTCGTGTACCGCGTGGCGCGAGGGTTGCGCCGCGCCGGAGCCGTCGTGCTTCGCTTCAACTACCGCGGCGTGAACCTGTCGCAAGGCGAGTACGGCCACGGGGAAGGCGAGACCGCGGACGCGCGCGCCGTGCTGGCGCACCTGCGCGGCCGCTACCCGTCGTTGCCTTACGCGCTGGCCGGGTTCAGCTTCGGCTCGCGCATCGTTCATGACCTCGGGTGCGGGTTGCGCGACGCGCTCTTCCTGATGCCCGTGGGCTTCCCCACTCGATGGCGCGATCTGCCGCGCTTCAAACGATGTCCCGTGCGCCGCATTTTCATCCACTCCACGCAGGACGAATACGGACCTCGCGCGGAACTGGAGCCCTGGATCGGCACGCTCGATCAGCCCTCGCGCGTGGTCTGGGTGGAAGCGCGCGATCATTTCTTCGCCGGGGCGCTGGACGAACTGGAACAGGCCGTCATCGCTTCGGTGCCGCCGCTGGATCCCCCGGCATGATCGCCCTGGCCGTCTGCTGGCTGTTCCTGTTCCGTGCCTCGTCGGTTACCGGCGACCTGCTGCTGCGCGGTCTGGGAGCGCCCGTCGAGGACGATGACCACTGGTTCCTCGCCTTCTGGACCGGGTTGCTCGCGCTGGGTGCGTTCGTGCTGCTGGCGGCCCTGGCTCTGCCCACGCCGTATGCGGCCGCGGTCCTGCTGCTTGCACTGCTCCCCCGCGCGTCGGCTCCGAGTCTGGCTCCGCCTCGCGCCTTCTGGGCCATCGCCGCGGCCATGACGTTCACCTCCTCCAGCCCGGTGCGCCTCTATGACACAGCCTTGTACCATCAGCCCCTCATCGAGTGGCTTTCCAGCGAAGGACTGGCGCCCGGCCTGGGCCTTGTTCATTACCGCTTCGGCTTCACAAGTTCCTGGCTTGCGCTGACATCCATGTTCAATGTGGGACCGTTACAGGACCGCTGCTCGGCGCTGGTGACCGGACTGGCCATCGCCGTCTGCCTGGCTCAATGGGTGCATCTGTACCGCCGTAACAATTTCGAGTCAACGCGTTTTTATCTCGCGGCGCTGCCGCCGATTCTGGCCTTCTCGCTGCTGGAGTCCGCCATTGTTTCGCCTTCGCCCAACACGGGCGCGGCCCTGGCCGTGCTGACGGGCATCTGGCTGCTGGTGCGCTCGCCCGCGCACCCGGCCGCATTCGCCGTCGCCGCTGGTTCGCTGGCCGTGAAACTTTCGGCCGCGCCCCTGGCCGCCGTCGCGTTCTTCCGCGCCCCACGCCGTGTCTGGTGGGCCGCCGCGCTCATCGTTCCCTTCGTCCTGGCTAACTACCAGACTACCGGCTGCCCCCTGTTTCCCGCGGCGCTGCTCTGCTCGGATGCGCCTGAAGGGCTGCCGCCGCAACAGGTACGCGCCATCGCCCATGAGACGTTGAACTGGGCCCGCTATGCCGGCTTCTATCCGCCCGGCGCGTCCTACTTTCAACTGGAATGGCTGCCGCGCTACCTCAGCCTTTCGCGGAACGCCGTCATGGCCGCGCTCACGGCGCTTTCCCTGCTGGCGCTTGTGCTCCAGCGGCGGTTCACGCTTCCAATTGCCGCCGCCGCGCTGGGCGCGGCGTATGTGTACGCAGCGGCTCCCGATCCGCGCTTCGGCGCAGGCTTCCTCTTTGCCTTGCCCGCACTGGTTCTGCCGGCGCTGCCGTTGCCGCGCCTTTCGCGCCGAGCGCTCACCGTCACGATCGTGCTTGTCCTCACGCTGGGCGCCTGGACTGGCACGCGCCTGGCCGACATAACGATGCCCGACCCGCGCAACGAGTTCACCAGCTACCGGCTGCTTGTGCCCGCCGAAGCCTGGACGCCCGATGCCACAACTACGTTCCTTCGCCACGGTTCCGTTTTCCACGCGCCCGTGGCGACGGACCGGTGTGGCGCAGCGCCTCGGCCTTGCACGCCCTATGCCCCGCTGCCCACGCTTCATCGCGAAGGGCGCGCCTGGAAGCGCTAAGCCGGAGGGGCCGTTATCCGGCGCAGCGCTCCGCGCGGCCGGTTTCGGCGGAGCGTTTGGCGTGCAGGCAGATGTAATTGGCGCGCTCGATGTCACGCCACGTGATTGGCTCGGGCTTGCCCAGATAGATGTGTTCGAGGAATTCGACGAACAAATGGCGGCGGGCAGGCAGGTCGCGGACGGTTTCCGGCGCTTTGTCTCCGGTCACCAGCGTGATGCCCGTCGCCGACGTGAATTCCAGCACGCCCTGGGAACCGGCCACGCGCATCCGGTCGTCGCCGTGCGTGGGCGCCATCCTGGGCCGGAAATAGTCCATGCGCAGCATCCCGATGCCGCGGTTGTCCAGCTTGAACACGCTCGCCGTCACGCTTTCCATGGTATTCGTCCGGCCGAAGTCCAAAACAGATTGCATGGAATATGTTTCGGTGAAATCGTGGCCCGTCACATAGCGCATCAGGTCCACCATGTGGATGCCGATCCAGGGAATCGTGCCGCCATAGTTCTCATGATTCAGCCGCCAGTCGCCGGGCGACGGAGCCTTGTACGATTTCTGCGTGGAGACCTGCACCACCTCGCCAACCGCGCCCGACGCCACGATGCGCTTCATCGCCAGCCACTCGGGCTCGAAGCGCATCGGAAACATGGTGGTGATCTTGCTCTTGGAAGTGCGCACGGCCTGCGACACCGTGCCCATCTGCTCGAACGTCACGGCCAGCGGCTTCTCGGCGATCACGTGCACGCCGCGCCGCAGGCATTCCACCACCGCTTCGGCACGCTCGCCGTTTGTGTTGCACACGGCCGCCACGTCGGCCTTGCACTCGTCGAGCATCTTCCGGTAGTCCGTGTAGATGCGCGCCTTGGGAAATTGGCGGCGCGCCTTTTCGGGCGTGGCGTGCATGGCCGCCACCACCTCGACGCCGGGCAGCATTGGCAGCGGCGCCGTCACCTCGGCCAGGTGGCCTTCCACGCCAATCACGGCCACGCGCACCTTTTGCGGCAGCTTCACGGCCTCCGCCTGGGCCCACAGCATTCCGCTTCCGCCGCCCGCGACCACGGCGCGCCTCGATATCTTCGCCATGCCGCTAGCTTATCAAGGGCGGATGTCTGAAAAAGAAACCGGAGCCGTCCCGCGAGGGACCGGCTCCGGATGGATTGCGCGGTTGGGGAGCGGCTTAAAGGACCGACTCGCTCCAGCTTTCCAGCACGGCCTTCACCCGCTGGCAGAACTGATCGGCCATCGCGCCGTCGATCAGTCGATGGTCGAACGTAAGAGCCAGGTGGGCCTGGGAGCGGATGGCGATGGCGTCGCCGTCCACCACCACGGGCGTCTTTTCAACGGCTCCCACGCCCAGGATGGCCACCTGCGGCTGGTTGATGACCGGCGTGGCGAAGATGCTGCCGAAGCTGCCGAAATTGGTGATGGAGAACGTGCCGCCCTGCACTTCGTCGGGCTTCAATTGTTTCGATCGCGCCCTCGCCGCCAGGTCCACCACGGACCGTTGCAGGCCCACCACGTTCTTCTCGTCGGCGTTCTTGATTACCGGTACGATCAGCCCGGAGCCGCCTTCCAGCGCCACGGCGATGCCCAGATTGATCTCGCCGTGATAGATAATGTTCGCGCCGTCGATGGAGGCGTTCACGATGGGGAAGGCGCGCAGCGCTTCGGCCGCGGCCCGCAGCACGAAGGGCAGGAAGGTGAGGCCAAAGCCGTAGTGCGCGGCGAACTCCTCCTTCACCTTGCTCCTCAACCGGGCCACCTTCGTCATGTCCACCTTATGCACTGTGGTGACATGCGCCGAGGTCTGCTTGGAGAACACCATATGCTCGGCGATCTTGCGGCGCATGGTGGACATGGCCTCCACGCGCGCCCGAGGCGCTTCGGCCCGGGCAGGCGGCGGCACCGC
The DNA here is from genome assembly GCA_020852175.1 of Bryobacterales bacterium. Taxonomy (GTDB): domain Bacteria; phylum Acidobacteriota; class Terriglobia; order Bryobacterales; family Bryobacteraceae; genus JAFLBB01. Next base: position 21,868 of record JADZBH010000028.1, on the reverse strand, counting down.
CGCCGGACGGCTTTCCGGAGCGGCGAACACGGGCGGCGCCTGGCTCACCGTCCGGCCGCCGCGTGAAGCGATGGCTTGCTCCACGTCGAATTTCGTAATGCGTCCGCCCGCGCCGGTACCCGTCACCTGCGACAGATCGACGCTGTTCTCACGCGCCATCTTGCGCACCAGCGGTGAAAGAGGCCCAGCGGCCTGTTCGCTTTCGGGCGGCAGAATCACCGGAGGGGGCGGCTCGTCCGATGCCATCCGCACCACCGGCGCAGGCGCGGCGGGGGGCGCAGGCGGCGGGGGCGGCGGAGGCGGAGCGGCTTGCTGAGCGGGCGCTGGCGCGGCGGTCGCGCCGCCATCGCCAATGCGCGCCACCACGGTGTTGATCGCCACCGTCGCGCCTTCCTGCACCAGCACCTCGGCCAATGTGCCGGAGGCAGGCGATGGAATCTCGCTGTCCACCTTGTCGGTGGAGATTTCAAACAGCGGCTCGTCCCGCTCCACCTTGTCGCCGACCTTCTTCAACCACCGCGTCAGCGTGCCTTCTACAATGCTTTCGCCCATCTGGGGCATCACGACATCAGTCATTCGATTCTCTCCGTCACGCTCGCCGGCTGAGCGCCGGCGCGGGCATGTCAATCTCGAACACTTCTGAAAACGCGGCCAGCAGGCTCTCCTTCACGTCCGCGGCAGAGGCTTGGCAGCCCAGCGCGCGCAGTGACGTGACGGGCCTGGTAAGTCCGCACGGAACAATGAACTTGAAATGATCCAGGTTGGCCGACACGTTCAACGCGAAGCCGTGCGAGCTGACCCACCGGCTCAGGTGCACGCCAATCGCCGCCACCTTGGCGCCGCCTACCCATACGCCGGTCGCGCCCGGCACGCGTTCGCCCTCGATTCCGAACTCGCCGATCGCTTCGATGATGGCCTGTTCCAAGCCTCGCACGTACGCGTTCACGTCGCGCTTCCACTCACGCAGATCGAAAATCGGATAGCCCACGATCTGTCCCGGACCATGATATGTGACATCGCCGCCCCGGTCGCATTCGTGCACCTCGACCCCGCTGGCGCGGAGCGCCTCGCGCGAAAACAGAATGTTCTCCAGCCGTGCGTTCCGCCCCAGCGTGATCACCGGCGGATGCTCCACGAACAGCAACTGGTCGGCGATCGCGCCGGCCTTGCGTTGTTCGACAAGCGTGCGCTGTAACGCGCAGGCTTCGCTATAGCCCATGCGTCCCAGATCGCGGAATTCACACGGTCTCGACATACGTCCCTGGTGCACCTCAACGGCTCTTCCGCGCCCGGTCAGGCGTTGATGGCCCTTCCGTAGACGGCATTGAACGCTTCGCCAATGGCCTCGTACAAGGTTGGATGCGCGTGAATGGTGTGCAGCATCGTTTCGATGGTGGCTTCCGATTCCATCGCCGCCACGGCCTCGGCGATCAGCTCATAAGCATGCGGCCCGATGATGTGCACGCCCAGGATCTCGCCGTACTTCTCATCGATCACCACCTTCACGAACCCGTCGTGCGAACCGAGAATCGTCGCCTTCGAGTTCGCCAGGAAGGGGAACTTGCCCACCTTCACCTGGTAGCCCTGATCTCGGGCCGCTTTTTCCGTCAGGCCCACGCTGCCAATGCCAGGCTCGGTGTAAGTCGCGCCGGGAATCCGGTTCTTGTTCACTGGGCGCGTCTCCTTGCCGGCGATATGCGCCACGGCCACCATGCCTTCCATCGTGGCGACATGCGCCAGTTGCGGCGTGCCCGCGACAATGTCGCCGATGGCGTAGACGCCAGGCTCGGCGGTGCGCTGAAAGGCGTCCACCTTCACGAAGCCGCGGTCCAGCTCCACGCGCGTGTTCTCCAAGCCCACGTTCTCCGTGTTCGGTTTGCGGCCCACGGCCACCAACAGCTTCTCGAACTCGAAGGTCTCGCGGTTGCCGTTCCCCAACGCCACTTCCAGGCGCACGCCCGCGCCGGTCTTTTCGATCTTCTCCACCTTGGCGCCGGTTTCCACGCGAAGCTTCTGCTTCTTGAACGAACGCTCCAGTTCCTTGCTGACCTCTTCGTCTTCCACCGGCACGATGCGCGGCAGCATTTCGAAGATCGTCACCTCGGAGCCGTAGCGCTTGTAGATGGAGCCGAACTCCACGCCCACGGCGCCGGAGCCAATGATGCCAAGCGACTTGGGCACCTGCTGCATCTCGAGAATCTCGACGTTGGTCATGATCGTCCCGTCCGGCGCGAGTCCCGGCAGCATGCGCGCCTCCGAGCCCGTCGCCAGGATGACCGCCTTGGCCTCGATCGTCTGTGTTCCCGTGGCGGTCGCCACCTCCACCTTGCCCGCGCCCTTCAGCTTCGCGTAGCCGGCGATGACCTCCACCTTGTTCTTCTTCATCAGGAAGCTGACACCCTTGGAGTGTTTGTCAACGATGCCCTGCTTCCGCTGCAACACGCGCGGCAGGTCGAGCGACGCTCCCTGGCAGTGGATGCCCTGCTCTTCGCTGTGCTGGAAGTAATCCCACACCTCGGCCGTGTGCAGCAGCGCTTTCGTGGGAATACATCCCACCAGCAGGCACGTTCCGCCCAGCTTGGGCGTCTTCTCAATCAATGCGGTTTTCAGGCCATATTGGCCGGCGCGTACGGCCGCGGAGTATCCGCCGGGACCGCTCCCGATCACAACGACGTCGTATAGCATGGAAACCTCTAGCTTAACACCCGGGCTTCGGCGGATGATCCTGTGAGGCGAGCGGAAGGACGTGAAAGCACCGGGGCGACGCCATCAGGCCGGAACCCAGGTGTGCAGCGAAGGCTCGCTGGCCTGCACAGTGCGGCCGAGGCGATGCACGAGGCCGGTGTCCAGCCCGATCAGGTAGTCCTCGCGCGCGCGCGGCTCCACCAGAAGGCCGGGCTCGACCTCCACGGTCTCGAAGTAGGCGCAGCGCGTTTCGCACGGCGTGTACGGGCCCAGCCGGGCCACGTCGAAGCCGCGTTCGATGTGCAGCTCACGCCCGCGTCCGTAGTCGAACAGACGGTAGGTCACATCGGAGAGTTGCTGAATCTCGGCCACCACCATGCCGCCGCCCATCGCGTGCACGGTGCCGGCCGGAATCAGATACGAGTCGCCCGCGGCCACCTCGCGCCAGTCGAGCAGGTTCATGATCGACCCGTCCAGCGCCGCGGCGCGCGCCTCGGCGGGCAATACGGGTTCGCGGAATCCCAGCGCGATCCGGGCCCCGGGTCCGGCGCGCACCACGCGCCACATCTCCGTCTTGCCCGGGCTGCCGTGATGCAGACGCGCGTACTCGTCGGGCGGGTGCACCTGCACCGATAGTTTCTCGGCGGGAAACAGGAACTTGATCAGCAGCGATTCGCCTTCAAACCAAACCTCGCCGTAGGGCTGGCCCGAGGGCGAAGACGGCGGGGCGGGGAACCAGGGCGACAGGTCACGGGTTCCCCACACGCGCTCGACAAATCGCGGCGCGATCTCCGTCATGCCTGGGCGGGCTTGCCCTGCACGAAGTCGTCGATGCGTTGCAGTCCGCGCTCGATTTCGTGCATCGACGTGGCGTAGGAGATGCGGACGTGCGCATCGGTGCCGAAGGCTTCGCCAGGCACCAGCGCCACATGGGCCTTGGCCAGAAGCTGTGTGGCCAGATCGAGTGTCGAGGCAATGCCCAGGTTCTTCATCGCCTGGCCGAAGTTCGGGTAGATGTAGAAGGCGCCCATCGGTTCCTGGCAGCTTACGCCGGGAATCCGCCGCACGCGCTCGACAATATAGCGCCGCCGCCGGGCGTACTCGGCCAGCATCTGGCCCACGGCGTCCTGCGGCCCCGTCAGAGCCTCGACGCCGGCCTTTTGCGCGATCGAGGTCGGGTTCGAGGTCATGTGCGATTGCAGTTTTACGATGCCGTCGATCACCGGCTTGGGCGCCAGACCGAAGCCGATGCGCCAGCCCGTCATGGCGTAGGTCTTGGAAAGCGATCCGGCCACGATCACCGTTTCCTTCATTCCCTCGAAGGCCGCCGCCGAATACGGTTCGCTGCCGTACACGAAGCGGCAGTAGCATTCGTCGGTCATCACCAGCACGCCGCGCGCCTTGGCCAGCCGGCAGATCTTCTCGAACTCCTCGCGGCCCAGCACGTTGCCCGACGGGTTCGAGGGAGAATTGACGAGAATCAGCTTCGTGCGCGGCGTGATGGCCTTTTCCACCGCCGCCGCCGTGATGGCAAAGCCGGCCTGCTCGTCGGTCTGCACGAAGACGCACTTGGCGCCGGCATAGTTCACCACGTCCTGGTAGGTTACCCAGAACGGCACGGGAATGATGCACTCGTCGCCGGGATTCAGCAGCACCTGCGTGAGTTCGAAGATCACATGCTTGCCGCCCACGGTCACGACGCACTCGGCCGGGGAGTAGGCCGTGCCGTAGTCGTTCGTGTGGCGCTCGCAGATGGCTTTCTTCAACTCCAGGATGCCGCTTGTGTCGGTGTACTTGGTGAAATTGGCGTCCAGCGCCGCGATGGCGGCTTTCTTGATATTGTCCGGCGTCGGGAAGTCCGGCTCGCCGGCGCCGAAGTCGACCACGTCGACCCCTTCGCGCTTCAGACGGCCGGCTTCCGAGCTCACCTTCACGGTGGAGGAGACGCTGATCGAGGACAGGCGTTCGGCAAGTTGTTGGGCGATGGCTGACATAAAAACCTATTCCGGCACGGCCGCCGCGCCCAGCAGGCGCGCGCGCAGCCGTTGCTCCACGTTGGGCGGCACCATTTGGCTGACGTCGCCGCCCAGTCGGATCACCTCTTTCACCATGCGCGAACTCAAGAAGCTGTACGATTCGCCGGCCATGAGAAAGACGGTTTCAATATTGGGGTTGAGACGGCGGTTCATCAACGCCATCTGAAGTTCATATTCGTAGTCGCTCACGGCGCGAATGCCGCGCAGCAACAGTTTTGCGCCGCGCGCCGAGGCGAACTGCACCAGCAGGCCGTCGAAGCTGTCCACCTCGACGTTGGGAAAGCGGACCGTCGCCTCGCGCAGCATCTCCGTCCGTTCCTCCATGCTGAATAGAGGGTGCTTGGCCTCGTTGGCCAGCACGGCCACGATCAGCCGGTCCACCAGATGGGAGCCGCGCTCGATCAGATCGAGATGGCCGCTGGTAAGGGGATCGAACGTACCTGGATAGATTCCAATCACGGGAGAGGCGCTCTTGGGCGCCGCGACATGCGTTGCTCCCATTCTAGCAGGGCGCGCGATTGCGGTAGCTTGGAACCTGACATGGAATTCCCCTGGACCATGCTCGCGCTGGCTCTGCTGCTGCCCGCGCTCGCCGGTTTTCTGTGGTGGCGCGGCGGCAGACGCTGAGGGCGGCGACGCGGTGCGCCGCATCGCGTTTCGCTCCGGGACGGGCGCCTGCTAGCCTTGAACTCGTGGACCCCAGCCGCTTTGCGCGCGCCCTTGCCCTGATCGATCAGGCCAACGCCGGGGATCCCCACATGATCCTTCACGACGGCTCAGCCCGGCCCAAAGAGCAGGTGCACGCCGGGATGATGTCGGAGTGGGTCCGCCGTCTCCGCCCCGAGGCAAGCGAAGAACTGCTGCTGGCCGTGCGCGCCCACCACATTCGGCGCTGGGAACTGCCGCGCGCCGGTTACCCCGAAGGCCGCCACGGCTACCTCGCCTGGAGAACCGAACTTCGGAACCGCCACGCGCGGGAGTTGCGCCAGATCCTGGAAACGTGCGGCTATGACGAGCCCTTCGTTGCCCGCGCCTGCGCCATCCTGAGCAAGCAGGGCATCGCTCGCGACCAGGAGGTGCGCACGTTCGAGGATGCTCTCTGCCTGGTCTTCCTGGAAACGCAGTTCAGCGGCATGGCCGCCCGGCTGGACCGCGCCAAGATGCTTGGCGTCCTGCGGAAATCCATATCGAAGATGAGCGCGGAGGGGATCGCCGCCGCCATGGCCCTCCCGCTGCCCGGTCATTTGCGGTCTCTCTTGTTGGAAGCCGCCGGCGTTGGATAAACTGAAAACCGTCCCCCCGCAATGCAAGATTCACAGAATTCCAGCGATTCCCTCGGCCCTGAACTGGCCCGCCGTGTGTGCGGCAAGATTCTTTCCGGCGCGGCGTTTCAGGGTGCGTCCACATTGGGCCGGCTGCTTGACACCTGCGCCGCGGCGTATGCCGCCGGCGAACGTCCGGCGCTGGACGACGAAGATCGCGCCGAGTTAAAACGCCTGCGCCGCCGTCTCGACGACTACTATGCGGCCGAGGGCGCGCGCGATCCGGTTCGCGTGGAAGCCGCCACCTCCGATGGCGCACTGAGATTCGCCTCTTCTTCGCAGCTTTCAGAGATCGAAGCCTGGGCCGCCACGCCGGAAACGGCGGGCGCCGGAGGCACACAACCCAACCGCCGGCTTTACGTGATTCTGCTCGCAGTCATCGCCGCGGGCGCGCTGTTCTGGCTGTATCAGCACAACCGCCTGGCCAGCCCCGGCACGGTTGCAACCATGGCCGTGCTGCCGTTCGATGACACTCGTCCGCTGCCGATGCACGACGGCGCCGCGCCCGGCATCACCGCCGCGCTCAGTGTCGAACTGGCGCATGTTCGCGAATGGCGCACCGTCTCCTACACCTCTGTGTTGCCTTTCGCTTACAACCTGCGCGAGATGGCGGCGCTGCGCCGCGAGCTGAACGCCGATATCGTCATGGAAGGGAAGTTGACGCCTTCGGAAACCACGATTGACGGCGAACTGTGGATGGTGCGCACCAGCGACGGCAAGCGCGTATGGCGCCACTCGTTCCACACAAGCCGCGAGCAGTTGCTGCCCGCGCTGGACCGGGCCGCTCAGGAGGCGGCGGCGCGTTTGGGCGGCACACTGCCCGCCCGCGCCCTGCTCAGTCCCAGGTCCGGCAAGCCGGGCGCCGAGGCCGTCGCCGGGTTCCTGAGCGCGATTTCCATCCATCAGCCGGATCCGCCCGAAATGCAGACGGCGTTGCGCGCTCTGGAGGCCGCGGTAAAGTCCGAACCCAGGTTCACGGCGGCCCATGCGGCGCTGGCCGACCTGTGGGGGCGCATCAGCTATTTCGAATACCGCCCCGTGGCCGAAGCAACCGCCACCGCGCGGCGCGTCGCGCGGGAGGCGCTCGCCGTGGAGCCGGACCTTCCCGAAGCCCATCTGGCACTTGGCGTCGCGGCAGCGCTCGGCGACTGGAATTGGACCGAGGCGCGCCAGCAGTACAACCGCGCTCTCGAGTTGCGGCCCAGCTACCCGTTCGCTCTGCTGCGTCTGGCGCAACTGGAACTGGTCAAAGGCGACACGAAGGCCGCTGTGGCCCTGGCCGAACGCGCCCTCGCGCTCGATCCGGCGCCCATCCCGGTAAAGATGGAGTGCGCCTACGCGTACATTTACGACGGACAGTACGAGAAAGCTCTCGCCCTGATGAATGAGGCGGAACAGATCAATCCCGAGGAGCGTGGCATCCGGCTGGTGCGCGGCATGGCGTACCTGGCCCGCAAGGAGTACGAGCGGGCCAAGGTCTTCCTCGACGTCCTCACCAAGCAACTGGCCTGGCTGCCGCCCAGCGCCGCCATCGCCGGACCTGTCTACGCATGGAGCGGCGACACGGCCGAGGTCCGCAGACTCCTCACCGAGATCCATAACAAGAAGAACTTCGCGCGCGTCGATCCGGTTGTCGAGGCAGGCATCCGCCTGGCGATTGGCGAAGACCGCGCTGGCTACCAACTGCTCGAGGATGCCGTTCGCTCGCGCGCTACGCTGGCGCTCACCCTCCGCGTGAACCCCATCTTCGCGCCGTATCGACAGGATCCGCGTTTCCAGGCCATCGTCGCGAAACTCGGCGCGCCGGAATCCTCGCCGGCCCGTGAACTCCGGAAGTAAATGGGGATCTCCCGCGACGCGTGATAAAATTAGAAAGAACTAACCATGAGCACCCCTGCCGTTGCGTTTCTTGCCGAGTTGGAATCCGCTCGAAAGAGATTCCAGTTGAAGCCGGTGCACGCCGACCACGAAGGTCTATCGTTGGCGCAGTTGCCCGAAGGCGTGTACGGCTACACCGTATCCTCGCCTACACTGGATTCGCCTCTCTTCGCCGCGCGTATTTTCCAGAGCTTTGAGTGCCACAAACTCCCCGGCGGCACAGTCCAGATTGTTGGCTTCGCCAAACCGGCCGAAGTGGCCGCACTGAACGCCGCCAAAGAGGCCGTGGACTTCAAGCTCTACCCGGAACCGTTCGGCGAAAGCAGCGTCTTGTGCGTTGTCGATATGTCGCGCATCGTCAGCGGCAAGGCTCCGTCGCGCACCGACGGAAACTTCATGACGCTGCAAACCAATCCGCGCGTAGCCTAAGCGTCCGGCGTCACGGCTGCTGTTTCGGGACAAATGCCACGGCGCGCGAAATCGCGCCGCTCTGCCCGCGCACTTTCACTCCCAACGCCATGTAGAAGGCGCCGCGCGCCGGCAGCGGGCCCAGGTTCGTCAACATCTCTTCCCAACTCATGCCGTGTTTCAATCCGGCCACGTGCACGGCCTGTCCGCCTTCGCACGGCCCCATGGACGCGCCATCGGTACCCAGGTGCCACACGCCTTTGCCATGCAGATACTCCATCACGGCAGGCTCCGGCGCCGGCCAGCCCGGAGCGGTCTTGGCCACCACCGGCGCATAGGTCATGCGCATGCCTTCGGGCATGGGCTTGTAATACGCGTCGCTGTATCCGCTGCGGAACAGCACCACTTCGCCGGCCTTGATCGCGCCGTGCCTGCTCTCCCACTCCTTCACATGGTCCAGCGCGATCACGGCGCTTTTGCCCGCCTCGGCTTTGTCGCGAATCTCGCTGACGTCAATCACCACGGCCGGGCCCATCATGCGCTCCAGGGGATACTTCTCGCCCGTCAAGGCGCCCATTGGAGAAGCGTCCGGCAGCCCTGAGCCGGGCGGCGGCACGAAGTGCGCCGGGAAATCCGATTGCGTGCCCGTATGCTCGTCGATCAGATAACGCTGGCCGAAATAGGGCCCTTCGCTCACGAAATAGTCATTGCCATGATGGTCCTTCTGCTGCTGGAACCAGTTGTAGGTCCAGCGCTGGAAGGCGGGCGACGTGCCCCAGTGCGCGGGCATGTTCTCGGCCACGGTCACGCTCAAATCCACCACATCGTAACCGGAGAACAATGCCCCCGGAGCCACCGTGGCGGCGGGCGTGGCGAGAGGTCCGGCTGGCTGCGCGGCCTCCGGGCGCGGCGCGCAGGCGGTGAGCGAAAATGCGAGCAAGACCGCCGCGAGCGGACCAGGCGGCAAGGTTGGCTGGGGCATGGAGCGCATCATATCGAGCTAGAATTTGGATGACAAGATGCGCTGGGCCACTCTCTGTTTCGCCGCCGCTCTCGCCTTGGCGCAGGAACCCGCGCCACAGGCGCCTTCAGCGCCCTCGCTTCCGCCACCCGCTGAGCCCGGCGTCTTCCGCGTGCCTCCCAAAATGACCGTGGAAGAGCCCCAAGACCCCAACGCGAAGCCTGCATCCGGAACCAAGCCGCCCGTTGTTCTGCCTTACGCCGGCAAGCCCATCGCCATTCCCTTCGCCTGCACCGAAACCGACACGGCCGCCTTCGGCATGACCTGCACCGAGGATGACCCCTGCCCCATCTACGCCGAGCTCACCAGTCTTCAGCCGGTTGGCGTGCAGCTTTTCCTGACCGGCAACATTCACAACGGCGCCAGCACCATGTACTCGCTCTTTCTTGCCAGCCAGGACAGCGGCAGGACATGGTTCGAGGCGTTCGAGCGCGTTCCCAAGGCGGGGCTGGACCAGGTGCAGTTCGTCGATTTCGAAAGCGGCTGGACCAGCGGCCAGGTGCTCGAATCGCTTCCCCGCGATCCTTTCTTCCTGCTCACCACCGACGGCGGGAAAACATGGCGGCGAAGGAATGTTTTTAACGAATCGCGCATCGCCACCATCGACCAGTTCCACTTCGATTCGAAAACCTCGGGCGCTCTGCTGATCGACCGCGGGGCGGTCTCGGAGACCGGCGCCCGTTACGAACGCTACGATTCGCTCACCGGCGGCGAATCGTGGCAGGTACGCGAGGTGAGCGGTTCGCCGCTGAAACTCTCCGTGCCGCGCCGCGCCACGTCGAATGCCGACTGGCGTCTCCGCGCCGACGGCAAACTGGGCATCCACATCATTGAACGGCGCACCGGGGCGCGATGGGAACGCGTTTCGTCGTTTCTTGTAAAGGTGGGCGAGTGCAAGCCTCACCTGGAGACGCCCGCGCCGCCGCCGGAAGCGGTCTTCGCCGAGCCTTCCTCGCCCGGCACGAGGGGCCAGCGTCCGGCGCCGGCCAAACCGCGCACTCCACCGTCACTGCGGAAGCCGTAAGAGGGCTACTGGCCCAGCTTCGTCAGATAGTGCTTCACGCTTTCGATGCCCGCGAACAGATTGGGAATGTGAAATTTCTCGTTCGGCGCGTGCAGGTTGTCGTCGGGCAGCCCAAAGCCCATCAGCACGCTGGGAATTCCCAGGTGCTTCTGGAACAGGCCGACGATGGGGATCGAACCGCCCGAACGAATATAGACGGTTTTGTTTTGGAACAGTTCATCCATCGCCGCCGCGGCTTTTTGAATGAACGGGCTTGACGGATCGGTGAGCGACGGAGCGGCTCCGTGCAGGAACCTGAATTCCGCCGTCACTCCCTTGGGCGTGGCCGCCTTCACGGCTTCCTGGATCTGCCGCAACGCCTCCGAGGGATCCTGATCGGCCACCAGCCGGGCGCTCACCTTGGCCACGGCGCGCGCTGGAATCACGGTTTTCGCCCCCTCGCCCACAAAGCCGCCCCGAATGCCGTGCACCTCGAGCGTGGGCCGGGCCCACGTCCGCTCGAACACGTCGAAGCCCTGTTCGCCGGTCAACTCGGAAGAGCCGATCTCCTTCTCCCGGTACTCGGTTTCATTGAACGGCAGCCGCGACCACGCCGCGCGCTCCTCGATCGACGGCGGCCGCACGCGGTCATAAAAACCAGGAATCAGAATGTGGCCGCCGGCGTCCTTCAGCTTCGTGAGAATCTCGGCGATAGCCGTGATGGGGTTCGGCGCCGCGCCTCCATAGATGCCCGAATGCAGATCCACTTTCGCGCCTTCCACGTGCAGTTCGCCGTACACCATGCCGCGAAGGCCTGTGCAGATGGTCGGCAGTCCCGGCGCGAACATCTCGGTGTCGCACACCAGCGCCGCATCGGCTTTCAGGTGCGCCGGTTTCGATGCCACGTACTCCTCGATGAACTCGCCGCCCACCTCCTCCTCGCCTTCCAGCAGCACGCGCACGTTGATGGGCAGCCGGCCCCGTTCGGCCATCAACTGCGTCAGCGCCTGAATCTGGATCCACACCTGCCCCTTGTCGTCCACCGCGCCGCGCGCGTAGACGTTCTCGTTCCGCACCGTTGGTTCAAACGGCGGCGACAGCCACTCGTGCAATGGTTCGGCGGGCTGCACGTCGTAGTGGCCGTAAAACAGCAGCGTGGGCTTGCCCGGCGCATGCAGCCATTCGGCCGACACCAGCGGATGCCGCCCTTCCTTTTCGATCAGGCGCACCTCCTCCATTCCGGCGCGCCGCAACGCATCGGCCGCGAACTGGGCCGCGCGCAATACGTCGGATTTGCGCTCGGGGTCCGTGGACACGCTGGGAATGCGCAGGAAGTCGAATAAGCCGTCGAGCACGGACTGCCGTGTTGAACTCATGGCTTCAGCATGACACGCGCGACCAGCCTGCACCACACTGCTAGAGTGAAGGTTCCCCTATGCACACGAACCGTCTGGCACGGGAGAAATCTCCCTACCTCCTTCAGCACGCGCACAACCCCGTCGATTGGTACCCGTGGGGCGAGGAGGCGTTTGAAAAGGCCCGAAAGGAAGATAAACCTGTCTTTCTCTCGATCGGCTACTCCACCTGCCACTGGTGCCACGTCATGGAACGCGAGTCCTTCGAGAACGAGGACACCGCCGAGGTGCTGAACCGCCTGTTCGTGCCAGTGAAGGTCGATCGCGAGGAGCGGCCCGACATCGACCGCGTCTACATGATGTTCGTCCAGGCCACCACAGGCTCCGGCGGTTGGCCCATGTCCGTCTGGCTCACGCCCGAGTTGCGCCCCTTCTATGGCGGCACCTACTTCCCGCCCGATGCGCGTTACGGCCGGCCCGGCTTCAAACATATTCTTGAATCCGTGGCGCAGGCGTGGCTGCATGACCGCGACAAGATCGTCCACTCCGGCGAGGAGGTGCTGAAGCAACTCGCTCAGCACGCCGGCTCCGGCGCAGGGGTTTCCTCCCGCGTGGAGGACTCCGTCGCCGAGGATCTGTTTTCGCATCTGCGCCGTGGCTACGACTCACTTCGCGGCGGCTTTGGCGGCGCGCCCAAATTCCCACACCCGGCCAGCCTCTCGTTTCTGTTCCGCTTCCACGCGGCCACCGGCAGCGGAGAAGCGCTGGAAATGGCGGCCCACACTCTGCTCGCCATGGCCCGGGGCGGCATGTACGACCAGATCGGAGGCGGCTTCCACCGCTACTCCGTCGATGACCGCTGGTTCGTCCCTCACTTCGAGAAGATGCTCTACGATCAGGCCCAGCTTGTCACCGCTTTCGCCGAAGCCTATCAGATCACCGGCGACGAAGGCCTCGCCACCATCGCCCGCGACACCATCGAATACGTCCTGCGCGACCTGCGCGATCCGGGTGGCGCGTTCTATTCCGCCGAGGATGCCGACAGCATCGCGGACCCCGCCCATCCGCACGAAAAGGGCGAGGGCGCCTTCTACATCTGGAGCGATGAGGAATTACGCGCGCTGCTGGGCGGCGATGCCGCTGTGTTCGCCTTCCGCCACGGCGTGCGTCCGGACGGCAACGTGGAGAACGATCCGCAGCGCGAGTTCACCGGACGCAACATCCTGTTCCAGGCGCACAGCATCGAAGAGACGGCGGAGAGGTTTGGCCTTACCTCCGAAGCCGCCGCCTCCACGCTGTCCGCCTGCCGCCAGAAACTGCTGGCTGCCCGAGCCACGCGCATCCGCCCCCATCTGGACGACAAGATCCTCACCGCCTGGAACGCGCTGATGATCAGCGGCCTTGCCTTGGCCAGCCGCGCCTTCCAGGAACCCCGCTACCGGGACGCCGCCGAAGCCGCCGCGGGCTTTCTGCTCGCCACGCTGTGGGATGCGCCATCGGGGCGGCTGCTGCGCCGTTACCGGGCCGGTGAAGCGGCCATTGACGGCTTCCTCGACGATTACGCTGGATTCGCCAACGCGCTTGTCGACCTCTACGAGGCCACCTTCGTACCGCGCTACCTGGAAGCCGCCGAAGGGATCGCCCGCGCCCTGTGTGCCCGTTTCGAGGACCAGGCCGGCGGCGGTTTCTACAGCAGCGCCGAAGGCGACACGAGCCTGATTCTCCGCCTCAAGGACGAATACGATGGCGCCGAACCCTCGGGCAACTCGCTGGCCGTCATGGCATTGCTGCGCCTGTCCGCCATCACCGGCAACGAGGAGTTCCGGCGTTCCGCCGAGCGCGCCCTCACCGCTCTCTCCCCGCGTCTGAACAGCCAGCCCGTCAGCGCGCCAATGATGGTTGCCGCGCACATGCTGGCCCGCGCACGTCCGCGCCAGATCGTGTTCACGGGACCCGCCGCGGAAACCCTGCGCGGCGCGGCCGATCTTCGCTTTCTACCCGGCGTCACGCTGCTGGCCGCGCGCGACGAAGCCGAACGCGCCCTGCTCGCCCGCTGGCATGGCGAAATCGCCTCCATGCCCCTGGTTCCCGGCCAAACCACCGCCTATCTCTGCGAGAACTTCGTCTGTAAGGAGCCCGTCACAACACTGGCCGCGCTCGACGCATTGATACAATCGTGATGGAACAACCACTGGAAAGGAAACAAGCATGGAACGAGCAGGAGCAATGACGTTGCGTGGCAACCCGTTCACTTTGATCGGGCCTGAGTTGAAGGTGGGCGGCAAGGCGCCTGAGTTCGAGGCGATTGACGGCGCGTTACAGCCCGTCACGCTGGCCTCCACGGGCAACGCCGTCCGGGTCTTCAGCGTCGTGCCGTCGCTGGACACGCCCGTCTGCGACGCCCAGACCAAGCGCTTCAACGAAGAGGCCGCCAAGATGGCCGGCGTCGAGATCTACACCATTTCCATGGACCTGCCCTTCGCCCAGAAACGCTGGTGCGGCGCCTATGGCATCGACAAGGTGAAGATGGTTTCCGACCACCGGGAAGGCAGCTTCGGAAAAGCCTACGGCACGCTGATCAAGGAACTGCGCATCCTCTCGCGCGCCATCTTCGTTCTGGATAAGGACAACACCATCCGGCACGTCGAATATGTGAAGGAGATGTCCGAGCATCCTAACTACGAAAACGTGATGGCGGCCGTGAAATCGCTCGTCTGAGCGCGTCCAGCCAAGCCCGCGGGGCGGACCCTCGTCCGCCCCTTCCGTATTCTTCACCCCGCCGCTTCGCCCTCTCCCTCAGTCCGCCGTGAACACCAACTCCCCGCCTACCCAGACGCGCGTCACGCGGATGCGCCGCTCCTGCCCGTCATAGTCGAACTCGACGATATCGGCCCGCTCGCCCTTTTCAAGGCCGCGCTGCCGTGAGCTGACACGCCCGGCCCGCGCCGGATTGCGCGTCGCCAGCGTCACCGCTTCGGCCAGCGTCAGTCCGGCCATCCGCATCAGGTTGTTCACGCCCTCGTCCATGCGCAGCGCCGAACCGGCCAGCCGGTCTCCATCCGCCAGGGTCACGCGGTTGCCTTCGTGCAAATCCACATCCACTTCGCCTAAACGGTAGCGGCCTGGAAGGCAGCCCGCCGGCATCACCGCGTCGGTAATCAGCACGCTCCGCTCCAGCCCCTTCGCCCGCAGCGCGACGCTCAGGAAGCTCGACGGCAGGTGAATACCGTCCACGATGAAGCTGGCCGCCAGACGGTCCTCGGCCAACTGCTCCCACAAGTAGTTCGGATGCCTCGGCAGCATCGCGTGCGCGCCGTTGCCCAGGTGCGTCGACATGGTCGCCCCCGCCTGGACAACGTTCAGAATCTGCTCGCGCGTGGCCTTGGTGTGCCCGATCGACACCACCACTCCGCGATTCGCCACGTGTTCGACGTATCCCGGCGCTTCGGGCCATTCCGGCGACACCGTCACCAGTTTGATGCCGCCTTCGCTCAAATCCCACCAGCGGTCGAACTCCCCCGTGTCCGGCGGCCGCACGGCGAACCTCGGGTGCGCTCCGCGCGGGCCGTCCTCGGGCGAAATATGAGGCCCCTCGATGTGAAGCCCTTCCATCGCGCGCCCCTCGACGCCCAACTCCGCGCGCGCCTTGGTCAAGTTGGCGATGGCCCCGGCCATGTGGTCCGCCGATCCGGTGATGACCGTGGGGAACAGGCGCGTCGTGCCGGTGGCGAACTGCACCCGCACGCTGCGGGCGATCTCCTCGTGCGAGGCGTTGGGAGAACAGTAGTCCACACCCGCGTACCCGTTCACCTGAAGGTCTATGAAACCCGGCGCAAGGTACCGGCCGGCGCCGCCGCCGCCGAGTGACGGCTCGGCCAGCGTGATTTGGGAGTTGAAGGCCAGTTCAACACGCTCGCCGGTAAGCGCGTTGATGCCGGAACAGAATTGGGTCATTATGTTTTATCCACAGCTTCTTCACACCTTGGAGGCGCTAAGCCCATGATTCGCCACGAGGAAATTCCTGATGAAAAGCCCCGTCGGAGCGCATCTTCGCTCTGGATGCCGGGGCCGCCGCCTTGGTACAACTGTCATGTTCAGCGTGGGCGTGAGCCAGGCGGAATATCTCGGGGGAGGTGGCCGTCTGGTTTGCGCCCGCGTTGCGCATCACCCACCATCGTACCGCTCCGGAACGCGGTTATTCGTGAGGCTTCGTTCGTGACGCTTGAATCCTGGGTTCGCGTGCGATTCCCCCCTCCACCGTCACGCGCAGCAGAACTTCGGCGAAGTTCCGTTTGCCGCTGGACGCATACAAAGTCCCCAACGCCTTGCCGTTCGTGGAGTCCAACACATACTCTCCCGCCGCCTCCGTTCCTTCCATCGTCAAACCGTTTAGCAGCAGAACATTCCCCGTGCCATCCGGGTTCCGCATCAGCGTTACGGTGGCAAACGTCTCCTTCCCCCCATTTCCTGCCGCGCCGTAGCTTTCGAACTCTCCTTGCCGTAGAGACCGGTTGCGGAAATAGTATGTGCCAGTTGCGCGATCCCAAACCGGTTGAAAATTCAACTTCGCCTCGAACAATCCGCCCCAGGGGATGGCTCTCCTGCTCCCAATCAAGATGAAATTCTCCGACTTGAACTCGCGGAGACTCAGATGCCTCGCATAACGGACCCGCTTCAGGCCCGAATACCGGGTTGCTTCCGCGGAGAGTTGGGAAGCCACGCTCAGATCCCCCAGGCTCGTATACTGCCGGGAGAATAGCAGCTCCACCGCCGTTCGAACCTGTGCGTTCGGCGCCAGCGCCAGCATCCGCTCCTGAAAGCCCGGCGCCGCGTATTCGCTCAGCGTCACGTCGGTTCGCAGTATGTCCTGAATCAGGGCCAGGCAACTGTCTGCCACCACGATGTTGGTCACTTGCCCATCGCGAAACAGGGCCGACAACACCGGGTTCGTCCCTTTGGCGGGCAAAGCCCCCAGACCGAGCCACAACGCGGCCGCCAGTAGTCCGGCCGCCACGCCGCCTGCTGCCCACCGCCACCGTTTCGGGTTCACCTCCCTATCAGATGGAGGCGTCTCGACCAGTCCCGCCACTGGCGCCGCTGGCCTCGGTTCGAAGTGGGGCACATAGCCGCCTTTTGGGATGCTGAGTATCAGCGGCTCGTCACGGCCCTCATTGGCGAAGTACTCCTCGACCTTTCTCCGAAGATGCCTCGCTTGTACTCGTACGATATTGTCCGTGATGGGAGAGAACAGCTCATCTCTCCCCAGGACGGAACAACCAATATTAGTTTCGTGAATTTCATGCTCGCGGCCTTCCAATTTCCGGAGCGTAATAAACAGTAGAAAATCGTGCAATTGCGCCGCTCGGCTGAAGTGACGGCTGGCAGCCATCCGTTGCGCCAGTTCCCATCGGGGATCCTGACGAATCTCCAGAGGCGGCGCGATCGGTTTCGGTGCGGTCACGACGGGACTCAGTCTATCATGCTTCACACGGCCGGTGACTCTGAATTGTCACGGTAAAGTCACCGTAAAATCCGTGCGCTTCCGGTGAATTCACTTCCCGCGTGCGGATCCTGGGCATAGGATCGGCACGGGATAAAGTTTCAGATCCTGAGTAAGGCGCTATCTGTACACGTCACTATCGGTTTGTTCACTACTCACGCACACTCGCTCTTACAAATTTAACAAGGGAGTACAGTATGAACTTTAAGTGCAAGCTCTTCCATTGTTTCGTATTTCTGCTCTGCATAACGCTGCAAGCACAGGACTACCGTGGACGGGTGCAAGGCGTCGTCACGGATACCTCGCACGCCTCCGTTCCAGCCGCCACCGTCGTTCTGACCAATACGGCCACTGGCGTTCGTGCCACCCGGCAAACCAACGAAACCGGACTTTACCGTTTTGATTATGTAGACCCGGGTACGTACACCCTATCGGTGGAAATGACCGGATTCGGCGGCTTCCAGCAAACCAATATCCTGGTCCAGTCGCGTGGCGACCTCACGGTCGACGTCAGCCTGAAACCCGGTGCCGTCCAGGAGAGCATTACCGTCTCGGAAAGTCCGGTGGAGGTTCAGTTCAACTCCACCAACGTGGCGCTCACCATCGACAACAAGATGGCCAACGAGATTCCCCGGTTCGACCGCAACCCCTTCAAGCTATCCCTGCTGAATCCAGCCGTCGTCAACACCCGCACCGAGGTGATGCCCTACCACTCCTGGGCCGCCAACAGCGTGGAACTTGGCGGGAACACCACCTTGAAGAACGAACTCACCGTGGACGGCAGTCCCATTGGAGTCGGCCATAAATCCACCTATACGCCAAACACGGATGCCGTGCAGGAGGTGACCGTCGTCCAGAACAGCGTCGATGCCGAGGCGGGCCATAGCGCCGGGGGTGTGATTAGCATGACGTTGAAGTCCGGCACGAACGAGTGGCACGGCTCGGCGTTCTACTTGGGCCGTAACCCGGCCCTGAACGCGCTCACCGACCGTACGAACAACACCAAGACCGCGGCCCGCAACAACATGTGGGGCGGTACTCTCGGCAACCCCATCCTCAAGAACCGGCTCTTCAACTTTTTCAGTTACGAGCAATGGCGTCCGCGCGATCCCCTTACCCAGATCCGTACCATGCCCACGGATCTCGAACGGGTGGGAGACTTTTCAAGGACATTTGGCAATACCGGAGCCGTGAAACCCATCTATGACCCCTCCACCACGGTTTTTGACGCCGCGGCCAACAAGGCAACCCGCACGCCGTTTGCCGGGAACCTCGTTCCGGCCAGCCGTATCGATCCCTTGTCCAAAAAGGTGATGGGCATGCTCTGGGGCCCTAACAACCCGGGCGACAATATCACGGGCGCCAACAACTTCAAGAGCGCGGCCACGCGTACGACCAGCTACTACAACTACACCAACCGCACCGATTTCACTATCAACGACGCCTGGCGGGTCTATGGCCGTGTCAGCCGTTTGCACACGATGATCGATACGCTCGACTGGACGCCCAATCAGTCGCCGGTGAACGTGCCCGGCGATGCCAGCGCCCGCCACGCCTTCGCCACCTCGGGCGATGCCGTCTGGACGATGAATGCCAACACCGTGGTCAACTTCCACGGCGATTATCACTCGCTGGTGGACGACTATGCCTCGCCGAAGTACGACATGGGAACGCCAGGCCTGGAAGCCCTGTGGCCCAGCAACCCCTGGTATTCCACCTATCAAACCGGCCTTGCCGAGTATTTCCCCCGGTTCATCATCGGCGGCTCGGCATTCGGACGGCCCGGCACCTTCTGGAACCAGCACCCCAACGGTTGGGACTTCAACGGAAAGATCTCCCAACAGCGAGGTAAGCACTACATCAAGATGGGAGGCGATGTCCGGGGTAATGGCGGCTACACGCTGGTGACCGGCGTAACGTCGTTTACTTTTCAGCCGGCCCTTACCGCGGACACGTTCCTGAACCCGAACACCGGCCTGAACGGACACCAGTATGCGACTTTCCTGCTCGGAAACATCGACACCGGGACCGCGGCTGTCTCCAAACCGGTCAAGAAGCCCCGCAGCAGCTAC
This sequence comes from Bryobacterales bacterium, assembly GCA_020852175.1. Classification (GTDB taxonomy): domain Bacteria; phylum Acidobacteriota; class Terriglobia; order Bryobacterales; family Bryobacteraceae; genus JAFLBB01. The sequence goes on along the minus strand of JADZBH010000028.1, from coordinate 2,588 downwards.
TACGCCGCCTTCATCCAGGACGACTACAAGCTGAACCGCCGCGTCACGCTGAATCTCGGCCTGCGTTACGAATACGAAACCGCCTGGCACGACCCGGATTACCGCATGTCCCGCTACAACGATCTGTCGCAGCCCATCCCCGAGATGATGTCCAACATTCCTGTCATCCCCGCGCAGGTCGGCGCCATCTCGAAGGTGGACTACAAGTGGAATGGCTCCTGGATCTTCACCGACCAGAAGAACCCCGGGATGTGGAATCCGCAAAAGCTGCTGTTGATGCCGCGTGTCGGCGCCGCCATCCGCCTCAGCGACACCTCCTCACTCCGTCTCGGTTGGGCGCGGTTCACGATTCCCACCGACTACAACTTCACCACCGAAACCCCCTACTCCGGTTTTGAGGCGATCAATTTCCTGGAGGCGCCTTACCCTGGATACGACGTCACGCAGGCAGCCTCTCCCCTGTTGGAAGGCAAGCCCCAGGTCGCCTGGTCCAATCCATTTCCGGCTGGCCTGAACCCCTTGATTCCTCCCAAGGGCAAAGAGTTTGGCCGCTACCTTGGCCTGGGAGGCGGCAACCTCATCTGGATGCAGCAGAACTTCAAGCGCGGCGTCAACGAACGCTTCAACGTTTCCTATTCGCGCCAACTCCCCAACCAGATCGTGGCCGAGGTGACCTACTTCGCCAACTTCGGGCGGGACCTGCCCTACATCAACTACCTCGATCTGGCCGATCCCCGCCTGTCCTACCAGTTCAAGGGCGCCGTCGATCAGCAGGTGTCCAATCCGTTCTATCTCTATTTGAACGACACGGTATTCCCGGGTACGCTTCGCAACCAGCGAACCGTTTCAGTGAACTCGCTGCTGAAACCCTATCCGCAGTACGGCGGCCTGTATGAGGCGTTCGCCGCCGGCCGCAAGGAACGCTACCATTCGCTTCAACTGCGCGCCCAGCGCGGCTTCCGCGGCGGGTACAACTTCCTGTTCGGCTATGTGTACCAATACCAGAAGCAATATGAATGGTTCAGCGACATTGAACGCTACACCAACACGTTCGCTTATCAAGATCTGGCCGACCCGCGCCACCGCGTTTCCGCCGCCGCCACTTATGAAGTGCCGCTGGGAAAGGGACGCAAGTTCATGTCCAATGTCCACCCGGCGCTCGATGGCATCCTCGGCGGCTGGCAACTGGTGGGCTCGTGGTATTTCAACAGTGGGCAGTTCGTCCGCTTTGGCGCGCTTCAGGTGAACGGCGATCCTCTTGTGGACAACCCGTCACCGGAGCGGTGGTTCAATACCTCGGCGTTCACGCAGAATCCGGCCTACACGCCGCGCTCGAATCCGTGGCAGTATCCCGGCCTCACCGGACCACAATATTGGGAGATCAACTCCACCGTCTCGAAAAACTTCCGTGTCACCGAACGCGTGAAGACGGAGTTCAAACTCTCGGCTTACAACCTCACCAACCGTCTGAACCGGGCCATGCCCGATACCGGCGTGACCAGTTCCACCTTCGGGCGTTCGCTGCGCCAGTTGGGGGGAATGACCGGACGCCAGGTGGAATACGGACTGAAGCTGATTTTCTAACCACCCCGAAAGACGACTTGACGGACAAAGGGGCGCTCCCATGGGAGCGCCCCTCAGTTCTGGCGTATTATCGGCGGCGAAAGCGCGCGCCTACCGTGCCGTGGCCGAAACCGGAACCGGCGAAAGCCAGCCGTGCCGGTCGGGCGTGGCGCCGTTGACGATGGAGAAGAACTCGCGCTGAATCGCCTCGGTCACCGGACCGCGATGGCCCGACCCCACCTGCATCCGGTCGACGCTGCGGACCGGGGTCACCTCGGCCGCCGTGCCCGTGAAGAAAATCTCGTCGGCGACGTAGAGCATCTCGCGCGGGATATTCGTTTCGATCACCTCGAAGCCAAGTTCGCCGGCCAGCGTCACCGCCGAGGCGCGCGTGATGCCGCCCAGCACCGCCGCCGTCAGCGGTGGCGTATAGATCTTGCCGTCCTTGATGACGAAGATGTTCTCGCCGGAGCCTTCGCTGATCACGCCGTTCACGTCGAGCGCGATACCCTCGGAATAGCCGTTCACGGCGGCTTCCATGCGGATCAACTGCGAGCTGAGATAGTTGCCGCCGGCCTTGGCAAGCGTCGGCAGCGTGTTCGGCGCCGAGCGGTTCCAGGAGGAGACGCAGACATCCACGCCTTGCGCCAGCGCCTCGTCGCCCAGATACTTGCCCCACTCCCAGCAGGCCAGGTAGGTTTCCACGGGGTTCTTCCATCCCAGGACGCCAATCTCTCCATAGCCGCGCAGGACGATGGGACGGATATAACAGGATTTCAGCTTGTTGACCGCGACGAGATCGAGCGCGGCCTGGCTCAACTCGTCCACGGAGAATCCGACGTTATCGATGCGGTAGATGCGCGCCGACTCCAACAGGCGGCGCATGTGCTCGCGCAGCCGGAACACGGCCGGACCCTGCGCGGTTTCGTAACACCGGATGCCCTCAAAGACCGAGCTGCCATAGCTGACGACATGGGAAAGGACATGAAGCTGAGCGTCTTGCCAGTTGATGAACTTTCCGTTGT
>JADZBH010000027.1 GCA_020852175.1 Bryobacterales bacterium | reverse complement strand
TTGGCGCAGCACGTCGAGGCGGCCGCGCACGGAGCCATCGTAGATTTTTGAGCCGATGCGGGCCGAAAGGCCGCCCAGCAAGGATTCTTCCACTTCGAACTGGCACCGGACATCCTTGCCGGTGATCCGCCGCAGACGCTCCGCGATGGCCTCGCGCTGGCCGCCATCGAGCGGCATCGCCGAGCGTACATCGGCGCGAACCCGTCCCAGCCGTTCATCCACGGCGTCCTCAAACGCCTTGGAGATTGTGCCGAGCAGGCTTACGCGGCGGTGGTCGATGACCACGAAGAGAAAATTTTGCACTACTTTCGCGAGGTCCAACATGCGGCCGAACTCGGAGACGACGGCGCGCTTGCGCGAAGAAGGAACCGTGGGGGAAAGCAGCACGTTACGCAGGTCGCTGGATTCGGCCAGCAGCCCATTGAAAACCTGCAACTGTTGGAGAACGGAAGCGGCGTCCACGCTGGAGCCAGGCGCCAGAACGACATCGGCCAGGGCGCGGGCGTAACGGGTGGCGGCGGCGAGCGACATGTTGGGCGTTAACCTCGTTGTTCCAGGCTGGAGACAAAGCTGCCGACCAGGCCGCCCTGTACACGGTCATTCATGCGTGTCCTGATCTTCTGCTCGGCCAGGCCGAGGGCGAGTTGGCTGGAGAATCGGCGCAACTCGAATTCGGCATTCTTGGCCGCGGCGGCAATCTCCTGTTCGGCGGCGGCCTGCATCTTTGTTTTCAGATTCTCGGTTTCACGGCTGGAGCGGATGCGTTCCTGCTCCAGCGCGGCGCGAGCCTCCGCCTTCATGGAAGCCAACTCGGTGTCGAGATTGGCGATACGGCGTGAAATCTCGGCCACTTGAGCCTCCGATTCCGCCCGCACGCGCTTGGCGCCGTCCAGGGCCGCGGCGATCTCCCGGGCGCGGTTGGCGAAAAACGGGCCGCCAGCCTTGACGGCGACAACGGCCAGACCCAATGCCAGAATTCCGAAGTTGAGCCACTTGTAAACCACGGGCGGCTCGTGATGGCCTCCGGCTTCCGTGTTGGCGAAGGCCGTGAAGGTGAGCGACCCGGCGAGGATCAAAAGCGAAGCCAGGCGTTTCAATTGAGACCGCCTTTCAGCGCTGCTTTGGCGATGGATTCGGCGATGGCGTCGCTTTCGGCCTCCAACGCCGTCTGCGCGGCGGCGCGCTCAGTCTCGATGCGCGTGCGGGCCTGGGAGATCAGCGCCTCCGTGTGGGCTCGCATTTCGGCCAGGGCATCCTGTTGCTCCTTCCGGAGTCCGGTCCGGAGTTGCTCCTGCTCCTTATAAACTTCGCCGCGCGCCTGTCTCAATACCGCTTCGTACTCGGCAACCTTCTTTTCAGCAGCCAGACGGGCATGCGTGGCCGCTTCGCGGACGCCCTCGGTGGCCGCCCGGCGCTCTTCCAGCACCTTGTGGATGGGCTGGAACAACATGTACTTCAGATAAAAATGCAGGAGAATGAGCAGGAAGAACGTGGGTAGCGCTTGCCACAGCAGGGGCGCCACTTGAGCCAACATCTGTTCCATGGAAGTTGAGAGAGGGCCCAGCCACGGGGGGCAGGCTGATAGACCCTAAGAATATATACGCTAGCACAGTAACGATAGGGCGGGCAACCAGGGGCGGTACCAGTCGCGAGTTCCCGGGGCGAACGGAGGCGGGCAAAGCGCGACGGCTGGACCGGTTACTTTTTCGTCAACAATGAAGAAAAATTTTAGATCTCACTTCGACTTTTGGGTTTTCCCGTCGTATCCTGTCATCACTGGGCAGCTTCATTCTTCTCAATCACGGGAGGTTGTAATGCGTAAAGTGCGTTTTTTGATCGGGTTGCTGGCGATGGTTTCCCTGCACGCGCAGACCACGTCGACCACCATCCTGGGAACAGTCACCGACTCGACCGGGGCGTCGGTGCAAGGGGCAAAAATCACCGCCCGCAACGTGGGTACGGGCGTCAACACGGAAACGCTGACAACGAGCACGGGCGACTACGCTTTGCCGCTGCTGGATATCGGCGAGTACGAAGTAAGCGTCGAAATGAGCGGCTTCAAGGCGGAAACCAAGAAGGGCGTCCGCCTGCAAATCAACGAAAAAGTGCGCGTGGATTTCGGCCTGCAAGTGGGCGCACAAACCGAACGCATCACGGTGAGCGCCGCGGCGACGACTTTGCGCACGGATGAAGCCAGCGTCGGCGGCACCGTGGAACAGAGGCGGCTGGTGGAATTGCCGATGAACGGCCGCAACGTGGGCAACTTCGCCGTGCTGAATCCGGGCGTGCAGTTCGGTTCGCGCGGCGGCTACGACGGGCAGTCCGGCGGCGGCGGCGGCATTCCGATTCCCGGCCAGACGATCGCCATCGTGGCCAACGGCCAGCGCGAGGTGAGCCAGCATGCGACGCTGGACGGCGTGGTGGCCACCGAGGCGCGCGTGAACACGGTTCCTTTTTCGCCTTCGCCGGAAGCCATGGAGGAGGTGAAGGTCTACTCGGGCAGCTACTCCGCCGAGTACGGCTTCAACTCCGGAGCGCAACTCGTCATGGTGATGCGCTCGGGCACGAACGATTTCCACGGCTCGGTGTACAACTTCCTGCGCAACCAAAAGCTGGACGCCGAAGGCTACTTTCAGAACTACTTCACGCCGGCAGGCGCGGCGCGTTCGCCCAAGACGGCTCTGCGCCAGAACCAGTTCGGCTTCGTGGTGAACGGTCCGGTATACCTGGGCAAGCTCTACGACGGCCGGAACAGAACCTTCTTCAACTTCAACTATGAAGGACGCCGCCGCCGCGAACCGGGCGCCATCTCGACGGCCAGCGTCCCCACTGACGCTTTCCGGTCCGGAAACTTCAGCAGCCTGTTGAACCGCGCCAGCGCGGCGGGCGCCGCTCTGCCGGCGATCAACATCATCGACCCGGCCTCCAGCCCCACCGCGCCGCTGCCGTTCGCCGGCAACATCATCCCCACGTCGCGCATCACCTCCGCCGCGCGCGCTCTCACCAACTTCTGGCCGAAGGCGCAGTTCGCGATTTCCGACGACGCCTCCGGCGCGGTGAACTTCCGCAACCCCGGCACCAACTCGATCGACGACAACCAGTACTTCGTCAAGATCGACCACAACTTCTCGGTGAACGACAAGGTGTTCTTCCGCTACGCGACGAACCTGCCGCGCTACTTCAGCATCACGAACAACCCGAACTTCACCTACCTGGTGGAAGGCCGCAACAATAACTACGCCGCGCAGTGGCTGCACGTCTTCACACCGCGGATGATCAACGAGTTCCGTTTCGGCTACACGCAGTCGCGCGACGACAGCTTCAACCCGCGCGCCAACACCGACTTCACGCTGGACAGCATCGGCATCACCGGCTTCAACGTGCTGACCGACGGCAACCGCGCGCTCACCCGCCGCGAGGTGGGTATTCCGAGCATGAACGTAGCGGGCTTCAGCGGCCTGGCCGAGCGTGACGGCGGCAACGGCTTCGACGACAACAAGCTGTACCAGATCAGCGACAACGTCAGCTATTCCACCGGTGCGCACACCTTCAAGGCCGGCTTCGACCTGCGGCGCGTGACGCTGTTCCGCGGCGCGGCCAACGTACCGCGCGGCTCGTTCAACTTCACCGGAAACGTGGCCAACAACGCTTACGCCTCCTTCCTTCTGGGCACGCCCGCCTCCACGGATTCTCCGGAAGGCCTGCCGCTGACCGACGTGTTGCAATGGCGCACGGGCTTCTACTTCCAGGACGACTGGAAAGCCACCCGCAAACTGACGCTGAACCTCGGCTTGCGCTGGGAGTACAACACGGCGGCAAGCGACGTTCGCGGCCTGTGGCGCAGCCTGGAATGGCGCAATGGCTTGAACAGCCCGCCGGAGTTCGTGCCGGCGAAAATCCGTACCACCTACGATTTCTATAAGCCGCAGAAGAAGATGTTGATGCCCCGCATCGGCCTGGCCTACCGCTTGACGGAGGACTGGGTGATCCGTTCCGGCTTCGGCATCTACTACAACATCCACCAGTTGAACAACTACACGATTCTGAACCTGAACCCGCCGCTTTCGGGCTCCTCGAACTTCGCCAACACGCTGAGCAACGGCGTGCTGGTGCCCGGCGCCACGGTGTACAACTTCTCGAATCCCTTCGGCGCCGTGAATCGCAGCTCGGCGGTCAGCGCCAACGTGCTGAACACGGATAACTTCCAGCCTTATGTGACGCAGTGGAGCCTCGACATCCAGCGGCGTCTGCCCTGGGCGTCCACGTTGTCGGTCGGCTACATCGGCAGCAAGACGACGCACATGGACAACACGGTGGAGATCAACAACCCCGATCCGTTCTTCCTGAGCGCCTCGGCCACGGTGCAGAACCGCCGTCCCTTCCCGTTCGTGATCGACGACGGCGTGACGCGGCCCCTCACCCGCACGCGCTTCCTGGATAGCGGCGGCAACTCCTGGTATCAAGGCTTGCAGGTGTCATTCAAGAAGGAAATGACCAACGGACTGCTGTACACCCTGGCTTACACCTACAGCAAGACCCTCATGGAAGGCTACGGCCGCAACGAGGGTGACGGCTACAACTCGAACACCTTCCAGAACCCGCGTGACCGGGCGGCGGAGAAGGGCCGCGTGGGCTTCGGCGCCGAGCACATCGCCGTGATGAGCTTCGTCTACGACATTCCCGCGCCGGTGATGCTGCGCAAGGGCGTGGCCGGACACATCTTTTCCGGCTGGCAAACCAACGGCATCATCACGCTGCGCACGGGCTTCCCGTTCAGCGTGACGCAGGGCAACATCCTGAACACGGCCAATTCGCCCGTTCGTCCGGATCGCATTGGCTCGGGCAAACTCTCCACCCCGACGGTCAACCAGTGGTTCAACGTCGATGACTTCCGGCTGGTGAGCTGCAGCAACACGTCGCTACCGGAACTGTGCCACTACGGCAACGCCGGCAACGGCATTCTCGATGGCCCGGGGCAGAGGAACGTGGACTTCTCGGCGTTCAAGAACTTCCGGCTCGGCGAGCGCGTGAAGTTGCAGTTCCGCGGTGAGTTGTTCAACCTGTTCAACACGCCCCAGTTCAACGTGCCCAACCGCGGACTGAACACCGGCGGCGGCTTCCTGCCGACGCGCAACACCTCCGGCCAACTGGTGTTCCCGTCGCAGGCGGGAGTGGTTGGCGGCGTGGGCGCGGTGACCGGAACCGTGGCGCCGATGCGCAACATTCAGTTTGGCTTGAAACTGATGTGGTAAAGCCGTAAGAACCCAAGGGCCGGGCGCTGCGGCGTCCGGCCTTTTTTCGTCTCTGGACGTCCGGCTCAGCCCTTCAGGGCTTGCGGCTTGCGGTCGATGGCGCGCTCGCCCTTGCCGCCGGGGACGAAAAAGTCCTTCCAGCGGAGCCCGAGCGCCGCGGCCATTTCCACGCCGTATTCGCACCGGCCGATATCCTCGGGGCCGCCGTTGTTCGTGCCGAAGGCGAAGCGGCAACCCTCCGCCTTGGCCGCCTCCAGCACGCGGCGCCCAGGCAATTTGTAACGGTTGTTGATCTCGATGGCGACGCCGTTCGCCTTGGCGGCGCGTACCACTTTCAGGATGCGTTCATCGGTCCAGAGTTCGTCGTAACGGGCGGCAAGCTGATCGGGGACGTAGGTGGGGTTCGCATAGATGTCCACCGGTTCCTTGTTCAGTATGCCCGCGGCGCGGTCCACGAGCGTGTCCATGAACTCCTGCGCGTCGGGGATCACGCCGACCTCGCTGGCGATCCATGTGCGCATGCGGCGGCCGCGGTTGTCGGTCCAGGTCATCGAGTCGGTGAAGATGTAGTCGAACAGCCCGGCGGCTTCGTGGGAGAACATGCCGGTCCATTCGCGCCCCTCGGCCTGCATGGCGATAAAGCAGGGTTCGCCGGCCATGGAGTCGTGGAAGCGGCGCGCCCCGGCGTTGTCCTCCACGGGAAAACCCTTGCCGCAGTTCACCGCCACTCCATGGAAGATGCCGTGGCGGCGGCCGTGGGCGAGCAGTCGCGGCAGCGTGAGGCCCGCCTTGAGATGGCTGTGGTAGTCCACTACGGGAACGTTCGCGGCGGCCAGGCGCAGGAGGCCGCGCGCGGTTTCATCGGCGGGCGCCGCCGGCACGGCATCGGCGGGCGGAGGCGCGTTGTCCGGCAACGGACGGATGCGCACGGCACGGTACAGAACCTTCGATCCGGCGTCGTGGCATTGCAGGGCGATGGTACCGGAGGAGAGTATTCGGCCGCTTGCGTCGGCGCCCGCGGCCACCAGCGGCGGAACGGCTTCGGTGTACTCGCTCACCAGCGTTCCGTTCAAGCTGATCCGCACATTTTTTCCGCGCACGGCAACATCCAGAGCGAACCAGCCGCCGTCGCCAACCAGTTGCTTGTAGACATTGCGCACGCCGTAGAGCGAGCCCGTCTTCTTACGCTCGCGATACCCGCCTTCGCCGGTGGCGCTGCCATTCACCTGTACCTCGAAGCCCTTCGCCGGCCATCCAGTCTGGTGGTATTCGGTGTGAAAGTAGACTCCGGAATTGGCGCCCGGCCTGGCGAGCGCTTCTACATGCAGTTCAAAATTCCGGAAGTGGTGTTGAGCGATGGGGCCGCTATAGAACAGGTGGCTGCGCGGACCATCGGCGGCCAGGCAGCCGTCTTCGACTTTCCAGGACGCTGCGTTTTCGCTGGCGGTCCAGCCGTTCAGGGAACGGCCGTCGAAGAGATCGGCCCACCCGTCCGCGGAGCGGAGCAAAGGCGTGGCCGCCGCGGCCAGCAGCGCGCGGCGTGAGAGAGAAAAAGAAGAGGGCATAAGAGATCACTCCGCCACGAGTGTAGCCGGGCGGCGTGCGAGGCGGAAGCCCGGGCGGTGTGTTCGCGCGCCGTGAGTCAGCGTGCCGTGCCCCGCGCCCACACCTCGATCCAGTCCAGGCGCGAACAGGCATCGGACTGGCCGCCGGTCATCAGGTCTGTGAAGCCGATCTCCTCCACGCGGGATAGAACGGGGTTGGCCGCCCACCTGCCTTCGATGATGCTCTTGGGATCGAGATTCCGCCAGCGCTGGCTGGCGAGAATGAACTCGCGCTCGCGCCAGTCGTCGCTGGGCCCGTCGGACTCCGAACTCACCAGCCATTGGCCCGAAGCCAGTTTCAACACGATGCGCAACTGGCGGTAGCCCGCCTGCTTCGTACGCCAGCGGAGCCTCGCCTGCCCGGTCAGGTCGGCGGTCTGCGTGCGGTGGCGCAGCGTGACCGCCCAGTTGCCCCCAGCCGTGCCGGACCATATGTAATAAGGATCGTCGTACGGTTTGTCGTGGTGGCTCTTCTTCACTCCCTCGCGTCCCGCGCCATACAACTGCAAAGTGAGGTTGGGGTTGGCCACATGCTCCTGCGTGACCGGCGTGGCGGCTTCGGTTTCGCGCCAGTCCTCACGAAAGAATAGAGGGGGGCGCGTGAGCTCGTCCGCGGCGCGAAGAGCGCGCGGCGCCAGCAGCAGGGCGGGCGCGGCGAGAATGTGACGGCGTGTAAGACGGTTCATCGTTGGATACTCTTCACCTGTTGGTATTCTTCCATGCCCAGCGCGCCGAGTTCGCGCCCGACGCCGGATTGCTTGTAACCGCCGAACGGGGCGAGCAGATTAAACCGCCCTCCATTCACGTCCACCTGTCCGGCACGCAAGCGGCGGGCCACCGCAAGGGCGCGCGATGGGTCGGCGGACCAGACGCCGCCGGCCAGTCCATAAATAGTGCCGTTGGCGATGTTCACGGCCTCCTCCTCGCTGTCGTAAGGCAGCACGGAGAGCACGGGACCGAAGATCTCTTCCTGCGCGATGACCGCTTCCGGTGCGACATCGGCGAACAGCGTGGGCGCGACGTAGTAGCCGCGCGCGAACCCATCGGGCCGCCCGCCACCGGCGACCAAACGCGCGCCTTCGGCCTTGCCCCTGGCGATGTAGTCTTCCACGCGCTCGCGCTGCGAAGCCGAGATGAGCGGGCCCAGCCGCGTGGCGGCGTCGAATGGATCGCCGAGTTTCAGCGACGCCATGGCCGCCACGGCGATTTCGAGCGCCTGCGCCTGCCTCGCGCGCGGAACGATCATGCGTGTCCAGGCCGAACAGGTTTGGCCGGAGTTCAACAGCGCGTTCTTCACGCCTGCCGTTACGGCCTTTTCGAGCGGTGCGTCGTCCAGAATGACGCAGGCCGATTTGCCGCCCAGTTCCAGCGTCACCTTCTTCACTGTTTCCGAGGCCAGCGCCGAAACGCGCCGCCCGGCGCGCAACGAACCGGTGAAACTGACCATGTCGACACCGGGGTGTGCCGCCAGCGCTTCGCCCACCACCGGACCCGTGCCGCTGACAATGTTCACGACACCGGCGGGCAGTTCAATTTCCAGACAGGCTTCGGCGAGAAGGAAAGCGTTCAGAGGCGCGATTTCACTGGGCTTCAGTACGATTGTGCATCCGGCCGCAAGCGCCGGCGCCACCTTGGCCATGATCTGGTGCAGCGGATAGTTCCAGGGCGTGATGGCGGCCACGACGCCATAGGCCTCTCGCAACAGCAGCGAATTGCCCGCTTCATGTTCAAAAGGGACCTCGCGCGCGAGCTTCGCATAGCTGGACGTCACGGCGATGGGCAGTCCGGCTTGCACGTTTTGAGCCATGGTGATGGGCGATCCAACCTCGCCCGCGATCACTTCGGCGATCTCGCCGGCCCGTGCTTTCAGCGCTTCCGCGAGTTTGTCGAGCCACGCGGCGCGTTCGTTTGGAGGGGTGGCGCCCCAATCGCCTTCGAGTGCCGAGCGGGCCGAGGCCACGGCTGCGCCCGCGTCGCCGGCGCTCCCACTGGGAACCGTGCCCATCACGGCTTCGGTCGAGGCCGAGAGCACCTCGATGGCCTCCGTCGAGGCGGGGGCGCGCATTGCACCGCCGATGTAAAGATCCGTGTAGCTGCGCATGACTATTCGAGTGTATGGCCGCCGTTGACCGAAAGGTTCTGTCCGGTGACAAAATTCGCACCCCGGCCGGCAAGGTAGGCGACGGCTTCGGCGACGTCGTTGGGTACGCCCTGCCGTTTCATGGGAACCTTCTGCGAGTAGAGATCGAGTTCGGCCTTGGGCGTGCCGGTGTGGCGTTCGGTAGGAATCCAGCCCGGCGAAACCATGTTCACGGTAATGCCATAAGGCGCCAGTTCCCGGGCCCATGAACGAGTCTGGCCATACTGCGCGCCCTTGGCGGCGACGTAGTTGGCGAATTCGGGGTGGCCCACGGCGAACACTTCACTGCCGATTTGAATGATGCGGCCCTCGCCGCGCGCCTTCATGGCGGGCAGGACGGCTTGCACGAGCAGCAAAGGCGACTTGACGAAGAATTCGAGCTGATCGAGATAGGCTTGCCAGGTCTGTTTCTCGATGGTGAGGAAAGGTTGCGGACCGGTGGCGTTCAACACCAGAATCGAGACCTCGCCCAGCGAGGCGCGGATGGCGGCGGCCAACTTGGCCACATCCTCCTCGCTGCGCACGTCGCCGTAGAAACATTCCGCCGTGCCGCCCGCCGCGCGAATTCGATCCCTCAGGACAGTGGCCGGGCCAGCGGAGCGAAAGTGGTTGATGGCCACGCGGGCGCCCAGTGCGGCCAGTTTCCAGGCGATGGCCGCGCCCAGACCGCGCGAGGCGCCGGTGACCAGGGCAACCTGATTCAACAGGGGAAGTTCGACGGACATTCCTCCGATTGTAGACGCTTCCTAATGAGGCCGATGTAGGTATTATGGTGTGTTCCCATGAGCGTTCTCTTGCGTGTCGGAACCTGGAAGGCCTTTCTGGCCGCTGGCCAATGGACTTCCGCCTCCGCCCGCCTGGAGCGGAGTTTGAACGACGCCACCCTTGCATGGATTCTGGAAACGGGCGGACCATCCATTCGCGAGCAGAATCAGGAAAGGGCCGTCGCCCAGGAGATGGCGCGCCGCTTCAACGGCGAGATCGTTCTGCAACTGCGTCCGGCTTCCCGGGCCTCCGAGCGTTCCTTCTGGGCCCAACGGCAGTTGCAATTGGACTTCACGGCCGACCCGTTGATCTTCTCCGCGAGTCCCGTGGGCGGCCGTCCGCGCAAAGCGGCAACCGGCAAGGCGGTGAAGCCGGAACGGTCTGCCAAGGCTCGCTCCGTGAAGCGAGCGGCTGGCGCTGACGCCTAGGAGCCTGTCCCACAGAACCCCATCGGGCAAGTGAGCGGCGTGAGTAGTGCTGGCTGAAGCGACAGGTCGCGCGGCTGAGGCGGCTACGGCGACTCGAGACCCGATGGAAACGAGCTCTCAGT
>JADZBH010000026.1 GCA_020852175.1 Bryobacterales bacterium | reverse complement strand
CCAGCCGCCTCACGGCGGCCAGCTTGAACTCCTTCGTGAATAGCCTTCTCGACAATCCCATGACTCAATTCTCCATTCGATGGATTTTGAGTCTTAACCGTTTGTCTCACAACTGGGGGCAAGTCCAGTTCCGCCAACTCCCCCTGCGAACCAACCCAATGCGGACGTTCACGCTGACCGACCGAGGCTTCTAAGACTGTTCACCGTAGAAGGCGAGCGGATTGAGCTTGACGACCTCCGGCTCAAAGCGAAATCCGCACGAGATTATTACTCACGCCTTACATGGCTTTTCCTTTACGCCCAGGAGATTCTTCTCCAACGGTCATCCACGCCCCGAAGCGAGCTAGTCGCAGCACTCACAGCGGCCAAGGTCTATGACGGAAATTGTCGGTCCTGGCTCACGCAGCAGGTTAGCTTCAAGGTCGTTGAAGAAGTGCGGATGAAACTCAATGTGAGCGGTCGAAAGTCCGCCGTCAGGGTCCTCAACGAGGCGCTCGATGCAAACGTCGAGGACAAGTGGAATCCCGATACGAGACCCGCCAAAGCTAAGCCTGTGAAGAAATCCAGCAAATAATGCCGCTTACTGCCGCACAACTCCAAGCCGAACTGGCGAACATTGTTGATGTCTCGTTCGCAACGGCGATCATCGAGAATTTCAGGCAGATGCAGCAACGCTTCTATGCCGGGGATTGGCAACCCACCGAGCTCGATAGCGGACGCCTGGTAGAGGCAATCGCTCGGGCGATTTATCAGCTTGACTCAGGCACGGTTACCCATTCTCAGCTTCCGGGCGACCTCTGCGAAAAGATCGAAGATGATAGGAACCTCCGCCAACATCAGCTTGATCCTAAGGCGCGACGCCACATCTCCCGTGCCCTGATGCTGGTATATAAGTTCCGGTCCGACCGTGGCAGTGTGCATATCTCCCCCGAGTACACCGCTAACGAGATGGATGCGGTTTTCATGCTCCACGCAGCCAAGTGGCTTTTAGCAGAATTCCTGCGCCTTGCATGGAACAAAGACCGGAAGGTGATCGCTGAAACTATTGCCGAGATCATTCAGTTAGAGCACAGCTTGATTCACGAGGTAGACGGGACTCCTTTGATTCTCGACGCCAGCGTGAGTGCTCCGGAAGAGGTTCTGCTGCTCTTGAACCACGCGGAGGGACACCGCCTTCAGCGCGAAGAGCTCTCCCGCCAAGCGAAAAATAACAGCACGAGCGCCACCAATACCGCACTATCGCGTTTGACCAAATCGAATGAGATCCGCACCACCGCCTACCCCGGAGAGCTCTTGCTGACCCCGAAGGGACAGAAACGGGTCATCGAGAGCATCATTCCCAAATACAAGCCTTGACTCGCTGATGACTCACGCGGCGGTCGGCTCACCGAACTGAGCCAGCCACTTATCCATGGCGGCAAAGTCGCGCGTCCGAGACGCCAGCTTGCCGCCCTCCAGCACATCCTGATATTTGGCCGTGCGCAACTGGAACACGGCCTTCGGTCCCTGATCGCGCTGCGGCCACCGCGTGATGCCGAACGGGAACCGGCCCGTGCACCAGTCCGAATGGTTATACCCCTCGGCCATCCACTTGACGACGGCAGGCAACTCTGTCCTGAGACAGTAGAGCCAGTTGTCAATCAGGAGGTAATGTTCTGACATGACCCGTACCGGCTTTACCGGAGGCTGATTGATACGAGTTACGCGGCCGTTGGGCTCACCGAAGCACGGCTCCACGCCGGTTCGACCGGACCGGCCCCGCCACGAGTTGCAGGAATTGCAGTCCTTGCAGGCCACTGCCTTCCGGCAGGCGGAGGCGAACCACCTCCACCCCGGGGATGCCCGCTCCGGTCACCTCGATCACCGTCAACTCCAGCTTGCCGATCCACGCCCTCAGATCGCCGGTACGGGCTGCCGCGAGGCCCGTGGCGTAGGCCAGAATTTCGTTCGCCTGTGTCTGTTCCGTCAGGAAGATACCGGGCGAAAGCGATGCGATCCGTACGGGCTCGGCCTGCTCCCCCAGAACGATGTGCGCCTGACCGGCCGGGGCGTCCAGCGGCAGCCGCGCATTGATCTGGGTCTCTGAGGCAAACCCAATCTCCAACGGCCGCTCGCCGCCGGATGCATCCCGCAGCCGCGGCGCAGCCCCTCGTAAATCGAGGCCGTACATCGAGATCCACTGTCCAGGCGCGAACACGTCCGGACGAAAGCCGGCGGCATGGGTGACGCCGGTGGGAAGGATCACCGCGCCGCGGCCCACAATCATATCCAGTGGCGGTTGTGCGTTATCGGCTTCATCGGTGGCGCGCAAGCAAATCCGGTAAGGGCCGCCGTCGGGGAGTGAAACGGGAATGCGGCGGTAGATCCGGTAGCCCGGCTCCGCGCAGCGCGTGCTGTCCGGCGTTCCGATCTTGAATTCGTAGCTCGACAACTCGGGCGGCAGGAAATCAAACGCGAGGCTCATCTCCTCCATGGGCATGGCCGTGATGCGATAGAGCGGCGGAAGGATGGGCGGAGTCGCGTCGGTCCGCGCGATCAGGACCACGGCATCGCGTGGAAGCTGCCACGACGGATGGCCGGCCTCCGGGCTGCCGCCGCCGATGACGCACATCAGGTAGCGGTTCTCCGCCTCAGGCAACCGGTCCTCGATCGTGCCGCGCGCCTCGCGCGAAACCGGCGCCGAATAGCCGGCCGCATCGCGGCAGTCGCCCGTTCCGGCAACCATCGTCTTGTAGCGGTAATAGGCCGCATCGCCGGCAATGGCCGCGTTCCATGCCGTCCCAGGCGGGCGGTTCCGGCCCGCATGGCTCACGGCGATACGCGGGGCCGCGCGCGGCAATGGACATGCGGCGCGGTCGTGCGCGAAGTCGCCGTTATCGGAAAAACAACCCAGCAACCCCGCTACGGGGATCGAGTAGCTGGTCTCCTCCTCCACCTTCTGAACGCCGCCGCTTATCTCGCACGGCCGTCCCGCGTAACAGTCGAAGTCGGCGCCTGACTGGAAGGCCAGGTGGGTTGTGGTGTTGACAATGCCTACTACGTTTCCGGTTCGTTCGGAAATCACGGGGCTGCCGGACACCCCGCCGACAATGTCTTCGCAATCGTTGCGCCGCACATTCCAGAAATGCCAGGTGAACTCGATCAGGTCCGCCCGCTCGCCGAGCGTGCAGCGGCTCTGCCGGAGAAACTGATCGGCGGAGGGGAAGTTGGAACCCGGAGCGCCGACGACGGAAATTGCCGTGCCCGGCGCCGGTTCGGCAGGCTCAAGCTGCAACGGCATCAGTCCCTGCGCTTGTAGTTCGCCGGAGGTTGCGGCAAGCTCGATCACCGCCACGTCCCAACCCCGCATCGTGGAATAGGCGAGCCGGCGCACCGGAACCGCCACCTGTTGCTCTTGCGTATCCACGAAGTATCGGAACCGTACCGGGCGCGTACTTGCCGGCAGCGCCTGGTTCACGAAAATTTCGTTCGCTGAAATCGAGTAACAATGTCCTGCCGCCAGCGCATAGGCAGGCGCGTTGCTTCCGCCGGGCGTGCGGATAAAGAACGCCGTGCAACTGGTACTAAGCGACAGGCGGCCGATGCCGGTGAACGCGCGGTTCTGACCGTCGCGATTTTCCAGGAGCCTGGAACTCGGCGCCGCCACCAAGGGCGCATTGAGACCCGCCCCCATGCAAAGCACACCCAACAAAACGAATCCGCGCACGTGAGCCCTCCCGGGTACCGGCTTTCGGTCCCATTCGCGGCCCTCCCGCCCGGAACCGCAGCTTTGCAGGAAAGGGCACCGCAATGCCTTCAGGATAGTACGGACTCAACGAACGGCCCCTGGAAGCTCGATCGTTTGTCGCGCTTAGCACGGGCAGAACCGGGTCAATGCCGGCGGCGGAACGTCTGCGATTGCCGGAGTGGCGTGGCCAGGTATTGCGCGGCTTCGGATGCGTCGAAACGGCTTGGGCTCCAGGTGGAGACATCGATCGCGGTACGGCCCTCCAACACATACTGAGCCAGCAACTCGCCGGCGCCGGGGTTGTAGGCGAAGCCTCCGGAGTGGAAGGCGAGACCGAGGTACAGGCCGGGCAATTGCACGACGGGTCCAAGGACCGGTTCGCCGTCGAGCGAAAAGGTCAGCAGCCCTACGGACTCGCTCACGGGGCGGGCGCCCCCGGCGGCGGGAAGCAGCGTGGCGAGCCGGTCCAGCGCCATGCCCCGCAGGCCGGGACTGATGGTGAGCGAAGAGAGATTGAACTGCGCGTCGGGAATCTCGAAGCCGGGCCGGTCGAGAGTCTCGATGCCAACGAGCACGCGGCCTTCCAAGGCCGGACGAGCGTAGATGCCCAGCGGGTTCGCGTTCACGGCCGGAAATGGCGGCAGCGGAGCGCGGGGCTCGGCTTCGAAGCGCTGGTGCACGAAGGCCTTCACCGGCACCGTCACGCCGAGAGGCGCCAGCAGCAGGCGCGTCCAGCCATAGGTGGCGCACACAACCGCATCGGCACGCATCGTGGAACCGGCGGTGCGCACGCCCGTGACGGCTCCGTTGGCGGTCAGCACCTCTTCGACGCGCGTGTACTGCAGGATCGCGACTCCGGCGGCGCGCAGCGCGGCCGTCAATGCCGGCAGATACTGTGAGGGCTCGCTGTAGCCGCCCAGAGGGTCGTAGAGCGCGACGTTGTCCGGGGCGCAGCGAAATGGTTCGAACAAGGGTGGCGCGTGCACCTCATAGCGCGCGCCGAGCCTGTCGTACAGCGGGAGCAGTGCCGCGCGGGCGGGCCAATCCGATGCGGAGAAAAGGTTCAGACAGCCGGTGCGCTGGAAGGCGTAGCCGGCGAGATCGCGCGAGAGTTCCGCGTATAGTTCAAGGCAGCGTCTGCGCACCCGGATGCCGGCTTCGGTCCACAGCAATCCCGTGCAGATGCCAGCCGCACGGCTGCTGGAGCCATCGCCGGCTGGTCCCTTGTCGATCACGGTGATGCGGCCGGCCTTACGTTTGGCCAGGTGGTAGGCGGTGCTGAGGCCGGTGACGCCGGCGCCGATGATGACAATGTCCATCATGTTGTCTCAGGGCGCGCTGGAAGACGGGGCGTGCGTGGCGGCATCGCCGGCGTGAAAGGAGAAGAGTTCCGCATTCCGCATCCAGAAGCGGATGCGGAACGGCCCATCCGGCAACGCGCGGCGGGACTTCCATCCCAGAGTCTGTTCGAGCCGGCCGCTCGAAAGCGTATCGGAGTCGCGCCGCGAGTAGCCTGCCAGAGGTTTCCCCGAAGCGTCAATCAACTCGGCCCGCAGCGAACCGCCGCGCGCATTGGCGTTGACGCGCAATTCACCGGAGGTATTCCGGAAGGCTACCGTGGTCACCGCCGTTTCTCCGTCTGCCGCCGTGAAGCCGGCGAATCCGTCGCGGCGCATCGAGGCCAGGCCGATGCCGGCCGTGTTGCCACGCCCATTATGCGGTCCATCCATGCCGCCGTAATAAAGTTGCACGCGGCCGTCGCGAACGATGGGGTGATTCGTGGTGTAGATCATGCCGTCGTCCCATGTGCCCGCCTGGCCCAAATCGAGCGCGGGCGCGCGTGGAGCGGGCACTCGGTTCCAGTGGATGCCGTCGGGACCGTACACGAGTTCGGGCCACACACGTTCGTCGCCCTTCTCGATGCGGTAGATCCACAGGAAGCCCACATACATGGTCTGGTAGGGAAAGGCGGCCAGTCCGTAAAAGTCCGTATGGCCTTCGGCTGTAAGGTAACCGCGGTCGTCCTCCTCGTCGGGAACCAGAATCAGGCGCGATTCGGGCCAGTGGCTGAAGTCGCGTGTTTCCGTGAAGCCGACACAGCGGCGGCGGAAGCCGCGCACCTCGGAGAACTTCTTCGGGTAGCCGATATAGGCGGCGCGGCGCGCGTCCCACACGAAGTTGCCGACGTCGCCGGGGTCGTCGAGGATCTGCTTCCGCGGCAGGTTCGTCCAATGGATGCCGTCCGGGGACGTGGCGCCATGATAGCCGTCGTAATAGTAGTAGGTGACCAGCTTGTAGCGGCGTTCCGGGTCCTGCTCCCACGGTGTGTGGATTACGTTCGGGGCGTGGCTCGAGCCCGGACCTTCGGGCAGTGAGAAGAACATGTTGTTCGCCGTCGAGTTCTGGAACGGAAACAGGCCGAGCGCGGGCTTGGTCCAATGCAGGCCGTCCTTGCTCGTGGCGTAGAGGTTGGTGTAGCCGTGTTTGCCGGGCATGGCCGCCGGATCGGCTACATAGGCGTGATACCACATGCGCAGGCCGCCGCCCTGTTCCTCTGGCAGGACAGTGCCATAGACGTACGGATGGCGGCCCTCCCAGGGCTGAGTGGGGCGCAACACCGGATTCGCGGTGTGTTTCTCGAAGGCATGAAAGCGCAGGCGGGCGGCGCCGTGCTTTTCCCACACGCGGGCGTCGAGCGCGAGGTACCAGTTGCCGGTGAGGTCGCCGAGCGAGCGCGCCGGACCGGCGGCCAGCAAGGAGAGCGCTGGCAGGGCCAGCAGGGAAGCGAAAATGCGCGCGATGTTCATGAAATCCGGTGATTCCAGTGTGCGTCAGCCATGCGCGGCCGGGCCAGCGCGATTCCCCGCCCCCTCACGGCCCGGTTCAGCATTCTGAACCAGGGCGTCGCGACGCGGGCCTCAATCGCGGCCGGGACCCATACAATGAGTCTTGTCTTTTGGACCGCAGGCGAAAGGAACGGGGGCCGGTAACACGATGAGCGCAGCCGCGGAAGCAAGAGTTCCCAATTTACAAAGCACGAGACGCGCCTGGCCCATCGTCTTCATGCTGTTCGCGGTGGCGTGCCTGAACTACGCCGACCGCACGGCCATCTCCTCGGTGTTTCCACTGCTGAAGCAGGAACTGGGCTTGAGCGATGTGGAACTGGCGGCGCTCGGCTCGGCGTTTCTGTGGGTCTACGCCCTCTGCTCGCCGTTTGCCGGGATGCTCGCCGACCGCTACTCGCGCACGCGCATCATCATTGGCAGCATGCTGGCCTGGAGCGCGGTGACCATCCTCACGGGTCTGGCTCCGGATTCGCATACGCTGATTCTCTCGCGCGTGTTGCTGGGCGTGGCCGAAAGCGCCTATCTGCCCGCGGCCATCGCGCTGATCGCCGATCATCACGCGCCCTCTTCGCGCGGCGCGGCGATGGGAGTGCATCTGTGCGGACTGAACCTGGGTCTGGTCGCCGGCGGAGGGTTGGCCGGTTATCTTGGCGAGCAGCACGGCTGGCGTGTGAGCTTCTTTGTGCTGGGCGCCTCGGGATTCGTGCTGGCGCTGATCGCTTCCCGCGTGCTGGAGGATGGCCCCCGGCCTCACCTACGCGCCGCCGCCGCGCCGCGCACACCGGTTTTGCAACAGTTTGCGCGGCTGGTGCGCACGCCAACCTATGTCGCCGTCGTCGTCGAAGCCATGACCATCGCCATCGGCGTCTGGATGTTCTTCAACTGGATGCCGCTCTATTTCCGGGAGACCTACGGCATGAGCCTGGCCGCCGCTGGCTTATCGGGCACCATGACCCTACAGCTTTCCGCGTCGTTGGGCATTCTGGCGGGCGGTTTCCTTTCCGACCGCATCGCTCGCGGCGGCGCGCCGCGCCGCATGCTGTTCATGGGCCTGTGCTACCTGGCCTCAGCGCCCTGCCTGCTGGTGTTTTATGGCAAGTTTCCGGCCGTGGCGGTCTCGGCCGCCATTGTGTTGTTCTCATTCGGGCGGGCGCTGGCGGCCTCCAACGAGGACGCGATTCTCTGCGAGGTGATTCCGGCCGATGGACGCGCAACCGCCTATGGGCTGGTGAATACGATGAACTGCCTGGCGGGCGGAGCGGGCATCATGATTGCAGGCGTTCTGAAAAGCGGTATCGGACTGAGCACCATTTTCGCCGGCATCTCGGTGCTCGTGTTGTTTTCGGGCCTGGTCAGCCTGGCTGGTTACTGGTGGTTCATGCCCCGTGACATGCGACGGCTTCATGGGACGGGTGTAAGTTGACGACGCGCCGGGGGCTTCTGGCGGCCGCACCGCTGGCCGTGGCGGCGCTGCAAGGACAAACCGCGGCCGCGGCGCGGATAGCCGTTGGATCTCCCGTATTTCTTCTCGGAGAACAGGTCCTGGAGGATCACTGGAATCTGGAACGCCAACTGGTTCCGCCCAGGAGAGTACACGGCGAGCCGCTCATCCGTAAGGAGCACGACTGGGAGGGTATGGGTCCCTATCTGTACGGCAGCGTGCTGCGCGACCCGTCGGCCGGCCTGTGGAAGTGCTGGTACACGGTGTTTAGCAATGAGCGCTATCGAGCTCGCCAGCCGTTTCCCTATCGCGCAGCCTATGCCACTTCGCGGGATGGCATCGTCTGGAACAAGCCCAAGCTCGGGCTGGTGGATCACAAGGGGAGCAGGCAAAACAACCTCGTCGATATTGGCGTGCTCGATGCCGAGGCGGTGAGCGTCAAACTGGCGCCGCCTGGGGCAAAGGCGCCCGCGCGGTATGCCGGCATGACGCTGGACAAGCACGGCGTGGTGATCTTTCTCTCCGATGACGGGTTGGCGTGGCGTAAGCCGGAGGCGAGCGTCGTCGATGCGGGACACTCGGACTGCCACAATTCACTTTGTTGGGACGCGAGGCGGCGGCGCTGGCTGGCCTACCTCAGGCCTCCCTATTTCGCTGGTCCCGGACACGATAAGCGCCGCATCGCGGTGTCGGAAAGCACGGATCTGCGAGCGTGGACGCGGCCGGTCACGGTGCTGCGTCCTGACGAAGAGGATCCGCCTGAATTCTACGCCATGCCCGTGTTTCCACGGGGTAATCTATTGTTCGGGTTCCTGCAGGTGTACGATCGCCGCCGCGAAAGCCTGGAGGTGGAGCTTGCCTACAGCGCCGATGGCTATCGCTGGCACCGCCTGCCGGGGCATCCCACTTTCCTGGGCACAGGCGCGCCGGGTTCGTTCGATAGCGGCATGGTGACCACGGCTGACGACACCGTCATCGACGGAGACCGCATGTATACCTACTACGGCGGCTGGAATGGAGATCACAAGAGCAACCTCCGCGAGGCCGCCATCTCCCGCGTGGAGAGCCCGCGCGACCGTTTCATCGGTTGGCGCACGCATGGTCCCGAGCCGGGCTTTCTGCTAACGCGTCCCATGCTCGCGGCGGGAGCCAGGGTGACAGTCAATGCCAGCGTGCGAGGGCAACTGGCGATGGCTGTTTGTGACGATCGTGGCGCCGCGCTGCCCGGCTTTGCCTTCGACGACTGCGGCCCCGTTCACGGTGACGGGTTCGCCCACGCCGTTTCGTGGAAGGGCGATTGGCGCACCCTGAACGGCCGTGCCGTCCGGTTGCGCGTACGCGTGCGGGACGGCGCGTTCTACTCTCTCACCTTTGCTTAGGCGCTTCCTGGCAAGCGCCGCTATTCGAGCGAGGCAAGGCCGGTGGTGCGTGTTTCGCCGGGGTTGTAGCGCAGCGTCACCACGAAGAGATCCTCCTTGCGCGTGCGCTCCGGCGGCAGGTTGATCTCCACGTTCGAGAACCCGCGGCCGGTCCAGATTTGAAGCACAGGGGCGCGCAGAGGCTCGTTGTTCAGCCACACATCATGGCTGCCCGCCTTGGCGAACGGCAGCCGCAGACGCAGCGTAAGGCCATGTTCGATGGGCCCCAACTCGGAGCTTCCCGTGCCGCCGGCAAGGCTGAGATTGCTCGAAGGACCCCATTGCCCCGGGGTCGTGGGCAGCCCGGCGATGATACTCGCGATGCGGTCCGCCGGCAAGCCGCCGTTGCGCCGCGCCGTATCAAGAAAGCCGGTCAGCGTGGTGTCCGCCAGCCAGCGTTTCCGCGCGGCGATCGAGGTGGCGAGCACGAACAACATGCGTCCGGCGGGCCAGGGCCGGTTCATGCCGAACGACAACACGCCCTGCTTGTTCCACAACTCGACGCGGCTTTTGCGGCGTTGCTCCGCGGTGCTGCCATAGGCGGTCACCATGTTGTAAATGTCCTTGGCGATTACACGCACGGGATAACCAGGCACGCGCTCGCCGGGCCACACCTCGCTGCCCACTCGGAACAGGCGGCGATAGCGCAGCAGAGCGCTCTCCTCCCAGGCGGACTCCGTGGCGACAGGCATGGTGTGGTACTTGTTGTAGCCGTAGAGCGCGGCATAGATGCGCGGCCGGCTCACCACGGAACCCGCGCCCGCGGGAGTCTGGAGCCCGGCCCACAGCTTCGCCTGGTCGATGCCGAGGCCGCTGGCGCCAAACAACCTTTCCGCATCCTCCTCGACGCCGTCGGAGGCGTAACCGCCGGCCAGTGCCGCTTCATCCATCAGGCGGGTGAGGGCCGCATGATACGGCCGCAAGGTGACGTTCGAATAGGCGCGGCCGCTGCTTTCCAACTGATAGACGCCTTCAAACGGCAGGCTGTTGCCATGCACGTCGCCATGCACCTCGGCCTGCATGGTATCAATGGCCTGCTGCACGGCGGCGGCTTCGGGACAGCGCGCGGGATCGCGCGGCCCGTCGACGCTCCAGCCCGTGTAAGGATCCTCGCCCAGGGCGTTGGCCAGGCCCGAGGTGCTGTCGGGGTTGGCATAGCTATCGGGGTTCACCACGGGCATGATGCGAAATACGTGCGTGGCGCGGGCGCGGACAGCCTCGGGATGGTTGGACAGCAGCCACTTCACGATGCGCAACACACCGGTGGCGCCGCTGTGTTCCTGGCCCGCGTGCAACGCGGTAAGCAAAAAATGTTCTTTATTGGAGCCGTCACCGGGCGCCGTCAGCGTGGCCGCGAACAACGGACGGCCCTGCACGGAGCGGCCCGCCGTTTCCAGACGGAATAGGCGCGGATGCCCCTTCTGCCAGGCGGCCAGCAACTCCGCGATGCGTTCAAACGAAGGCGACGGGCGCGCGGCACGGGCCGCGGCGGGCAGCCCGGCAAGCGCGCACAACAGATTCCGGCGGGTAGGGTTCATCATCGGTCGACGTATAGGGCGTATAAGTGAGGATCGGCTTGGACGGGCCATGTGACACGAAGGCGCAGCGGCCGCCCGGACGGCAGGGCCGCGCCGGATCTCCACACGATGGCCGTTTTCAAACCCTCCCGGTTCAGTTGTGCCGTATAGCCCGGAAGTGGTTGGCCGTCGATGCCGGTGAGTTGAAGGGTCAGGGGAGCGCCATCGGAGACGTGTTCGGCATTCGCATACAGCCGGAAGCCGCGCGAAGGCGTGAAGGGTTGCGAGAGCACGCTGGCTTCGGCGGGCATCACGATGCCGCGCCGGTCCGTGCGCGGCTCGGGCGTGAGCTTGCTGAGGTAGCCGAAGCGGTCGCGGGGCAGCGTGGCCAAGCCGATGGCCTGCGGTTTGCGTTCGGCCTGCGCGGGCAGCGGCGGCAGCGGGTAGGCCAGGCTGGTGTACCAGTGGCTGTACCAGATCAGAGTCTGGCCGCCCACGTTGGCGAAGGCGTTGCCTTGCAGCAGCGCCTCGGAATCCCAGTCGGCGGGACTGCCCCGCTCGATAAACAGGAAGTCGCGCACGGGTTCACGGTAATGGATCGCATCATTGCTCACCACCAGGCCCAGGTCCATTTTCAACCCTCCCAAACGCACGGGCTTGCCGGTGATGGTTTCTCCGTACCAGCGGCCATAGACCCCGAGAATCACGTTGCCCCGGTTCCAAAGGCCCGCGCCCATGTGAACCTCCTGCCCTTTCGTGATCGGTTCGCGCCGGTAGGCGGGCCGGTGGAACGCGAAGGCGCGCTCACGCGACCAGGTCCGGAAATCGGGGCTGAAGAAGACGGTCATGGTCCGGCCCGCGGGCGAGCCGTCCATCAGGTTGCCGTTCCATCCTTCCAGGTTCTGGCCCGAAGCATAGTAAAGTCCCTGGAAGCGCACGAGCGAGGTATTTTCGAAGTGTCCTCCGCTGATCATGTCGTCGTTCACCAGGCGCCAGCGCAGGCCATCGGCGCTCACCGCCGTCGCCGTGGAGGCATTGCGGCGCGGCGCATCCTCGGTGATGTAGGCCATCTTGTACCGGCGCGCGGGGTCGGGGTCGCTTTCATCGAGCAAGACGCTGATGAAGTCGCTCGTCTTGCTGTAAGCGGCCGATGAGGGCTCCACCAGGACAAGGTTATTGGCGCGGCTGCCGCGAAAATTCACCAGGTTCAACGTGGGCTTGGTCCAGTGGATGCCGTCGGTGCTCTCCGCATAGCCAACCGGCCGGTAGGTTTTCAAAAATTCAGCGTCGCCGGGAATGCGGCTGTCCGGTTGCGGCCAGGCGAGATACCACATGCGCAGTTTGCCGCCTTCCTGAATCACCGTGCCGTAGAGGATGGCGCCGATGTCATCCACGGAACCGGGCGGTCCAGCGGGAAGAACGGGGTTCGCCGCATGTTTCACCGGCTTGCGCATGGTGACCTTCAGGTTGTCGCGCCACGGCAGCGCGTGATCGTCAAAGGGGAAGAAGACCATCACGCCCCCGGCGGGCGTGCGGCCGGAGCTTTCCTGCGCGCGGGCGCTCAGTGCACAAAGCAGCGTGACCGGCGCCAGGAGCGCGAGCATGCTCATGAACCTGCGATGCATGTGGACTCATTCTAGGCCGGGTTCGCGGGTTTGCAGCCTCGCCCGGGGAAAAGCCGGGCCGGGGATTCAGTCCACTGGACGAAAGGCGCGTGCACGCCGCTTCCGCCCCCTTCGCCGCCAGTAGACTGAATAAGCGCGGCGCATGTACAGCGAGAATTTTGAGAACGGTCCCGGCGGCTGGCTCGGATGGGCCAGCAACGATGCGGGAGCGTTACGGTTGCCCCTTCACGAGGGCGCGGTGATTTCGCGCGGCCCATGGTGGATCGATTACAACCATGCGCCTCCCGGCGGCGGCTATCTGCATCTGTTGTTCGTGTTGCACACTCACCAGGGCGCAGGATTCCCGGAACAATACAAGGAGTTGGGCGGACCCAACCGGTTCGTCGAGGGCGGCTACCCGCGCGACCTGACCAAGGCCACGGTGCGCGCGCGCCTGCGCGGCTCCATAATCCCGCATGGCGCACGCTGCCGCTTACTGGTGCAATCGAAGGTGCGCGGCAAATATGTGAACGTGGTGTTCACGGGCGGCGAATTCGCCATCACGCCGGAGTGGTCGTGGCAAGCCATCACGCTGGAGCCTGACGAACGCTTGTGGACGCAACTTGGCTCCCGTTCCGGCCGCGAGGCCACCTATGGCGAAGCTCCCATTGGCGATGTGCTCGGCGACGTGAATGGCGACATTATTTTTGTCCTATACCCGCTGGATGTCCGGCCCGCGAGCGCCCTTGATAGCGATCCGCACCTTCTTCGGGCGGAAGAGGAGTATGCCGTGGATCGCGGGCGGCTTCCACACGGCGAGGTGATGATGGATGAGATCCGAATCGAATGGAACAAGGAGTAATGGAATGAAATTGGATGGCGACTGGCGGCGGGACGGCATGGTGGTTGCGCGCGATCTCTTCACCGCCGCGGAACTCGCGGGCATTGAGGACGAGGTAGCCAAGCTTCTTACCGGAACCAGCGGTTTGCCCGCCGAGGAACTGGTATACGAACCTGACACCAATCCGCCCCGGCTCCGCAATGCATTCCGCCTGCACCTTTACAGCAGCTTCTTCCATGATCTGGCGCGGCGGCCCTCGCTCACCGGCGTGATGCGTGAACTGTTGGGATCGCCTTTGCGGCTGTACTCCTCACAGATGTTTCTCAAACCCGGCCACGTGGGCACCGAGGTGCCCTGGCACCAGGACATGCCCTACTGGCCTTTCGCGCCGGCCGAAATGGCCACGGCCTGGATCGCGCTCGACGACACCACCATCGAGAACGGCTGCGTGCGATTCCTGAAGGGTTCGCACACGCTGGGCGAACTGCCGCACGAGCCCTCGGGAGTCACGGGCAATTCCCTGCGTCTTGCCGCGAGTGCCGTTCCGGCGGACTGCGCGGAGGAAGCGGTTCAGGTGGCAAAGGGCTCCGTGGTGATTCACCACTGTCTGACGGTGCATCGCAGCGACCCGAATCGCAGCGTGCACGACCGGCGCGGTTTGTTGTTCATTTACATGTCGCCGGGGGTACGCGTCACGGACGCGTCGCGGTTGAAGGGCGGCGCGAACTTTCCGGTGGTGGACGGCTAGATGCGGATCCAGAAGGCCATGCTGTTCGGGGCGCGCGACCTGCGCTTCGTGGAGGAGGAGATCGAAGCGTCCCGTCCCGGCATCGGCGAGGTGGTGGTGACGGCTGAAATCACGGCGCTGTCCACGGGCACGGATCTGGGCAACTACGAGGGCCGGTCCACCGAGGTGCCGGGAGCTCCGGATTATCCGCGCTCCGTGGGGTATTCCCACGTCGGCACGGTGACGGCGGCGGGCCAGGGTGCTGAGTGGAAGGTGGGCGAACGCGTTTTTTCCACGCGTCCCCATCAATCGGCCTATCTTGCCGGGGCGGGCGAGTTGCTGGTTTCTGTGCCGGAGGGCGTCGATCCGGCCGGTGCGTCGCTGGCCTACCTGACGCAGTTGGGCATGGCGGGCATGCGCCAGGCACGCTACGAAGCGGGGGAACGTGTCGCCGTCATCGGTCTCGGCGTGATCGGGTTATGTACGGTTGCCGTGGCGGCGGCCATGGGCGCCCGTGTTACGGCGATCGGAAATTCGCCGTTCCGCAATGCTCTCGCCACGGCCATGGGCGCCGGTGCGGCGATCACATCCGGTGATGCCGAGGTGGAAAATCTCAAGTCCGATCTCGTGGTTCTCACGGCAAACCCCTGGGCAGCGTATCGCGATGCGATCGCGGCGGCGCGCCACGGCGGCCGCATCAGCATCCTCGGCTTTCCGGGCCGCGCGCAGGCGCCGCCTGGTTTCAACCCGTTGGACGCTTCGTGGCTGTATGCCAAGCAGCTCACGCTGATGGGTTCCGGCTTTTCGCCACGTACGGCGGCGGAACCTCACGAAGTCGCCTTCAACCTGCGGCGCAATCTCGAATTGATCTTCGACTACATGCGGAGCGGACGCCTTCCGCTGGAACGTATCATCACGCACCGCATGCCGTGGCGCGAAATGCGAGACGCATATGATCTGGCGCTGGGACGCTCCAAGGAGATGGCCGCCGCCGTGTTCGAGTGGGGCATTTGAGCGTTCTCCGCGTTCACGGTTTGAAACGGAACGCGAACAGGTCGGCATCCTTCATGACGAAGCGAAGCCGCACGGGTTTCCCGCGCAGGGCCGCCACGTCCGGGCCGTTCCGCCAGGAATGAACGCGTTCGATTTCATCGCCGATGAGCTCGGTGGAATCCTCCAGCGCGTAGCCCGGAAGCGGTGCGCCGCTCTCGTTCTGCACCTCGACGCGGATGCCTCCCGGAGCCGAGGTCGAGAAGTTCAGTTCCAGCCGCGAACCGTCGAAGACCAAGGGCTTGGTGACGAACTCTCCGCCCGCATAGGGCGCGCGCATGGACGCAAGGCCATCGAGCCGCAGCTCATAGCGGCGCAGGTACGACGTCGGCTGACCGTAGTTCCGGTTCACGAAAAACGACATCGTCGACGGCCCGGTTTGAATGAGATTCAAGGCGGGATAGTTGGAGCGAGACACCCAGTTTTCCAAACCTACTCCGGGCCGCAGGAAGGCTTCCATGAAAGTCCGCGTGTAACGCGTGCCGCCGCGCGAGGTCACCAGCACGGCGTCCGAGCAATCCTTGTAGTAGTCGGGGTTCACGCCCAGTCCGACCGCCTGCTCCGCGTTGACAATCTGCCGGCCCGGCATGAAGCGGGCGCAGATGCCGGCGTAGAGATGCGGCGCGCGGAAGTAAGCCGACGTCTGGTTTGTGTAGAGATGCTCGGGCGGAGCATCGCCGTAGCTCATCTCCTCGCCGGGAGACCAGTTCAGGAAGTCGGCGCTGGTGGCGCGCGACACCCAGCGGTACTTCACGCTACCGATCTGCTTCCAGGTACGGAAGTAGAGAACGTATTGGCGTTCGGACTCCGACCAGAAGGCGATGTTCTGGGAATCGAGGGCGAACAACTTCGGCGGCGGCAGCACGGGCGCTTCACGGAGTTTCCTCCAATGCCGGCCGTCCGCCGAGACAAAGGCAACCAGCCCTGCCTTCTGGACGCCGGCGACGGACTTGAAGCGTTCGCCGGCCGGGACGCCGGGGCGCGTGTCCAGCATGGGGCTGAAGTTATGCGAGAACGGCGTATGACCGGCGAGCACGACGTTGTTCGGCTTGCCGCCGCGCACGTCGAACAGGTTCAAATCGGGCCGCCGCCACGTCTTGCCATCGGAGGATTCGGCGTAGCAGGTGACCTCGTTGTCGTTGCCGTCCTTGCCCGCCACGGGCTCGCCGCGATAGTACATGCGGAAGTTCGGGCCGTCATGAATGATCGTTGTGTAGCCGCAAAAAGGACCTTCCCAGGGCTTATCGAAACGAAGGGCCGGCCCCGCGTCCACGGGCGTGGCCAATTGCAGATGCGCGTTTCGCGCTTGGGCGATGAGTTCGCGATCGACGAACAGTTCGCGGCGTCCGCCGATGTGGATGGCGGACTCCGCGGGCAGCGGAACCGCCGCGGCCAGCGCTGCTACGCCCGCATGAGTGCCGAAGGCTCTTCTGGTGAGGCTCATGATCGTTTGTTCCTTCCGGGAAGATGGCAGACTGGCGCCTGTCCGCATCCACTCTAGTTTTCAAACTTAACCGAGAACAGGTCCGCGTCGCGCATGTGGAAGCGAACGCGCACGGGCCGCGAGGCCAGAGTAGAACGCTCGTTCCGTTTGGCCGGTTGGATCTCTACTTTCCGATCGGTGAAGTCTCCGTACAGCGGGCGGGTCTGCTCCACGCCCAGGCCGGGCAGCGGATAGCCGTGTTCGTCGATGACCTCGTAGCGAATGCCCCCCGCCGCCGAGGTGGCGAAGTTGAGCACCATGTAGGTGCCATCGAGGAGGAACGGCTTCGTCGTCAGCAACCCGCCACGATAGTTGGCGTGCGCGCTCACGAAGCCATCCAGCCGCATGGCGAGCCGTTCCACGTGCGCGCTGGGCCAGTTGTAGTGGCGCTGGATGTACAACGACATTTCGCCGGGAGCCGTTGGATGCACGCCGCAGGCCATGAGGTTGTTGCGGTGAACCCAGTTGCGCGGATCGCGGCCCGGGCGCACGAAGGCTTCCATGAACCGGCGGTCCCAGTGCACGCCGTCGCGGCTGGTCATGAAGACCGATTCGGAGACTCCCTTGCCCGGCACGTCGCCAATGGGCTCCAGCCAGGGAACGAATCGCTTCGGGAAGGCGAGGTAAATTTGCGGCGCACGGAAATACGGCGTCGTCGCGTTTGTATAAAGTTGCTCGGGCGGCGTATCGCCATAGTCGGCCCACACGCCCGGAGACCACGTCAGGAAATCCTGCGACTCGGCGTACTTCACCGTGCGCACTCCCTGGCGGAAGTCGCGATAGATGGCGACGTAGCGTTTGCGGCGCTCGTCGTAAAAAGGAATGTTCAAGGAGTCGAAGGCGCCATCGGTGATGACGGGCCGAGGCGCCGTCTGCTCCCAGTGAATGCCGTCGGCCGAGTGGAAGGGAAGCAGGCCGCGCGTGCCTCCCAGAGCCTTATATTTATTGGCCGGCGCGGCCGCCGGATTCGTATCCAGAAATGGCGCGAAGTTGTGGCGTGCCACGCCATTGTGAATGATGTTGTTGGCCTTCGATCCCTTGAAATCGACTATGCCCAGCTTGGGTTTTTCCCATCGGACGCCGTCGTTGGATTCGGCGTAGCAGGTGACCTCTTCGTTCTTCGGCAGCAACACCTCGCCCGGCTTCAGAGCGGAGGCGTTGCTGTATTCCGGGAGGTTCACGCCGCGGTAGTACATGCGGAACTTGCCGCCGCCGTGCAGCACCGTCACATAGCTGCTGACGTTTCCTTCCCACGGCTGGTCGAAGGCGATGGCCGTGCCCGCCGGCTGCGGCTGCTGCAAGGTGAGTTGGACGCCGTCGAGTGACTGGATGAAGTAGTCATCGACGAACAATTGCAGATCGTTGCCAATCCGCAAGGGCGTGGCCGGATCCGGCGTGGCGCCGGCCGCCAGAGACGCGGTGCGTCCTAGCAGACCGGCGCCCAGGAGAGCGGCCGAGTGGCGCATCAAGCTGCGCCGGGTGTCGCGGTTCATTTTAGAACTCGAACCGTCCCGCGAGTTGGATGTTGCGCGGCACTCCATTCAATCCGCGGATGACGCCGAAGTTCGGCGAGTTCAACGTGGCGGCGGGTCCGCCGAGGTTCACGGTGTTGAACAGGTTTTGCGCCTCCATGCGAAGGGCAAAGCGCATCGTCTCGCTGACCGGGAACTTCTTCTGCACGGCGAAGTCCCATTGGAACAGGCCGGGCGCGCGCAACATGCCCTTGCCCTGCGCACCCCAGACATAGTTGGGCGGCGCCGAGAAGGCCGTCGTGTCGAACCACCGGTTCATCCCCCGCTCGCCCGACGACAGCCTGGCATCGCGCAGAATGTTGGCGCGGTTCGAGCCGGCCCCGTTGTTCAGCGTAGGGCCGCTGACGCCCACTGTGAACGGCGCTCCGCCCTGGAGCGTGACCAGGTTCGAGATGTCCCAATGGCCCAGGGCCATCTTCAACCCCTTGCTCCAGCCAGCCGCCATGGGCAGCTTGTAGGTGAAAGCCGTCACCCAGCGGTGCCGGTAATCGTAGGTGAGCGGGCCCCAATCGTACTTCAGATTGTAAGGATCGTTCAGCGTCTGGTCGGTGCCCTGGTTGTAACCGAGAGCCTTCGAGAAGGTGTAGGCCAACTGCAGCGAGAGCCCCTTGAACTCCTGCTGCTTCAACGTCACCTCGAGGCCGTTATAGTTGCTGTCGTTCACCGGCACGAACTGCCAGTAGAAGCCGGCATTCGGGTAGGGCCGCCGGTCCTGCACGGCGCCCACGCCGGGCTGCGGCGTGTTGCCCGGAACCAGCGTGGCGAACTTGCGCGCGTTCTGGCCGGAGTAGCCGATTTCCACCGCGGTCTTCGTGAAGATGTTGTACTGCACGTTGAAGTTCCACTTGACCGTATAGGGGTCGTCGCGGTCGAGCGGGCCATAGTAGGCGCCGAAGGTGCGCGCTGTCAGCGGGCCTACGATGCCGCCGGTGGGGAAGCCGTTACGGGCGATGATGGGCGTGGTCAACTCCGAGCCCAGGCTGAGATCGAAGAAGAAGGGGTTGCCCTCGGTTCCGGAGTTGTTGAAGTTGTTCGAGACCGTGACGCCGTAGAACATGCCCATGCCGCCGCGAAACACCAGCTTGCTTTTCGGGTTGTAGGCGAATCCAAGACGCGGGGCGAAGTTCTTATAGTTGTTGCGCGGGATCACCTCGTCGATGGAGCCATAGCGCCAGCCAGCCGGCAGATCGCCATTGGCGAGTCCCAGGACGTTGCGCACGATGGGCCGCGCCGTGTCGGGCACCACGCGGATGCCGGTTCTTAGATCGAAGTTCGCGAAACGATCCTGCTCCTCTCGGTAACGGCCAAAGAAATCCCAGCGAAGCCCGGCGTTCAGCGTGAAGTTCGGGCGCACGTGCCAGTCATCCTGAATGAAGCCGCTGACGCGCTTGGAACGAATGCGGACGGCATCGAAGGCGTACTGCGTGGAGAAGTTGCGCGCCAGGCCGAGCAGCGTGTCAGGCACGCCATTGCGCAAGGTTTCCAACGCCTGGCCCACGTTAGGCGTCGTGTAGGTGCCGTCGAAGGTGATGTTGCCGCCGCCGTTGCGTCCCTGGAAGCGGTTCGCGTTCACCGTGCCGTATTCCCCGCCCATCTTGATGGCGTGGCGCCCAAACTGGAAGCTGAAGTTATCCATGAGCTGCCAGGAGTGCTCCACCAGGAAGAACGGGTTGGGGACGCTGGCGATGGGGCGCGCCATCGCGGCGGCCGTGTAGTTGCGGATGCTCAGGCCGGGGAAGCCGTCGGCGAAAGGCAGCACGTTGAAACCCGGAATATTCATCGCGCCAAGGATCGGCTCGTTGTTCAGCATCTCATTGCCGAAGCGGAGATAGTTGTAGCCGAGACGCGTCTCATTCACCTTGGTGGGCGAGATCAGGCGCGTATAGGTAAGCCCCGTGTTCGTCGAATCGAGCGCCGCTTTGCCACCCAGCCGGGAATCGGCCATCCAGCTGCCGTTGCGCCGGCCGCCCCGCTGCTGCGAGATGCGTCCGCTGATGGCGTCCTTCGCCGTGAGTGTTGCGTCGGATTTCACGTTGAACGTGTCGAGTGACTGGTTGTTGTCCTGCGCGATGAAGTAGTTATTGCGGACGTTCGGGTTGGGATCGACGTAATTCGGATCGGGCCAGTACTTCAGCATCGCCAGGCCGATCGCGTCAAAACGGGAAGTGGGAATTATGTTGTTGGGGAACGGCGTGCGCGTGCCCAGGTTGCCCGTGCCGCCGGTGGAAGTAGCCGTGGCCGGGTCGGCGATGGTGAAGCCGCTTGCGGAGAAGTTCCCTTGCTTTTCCAGCGCCGGGGGGACGATCTGGAAGGTGTTCGCCGAACTTGGAAAGCGCGTGCCTTCGTAATTTCCAAAGAGAAACAGCTTGTTCTTGATAACCGGCAGGCCGGCGCCGGCGCCGAACTGGTTCCGGCGCAGCGGCTGGCGGCGGGGATTCGTGCCCGTGAAGTCGTAAGCGCGCGCATCCAGCTTGTCGTTGCGCAGGTAATCGTAGGCGAAGCCGTGAAGTTCGTTCGTGCCGGAGCGGATGGCCACGTTCACCACGCCGCCGCCGGAACGGCCGAATTCGGCCGAATACTGGCTGGTTTGCACGGCGAACTCCTGGATGGAGTCGATGGCGGGCGTGACGCCCATGGCGCCGGAAAACTCCATGTTGTTCGAGATGCCATCGACGATGAAGTTGTTCGCCTCGGCCGCCGCGCCGCCAATGGTGATGGCCGAACCGGAGAAGTCGCGCTGCCGCGCCGAGGCGCCGCCCGACGTGGTGCCGGGTACAAGAGCGGCCAGCGACATGAAGTTGCGCCCGAAGATCGGAATCTCCTGCAACAACGCGCGGCTGACCACGCCGCCCACCTCGGCCGTGTCCGTCTTCACCAGCGGCGTCGCGCCACTCACCTCGACCGTTTGTGTTGCTTCGCCCACCTGCAACTGGAAGTCCACGCGGATGCGGGCCTTCACCGTGATCGTCACCGGAGGTTGCACGGCGCGTTTGAAGCCGGGCACTTCCGCGCTCACCGTGTAGGAGCCCAGCGGAAGGTTGGTGACCAGATACTCGCCCGCTCCGTTGGACTCCACCGAACGCACCACGCCGGTTCCCACGCTGGTTACCTTCACGGGCGCGCTGGCGATGACCGCACCCGTCGCATCGGAAACCGTTCCCAGGATCGTGCCTTCGGTGGCCTGCGGGAACGCCCAGGTACAAAACGCCACGAGCAGGATTAGCAAACGTGTGGCCGCCGCCAGGACGCTGGCCGTTGGAGCGGGCGGGCGTCCAGTTCTCAATTTCATTTGCTGGAGACTTCTCATCTTGTGAACTCCTTGCCGTCGGCAATATTGGTTCCGATAGACCCTCTTTGGAACGCGAGAACGAAGAGTATCCCTGTTCTACCGAAGTACTGTGAGTTTGCCCCACATCGGACAGAAACTCCAGATCCTGGCGTGGTGAATCGCGGCGCCAGTCCAGCCTGCTGGACGCATGGAATTCGTCGAAGCCGGCGCTGGCGTAACGAAAGCTCCGTGTCCTTCGTCGGATTATGCTGAACATACGCGGTGTGTGCGCACGCACCACCCACACACTTCATGACACGAGCGAAGAAGACACTCCCGGTTCCGGCGTTGGACAAGGCCCTGACGGTGCTGGAGGAACTGGCGGAATCGCGCACCGGACTCGGGTTGCCCGAGATCGTGGCGCGCACGGGATTCGCCAAAAGCTCCGTGCATTGCCTGCTGGTGACCTTTGAGCGCCGCGGCTACATCCACCGCAACGCGCGCACGGGGCGCTATATGTTCGCCACGCGCCTGTTCAGCCTGGCCAATATGACGTTGATCGGACTCACGCTGCGCGAGCAGGCCGCGCCGCATCTGCGATCGCTGGCTCAGACCACGGGCCTGACCACCCACATGGCGATTCTGGAAAAGGGCGAAGCCGTGCTCGTTTCCAAGTTCGAACCGATGGGCATCTTCCGGCTGGCCACCTGGATTGGCAAGCGCATGGACGTGCATTGCACCAGCCTTGGCAAGGCGCTGTTGTGCCAGTTGAGCGAGGAAGATGTGCAAGAGATCATCAAGTCGCACGGCATGCCCCGCCACAACGAAAACACGATCGCCACGGCGCGCAAACTGATCCAGGACCTGGCGCTGTACGCCAGGCGCGGCTACTGTCTGGACGACGAGGAGGACGAGATCGGCCTGCGCTGCATCGGCGTGCCCATCCTCGATCACGAAGGCAGCGTCATGGCCGCCATCAGCGTGGCCGGCTCGACGGTTCAGGTAAACCGGGACAACATCGATTCGCTGAGCCAGATGCTGCAGGACACGGCGCAAAAGATTTCGCAGGCCGTAGGCGGGCAGCAAACGGGCCTGGGCTGACGGGACGCGGCGCGTTCAGCCGGCTGATCGCGTCTCAGGACTGCCGCATGACGGCCTGCATCGGCGCGCCACGCAGAAACCGTTCGGGGCCTCCACCGGCCGCCGCTTCGGCCATCACCGGGAACACGGCGCGATAGGCGTCCAGCGTCGCGGCCACGATTTCCGGGCCATGCGCGAAGCTCAGCATGTGATTGCCATGCGTGAGAATGCCCTGCTCCAGGCACTCCTGTTGAAAGAGCGACCGCCATTCGAGCGAGCGTGCGGCCGCCGGGCCCAGGCAACGCAAGGTCGTCCATGGCGCCAGGCCGGCCCAGGTGAAATGCTCCCGCAATCCAGACTCCTCGATGATCGCGTTGGCGCCCTCCCGCAGGGCCGCGCCATTACTCCAAAGAGCCTCGACCACGGGCTCGCTCCGCATCGTTCCGATGGTGGCCAGAGCTGCCGCGATGCTGGCCGCCTCGCCTCCGAAGGTGAACGAGAAGAAGACCTCCTCGAACTGCCTCATATAGTCCGCCCGTCCGGCAATGGCCGACAGCGGGAAGCCATTCGCCATCGCCTTGCCGAAGCAAGCCAGATCGGGCGTCACGCCGAAGTAGGACTGCGCGCCACCCAGATGCAAACGGAAGCCCGTGATCACCTCGTCGAACACCAGCAGCGCGCCTTCGCGATGGCACAAATCGCGCACCCCGGCCAGGTATCCGGCGGCGGGCTCATCGAATGTAACCGGCTCCAGAATCACACAGGCGATCTCGCCCCGGTGGGCGCGAAACAGCGCGTCGAGCGCGTCGAGGCCGTTGTACGGGAAGCTCAGCGTCAACGCGCGAACCGCCTCCGGAACGCCCTTGTGACGGCTGGTCGAACCGATGTACCAGTCCTGCCAGCCGTGATAGCCGCAGCGCGCCACCTTGTCGCGGCCCGTGCAGGCGCGCGCCAGGCGGATGGCGCCAGACGTTGCGTCGGAACCGTTCTTGCCGAAGCGCACCATTTCGGCACAGGGAATCAATTCGCACAGCAGTTCGGAGAGCTGCACCTCGCCCGGATGCGACAGGCTGAACGCCGTGCCGCGGGCAAGTTGCGCGGCCACGGCCTGGTTCACGGCCTCGTGCGCGTGGCCGAGAATGACCGGACCGAGTCCGAGGATGTAGTCGATGTAGCGGTTGCCGTCGACATCCCACACGTGTGCGCCCGAGGCGTGCGATACGAACGACGGCGCCACGCCGCCGACAAAGCTGAGCGGCCCTTTGCTGAAGGTTTGCGCCAGTCCTGGCACGACACGTCGCGCCCGCTCGCGCAGTGCGTTGCTGTGTTCCAGGCTGCGCGGAGTCTTACTGGGCGGCATGGGCGTTCTCCCGGTAGCCGTACAATTCGGCCGCGTTGTCCCAGAACATTTTCTCCAGATCTCCGTCGGAGAGATTCAAATTCCAGGCCGCCTGCTTGTGCGCGCGCAGCGATTCCAGCATGACCAGCACCGGGCGTATGTTGGAATAGGCGGCGTTCAGACGCAGGTTTTCCGGTGTCAGCCAAATGAAGGAATCGCCCAGCGCCACGCAGCGTCCACGCATGTGCGTCACGGGGAAGTCAGCGCCATAAAGGATGCGAGAGGCGCCAAACTCGCGCACGATCGCCTCGAAGGCGCCTGCCTCGGTCACGGCGCTTGTGTCGAACCAGATATTTTTCAATCCGCGCAAGGAAGCGATGCCCCCGATGGTGTGATGGACGTTGAACCCGCGCGCCGCGTGCGCAAGAATCCAACGGGCGTTGGGGTACTTCTCCGCCAGCCGCCGGATGCTGTGCTGGTTCACCGGATCCGAAAGCGCCCGCGCACGCACCATGTGGAGCGTGATGGAAAGACCCTCTTCGTGCGCCACCTTCACTTGCGCCTCGGGCATGTACTCTTCCACGGCCGAGTCCCACGTCGGCGTGCGCGGCGAGAACAGGTGGTAGCATTTCAATCCCACGAACCGGTGGCGGCGCACGGTTTCGCGGACAAACTCCGGATCCATGGCTGGCGTCACCACCATCTGTCCGAGCGTCGCGGGATGTTGGCGGCACTCGGCGGCCAGGAACTCATTGGCCGCCGCGGTGTCCAGCCCGACCGCGGGATAGGGAAAGCTCAGTGCGGCGAAGCGGCGGCCGGGGAGGATCTCGCGCATCCTTTCCAGAACCAGCGGCCAGTCAACGACCGCCGGTCCCGATGCCGCCAGCGGCGGCACGGCCGCGGTGAAATCGGCGTTGCGATAAAGATGGTTGTGCGCGTCAAACAGCCGGGCAGGGAGAAATGAGTCGAGTTCCTGGCGGAAGAATTCGAGGTCATGATCGAGAACAGGCCAAGGCGCTTCGTGGCTCATGACCCGCCTTGGGCCGGCGCGGCGGCGCAGAGCGCCTCCTGCACGGCGGGGGATGCCAGCACGGCGTCCCACGCTTCCAGCGTCAGGACGATGTCTTCGGAGGTGTGCGCCGTTGAAATCGAACCCTGCTTGGTGGCCAGCGGGAAGAAGTAGATGCCGCGCTCGATCAGTTCGCGGCGCATGATCTCGTCGGCTTCGAACGGATGGTTCGAAGCCAGATCGTGCCAATCCACCGGACGGTGGTCCATGAAGTAGAGGCAGAAGGCCGAACGCTCGCGGCTGACCACCGCCGCGATGCCGCGGCGCCGCAGAATCTCTTCCAGACCCGTCTGCAACCGCTCGCCCAGCGCGTCGGTGTGCTTGTAAACCGCGCCATCGTGGGCCCGCAACTTCTTTATGGTGGCGATCGCCGCCGCCGTCGGCACGGGATGGCCGTTGTAGGTGCCCGCCAGCAGCACGCGCCGCGCCGGGTCGGGGTCGGCGAAGATATCCATGAAGCGCCGCGGGCCGCCGATGGCCGCCATCGGATAGCCGTTGGCGATGGCCTTGCCGTAAACCACCAGATCCGGCGCTACGCCAACCGCCGAGGAGTAGCCGCCAAGACCGTAACGGAACCCGGTCTTCACTTCATCGAAGATGAGCAGGAAGCCGAACTCGTCGGCCAGCGCGCGCAAGCCCTGGAGGTAGCCGGGGCTTGGATGGATGACGCCCACGTTCTGCAGCACCGGTTCAGTGATGAGCCCGGCGATGGAATAGCGTTCGCACACCCAGCGCACCGAGTCCAGATCGTTGTAGTTCACCGGGTGCACCAGTTGCCGGTGCGCCCCGGGAATGCCCGCGCTGATGGGCAGGAACGGATACTCGCCGCGCGTCACGCGAGGTCCCAGCGCGGCCAGCGGCGTCATCAGGTTGCACGCCACGTCGTTGTGCCAGCCGTTGTAGCCGCCCTGCATCACGATGATGTGATCCCGGCCGGTGATGGCGCGCGCCGCGCGCAGAGCCTGGTAGGTCGCCTCGCTGCCCGTGTTCAGCACCTGCACGGATTCGACGAACGGCACGCTCTCGCAGATCAACCCGGCCAGTTCGCCTTCCAACTCCGTCGTGCCCGAGCCGTAAAGGCTCGCCTCGGAGCGCAGCACTTCGGCTACGGCTGCGTTCACGTCGTCGTCATTGTGCCCGAGAAAATGTGGCGCGAAGGCGGCGTGGTAGTCGATGTACCGGTTGCCGTCGGCGTCCCAGAGGCGCGAGCCCTTCCCCCGTTGAAACACAATCTCGGGAGTGATCACCCGGTTGAGCGAAACAGCTCCCCCGGGAATCAGGCGCCGGTTCTTTTCCAGAATCTTCGAGGCGTTTGGATAGGTCTTCATTGTTTCCTGGATCGGGCCGATCTGCCAACTAGGTGCGGCGCGGCGGCTTCTCCCACAGACCGGGAAAGGCCGATTATAACTTTCGCCCGTGTCATCCGATCCGGCGAATCGGCAAACCGGCAGCGAAAGTTCACGATACTGGACGAGTGCGCCGAACCAGGGACGCGGCATGAGGCGCGGCAGCTCCAAAGCGGGGAGACTGGAACGGACGGAGGCAGACGAATGGCGAAGCAGGCAGCACTGGTGACGGGAGCCAATCGGGGCATTGGCCGCGGATGCGCGCTGGCGCTGGCGCGAGAGGGGCTGGACGTCGCCATCAACTACCGGTCTCACCGGGAAGAGGCCGAAGAGGTGGCCGCCGAGGTGCGGGCATTGGGCCGCCAGGCCATCACGCTGGCTGGCGACGTGGGCAAGGCGGACGATTGCGCGCGCCTGGTCGCCGAAACCGCCGGCGCCCTGGGCCGCCTGGATATTCTGGTGGCCAATGCCGCCTGGAGCATCCGCAAGCCCTTCCTCGAACTGAGCGCCGGAGACTGGCAAAGTGTAATCGACGTTACGTTGGGCGGGGTCTTTCATACCTGTCAGGCAGCCTGCCGCCAGATGGTGGCGCAGGGCGGCGGCGGTTCTGTCATCGCCATCAGTTCCGTGCATGCCGTGCTGGCGTTCAAGAATTCCCTGCCCTACAACGCAGCCAAGGCGGGGCTGAACCATCTGGTGCGCAGCATCGCCAACGAGATGGCGCCGCATGGTATCCGCGCCAATGTCGTCGAGCCGGGGTGGATCGAAACGCCGGGCGAATTGCGCTTCGCCACGCGGGAACAGATCGCCGAATCGGCTAGAAGCCTGCCGCTGGGCCGCATTGGCACGATCGAGGACATCGGCGAGGCGGTGGCCTATCTCGCCGGCCCGCGCGCCTCTTATGTCACCGGTTCGGTGCTGCGTGTGGATGGTGGCTTCGTGCTGCCCCGCCCGGCGCTCTAAACGGGAGGCCAGCGGCTGAGGTCGAGCAGGGACGGATCCGAGACATGGATGGCACGAATGGCCGCCATCATCTCTTCCGGCAGCGGTCCCGAGCCGGCAAACTGAACGGCCCCGGCCAACTCCTCGATCCACGCCGTGCCCACCAGCGCCGTCAGCGGACCCTCTTGCGACAGGATGTAGCGGAAGGCCAGTTCGGGAAGGGACATGCCCGTTTGCAGTGCCAGCGCTTCCAACTCGCCGGCTGCCTTGGCAACCGGCGCCAGCGCCGCCGGCAGATGCGACCGCCGCCCGGTCAGCGCCCCGCGCATCAGCACCGAGCGCACCATCAGCCCCACGCCGCATTCCTTCGCGGCAGGCAGCACCTCGGCCTCCACGCCGCGGTCCAGCGCGTTCCAGGCCACCTGTAAACAGTCGAACCGACCCGAACGGATGGCCTGCAGAGCCGCCTCGCAGCCATATACGCTGGCGCCGGTGAACCGCGTCCATCCCTTCTCGCGGCACTCCTCCAGCACACCGGCATAAAGAGGTTCGCTCAACTCGGCCGCCGACGAGCTGTGCAGCAGCAGCAGGTCGAGCCGCTCCACGCGCAAATGCCGTAGCGATTCCCGCACGGAGGCGAGCATCGCTGCGCGACGTTCGGCCGGCTCGGCGTGCTCGGTATGAAAGGTCTTCGTTTTGGAGACAAGCACGAACTCGTCGCGGCGCCTGGCGATCGCCTGGCCGATCAACGACTCGCTGGTTCCATAGGCCCGAGCCGTGTCAATGCAGGTCACGCCCATGTCCAATGCCGCGTTCAGCAGGCGGGACGCCTCGGCTTCCGGTGGACGGTACGGCGCGCCCGGCACGCCGATGCCGTAGTCGAGGCCCAGTTCCACCGTGCCCAGGGAGATTTCGGAAACTCGTAAGCCTGTGCGGCCGAGCGTGAGTTGGCGCATTGTTTCGATTGTCGCCTCTGGGCACAGGCGGAGGTCCGCCGGACGCCGCACCACGTTCCGCCGGCTGGACGGCGAGCCTCCGCGCGCCGCGTTGCCCACCGTCCGCGCCCTTACAATGGACCTAGTTCTTGTCGAGGAGTCCAGCTTGAAACCCAGCAGAGTGCTGCGCAAACTGCGCGCCGGCGAATATGTATTGACGGCGGCCATCTGCCGCGTAACCGAACCGTGGCTGGCCGAGATCGTCGGCCGGTTGGGTTACGACGTCATCTGGTTCGACCAGGAACACCGTTCCTTCCCCGACACCGCCATCGATCCCATCTCGCTGGCCTGCCGCGCCACCGGCATCGACCTTATGGTGCGCGTCCGCAAGGGCGGCTACGACAGCCCGATGCGCGCGCTCGAATTCGGAGCCAACGGCATCATGGTGCCGCACGTCAGAAGCGCGGCCGAAGCGCGCCAGTGGGTGGAGTGGTGCAAGTTCCCTCCCCAGGGCAATCGAGGACTCGACGGCGCGGGCAGCGACGCCCTGTTCGGAATGGAAGGCGGCCTCGACTATCTGGAAGCCGCCAATCGCGAAACCTTCCTCGCCCTGCAAATCGAGGACCGCGACGCGGTCGAGTGCGTGGAGGAGATCGCCGCCGTGCCCGGCGTGGACTTGCTGTTCGTCGGCCCCGGCGACCTTAGCCTCAGCTATGGCGTTCCCTTCCAGTTTCAGCACCCCCTGTTGGTGGAAGCCTACAAGCGCGTCGATGCGGCCACCAAGGCGGCGGGCAACTGGTGGGGCACCGTGTCGGGCACGCCCGAAGCGGCCCAACTCGCACTCGACCGCGGCGCGCGCATGGTGGTCGGCGGCGTCGATCATGTCTTCCTGCTCGACGGCTTCCAGCGCTCGTTTGCTTCCTTTAGCAAGCTCACGCTGAAGGCATAACCATGCACATCTCCGAGTTGGAGACACCCGCCGTCGCCATCGACGTGGATATCCTGGAGCGCAACCTCGCCACGATGGCGGCGTACGTCCAAGAACACGGGTTCGGGTTGCGGCCGCACACCAAGACGCACAAGATCGAGGCCATCGCCCGGATGCAGTTGCGCCACGGCAGCATGGGGCTCACCGTGGCCAAAAGCGAAGAGGCCGTGGTGATGGCTCATGCCGGTTGCACCGACATTCTCGTTGCCTATCCCGTGTATGGCCCCGCGAAATGGGAACGGCTCGCGCACCTGGCCCGCGACCGCCGCATCACCGTCGCCGTTGACTCCCTTTTGCCCGCCGAAGGGCTCGCCGGCGAAGCCGTCCGCGCGGGCAGCACCATCGGCCTGCTCGTTGAATTCGATGTAGGTATGCACCGCTGCGGCGTCCCGAACGCCGAGGCCGCCCTCGCCCTGGCCCAACAGATCACGCGGCTTCCCGGCGTCGAGATGCGCGGCCTGATGTACTATCCCGGCCACATTTGGGACCGTCCGGAGGCGCAGGCCCCCGCGCTGGCCCATGTCGAGGCCCAACTGGCCGCCGTGCTCGATGCTCTACGCCGCGCGGGGATATCCGCTCCCATCGTGAGCGGAGGCAGCACGCCCACCGCGCGCAATAGCCACCTCGTGCAAGGCACTACCGAAATCCGTCCCGGCACCTATGTCTTCAACGATCGCAACACGCTCGGCGTTGGCGCCTGCGCCCCCGAGGACATTGCCGTGCGCGTGCTGGCCACCGTCGTCAGCGCCTCGGTCCCCGGCCGCGCCATTATCGATTCCGGCTCGAAAACTCTCACCACGGACCGCTGGATCTCCGGCAACGATCAGGGCTTCGGTTCAATCGACGGCTACCCGGATGTGGCGGTCGTTGGCCTCTCCGAGGAGCACGGGCATCTCGACG
The DNA here is from genome assembly GCA_020852175.1 of Bryobacterales bacterium. Classification (GTDB taxonomy): domain Bacteria; phylum Acidobacteriota; class Terriglobia; order Bryobacterales; family Bryobacteraceae; genus JAFLBB01. The sequence continues at coordinate 22,596 of JADZBH010000026.1, read as the reverse complement.
TGTCTCGCTCCGCCAACACGCCGAGAGCCGGGGAACGGGTGGCCGTCGTTCCGAACCATGTCTGTCCGTGCATCAACCTGCACGACCGCGTTTATTTCCATAGCCAGGGCGAGGTCCTCGGCTCCTGGGAAGTGGACGCCCGGGGCCGCATCCGGTAAGCCCGCCCGGCGTGGCGCGCCACTACCCCGTCACCGCCAAATAAAATGTGCGTCTCCGCCCCCGTGCCGGGTAGGGTGATTGCCCTCCCCGGCGCCCTTCGATACAATTCGGCACATCGATTGAGAGAGGGGCAGTGTCCATTCGCGTGAAGACGCACGGGTTCCTGCTTGCCGCGGCCACGCTTGGCGCGCTTGGCGCGCAAACGGCTGGCGTGTCGTTTGAGCGCGATGTGAAACCCGTGCTGGAGGCGCGCTGCCTGAAATGCCACGGCGCGAAGTTGCAGTTGGGGAAACTCGATCTCCGCACGCGTGAGTCGGCGGTGGCCGGTGGCGCGCATGGTCCGGCCTTCGTGGCGGGGAACGCGGAAGCTTCGCGTTTGTACCGGCATGTGGCGGGATTGGAAAAGCCACCGATGCCCATGGATGGCAGGCTGCGGGCCTCCGAGGTGGAGGTTCTGCGCGGCTGGCTGGCGCAGGGAGCGCCGTGGTCCGGCACACTGGCCGAAGCGGCGCTACGGAAAGAGCCTGAGCCGGAGGATCGCACGATCGCACCCGAGGCGCGCCAGTGGTGGAGCTTCCGGCCGTTGCGCTCCGGGGAGCCGCCGCGGAACGGCAACTCGCAGTGGGACGCTCATCCGGTGGACGCCTTCGTGTTCGCCAAGTGGCGCGAGCAGAGGCTTACGCACGCACCGGAAGCGGACCGGGGAACCCTGGCGCGGCGTGCGTATCTGGATCTGACGGGCCTGCCGCCGTCGCCCGAACAGGTGAGCGCGTTCATCGCCGACACGGCGCCCGAAGCCTGGGAGCGCCTGATCGACCGGCTGCTGGCCTCGCCGCATTATGGCGAACGCTGGGGACGGCACTGGCTGGACGTGGCGCGCTACGCGGACTCCAACGGCTACGAGCACGACTTCGACCGTCCGAACGCCTGGCGCTATCGCGACTATGTGATCGACGCCTTCAACCGGGACACGCCCTACGACGTGTTCCTGCGCGAGCAGATTGCCGGCGATGAGATGGCGCCGGCGACGGAGGCGCGGCTGATCGCCACCGGGTTCCTGCGCAACTACGCCAAGGTGGGCTTTCGCGAGAAGGACAACCCGCAGTTCCGCTTCGACTACCTGGACGACATGATCGCCACGCTGGGACGCGGCGTGCTCGGGCTGACGGTGCAGTGCGCGCGCTGCCACGATCACAAATTCGATCCGATTCCCCAGCGCGACTACTATGCGATGCAGGCGTCGTTGTGGGGCTATGTGGAGGTGGACCATCCGCTGGCGCCCAAGGCCGAGGCCGATGCCTACACGGCGGGCGTGGCGGCGGTTGAGGAGAAACTGAACCCTTTGCGTGCGGAACTCAGGGATCTGGAAGCGCCGTACGCCCGGCAGGTGCGGGAGAGGAAGTACCGCGCCTGGCCAAAACATATTCAGGAAGCCGTGTTTACGCCAGAAGAGAAGCGCACGCCAGGGCAGGTGCTGCTGGCCAACCAGATTATCCGGACCACCGGAGCCTCCGGAGCCGAAATGGAACCGCTGATGACGCCGGAGGACCTGGCCCGCAGGCGGGACCTGGCCGCGCGGATGGCCCGCATCGAGAAACAACGTCCGGCCCCAATTCCGGTAGCCATGGGAATCACCGACGGCGACTACCGGTTCACGCCGGACGGGGCGGGCGATGAACCTGCGCCCGGCAAGGGTATCAAACGCGAGGCGGCGGAGGGTTCGTTCCTGTGTGATGGCGCGAAACCTTACGAAGCGCCGCCGTCCTACTTCTTGCACCACGGCGACATGGATTCGCGCGGGCGGCGGATGCAACCAGGCTTTGTCCAAGTGGCCACTTATTCGGAACTGCCCGTGGAAACGCCACCGGCGCATCATCGCACGAGCGGACGGCGGACGGCGCTGGCGAACTGGCTCGTTGCCAGGGACAATCCGCTCACGGCGCGCGTGATGGTGAACCGCATCTGGCATCACCATTTCGGGCGCGGCATCGTGACGACGCTGGACAATTTCGGCAAGACGGGCGAGCCGCCCACGCATCCCGAGTTGCTGGACTGGCTTGCGCGCCGCTTCATGGACGACGGCTTGAGCATGAAGCGGATGCACAAGCTGCTGATGACCTCCCGCGCATACCGGCTGGCCAGCGGCTTCACCGGGCCGGCGAACGAGCAACGAGACGCCGCCAATTTGTTTTGGTGGAGGTTCCGCGCGCAACGGCTGGAGGCCGAAGTGGTGCGTGATTCCATTCTGGCCGCGGCGGGAAGCCTGAACACGAAAATGGGCGGTCCGGCCGTATTCCCGCCGTTGCCCGAAGAGACGTTGAAGAGCATGGACAAGGGCATCTGGCGGCGGCAGCCCGACGGCCCGGAAACGTGGCGGCGCGGCGTCTATGTCTACCGGAAACGCGGACTTCCCTTCCCCTTCTTCGAAGTGTTCGACCTGCCGGATCAGAACATCACGTGCGGGCGCAGAAATGTTTCCACGGTGCCGACGCAGGCCCTGACGCTGCTGCACAACGAATTCGTGATCGTGCAGGCCGGCCGGCTGGCCGCCCGTGTCGCGGCCGAAGCCGGCGACTCGCGCCAAGCGCGGCTGGAGCGGGCCTACTGGCTGGTGCTGGGACGCGGCCCGGAGGCGGCCGAGCGCGCGGCGGGCCTGGCGTTTCTGGAATCGCAGCCGCTCGAAGGGTTCGCCCACGTGCTGCTCAACCTGAACGAGTTCGTGTACTTGAGGTAAAGACGATGGCATTCACGGACCGGCGGAAATTCCTGTTTGAAGCGGGCGGCGGCTTAAGCGGCCTGGCCCTGGCGTCCCTGCTGAGCGAGCGTGGTCTGCTGGCCGGCGAAGGGGACTCCGGATGCGCGAACACCCCGGTGAGCGATTCTCCCTTCCTGCCGAAGAAACCGCCGGGAATACCGCGGGCCACGGCGGTGATCAGCCTGTTCATGAGCGGCGGCGTGAGCCACATGGACACGTTCGACCCCAAACCGGCTCTGGAAAAATACGCCGGACAGCCTCTGCCCGTGAAGGGTGGCGTGGTGGTGCGGCAGGGGCATCCGGGCCCCCTGATGCCGTCGCCGTTCACGTTCCAACGATACGGGCAATCGGGACTGCCCGTATCGGAGCTATTCCCGAACGTGGGCGCGCACGCCGATGAGTTGGCGGTGATTCGCAGCGTGGTGGGACGCTCGAACGATCACGTCATGGCGCACTATGAACTGGCCAGCGGAACCGTACGGATGGGCGCGCCGAGCGTGGGCTCGTGGGTCACCTACGGGCTGGGCTCGGAGAATCATAATCTGCCCGCGTTTGTCGTGGTGTACGACGCGCGCGGCGGCCCCTTCGGCGGACCGTCGAATTGGAGCGCGGGCTACATGCCGGCGGCCTTTCAGGGAACGGTGTTCCGGGCCTCGGGCGAACCGGTTTTGGATTTGAAGCCGCCCCTGTCGGTGGCGCATGAGGAGATGCTGCAAAGGATCAAGCTGCTGGAGGTCCTGAACCAGCGGGACTCCGAGAGGAATCCGGCCAACGGCGAGTTGTCGGCGCGCATCGCCTCGTATGAACTCGCCTACCGGATGCAGCGGTGTGCGCCGCAGGCCGTCGCGCTGGAAAACGAGAGCCCGGCAACGAAGAAATTGTATGGACTGGACAACCCGGTGACGGAGCCGTTCGGGCGTCAATGCCTGATGGCCCGGCGGCTGGTGGAGCGCGGCGTCCGGTTCGTGCAGCTTTATCACGGCGGCCTGGGGATTCAGAACACCGACACCTGGGACGCCCACGGCAACGTGAAGGAGAACCATACGCAACACGCCGCCGAGGTGGATGTACCCATGGCCGGACTTCTGGCCGATCTGCGGGCCCGCGGCCTGCTGGACCAGACGCTGGTGGTGTGGCAAAGCGAGTTTGGACGGATGCCGATTTCACAACGCGGGCTGGGCCGGGATCACAACCCAGGCGCCATGTCGATTTGGATGGCCGGTGCGCGCATCCGGGGCGGACAGACCATCGGCGCGAGTGATGAGTTCGGCTACAAAGCCGAGCAGCAGATCGTGACCGTGCACGACCTGCACGCCACCATCCTGCACCTGTTGGGCATGGACCACACGAAGCTCACCTACTCCTACCAAGGACGGCAGATGAGGTTGACCGATGTGTATGGCGAAGTGATTCCGCAGATCGCGGCTGTGTAGCGGGGGCGCTTATTTGCCGCCCTCGTCAAGGCCAAGCTCGGAAAGAATCTTTGGCTTCACCTCTTCCATGGCAAGCAACTGGTGGCAGGCGTTGCAATCCTGCTGGATGGTGTTGCCGGCCTTGGAGGCGTGATCGCCGTCGTGGCAGCGGAAGCAGCCCGGGAAGTCGGTGTGTCCGATCTGGTTGGGATATGCGCCCCAGGTGACGTTCATGGCGGGGAAGACGTTGCGCTTCCAGATTCCGGTGAGGGCTTGCGCGGCCTGTGCGATTTCGGCCTGTCTGGACGAGGCGATAGCCGGGTACTTCTCCTTGTAAAAGGCCTTCAGTCTATCCGTGATCTGCCGTTCGGCCTCGGCCGGATTGGGATAGCTGGCCTTGAGCAATTCGACGGCCTGCTTTTTCACGAACGGCAGCGTGGGAGCGACCGCGCCGCGGTCCATGGCCGTGTTCACGGCGCGCTCGGGCAGTTCGAAGGTGTGGCTGGGACGGGTGTGGCAGTCGATGCAGTCCATGGTGCGCATCGGCAGCTTTTCGGCTGCCTCCAGCTTCGCCGAGGACGCGAGAAAAACCTCCTTCCCGCCCTTCCTCTCGACTTCGACGTAGGGGATGCTGAGGCGCTTCTCGTCGCCTGTCCGGTAATGAATGACGGCGCCATCGCCCAGGTGAGCGCTGTGGATGCCGGGCCCGTGCGAGGAACCATCGCCGCCGCCAATGTGCATCAGCAACACGGTATCGCTGCGGGTATTGGCTTCGTCATCGGCGAAGTTGGCGATGCGGCGCAGACGGTCCGCGCCGTACTTTTGCGGCCAGTGGCACTGCTCGCAGGTTTCGCGCGCCGGGCGCAGGTTGTGCACGGGCGTGGGGATGGGCTTGGAATAGGTGTTCAGAACGACGGCGAAAACCTGCCGGACGCCGCTGAGCTTACTCTTCACGAACCAGCCGGCGCCTTCTCCGATGTGGCATGCCGTGCAGGAGACGCGCGAATGAGGCGAGTTCTGATGGGCGACGAACTCGGGTTCCATCACGGTATGGCAGGTTTGGCCGCAGAACTGGACCGACTCCATGTGATGGACCGCGCGATAGGTGAACTGGGATCCGATGAGGAGATTGGCTCCGGTGGTGACGCCGAGAAAAATGAAGAAGTGGCGCAAGGCATCCGGCCGGCGGACGGCGCCCGATCGCCGCGCAAACCACCAGCCGATGGGGATCAACGCCAGACCGGCGAAGAACACTCCCGGCAGAATCAGGAAGGTCAGAATGCCGGTATAGGGATTCGCCGTTTCTCCACGCACCATCGTGGGCAGCAGAAACAGCCAGAGAATGCCGCCAGTGGTGGTGAGGATGACGCCGAGGGCGCCAATCCAGTTCGACGAAAGCAGCGCCAACGGCTCAAGAAGTCTGTTCAGAACCTGTTTCATGGGGCTCGGTTTCTCCCGGTTTCGTGACGCCCTCCGGCGCCTCCTGTCGAACGCTCCTGCCGGTGAGCCAGGCCGTGTCCATGGGGTACACCTCAGGATCGAAGATCACACTGTAGAGGTGCCAGACCAGGATGGCCAGCGTAGCCAGGAGCGCTTCGTAAAAATGCAGCGTGGTGGCAAGGTCGAGCCACCACTTAGGCAGATATTGCAGGGACCAGTTGTTGAACCAGAGCATCAAGCCGGTGATGCCCATGAGGACCGTTCCCCAGGCAACGGCCCAGTACTCCAGCTTCTCGATATAGCTGTGATGGGAGCGGAAGGGGACTGTCTTGCGGAGCCCAAGGCGGTAGAGAGTGCCTTGCACGAGTTCGCGCGCGTCACGGGCGCGCGGAATCAGTTCCATCCAGTGCTCGCGCAACCGGCGGCTGGCCAGCAGCGTCAGGACATGGATGAAGGCAAGCACGATCATGGTGGCGCCGGCGATGCGGTGAATCCAGCCGCGGAGGCTCCACTGGCCTTCCAGTTGAATGAGCGGCTGGGCCCACCAGGCTTCGGGATATTTGAGGGCAAAGCCGGTCCAGACCAAAGTGAAGAAGCTGAGGGCCAGCGCGCCGTGCAGCAGCCGTTCGGGCAGGTACATGCGCACGGCGTTCTCCGTTGGGCGGGAGACCGGATAGCCGCGCGGTCCGGAGGCGGCCAGTCGGAGGCCGCGAAACTTGCGCATGAAGTCGCCCCCCTGGTGCAGCAACATGAACCCGATGGTGGCCGGAATCAGAAAAAGATAGAAAAGGCGGGCCCAACGGACGGGCTCCGGCTCGCGGCTGCCGTCCATGAAGTGAATGGTGCCGATGGCGAAGCGTGCGCCCGCGCCGGGATGGCAACTGCCGCACGTCGCGGCAAGGTTCTTCGGGTTGGTTTTCGATTTGGGATCGGAGGAAGGCAGAATGTCGTGAAAGCCGTGGCAGGAGGCGCAGTTGGCCACCGATTGGACGCCGGAACGGGCGGCCAGCCCATGGAATGAGGAATCGAAGCTGGTAATGCGGTCGGCTGGCAGGCCGAAGCGTCGGGACAGCGTGAGGTTGCCGTGGCAGCGGGCGCAGGTGTCGCGAATGTGGCCGGCGTTGACGCGCGAGGCCGCATCGGATTTGGGCAGAATGCCGTGCTCGCCATGACAGTCCGTGCAAACGGGCGCATCCAGACGTCCGGCGGCGACGGCTTTGCCGTGAACACTTGCCTGGAAGTGCTCGCTCACATCGCTGTGGCACATGCCACAGGAGTCGGGAACTCCCTGGCGGAACTCCGCGGTATGCGCGCGGGCGATCTCATGCGCGGAGCCATGGCAGGTGTCGCATCCTGGCGCCGTTGCGTTGCCTGCCTTCAACTGGCGGCCGTGAATGCTGCGGGCGTGTTCCCCGGCCTGCTGCGCGTGGCAGGTAGCGCAAACCGGCTTGGGAGCGCCTTCCGGGTGAGGAAACTCCTCGTGCTTGACGTGACACTGCTGGCAGGAAACGGCGGCGTGCCCGCTTTTCGATACCTTTTCGCCAGAATCGTGGCAGGCCGCGCACGGGCTTTCCACGACCGCGGGCGCGGGCGGCGCCGTTTGCCCGGCCAGCGGAAGGGCAAACAACAACAGAATAGGAAGAGGCCCCATCAGGAAGATGGTTGCGAGAATAGCGGAACCAGGGAACACTCTCGACTTACCCCCCATGACAAGGCCTCCCGGCGGATCAACGCGCGCTATTTAGCCGCGCAGGACGACATCGACTTTTTCTCTTGGTAGCACTTGCCAACGTCATTCAGGTCCTTCTTACCCATCTTGACGTGGCATGCAGTGCATTTTTGCTTCTCCTTCTTTGCGATTTCAACGGTGGCGAAGCTGCTGACGCTCAGGCCGAACAGCAGCAAACCCATGATGAAAAACGACGTGGACTTCAGTTTCATGTGGTGTAGTACACCTCCTGTTGGTGATTGGCGCGCCTTCCGATGATTCCATTCCATTACCGGTTCCCGGAATTCAGATAGGCGATTACATCCTGCATTTCGTTATTCTCGAACCTGGGCCATTTCCGGTTTTGCTTACGAATTCCTTCCAGCATGGCCGGGCCGTGCTTCCAGAGAGCGCTGGCCATGGTGAGACTGTCGAAGGAGCGTCCGGAACCGGCCAGTTTCGGCGCGGCGCCTGTTCCGTGGCAGCCGGCGCAGCCTTTCTTCCGGAACAGCCGTTCCCCATGCGCGGCTTTGCCGGGCTCCTCGAAGTATTGGATCGACCATAAGTAGCCGACCAGCGCGCGCATCTCCTGCGATGAAAGCTCCGGCGGCATCTGCAACATTTTCGGCGCATGGTTCCACATGCCGGCAGCCAGCGTGGCGAAGGTGCGTTTTTGCGCGTGCAACCCGGCCGTCAGATCCAGCGCGCCGTGGTGGCAGCCCGAGCAGCCTCGATTTTCAAAGACGGCCTTGCCGCCGGCGGCAGGTCCGGCGGCAAAGGCTGGTGACGCTCCCCGTTTGCGGGTGAGCGAAGAGAAGTAGACCGTAAGATCGGTCATCTCATTGCCCGACAGGGTGGGCCACGCAATCCCGCGCGCCTTCATCTTCGGCATCATTTGCGGGGCGTGGTTCCACATGGCGCGAGCGAGTTCGACCGGGTTCTCGATCACCGGCCATGTGGCCACCGGCGTACCTTCCTTGCCGGCTTCATTGCCCGTGGCGTGACACCCGGCGCAGCCCTTGGCCAGGAAGAGGGCCTTGCCGCGGCCTCCGTCGCCGGGTGTTTCAAAGTAACGGAGCGAGTAAAAGTAGGCGAACAGGTCGGCCGACTGCTGTTCGGTGAGCGTGGGCCGGGCGATGCCGGCGCGGTCCATGGCGGTCCACATTCGCGGCGCGTGGTTCCACATGAGAGACACCATGAGCGACGGCGTGTACGCGCGCGAACCCCGGCGGCCCAGATCGGGTGCGCTTCCCCCGCCGCCGCCGGCCGTGTGGCAACTCAGGCATCTCTGCTCGCGCAACACCTGCTCGCCACGTTGGGCGTCGCCCGGCACGCCAGCCGGAGACGGCGGTGCGAGCAGCATACCGGCCGCCAGCAGAGTTCCAAAACCGTGGAGTGTGCCCGTTCTCATCGCTTTCTCCTACAGCCCGATCCGCAGTCCGCTGGCGAGCATGTGGGTGCGGAATGCTTCGTACAGGTAAGTGGGTTGAGAGAACCCATAATAGCGCCAGTCGGCGTACCACTCGACCCTGTCGTGCAGGGGAAGCCGGAGGCCCACCACCGGTTGATAGTAGTGCGTGGGACGGCTGCCGGAGCCGATGTAAAAGGAGCCTCCGAGCTGGATGCGCGGACCGCCCACAAACCAGTTCTTGGGGGCCGCCAGATCGAGCAGCGCCGTGGCCGTGTGGCCATATTCGACGTAGCGCGAAACCTCCGCGCCCAAAATCTGCGGCGCGAGATACTGCAAATCGCTGCGCAACTTGGAATGGGTGTACTCGCCGATGAGTGAACCGAATTTGCCGCCTTTAGGCGTCCATTGCAAAGCGAGACTGGCCGCCTGGGAAACGGACTTCCACTGCGTGGCCGCTCGAAAGCTCTCCGAGGCGAAGGGATTGCGGTTGTCAAGCAGGTAGTAGTTGAAGCCGAGCAACACCGTGGAGTGCAACGGCTGACGGCCCCGCACCCGCAAGCGGTGGTAGTTGGCCAGGCTGGTGCGGAAGTAGACCTGGTCCGCCGACGAGCCTTCGTACTCGGCGTTCCAGGAGGAACCCGCCACGGGACGGAAGTTGATGCCCGCGATGCCCACGTTCTGCCTGAGTTCGCCCAACTCACGCGGACCATAAGGATTCACCTGCCCGGCGCGTAAACTGGCATCGCCCCACACCCGGCGGTAGCCGCCGCGAAAGGTGAGCCTGCGGGCAACATCATAGAAGCCATCCACCTGATAGCGGTGGTTATTCACGATGAGACGGTCCGTGGCGAAGGCCGTCGTGGCTTCCGTGAGTGTAGGGGAAAAGAAAAGCGTCTCGGCCAGTAGCGCCGAACCGGCGTTGTGGAACCGGTCTGTGAAGAACGTGTTCACGACACGAAGGCGACCGGCCTGAAACTCGGCGCCTCCCGAAGCCGAGGTGTGCGGCTGGTTGGCGGCCGAGTCGAGCAGCGTCCGGCCGGTGTTGAAGAAGCGCGACAGGCCGAGGACGAACAGGCCCTGAGCGTCGGCCGTGTAGCGGACCTCGGTTTTCGGGCGGCTGTACAGGAACTGGCCGAAGGCGTGCAGCCAGGAAAGCGGCGAAGCCGTGACCAACGCCTTGGAATAGAGACTTTCCCCGCGGACGGCGTAGGCCTGGTCCAGGTTGGCCAGGAAAAGCGTCTGGCCGAAGACGGTGGCGGTACGGTTGCCGAGGTTGCGGTCGCGGGTGAAGATCGACTGGTCATCCTTATAGCTGATGCCGCCCTGCTCCAAAGTGGCATGGAAGCGTTCCATTTCGATACGGACGCCGCCGCGGTAGGTGTTGGCCGCGTCGCTCAGGCGCGTGGAAACCGGATACTCATTGCCCGAAGCCACGAAGGGGGTGACGCCGGTGCCGTCGCCCGAGTTCCGTGAGAAACCGGCAAAGGGCGTGATGCGCCGGCCCGGGAGCAGTTCGATCTCGACATCGGTGGTACGGCGGCGTTGATCGTAGCCGCGCTGGTTCAAATAGATGTCCGGGCCAGTTGCCGGAGCCGTGAGGCCGGGTTGCTGTACGCGCGGATTGGCGAACGAGGGCAGAAAGTTGTAGTAAAGCATCGACCGGTAATCGGCCGACAGCCGCCACCAGCGCGAACGCTCGGCCGTGAGGTGGAGCGTGGAGAAGGGGTCGCCGCCCCAGTTGCGGGCCGATAGGGAAAGCCGGTTCAACAGCTTTGCCGCGGGGTTGTTGTAGCCGGCCTCGAAGCCGAACAGCTTGGGGCCCTCTCCGAGATTCACCACGCTGCGGTAGGAACGAAGGTCGCCCGAGACATCGGAGACCCACCGCGCGCCGGCGTCGATGGTCGCCGTGAAGTTGCGCCCGGTGACCGGCTCGGGCGATTCTTCGGCGGCTTCGGGCTTGGCGGCTTCGACCGTTGCTTCGGCCGCGGCTTCGGGCTTCGCGGCTTCGGGCTTGGCCTGCTCCTGCCCCCAGGCAAGGGTTTCCAGAAGAGCGCAGGCCATGAGGAAAGCGAGTGTTCTCATCGTGCGTCTCCTTTACCTGAGGAACGAACGGTTCACGTGCGAACCGTGGATCTTCATGTGGCAGCCGGTGCAGTTGGCATAGCGAGGGCTGCGCACGTCATGGAAGGCGGGCGGGATACCGCCTACGGTTCCCCCCGCGGAGGCGCCCGTGCCCGGTTGGCTGGCGATGTTGGAATGACACTCCAGGCAGAGCAGGCGCACCTGGGGCCGGTTCAACATGCGGGGATTGGTGGAGCCGTGGGGCTCGTGACAGGCGCCGCACCCTTCGGTTCGCAGCGGGGCGTGTTCAAAGGCGAACGGCCCGCGCTTGTCGGCGTGGCACTTCAAACAGCCGGGTTCGTTGGCCGAGGCAAAACGAAGATTGGCGCGGGCGGCCGTGCCGTGCGGATTGTGGCAGTCCAGACACGACATGCCGCTGTTGCCCGCCGAGGGCATGGTGGAAAGCGGGTGGGCATGCGGCTTTTGAAAGCTGGCCAGCGTGTTCATGTGGCACCCGGCGCACTGCTGGTTCACCGCCGCATGGCGTCCGTTCCGGGAAACCTCGGCCGGCTTGTGGACCGAATGGCAACTGGTACATGCGATGGCACTGCGCGCGTGGCCGCTGTCGATGCGGCCCGCGTGGGTTGGCTGGTTGCGGTGACAACTCAGACAGGTTTGATCCGCCTGGGAGGGAGTAAGCTTGGCAGGTTGACGGATGTCGGCCGCCGTCATCGATTCTGCGTGTTTTGACCCAGGACCGTGGCAACTCTCACAAGCCTTCTGCTCCCATTTGCGTTTTTTGTCCGTCTCCAGCCGGTAATGCGGATTCTTCACGAATGCCTGGAAGATGTCTTCGTGGCAGGCCTGGCAGGTCTCTGAATTCACATAGGTGGGTTTGGCATCGGCGCTGGCAGCCTCCGCGGCAGGCTTTTCGGCCTCAACCGCTGGTTTGGCCGGCTCCTGCGCAGTGAGCGTGCCTGCCAGCAAGCCAAGTAAAAGTGCGAGGTATTTATACATCCGTTGGATTTGACCTCATCCGAGCCGATGCACGCGCCGGGCCAATCGCATCGATGGCCCTTAGGGCATCCAGTATGATGAAATTATCTTTAGTAGCTAGCTTCACGACCGCGCTCACTCTCCCGTCTCCATGCATCCTATCGTTTTTGCGGCACGCGGCGGATAGCACGGAGACCCGTTGGTATGCTTGGACCGATTGCAGGCCTGGGCATGATAGGCTCAGTCGGGTTCCATGTTTCAGCCATCGCCGATACAGCCGCCCGGCGCGGCGAGCCCGCGCGCGGTCTCGCTGTATGCCGCCTTCGACGTGTTCCCCAGGGCCAAGGGCTCGTCGAGCCACATTGCCTCGATGGTGCAAGGCCTGGAGCGCGCCTTTGGCAGCGTGCGGCTGTTGTGTCTGGGCACGCCGGAGATGCCGGCGTATCAGCGTGAGGGAGCCATCGAGATATTCCGTTTCCGGCGGCGGCGGCGCGATCTTCTCACCAGGGCCACCGAGTTCGCGCGTTTCGTCGCCGGGCATGTGCGGGCGTTGCGGGGCGGGCTTCGTCTGGCCGTGTTTCGCGACCCGTGGGGCGGTTACCCGTTGCTGCGTTCGGAACCCGGTTGCCCCTGCGTGTTCGAGGTGAACGCGCTTCCCAGTTGGGAACTGGGCTATTCGCGGCCCGGGCTGGCGGCCGATCCGGTGCTGCGGGCCAAACTGCGCGACATGGAACGGTTCTGCCTGCGCGGGGCGCGGCATGTGCTGTGCGTGTCCGGCGTGACGCGGCGGGCGCTGATGGCCGAAGACGTGCCGGGAGAGCGCGTGACGGTTATTCCCAATGTCGCGCACGATGCGTTCTTCAAGGCCGCTTCGCTTCCCTGCCCCATCGCCGCGCTGGAAGAGGGCGAATGGTGCGGCTACATCGGCGGATTGCAGGCGTGGCAGGGCGTGGAGACGCTGGTGGACGCCTTCGCGAGAATGGCGCCGGACAGGCCGCGGACGCGGCTGCTGATTCTGCACGGCGACACGCCGCGAATGCTGCGTGCGGTGGAGCGGCGCGTGGCGCGATGGGGCCTCGATGGGCGCGTGCTGCTGCACCCGCCTCTCGATCAACAAGGCGTGGCGGGTGTACTGGCGCGGTTGCGGTTCTCGGCGGTGCCGCTGGCCGATACGCCGCGCAATACGGTGCAGGGCTGCTGCCCGGTGAAGCTGGTGGAGTCACTGGCCGCGGGCGTGCCTGTGGTGGCCTCGGATCTGGCGGTGAACCGGGAATGGGTGCGCGACGGCGAGGAGGGCCTGCTGGCGCCGCCGGACGATGCGCGCGCCTGGGCTCTGGCGTTGCGGCGCATCTTCGATGACGGCCCGGGCCGCGACAGGATGGCCGCGGCGGCACGGCGCCGGGCCTCCGAAACATTTTCCTGGCGCATCGTGCATGAACAGTTGCACAATATGTTTCATTACGCAGCGAACGGAGGAGTGTGATGAGCGAAGCCAGGCAGGCTGTTGCCGCCAAGGGATCCACCGGGCAGTTCAGCCCCGAGGCGCAGGAGGCCATCCGTACGCGCGCACTGACGGGCAACTGGGAGGTACGCCGGCTGGTGAAGGTGCTGGGCGAGCTGGCGCAGTTCGATGAGGTGAACGAGAAGATGACCAGCCATGCCAAGGGCTGGGCGATCGGGCTTTTCGTGGCTACGTTTCTCGGCATCTTCGGAGCTGCGGTGGCACAGGAGTTCCTGGGGTCCGCCCTTGTGTGGCTGCTGCCGCCCACCCTGCTGGGGCTGGCGATCTGGAAGTTGACGCGCTACCTCAAATTGAAAAAGCAGGACCTGATCAACGATTTCCGCACCTGCCTGCGGCCCGTCCTGCGGGATCTCGCACAGGATCTCGACCCGTCGCAGAAACTCCGCGTGCGGATGGACCTGGCCGGGCCGGTGGACCGCAAGAAGACCAACGAGTGCCCGGCGCCGCCCGGAAACTACATCAAGGGCAAGCAGCACACCTTTGAAGACTCCTGGTGCGAGGTGAGGTTGCCGCTGGTGGACGGCACGACGGCGGTGATCGAGTTCGATACAAAATGGATTCGCCTGGACGTGTCCAAACGCGGCAGGCGCGGGAAGACGAAGTCCAAGACAAAGTGGCGGAAGGAGTGCGTGGCGCGTGCGACGCTGATGCCTCCGGCCTCGGTGCGGTGGGATGAGGCCTCGTTGCAGGCCCGTATGGATCCGCGATTGGAGAAGGTGAAACTGGTGGACAAGGATGGCGTGATGTGCGCGCGCATGGAGCGCTTCTGGAGATTCAAGGGCATTGGCGACGCGCCCGCCGAAGCCCCTCCAGGCCGCGAAGTGGTGGGCCTGCTGCTGCGTTTGCATGGGGCGATGATGCCTTCGCCGGAGGTGAGCGCATGAGTTGCATGGCAAGCGCGGGATTGTTGGTGTTGCGCGGCTGCGGACAACCAGCCGCGGGAGCGTGTCCGCAGTGTGGCAGGGAGTTGTGCGTGATGCACCTGGCCGGCGGAATGTGTCCGGACTGCATGGGCCTGTCCGGGCAGTTCGGCGAGAGCGAAGCCGGACGCGATGCGGCCTCGCGGCAGAACTACTACAACACCTACGGGGCTGGGAATGAATACGGCGCGGCGAACTACTTCAAGCAGGGAGACCGGGCGGCGGTGAGGCCAGGGGCGGGGTTGGCGCCCCCCGGCCAGGACGACTACGACCCGTTCGACACCTAAGCGCGGACGATGAAGCCTCTCAGAATTCTCTGGGTCACCGAGAGGTACCCGCCGGCCAAAGGCGGCATGGCCGTGAGTTGCGCGCGGCAGGTGCGCGGGCTGCGCCGGGGTGGGCATGAGGTGGACGTGGTGGTGCTGGGCGGCGCGGCGGTCGAGGCGGGCGAGCGGCCCACCGGCGGCGGCATGGACCTGTTCTTCCGGCGGCAACCTTCTCCCGAGATAGCGCCGAACATGGCCTGGACGGCGATTCGGGAACGCCATGCGCGCCAGCCATACCAGTGCGTGGTGGGCTTTGGCGCCTCGTGGGCCGGGTTCAACGCGGCCAGTTTCGCGGCGTGGCTGGGTGTTCCTTCGGTCGCGCTGGCGCGGGGCAACGATTTCGACCGTGACTGGTTTCTGCCGAGGCGTGGCGGCTGGGTGCGCGAGGCGTTTGCCCGGGCACGGGCGATTGGCGCGGTATCCCAGGAAAAGGTGGAGCGCATCGCGGCGCTCTATCCGGGGCGCGTGGTGCGGTGGACTCCGAACAGCGTGGACGTGGCGCGATGGGAATTGCTGGCGGCCGACGAGACGCGGCGTGACGAGTTGCGCTCGCTGCTGCAAGCCGGCCAGCGGCGCGTGTTCGGGTTGTTCGGCGAGTTGAAATTCAAGAAGCGCGTGCCGTTCTGGCTGGAAGCCGTGCGCGACACGGGGCTGTTGGATCGCCTGTCGCTGCTTGTGGTGGGTACGGCGGACGAGGAAACGTCGCGTATTTTGAGCGATCCGGCTCTCGCGCCACGCTCCGTGCGCCTGCCGTTCTGCTCGCCCGGCGAACTGCCCGCTCTCTATGCGGCGTGTGACTTCGTGGCCCTTCCTTCGGCGTTCGAAGGCATGCCGAACGTGCTTCTGGAGGCGATGGCCTGCGGCGCCGTGCCGGTGGCTTCCGATGCGGGCGCCATGGCCAGCGTGGTGGAGGACGGCGTCACCGGCTTCCTGTTCGCGGCGGAAAATCGCGCGGCCGCGGGCGAGGCCACGCGGCGGGCGGTCGAATTGAGCGATGAGTCGCTGGCCGCTCTGTCGGCGCGGGTGCGCACCAGCGTAACGGAACGCTTCACCGCACGTGCGGAGTTGGATGCCATCGAGGCGTTGCTGTATGCCGCCATCTCCGCGCCGGACACGGGATGAGCCCGCGGCTCCTTTACTTCGCGCCCGGTTCGGGACTGGGGCACCTGACGCGCGCGGTGGCCTTGTGCCTGGAACTGCGCGAACTGGGCGTGGAGGCGGAGATCGCCACGAATTCTCCCTTCGCACAGGCCGTGTCGCGGCTGGCCCGCCTCCGCGTGACGCGCCTGCTCACCCATGCCTGGGCCTTGGACGCGCCGCGCCTGCTGGCCGAACGCGCGCCGCGCGTGGCCGTGGCGGATACTTTTCCGCAAGGGTTTCGCGGCGAATGGCGAACCCGGCCGGGCACTCCAATGGTGCACGTCGCGCGGCGTCTGCGGCTGGAATCGTATGACGCCGCTCCGGACGCCTGGCGCGGCTTTGCCTTGACACTCGCCATTGAACCGCTGGCCCCTGCGCATGACGCGCGGCTGTGCGGCTCGCTGGTGCGGTTGCCGGGATGGGTGCGCCTGGGGCCGGGACGCATCGAGACGCCGGCGCCAGAGCCGCTGGAGAGGGCGTTGGATGAAGGGGTGTCGCTTGTGGTCCACAGCGGTCCGGCGGAGGAGGTGGAGCGTTTGATCGCGTGCGCGGGCGGCGGGGGCTTGGCGGCCATCACGACGGCGCGCGAGGCGAGCGTACCGGCCTACGATTACTTTCCCGCGGCGAATCTCTACTCGCGTGCCCGGCACATCTTCACGGGAGCGGGCTATAACTCCATCGCTGATACGAGGGACGCGCGGGCGCGCCACACGGCGCTCGCCTTCGACCGCCGCTTTGACGACCAGCAGGGACGGTTGTCCGCATTGAACGGCGGCTCCGGCGCCGATGCAACGCGCGCGGCTGCCGAGGCGATGGCGTCGGTGGCACGGGGAGTGGCGGGATAAACGAAGGCCCGGTCCTGGCGGCCGCCCCCGGCTCGCTACAGCGAGACCGCGCACATCCAGTCAAGAATCGAACGCACCACGAACTGCGCGTGCACGCGGTTCACGACGATGGTTTCATGGTTGGCCCCCGGCACCGTCCGAGATACCGACTGGCGCGACAACATGCCGAGATCCTTCTGCATCTCGCGCCAGTAGGGCATCCATTCCTGGCGGACGGGCCCGCCAGCGGATTCCGAGGAAAGCACCAGCAGCGGAAGATCGCGCACAGGACGCACCTGCGTCACCTGTTTCAGCGTGAGAAACCAGACAGCGGCTTCGCTCTCCATGGCCTCGATGTGGCGGGGCGATCGTAAAAAGCGCCCGGCGGCGGACCGTGCCGGCGCGGGCAGTTCATCCAACGCGGCCATGCGGGGCAGCACCACGGGAGCCAGCGGCAGCACGCCGGCCCGGCGGCACAGCGAAAGCCGCGCGGCCAGCGAATGAACCGTCTCCTCGGCGCCCGGCATCCGTTCGCAATAGCCGGCTTGCATCGAGTCAATCAGGATGAGTCCGGCCACCTCGTTCCGGAACTGATCGCGGAAGAGGCGGACATAGGAACCGCCGATGGAGTGGCCCGCGAGAATGTAGGGACCCTGCTCGCCGGCCGCGGCCAGCAACCGGTGCAGCAGACGCGCCCGCGAACGGCCGTCCCGCTGCGAGGCGAGCGGTTCCGACCAGCCCAGCCCGGGGCGGTCGTAGGAGCAGACGCGCGTGGACCGCGCCAGTTCCGGCTGCAACCACCACCAGGAAAGCGCCGTGCCTCCCAGTCCGGCTTCCAGCACGATGGTGGGCGAACCCTGTCCGGTACACCACAAATGGAGACGCGCGCCGTCCACCGTCACGAACCGGCCCGGAGGAGGGAGATCCGGCGATCGCGGAACCAGTACCGCGATTCCAGCCGCGGCGGCGGATACCAGGAGGAGTATGGCAACGGCGCGCATAAGCGTCTCACTCAACCACGCGCGGCGGCGGGGAAAAGTAGCGCAAATGGGCGCCGGGCGCAAATGATATGCTGTCGCCCTATGCGGTCCGCGCTGTCCGGTTTCCTGTTCTGGTTGCTGATGGCGTCCGTCGCAGCCGGGCAAACGGCTGTTTTTTCCGTGACCCACGGAGGCGTCGGCGAAACGCCGCTACCAGGCAGCGTGTCCTTCGACGCCGCCGCCGGCGAGTACCGCGTCACGGGCGGAGGGGCGAACATCTGGGCGGCGAGCGACGCCTTCCACTTCGCCTACACGCGCCTGAGCGGCGACTTCACCTTGACGGCCGAGGTGCGGTTCCTGGGCGAGGGCGGCAATGCGCACCGCAAGGCCGTGTTGATGGTCCGGCAAAACCTGGCTGCCGGTTCGGCCTATGCCGATGTGGCGTTGCACGGCGACGGTCTGGCGTCGTTGCAGTACCGCCTTTCCGAGGGCGGACAGACCGCGGAGCAACGTTCGGCCGTGAACGGCCCGGCGCGGGTGAGGCTGCAGCGCCGCGGGTCACAAATCACCGCGCTTGTGGCCGCGGCGGGAGGCGATTGGACGGCGGCGGGACCGGTGGCGGTGACGCTGAACGATCCCGTGTACGCCGGGCTGGGCGTATCGTCGCACGACCCGGCACGTCTGGAAACGGCCGTCTTCTCCAACGTGCGCCTGGAACAGCCGCCGCGCTACCGCAGCAAGGTGGCGATCCACGATCTGCGGAGCAGGACGTCGCGTACTCTGTATGAGACCGAAGGCGTGGTGGAGGCGCCGAACTGGTCGCGCGATGGCCGCTGGCTGCTAATCAACACCGGCGGCAACCTGTACCGCCTTCCGTTGGACGATCCGAAGCCGCGGGCCATCACGCTCGGCGGCGGCGAGTACCGCTGCAACAACGATCACGATCTTTCGCGCGATGGCCGCTGGCTGGCGTTTTCGGCGTCGAGTCCATCGTCGCGGCAGTCCCAGGTGTATGTGGCCGCGGCCGATGGCTCGGGCGTGACCCTGCTGACGCCGCTGGCCCCGAGCTACTTTCACGGATGGTCGCCGGACGGGAAGTGGCTCGCCTTCGTGGGGCAGCGGAACGGGAAGTTCGAACTGTTCCGCGTGGCGCGCACGGGCGGCGAAGAGCAGAGGCTCACCTCGGCGGGCGCCTATGACGATGGCCCCGACTATTCGCCCGACGGCAAGTGGATCTATTTCAACTCGAACCGCAAGGATGGCTGGAATCTCTGGCGTATGCCGGCCGGTGGCGCGGGCGCGGGCGACAGGAACGCTCAGCAGATCACGGGCGATGCCTGGGAGGACTGGTTTCCCCACCCCTCGCCGGACGGAAAGCGGCTGGTGTTCCTTTCGTTCCCGCCCGGCACCGAGGGCCACGGCGGACGCATGCCGGGCGTGGCGCTGCGCATGATGGATCCGCCGGGACGGCGCGCGGCGGCGCGGCCAAGAATCGAAACGCTGGCCACCTTTTACGGCGGCCAGGGGAGCATCAACGTGAACTCCTGGGCGCCGGACTCCCAACGCTTCGCCTATGTCGTCTACGAGCTTATGCCCTAACGCCGGGTACGCTGCTTCTTCGCGGCGCCAGCGTCGAGCGTGCGCGCGAACAGCGGCACGGCCTTTTTCACGATGCGTTCGGAGACGCGGTTCAGGTGATCGCCTTCGTAGATCTCAAAATCGTGGGCGATGCCATAGGCGGTGAGCCGCGCATCGAGGGTGCGGCTGTCGCGGGCGATGGAGCTATCCTTGTCGCCGGCGTCGAAGGCGATGGCCTTGTAGCGCTTGAGATGCGTGATGTACTGGTCCAGAAAGGCCAGCGGGGCGTTGGCGGTCCATCGCTGTTGCACGCCAGCAACGGGCGAGCCGTCCTGCAAGGGGAGATCTACATAGAGCGGTGGATTTCCGGGATTCGGCGACCAGGCCGCCGAGGCGGCAAGCATCACCTTGGCGCCGAAGCTGAGCTGGGCGATATCGCCGGCGGTGCGGACGTGCGAGACATCGGGCGCCGGCCCGCGCCCGCCCGCGCCGAAACCGGGAGCCATGCAGCAGGGGCTGAGCGCATAGAGGACGCTGAAGACCTCGGGAAACTTCATGCCGATGCGCAGCGTGCCGTAACCGCCCATGGAGTGTCCGGCCAGGCCGCGGCTTTCGCGGCGGGGCAGCGTGCGGTAATGGGAATCGATGTAGGCCACCAGTTCGCGCGCGACAAAGCTCTCCCAATCGCCCGTCACCGCTGAGTTCGAGTAGAAGCTGCCCCAAAACCGCGTGAAGGCGTCCGGCATCACGACGATCATTTCAGCCGGGCCCGCGGCGGCGGCTTCGTCGAGCGTCTTGGGAAGGTTGATCCAGTGCTTCTCGTCCCAGAACCACTTCTGGTCGCTGTCGCTGAAGCCATGAAGGAAGTAAACGACGGGATAGCGGCGTTTTTTATCCTTTTCATAACCGGGCGGCAGCCAGACGGAGACGCCGCGGTCCGCCGGATCGGAGGAGAGGTTGCCCTCAAGCGATTTGGCGTGGACCGTGATGCGGACCGGGGCGCCCTTGGGCGTTGTCTGGGCCGGAAGAAACGTGACGGCGAGCAGGAGCGATGCGGCGGCGGTACGCATGGCCCTCATGATACACAAAGCCCCGGACCGTGGCCCGGGGCATGCGTTTTCCGATCGCGGAATTTCTATTCGACGTCGGTCAGAGTCTCGTCGGCCGGCGTGTCATCCAAGCCGCCGGCAAACAGGTTACGCGCTTCGTCATCGTAGCCGGCGCCGCTTTCGGCCATGGCGGCTTCGCTCTCCGGCAGCATCTCCTCTTCCACTACGTCCTCGCCGGCGATCTTCACATGGCGGTAGTAGTCCAAGCCGGTTCCGGCCGGAATGAGGCGTCCCATGATGACGTTTTCCTTGAGTCCGCGCAGGTAGTCGACGCGGCCGTTGATGGCGGCTTCGGTCAACACGCGCGTGGTCTCCTGGAAGGAGGCGGCCGAGATGAACGAGTCGGTCGAGAGCGAGGCCTTGGTGATGCCCAGCAGCATGGGCTGGCCCTGCGCCGGGCGTCCGGCGGCCGCGACCACGCGGGCGTTCTCCTCGCTGAACTTGAAGCGGTCCACGATCTCCTCGGGGAGGAACTCGCTGTCGCCGATATCGGTGATTCTGATCCAGCGCATCATCTGGCGCGAGATCACCTCGAGGTGTTTGTCGTTGATGTTGACGCCCTGCAGCCGGTAGACCTCCTGAATTTCATTGACCAGGTACTTCTGCAGCTCCTTCTGGCCCTTGACCTTCAGAATGTCGTGCGGGTTGAGGGGCCCGTCCATGAGCGGTTCGCCGGCGTTGACGCGCTCGCCTTCCTGCACGCGGATGTGGACGCCGCGCGGCAGCGCGTACTCGCGTTGCTCGCCGTCTTCGCCGATGATGTAAATCTTCCGGGTTCCCTTGCTGATCTCGCCGTATTTCACCGTGCCGTTGATCTCCGCCATGACGGCGGTTTCTCGCGGCTTGCGGGCCTCGAAGAGTTCCACCACGCGCGGCAGACCGCCGGTGATGTCCTTGGTCTTCGTGGTGGCGCGGGGGATCTTGGCGAGCACGTCGCCGGCGTGTACCTCCTCGCCCTCGCCCGCCATGAGGTGCGCGTGCGTGGGCATGAGGTACCGCTTTTCGTCGGTCTTATGGCCGCCCGGAGGATGGATGAGGATCGTCGGCAGCTTCTTTTCGTCCGGCGAATCCATGACCACCCATTGCGAAAGGCCGGTGATCTCGTCCACCTCTTCCTTCATCGTGACGCCTTCGATGAGGTCCTTGTACTTCACGACGCCGCTGATTTCGGTGAGGATCGAGAAGGTGTAGGGGTCCCACTCCAGCAGCACGGCGTTCTCTTCCACGCGCGCGCCGTCCTCGAAGAGAACCTTCGCTCCGTACACCACCTCGTAGCGTTCCCGCTCGCGGCCCTTGTCGTCGAGCACGGCGAGCTTGCCCGAACGGTTCATGGCGACGATCTCGCCCTTGGCGTTGCGGACGGTGTTGATCTCGATGTACTTCACGAAGCCGGCGCTGCGGGCTTCCTGCGTGGACTGCTCGGCCACGCGGGTGGCGGCGCCGCCGATGTGGAAGGTACGCATGGTGAGCTGCGTGCCCGGTTCGCCGATGGACTGCGCGGCGATGACGCCGACAGCCTCGCCGCGCTCCACCAGGCGGCCCGAGGCGAGGTTGCGTCCGTAGCAAAGCTGGCAGACGCCCCGGCGGGATTCGCAGGTGAGCACGGAGCGGATGCGGACGCGCTCGATGCCGGCCTTCTCGATTTGCGTGGAGACGTCCTCGGTGATGACCGAATTCACCGGCGCCAGGATCTGGTTCTCGTAATCGCGGATGTCCTCGAGCGGCACGCGGCCGACGATGCGGTCCGAAAGCCGCTCGATGGTTTCGCCGGCTTCGGTGATCGGCTCCACCTCGATGCCCTCGACGGTGCCGCAGTCGTGTTCGGTGATGATCACGTCCTGGGCCACGTCCACCAGGCGGCGCGTGAGGTAGCCCGAGTCGGCGGTTTTCAACGCCGTGTCGGCCAGCCCCTTGCGGGCGCCGTGCGTGGAGATGAAGTACTGCAGCACGTTCAGGCCTTCCCGGAAGTTGGCCGTGATCGGGGTTTCAATGATCTCGCCGTTGGGCTTGGCCATCAGGCCGCGCATGCCGGAAAGCTGGCGGATCTGCTGGCGCGAGCCGCGGGCGCCGGAGTCGGCCATGATGTAGATGGGGTTCAGGTAACGGCCCGTGCGGTCGTCGTCCTCCATCTTCTTGAACATTTCGTCGGAGACGCGCTCGGTGACCTTCGACCAGATTTCGATGATCTTGTTGTAGCGTTCGCCCTGGGTGATGGCACCCGACTGGTACTGGCTTTGGACTTCGATAACTGCCTT
>JADZBH010000025.1 GCA_020852175.1 Bryobacterales bacterium | reverse complement strand
GTCGTCAAGGTCCTGGCGTAGGGTTGCCCCTTCGAGTGCGAGGCCTGCGAACAGCCCCTGGGAGCGCGACCAGGAGAGGATCTCAGCTTTCATCTGCGCATCGGTTTGCGCGGTGGCCGTGCGGCCGACAGGTCCGGCGGCGACGGAGCCCTCAGCACCCAGAGTGAACTTGCTGGAGAGCAGTTTGTCGACTCCGCGCGCGTTCATGACGAGCATGATGAGATCGGTTTCAGAGCCGCCGATCTGGAAGCCGACGCTGCCGCCTTCAATGCGTACGGTTCCGGGCGCCGACCAGCCAACGCCGTTCTGGTTGCGGCACGAGAGATAGCCCTTGCCGAATTTGCCGCCGACGATGAACGCGGCGGTTTTCAGCCCCGGGACAATCACAATGCAGTTGGCGCCGGCGAGCAGGTCTTCCGGGATGCCGCGGTCCGGTGTTGCCATGACTTCGGAGAACACGGCGGCGGCTTCCTTGAGCCGCTTGGCCGGCTCGTCGTCCTTGGCCAGCAGCGGCGCCAGGGCCAGTGTGGCCGCCAGAATGAGTCGCATCTTGATCACCTCTTCGTCCCGCCCGTTAGCCCTTCAGGCTGGGGCCGGCGAGGTTAACTGATGCACGGCTCGCGCCAACGTAGCATTTGTTGAACCGATTCAGGGGAGCGCCGCGGGGAAGGAAGCAGGACGTTGGAGAAGTGACCGCTGAGGGTCAGTTGACCTAGCGCGGTCATTGAATTCCGGGGACTAGGAGCCCAGGCCGGCGAGCAGCGAGGAGACGATGATGGCAAACGCGATGAGCGCGAGAACGAACGCGGAGTGCAGGAGCACTCGATGGCGGTCAGCTGCCTTTTGAATCTGGGCGGCTTTCGCTTTGTCGTCCCAGAACTGCGTGCCGGTGGAAGAAGTGTCTTGCATGAGGGCCCTCTCTGGGGCATGGTGCACGAAGGATGCCACAACAGGCGGGCACTGGGAATTGGCCGCCGGTGGGACCAGCGTCGGTCACATGACGGCCCGGCGTCGAGGATGAGGGGTCGCTGCGCCGTAGGGGAGGGAGGGGAGAATGCACGCGGGGGCGGACGAGACGCCAACGCCGCGTTGGCTTCCCTTTCGGGAGGCCAACGCGGCGTCTCCTCCGGTTGACGTGTCGGCATTCCAGCCGAGCGCCAGAAGGCCGACCCTACCTCAGACCGCTGAGTCCCAGCTACCGGTTGGTGACCCGCTGTCCGTGGGGGTAAGGTTGCTGGGATCAACGGAGCACGTCACGGGCCAATCGCGAGACCGCCGTGCCCAACTGCTGAGTGGCCGCCGGATTGCTCTCATCGGACTCCATGAGAGACAACGAGAAGGTTCAACAGAGTTGCACAGGATCCTCGATGGCGATATGTTTGCTGGCCGGTTTCACAGCCGGCGTGGCGGCGGCGCTATTGCTGGCGCCAAACTCCGGAGCGGGAACGCGCAACATGATCGGGCGCAAATTCAAGGAAGGCGAAGATTGGATCAAGAACAAGGCGAGCGAAGCGGAAGGCCGCGTTCGCGCCCGCGGTGAGGATTTCCTGGAACGCGCTCACGAAGTGGGCGAAGTGATTTCGCGCCCGTAGGCGCGGCGCGGGG
The DNA here is from genome assembly GCA_020852175.1 of Bryobacterales bacterium. Lineage (GTDB taxonomy): Bacteria > Acidobacteriota > Terriglobia > Bryobacterales > Bryobacteraceae > JAFLBB01. The sequence continues at coordinate 1,561 of JADZBH010000025.1, read as the reverse complement.
GGGATGATGATGGCGCTTGCCGCACTTCGCGCATACGCGGACGGTTTCCTGAGCAGCCTCATGGGGGGGCTGCTCTATTGCCTGGTTATCGCCCGCATCCAGCCGTAGGCGTTGGATTCCGCCTGGTGGCGCATCGGCGCCCTGTCGCTGCTGTTCGGCGGTGTGGAAATGTGGCGAGTGACGCGCAGGCGGAGGCGGCAGGGTGAGGGAACGTGGGCGCTGTGGGCGATCACGGCATCGCTTGTGGCGTTGTGGGCGGCAGGGGGGTTGCTGGCTGCTTCGCGAGGGCGGGGCGCGCAGCCGGGCTGGGAAACGGTGTGCCCTTCAGGTTGCGGCGCGGATGGGCTGCGACGCGCGCAAACGGAATCCCCAGGAAAGACTGTGCGCGACCGTGCCGGCTGGCTGCACATGACGGCGGCGAGCTGCGGCCTGTGCGATCCAGCGTTGCCTGGCAGCCTGGCCCGCTTGTTTCCGGGATGAGTTATGGGGGCCGACTTCGCGCCTGGCGGCCCGCCTCAAGCGCCGGGTAGACCATCCACGGTCACATGACCGTATATGGTCAGTGCGCCAGGGGCACGGTCACGTCACTTCGCGTGGGAACGTGGACGGAAGCCCGGTGCGCGCGGTCCCGCGTTTCCACCTGTTGCCCGGTCGCCCTCATTGCCGTGCCGGTACACTGCTGGATGCGGGCGGCCGCGCCTCAGATGTCCTTGCGTGAGAGGCCGAGTTTCCGCATCATGGCGTTCAGCGTGGTGCGGTGCAGGCCGAGACGGACGGCGGCGGTGCTGACCACGCCACCGCATTCCCGCAGCACGCGCAGGATGTGTTCGCGCTCCACATGTTCGAGCGTTGTGTCGCTGCCGTGAGAGGCGGAATCCGGGCGCAACTCGGCAACCGGCGCGCGCAGGCTGGAGCCGGCGGAGAGGATGACCGAGCGTTCCATGAAGTTCTCCAGTTCGCGCACATTGCCAGGCCATCGCCACGCGACCAGGGCGCGCATGGTTTCCGTGGGGATTTTGTTGATGTTGCGGCGCATCTCGGCGGCATATTTCTTGACAAAGTGGCGGGCCAGAACGGGGATGTCTTCGGGACGATCGCGCAGGGGCGGGGTGGTGATGGGGAAGACCCGCAACCGGTAGTAGAGATCGCTGCGGAAGAGTTTGTCGCCCATCATCTGCGCCAGATTGCGGTTGGTGGCGGCCACTAGACGGACGTCGATGGGAATCGTCTTGACCCCGCCCAGCCGCTCAAACGACTTCTCCTGCAGCGCGCGGAGGAGCTTGGGCTGCAGATCCAAGGGGATGTCGCCCACCTCGTCGAGGAAGAGCGTTCCACGGTGGGCCATCTCGAAGCGGCCGATCTTCTGCGAGAGGGCGCGGTGAAGGCTCCGCGTTCGTACCCGAACAGCTCGCTTTCCAGCAGTCCCGTAGGGATGGCGGCGCAATTGAGGGTGATGAAGGGGAGGTTCGCGCGGGGGCTCATGCGATGGATGGCGCGGGCCACGAGTTCCTTGCCGGTTCCGGTTTCGCCGAGGATGAGGACGGTGGCATCGGTGGGAGCG
>JADZBH010000024.1 GCA_020852175.1 Bryobacterales bacterium | reverse complement strand
GCGGGCCCACCGATGGTGTCGCGCGTGGTAGTCTCCGATTGAGAGTTCCCACGTGGACTTTCGACCGGAGCGGGGGCTTCTACTTTCGACGGTTGGGCCCCTGCACCGACTCTCTCGACTTCCCACTGGATCGACCTGCGGTTACCTGTCTTCACTTCCTTCTTCGTGATCTGCACAGGCGTCCCGCGCCGCACACCGGCCTGAGTGAGCTTGTCGCGGACGATGGGCGGCACATACACCCCCTTGCCGTCGGCGAGTGTGTAGAACACCTCATCGCCGTAGCGCCCCGCGACATCCTTGCCGTCGTCGTACTTCAGCGTGATGACCTGGGGAATGTTGGTTTCAAAGCGGACGACTTCAGCGACGCCCATGTTCGGCCTCTTTCTCCATGGCCGCGAAACGCAGCCAGGTTTCCAGTTCCGTCAACGACAGCAGGGCACCCGTTTGCCCCTCGCTGCCGTCCAACGTTTCTTGCTTGATTGATTCCCTCAGCGCCGGGCCGAGCTGCATCAGCTCGTCCAGGGTGCAGAGGCGTTTGTTTAGGTCCATCGTTCATTCCTTCTTGCCCCGAAGGGCGGTTGTCTTCAGCTCCAGTATGCTCCCTGCGCAGGAAGCATACAATAGCCCACTCGAAACGAGAGGGAATAGACGCCCTGCGCAGGAAGCACTAACCTTGGATCATGAGTAGCGAAGCTGCGCGCGAGCTGGCGCGAACCAGATGGAGCAAAGCCACAAAGGAAGAGAAAGCAGCAGAAGCCGTGCGCTTGAACAGTGCCAAGACGAAGAAGCAGCGCAGTGCGATCGCCAAGAAGGCCGCCGCCGCGCGGTGGGCAAGAAAGAAGAGTGGTTAGGCAGAGCCTAGCGTTTTCGCCGCTCGATCAACTCGTGTAGATTGTCGATCTTATTGGCAAGCACACGAACGTCCCCGCGCAGCGATTCAATCGCCTGCACGGAACCCCGAGCACCCTCGCTGTCGAGAGTTGCAACCCGCGCGCGCAGATCGGTAACCTGAGATTGGGTGACCGCCGCCGAACCAACCAGGCCCGCAACCATCACTCCAATTTTCACGTAGTCCGCCATCGTCGCCTTCATCGCAAGCCGCGCCTTCCTTCGCTCACCAGATCGGCAGTAGCATCTCTGAACCCAAGCGGAGGCCCGCCCATTTCCGGCCGCACCAGTTTCTTTTTCGGGAACACCCGCTCCGTCAACAGCGGACCTACCAGGGGAGTCTGACGGAAGGCATAGACAGCGAGGTTCCGTAGAGCTTGCGCCTTGTCCTTCGCCGTTGGAAGCCGCAGAATGCGACCGGCAATGTCGGAGACATCGCTCAGGGCAGGGCCCAGGATGAATCCTTCGATCCGTCCGTACTTCGCCGCTTGCGTCAGATCGCCCAGTACGCCGAGCGCGCCGGATTCCGGCCAGCCTTTCAGCCAACGCCAGAGCAGATCGTCGTCGTCGTCGCGGCCCTTGAGCACGTTCAGAAGCGCCGTCGCCAGTGCGCCAGTTGTCGGCGCCACCAGCGCCATCGTCAGCAACGTCCGCATTCCACGCCCGTAGTTCCCGCTCCGGACTTCGTCAACAATCTCACGCTGCAGCAGCCGCGTCTGCCCGTAGATGTAGCTCTTGAACTGGAAGAAGACTTTGCCCGCAGCCGAGCCAGCAAACTCTGGCAGATCTTGCGGCCGGGAGCGGAACTGCGTCAGATCGGAGAACCGCTTTGCCGCAATCAGCACCTCGCCAGGCACGAGATGGCCGCGCGCGATCGCCGCCGCCGGATCGACGCCGAGCAGCTCGCCCAGGCGGCGCCGTGCATGAGCATCGCCCGGTGTCTTGCTGAGCTGGTCGAGCAGCCGCCGCGCGTACGCCGCGCCGGCATTGGCTGCAACGATGCGGTTGGCCCGCTCGGTTTGCGAGAAGCCCACCGCGCGAAGGAACCGCGTCAGATGCTCGCCATCGGCGCCGGCGTGCCGAAGCGATTCATTGATGACGGACTCCAGCGCGGCGCCCGACTGCACCCCGAACCGCCGCCCCTGTTTCGTCGTCAGGCCGCGGAGGCCTTCGAGCGTGGAAATCAGATCGGACGCGATGAGGGAATTGACGCCGCCCTGGAAGATGTTTCGAACACCAGCCAGGCCAAGCCGGAATCCTTCGATAGTTCGCAGTGTCCGTGACAGGCGCTCCATCGGGGAGTCGCCCTGCTCTGTCTTGCCCATGATCTCGTCTACGGCCTTCAGGAGCCACTGCGCTTTCTTGTCGCCGTCCACGTCCCTGATCTTTTTCGCGAGCTTCTTCACCTTCTCGTTGTCTTGGCCGAGGTACTGAATCTGCGCCAGCCGGATCGACTGCGAGGCGATGGAGTGAGGCAGCACGCGCGTGGGGTCCGGGTCGTAGAACGGAAGATTCACCTGCCGCCGATACTCCAGCGAGCCCTGCCGTTTTTGCGATTGCGTGCGGTAGCGCTGCAGCTTGAGCCAGGCTTCCGTTTCCGTCTTCGCCTGTCCGGTGCGCACCATGAACTGGATGAGCCGGTCCTCGCGCCCGCCCGTCTGCATGAAACGCACGTAGGCGTCCAGGAAGCTAGCCGCCTGCAGCGCGTTCGATACCGAGCCGATGCGCACCAGATTCTCGATCACGTCGCGGCGAACCTGCGTCTTGCCGGCCAGTTTATCGACGTGCGGGAACGTGTGAGGGAAGTAGTAGCTGCGCGCCGAAAATGGCGTGCGCAGCGTGGCGAAAACCTTGTGGCCTTTGTCGAGCGCGGCATGCTGGAGTTTGGTGAGCGTGATCGGCCGCGGATCACCTGGAAGGATGGTTCGTTTCTCCTTTACGAGCACGCCCGTCTTCATGGCTTCGCCAGCCAGGTCGGAGAGGATCGCCCGCACGCCATCGGCCGCCGCCGCGATCTTGGTGTCCTTCGGCGCCGCTCGCCCTTCGAGCACGTCCACCAGGTGGAAGCGGTCCTCACGCGAGAGCTTGCCCAGGTGGAGATCCTCGAGGGCAGCCAGGCGCGCCCCGGCCCGCACTTCGCCCACGTCGGCCGCGCGCTCCAGCAGTTTGCCGAGTTGTTTTCCCGCCGCGCCCAGATTACTCACCAACGAGCTGAGCGGGCGAACCAGGTCGGCCACGTCGGCGAACGTCGAAGGCAGCCGCAGTTCGCCCGAAGTGTCGTTCCAGAGGTCAGCCAGGGTGGACTGCTTGGGAGCTTCCTCGCCGAACAGCGTGCCCGTGCCGCTGTCCTTCGCGGGCTTCAGCGGCCTCGTACGGTTGTGGCGGTTGAGGGGGGAGCCGAACTCGGCCGAGAGGCGTTCGCCTGTTAGCTTTTCACGGTCGCGGGCGGAGGCGTCGTTGACTCGGGCGACTTCTCCTCTGTCGAAGAGGGAGGTTCCATCATCTTGCGAAAACGTTCGGCGCGAGCGCGCCGCTCGGGAGGCGACATCGAGCCGTAGAGTCTTGTTCCCTCCACCGGCTTGTAGCCCGCGTTTATCTGGTCCTTGTCCCGCTCGCTGCTCATAAGCTGACCTCAGTGTAGGGTGTAGAAACGGATTTTCCAATACCCCCCGCTGCGTGGGAGATAGCTGGCGCCACAGTTCCAGCGCTTGCTGATCGGTGAGGCCGAGTTTGGCCCAGCCGGTCGAACCTTCCTGCAAGTGCGCGCCGAACTCACTCACCAGTTCAGACGGGTTGTTTGGATACCCCCGTTCCATCAGACTTTGACGAGCCACGCCTGCAAGGACATTCGACTCGATGAACTCGCGCGCTTCGTCGATGCCCAGGCGAGTGTCGAAGTGGTGCCAATTCTCGTGACGCATCAACGCGTCGATGTCGTCGGCGGTTTCGTCGGCCAGGACAATGCCGCCGTGCAGTTTCGCAGACCGGTCAATCGCGCCAGCCAGCCGCCACAGCTCTCGCGCCTTCGTGACTCCGACCTTTCCAAGCACGATCGAACGACGGAGATTGTGCGCGGCTGCTTCTGCTCCCGCGCGCGGCATCCAGAATCCCTCGTAGTCGAGTTCCCCGCCGATGCCGGCAGCGGAGTGCAGAACAGCCAGCCCCTCGGGGTTCATCATCACTCGGGCCGGCACTCGCCCACTGCCCTGCTCAACGCGGAAGGTAGCCGCGCCGAGCAGGTGCTTGGGAATTCCATACGGACGCGCGCGATCGCCGCGCGAACGGTTGCCTTCCACGCGCACGGGGTAGCGCTCGATCGCGCGCTCCAGCGCGGCGAATCCCGCCTTGTCATTGGTGACGTAGTGGACCTGCCCAGCAACACCGCGCTCCATTCGTACGCCAAGGCCCACGAGCGCGCGCAGCGCTTCTGCGCTGCCCTGGAACTGCACAACAGACGTTCGCGACACATAGCCGCGGCTGACGCGCAGCCCGCCCTCCAAGGTGTACTGCGTCCCGTTGCGCAGCACGTCCTCATAGAGCTGGCGCGGAGTCACCGCCGCCCGTCCGCCCGAGATCTGTTGCAGGATACGCCCCGTCGCGCCTTCGCTCGGAACCACACCCACCACGCGCTCTCCCGTCTTGGAATCCTGCGCCGCATAGATGCCTTCGTAGCCTGCATCGCGGATCACGCCCCACCAGCGCAGCACGGCGCCGCCGATCATGTCGTAGTCGCGCGTGAATTTCTCGGGGGTGGCGTCGAACTCCTTCCGCCACGCCTCCAAGACCTCCCCGCGCACGTCGTCTTTCTTCATCGACTGCAGCGGTTCGAGTTCGGCCTCAATCGCGGCGACACGTTCCTTCAAACTCTCCAGCCGTTCGCGGTTGGCCGCCAAGCTCGCCTCGTAGTACCGGCTCCCAGGCGAGCGCGTGAGCGCGGCTTCGTCGTTGCCAATCTGCCGCTCGATGGTTGCGATATCCCTTCGCTTCGACTGGAGTTCGCCGTCGAGATCTCGAATCTGGACCTTCCAGTAGTCGGTAAGGGTTTGCGGACGGCCGCCGAGCCGCGCCAGTGGTGTTTTTTGCGGCCGTGGATTGCTCGGGCGCGCCACGTACATCGCCTGTTCGGTCGAGCCGTTGGCATGGACGATGGGCGGCGCCGGATACGCAAAGACGAGCGAGGCCTCGCCCGTACGGCCGTGGACGATGCGGTAGACGTCGCCGTCTTCCTGCCGCTTCATCCAACGGTCCAGTTGCTCCGGACTCAGGCGTTCGTTCTTGTGTTCGGTGCGTATCACCACATGCGTGGTGGGCGCGCCTGAATCGGGATCTTTCGATAGCTCCTGTTGGGAAACGATGGTGGCGTTGGCTCCGGGAAGCACCTTCACGCCCGTGTCGAGCGTGCCCTCCTCTTCGGCCTTCGCGACGGCCGCCTCGAACGAGTCATAGAACAGATCATAGGCGGCGTTCTGCACATCGGGATCGAGCGAGAGCAGCCGGTTCAGCAGCCGGTTGACGTTGATCTGGTCCCTTTCGTCGACCGTCGCCGCACCCGTCTGGTTGTCGATCTTGAGCACGCCCATTTGATCGAGCACATCGCGGCCGTTTAGCCCCGTCTCGCCGAGCGCCTGGTCGCGTAGCAGCGTGCGGTAAAACACCTGCGCCGCGGCTTCGCCCTGGTCGCTGTCGAAGTTTACTTTGTCGATGGCTTCGGCGTTCGCGCCGGCAGCCGAACGTGAACCCTTCGTCAGAGCCCCTAGCGAGCCGAGCCGCTTGGCAATGGTCGAGATAAAACGCTTCTCGCCGCCCAGGTCCGAGACGATCATCACGTATTCAGGCGCGGAGGCTTGGTTGGTGCGGTGCGTGCGGCCGAGCATCTGCATCGCCTTGTCCGCGCTCCATCCGGCCTGCAGCGTGATGTGCAGGCGCGGCTGCGTATTCGCCTTCGTGTTGTCGGCGTGCAGCGAGATGCCCGTGCTGGCCGCGTTGGAGAGGATGGCTACCCGCTTCTTTCCCGCCTGGAACTTCTCGGCCTCGACGATATTGACCTTCTGGCGGGGCGTGCCAGCGTCTCCGCGCGTGACGAACTTGCGCGTGGCCGGATCGTAGTATTTCTGCCGCCCGGTCAGCTCGGCCACCGCCGCGCGTCCCCCGAGGCCTTCAATCAGCAGATCGAGCGGATTCGCCGGCAGATGGAGCTCGGCTTCGAGTTCCTTGATGAGCGCATCGCGCATCCGCACCGCTTCGGGGTTCTCGACGGGAATGGGCTTCCCGCCTGGTTCCGGGTTCGGACGCGTGACAGGAATCTTGATCTCGTTGCCTTCGGAATCCACGGCGTCGGCGAACTGTTGCGTGGGAAAGCTATTGCGGACAAGATTGACGAGGATGTCGCGCGGTCCGAAGTCGAGATCGTCCGTCTCGTCTTCTTCGGTCGCGGCGTTCCCCCTCACCTCCTGACGGTTCTGCGCGGCTTCGTTGGTATTGACCAACGTGATCACCACCGAATAGCCATCCTGCAGGCCCTTCTGCGCGGCCTCAATCGCCTCCGGCGTCTTCATCGCCGTGAGCAGCAGATTGAAGAATCGTTGCTGGGAGCCGAAGAACTGCGCCATGAACCGCGAGCGCGCCTTCGTGCCCGTCGCGTTTGCCGCCTCCATCGCGGCGTCCGCCCTGCTCGTCACATCGCGCCAGGCCTTCGCCGCTTTGCGGTAGATCTCCTTTTGGCCGTCGTTCAGTTCGGCGGTCGCGTCCTCGCGCAACACAACACCCTTGAAGCTGATCGTGCGCGAGAGGTAGCGGCCGAGCGCCTTCATTTCCCGCGCCACCAATTCCATGGCCGACGTGCCACCCGAGGAAATGGAGTTCAGGAATGCTTGGAAGCCACCAGGGAATGCGGTTTTGGGGCCCCACAGGCCGAGCCGTCCGAGGTAGCCCATGTTCCGTAGTTCGCTCGCGGCCGTCGCCGACACATACGTCACGCGGAGCTTCTTGAGCTTCTCGTTGAGCTTCGCCACGGCCTTGCCTGTATCGGTGGGCTTGCCCCCCAACCCCGCGACCGTGTTTTTGAGCGCGTGCGCTTCGTCGAATACGACAACCCCGCCCTCGCCGTCGCCAGCCGCGTTCACCCACTGGATGAGTTGCTCGATGCGCTCGTTGCCCTTCTTGTCGGTGGAGCGCAGATTCGAGTAGGTGGTGAACAGCACGCCCGAGTGCGCGATCTTGTCGCCACCCTTGTAGGCGTCTTGGCGTTTGAGCGTGCGCGCCAGGTCGTGGGCTCCGATGCCTTCGAGGTCGCGGATCGCGTCCTCGACCAGCCGCCAGTTCTCAGTGACCCAAGTGAGCCGCTTGTGCCCTTTGAGCCATGCGTCGTAGAGCACCGCGGCGATCTGCCGCCCCTTGCCCACGCCCGTTCCGTCGCCGATCACAGCGGAGGCGCGCGAGCCATCGGGCAGCAACGTTTCATTGGCCTGCACGGCGATAAGCACGCCCTCCATTTGGACGGCGGATATCTTGCCTTCGTCTACCAGCCATTGCGGCAGAGCGAGCTTGGCGTCGAGCTTCGGCAACTCGACCGACGCCATCGTTTTCGTCTCGACAATGTGGCCTGGGTGCGCAGGCCCTTTGATGGAAGGGCGGTATTCGACGAAGGCGCCGGTGTCCTCGGCCGCCGCGCCCGCGTGGCCGGCCGCCTCGATCTTTACCGGACTTCTAACCCGCTCAGAATTGCTCGCACTACGTCCAGCATCGGCACGTTCGGGAGCAGGTGGAGCTTCATGTGTGGCGCTTCGTGGAGGAGCGTCGTTAGGCCGAGTGCTGGGCTCCACTCGTCCAGTTGGCCGTTGAAGTCCTCCAGGTCGATCCGCAGCCCCAACTCGTCCGCTATTCGCTGGCACTCCTGGGGATACATCCCCAGCGCCAGGGAAAAGCGATCCTTGGCCATCAGCCACGCCACTTCCGGACTGTGCGGGCCCAGGCGCAGCAGCAGCCGCCTGCCGATCTTCAGTGAGCTTCCCCGTAGCGCCATAGGCCTCCTCTACAGTCTCAAAGTTGCCGACGATGGGCGCAGCCAGGCGCGCGGCTACCGTCGCCCCAGGAGTCGGCCCCGACTTGTCGATGACGATGACCTGAACCGGGAAATTAGTGCCGTACTTGGCGTATTCCTTTCCCGAAATCCGAACGTTCGCGCGTACGTTGTACCTGCCGGTGATGCGCGTCCAGGCCTCGCGCGCGGTGGGAACGTGCATCGCCGTGCCCTCGCGGTTCATGAAGGCATCGCGGCCCCCGGCCAGGATGGCCACCAGCCGCCCGCCGTTCTCGAGTCTCGCCAGCGCGGATTCGAGATGCTGCCATCCGAACTTCGTCTTGTTCCCGCTGTCCTTGGTGAGCAGCCCCGCCGAGAACGGAGGGTTCATCACCACCAACGTCGGCTTCACCGCCTGGTCGAGCATCGCGTCGATAATCTCCGCGTTGTGCTCGGATGGCTTCACGCCGAGGACGCCTTCGGCGAGCTGGGCCCGCTCCGAGTCGATCTCATTCGCGTGGACCGTGCCCACCACGTCGCGCAGCATGGCGACCAGGCCCCCGGTTCCGGCCGAGGGTTCAAGCAGAACGTCAGCCGCGCCGGGAGCCGCCAGCCGGTCGACCAGATAGGCAATATGCGGCGGCGTCGAGAATTGCTGGCGGCGTATCTGTTCGTCGTCGCGTACCGTCTGCGTCGCCAGCTTTCCGAGCATGCCCCGGAGCTTCGCCGCGGCTTTGTCGAACGGCATAGCGAGCAGCTCGGGACCGTGCGCGGCGAGCCAGCCGTTGAGAGCGGCTTCCTGCGCTTCGTAGATCTCGCGCTTGGTGTACTTCCCGTCCGCGCGCTTGCCGCCGTAGATGTCCTCTGCGATGCGCTCCAGGCGCAGACGGATGTCCTCGCCTTTCTCGATCGCTTCGCGAACGCGGGCAATCAACCGTCCTTGCGGGGTTTCCGTTTTGGTTTCGGCTTCGGCTTCGACGGTGGTGTCACTTTGCACCCTCCCGCCTTCTGGAGCCGGTTGAGCAGGCTCGGGAACTGGCCGCTGGTCATCATCGGTTGCTGCCTCCTGTGGTGCATCGAACAGTCCGCCCTGCTTCCCATCGGCAGACGTTGCCTTGCCCGCCACAAAGACCTTGGGCGGCCCCTGCATGACCCAATCCTTGCCCTGTGCCTTCAGCCGCAGGCCGTGATAGCCGCCCATCGGGTCCTCGCGGTCGGTCGGCCCCGGATAGACCGCGCTCTCCCCTTCGAAGGACTCAAAGGGAATCAATTCGTAGGCGGTTACTTCGTCGGCGTGGATGCTGGTCGCAACGTGCAGCACGCCCTGATAGCGGAAGGGCTTCCGGATTGGCTTCTTTTCGGAAATGCGGTCGGCCGAGTAGGAACCACGAACGTCCCCGGTTGCGGACTGGACCAGCCGAGGATCGACCTCGATGCGCTCCAGCTCGGCGCGTTTGGGCGGGGGAGACACTCCCCTGACAGGTTCTTGTCGGGCGTCGTCGGGGGTTGTCGAGGAAAGTGGGGTGGCCAGGTCCGCGCCAGGCCCGCGCGGCTTGCGCACTTCCGGCGTGCCCGTCGCCGGCGTCAGATCGGCAGCGGGGTCGACTTTCTCGACCGTGACCGTACGCGGTTTCGCCGCCTTCGGTTCGCGCGATCGCACGAAGGGGGCGTGCTTCGTCGATTCGGCCTGGGGCGCTTCCTTGCGCGCGGCGTCCCGTTGCCGCTGCAGCTCGCCCTGCTTCCGCAGGAGCGCGTTCACGCGCGCCGATGCCGCCTTCTTGGCCTCACCCTTCGCGGCCTTCAGCGCACGCGCCGCATCCCGCACTTCTTCCTTGACCTTTGCCAGCTCGCTTTCCAGTTGCGCCAACGTCGGCGCTACCGCGACGGGTCCAGCAGCTTCGGGTTCCGGCTCGGCATCGAGCGCGAGGGCACCCTGCGTTGGCGCGACGGGCTGCTTGGCGGGCGCAGGCTTCGCCGCGAGCGCGGGCCTGTCCCCGCGTTCGGCTTCGGCGGCAGCTTCGAAGTGATCGACAGAGGCTTCGTGCAACTCGGTCGAATACTCACGAATCCACTCGCCCACCTGCGCCACCATGGCGTCGGCGAACCTCTGAAGGCGGACGTAGCCGGATGCGATCTTGTAGGCACCGATGGCTTTCAGGTCGCCGAGCAGCTCGTCAAAGTCCGCGCGCGAAACTGAGCGCACTTCGCCGGATGTGTCGCCAGCCAGGCGGCGCAGTTTTTCCTTGAGCCGCTTCTCGGCAGCTTCGGCTTCGACGCGCAGCTTTTCCTTGACGGCTGCCGCAATCTCTTCGTCCGTGCGCGTGGCCTTCTTGACCGGTGGTGATGGTGCGGCTTCTTCGGCTGGCGCATCGAACAGCGACGGCGCGGCCGGCTTGGAGGGCGCTACTTTTGCGGTTGGGCGGGCGGTGGGTTTTGCTGGCTTTCCTGGAGCTTCGTGGCCTGTTCCTCCGCGTCCCGCTTGCGGAGAGCCATCAGCACCTTCTGCACTCGAAACTCGTTGATCGGGCCCAGCTCGGGCGCCGTCCACTTTTTGGACATCGGGATTCTCTTTCTCCAGTACGCGCCGAACGGCGGCGGTTAGCAATTCCCCCTTGGACGCCGGGGTGGTACCTCTAAACAATCCGGCCTGATTGGGCGAGCCCAGCTCCTCCACCGATTGTGCAAACGTGGCGAGGATCTCGCCGACGCGCTTCGGCGCGCGGCCGTGCTCGGCAAACACGCGCAGGAGGGCCTGCGCCTCAGGCGTGATCTCTTGGCCGAAGAGGCCCTGCTGCGCGAGGAAGTCGTCAATCGTGACGCCGTTCTGGCGAAGCCAGGACAGCTTGCGCGCGGCGGCAGCCACATCGCCGGTGAGATCGCGATCATGCAGCGCCCCGGTGCGGATACCTTCCTTGACCTTTGCCAGCTTCGGCGCGGCCCGCAGCATCCCATCCGAAATCGCCTTCGTGTTGGAATCTGTGGCCTCGGCCAACGTCTCGATAGCGGTGGGATCGCCGTACGCCCGGGCGAACACAGCGAGCTTGATTCGCCGCGCTCCATCCTGCGAGAGCGTGCCGTCCGCTGTCATCAGCCGCGCGCGATCGCTCTGCGAGACAACGCCCTGCATGAAGGCGCGAACGAAATCGCGGTTCCCCGGCGCCGTCACATCTGATTCGGCGTCGAATCCATCAAGCAGCCCGCCAATGCGGCCCGCGTCGGTGCCGGCGATCTCGGCCGCGCTCATGCCCTGTTGTGGGTCCTCGTTGGACTCGCGCGCGAACTGGATCCGGTTGACCGGCGAAGTGCGGATACGCACCAGCACGGGAGCCTTCATGCCCGCGATGACCTTCGCGTCGACGCCGTGGCGCTCGGAGTCGGCCGCCAGATCCTCGCGGTACCGCTGCGCTGTGGGCAGGCCCCGCTCGTAAGCCAGGCGCAGGGCATTCATGCGACCGTTGCCCGCTTCGACGTTCAGGTCCTGCCCGAGCACGGGCGCGCCGAAGTTCGGCAGATTGTTGTCGGCGAGCTGGCGGTAGTCCGCTTTGCCGGCAATGTCTGCTATCTGCGCTTGCGAGGCGGCGCGCGTGCGATCGCGCGGCTGCAGCGGTTCGGGGTAGGCGGGATTCGGCGCGCCTTCCAGGTCGTTCGAAGTCTGCGCCTCATCGGCTTCGACGACGGCGTAGCGATAGTCGGCGTTGGTGCCCCGGACGGTGGCCACCTTCCCCGTGTTGCCCAGGCGTTCCTCGGGCAGCGCGGCCGGTTCGCCTTCCTCCAGCTCAGTGTCGGCTTCGAGGTTCAGCTCGGTAGGTGCGGCTTCCTGCGTGAGCGTCTTGACCTTCTTGCCCGTCTGGTCGATCAGCCCATCGGCGTACATGCGCGTGAGGAGGCCTTGCGCCTGCTTCGGGTTGACGCCCAGCGCATTGACCAGGCCGCCGCGTTTCACCTTCCCCTCGCGCTCCAGGACGGCTTGCGCGGCGGCGTAGAGTTTGTCGCCGGCTTCCTCGGCCGAGCCCGCCGTCTGCGCCGCGGCTGGGGCTTCGTCTCCGGGCGCAGGAGCCGCAGGACCTGCAGGGGGAGCCTGAGATACCGGGGCGGGTGCGTTCGTCGCGCCTGGGGCTTGCTGCGTGGCCGTAGGAGGCGCGATTGGCGGCGTGCCCGCCGTAGGGGGCGGGGCTGTGCCCGGTTGCGCGTCGGGACTCGCGACGCTGCTATCGCGTCCCCCCATGCCGCTCATCGTCGCGCCCGCAATGCCACCGCCGAGCGTGGCCTGCACCACGCCGTCCGTCAACGAGCGGGAGGGGTCATAGTAGGCACGCGCCAGGTCGTTCTGAATGAGTTCGGTGATCCCCTCTTCGGCGCCTTCGGCGAAGAACGAAGCGAGCGCTTTGGTGAACCCGGTTTTGTAGTCCGTGTTGAGAACGCCACGTTCGAGGCCCACGGCAGCCAGCGCGCCCGTCGATGCCGCAACCTGTGCGGCTACCGATGCCGCATCCTCATGCGTTGCGCCGCGTTCGAGAGCGTCCACATACGCCCCCGATCCATTCATCCAGCCTTCCGTCACACCGCCGAGGCCCGCGCCGCCCCACTTCATCGCGAGCCGGGTAGCGCCTTCGCTGAGCTTTGCCCACCGCGCCGCGCCCGCGATCGCGCCCTGCCCCGCCAGGCCGACGCCCATGATCGGCGCCATCGAGGCGATGGCGTTCGAGCCGGTGTACAGCCACCAGTTGGGATTCGCCAGCACGCTCGGATCGTCGAGCGGGTCCGCCGAGTACTCGGTCGGCATCGCCGTGTCGATCGACACCGCCTTCGTGCGCTGCAAAACGCCTTCGCCCGCCGCCTTCAGCTTTTCGTTCTGGAACTGGTTGCCCGCAAAGAGCAGCGTCCCGCCTACCATGTGCGGGATCATGTTGAACCCCGAGATGGTGCCCTTGGTGAGTGCTTCTCCTTGCCCGGCTTGCGCCGTGCCCACCGCTTCGGAGAGCGCTTTCGGGTTCTTGACGCCCGACTGGCGCATCAGGTGTTCGAGGTCCTCGCCCTCCGGACCGACGCCGGGGACCTTCGTGCCCTTCGGTAACGGATTCAGGTAGCCGACAGGTTCGACGCTGGGTTGCGTCATCGGCACGCCCGGGAGCGGGCCGAGCTTCTCCATTCCTGGAACAGTGGGAGCCGCGAATTTGGCGTCCCACAGCGCGGCCTTCGCCTCCTTGGGCAGAGCGAGCTTGTCGAAGCGCGCCCGAAAGTCGGCTTCGTCGGTGGCCGCGTGGAAGTTATCCCAGGCGTCGCCCTTCAGCGATCGATCCACCGTCAGCGGATCGAGGATCGTGCGAATGTCGGCCATGGAAGATTACCGGTACGGGTTCCTTCCGCCAGTGGCCGTTCGCGGCGCCGCCGCTTGCTTCTTTGCCGGCGTGCGCGGCGCGACGTCAGCCTCGCTCGAAAAGCCGCGCGAGACCTTCCGTCCGCGGATCTCTTTGAGCTGGTCCTCGGCCAGCTTGAGATCGGCCTTGTAGCTTTCGCGCGCCTCATCGTCGAGTTCGACCACCGTGCCTTCGCGGGTAGGGAGCGTGCCCGTCAGGACGGCCTTGCGCAGCGAGAGTACGCGCTCCTGCAGCCCACGTTCTTCCTTTACGAGCGCGTCGAGATCGTCTTTCCGCTTTTGCTCACCGCCCTTGTCGCCTCCGGACGCGCGGAGCTGCGCGGCCGACATCGTGACCGCGTTGCGCGCGCCGGCGCGCTGGTTGGCTGCCACTCGATCCGCGCCGCGCGTCACGGCGTTGATCGCCGAGCCGGTGGCCGAGCGTGGCACCATGCCGGGGTATCCCTCGACGGCAACCATGGGGTTCCTGATCGCATCGAGCGCGGCCGTCTCCTGGAGCTTCAGCCCCATCGCCGTGCGCAGATCGTTCATCCGGTCGCTCTTGATCTCGCTCTGGCCTTTGATGTCGTAGCTCCGGCCGTTCTGTTGGATGACGTTGCCGACCGGAGCCTCAACGGATGTGGGCGCAAAAAGCTGCGCTTCCTGCGGCAGCGCCCCGGTGAAGAGATCGCGCGTGCGGGTGGTCTGCCCTGGTTCGAGGGGAACCAGGGCGGGATTGGTGGCCAGCGAGATATCGTCGCTCGTGCGCTGGCGCTGGTCCTGCTCGTCTTGGCGTTTGTTGGTGCGCGTGCGCTCCGCTCGTGTGTCCGCGATGCGGTCGCGGTCCATTTGGAGCCGCTCGTCTTCCCGCTTCTCCTGGTTCATGCGGGCGCGCTTCCGCTCCTCGAACTCGGCTTGCTGCATCGCGGCGCTCCGAATGCGCGAGGCAAGGCCGAGGCCGTTCAGCAGGCCGTCCACAACGGGCTGTACTCGAATCAGATCTTGCATGGCTCACCCCATCGCGGAATTGGTGTCGTAGTTCCAGTCATAGCCGCCGAAGCCGCTTGTACCCCCGCCGCCCTTGAGCATCTTGTTGAGCGAAAGCAGGGTCGTAAGCGTTGAAACGCCGGAGTCGATCCCGCCGGCGACGGCGTTGCCGGTTCCCGTGCTGGTTGTGTTCGTCCCTCTGCCAAAACTGAGCAGCCGCTCGGCGAGGCCCATGGTCGAATCGTCGCGGTCGAGGATCATCCTGGCGAAGTCGGTTTCGAGCGCGCCCTGTTCGCCGAAGCGGTCAAGCTCGAGGTTCATTTGCGAACGCCCCGCGCGGCCGTCGCCGGGTCCAAACCCGCGCGCAGCCAGGCGCGTATTTAGCGCATCGCTCGCGCCGGCATACTTCTTGTTGAGCTGGGTAAGCGCGGCCGTCTTGAGAGGTTCCGTACCCGCCGAGGGATCGGCGATGCGCGCGCGGAGCTTCGCCAGAAGGTCGGATTGCAGACCGGAGTAGGCGGGATCGAGTGTCGGAGTGGAGCTGGTCGTCGCCGTCTTCTTCCGGTTGGCAAGTGCGCCGCCAACTGCGGAGATTCCGGACGCGATGATGGGCGCGGCAGCAGCGAAGGGCATTACTCGAACTCCTCTCGAAATAGCGAAATGACGCGAAGCCCGATGGGCTTGCCGCCCCGCATCGTACGGTTCCGTAACGGGTGCTTTGCGGAGGTTTCCTCGACCGCCCCCACCGCCTTCGCCAGATGGATCAACTGATGGTTGTCCTCGAACACCGACGCCGTGATCGTCATGAGATCGGGCGTCTCGGCGAACACGCGGCCGTAGATGTGGCGCAACGCCGGCACGGTAGTCTCATGGCCCCAAAAGCGCCGCGAGAACACCAGGTGCGTCTCAGCCAAGTAGGGCGAATGCTGGACGACGGAAACAAAGCCGCCCACTTCTTCGTCGGTGGGGTCCTGTGGCCGCGCGCGCAACACTCCAAAGGTCCGCATCGTTGGAACCCGGGCGATGTAGTTCTCAAGGAAGTCGGCGAACTCCTTCGGCGCCAGGTCGTCGCAAACGCGGTCGCGGAAACTCTGCATCCAGAGCCAGAGCGAGGCTATCTCCAGGACGGGGAAGGGCTCCACCACTCGCATGAGTTCGGTTTTCTCGATGGCTGCGCTCGTCATCTCGTCTCCTGATCGGCTTTAGAGCCGGTAGTAGGGAAGCAAAGCCATGTGCTTCGGCGCGCCGGTTGCGTCTACCGCCAGCGTCCCCAGACCGTGTGTGTGCGCGCTTCCCCCGCCGCTCGCCGGCGAGCCGCTCAGCGTGTGCGCGTGTGAGCCGCCCGAGCCGGAATTGGCAGTGTGGTTGGGAAGGTCAACCGTGTGCGTGTGATCCCATGTCGCGGCAACGGCGCCTGCGCCCGCCTGAATATTCACCAGGGCGCCGCCTGAAGTGTTCACGACGGCGTGATCGTGGTCGATGCTGTGCGTGTGGCCGGAGTCCGTGCTCACCGTGACGCCGCTCACGTTCGTCGTGTGCGTGTGCGACGACTCATTGGCCAGTGCACCGGAAAGTCCAGGCGCGACGGCCGCGACCGCCGAACCGGTGTAGGCGATGCCGCCCTTCACAAAGCAGTCGGCACTGACATCGGGGATCGAAACGAGTTGTGTGGTGCCGTCCGATTTCAGCCGCGTAGCGGTGCCGCCGTTGCAGAAGCGCCAGCCGGTGCCAGGGTTCTCTGTCCAGAAGGAGATTTGACCGGAGGGAGTTTCCCCCGGCGCCCACTGCCACGATGCGGAGTTCCACAGCAGCGTGTGGTGATAGTCAGTGGCATAGAACAGATACCCGGTTTCCGCCGCGCCGAAGCCTCCCGGCAAATTGGCGAGCGCATCGCGGTGGATGCCGCTCACATAGAGCCAGGCCGCGCCGTTCCAGCGCCACGAAATCCCGCGATCCGTCTCCACGAACAGGTAGCCCGCGTCGTCTGCGGTGAGGGTTGGAATGCTGGCGGCCGTGTCGAAGTGGGTGCCATCGACGTAGATCCAGAATGCCCCGTCCCAGCGCCAGGTGATGAGCCGATCCGTCGCGTAGTACAGATATCCGGCATCGTTCACGGTAAGCGTCGGGAGGTTCGCGTACACGTCCCGGTGCGTGCCTTTGAGATATTTCCAAACGGCACCATCCCACCGCCAAACGATCTCGACGTCGGTCGCCCAAAACAGAAACCCCACGTCGTTCGTGCTCACGTCGGTCGGAATGTTGGCGAGCACTTCCACATGGACGCCGCCCGCATAGAAACCATCGACGTAGAGCACGGTCCGATCCGTCTCGTAGAACGCAACACCTGTGCCCTCGCCGGCGAGCAGCAGACGGTTCGTGTGGGGCCCGCTCACAAGGTTCGCTGCGGCAACGGTTTTCACCGATTCAATCAGCGTCGATACCTGCGAGCGCGTGCTATCCCCTGCCTCCGCGATGCGCCTCAGACGGTCGTTGATGATGCGAATGAGTTCCGGCCCGAAGGGCAGTTCGGACGGAACGTCGGCAACGCTATTCCGAGCGTTGAGCCTACTCATCGACGGGAACCCCCACCCACGCCGCCAGGTCCGGCGTTTCGCGCATGGGAATCTTGGCGTCTGCCCAAGCCTTCGGTGGCGGCGGAATCGGAAGCGCTGTGTCGCCCCACGTCTTTGGCGGCTCTGGAATCGGCAGCGCTAGGTCGACAAACAGCTTTGAGGGTTGCGGAATGCTCAATGGCAGATCGGTGAAGTCCTTCGGCTGTGGGGGAATCGGTAAGCCCAGGTCTGTCCAGTCCTTCGGTGCTGCCGGAATCGGGAGCGCGACATCGGCCCACGCCTTCGGCGCGGCCGGCATCGGGAGCGCAATGTCGGCCCACTCGACGAGCTGGCCAGGAAGCCCAGGCAGGGGCAGCCAGGCCCAATCCCCGCCATCGAGCGCGCGCGCCCACACTTGCCCGCCGAACAGGCGAACCAGGCCCGCGCTCACGATGCTGTACTGAACGAGCTGCGCCCGGGTGTCGCCCGGTAGATACAGATCGACCACCTCACGCCCGGTGGTTGCAGCGAAGTTCCGTACGACGCGATCCACGACCTCGCCGCCCGGTAGATTCGTGCGCAGGGTAAAGGTGCAAGTAGCCGCCGCCTGCACATGGAGCTGCACGCGCTTCAGCAGCCAGGTACGCACGGGATCACCGTCCCTCGATCGACATCACGGGTGACAGCCACTTCTCGGAAGGCGTGGCGGCGCCGTTCACATAAACGGGAATCGGGCGATGAGTCACCTTCCCGCCGAACAGCCGGAAAATTCCCGTGCAAGTGATCTCGACCTGGAAATGCGTTCCTTCCACCGGCGTCGTCGGCGAGGCGTCCTCAAACGAAAGCGTGCGCTGTGTCCGCGTGGCGGACAGTGGAAAGGTCAGCGTCTTGGTGGCCGCGCCGATGACGCCGCCCTCCAGCCAGGCGTAGAACTTCACTGTCAGCGCGGCGGCAGCGCTGTAGTCGAGCGTGATCGATCCGAACTCGGATACGCGGTCGTAGGCCATGGGGCCCCCTTCTGGCGTTGAGGAGGGCTAGTTCAGGCTTTGCGGGAGCGTGACAAACTTCTCGCCATTGGCTCCGTTGAAGTACTCAGGCGTTGGGCGGACCAAGATTTGCACGTCGTCGTAGAGCTGGAAGACTCCGGAGGCGCAGTACAGCGTGAGGCGCATTAGACGCCCGTGGACACCAGCAGTGATCGGCAGCACGATGGGCTTTTCCGTTGTCGTTGTCGTGATCGTTCCACTGGCCGCCACGGCCATCGTGCCCGAGGGCAGTTCCGTATAGAGCTTCCAATCCACGTTGGCGGTGGACTTGATTTTGAGGAGGATCTGGTCGAACTCCTTGACCCACGGACTTCTGAGGTCGGTTTCCCCGGTGTCGAAGGATTTGGCCTTGCGCGGTTCCACGTAGTAGTGGCCGAAGATCCGAAAGACCTGGATCGTTTGCCCTGTGTTGGTGCACTCCAGCCGCACGGCGAGATTGCGCCCGCGGATTCCGGGCCCGGTGGTAGTGTTCAGCGGGAATGTCACCGGCTGGCGGGTGGAGGTGTTGATCGTGCCGATGTTGTACTCGTCGCCGGCCAGCTCGCCATTGTTGGTGTAGACCTTCACGGTCATGTTCAGACCGCCCGTATCGGCGTCGATGGTGATGTCCTCATAGACCTTCTCGCTTTCGGGAAAGCCCTGGTCGAGGTACGCCGAATGGAACGCGGCATCGTAGTTGCTGCCCACGGCCGAGCCATCGGTGGCCGCGTCCTCGGCATAGTGCGCGCCGACGTAGCCCGCTCCGCTCTTGGCCTGGTGGAAGCAGAGAATCAGGTCGCCGCCCTGGCCTTCGTCGAGGAAATTGAACAGGCGGCGCGAATCGCGAACCCAGCGCTGGGTTGCAACTTCGTACTGCCAGGTTTGCCGCACGCTGGCGGTATCGACGAAGCTCATCCAGACGCGTCCGGAGCGGACGGCAAGCGAGGCCGTGGCAAGGTTGGCCGAACTGTCGGCCATCGGGTTGTGCTGGATGGCCACGCCGCGGGCGATGAAAAAGGCGTCGTCGTGAAAGACCGGGTCGAGCTTCGGAGATACGAGCTTGGCGAAGTCCCCGTTGAACTCGCACAGCCCCTCTTTCGAGAGAAACAAGTCGGTGTGGCCCATCGAAGCGACCGCGCGCGGGCCGACGATGCCGTAGTCGCTGCGCTGCAGCTCGGGCGGATTCTCGGAGATGTCGCCGACTATGCGCCAGATCGAGCTCTTGGTGTAGATGTAGAGCATCCGGGGCTTCACCGTGACCGTCACCACGTCGTCGTCAACGTCGAACCAATCCCCTACCGTGCCGTTGTTCGAGCCACGGAAGTACCAGGGCTTGAAAGCCGGGGTGTAGTAGATTCGGCGCGGGTTGACCGAATCGCGAAACACCACCAGCCGGTTCATGTAGGCGACGACGCCATTGGCGAGCGGCGCCGGGTCGTGGTCGGTTTCCATCAGCACGGCCGCGCCCTGCTTCACCAGCGGCGGGCCCGCCGCAATCGTCTCGCCCGATCCCGCCGCCACCTCCACGTCCGTTTGGTAGTCGTCATGCGTCGTGAGTGCGTTGTTGTAAATCGTTGCCACGCGCGTGGCCGCGCTCAGCGTGCTTCCGCCACCCGTTCCAATGCGGTAGATGTGCCGGCAGTTTACCTGTGGGTCCGCCGACACGGGGAGGTTGGTGAGGCCGATGTAGTCGACGCCGGCCGTCGCATCCACTTCAGCGGTTGCCGGAGAGGGGTTCGATTCAAAGTCCTCAGCGCCGGGGGCATTGGCCGTGCCGTAGGTGACGTAGTACTTGTATTTGCCTTTGATCGAGCCGGAACCGAACGCGCCGATGCCGATGGCGGTTGTCGTCGGCGCGGCTGGCTGCCAGAGGTAGAGCGTCGTTCCGACGCCAGTGTCGCGGAGTTGCTTGCCCGCGGCCTGGTTCATGATCCAGACCCAATTGCGCATCGCAGCCAGGCCAAGGGGCTGCACGTCGGCAAAGCCGCTGGCGATGAACGTCGTGTTGCGCTCCAGACGGCCGCCGCCGCCAATGGTGTAGCCCCAATAACGCCGCCCCAGGAGGAAGCGCGCCGTGTGAATCTCGGCCGCCGAACCGCTGGCGAACGCGCACTGGCCGGACGCGGTGGAGGAACCCTTCCGCCCCCGCAGATGGCCGTAGCGGTCCACGCGGAAATTCTGGATCTGCAGCGCGTCGTCGCCGGCGATCTTGTCGCCTGGACCCAGCAGCGACACGCCGCCGAAGCGAATCTCGTACTCTTGCCGCTTGTAGGCCACTACTGCGACCCCCCGTAGTAGGCCACCGTGACGCGCTCAATGATCGAAGCCAGCTCGCCCAGGCGCTGCGCGACTTCTGGCATCGCACCGTCGCCTTCCCGCCCGCGCGCATCCACCAGCAGCCGCGCGCGAAGCCACACGGCGAACGGAAGCGGCGCGCGCACGTCGGGCGACCCCGACGACACTTCGGGCGGCGTCTGGATGGTGATGAGGTCGAGCGTTCCTGGTGCCGCAGGCGGAGGGTACAGGCGCACGGTTCCGAAGCCCAGGAAGTCGGTCGCGAAGTGCGATGGCGTATCCGGGGTGGCCGCTTCCCAGCTTTGGTCGAGCGCTTCCAACTCGCGCATGTTCGAAGGCGATAGAGCCACGCCGTCCCATCCCACGTCGATCACGGCGATGTCGGTGGCCGCAAGAGGATGCGCGCTATCGGCTGGCGCATTTTCGGTTGTGGAGCGGTCCACATACACGGCCGCCGTCCGCGCCAGGCGCTTCAGATTCTCGTCGGCGAACTCGTACAACTCGGTTTCCGTCCAGTGCGTGAGGTTCGCCGCCGTGTCCGAATTGAGCATCGGGACAATGGCGCCGATGACAGCATCTACTTCGATAGCGATGGCGCGACCTCCCTTCGGTGAGGCGGCAGATCGGTGCGAACTTTCAGCAGCCGCGAGAGGTCGAACCGCTCCAGTTCGGAGGGAACGTGGTCGTAGCGCAGCGCAAGCGATCGCGCGCGGACGAATGCCGCCAACTGGCGGGCCGAATCGAAGAAGCGAGCCAGGCCGCCGAGCGCGGAGAGGAACTCCGAGCCGCCTTCTTTCGCGCGCAGCCAGAACACGGCGAAGTCGATGAGCGCCTCATGGTGCGACGCCGGGATCTCGGGAGCATCAGCGTCGCCCGCAAGCGGCGCGGCCGCCCGCGCCATGGTGATGTAAACCGTCTGCCCCACGGTCGAGGGGATGCGGTCGAAGGTCATCACGTCGACGCCGGCGAAGGCGTAGCGGTCAGGGGTTCCCGCCGCCGTCATCCAAGCACGGTCGAGCGCGCGGAGGTCCTGGAGCCGTGCGGGACGGAGCTTCGTGATGAGGCTCGCAGCCCAGCCGGGAATGCTGCCCTCTCCGAAGAGGTACGAATCGAACAACTCCTGATCGAAAAGCGCGTCCTGGTCGCCAGGGTTCAGATTGGTGTGGCGCACGCGCAACGGCAGAATGAAATCGTCCCAGCGGTCGAGCAAGCGATAGAACCGGGTGTTCGGAGCGAGTTCCAGGGAGCGCGTCTCTTCGAGGCAAAGCGTCAGATACACGAACAGAAGCAGCGCATCGTTGAGCGCAGCGACGACGTCGGCCACTGAGTAGTAGCCGGTGCCATCGGCGGGCGCATCGAGCCGCTGGAAGGTTCGTGCCTTGAGCTGGCCGAGGGTCAATAGATCGTCCTCCAGGCGTAGGCGTCCCCGGAATCCTTGGCACAGACCTGAAGTGTGTCCTTCACCCCCACGCCGCCCGAGGTCCCGAAGATGGTTCCGCGCGTTGACGAGTTGCAGGTAGGAATGGCAAGGTTGCCCGCGAGAGTGAGGCCACCCCATTCGCGCATGTAGACGCTGTAAGGCAGGTTATTGCTGAGGTTCCGAGGCGCAAAAGCGAGGTAACCGGCTGTCGTCGCCGTGTTGTCGAGCGACACGCCGGAAATCATGGCGATGATCTTGTTTGCTTCCGAGCCCCCGCGCACATTGGCCCCGAAGAAGAACTGTCCTTGTTCGGTGGGTGAGGCCGAGGAGACGCCGCCGCGGAGTGCCGCGCGGGCTTGCGTGCCCGAGGCGACGACCAGCGGATATTCGGGATTCGTTTGACCGATGCCCACGTTGGCCGCGTAGTAGTTTTCGAAAAGGCCGATGTTGGCCTGCCACTTCCAGGAACCTGCCAGCGGCACAGTATCGGTGATGGTGCCTTCGCTGAAGGTGTTCCCGATGGCATAGTTCGATTGCGCGTCGGAGTTAATCACCAGGGAGGTTGTGTTCCCGAACGTCTTCACGCCGGTGATGGTGTTCTGCCGGGTATAGATGTTCAGCGCCCGGTCGCTGGATTCGATCATGCCCGGCCCGATGAGGTGGTAGCTGTCGATGTAAGAGACGTTGCCAAAATAGGCCGTCACCCCCGAGCTGCAATTGCGCAGCACGAAGTTCGAGACCTGGATGCGGTTGGAATCCTCCAGCGTGATGCAGGGAGCGCCGGGATTGTCGTTCTGATCGGCCACGACGTTGGTGATCGTTCCGTAAGCGCCTCTGCCCACGGCGATGGCGTTGCCGCCCGTCACGGCGTAGGGCGAGAGCACGCCGTCGAGCACAAAGTATTGCGTGTTGAATATGCCCGCCGTATACCAGTCCGTTGCGGAGACTCCCGTGCGGGTGATGTTGCGGATAATGACGTGCTCGCACTCATCGTCGGCGTCGTTCCCCACGGCAATCACAGCCTTGCCGTCGCCTTGGATGTTCTCGATCGTGACGCGCCGCGCGTAGACCGCCCAAATGCCCATGCGCGTCGAACCGTTGATGAAGTTGAAGCCGGAAACGTAAACGTCTGAGATATTGATCTCGGTTCCGGTGTCGCCATCGAGCGCCGAGGCCGTGCCGATGCGAATGCCGTCGTTCTGGTAGCCGTCGAATCCGGGATAGGTGTTTTCAATGCGCACGGACGGCCCGCCAAGCAGGCAGGAGTTCGAGACCTTCAGATTGACGAACGCCGAGATGATGTAATGCCCGCCAGGGAAGTAGATGCACTTGCCCGAGGCCGCAGTCAGCGCGCTTTGAATAGCCGCGCGGTCGTCCGTCACTCCATCGGCCACGGCGCCGTAATCGCGCACGCTGACGAGCTCGTAATTGAGCTTGGTGGCGATGGCCATGGCCTCGGCGGCGAGCTGGTTGTGGTGCCACGCCGTCATGCGAGCTTGCACCACGGCTCCGTTCGCATGCGTGGCCGCAATCGAACCGTCGAAGCCGCGGCCGTCGGCGTTCGGACAACTGGAGCGGCCTACGGTGAAGGTCGTTCCCGACTTCGCGCAGACCGCAATAATCTCGTTGTCGATGGTCACCAGGCCGGTGTCGTCGAAGTCCCCCGACGACGTGACGTTGATCGTCGTCGCGGATGTCGAAGAGATGGCCCCGGTAAGTGTGGTCTGTGCCCGATTCTTGGCGACGAAGAGATCCGAGTGCCCAGGTACGGCACCGGGGAACTTGGCCGTGTTTTGGCCACGAACCGACGCCACGGTGAGGGCAGCCGCCACAAGGAAGATTGCGGTTTTCATGAGAAGTTGAACGGGACCTTTCTCACACCGGAGTCGAGGTGTGTCCGCGCGTAGCCGTCACTCGGCAGCAGCCGTTTGCTCGGACGCCGCCGCGCTTCTTCGCGCAGCATCGAGGCGCGCTCGCGGTCATGATCGGCCTGATAGGTCGCCTTGCCGTTGTAGTCCTTCGCCGCGCCGCAGATGTCGGATTGCACGCCAGCCTTTAGGCAGGCGGTCGAGATCCAATCCGGCAGGATCGTCGACGTGTTGGTGAGGCGTGTGAAACGCTGGCGGTACTTGTAGGGGAGGCCGCGCGCGGCATCGGGAATCGGGTACAGCTCGACGCGGTAGAGCGTGGAGCCGTCCGGGTTCGTTCCCGTTGGCGCGTAGGCGTAGATCTCGGGCGTGCCGCGAGCCGGCCGCGAGGGAGCCTCAGTATCCAGCCTCTCCTGCGTCCAGAGCGAGAGCTGGCCGGGGCGGTGGGTTGTCTTGATTGGGAGGAGGTGCTCCAGATCGGCGGCGAGGTCGTAGACGTTCTGGAAGATCTCGTAAGCGAGGCCGGTGCCGGTGTCCCCCTCGAAGGCGCGATCCAAGGTGCCAGAAGCCGCCGATACGTACGTGAAGGTGTACCACTCGCTGCGTCCTCCGATGCGGATTCGCCGGCCGGTCATGGCGGCGGTGAAGGTTGTCGCGGTACCCGCGACGGACGTGGCGCCATTGACCAGATCGACCGTCCCGGCACTATACGGAGCGACCGTGTTCAGCGTGGCGTCGCGTTCTCGGCCGAGCCAGTGGTGAAAGTTCCACAGCGCCTCATAGCGGTCGTTGATCCACTGGTCGAGGAGATCGGGATCGACACCCGGCGCGAACTTCGACAGAGCGAAGCGAAGTTGTCCGAAGGTCATAGCGCCCTACCTGATGGCCGTGACTTGGATGGAGTAAGTGATGCCGGTAACGATGGTTCCTGCAACGACCAGCTCATGGCCGATGCGGTCGCCAAAGGAGCCATGCCGGGTCAGACCCGCCGTGAGTGACTTGATTGCGTTCGCCCCGCCCGAGATCGTGGCGAGCGTGGAGGGATCGACGGCAGCCACGCCAGGGGTCGCGCTGGTGACGTTTTGAGGCAGCAGCTCGGCCAGCACCCGCGCGGTGAACCGCTTCGCGCCCGTGGTGGCCACCTGGGTGAAATGCACGATGTCCCACTCCGAAACACCGTCGCCCATGGTGATGTAAAAGTCGTAAGTCTCGTTCGCGGAGTCCCGTTCGGCCGAGGTGATGTCGAGCGTGATGAGGAGTTCGCGGCAACTGGCGAGGCGCTTCGAGATGAAGCGCGTTCCGCTGAAGTTGCCGCCCTTCGTCACGGGAGGCTGGAGAGCGATTTTGAAAGCAGGGCGCATCGTCCCCCCTTTACACGCGCTGGAACTGGTAGGTGATGCCCACGCCGTCAAGCAACGTGGGAGCGCCGCTCGCCACTTCACCAATGCCGTCGCCAGCGGCGAAAGTGTAGTTCGCGGCCGTTGCGTGCAGTGCCGGGGAAATGTTGGTGTCCGGGGTGCCGTTGAGCGCCATGCCCGCCGCGAGGCAATCCGTGCCGGCCGCTTTCGCCGTTCCGCTGGGGACCTTCTTCACCATGAGGGTCTCAGCAGCCGAGCTGGCTGTTTGGTAGCGCATCGTAACGCTGATGAGCTTGGCGGCGACGGGAACGGGAAGAACTCCGTCGAAGTCCGCCACTGCGGCGCCCGCCGCAACGTTTTTGGTTAGGAAGAACGTCTGCGGGATGATCTTACCGCCGACGCGCAGGCCGTCCGCATCGGTAACATCGAGCCGCGTCAGTTTGGTTGGTCGCGTGTTTGCACCCATGATTTTCTCCTGGAAATATAGGGCCGGAAATTTTCATCCCGGCCCTGTCATCAGTGGTTTGGATTAAGCGCCGCCAGGGACGCCGTACCAGCCGCGCCAGCCGCTCCAGCCGTGGCTGAAGCGCATCCAGGAAGCGGTCTTGAGCGTGCGGGAATCGAAATGCACGTCATGGACGGTGGAAGGCCGCTCGCGCCAGTAGAAGCGCAGTTCCGTCTCTTCCTTGGCCGAGCGGATGAACCAGGCGTCGGGATCGGTGAGGTACTCGTAGACGTGGACGTCCTGGAAGGCCCCCATGCCGACGCGGTGCTTGAACGCGTTGATGGTGTTGTTGGCAGTGTCGCTGCGCATCGTGCCTTTCAGCAGCTCGCTTGCAACGAACTCGAGCTGGGGCGGGATCACGAGCATTTCCGGCGAGAGCCGGATCTTCTTGCCCGTGTCGTCGGTCATCAGCCGGAAGTCGGTGAGAGCCAACTCCAACGAGGCAATGTCGAGATCGGCAGCGACGGCGAGAGTGTTGGAGCCGAAGCCTCCGGACTTCACCAGCGGGTGAGCAGTGGAGAACAAGGCCACGCCGTCCGGACCGGCCGTCGCACCGCCCGTGAAGCCGTTATTGAGGTCGCCGGCCGCGTCGAGTTCGATTGCCTCGCGCATGGACCGGCCGAGGTCCGTTGCGATCTTCTTGATCACCCCGAAACGGTCGTCGTCGACCATGATCCGGGAGACTTTGAAGCCAAGACCCCACTGCGTGTGCAAGTAGGTCTTGTCGAACCCCTGAACGCCCTGGTCGTAGACCATGTCCGCGCCCTCGGGGATCACGGAGGGCAGGCCGAGACCCGCGATCTCGGAGGTCTGCTCAAACGAGCGGGACGAATCCAGGACGCGGAAAACCTTGGGGTACTGCGGGGCGATGGAGCCGAACTTGTTGAAAATGACTTCGTCCAAGGCGGGCAGCATCGACAGCAGGAAGGTGTCGGTAAACTGAGCTCGAATCATCATGGTGGGTCGTTCTCCTCTGTTGGTTCAGCGGCTAGATACCCGCCACTCCGAGTGCGAAGCGCTGCTTGTTGAAGGCGATCTCCATGCGCACGTTCGCGCCCCATGCGTTGTTGGGCTTGTTGGCTTTGCGCAGGAGCTTCACGTCGAGCCCGGCTCCAACGTCCGCCGTGTTGGTGTCGATTTCGTGGCCGGACTTGAGCGTGGCCACGACGCCGGCGCCGAGGATGAGATTCGCGTTGAGGCCGATGTCGGCCGCGGTCATCGTGTCCGAGTCGCCGTCGTCCTGAGCCTCGAAAACGGCATCGGGAGTGAAGATCACCAGATGTTCGGTTGCCGTCAGCGCGGCGCCGTAGTTCAACGCCACGCCGCTGTAGAGCGTGGTGCCAGGGGTTGCTGACGTTTCGATTGAGCCGTCAGCGACCTGGTTGACCGCATCACCGGGGAAAATTGCCTTGTTGTAGCCGACGACTTTGGTGAAAAGATCCACCTGCGGATGCCCGCCGCCAGTGCATTTGCCTAGGCAAGTCAGGCCCGAGGGATTGTCGATATTCGCCATGAGGCGCACTCCTCGCGGGTAAGTTTTCGGCGGGGTCCCGTTCGACCGGGCCGGCTACCGCGCAGGAGTGCGCTCCCGGCGAGTGTTAGGCCCCCTGGTCGGGGAAAGCGGAGTTGCCGCGATGGCTTCGCACACCGATGACCGCAACGGAATCGCCGTGTGATTCGTGGTCGCGTGCCGTTTCGCCGCTTCGGAGGGGTTCGATGCCCACAGCCTTCGCTTTGCGAATCAGCGTATTCGTCTGCTCGCGCTGCGCCTCTTCCGCCGTCGCTTTGGCAGAATTGCCAAGCTCGCGGTAGTAGGCGTCGCGCTTCTCCGCCGTACTGATCGGCATCTTGGCCAAAACCAGATCGGCGCACTTCACTTGATTGCCTTCCTTGTCGAGCACCAATTCGAATCCGCGCTTGCCGCGGCCATGGTTGAGGTGACGGGGCGAGAGGAAGCGATAGCTGAATCCCGGTTCAGCGTGCGGAGCAAGCGTCTCGGCCAGCGGCTCGGGCGCTTCCCACGGCTGAAGGTTTCCCTTACCGGCCGCGATGCGTGCGTCGAGTTGTTGGTCGAAGGTGTCGCGCACGGCGACGTTCCCCGACTCCCGGCCGCGCTCGATGTTGGCCATGGCGACGCCCTGGTCGGTGTGTTTGAAAAACACGTTCCGATGGTCGTGGTTGTTCACCGGATCGAGCTTCACTCCGTTCACGGTGAGAATGCCATCGGCTTCGTACTGCTCGATGACCTTGCGGGAGGCGGCGAGCGGATCCGCTTCACTGGTACGGACCGGCGTGCTGCGCGCGGCCGAAGGATTTGTGGTTTTGGTGGTCGGCTTCTTGGGCATGAATTACCTCAGGGCTTTCGGGAGTTCGCTGCCGCGCTTGGCGTAGTAGCTGCGCATGCGGTCCTTGGTCTGATCGGGCGCCACGCCGCGCCTCGCTCTCGGCACGGGAGCCGGTTCGGGCAGCGTCTCCGGCGTCGGTTCGGGCGGCGCGGACGTTTCGCCAGGTCCGAAGCTCTGCTCGTCATTGACGGCGGGCTCGGGTCCAGGAGTAGGTGAAGCATCGACCGCCGGCGCGGGCGGTTGCACCTCGGCGGCCTTGTTCTTCTTCGGATTCGTAGCTTTCGGTTTGCTCATGATGAGTGCTCCAGTGGTGTGGGTTTAGCGGTTCGCGCCGGAAATCGAGACACCCCGTTTTGCGCGCTTCCTGTAGGCGTCTTCGCTGACGCCGAACTTCTTGGCGATGAGCTTTTGCGCGGGGCTCAGATCGTCGTCGTTGAGCGTGGAAGATCGAGGGGAGCGACCCCCGCCGCTCTGGGCGCCGATGCGTTCCATCCGCTCGGATTCGGTCTCGGGGCTGCCTTCGTCGTCACGCTCGACGGCGCGGCGGCCGGCTGATTGGCCCTTCCCCTTGCGCACGATGCCGAGACGTGCGGCTGCGCGATCCGCAGCCAGGTCGAGCGCCATGTCGCCGGTAATGCCGCGCTGCTCTAGCTCGCGCAACGCCTTTGCCGTCTCGGCGTAGTGTTCCGACTTCTCGTTTTGGAGGTCCGGGTAGGCATCGACAAGCGCCACTTCGGTGGTGGCCGCTTGCCGCGCGCCCTGGATGCGCTGGGACACGATCGTTTCGACTTCATCGGCAGGGATGAAGCCGAGTTGCTTGAGCGCCTTTCGAGCTTGGCTCTTGTCCCCGCTGGAGATCGCGTCGACGAGATCGACTTCCTCCTCATCTTCCGGGGGCGGTTCCTTCGCCTTCGGGCTGCGCTCGGTTTGCATCCAGGTTTCGAGCTTGGCTTCGGCGGCGATGCGGCGCTCGCGCTCGGACTGCACGTCCTTCCTGAGGTCGGCGACTGCGGCCTCCCACGGCTCCGGTTTGTCTTCCTTCTTCTCGGCGGGTGGATTCGCGGGCGCATTCTCGAAATCGACGCCGGGGAGTTCCTGCGGCGGGAGAGCTTCCGCGCCGGCTTCAGGGTCAATCAACTGGTCGGTCTTCACACAGATCCTTTCAGGCGTGACGGATCTGGTTAGTAGAGTTTTCGTGCCTTCGCGAAGGCCGTGCCTTTCACCTGTTCACGATTCAGCAGCAGCCACGGTCCATAGCAGGGCTCGCACATCAACTGGTAGATGCCATCCTTGGGTACGAGCCGCAGCCCGGAGCGCCCGGTACGCTCCCGCAGTTGCCGGAAAGTGGAATGACATTCGCAGCAGCCGGTGATGCCGCGGACTTGGGCGATGGCGACGACGTGCCAGGTGTAACACTTGAGGCACATTCCGCCAGTCTCTTCTTCGGGGTAGGTGGGCGTCTGGCAGATTCGGCATGGAACGCGAGTGAGGCCGACGATAGCAGTGGCATGGACTATCCGCCCCGTTTCCTGAGTTCGGCTTCCATGATCGTGGGCAGCTCCAGCACACGGCGAAGAGTTGAGATTGAGCCCTGCAGCCGTTGAATTTCCCGCAGCTCCGAGGCCGCCTCCAGCCCCGTCCTCTCCGTTTCCAGCATCGCTTTCACCCGTTCCTGGTAAAGCTGCCAGCCCCGCGTCCCACACGTCGCTCTGAGGAACTCGATATCCGTCCTGTCGAGCTTCGACCTTTGTCGCGTCCTGATGTCCATTGAGCATCGCCGCCGCCGAGGCTAAAGCTTGATCCACACCGGGTATGAGATGAAGGCCCAGCCGTAGCGATCCTTGCGGTACGCGCCGGTTTCGTCGAAGTACGTCGCCCCATAGGCTTCCGTGTCGAACTCGGAGGGCCGGAAGGCGTTTGCGCCCTTCTCTGGCCAGGGAATGCCGATGGGCGAGTGGACAACGTACTCGACGGGCTTGCGCAGGCCAGGGTACATCTCCACAATGTTCGGGTTGCCGAAGTGGAAGGCGTGCTTGAGTTCCACCAGCGCGACGTGCGGGAAATTGAATACCAGCGCGGCGTCGAGTTTGAGAGTCTCTTTACCGCCGTGCGCATTTTCCCAGTGCATCTCGGTTGGCAGGATGAGATTGTCGCCTGCCACACCAAGACCCTTGGGCACGAACAGCCGGTTATAAGGCGGCGCGCCTTTCGACGTCAGCCAGCGCTGAATGTCGAGGAACTCGGGATCGTCGATTGCCACCTTGCGCAGATGCGGATAGTGGCCGTTCGACAAATCGCGGGGATCGTATGTTGCTTCGCTCATGAGGTCGTTCCTTTACGCCGCGCGCGGCGGTTGCTGCGGCTGAGCCGCTCCGGGGTTCTGCAGATCGTTGAGTGTTTGGCCGACGTCCGCCAGGGATGCGGGCATGCCGCCTACCTGGAGCCCCGTGCCGGTGCCCTGATTCTTTGCGAGTTGCGTGGTGAGTTCGTCAATCAGCGAGCGCATGAGCAGCTTTTGCTGCTTCTGAGAGTGCGTTGCGCCAATGTGGACAACCAAGCGATCCACGGCGTCCTGATCCACTTCGCCGGGTCCGGTTTTGTGGTCATGCAGTTGCTTCAAGTGCTGCGTCAGGTGATCGTCGTCGTTGTCGTCGGGGTGCGGGAGAACGTCCTCGCCCTGGAGCATGAGAGTCCACTCGTCGCTCGGCTTACGCGCTTGGCCGGGGTCCGGTGGCTCGGGTACGAGCTCTTTGAAATTGGGATCGCCCATCGCCTCGTGGACAGAGTTGGTCACTTTCCACAGCGCACGCTGGTTGTTGACGACCAGCGGATTCGCTATATCGACCTGGTAGAGCGCGATCTTCCGCTCCTTGTCGGCTTCGCGGGATTGCGCCGAGGTCGCCAGCTTGAGGGAGAAATCGTACTTCCCCTGCCGCTCCTGATGCGTGAGCTTGGCCCCGCCCTGCGAAACTTCGAACAACCCGCGGGCATCCTGCTCAGTGACCCGAAAGAACTGGTTCGGGTTGCCGTACATCGTCTCCAGCCCCCAGAAGTGATCGAGTGCCTCGCGCCAGTCCTCGCGGAACATCTTCACGTCAATCGACGCTCGGACATTGCCCTGCTCGATGAGGCCGACGAACTGGCGCGCGGTTCGCGGCGCGTTCGGCCGGTCGCTCTGGCGGCCGAGGGTTTCATCGTTCTGGCCGGTGACGCGCTCCGCGTCGGCACCAAGTCCCTGCTGCGCGGTGATGGGATAGGTCAGGTCGGCCTTCAACTGGACGACTTGAATGCCCTGTGGGTTATCCACCGCGACGCAGGCATGCGGCTCGTACTCGAATGTGTCGGGATCGAAGCCGCTATCGGGGCGATAGAAGATCAAAGGCCCAACTGTGAATGCGCCGGCATCGGCACCCTGCTGGTGCGCGCGGCTCATCTCGACCTCGATCTTTTCGAGCATCTCGCCGAACGATGGCCCCCAATAGCTCCCGTCCTGCGTGAGTGCAGCCTCGACAAATGGCCGTCGCCGTGGTGTCGTCGGGTACATTTCCGAGAGGTCCTGAACGCCCACGATTTGGTGAAGGTCGGGGAGGTATTTCACCAGGACGTCGCTCTCGTATTTATCGCGGCCTTTGAGGTTGTCGACGCGCGTCGAGCGGCCCGTCTTGAGGCGGCGCCAGCGGCCATACCAGGACCAGCAGCGCAGTGCGCCGGCACTCGAAAGAGCGGAGTCGCGCGTGACGCCCTCGGCTTCGTCGGACACCATGCGCAAGGGTTCGCTCTCGTCGTCGCGAGCGCGGTTGTTCTCCGCGTAGCCGACGATCAAGTCCATCAGCTCGTCGATCTTCTGGAACCGTCCCGCATCCTGCCCGCGTAGGAGTTGATCGGGCGTGAAGCGAGCCTTGTCGAGGACGAACGAGAACTCCTGAATGCTGGCCGCATCCTCGGCGGGGACCATCAAGTCGTCGGGCCAGCGCGGATCGAAACCGGGCCCGTCGTAGTCCACCATCTCCTGCATCGAGCCGTCATCCATGGGCACTTGGAATGTGCGCGTCTCCCATGGGGCGTAGGCGTGGCTCCTCCCGAAGAGGATCTTGCGGAAAGAGAACAAGGCGGCCTTGCGCACGAGCTTCATCGAATTGAAGCAGCGCCAGTTCATGAACTTCGCGACCTTGTGAGTGGTGCGGAAGTCAGATGGTCCAACGGCTTCGGCGATGATCTCGGCGTCCTCGCCGAACAGCGAATCGACTTCTTTCGCCCACTTCGCATACACCTGCCACTGCATCAGCGGCACGCGGTATTTCGAGCGCTTCGAATCCTCGATCGAGCGGGGATCATCGAGATCGCGCCAGCGCGAGTAGTAGCGGACAAACCGCCGCATTCGAGCCTCATGGTCGGCCAGCGCGCCGTTATAGTCCGTCTCGATCCGTTGGATCAGACGGGTCAGTTCGTGCGAAGGCAGTTCGATTTGAGGGGCGAACGCGCGGCGCGGGTTGGCCATTACTTCTCCGCGTCGGGGTAGGTAGTGCCGTTGGCCTCTTCCAGAACGATTTGGCCGGCCGTGGAAAGTACCTCGCGGTAGTTGATTGGTGCGAAGACGGCCGCGATCAAAAGGGCGATGCCGGCGAGGCTGAGAGTCGTACGCTTCTTGGGCATTTTCAAGCTGGGCATAGTGCTCCTGTGGTGGCTTTGCGCACGCGTGCCTTGGGCAGGGCCGTGACGGTTACGCTGCGGGGGCCGGTGAGTTTGCGCGTGGTGAGTTCGCGCGCCTGGCCGGGCTTCAAGGCCGCGACGACTTTCGAGGTGTGGGGCGTCATCATCGGCCAAATGGCGGCGCCGAGGATCGCGTGGGCGCCTTCGAGGTCCAGCTCGTCACGCTCGCCCATGGGCGAAAGCACGGCCTGGAAGCGTTTCCCGGTGATGGTTGTGCCCTCGGCGGGACGAAGTTTGCCGAAACGCTCTTTGATCTGCGCCTTCAGCTTCTCGGCGCGCGTGTTGAGTGCGGCATAGGTGCGAAGGTCCTCGGCCAGGTCGCCGAGCTGGTCAACGAGGTCGGCCAGTTCATTCGTGCATACAACGGGCTTGGATTTGGGCATTGTCGTGCGGCGTCGTCTCGACACCACCGGCCGCGGCGCGCTCCGCATGGAATGGATGGAAAGAAGCGCGCCGCGTCGGTGTGTTCCGTCAACGCCGCCCACTGATCGGCACGAGGGGCCGGGAAATCAAGCAGCCGCCGCGCGGACCATGGCGGCGGGCTGCTGGGTAGGCACGAACGGCGAATCGATCCTGCGATGTTTGGTGCGCTTGTGCTGGGCGTCGGGGAGTTCGAGAGAGAAGTACTGATCGGTGGGATAAACCGCGTGAGGCTTCGTCTCCAGCCAGGCGCGGCCGACGACCTCCTTCATGCGGTAGACGGCGTGGAAGTAGTTTCCGCGCGAGAGGCCCACCTTGGCGCTGACCACTTTGTAGTCGCGATCCTCGACGCAGCCGAGGCGATAGATCGTCTTACTGAGTTCGTGGCCGTCCAGCGCACGCATCGCGAGGAGCTGCACATCGGCAAGCCACTCGGACTGCTTGAACGTTTGTTTTTTGAAATCGTGCGCGTATCCCGTGCGATTGTGGACCTGCGTCATCACCAGATCGAAGACCTTTCGATAGACGCAGCGGCAGGTGTTCGACCGTCCGCGCGAGAGATAGCGGCCGATGCCGTGGCAGCTTGTGCAGGATGGCAGGCAGAGGGCCAGGATGGTGCCGGTGAGACTGGCGTCTGCCAGCAGAGGACCGTGTGACTTCATTGGCGGTAGAGCACTCCTCGCGACGTTGATCGGGAAGTGCCGCCGTAACGTGTCACCTGCCTCGCAGGTTTACTGTGGCCGGCCAGCTCGCGCGGAACTTTCGAGAGCCTTCGGTCGGGCGGTGCGTTTTGGATGCCGACGACAACCAGCGCCGTCGCGATGACGGTGTCGTCGTGGCAACCGTCCGCTGCTTCAGCCTTCCCGCTCGGCTTCACGATGAAGGCGTGGCACTCGGCTAGCGTCACGGGATCGTGGATGAAGATGGACTGATCGCGGATCGCGTTGTCGAGCGCGGAGACGAGTTGCGGCCGCGTGCGGGTGGATGTGCGAAAGCCGAGCTTGTCGAGCGCGGTGTCGGCCTCCGCAGTGAACTGCTCATCGACTTCCGGCTCCCGGTGATAGATGCGCCCAAGCGGATAGTCGAGGCGCAGGATCACCGTCAGAAACGCGAGCCCCGGCCCGTTGGCTTCTGGCACCAGATACGGATAGTAGTACCAGCGTCCAAGCAGGTTGACCATTTCAGCGAACGGCCCCGGTTCGATCCGCCCGCGCAGCATGGCTACCTGCTCGCCAGAGTCAATGTCGAAGAGTTGCGCCACGCTGAAGTCTGGATTCTCGCGCCCCGGAATCGCTTTGCCTGCGATCGCGCTAGCGTCGATTCCTTCGCAGAGGTCGACGCCGAGCACATAACGGCGACTGGGTTGGGGGTTCTTCCAGATATGCAGAAAGCCCTGCTCGTGCGGCTTGCGTACGATCTTGGCGCCGACGGCTGTCCGAATTTCTTCGAGGTCGCCACGGAAGGGCGCTTCCGCGCTCGGCATGCGGCCGAGGCTGATCACGTCGAAGCGCGGCCGTCCGGAGCTGAGGAAGGCTTCGAGCGGCGTCGACGGGAATTCTTGATGGAAGCTCTTTACCGAACCACCGCAGCCCTCTTTGATTTTCCAGCGGCGCCAGGCGAGCTGTGGGAGCGTGACCGCGTGTTGCGTCATGAGCGTGCGCTCTTCCTGATCGAGCGAATCCTCGAAGTAGCGCACGTCGCCTGCGATTGCGCGCCGGTACTCGGGATGTTCCCACCAGGCGAAGAAGATCGGCTCCCACACGGAGGCCTGCGCCGGGTCTACGGCCTCCTGCCATCGCTCGTAGAAGTCGCCGCTTGCTCCGTTGGCCGTCGATTCGATGAGTACGCATGTATCGGGGTCGTCGGGGACGGACTGCATGAGTCCGTCCATGAGGATCTTGGCGCGCAGCCAGAACGCGTACTCGGAGAGGTGCAGGTAGCGAAGCGAGAACGACCGGCCGGTGGTGACCGTGTTCGCGGTGCTAATCCCAATCGAGGATTCGTTTGCGAAGGTGATGCCGTCGAGCGTGTTCTGTGTCGTCGCCGGCAGCCCAAGCAAACCGCCGACTGGCCGGTAGCCGTCATAGAACTGCTTGAAGTAACCGTAAATGTTCTCGGCGGCTTCGTCGAGGTGTGCGACGACCTTGGCGCGTTGCCCGCGGTTGAACGCGAGGCGGTTGAAAATGTATGCCTCGAACGCAGTGGACACCCACACTTGCCGGGCCTTCAGGTAGATGAATCGCCCAGGCCTGTGCGCCGCGCGCGCGGCCATGATGCGCTCGAACAGGCGAAGCTGAGCGGGCCCAGGTTCGAGAGGGACTTCGAAGCCGCGCTTGTCGCGCACCGACAACGACGTCCGGCAGAAGTGGGGAATGTCGTCGAGGGAACGGCGGACGTTGTTGATCTGCCGCCTGTAGAGTTCCGGATTCACTCCTACAGATCGGCGCTACGCCGCGTCGATCAAAGTGCGGAGACTTTTGATCGCCCGGTTGCGCGCTTGTCGCACGCCCTCGGGACTCATGTCGAGGACCTTCCCGATCTCGCGGTTTTTCTTACCGTGGACGAACTGATGGCGTAGCAGTGCCCGGGCGCGCCTCGGTAGTTGCTTCACCGCCGCGCCGACACGGCGCTCTGTTTCGCGGGCTTCGAACTCCGTCTCCTGGTTCGGTGGCGAGCTCGGATTGGAGAGCACCGCGAGGCTGAAGTGATCGGACTCGCGCAGGCCCCTGCGCCGCAACCCGGCTTCGTCGTAGACCTTCCACAGCATGTACTTCTTGGCGAAGCGGTCGAAGGGTACGCCTCGCGCGGGTTCGAATTTCTCGGCCGCCTCGACCAACAGCAGGCGGCAAGTGGCCTCCACGTCCTCGAAGCAGTGGCGCCGACCACTCGGCACGTTCCGTGTGGCGATCCCCGCCACGATCTTGCAGAGCTGGAGATTCTGCTCTATC
Organism: Bryobacterales bacterium; assembly: GCA_020852175.1. Lineage (GTDB taxonomy): Bacteria > Acidobacteriota > Terriglobia > Bryobacterales > Bryobacteraceae > JAFLBB01. Next base: position 38,666 of record JADZBH010000024.1, on the reverse strand, counting down.
AAAGTGTCTCGGTCCGGGTTCATACTTCAGTCCCTCTAGGAAGGTGGTGTTGCGGTGGGTCGAAGCTGCTCATTCAGCTTCGCGAGAGTACCTTCCAACTCATCCAGGGAAACGAGGCTTCGGCCCTTGTCTTCCTCACGGGGAATCGCACGCCGCGCGATGGCGAGTTCCTTGTAGAGCCGCACGGCGTTCAGCCGCGCGAACCAGTCTGGACCTCCGTCCACCAGGACCTGCACGCCCTTGCCCTGCGCGACCGCTACCTTGCGGGTCGCGTGAAGGGCTTCTTCGATCGCATCCAGGGAGAGATCGAGCAGGCGCGTCATGCGCTCGCGCTTCGCATCGAGCATACGGTCGAGCAGGAGCTTCAGCTCGTTCGATTGAAGATCGCGGAACACCGTACGTCGATCGACGCCAGTGTTTTCGGCGATAGTCGAGGCTGACTTACCGCCAACGATTCCCTCAGCGACAGCCATGCGGCGCATGGAGACGCGCTTTTTTGTGGCCGGCCTCTTCTTGCTTTCCTTTCCCACGCTGCCGATCTGATCGGCTTTGGCTGTACAAAAGTCTGGAGTTTTGTTTGAGCATCGGCTAACCTGCCGTCATGGCTTCAACACCAAAGAAGAGCACCAAGAAACCCGCCGCGCGCAGCACAGCCGCGACGTCCAGCAGTGGAAAGAGTGCCGCTCCAGCCAAGACGATGGCCGCAGGCGCGACGTCCAAAGGCGGAGCCACGGGACGCAAGCGCGCGAAGAAGTAAGGCGTCTATCCCCGACGACATCCGACAGTTGCCCGTCGCGGGAACGTCGGCCTAGAGCGCGTCGCGCTCTTTTCCAAAGGTTCGCATGAAGTACTCGCGTTCGTTGGCACGCTGTCGGTTCTCCCGCACCATCAGCATGACGCGAATGAGCATCCAGCCACCCCACAGAATCGCTACCGCCACGATCAAGATGGCCAGCATCGTCAACCCTCGATCCGCTGGTAGGTATTCAGCTCGTCGAACATCGCTGGAGCCATCGCGATCTTCACCGGGCAGTTCTCGAGGTTGGGCGCGCGCCCCTGTCGTTCCAGCATGCATGGCGCGTGGCTGAGGACAACGAGGCCGCATCGGTTGCTTTGCCCCGGTGGCTTCCACAGCATGCCCATGTCGGGAACCGCCGCGCAGCCATAGAACTTGCAGCCCGTGTGCGGCATCGCTACGCTTCGCCTCCGCGCTTGAACGTCATCGGCCTCGGCGCTGTCATCGGCGGCGGATCCACTTCTTTGTGCCCGACACCCGGCATTGCCGATAACTGGTCTGTCACGAACTGCGCCATACGCTCGGAGGTGAAGATCGCAACCATGCCTACGAACTTCCCGGCTGGGTCGAATGCGATCAACGCGGAAGCACTCCCGTACCCATCGACGCGCAGTGCCGCGAGCGCCGTTTCGAACGAGGCGCGCAGTGCGGCCTCCTGCAGCGCCGTCATGCGGTGGCCCTCCTTCCGGCCGGTTCACGCTTCTTCAGTTGAGAGAGCTGGATGCCGAGCTTCTTGGCCAGTTCCACTTTTTCCTCATCGCTGAGAAATTTCCCCAGCAGCAGGCCCACGCCTTCGCAGAGCTTCCGCGTTTGCGATTCCGCGAGGGGTCCGTCAGGGATCTCCACGGCAATCGTCACTTTGAAGTGTGGCTTGGCACTCGTCGGCTTCTCGATTAGCTTCGCCTTCATGCTGCACTCTCCGTTCTCGCAACGGCCGCCAGCAGCGGCCTTGCCTGGTCTTTCCGAGTTGCGCGAGTATTGTGCGCCGACTGCGCATGTTGCTCGCGGTCGTGCCACAGGTGACACCACTGGCAGAGCATCGCGAGGTTCGCATCGTCGTTGTCGAAGGGATCGTGATTGAGGTGCGCCATCGTGAGCACGATGCGCTTCACCACACGAATAGCCGTCGTGGTGACCTTCGGCGGGAACGTGCGTTTGGGCATCAGGCGCTTGCCGACGTAGCCGTGCCAATCGTCACGGCGCGAGAGCCGCCAGTAGTGGAGCCACCGTTGCACGTTGCGCTTGCAGTTCGGAACGCCGCAGTGTTTGCACCTGTGGCCGTCGCGTTCCAGGATGCGCGCGCGGCGAGCTTCGTACTCAGGGCCGCGGTAGAGGTGCCGGAGTTCAGGACGGATCGGCATACTCTCGTCCCGGCAATCAGCCGAGCGCCTCCTGCGTCTTTGAATGTCCGTGATGCCTGTCCAGGATCGCCTTAGCATCCTGGAGGGTGTGCCACAGTTCCTTGTTGCTGTTCACATCCGGATGCAGCTTCGTGGCCGCTTCCCGGTAGGCCTTCCGATAGCGCATGGCATCGCCCGTGATCCCGTCTGCAGTAGCCCTCATCGACTCAGCAGGGACATTCGGATGATCGACGCCGTAGGCTCTCTCAGCAACAAACTGCGCGGCCTCCTCCACGGTCATGCTCACCGTTACGCCAGGAGCCGCAATCTGCTTCCAACCGGCGTACTGTTCGCCGGCGGCGCCGACGCCGTAGAGGCTTGAGTGCCGAAGGTTCTCCAAGTGCAGCGCGATCGCGCGCAGGTTGTGCGTCCAGCTGGAGAAGCGGTCGCACGGCAGACGGAGCGGTCCGAATTGAGATTGAAAGCTCACGACCACGCCCGGCTCCGATGGTGTCGCGTTGCTGAACGGCCAACCGTCGTTGCGAATCTGGTCGCGCCGCAGGTAGGCCTCGACCAAAATGTTTGTGCCGCCGATGCGGCCGATCTCGTATTCGAGTAAGTTGAGCGTGTTCTGGTAGGTCGCCTTGAACACATTCGAGGCCCGTCTTTCGTTCGCCGGTGTCTTCTTCCCAGGCCAGGACTTGATCGGTGTGAAACGCGCGTCGATCATCAGGCGTGCGCCTCCTGCTCTTCTTGGCCCGCCGCGCGAAGCGCCATCGTGCGATTGCCGCCGCGCGCCACGCTGTAGGCAACCGAGGCCTTCATCACCGTTTCGTAGTCCTCGACGCTGGCCATGTCGCGAAGGAATGCGCCCGATGGAAACTCCTCATCGAGCTGCGCGGCGATCACGCCGGCGCGGAAGATCGCGTAGGCGAAGTCAACGCGCGACCACTGTTCGGGCGTGCATTCCTTTCGCAGCGCCTCAAGCAGTTGTCCGAACCGATACCAGTCACGGCACTCGCCGCGCTCATGTCCTCTTGGCATTGGTCACTCCCAGTACGGCTCTGGCAAACTTCCGACCTCGAACAGCATGCGGGAGAGCGCATCGCGTTTCACGCGGCGAACCGCGATGTCGTGAGTAAGGCCCTGCTTGGCCCAACCTGCGAGCTGCGCTTCCACTTCCCTGCGTTCCTCGTCGCTGCGCAATTCGATGAGGCGGTCGAGCATTTCGCGATCGATGGAGAGCCACCCATCGTGAACCACGTCCAACTCCGCACCTTCGTCGAGTTGGTGTAGGAGCGTGTGCAGTTTGCTCAGAATTAGCTTCAGGCCGTCGATTTCGCGGATGCCATCGAGGTACTGCCTTATGGCTGAACGCGTCGTAGAGCGCATCTGAGCAGCGGCAGCGGCCTCTTCAGCGTCCCTCGCCTCTTTCTCCCTCCGCGCGAGGCCGAGTACATCTTCGAGCAAATGGTCGAGCATGCCCCAGCTGTGGACCTTTGATCGACGGGCGTTCAGTCTCGCGCGGAATTTGTCAGGGTCTACACCTTCACGGTTGAGGCTGCCGTAAATGCGCTCGATCAGACCCTCTGGAGGAGGAGCTTGAATTTTGTGGGCGACCAGGGTGAAGACATCCGCCAGGAACGCGGCGAACTCCACAGAACCTCCCAACTGGAGTTGGGTATTCGGATTTGTAACTAACTTAAAATCAGCAGGGTTTGCCAAAACTTCGCTCCCGGATGCGGCGACCGTGCCGCGAATGGGAATGACCGGGTGAGGACCGTCGCGCGAGAGGCGCAGAGCACCGATGGCCACTTTTTTCGCCAGCTCGCACTCGCGCCCATGCGGGCAGGTGTCGGCCAGCAGGCGCGGCTGTTTGTCGCCGGGGAGGACGACGAGGACTTGGTTGGCGAGGGCCGCAGGAACTTCGATCTTGCGCGCCTCGCCGGGAGCGACAGTGAGCGCGGCGCGGCGCGCGCCGGGTTCCATCACCGAGGCCTCGGCGTCGGCATCGGCATCGTCGATGGCCACCACGCGCGGGCGGCACTTCTTGGCTGGCTTCGCCTTCAGCTTGCGCCAGTTGTGCAGGCGCACGCGATACTCGTTTGTGCGGCCGTTCAATCGAACCTCAACGGCGCCGGATTCGACCGCTTCGCGAAGCGCAATAGCCGCGCCGTTTTCGCTGGCGTTGCCTTGTCGGCTCGCGGCCTTCTCGCTCAACGCGAACCACTCGCGGCGCATCGTGCGGCCGAAGAGTTGGCCAACCGTGTGGCGGTAGATGTGCCAGATCAGCTTGGCAGCCAGCGGCGTCATCGCCTTCTCGACCTGGTCAAACGAGTTCGGACGACGCGTGTAGCCATCGGCCTTGAGGAACTCTTCCCATTCGATCTCGAACGGAGCGAGTTCACGCTTCGAGATTCTCGCTGGGGCCGCAGCGCTCATCGACAGCCTCCGCGATCGACGAGCCGGTACTCGTTCGCCATCGACGCGCCACAGCGGCGGCCGGGAAAGTGGGCCGGATGCTCAACCCAAACGACTCGCCGCTCGATTACATTCGCCATGAGCAGCGCTTTGAGGGCAACGGTGATCGAGCACTTGTTGCGGTTGAACTCAGCGCCCAGGAGGCGCACACGCATTGGTACCCAGCCTTCGGGATGATTGTCTTGTGCATCGACGATGCGGCTCAACAGGCGAGCCTGGAGGGCGTTCAGCTTCAAGCCGTCGTTCGGATTAGCCAACGACGACGGCCGTGCCGCGGCTGCGGACATGGGCGTCCCTTTCTTTGCGGATGCCTCTCATCGAAGCATCTGATTTCACTCGGTTCGTCAACGGCGACCGGGTATCACTCCGGTTCGCAGCCAATAAACCTGCCATCGATCCTACGACGGCTGGCTGGCGCAAGGCAAGATCCATTGTGCACTTTCTTTGAAAATCGTCTCGGCGTTTCCTGTAGGTGGGCATGTGAATTCCTAGGCTCAACAGAACTACCTACTCACCCACAGAACTTGATAAGACAGTCTCTCTTTTCAGAAAGGCAATAAGGATGCGGAGGCCGAACCTCCCTACTCCAGTGGGCTTTTTTGCCCAACTCCACTGTGCTTTATTTCGGAATTTCAATGAGCACACTCCGCTGTGCCGATACGAGGAAGATGCTCCGTCCACGAAATGGGAAGTGGCACTACCGATTCCAGCTCAAGCACAGGGAGTACGCAGGCAGCACCGGCTACGAGGCCACAGAGGAACACCGCGGCGCAGCCGAGGCGATGGAAGCCGAGGTACGTCGCCAGCTCAGTGCCGGCCTAACTGCCGACATGATTGATGGACCACCGGCAATTCAGTTTGGGTTCGCGGCACGGCGCTACTTGGAGTGGGCTCAGTCCGAGTATCGGCGTCCAACGACATACGACCGCATCGTCGACAGCTTCGTGCCGTTGCAGCGGACGTTTGAAGGAAAACTCGTTTGCTCGATCGACGCCGCTGATCTCGAATGGTTCAAGGTCGAGCGACTAAGAACCGTGAAGCCGGTTACAGTTCGTCATGATCTTCACGCACTGTCGGGCTTCTTCCGGTTCGCGATGCGTTTAGGCTGGACCGCGAGGAATCCGGTTCTCGAAATCAAGGTGCCGAGCGACCGCGACGCGATCCGGATCCACCCACTCACCGATGACGAAGAGAGCGCATACCTAAGAGCCGCGCGCACCAGGCCGCGCCTCTACGATCTCAGCCGCCTCATGCTCGGCACGGGAATGCGCCCCGACGAGATTCTCAGCTTGCGCGCCGCCGACGTCCAGCGAAGTGTGCCGTCGGTCACAGTTCAACATGGAAAATCGCGAGCGGCACGCCGAACGATCCGCCTTGTAGGGGATTGCTCGGAGATCCTTTGCCGACTCTCGGATGGACGGCGGTCGACAGAATACTTATTCCCCGGCCGCAAGAAGGGTGCGCACGCGAGCCCGATGAACGGGACGCATACTGCGGCGTGCATCGACGCAGGGGTACGCTTCCGACTCTACGACCTGCGGCATACGTTTGCCACGCGGATGGCGGCGAAGGGAATGCCGTTGACCACGCTCGCGGCTATTCTCGGTCACAGCAATCTGCGATGCGTGATGCGATACGTGCATCCAACCCAGGCGCAGATGGATCAGGCTATGGCCGCGTACGCGGCAGCGTGACGGGAAGGTTTGGTGCGGCGGAGAGCAACGCCTATTGGCGAGGTGATACCTCTCCGCCGCGAGGAATCGTGCCAGCGCCTAGCGTGAAATCGAGAAAGGGACTCGGCTTCAGCACAATTCCAATCTTTATGGCGGAGAGGGGGGGATTCGAACCCCCGGTAGACTTTAAAGGCCTACGACGGTTTAGCAAACCGCTGCTTTCGACCACTCAGCCACCTCTCCGCGCTTAACTCATCTGATTTCAGCGAGTTGTGGTCGTAGCCCCTCTATTATACTGCAACCCTCTCTTTGCGCTCAATGAGAGTCGCTACTTTTCCCCCGAGTGACGCCGGCGGCCATGGCTAAATGCACTTTCGGAAAGATAAGGCAGCAGGTCGCGCAGCGTGTTGCGGACATGCGCCCTGGCGGCGCGTTCGGCCCACTCGGCGTCCCCCCCTTCGAGAGCGCAAAGAATCGCCTCATGCTCCCTGTAAGATTCGAGAAGCCGGCCAGGGACCTCCGAAGCCAGCCTCTGGAACCAGGAGATCATTTCGCGATACTTGTCCATCAGCGAGGATAGTTCAAGGTTCCGGCAAGCGGCGAGAATTTCATCATGGATCCCGTCGCCCACATCGTGATCGTCTCCGGCGGCGATCCTCGCGCGTAACCGGTCGAAGTATGCGCGCAATTCGGTAAGCTTCTCCCGAGGGAACGCACCCGCCGCTTCACGGGCGGCGATGCCTTCCAGAGCTTCGCGAATCTGAAAAACATCCGACACCAGCTTGGGCGTGGGCTGAATGACCCTGGCGCCGCAGTTCGGCAAGCATTCCACCAACCCGTCACGCGACAGTTGCCGGATGGCTTCCCGCAATGGCGTACGGCTGACACCAAGCTCCTGCGCCAGACGCACCTCACGCAGCGGGGCGCCGGGACGTATCCGCCCCAGAACGATCGCCTCGCGCAAGGCGCTGTACACCTCGTCTTTTCTGGTAACAACCTCCATCAATCCATAGTCTTACAAAAAAATGCATACAATAGCAAGAAGTTTTGATTGACAAATTGAAATAACTTCGTCATATTGTATGCAATATGAGAAACGGCCTGACACAACGGAGCATATCCGATGGGACCGTTTGACCGCCGCGACTTTCTGAAGATCAGCTCGGCTTTGAGTGCCCAGCGACCGGCCCGTCCCGCTGCTGTGACTCAGGCGCCAGTAGCACCGAACCGCACCGCTGTCCATTACCGATGGTGCGATGGAGAGGGAAATGTGCAGTCCAGGAATCTCCCCGCTGGCGAGCAGGTACCGATCGCCGGGGTCGCACAGAGCCAGTCCGAAGGGGGCCCGCTCACGGTCGCACCCACGGGCGGTCTTGCCGGAGATTGGAAAGCCGAGTCCAACCGGACATGGGCGGGCAGTGAGTTCTGGGCGAACCGGCTGCAGGACTGGCAGGTACGCGCGGGAAAGTTGGAATGCCTGGCCGCCGGGCCGAATCAGGAAAACCGCACGGTCCACCTGCTTACTCGCGAGGTTCTGCCCGCGGCCGCGCCTATGGTGATTTCAGTGCGCAGCGGCCTGCTGGAGTCCAATTCGGGAAAGGGATGGAGCGGATTCCTGATTGGGGCGGGAGCGGGGCGCTTGGACTACCGCGGTGCGGCGGTAATCCACCACCTGAGCGGCGAGAACGGCGGAATTCTCGCGGTGCTGGCGATGGATGGCACGCTGGCGTTTCGTGACAACGGCGACGAAGCTACTCGAAACACATACCCCGAACTCGCCGCCTTGTCCACGCGGAGACCGCGTACGCTTTGGGAGGATATCAAGCTCGATCTCGAAGCTGTTCCCTCCGGCAGCGGCACATACCAACTGCGCTTGGCCGCCTGGAATTATGTAAGTGGTGAGTTGCTCGGAACGGTTTCCCTTCCCGGCGTTCCCTCAGCCATCGTGATGGGCTCGATTGCCCTGGTATCCTCGCCCTCCGGCGAGACCCCAGGCGCGCGCTTCTGGTTTCGTGATCCGCGCACCGGCGGGCCGAAGATTCGTATCGCGCCGGAACGTTCGTTCGGCCCCGTGGCCTGCGCCATGTACACCGTAAGCGCGGGTGTGATGAAGATGACCGCGCAAATGATGCCCGTGGACGCTCCGCAGTCGCCGCGCGTCACGCTGGAATACCGGTTGCCGGGCGGCAAATGGAGCGCGCCTCTTAAGACGCCCATCGTAACGCCTGGTTTCACGGCGCATTTTCGCGTGGAAAACTGGAACGCCCGGTTCGATCACGAATATCGCTTGCGCTATGCCGGTCAAACCGTCTATTCCGGGACGATCCGCAAGGATCCTGCCGCGAAACGAGAGATTGTCGTTGCCGCCACATGTTGCCAGCAGGTTACAGGGCGGCCGGCCGACGATAGCTGGGGCGCCACTGGATACCGGGCGCCGCGCGGCAGATGGACGAAGGAAAATGTGTGGTTCCCGCACGGCGAGGTCGTCGATGGCGTACGCGCCAAACAGCCGGATCTGCTGCTTTGCCTCGGCGATCAGATCTATGAAAGCGGCAGTCCCACCGGACGCGACCACCAGGGGCGTTTCCCGGAACTCGACTACCTGTACAAGTGGTATTTCTGGTGCTGGTCGCTGGGCCAGATCGGGCGGGACACGCCGCTCGTCTGCCTGCTCGACGACCACGACATCTATCACGGCAACATCTGGGGCATGGGCGGACGCCGTAATGTAACCGGTGACGACCAGGACGGCGGCTATCTCTACGACCCAGAATTTGTCAGCATGGCGCAGCGCACCCAGGCCGCGCACCTGCCCGATCCGTACGATCCCACGCCGGCGGCCAACGGCATCCCGGTTTACTACACAGGGTTCGTCTATGGGGGTGTCAGTTTCGCGGTACTCGAGGATCGCAAATTCAAATCACCTCCCGTCGCCTTGCAGGGCATCCGGCCCGGCCTGGTGAAAGACGGCAAACTGGCTGATCCGGGCTACGATATCGTCTCCGGCACGGGGCCCAAGTTAGAACTGCTTGGCGACCGCCAGATGAGGTTTCTGGAGTCCTGGGTGCATGACTGGCGCGGCGCGAAGTTGAAGTTGGCCATCACGCAGACCGTCCTGGCATCCGTGCAAACCGACCAGAACGGCGCCCTGGTGCCGGATCTGGACTCCAACGGCTGGCCGATGCCGGCGCGGAACAGAGCCATCGACCTGTTGCGAAGAGGGCACGTGCCCGGCGTGGCCGGAGACACGCACCTGCCGTTTGTCGTCGAACATGGCATCGACAAGCATGGCGACGGCATCGTTCAATTCAGCGTGCCTCCGGTCGCCAACAAGTACCGCCGCTGGTTTGACCCGGCCGAAGCGGGACGCGATCCACAGCCTGGGGCGCCGGGCTTTACCGGCCACCACGTGGATAGTTTCGGCAACAAGATCACACTGCACGCGGTAGCTAATCCCAAAGTAAGTCCCCGGGAGATCCTGGCGTCCGGCAGCCTGGCCGGAGACCAACGGCCAACGGCGGCCTCCTCGGAACGGGCTCAATTCTATTCGCGCACAGAGGTCTCCTATGCGGGCGTGCTGGACTGGCACACGATTCTGGACCGTACGCTGAGCCCGGACGGGTTCGGCACGATCCGCCTGAACAAGGCGGCGCAGACCATCAGTTTCGAGAGTTGGCCATGGATTCAGAACGGCAGCCAGCATCCCGGCTGGCCGGTGACGGTCACGCTGGCGCAGTGCGACGGGCGCGCGCCAGTGGAGTATCTGCCGGATCTGCACATTCGCGGCATCGCCGACGCGGTAGTCCAGGTGATCGATGCGTCCACGGGTGAAATTGTCTACACCACCAGGGCGAAAGAAGGCTTCTACAGGCCCGGCGTATTTCGCAAGGGCCGCTACACGGTGCGTCTTGGGGAACCGGGCACGCCGCGCATGAAAACGATCGAGAACATACAGTCCAACACGGCGGCGGACAGGGCCATCGAAATCGCGCTCTGAGCTGGCTTTGCCACGAAGGACGAGGAGGTCGAATGAAACCCGTATACTTACTAATTGCTGTCCTCATCACCGGAACTCTCTGCTTCGGGCAGGATTCGCGCGCCACGATCATCGGCCGGGTAACGGATCCGACGGGCGCTATCGTTCCCGGCGCGGCTGTGCAGGCTGTAAACCTGGCGACCAACGCAGGAGGCAATTCGGAAACCAACGAGAGCGGCAGCTTCGAGATTCCCTACCTCCTGCCCGGACTCTACCGTGTAACCGTTAAGTCAACCGGGTTCAAAACGGCTGTTCGAGACCAGATCGAGTTGCGCATCAGCGACCGCATGGCTCTCGATTTCACACTGGATCTCGGTGACGTCGGCGAGTCCGTGACGGTAACCGGGGAGACGCCGCTCCTTGAGACCACCAGCGGATCCGTGAGTGCGGTCATGAACCAGCAGTTGCTGGTGGACCTGCCAGGCGTGGGCGGTAACCCGCTCTACTACACCAGGCTGGTGTCCGGAGTCGTGAATCCCGGCAACTGGGGTGGCGGCGGCTCGCAAGCCGTGACCGAATCGACTCAGATCGTCGTCAACGGCACCACGAATATGAGTGAAGTTCTGGTGGACGGAACATCGAACATGGCCCAGCGGAACGTGGTGTTCGCCCCACCGAGGGACCTGGTGCAGGAGATGAAGGTCAACACGTCCGCTTACGATGCAAGCCTGGGGCATGCCGCCGGCGCGATCACGAACCTGAGCACGAAGTCCGGCACCAATGAACTGCATGGCACGTTTTACTCCCAGGAGGCACAGTGGGCCGCGACGCCATGGTTCACCAATTACTATCTCTACGATCCGCTCACGGGACCGCTTACACCGGAAAAGAAGGCCAAGACGGAAACCGCGAAACAACGGCGAATCCTGGGCGGAACGGCCACCGGACCGCTGATCATCCCGAAACTCTACAACGGAACCAATAAGACCTTTTGGAGCTTCGGATACGAGCGGACCAACAATTGGAATGAGCCCGGCGCTACCTATACCGTCCCCTCCGCCGCAAAGAAGCAGGGAAACCTTTCTGAATTACTGGCCGCCGGATCCGCCTACCAGATCTACGATCCACTCACCACCGTGCCTGCCGCCCAGAAAGGCAGGTTCCAAAGACAGCCCCTGCCGGGCAATATCATTCCGAAGAGCCGCCTGGACCCGGTCGGACAGAAGTTATTGGGTTACTACCCCGACCCCAACCAGCCGGGTACCATAGACGGCCGCCAGAACTACTTCACGGTATTCCGCAATTGGGAATTTTGGAACAGGAACGTGATGAGCCGCGTCGATCATGTCTTTAGTGACAAGCACAGGTTCTTCGCCCGACTGAGCCATGCCCAATTCGATCAACAGAGCAAAACCCTGGATTCCTCGGTGACCCAGAACCTGATCGACAGAACCGGCTGGGGCGGCGTCCTGGACGATGTCTACGTGTTCAGCCCTGAACTGCTTCTCAACATCCGCTATGGCTTCAATTACCAGAATACGCTCAACTACCGCGGGTCACAGGGTTTCGACCTGACCTCATTGGGTTTCCCACAAAGCCTGGTGAACGACATTCGCAGCAAGAACAACCCAGGCGGCATGACTTTTCCGCTGATGAACATCGACAGCGCGGGATATACGAACCTGGGCCACAACGGCGGAGACGATACCAAGACTTATTACCACAACCTAGGCGCCACAGTGACCCGGATCGCGGGCAGTCATAGCATCCGGTTCGGAACCGATGTCCGCATCATGCAGGAGAACGGGTATAACTATGGCAACGTATCGCCTTCACTGACGTTTGCCCAGACCTATACCCGCGGCCCGTTGGACAACTCACCCGTGGCGCCCATCGGGCAAGGGCTGGCGGCGCTGTTGATGGGCATACCCACCGGAGGTGCGATCAATATCAACGCTTCGCGCGCGCAGCGGTCCACGTTCGGAGGCTTCTTCGTTCAGGACGATTGGCGCGTGAGCCAGCGCCTGACCGTCAATGTGGGCTTGCGTTACGAATACGAAGGACCGACCACGGAGAGATATAACCGTTCCATTCGCGGCTTTGACTTTGGCGCGGAAAGCCCGATCGCCGCGCAGGCCAAGGCGAATTACGCCAGAAACCCGATTCCGGAACTGCCTGTGGACCAATTTCGCGTACCAGGAGGCTTGACCTTCGCCGGCGTGGGCGGCCAACCACGCGCCCTGTGGAGCGCCGATAAGAACAATTTCGCGCCTCGCATCGGCATCGCGTGGCAGTGGAACCCGAAGACGGTGATTCGCGCGGGCTATGGCTTTTTCTACGATATGCTGGGCATCGACCGGCAGGACGTCAACCAGGGCGGGTTCAACCAGTCGACAAATCTTATCGCATCCATCGACAACGGACAGACCTACCAGGCGAACCTTGCGAATCCGTTCCCATTCGGATTGCAGGTTCCTCCGGGCGCTTCCGGCGGGCTGGCGACCTTCCTCGGCCGCACGGCCAGTTTCTTCGATACCAAACCACTGAACCTGTACATGCAGAGGTGGTCTCTTTCCGTTCAGCGGGAACTTCCCGGGCGCATTCTGCTGGAAACGTCGTATGTGGGCAATCGCGGCACAAAGCTGGCCGCGTCACGCGAGTTCAGCGCCATGCCGGCACAGTATCTTTCGAAGCTTCCCTACCGCGACCAATCCGCCATCGACTTCCTGACCGCCCAGGTGCCGAACCCGTTCTTCGGAATTCAAGATTTCGTGGGAACAGGACTGGGGAATCAGACGATCAGCCGCGGCAACTTATTAAGCCCTATCCCGCAGTTTGGTTCCGTCACGGCAAGTCTGCCCAACGGGTACTCCTACTTCCACTCACTACAAACTCAGTTGGAAAAGCGCATGAGCGGCGGGCTGACCTTCCAGGCTTCCTGGAATTACTCGAAATACATGGATGCGACCAGCTATTTGAACCCGGCCGACGCCAGGCCCGAAAAAGTAATTTCGCCGGACGACCGCACGCACCGGTTCGTGTTCTCCGCCATTTATGAACTGCCGGTTGGCCAGGGCAAGGCCCTGCTCAGCAACGCGAGAGGGCTGACGGGCGGCCTATTGGGCGGCTGGCAGGTTCAGGGCTTCTACGAAGGCCAGACGGGCGCGCCGTTGGGCTTCGGCAATGCCATTTTCAATGGCGACCTGCACGATATCGAACTGCCGCGCGGCGAACGCCGCGTGGAACGGTGGTTCAATACGGGCGCCGGTTTCAACCGGAAGGCGCAGGAACAATTGGCATCGAATCTTCGCGCGTTCCCGAGCCAGTTCAACGGCATCCGCGCCGACGGTATCAACAATTTTCAACTCTCCGGGTTCAAATATTTCCGCATCCGTGAAGGGATCCGGCTACGCTTCATGATGATGGCGGTCAATGCCCTGAATCATCCGCAGTTCATGGCGCCGAACACCACGCCAGTGAACTCGCTGTTCGGCACCATCAACAGGACCGCCAGCGAGCGTGAGATTTATTGGGGATTGAAACTGCTGTTCTGATGCAGCGTGACGAATAAGAGCATGAGAATCACAAAGGTCGATACCATCATCGTGCGGGTGCCGTTGGGCCAGCAACGGTTCCTATCCTCGCAATGCGCGTTTCCGGAACGGAATAGTCTACTTGTCCGGGTGGAAACCGACGAAGGGATTCACGGCTGGGGCGAAGGCGGCCAGTACGGACCGCCGGAACCTGTGGCCAGTTGCATCAACCATGTGCTGGTTCCACTCATCACGGGCAAGAATCCGCTGGATCATGGCCGCATCAGCCTGGAACTCTACGCCGCCACGCGGGACTACGGCCAGAAGGGTCCCTATATCGAGGCTCTGAGCGCCATCGATATCGCGCTGTGGGACATTGCCGGGCAGGCTCTGGGAGTGCCGGTCAGCCGCCTGCTGGGCGGCGCGTTTCGCGATAGCGTGCCGTCTTATGCCACCGGTTGCTATTACCGCGGCGGCAACCACCTTGATCACCGCTCCACTCTGGCCGGCCTGGCGGAAGAGGCGAAGTCTTACCGCGAGGCAGGCTTCCGGATGTTGAAGATGAAAGTTGGTCTGCTGCGCGTGGAGGACGACTGGGAACGCGTGGCCGCCGTGCGCGAAGCCATTGGACCGGAGTGTACGCTTCTGGTGGACGCCAATCACGCCTACAACGCAATGACCGCCGTGCACATGGCGCGCGGACTCGAACGCCACAATGTGCGCTGGTTCGAGGAACCGGTGCCGCCCGAGGATCGCGAAGGATACCGCCGTGTCCGGAATTCCACCAGCGTGCCCATCGCGGGCGGCGAGTGCGAGTACACGCGTTACGGTTTCCGCGACCTGATCACAAGGGGCTGCGTCGATATCGCGCAGCCGGACTTGTGCGTGGCGGGGGGATTCAGCGAATGGCAGAGGATCGTCGCACTGGCCGATAGCTTCGGCGTCTGGACGGTGCCGCACGTCTGGGGATCCGGCGTGGCTCTGGCCGCTGCGCTACACGCGCTGGCCGCGCTGCCGCCGTTCCCGCACACCGCCCATCCCGTACCCATGCAGAATGAGCCGGTGATCGAATTCGACCGGAATTACAACCCGCTGCGCGACGATTTGCTGGAAGACCCGATCCGGTGCGTGGGGGGCAGTGTGGCCATCCCGGCGGGCCCGGGCTTGGGCATCCGCGTCAGGGAGGACGTGTTGGAGCATTATGCGAACGCCGCTCCCATGGCGGCACGAGGAGCCGAATGCTGAAGAACAAGACCGCCCTGATCACTGGCGGAGGTCGTGGGATTGGCCATGCCATCGCGTGCCGATTCGCCCGCGAAGGCTGCCACATCATCATCGCGGACCTGGAAGTGAAATCGGAGAAGATCGAAGCGCTGCGCGCGTGTGGCGCCAAGCCTGATGTACACATGGCCGACCTGGCCGACGAGGAGCAGATAGTCCGTCTGTTCTCCGTCATCGGCCGGCTGGACATTCTGGTGAACAACGCCGGTGTCTACGGTCCGGTGAAGAAGATCGTGGACATGGACCGCGCCGAGTGGGACCGCACGTTCGCTGTGAATCTGACCTCCGCCATGCTGTGCTCGCGCGAGGCGGTGAAAAAGATGATGGAGCAGCGTTCAGGATCGATCGTGAACATCGCCTCCAACGTGGCGCGGCGCGGACTGCCGTATCGCGGCTGTTACGTGGCCACCAAATGGGCGATGCTCGGGCTCACCCAAACGCTCGCGCTCGAAACAGCCACCTGCGGCATTCGCGTGAACGCGGTGCTGCCCGGACCCGTGCCGACGCCTCATCTGGACGAGGTCATGGAATGCCATGCGCGGGTGGAAGGAAGAAACGCCAGCGACGTTGCCGAAGACTGGCGGCTGAGCGCTCCCATGAAGCGTTTCATCGACCCGGAAGAGGTCGCCAACGTAGCGTTGTTCCTTGCCAGCGAGCAATCCAGCGCCATGACGGGACAGAGCCTCAACGTGACCGGCGGCTTTCTGATGACGTAGCGGACGCCATGATGGCCATGGATCGACCGGAGCGCGGCTGCATTCTGGGCGGCCACGCGGCGGAGATGTTTTTCAATACGAACGAGGACTAACTCGCATGAATCGTTATAGTGTGTTATTGCTCACGGCGCTGGCGCTGCCTGTTTCAGGACTGGCCCAGACGGCCGGTAAGTGGACGCCGGACTGGCAGGTGCTGAACCGTCACAAGGCTCCTGACTGGATTCTCGATGCGAAGATCGGGATCCAGTATGTGGGAGAGCCGATGAATCTCGACGATTACCAGAACTGGCATTGGGGCCGGTCCGCGGAACGGTATCGGGAACTGGGCAGTCCGGCGCCGGAAGCCAACGCGCAGGAGTTGTTGAAGCAGTTTGCCTTAGTCGGGAAGCTTCCTTATGTCTGGGTCAACGAGCCGGTGAAGGATCCGGACGCGGTGTTGGCTCAGTACAAGGAACTGGGTGCGCGATTCGTGGTTTCGATGCTCTCCGCCGCATACCCCGGCACCGAAGGCCTTCTGATGGAGCAGGCCGAGGTGGATGCCGCCCGTCGCCAGGGCCTGAAGGTAGGCGTGCATTACAACCTGCTGCACCGCGAGAAACTGCCCGCCATCGGCGACCCCGGCTATGTGCCGTGGTTCCATAAGAGGCTCGCCGCCGAAGTGGAGAAGGTGGAGTCCGATTTCGTCTTCTTCGATGGTTGCCAGGCTTCATCGTCTTACTTCCGGTCGGCCGAGTTTCTCGCCTGGTATTACAACTGGGCGGACAGGATAGGAAAACAGGTCTGGGTAAACGACGACCTGGGCACGGACAAGCAGGAGACCGGCGAGTTCGGCGATTTGGTGGACCATGAGAGTTTCACTGTGGACGGCATTTCGCCCAAACCCTGGATCAATTGGGATATTCTCCGCAACCAGTGGACCTGCTGGATTAACGAGTTCGGCGTCCACAAGATGACGGGGAAAAAGTGGGCCTGGCAGTACAAGCCGGTTCCCGATCTGATGCTCATCATGCTCGATACCATCAGTAAAGGCGGGGTGTGGCTGGTGCAGATGGACAACACCAAACAGTCGTGGGAGAACATGCGCGAAATTGGAGCCTGGCTGAAGGTGAACGGAGAGGCCATCTACGGCACTCGGCCCTACGGTACGCCAGCCGCGCGCATGGTGCGGTTGCCCGTGAAGTCTACCATGCCGAAGGGCGCGAATACATGGTGGTGGCAGTTCGAGGAGTCCGTGAAAGTCGCGCGGGGCACGGGGCCCCTCTATTACACGCGCAAGGGCGGCACGCTTTACGCGATTCACTACGGATGGCCCGAGACCAGCATCTCGATACCCGGTGTAAGGCCGAAGCCGGGTGCGAAAATCCGAATGGTGGGCATTGACCGGGATCTTACCTGGAGACAGGACGGCGGCCGGCTGGTCATCGATCCGCCCGCGGGAACTCCGCCTTGTAAGTACGCCTACTCGTTCCGGATCCCTATCGAGTAGCCCCACTCGCGGGCGCGACCGCGATCAGCGCCGGAAGCGTCCAACTCTCAGGCGCCGTGCAGTAGAAAATGTTGTCTCCCGGGCTGGCGTTCATGGGGATCGTCACATTCAGTTGATACAGGCCCGGACTTACCAAGGCCGCAGCCACCTGTACGGAATCGCCCCCCAGGAAGCAGGCCGGCGTAAACGGCAACAACCCGGTTTGCGCCGACGCACCTGCAACCAACTCCGTCTTGGGCAACCCGAGGCCAACAGTCCACAGCGAAACAGTCTCTCCGCGGGCGCCTGGAGTAGATTGCCCCGGGTACAGCGTCAACGGTCCCAACAACCGGCCGTCGGGGTGCGTGGCCACCGCGTGGCCTCGCGCGCTGAACCGCAGAATGGATGGCGTAATCGGTCTCTTGTTCGCCAGGAATGCACCACTCGATGCGGTTCCGTTCTTCACCGCCACGGTCACGACGCCCAGGTAGTCGTCAAGCGGGGTCAGAACGTTGATCTGGTCTTCGGCGCAAGCGGGCGTTGACGCCTTGCTGCAGAACCACCACACATAAGCCGCCTTGCCATTCACCGTTACGCCGACTCCGCCGGTCTCGGTGGGCATCCGCCCCTGGGCAAACTCAGGCGCGCCGCTCCAGAACATGCCGCCCGCGGGCGTGGACGCTGGAACGAGGTTGGTCCCTTTGATCTGAATCCAACCGTTTTGCGTGATCATCGGGTTGGGAAGCCAGTAGGGGGTTGTGACCGAAGTGATGATTGGCGTTGCGGGGCCGGCCAGCGTAAGTGAACCGCTGATGGTTACTGACCCCTTGCCGTCCGCGGTCTCGACCAGGTTTGTCAGTTGCCCCGTGCCGCCGGCGCCTGCAAACCTGCCCGACGAGCCGGCGAAGGTGACCGGCCCGAACTCGACCGTGCCAGCCTTCTCGTCTATCGCCGTGATGAGGAGGATTCCTCGCAGCGTATCGCTCTCTGAAAACGAGCAAGAGAAGACTAACTCGATGAACTTGCCGCCTCCGCCCCACCTGTTGTTATCAGGGCGGCTCCTCAGTGCCAGGGTCCCACTTCCCAGGGCCGGTATCTCGCAGGTTCCGGTGTCGTTATCGACCACCGTCACCTGTGAAATCGCCAGAGTGACCGGCGCCTCCGTGATCGTGAGGACCACGGTTTGCCCGCCGGCTACAGCCGATCCGGTCAGGCTTACGTTGTAGCGGAGCGGTGAGACCGAGGTGCGCGTGAAGGTGAACCTTATCGCGCCTGGCGCACTGGTGGCGCCGGAATAAACGCCCCTGCTGTTGTTTGGGCTGACGGTTCCCGGCGCCATGATGGTGGTGAAGTTGGGGTCCTGAATAGGCTGGCCTCCGAAGTTCACCTGAATCTGATCCTGGTTATTGAATATCAACAGAAGCGAGCCGGCGATGGGGCCAACGCCCACGCTGTAATCCTCGGACAACTCGTTTTGCACAAAGGTCAGTTGCAGCGCCGCCTTGCCCAGCGTGCCGACCGTGCCGGTTCCCATCAGGGAGCGGGCCATCTGGTTCGTGGACCGCGTATCGTCATTGAGGTTGATCTTTCCAGTGAAATCGATCGTGTTTTGTGCCGCCGCGAACTGGCTGAACAGAATCGGAACCAAAAGGTGGAGGATGCGCCGCATAGCGCAAATTCTACGGATTGCCGGGGCCGAAGTCGTCCTCCAAATGGAGTAGTGTCAATCGCGACCGGCGATGCCGCCAAGCAGGCGGGCAAACTCATCGGGCGCCGAGAAGAACGGCCCGTGATCGGTGTCCAACTGGTAGGTGCGGCCAGCCGGAAAACCTGCGTGCATCCGCCGCTGCGTCTCGATGGGAATGACTCTGTCCTGCAAGCACTCCACATAGTAGTGAGGTATCTCCAACTCAGGAAAAATGAGAGGGGTTTCGTACGGCGCCACCGGTTCGGCCGTCATCAGCGGCAGCGCCGATTCAATATCGGCTGGCGGGCAGCGGAAGAAGGCAAACCGGCGGACGCCAGCTTCCGACAATCGTGCGCTGCGGCGGTCTTCAGCCCAAAGGATCTCGGCGAGATAGTCGGGATCGAGACCATCGACACAACCGAGCAGCGTGCCACCCTCGGGCGGCCAGATGGAAGCCACCGATACAATCGAGCGCACACGGCCCGGCGCACGCGCCGCCGCTTGCCGCGCAATCGCCCCGCCGAAGCTATGCCCCACGACAATCGCCGGGGTGTCCGCGCTCAGGATCGCTTGAACAGTGCTCTCGACGTACCGCGAAAACGTCACGTCCTCCACGGGAGTCGGGTCGGCGCCATGGCCGGGCAGATCGAAGGCCATGGCCTCATGACCGCCCAAGGCAAGCCGCGGAATCATCCCGCGCCAGCACCAGGCTCCCAGCCAGGATCCATGAACCAGCACGAATCTAGCCACGGCCGTTTCCGTCCCCGGCCACCGGAAGCCGGGCAATCAGCAGCAGGAACTCGGACTGCCGCGCCGTGCCGGTCTTGCTGAAAATTCGCCGCAGATGCGTGCGCGCGGTTTCGTAGGTGATGGACAACTCCCCCGCCGCGTCCTTCAACGTCTTGCCTTCCGACAGCTTCGCGGCCAAGGCGGTCTCCTTCCTCGTTAGCTTGTACAGGTGCATGAGAGCCTGCATGCCGGAGGCCTGCCTGGGTTCCGGGTCATTGATCAGCACGAGCACCTCGGGCCGTGTCATTCCGGCAAATGGCCGGAGCCGCCCGGTCAGCGGCGCTACGGCCACCTGGTAGTCACGGCGCAAGGAAGGACGTGGAATCGCGATCGCTGCCGAACCTGGCGCCTCGCACCCAGGCAACGCACTCGCGATCAACTTCCGGAACTGGACTTCCGTGCGCCGGTTTGACGGCGAAAGCATGCCGTGGCGCACCGAAATTCCGTCATTGCTCCGCAGGATCTCCCCGGCGGTGCGGTTGCAGTAAAGGATATTCCCGTTGGAAGCCACGAAGACGGCGCCCACAGGCAGGCTATCCAGAGCGGACTCGCCCGCCTCGATCGTGTCCAGGTGTTTCGCGATGGTCCAGGCGCGGCTCAGGTGAGGCGACAAGAAATGCGCGATCTTGCGCTCGGTCTCCTCGAACGCGCGCTTGCCTGGACCGCGCAAACTGGTGATCGTCGGAGCGGACTCTCCTTCACGGGCCAGCACGGCTCCCATCGAATATGCGATTCCAAAGCGCTTCAGACAGTCGTTATAGAATTCGGAGCGTTCCAACTCGGAACGCGTGCATTGCTCGTGGTCCAGGTTCACTCTTCCAGCGACGTACAGCGAGCCGCCGCGCTCGCGCCAGAGATTCAGCTTCGAGAAGTATTCGTTATAGGACTTCTTCAAAGGAGACGTGATGCCGAACGCGCTCAGAATCACCGATGCATGCGCGGCCAGGTCATGAACCTGAAGCATGGCTCCATCGGCGGAAACCAGTTCCATGTACCGCTTCAGGAACCCGCCCCACAACTCTGGCGACATGGCCGCTTCATAGGCCAGCAGCGCCAGTCGCAACAGCTCCGTTTCCGATGCCAAGGCCGGTTCCCAGTTGCCCCGTTGCGGATAGGATATACCAGAATCTCCTCCGCATCACGGCCTGGCTGGAACCTTGTCTGGAAACGGGCTGCCGACCTGGAATTCCCGCGTGGCGGCGTCTTCTCCGCCCCCAGGAACGCTCACTTCCTGCGGAAGATGGCCATGTACTGGGAATTCTCGGTGAAGGGCTTGGATTCGATGAGAGTAAAGCCGTGCTTCTGAATCTCGTCGGCGACGTCGCCGTCATCCAGACGGATGTGGTCCGGATCGCGGAAGCCGCGCTTGTAGAAATCGACGATCACAAGACGGCCGCCCGGCTTCAGTCCGGCACGGATCGAAGCGAGCATCTCGGCGGGATAGTCGAAGTGATGATAGGCGTCCAGGACCAGCGCCACGTCGGTGGAGCCGGCCGGCAGCCGGACGGAGCGCTCGGTGCCGTGAATGAACTCGACGGTGAGTTTGTGCGTGGCGGCGGTCTCGCGGGCCTTGGCCAGGAAGTCCGGAAAGATATCCTCGGCGATCACCTTCCCCTTCGGGCCAACCGATTCGGCGAGATAAGGCAGCATGAAGCCGACGCCGGTGCCGATGTCGGCCACCGTCATGCCGGGTTTCAAGCCGATGCCCGCGATGAGTTCGCGTGGTTTCTGCCGGGCCTCGCGGTCGTGCGCGCCCAGCGTGGCGGCCACGCGCGCGCGGCCCTCCTCGGTGCGGTATCCCTTGTTCGCATCGGCGGCCACCTGCGCGGCAGGCAGCGAGGCGGCGGCCAGGACGGCGGGCAGGAAAGCGGCGGTGAATCTCATAGCGAGGTCTCCATGGGTAGCGCCAACGGCGGCTCTTTCAGAAAATCAAGCGCGGCCATCTGCTCCACGGCGTCGCGCAGATCGGCCTCCGGCGTGGTCTCCAGCGTGATGACGAACGGCAGGTTCTCTTTGGTGTCCGAGGGCAGTTGCAGGACGGCGTCCAGGCTCACATTCTTTCCGGCGAGAATACCGGCCAGCGCGGCGATAATGCCGGGACGGTCGTGCACGCGGAAGCGCAAATACCATGCACGGCGCTGGAGCGTGATGGGGATGGGTTGGTAGGCGTCCAGCCGTGCGTGGGCAAACGGCGAGACACGCTCGGGCGAGCCGTTGCGAATTTCGCGGGCCACGCGCATGAGATCGCTTACCACGGCCACACCAGTTGGATGCGGACCGGCGCCTCGGCCATAGTAGAACGTATCGGCGCCGTACGCGCCACGCACCCAGATGGCGTTATAGGCGCCCTGCACGCCCGCCAGGATCGTGTCGCGAGGAATCAGCGCCGGTCGCACGCTGAGCAACAGGCCCTCGGGCGTCTGCCGGGCGGCGCACAACAGGCGAATCGTATAGCCAAGCTGATGGGCGTACTGGAAGTCGAGCGGCGTCAAGCGGCGAATCCCTTCCGTGTAAATGTCGGAGGGAGCGATCCGTTCGCCGAAGGCCAGCGCGGAGAGCAGCGCGAGCTTGGACCGGGCGTCGAAGCCGTCGATGTCGGCGCTCGGATCGGCCTCGGCATAACCCAGGCGCTGCGCTTCGGCCAGCACGGTTTCAAACGCCGTGCCGTGGCGTTCGATCGAGGTCAGAATGTAGTTGCTGGTACCGTTCAGGATCCCGAATAGCGCCTGAATCCGGTCACCCGAGATGCCTTCCCGCAGGACCGTATGGATCGGAATGCCGCCGGCGACGCTGGCCTCCATGGCGAGATTGATGCCGGCGGCGATCGCCTTCTCCCAGATGTCCGCTCCGTGCAGGGCCATCAGTTCCTTGTTCGCCGTGACCACGCTCTTGCCGGCGGCTATGGCGGCGTCGATCACCTGGCGAGCCACGCCCGTGCCGCCGATCAGTTCGCATACGATGTCCACCTCGGGATCGTTCACCACGTCGTGCCAGTTGGCCGTGCGGCGGACGGTCTCCATGCCGGCCGGTAGTTCCTTGCCGGCCACGGAACGGCTGCACACAGAATGTACGAGCAGCGGAAAACCGAGCTTGGCTTCGATTTGTCCGGCGTTGCCGGAAAGGATGCTCATGGCTCCTGTGCCAACGTTGCCCAGGCCGACGAGACCCACGCGGACGGCGCGGCCGGGATTCATGGGAAGCATAAACCGCTATGATAGCAGCAGCTCATGAAACCCTTGATTTTGCGAGCCACGATCGCTTTGGGCGCTACGCTGCCCGCCGGACTGCTGTTGTTCGCGCAACTGCAGCCGCAGGAAGATCCGCCGCCGAAGATCAAGCGCTCCCAGATCGAGGCGATCCTCAAGGATGACCATGAAAAGTCACTGCACGACGCCGCCGAGCTGATGCGTTTGTCCGAGGAATTGAAGATGGAGCTGGAAAAGGGCAGCGCCCACACCGTTTCGCTGGCCTCGATCCGGAAGACCGAGGAGATCGAGAAGCTGGCCAAGCGAATTCGCGGCCGGCTGAAGAGGTACTAGCAGGCGGCGGGTGCGAAGGCCGCCTATGCTACGCTGGAGCGTTTACGACATGCCCGTTACGCGCGAAAAAGCCCAGTTAATGAGTGCGTCCGAAATCGACCGGACGCTGGTGCGTCTGGCGCACGAGGTTCTGGAAAAAACGGCCGATCTGGAGAAGCTGGCCTTCGTCGGCATCCGGCGGCGCGGCGTGCCTCTGGCCCAGCGGCTGGCCGCCAAGATCCGGCAGTTGGAAAAGCGCGAGGTGCCCGTGGGCATCCTCGACATCAACCTGTACCGTGACGACCTGTCGACGGTGTCAAGCACCCCGGTGGTGAACGGAACCGAGATTCCTTTTTCCGTGGCGGGCCGCGACATCATCCTCACCGACGATGTGCTCTATACGGGCCGGACGATTCGCGCGGCGTTGGACGCGCTGTTCGACCAGGGCCGTCCGGCGCGCGTGCAACTGCTGGCGCTGATCGACCGCGGCCATCGCGAGCTTCCGATCGAGGCGCGCTACGTCGGCCGCGCCGTGCAGACCGCGGACTCCGAGATCATCGAGGTGAAGTTCCAGGAGATCGACGGTATGGAGAAGGTGTTGCTGGTTGAAAAGGTGGAGGACTGAGGCATGGCCACGGCGCAGGACGGGTTGCGCGCCGGACTGCTCGGCATCGAGGATCTGAGCCGCGCCGAGATTGAATGGATTCTGCGGCGGGCCAAGGAATTCCAGCGGCAACAAACGCCTGGCCGTAAGCTCGACACCCTGCGCGGACGCATGGTGGTGCTGCTGTTTTTCGAGTCGTCCACGCGCACCCGCACCAGTTTTGAAATCGCCGCCAAACGGCTGGGAGCCGACGCGGTTTCGATTTCCGTGGCCGCCTCCAGCGTGAGCAAGGGCGAGTCCCTGGTGGACACGTTGAACACCCTGGCCGCGATGCGCCCGGACGCGATCGTGATGCGTCACGCAGCCTCGGGAGCGCCGCATTTCCTGGCGCGCCACCTGCCGATTCCCATCATCAACGCCGGCGACGGCACGCACGAGCACCCAACGCAGGCGCTGCTGGACGCCATGACGATTCTTGACCACAGGCCCTCGCTCGAAGGCCTGAAAGTGGCCATCATAGGCGATATCGCCCACAGCCGGGTGGCCCGCTCGAACGTCCACCTGCTGGCGAAATTCGGCGCCGAGGTCGTGCTGTGCGGACCGCCCACGCTGCTGCCGGAAGAACTCGGACGGCTGGCTCCGGGCGTGAAGCTCACCTACCGCATGGACGAAGCCATCCGCGACGCCGACGTCATCATGATGTTGCGCGTGCAACTGGAACGCCAGTTTGAAACCACCTTCCCGGCGGGCGAATATTTCGGCTTCTACGGCTTGCGGCAGGAGCATGTGGAACTGGCCAAGCCCGACGTGATCGTGATGCACCCGGGCCCGATCAACCGCGGACGGGAGCTAAGCTCCGAGGTGGCCGACTCGCAGCAGTCGGTGATTCTGAATCAGGTGGAGAATGGCGTGTTCGTGCGCATGGCCGTTCTCGAACGGGTGTTGCCGTGAGGGAAAGCATGCTGGTGATTCGCAACGGGCGGGTGATCGACCCGGCTTCAGGCCTCGACGCCGTGAGCGACGTGTATCTCGCCGCCGGGCGCGTGGCCGCCGTGGGCGCGAACCTGGATACGCCTTCCGGCGCCGCTGTGTTCGACGCCACGGGCATGATTGTCGCACCGGGCTTCATCGACATGCACGTTCATCTGCGCGAACCGGGCTTTGAACACGCCGAGTCCATTGAAACGGGGGCCAGGGCGGCGGCCGCAGGCGGCTTCACCAGCGTCTGCTGCATGCCGAACACCTCGCCGGTGAACGATAGCGCCACGGTGACCAGCTACATCATCGAGCGGGCCAAGCAGAAGTCCGTGGTGAATGTGTATCCCATCGGCGCCATCACCAAGGGCAGCAAGGGTGAGGAACTGGCCGGCATCGGCGCCATGGTGAAGGCCGGGGCCGTGGCCATCAGCGACGACGGCCGCCCGGTAATGAACTCGCGCGTGATGCGGCGGGCGATGGAACTGGCCAAGAGCCACGACATTCCCGTCATCGATCATTGCGAGGACCTGAACCTGAGCGCGGGCGGCGACATGCACGAAGGCGAGACGAGCGTACGCCGCGGTCTCCGGGGCATTCCCGCGGCCGCCGAGGACGTGATGGTGGCGCGCGACATTCTGCTGGCCGAGGCCACCGGCGCGCGATTCCACGTGGCGCACATCTCCACGCACCACGCCGTGGCCATGGTGGCCTTCGCCAGGAAGCGCGGACTGAAGGTGAGCTGCGAAGCCACGCCGCACCACTTCGTGCTGGCCGATTCGGATACGGCGCCCTATGATTCCAACTTCAAGATGAAGCCTCCGCTGCGCGGCAAGCAGGATGTGGCCGCCGTGCTGGAGGGCCTTGCGGACGGCACCGTCGAAGTGATCGCCACCGACCATGCGCCCCACGCCGGCAGCGATAAAATGCAGGAGTTCGAACGTTGCCCGTTCGGCATCACCGGTCTGGAAACGGCCCTTGGCATCACGCTGGAGGAGCTGGTGCATCCCGGCAGGATCACGTTGCGCAAGATGATCGAGTTGTACACCACGGGACCCGCGCGCGTGATGGGGTTGGACCGCGGCACGCTGGCGCCAGGCTCGCCGGCCGACGTCACCATCTTCGACACGGCCGCCGCGTGGACCTACGACGTGAACAAGACGCAGTCCAAGAGCAAGAATTCGCCTTTTCACGGCCACACCTACAAAGGCGGGCCAGTGGCAACGGTGGTCGCGGGCCGCATCGTGTGGCAGCGGTAGCGCTCCGGACTTACCACGACTCGTACCCTCGCTTGGAGGGCGCGGAACTGCCGTCAACGCTATAGTGGAGGGCAGTGAGCACCTATCCCGAGATCGTGTACCCCCCTCCCCGCAAGCCCGGCGGCTGGCTGCCCGTGATTGTGTTCGCGCTGTTCCTGGCCTTGCTGAGCGCCCGTAGCGTGGCCTCCACCTACATCGATTATTTGTGGTGGCGCGAGATCGGGCAGATCGACGTCTGGTGGCGCCTGTGGAGTTATGGCGCGGCCCCCATAGCCGGCGGAGCGCTGCTGGCCTTCCTGGCGTTGTACGCCGCCTACCGTTCCGGACTGCATGGCAGCCGCTCGCGCTTCGGCGCCAACCGTTTCCGCGGAGCCATTGCCGTGGGTCTGCTGGCGGTGGCCGCCTTGATCTCACTGGCCACCATCGACACCTGGACGGTGGTGCGCTACTTCGGATCCCGGGGAGTGGCTGGCGACGGCTGGACGGACCCCGTGTTCGGCCGCCCGATTTCGTTCTATCTCTTCGATCTGCCCTTGTGGCGCGGCCTGCGCAGCTACGCGCTCGCCGTGGCCCTGTTCGCCGCCCTTGTCCACTGGATGACCGCGCGCGTGCGTGAACTGGGCAGCACTTTCAGCTCGCAGGAGGGCATGGAGAGCATCGATTTTTCGCTGTTGCGCGAACGCCTGGGCATGGAATCGAACTTTCTGCGGGCCAGCCTGGCCGTGTTCCTGGCGGCGATGGCCTGGGGCGTGGCGCTGGACCGCTACAAACTGCTGAACAGCGATCACGGCTTCCTGGTGGGCGTCGACTATGTCGATGAACGGGTTGTCCTCCCTCTGCTGTGGTTTCTGTTCGCCACGCTTCTGGTGGCAGCCGCGGGTGTTCTGGCGGGTCAGTTCAAGGCTTTGATTCTGCCGGCCATCGGCTATGCCGCGGTATCCCTCGTGCCTGGCGTGGTGAACGCCATCTACGTGCGGCCCAATGAAATCACGCTGCAAAAACCCTACATCGAGCGTCACATCGAATCCACGCGGCGCGCCTACGGCCTGTCGTCGCGAGTCCAGGAAGCCGAATTTCCCGCTCAGTTGGGGGCCCGCATCGACATCGAACGCCACCGTCCGCTGATCGACAACGTGCGGCTCTGGGACTGGCGCGCCTTCCACGACACCACCACGCAGATTCAGGCGCTGCGTCCTTATTACACCTTCTCCGACACCGACGTGGACCGCTACGTCCTGGACGGACAGTTGCGGCAGGTGATGCTGAGCCCCCGGGAGTTGGACATTCGCCAACTTCCCGACGCCAGGAAGGGGTGGATCAATCCGCATTTCATTTACACGCATGGCTATGGCATGGTGATGGCCGAGGCCAATGAAATCACCCCCGACGGGCTGCCGCAGTTCTTCGTGCAGGACGCGCCGCCGAAGATCAAGGCGTCGAATCTGAAGCTGACGCGGCCGGAGATCTACTTCGGCGAGGTGATGCACGAGCCCGTTTTCGTCCGGACCGGCCAGAAGGAATTCAGCTACCCCGCGGGCAACGACAGCGTGTTCACGCGCTACGACGGCAAGGGCGGCATTCCCATGGGATCGGCGATGACGCGCGTGGCCGCGGCGGTCCGAGAGATGGACGGCAACATTTTGCTGACGCAGTTGTTCACGCCGGAGTCCCGCATGCTCATCCGGCGCAAGATTCTGGACCGCCTGGACACGGTGGCCGGTTTCCTTCAATGGGAGACCGATCCCTACCTGGTGCTGACCGACGAGGGCCGCCTTGTGTGGACCGTGGATGCCTACACGGTGTCCGACGCACACCCCTATTCAGCCTATCTGCGCCTGGGCGACGGCCAGCGCGTGAACTATATCCGCAACTCCGTGAAGGCCACTGTTGACGCCTACGACGGCAACATTCAACTGTACGTGTTCGACGACGCCGACCCGATCATCCGCGCCTACCGCGGTCTGTTCCCAAAACTGTTTCAGGACGCCTCGGCGATGCCGCCGGATCTGCGCCGCCACACGCGCTACCCGGAGACCTTTTTCCGCGTCCAGGCCGAGATTTACCGCACCTTTCACATGCGCGATCCGCAGGCCTTCTACAACAAGGAGGACCTGTGGGACATCGCCCGGAACATCTACGGACAGGACAATACGCCGCAGCCGCTGACGCCGACTTACGTCGTGGCCACGCTGCCCGACGGCGACAAGCCGGAGTTCCTTCTTGTGCTTCCCTTCACGCCGCGCAACAAAGACAACATGATCGGACTGATGGTGGCGCGTTGCGACGGCGCCTCGCTGGGAGAGTTGCGCTTCCTGCATCTGTCCAAACAGGCGCTCATGTTCGGTCCCATGCAGATCGAGGCGCGAATCAACCAGGATCAGAACATCGCCAAGGACCTCTCGCTGTGGAACCAGCAGGGATCGCAAGTTCTGCGCGGCCAGATGCTCGTGCTGCCCGTGGACAATTCGTTCCTGTACGTCGAGCCCATCTATATTCAGGCGCGGGAAGCTCGCATGCCGCAGTTGAAGAAGGTGGTGGTGGCATCGGGCAATGAGCTCATCTATCGCGATACCTATCAGGAGGCGATCGCGGAACTGGCGGGCATTCAGGCTCCGGCGGCGCCTGCCGGCGGCGCTCCAACCTCCACGCCCGCCGTGTCACGAACGCCCGCTTCGGGTCCAGCTTCCGATCCGCGGCTGGAAGAGCTACGCACTCACATGCATCGTTATCGCGAGCTCACCGGCGAGGGAAAATGGAGCGAAGCCGGCAAGGAACTGGAAGCCGTCGAGCGGATCCTCCAACGCCGCTAAGCACATATTTGTAGCGTGGTGCGCTCTACGCGCGTCTAATGAAAATGGAAACAAGAAAAAATATGAAGCACCTTGTCTGCTTTGCCACCGCGCTGCTTGGATTCGCTACCCTGGCCCCGGCGCAAGTGGCGGTAACCAATGAAGATGTCGTCAAGCTCGCCAAGTCGGGGCTGAGCGAGGAATTCATACTCGAGATGGTGCAAAAGCAGCCTTCGAAGCTAGCGGGCGAGCCATCGAAACTGATTGAATTGAAACAGGCTGGTGTGAGCGAACGTGTGATCGCCGCGGTCAGCGAACGGGCGCCGTCGGCGCTGCCGTTGTCGCCGAGGCAGATCCGCGATCTCTCCGCGGCCGGTTTCCAGCAGAGCTTCCTGCTTGACTATCTGAAGCGGAACCCTGGCCGGCTGGCCCTGGACACGGCGACGATCATCGACCTGAAGCAGGCGGGCGTGAGCGAGCAGGTGTTGGCCGCCATGGTGAGCCAGGCAAGCAAGCGGTCGCTGCCCAGCGGCACGGAAATTGGGGTGCGGATGATCGATTCGATCGACTCGCAGAAGGCCGCCGAAGGCGATGCCTTTCGCGCGAGCCTGATTCTTCCGCTCGTGGTGGATGGGGAAGAGGTGGCGCCGAAGGGGGCCGATGCCACTGTACGCCTGGTCTCGGAAAAAGAGGCGGGCAAGCTGTCCGGCCGCACGGAATTGAGCGTGGCTCTGGTGTCGATCCAGGTGAACGGGCAAAAGGTGGAGTTGAACACGTCCAACGTGCAGCAGGAATCGGGTTCTCAAACGGCAAGGACGGCAAAGACGGCGGCGGGCGTGGGTGTTCTGGGCGCCATCATCGGCGCGATCGCCGGCGGCGGCAAGGGCGCCGCGATCGGAGCCGGCGCGGGCGCGGCTGCCGGCGCGGGCGCGCAGGTGTTCATGAAAGGCCAGCGCGTATTCATCCCTTCCGAGACGGCGCTGTACTTCACGACGCAGGAAGCCACGGCCCTGCCCTAACGCGGTAGCGGAGTCGCGGCGGACTGCATTCTCGGCCGTTGCGGGGACGCCAGTTGAATCAACGCCTGCGGGCTCGGCTTGCGCGATCCCTCCGCGGCTGAATCCAGCGCGCGCTCCAAGCTGAGAAACTGTCCTGAAACGGTGGGCTCGGCCGTATCGTTCCAGCCATATTGGCCGAGGCCCGAGGGCACGTGCCCGAGTTTGAGCAGTCCCGGCACGGTCAGTGCGGGCAGCGGCCGGCTGGCGAGGTAGCCCTGCACCTGATCGCAACGTTGCGCCGCGAGAAAGATCCTCTGGTCGCTCCGTTCGACGCCTTCCGCGATCACCGAGAGGTCCAGATCGTGCGCCAGTGAGATGAGCCCCTTGGCGATTGCCGCGGCCTTGGTGTCGCTGGTGATCTCGGCGACGAAACTGCGGTCCATCTTGAGCGTTTGGAAGCTGAACTGGCGCAGGTAGTTGAGCGACGAATAGCCGGTGCCGAAATCGTCGATGGAAACGCGAATGCCTTGCGCCACAAGCTCGGCGAGCGTGGCCGGGGCGATGTCGAGGTTGTTCATCAACGCCGTTTCGGTCAGCTCCAGTTCGAGCCAGCGCGGATCGAGGCCGGTTTCCTTCAGAATGGAGACCACACGGCGCGAGAAGTCGCGCTGCTGCAGTTGCAGCGGGGAAAGATTCACGGCCACGCGCACCGGAGGCAACCCGCTCTTCTGCCACTCGACATTCTGACGGCATGCGGTGCGGAGCACCCAGTCGCCTATTTCGTCGAGAATGCCCATCTCCTCGGCCAGCGGTACGAAGTCTCCAGCCGGGATGATCTCATCGGGTCTCCGCTGCCAGCGCAGCAGGGCTTCCAGTCCGCGGATCTCGCCGGAGTTGATGGCGACGAAGGGCTGGAAGTGAAGCAGAAGCTGCCGCCGGTCGAGCGCGCGGGCGAGTTCGTTCTGCAAATCGTGGGCGCGCGTGACGGCATCCTGCATGCTCTGGTTGTAGATTTGCAACTGGCCTTTGCGCTGGCTCTTGGCGTGGTACATGGCCATGTCGGCGTAGCGGAGCAGATCCTGCGCCTCCGTGGCCGGTTCGTCGCTGAGCACGAGCCCGACGCTGCCGCCGCTCGCCACCTCGGAGCCATTGATCTCAAATGGCGTCGACAGGGCGTTCAGGATGCGGGAGCCGGCCCGGACGGCCTCGTCTTTATCGCGCAAACGCTCCAACAGAATGACGAACTCGTCGCCGCCGAAGCGGGCCACGATGTCGCCCGGCCGTGCGCAGTTGCGCAGCCGCCCGGCGACGGCGATCAGAAGCTGGTCTCCCACCAGATGGCCCATGCTGTCGTTGATCAGCTTGAAGCGGTCCAGGTCCAGGAACATGAGCGCGAACAGGGGCGCGGCCTGGCCCTGCTGACGCTTCTGCGCCATGAGGCGGTCCAGCCGGGCGGTCAGTAGGTCGCGGTTGGGCAGCTTGGTGAGACGGTCGGAGAAGGCGTCGTTGATTTCGCGGCTCTCCACCTCGATCAATGAACCGATGTCGCGGTGGGAACCGGCCAGTGCCGTGGGCTTTCCGGAGGCATCCCGGATGGCCGTGGCGCGGGCCGAAACCCACAGGTAGGTGTTGTCCTTGCAACGGAGACGGTGCTCGCTGCCGAAGCAGCCGCTATGGCCCAGCAGATGCTGCGAGATCCGGTTCTGCATCTCGGCCAGATATCCCGGATGGACACGGTCGAGCCACTCGTCGGGGTGCGTGGTCAGTTCCCCCGGAGTGTAGCCGAGCATCATGGCCCAGGAGGGTGAGCAGTGGAAGGTGTTCGCGTCGAGGTCCCAGTACCAGAAACCGTCCTGGCTGCCCTCGATGGCGTGCGTAAGCCGGTGGCGCGCGGCTTCCGCCTCCGACTGCGGCGGGGTGAGTTGCATCCGTCCGGCGCGGCGATGCTGCCAAAGTCGAAGGTAGAGCGCGGCGGCGGACATGACTGCGGTGCCGCCTAGAAATACAGAACCGTGGAACTGCGTGCGTGCGGATTCGCTGAGGCAGGCGACGGCCACCCAACCGCCCACGGCGGGGATGGCGACCACGCTCAGCCAGCCTCCAAATGTCGAAAGCACCCAGGAACTGCCCAGCAGGAGCAGGGACAGCACGGTGAGTTGCGAGGAGTCGGCGACGAAATAGTAGCGCGACAGGCTTTGGGAAAGGATGAGGAAGCCGACGACAAGGCCGATCTGGTTCCCGGAGCAGGAGTCGATCAGGCGGCGGCGAAGGAAGATCCAGCACAGGAAGCTGATGGCGGCGGTGAGCAGAGCGAGCCGGTCGGGCTGAGCCGTGGCCGAGTCGATGATCTGTTGCAGGCAGATTGCCAGGTAGACGAACGACAGTACGGGGAGGATGAGTTGCAGACGCGCCGAGGTGAGGACGTGGCTGGGATCATGCAGGTGCGCGTTGTGTGTGACGGACGTGTTCCCCGCAGGCATAGTCCTAGTAGACATTCCCCGCGGAATTCGAGCAATCACCCCATCGTCTCATTTTCGCTTGTGATGAAGGTACCCTGTTCGTTTCAGGGCAAGCACTTAGACACGTAGAGGAAACCCGAGCCGGTACCAGGGGTTGTTCCCTATCCAATTGGAACCGGAGTACCAGGACTTGGGGCGTCCGGCAGGGAATGACAGCACATGCGGGAACGGCCCCCACGAGGAAGTGGACCGCCGTGGTACTGAAAAACTGGTGCTGAGGGCAGGACTTGAACCTGCGTGGGATTTCTCCGGGTGGCGCCTCTTCGTACCGGCATCCCGCACCCGCGGAACGGCGGCGGCGGAATTGAGCCACCTCCTTCACTCTTAGCACTTTTCAGGCCTGACAACCGTGCATTTTCCATCGTGGGCCCCGCATCGTTCCGTGCGATGATGGCCGTCGTACGTTAAACCCTGACGAGGTGAATCATGCGCGACGGTCTGGTCCTTTGCTTTCTTGCGGCGCTTGCCAGTGCACAAACTCCCGCTGGCCCAAGGCCATTCAAAGCCACGGCGCAATTGGGAGTTCCGTACGTGATCGGCGCGGAATCGAGAGTGATTGGCAGTAACGAAAAAATGGAACTCGCGAGTGAACGTGAAGTGACGCTCGACTCGGCGGAATTGGCGTTGGTGTTTCCCAACCGCCAGGAGAACGTCTTTGCGCGAGCCGGAGAGAAACTCCTCGTCTTGCGAGGATCCATCCGAAACCATGAGAAGACGTCCACGGCCCGCCTGACGAGTACGGAGTCAATTGGGCTGCGCTTGTGGCAAGCGTATAAGGGGCCCGGCAAATTCAAGTTCGCCGGAACCTTCGATCCGTCCACGCTGGGGTACATCAGCAAGCAGCTTAAGTCCGGAGATTCCGCGAAGTTCGCCGCCGTATGGAGGATTCCCGCGGACCTCACGGACTTCCGTTTCGGCCTGATGTACGAAACGCCGCGAAAGGTCGCCTGGTATGACCTCGCTCCCTCGGTCGGACGGATCCGTTCCACCTTCGCTACACCGGATGGAATCGGCGTAATAGATTCGGTCCAAGCCGCCCGGGGTGCAACGTTTGACCTGGGCCCGCTGGAAATACGGATGGACGGGGTGAGTGAACCCGAGATCGTCGCAGGCGCGCGCCGGCCCGCGACCGGCCGGCGGTACGTCGTCAACCTCACCGTCACCAATCGCCTTCTGCTGCCCGCCCGATGGGGCTGGCAGTACGTGACCGCGGAACTGCTGGCCGCTGACGGCAGCGTCACCAAAGCGTATCCCGATATCATCGACCTGGCCACCGACCGTTCCTGGTACGGCGACCTCAACCCGGGAACATCCATGACGGCCCGCTTCCTCTTCCCCTCGGACACCGCAAAGTCCCCTCGGGCGTTCCGCCTGACCCTGCACGACGCGGGCAGGACGGTCGAGGTGGCATTCAATCCGTAGGGTGGCGCGCCGTCTGGCAGAGATTCTGGCACACCGTGGAGAAGGCGTAAAGCAAGCAGAACGGCCACCCGGGAGGGGTGGCCGATGTGCTACTGAAATAAGGACAACACTACCGGGACAGAGTGATTTTGGTCCCCTGAGGTAGCTACGCTGAGAGGGGGCGGATGTCCCTCACCGTTAAACGGCGTCGAAGGGCCGTGGATGATGCGCGAGGCGCCGGTTCGGGGCAACCCGTACAGCCAGCGTTTACTGAACGGCGATCCGCACCGCGGTTCCAGCGATCCAGGCCGCGCTCAACTGCACGGAGGCCGTTCCAGCCGCCATGCCCGCGGGAACCCGAAAATCCACGCGATAGGTATCCACCAGACCGGGCCAGCCTACCCCGTTGACCACTTCCGCTTCCTGGCCATTCACCGACACAGCCAATGGAGAATTAACCTGTAGAATCGAGTCGGCGGGAAATGGCTGGCCAGGATCCACGCCTGGAACCGTGGGGCCAAGACCAGAAGCCTGCATGATCAGGACCTCGCCGGACCTGGCAGGCCTGGCTGCCGTAACGGGTGAGAAATCCGAATGGAAGACAACCGGCCCGCTGGCAGTGGTCAAAATCTGTGGTGACGACATCGGGATCAAATGGGCTACGTAGCGCCATTTTCCGCCTCCATGGCGGCGGCGGTTCGCCGGGTCCTCCGTCATCGAGGCATTCCGTTGAATCGCCACTCCCGGTTGCGCGGGCGCCACCGACATCTGCCCCCGAACGCCGAGGAACGCTCCTGTACCGCCAGTAATGACGTAGTTATTGCCCGTTGCCGCCGCGGGAGCTCCCGGCGGAGCCGCGCCTCCGGCGAATCCGTTGGCCACGATGGTCCCTATCGGGGTACCGTCGCTTTTCAGGATTTCGAAGGCGACCATCCCCACTGCGTTCCTCACGGTATCGGCGATCGCCTGGCCAGGGGTGGGGGCCGTTCTCAAGAAAAGTCCCGTCACATTGGCGCTGGAATAACTCCCCGTCACCCGGTGGCCATTGATCGCCACGATGTCGGCGATGCCTGTGGTACGCGGGAAATTTCGAATGGGGCCTAACACGGTGCCTGCCGGTGTAGCGTTGGGCTCAGTTGCAAACTTGGAAAGGTCGAAGGCGTCTTGAAAGTACAAGACGTGATCTGCCAGGTCGATTTGCAGAATCGAAGACGCCGCGACTTGGGCCAAACCTGGACTGCAGAACGCAGCGGCGTAGAGCGCCGTAGCCAGAGCTGTTTTCCCTCTCCGCGGTATTTGAAGGTTCATAACGAGTCCCCCTTTAGTGGATCTATCAATTAGCCAGCCCAATTGGGCTTACCTGCCACGAATAAGGCCGTGCAGGTGTGAAGGTTACAGCGCCGGGAGCGAAAGGCTAAAATTATTCCTGAGATTTTGGTACAGATGCCAAACTGCCCTCAGTGCGGCTCGGAATTGGGTTCCGGCGATCCCGCCGGACTCTGCCCGAAGTGTCTGATTCTCGGCGCTTTCGATAGTTTGGCCGGTGCGGAAGAATCCGAAACCCAACTCATCGATGCTGCCGCGGCAGCGGGCCATGACGACTTTGGCCGGTACCGGATCGTTCGCGCGCTTGGCGAAGGCGGCATGGGCACCGTGTACCTGGCCGAGCAGCGCGAACCGATTCGCAGGCATGTAGCGTTGAAGGTCGTGAAGCTCGGCATGGATACTGCGCAGGTGCTCGCTCGTTTCAACAACGAGCGCCAGGCGCTGGCCGTGATGGATCATCCGAACATCGCCCAGATCTTCGACGCCGGCACGGCCGGCAGCGGGCGCCCGTACTTCGTCATGGAGTACATCGAGGGCACACCGATCACGCAATCTTGCGATGACAGGAAGCTTTCCGTCAAAGACCGGCTCAGGGTATTCCAAGCGGTCTGCCATGCCGTTCAGCATGCGCACCGCAAGGGAGTGATTCACCGCGACCTGAAGCCGTCCAACGTGCTTGTGACCGAGCAGGACGGTACGCCAGTCCCGAAGGTAATCGACTTCGGTATCGCCAAGGCCACCGATAAGTGGGCCGTGGAGAACACGCTGCTGACGGAGTTCGGCCAGATCGTGGGAACGCCGGAGTATGCAAGCCCTGAACAGGCTGACACGATGACGGGAGCCATCGACGAACTCTCGGATGTGTATTCGCTGGGCGTGGTGCCGTACGAGTTGATGATCGGGGTTGTACCCATCGAACCGGCCGCGCTGCGCAACGCCGGTTTGGCCGAAATGCTACGGATCATCCGCGAGGAGGAAGCGCCGCCGCTACCGCGTAAGCTCACGTCGATGGGAGCGGGGGCGAGCGACATCGCCGCGCGCCGCCAGACCGACCCAGGCACGCTTCGCCGCCTTGTGGATGGCGATCTGAATGCGATCACGATGAAGGCGCTGGAGAAGGCGCGCGAGCGGCGCTATGCTTCGGTGTCCGATCTGGCGGCCGATATCCAGAGGCATCTGGAAGACCGGCCCGTGCTCGCCTCTCCTCCCAACTGGATTTACCGCACGCGCAAGTTTCTCCGCAGGCGCCGGATGGCCGCGCTGGAAACCGCCGCGACAGCGGCCTTCCTCCTGTTGGGCGGCGTGACGGTTTGGTCGGTTGGGCGCGATTCCGCGGCGAGACCCAGGCTTGCCGGGAAGGACACCATCGTTCTTGCCGAGTTCGAGAACAAGACCGGCGATCCGATGTTCGAGGACACGCTGCGCCAGGGGTTGTCCGTGGAACTTCAGCAGTCACCGTACCTTGCCCTGATTTCGGACAGAACGGTCCAGCACACGCTGGCTCTGATGGGACAGCCCAAAGATGCCAGGCTGACGCCTGAACTCGCCCAGCAGGTTTGCGAACGAACCGCGAGCGCGGCTGTCCTGGATGGCTCGATCGCGCGCGTAGGCAGCCAATACGTCCTGGGACTTCGCGCGAAGGACTGCAACACGGGGAATATTTTAGACCAACAGCAGGCGGTAGCCGCGCGGAGAGAGGAAGTCTTGAACACCCTTAGCGGGATGTCGCGAAAATTCCGAACCAGAGCGGGCGAGTCGCTGGCTACGGTGGAAAAGCACTCCATGCCGCTCTCCGAGGCCACGACGCCGTCGCTGGAAGCCTTCAAAGTGTACAGCGCCGCGGAAAAGTTGAGCCTGTCCCTCGGGAACCGGGAGCGGTCTATTCCCCTTCTACTCCGTGCGATCGAGATCGATCCCAACTTTGCGATGGCTTACGCGAAGTTGGGGTTTAGCTACGGCGGAATCCATTCGGCGCTATCCGTCGAGTACGCAACCAAGGCGTGGCTCTTGCGCGACCGTGTCAGCGACCGGGAGAGATTTTACATCGACTTCATCCATGACAGGCAAGTGACGGGCAATTTGGAAAAGGCGTATGAAACGCTCGAATTGTGGAGTCAGACCTATCCCAGACGAGGAGCCATGCTCTCCAACGCCCAGGATCTGCTCGGCGGAATATCCACGCAAGGGACGGGCCGCTTCGAAAGGACCATCGAAGCCGCGCTGGACGGAATCGCGGCGGATCCCGACATTCCATACCCGTATGTCAATCTCGCGATGGCCCAATTTTACACGGACCGTTTCCCGGAGGCTGAACAAACAATTCAGCGTGCCACGGCGCGCAAGTTTCAAATCCCTTCGCTGCCCACTCTGCAATACAACCTTGCCGCGCTTAAGGGAGACCGGGAGCAGATGGTTCGGATTGCAGCTTCGGCAAGCGGAAATCGTTTGGGTGGTCACTGGATCACACACTCGGAGGCGCTCGCTCTTGCCCGTTCCGGCCGTTTGCGGGCTGCGCGGCGGTCGTCCAGGCGCGCCGTGGACTTGGCTCTCCAAGTCGGAGAACGTGAAGCGGCCGCGACTTTCATCGCCGCCCGCGCCGTGTGGGAGGCACAGTGCGGGAATGCCTCCGAGGCACGGACCGCCGTCATGGCCGCGCTCGATCTCTCCACGGACCGGGATGTCGAATACGCCGCTGGGCTGGCCTTGGCGCTTTCGGGAAGTTCTGCCCGATCCGAGGCACTCGCCGGAGACCTGGAAGCCCGATTCCCGGACGATACGTTCGTGAAGTTTACCTATGCGCCGGTCCTGCGCGCGTTGGGCGCGCAGGGGCGAGGCAAGTTCTCGGACAGCGTGGACCGGCTGGAAATCACGCGTTCGTATGAACTCGCGGCGAATGGCCTTAGCTATCTGTATTTCATTCTTGGCGGGTTGCACTCGGCATACGTGCGCGGCCAATCTCTCATGGCCTCGCGCAGGTACGACGAAGCTGTGACCGAGTTTCAGAAGATTCTCGACCACCGTGGTATTGTTGCCCTGGATCCCATTGGAGCACTAGCTCTCCTGCAGCTTGGCAGGGCGTTTGCTCTGTCCGGGGATAAGATCAGGTCGAAAGCTGCCTATGAAGCCTTTCTCGCCCTTTGGAAAGAGGCGGATACAGATCTTCCCCTTCTGAAAATCGCCAAATCGGAGTACGCGAAACTGCAGTGATCGCGATGTAACCATTAGGATCTCGATTCCTTATCCTGATTGTGACGATGCACACCTTGGCAGGACCGTCTGATTTTCCGACCACCCGGTGGACATTGGTTGTCACCGCGGGCGATCCCCAAAGGAAGGAAGCCCGCTCTGCTTTGGTTTCTCTGTGCGAGCGCTACTGGTATCCCTTGTATGCCTATTTGCGCCGGCGCGGGTATTCTGAGGTGGTCCCGGTTGTCAAGACCGTTTTTCGTCGGCAATAAGTTAGCGACCTGGGAGTCTGAATTTAGCGGGGCGACCGAGGCCGCCCCTGTCATTCCGGCCCTTGAGTCGGCGCTCGGGTTC
>JADZBH010000023.1 GCA_020852175.1 Bryobacterales bacterium | reverse complement strand
CAATCCATCGAAAGGAGAAGCCTGCCAACGGCACACCTCGCCCGTGAACTCTCAGGCTCATCCCGCATTGGAATCACTTCCCCACTCCAGGCTCATTTGTGGATTGGAAAATGCTGGGGGTTTCGCTTACAAATCTTGGGCTCGCCGGTCCGCGGCCCGGTTTCCTGGCCTGTGATACAGTGGATCTTTCGTCTCGATCCCGCGTGCTTTCATCCGGCGCGGTCTCGTTGCGCCCGGCAACCTGCGATGTCCGTTCAGATTTTCCTACTCGGTAAGCTCTCCGGACTGGAAGAGTTCCTGCTTTCGCCCGCCCCGGAGGCACACTCGGCCGGCGCGCTCGCCGGACGTTCCCAGTGGGCCGCGCTGCTTTCCGAGGTCATTCCCCGCGGCATTCTGGCCGAACTCGGCCTGTCTCCGCTCCTGCTGGGCACCAGCGGCGGCGGCCAATTCCTGATCGTTTTGCCGGAGGAGTCCCGCGTACAGGCCGAAGAGATTCTGGCCGCCGCGAAAGCGGACATCTACGCCCGCAGCGGCGCCCGCCTACATCTGGTGTGGGCCTGGACGGAGAACCTCGGCGACTGGTCCATCGTCCGCAAGCGCCTCTATACAAGCCTGGGCCGCGCCCTGGGGACGCCCCTCGCGGTCCCGCTGCCCGGCCCCGGCGCCGAACAGGATTTCGCCGGTTTTTCGGAGGCTTTCCGGGAGGCCGCCACGGCTTCCTGGTCACCGGACCAGCCCGGCGTGGTTACCGTGGTAGGCGGCCGCCACAACTGGCGTCTCGGCGCCGGTCCCGACGACATTCACCTGGCGCGCCACACGGCGCTCGACGACGCAGGCAGCCAGCCGGCCACGCCCGCCGAACTCGCCGCCCGCGCCGAGGGCAGCCAGCGCTGGGGCGTACTGCGCGGCGACGTGGACAACTTCGGCGTCCGGCTGCGCACCTGCGCCGACATCGAGGAACATCTCCGGCTGTCGCGCGTGATGAAGCAGTTCTTCGCCGGTGAAATCGAACTCGCCTGCAATGCCCTGCCCGAACTGTGGCGCAAAGTCACCATCCTCTATACCGGCGGGGACGACTTCGCCGTCTACGGCTCCTGGGACGCCCTGCTCCGGCTGGCCACCGAATTTCACCGCCTGTTTCACCTGTTTGCCGGCGAAAATTTGAAATTCCTCGACGGTCCGGAAGCCAAGACCATCTCGATGGCCCTCGCCCTGGCGCCCGGCCAGGATACCCCCTTCCCCTATGTCTACGAGGAGGCGGGACGCCTGCTGGAAAGCGCCAAAAGCGAGGAGAAGGACTGCTTCCACCTCTTCGGCCGCACCGTCGACTGGAAGCAGGTGTACCGCGCCTCGGGCCTTCGCGATGACCTGTTGCGACTCATCCGCGACTTCCGCTGCCCGCCGGCCTTCCTCACCGAATTCACCGGTTTCTACCGTGAAAAACTCCACGCCGCCGCGTCCACCGGTACGCGCGCCCCCGGCGGCCGTCCCTGGCGTTACCACCGCCGCATCGGTCTGGCTCTGGGCTCCCGCCCGGGCCGCGAATTTGAAAAGCTCCGCAACTCGGTCACTCAGGAACTGATTGGCGGCAGCGCACAAAACGTACGATTGCGTCCGGCCGGCCGCGTGGCGGTCGAATGGACCCGTCTCTCCATCGAGGCTGAAACTCATGTCTGATCAGGAACAGGATCTGCAACAGGCGCCCGCCGTCGAGGCCGCGCCCGAATCCGCCGCCGCGCCAGTGGCCCCGCCTCCGGCAGAAGCTCCGGCTCCGGCGCCCCCTCCCGAAACCGCTCCGGCCGCCGGAAGCTCCGCGCCCTCCTCGGAACCCGAGGCCGCGTCCGCGCCGCAACCAGCTTCGGCGCAGCAGCAGGCCCCACGCGGCGACCGCCCACCGCGTGGCGAGCGTCCTCCTCGTGGCGACCGTCCGCCCAAAGGCGAGCGACCGCCCCGCCAGGAAGGGCAGCCGGCAGGCGGACCTCGTGAAGGCGGCCAACGGGATGGCGCACGCGAAGGCCGCGGTCCCCGCCCGGAAGGCCAGCGTGGAGAAGGGCGCGGACCGCGTCCGGAAGGCGGACGGCGCGACGAC
Organism: Bryobacterales bacterium; assembly: GCA_020852175.1. Lineage (GTDB taxonomy): Bacteria > Acidobacteriota > Terriglobia > Bryobacterales > Bryobacteraceae > JAFLBB01. The sequence continues at coordinate 53,677 of JADZBH010000023.1, read as the reverse complement.
CGCCGTGACGATCGCCGCGGCGCCGGCCGCCCTGACGGCCCTCTGGAAATCGATCTCGAAAAACTGGTCGCCGATCCGCTCTATCTCGACAACGCCGCGCACGCCGTGGTTGCCCGCATGCGCGACCTCGACTCGGGCACGCGCTCACAGCTCCGCCGCTTTTATAACGCCGTCCGCCGCGCCACGCGCACGGCCGACGCCGACCGCCAGCATAACTTCGTCATGCTGCGCGCGCGCCTGGCCTACACCATCGCGCGCCATTCGCTGCGCTCGCTCGATCCGCTGGAAAAGCTCCTGCTCGCCGTCACGCGCAAGAACGAAGCGCGCGGCTACGAACGCTTCCGCGATCTGTTTGAAGCCATCATTGCCTACAACGAGTAGCCCGCCCGAGGACATACCCATGAGCGCTCACACCGCACAAACGACACTGAAACTGATCGGCAAGCTCATCCTGGAAGGCGAGCTGCACTGCGAAACCGGGCTCCACATCGGCGCCGGCAAGGGATCGCTCGAAATCGGCGGCGCCGACAATCCTGTCGTGAAGGACAGCTTCGGCCGTCCCTACGTTCCCGGCAGCTCACTGCGCGGCCGTCTGCGCGCCCTGCTGGAACATGCCGACGGCGCCGTCACGCCTGAAGAACTCGTCTACCTGTCGCGCCGCCGCGGCCAGGAGGTGCGCATCCATCAAAGCGACCGTCCCGGCGATGAGATCTGCCTGCTGTTCGGCCGCAACCCCGGCCGCATGGACCGCGTCTCCGGCGAACCCGTCGACGGCGCGCAAGCCACGCCCGCCCGCCTCACCGTCTATGACGCGCCGCTCGACCTTGACTCCATCACGCCCCAGATGCGGGAAAACCTCGACGATGAGATCACCGAGGTAAAAAGCGAAAATGCCATCGACCGGCTGACCTCGCAGGTGAACCCGCGCACGCTCGAACGCGTGCCCGCCGGCGCCCGCTTCCAGGTGCGCCTGGTGGTGGACATTCTTTGTGAAGAGGATAAAGTGCTGGTGGCCCGCCTTGCCGAAGGTCTCCGCCTGCTGGAAGACGACTCGCTTGGCGGCGGCGGCTCGCGCGGCTCAGGCCGCGTCCGCTTCGCCAACCTGCGCGCCGTGTGGCGCGGCCGCGACTACTACGCCAAGGGCGCCGCGGAGGTGGAACTGGCCGCCTCGGCAGGTTCTGGCGATATTCTCGTTCTGGCCAGCGGCGACGGTTTCGCCTCGCAACTCAGCTAGCTCACCCCACGCCATGCCGCTCGCTCTGCTTGTCCGCATCACGCCCGCCGGCCCCTGGCGCAACGGCCCGCACACGGGCTCGCGCGACCGTGTCGACCCGGTGTGCCACAGCGACACGCTGTTCGCGGCCCTTACCGGGGCGCTGGACCAGTTGGATGAAGCCGGCCCCTGGCTCGACGCCACGGCCCGCGCCTCCGCGCCCGCCGTCGGGCTCACCTCGCTGTTCCCCTTTCTGCGGGACGACCTTTATCTACCGCCGCCCAAAACATTGTGGCCTCCGCATGTTTCCGGTCGCCTGCGCGCCTCCGGCGCCCGTTTCGTTCCGGCCCGCGTCGTCGCCGCGCTCGTCTCCGGCCAGCCCCTGCGCGAGGATGGCTGGGAGGTGGACGGCATGAGCCAATGCCTGGTGCCACGCAGCGGACGCCCCGGCCACGCCGGTCCTTTCCGTTACTCTCTGCGCGCCTCGGCTGCCGTCGATCGTCTTTCCGGCTCCGCCGCGCCCCACCAAACCGCCTGCCTGGAATTCGCGCCGCAGGCCGGTTATTGGTGCGCGGCCGTGTTCGCCACCCCGGAAGCCGCCGCCACATGGCGTCCCAGGCTGGAGGCGGCCTTCCGGCTGCTGGGCGATACCGGGCTCGGCGGTGAACGCTCGCTCGGCTGGGGACGCGCCGCCGAGGTTCGCTTTCAGTTTGACGGCCTCGCTACGATGCTTCTGCCGCGCTCTCAGGGCTGGCCGGAAACTTCGCGCCACTGGTGGTTGCTTTCGCTCTGCGATGCCTCACCCGCCGACGCCATCGACTGGACCGCCGGCAACTATTCGCTGGCTCCCCGCTCGGGCCGCACGGCTACGGGCGTGCTGAAGCCCTCCATCGACATGATCGCCGAAGGCAGCGTGCTTGCCGCCGCCTCCGCCCCCGTGGGCCAGGCCGCCGACGTCACGCCCCCGGGCCATTCGCACCCCGTCTACCGCAGCGGCTTCGCCGTTGCGCTCCCGCTTCCGGACCAGTTGCACCCGCAGCCCTCCGAACCGCTGAGGATAGAAGAACCGCTACCCGCCGGAGAGCCGGAAGCCGTGGCGGAACCGGCCGCTCCCGCGCCCGCCGTGGAACCTCCACCGGCCGAGGAGTCCGAACCCGATCTGGTTCCCGCTTTCTTCGACACGGAGCCCGCCCGATGAACTACCGCGTTACCGTGCTTACGCCGACCCTCGCCGGTTCGGGCGAAGCCCTGTCGCCCATCGACTACATGGTGTGGCGCGACCAGGTGAACGTGTTGGACCAGGCGCGCATTTTCAAACTCCTGGCGCGTGGACCCCGGCTGGACAACTACCTTGTGCAGATCCGCCGCGCCGAACGTCTCGATTTCGCCTCCTGGGGCGGCTTCGCCCAGAATTTCGCCGGTCGCCGCATCCCTTTTGAACACTCTTCCGCCGTCAGCCACTGGAACCGCATGCCGACGGACCATCTGTTCATTCCGGAGTTCGCTGCCCAAACCGGCGGCCCTTATCTGCCGGCCAGCGCGTTGAAAGGCGCGTTGCGCACCGCCCTGCTCGCTTCACGCTGGCAGGCCAAGCATCTGGAAGGGCTTGCCGCGCGCTTCGACGAGGGCACTCTGCGCCGCACCGCCGCCGAGGACTTGGAGCGCCAGTCGCTCGGCAACCCCGGCCATGACCTGATGCGCGCGCTTTCGCTCGGCGATTCGGCCCCCGTCGACAGGGACCGCTTCCAGGTCCACTTGTGGCGCACGGCGAAGCTCGATCTCCGCGGCGGCCGCATCGCCTGGGGCTGGAAGGGCGTGGGCCGCAACACCGTCGAGCCCAATCGCATCTCCGACGCTTCGGCCCGCTTCGCCGAGATGGCCACGCCCGGCACCGAGTTCGCCGGACGCTGGGACGAACTGGCCCGCGCACGCTCCAACGTGAACGCGCGCCTGCTCGCCGCGGCCGCCAACGCCTATTCCACGGCGACACTCACTCTGCATGAAAAATTCGCCTCGGCCTGCGGTTTGTCCGGCGTCGTGGCCTCCGTGCGAAAGCTGAAAGAGGTGATTCAGTCCGCCGGGCAAACCTCCTGCGTGCTGAACCTCGGCTGGGGCGGAGGCTTCTTCGGCAAGACAGGCTGGCCGCACCCGGAAGACGTCAACTACCGCAAGCTGCTCGGCGCGCTGCCGCCCTACAGCCGCACCATCGCGAGCGGACTTCCCTTCCCGAAAACACGCCGCGTCCTGTTTCTGAACGGTGAACCGGCTGCGCTGGCCGGCTGGGTCCGTCTGGACGTCGCCTAGTCTCCCTTACGTCCGCCGGCCTTGTTCACTCCAGCGCCGTCGCGCACACACCAGAGCCGGCTTTCGGTGCGCACCAGCAGCCGCCCATCCACAAGGGCCGGGGTGGCTTGCGCCATCTCTCCCAACTCATTCACGGCCACCACGGCAAACTCACCGCCCGCCTTCACCACATAGGTTTTCCCTTCCTCGCTGAGGAAGTAGACGTGGCCGTTGTAGGCCCACGGCGACGAGGTGAACGAACCGCCAGCCGCGTCCAGCCGCGCCTTGTAGCTGGCCTTCCCCGTACGCGCATCGAAACGCGCCACGATGCCTTTGTCGCTCAGCGTGTATACGCCGCCCGCGTAAGCCACCTGCGTCGCCAGGTAGGTTCCCGCCCTCTCCTGCGACCAGACGGCAAATTCGCTGGACGGGCGGCCCGCCTCCGGCGTGATGTCGCCGCGAGCGCCCTCCTTCACCGCATAGAGACGCCGTCCCGCGCCGCCGTTCAGATAGAGCAGCCCCTCGAAGGCGAACGGCATCGGGATCGGAGTGCCCGAGAGACCGGAAAGACGCCACATCTCCTTGCCCGCCAGGTCGTAACTCACCACCGCGCCCGGGCCGTTGGTGACAATTTCGGTGCGTAGCGGATTCTTCCAAATGTACGGCGTAGCCCAGCCCGAGGTACGCGCACGTCCCTCGGCGCCCGGGAACGAACGCGGCGTGCGCCACAACTCCCTGCCCGTGCGTTTGTCGAAGGCGGCCAGGAAGGAGGACTTCTCGTTGTCGTTCACGATGACCAGCATGTTTTCGTGGAGCGCCGCCGAGCCTCCAGTGCCGAAGTCGAGATAGATGGGCAGGGCTTCGAGCGGCGTCCTCCATTGCGGTTTGCCGTCCAGATCGAAGGCGTACAGGCCAAGGCCGCCCGCGTACACATAAACCCGCTTGCCGTCGGTGACAGGCGTCTCCGAAGTGAAGCTGTTCTTGCGGTGGCGTCCCAACGGAGGGTGGCCCGTGTGGAACTCGCGCCGCCAGCGCAGCCGGCCCGTATCGAGGTCCAGGCAGTACAGGAAGTAGTGCAGGTTCACCTCGGCGGGCAGTTCGATGTCGCGCTCGGTGAGGCGGGCGATGATTTCGGCTTCGCTCAACCCTTGCCTGGCAAGCTCGGCGGCGTAGTCATTGCTGAAATCGACACCCTGTTGCGGCTTCTTCGAGACCCCGTCGGTGACCGCGGCGGTGACGAAGACGCGGCCGCCCGTGACGATGGGCGAGGACCAGCCGCGTCCCGGAATCTCCGTGGACCAGGCAATGTTTTCCGTGGCCGACCAGCGTTCGGGCAGTGCCGGATCGTCCGCCGAGGGATTCGACCGCGGGCCGCGAAATTGGGGCCAGTCCGCGGCGGCGCACAGGCCAGCGGCAAGCAGGAAAAAGGCGTGAGGTTTCATCGGCGGGTCAGGCGGGCTCCCTTCATCAAAGCATGTGTTGGACGGGCGCGGCGTGGGAAGGTGAGCCGCCCCGGAGTAAGTGTTCCGTGCGCGGCCCGGCGTCTTCTTGTAACATGGCTTCTCGCCCATGCCCAACAAATTCCGCTACGAAGAGTTCACCTGGCCCGAGATTCGCGAAGCCGTCGCGCAACAACGCGTGGCCGTGCTGCCGGTGGGGACCATCGAACAGCACGGTCCGCACCTGCCTCTGGTGACCGACGTGTTATGCGCCACCGAGATCGCCCGTCGCGCGGTCGAGGCCATGCCGCGCGAAGCCGTTCTGCTGCCGAGCGTCTTTTACGCCTTCAACGAGCACCATCTGGACTTCCCCGGCACCATCGCCGTCGAGGGCGACACCTTCATCCGCTACGTCACCGACATCGGCAAGAGCCTGGCCTATCATGGCTTCCAAAAGATCCTGCTGGTGAACGGACACGGCTCCAACGTGCCGTTTCTGGACATCTGCGCCCGCAACATCACCAACCATACGGCGGCCGTGTGCGCCATGGCGCCGTGGTGGAGCCTGGTGCCCAAGCCGCTCTTCACGGAGCTGCGCGAGTCGGCCTACCCGGGCGGCATGGCGCACGGCTGCGAACTGGAAACCAGCGTGCTGCTCTACCTTCGCGGCGACCTGGTGCAGATGGACAAAGCCGCGCCGGACTTCCCGCCCACGCGCAGCGAGTTCTTCTACTGGGACCTGCAAAATCCCTCCCCGGTCTTCTTCCAGGAGTTCTTCAGCCGTTATTCGAAAACCGGCACGCTGGGCGACCCGACCAAAGCCAGCCAGGAAAAGGGCCGCCGCTTCGTCGAAGGCGTCGTGGAGAATATGGTGCGCCTCATCCGTGAGCTGCGGGAAAAAGAGATCGCCCCGCGCGTGGACCATCACTGAGCGCGTGCGCGCCCCGTGCGCGCCGCTAGTATTCGATGCCGGCCTCGGCCTCTAGCGCCTTCGAGTCGAGAATCTCGATCAGGCCGCGTTCGGCGCGCAAAATGCCGTCGTTCTGAAAGCGGGACAGGTTGCGTGAAACCACCTCGCGGACCGTGCCCAGTTGGAAGGCCAGCTCTTCGTGCGTGAACTTGAGCGTAAAACGCTCGCTGCGCAGATCGGTGCTGGTTTGCAGCAGATGGCGGGCCAGACGCTGGCGGACGCTGCCAAAGGTAACCGATTCCACCAGCGCGACAAGCTGGCGCAGACGGCGTCCCACGACGGCGAGAATCTTCAACGGCACGGCCGGGTGTTCCAGGCAGAAACGGCCGAAATCCTCCTTCCGCAGAAACAGCACGGTGCAAGGCGTAATGGCCACGGCGGAGGCTGGATAATCGCCGCCATCGAACAGGGGAACCTCGGCGACGCTGGAGGCCGGACCGTCTACGGCCAGAGTGATCTCGCGGCCCGAAGGGGAGATCTTGACAATTTTCACCCGGCCTTCGGCGATCAGGTGCATGCCTTCGCAGGGTTCCCCCTCGTGGAAGAGGGATTCGCCAGGGGAGTAGCGGCGCTCCAGGCACATGTCAGCCAAGGGCTGACGCTCCCCGGCGGTAAGTCCCGCGAATATGGGTGACCGCCCAAAGAGTTGGGCGCGAACGGACGAACTGAGAATTTCCAATGTCTATCCATGATAAGCGACAGCCGGCCGGGGATCGGCGGCGACCGGTCGGGGATGAGCGATGGTCAGCCCGGGGAGCGGCGGCGACCGGCCGGGCGATCGGCGACGGCCCGCCGGGCTCATGGTACGGCACGGCGCGGGGTGGGGGAATTCCCGTACGCCATCAGGTAAGTATGGAGTGCCGACTGGGGTTTTTGTCGTATTTCCGCGGGACTGGGTCTGGCTGACACTGTATCCAGGGCGAACCGTATCCGCGTGCGAATACGGACCCGCGGAGGACGAAGACAGCAATGGGAAGCCGACTGCGTTCCAGAGAACTACGCCGCAAGGGCATGGCGATTGTCATCACGGCGATCATGCTGGTGTTTGTGATCCCCGTGGTGGGACTGGCGATTGATGCCGCCGTGTTGTACACGATCAAGGCGCGGCTGCAAACGGCCGTGGACGCGGGCGCGGTGGCCGCGGCGCGGACACTGAACAAAGGTCTCACGCTGGCCGAACAGGCGGGCAACGCACAGGCCAAGGCGACAGCCTACTTCTTCGCGAACTTCCCCGAAGGCGAACTGGGCGCGACGAACGTGACCGTGCCGACGCCGGACGTGAGCGAGTCGGGCTTCCGGCGCCGCACCGTGTCGGTGACGGGCCAGGCCATGGCGCCAACGTATTTCATGCGGGTGTTCGGCTACACGCGGACGCCGGTGCGGGCCACCGGCACGGCCACGCGCCGCGACGTGAACATCATCATGGTGATGGACCGCTCGGGTTCGATGAACACGTCGGGGTCCTGCGAGCCGATGAAGGACGCGGCCAAGGACTTCGTGAGCCTGTTCGCCAACGGGCGCGACAGGATCGGGATCGTCACCTACAGCACCTCCTACTACAACGCGTTTCCGCATACGATGGACTTCATGTCCACGAGCCCGAACATCAACACGGTGATCGACAACGTGAACTGCACGGGCGGCACGAACTCGCCGACCGCGATTTCGGAAGCCTACAACCACATCGTGGGTATCGACGAGCCGGGCGTGATGAACATCATTCTGTTCTTCACCGACGGGCTGCCGAGCGCGGCCACGGCGAACTGGCCCATCAAGAAGAAGGAAGACACGCGCTACGGCTACGGCCCGAACAGCTCCAGCGTGGCCGCCCCCATCGGAACCTACCGGAGCACCACGAATAACGCCTTGAACAGCAAGGAGCAGTTCCCCAGCAACAGTAATCAGTACAACAATGTGCCGCCCAGCCCCTGCGTGCACACGGTGGGCGGCACCAACTACACCTGGTACCAGACCAACGGCGGGGGCACCAAGTATCTGCAAAGCGCGCCGAACGCGAGTTGGAATCCGCCGGACAAAACGGGCGTGATCGTGTATGCCGGCAACGGGCAGCCGACCGGCGGCACCATTGGCTTATACAACGCCTTGGCCCCCAACTTGTCGGCGGCGCAGGGCGCCGTGATCACGAATAGCAACGGCTGCCGTTTTGCATCCAGCACGAACTACATCCGCCGCGATATCGCCTATGCGCCTGCTTCGGATGTCTATGGCAACGCGTTTCGCGGTTCGATGATGGCCGTGGACGAGTACGGCTCGGGCAACTACTCCGGCCAGATCCGGGTGGACACGCCCCAATCGCTCATGAAAGCCTACAAGAACGCGACCTACAATGCGGCGGTTCGCATTCGCGGCGATTCCCGCATTCAACCTGTGTTCTATAACATTGGCCTGGGCAATCCCAACGCCACCGACCCGCTCGACGTGCCCGACACGGACCTGCTGCTCCGCATGTCGAACGACCCGACCAGCCCCGAGTACACCGACACGCAGCCATCGGGCATGTTCGTGTTCGCCCCGGACAACACGCAGTTGAACTCGGCGTTCGTCCGCGTGGCGTCGGAAATTCTCCGCATCGCCAACTGACTCCTCGGGCCTTACCGGTCCGCGGGAACCGGCACAGCCGGGACCAAAGGCATCCCTTCCATCACCGCCTGGCGGCGATTCCGGGAGTTGTGTACCGAAGCCGCCGTGAATACGCCAGCCATGCCGAAGTTGGCGATCGCAGCCAGGCGCCCGGTTTCCGGCGCCCTCCTGACCAGGAACCACTGCCCGGCAATCGCCGAGCCCGTCACCAGGGACTTGATGGCGATGCCACGCCCGCCAAAACGCCCATCCCGGGAGCTGAGCACAGGGTTCAGCTCCCGTTTTCCATAAGAGGAGAGGGCGTCGGCGGCAGCCGAAACGGCCAGCGCGGCCAGCGACATCTTCCACATTGTGCCCGGACGGGCGATGGGCCGTTCCGGTGGCTCCTCCGTTCGCAGACGTTCGATCAGGGCCGGGCTGGGCTCGGCGGCGTGGAGATGTGGGGCCAGTGTAGCGGCCAACAGGGCTGCGGCAAGGGCGATCGGGCGCATGGATCCTCCTGAAAACACAGAACCGCGGAAGCGCAAGTCGCCGTCCGGCGGCAGGTGTAAAACCGATGTATAGCGATTGTTGCCCATCCTGACCGCGCGAACAATTCGGGAGAGTCTCAGGCTGTAGGCCGGGGGGTGAAGGTACAAGTTGCTACCGGGAGCGGTAAAGCACCGCGTTAACACGCTAAACTGGTGAGCGGAGGAATGGCTGAGCGGTTTAAAGCGGCGGTCTTGAAAACCGTTGACGGGGTGACTCGTCCGGGGGTTCGAATCCCTCTTCCTCCGCCACACTTATAGTGTTTATTTTTCTTTAGGTGAAATTGTCTACATGAATGGGATTGACGAGAAGCTCCAACCGATATTGGCCGAGGTGATTCGCCGCAACGCGGGAGAAACGGAATTTCATCAGGCGGTACATGAGGTTTTAGAAAGCCTGGGCCGTGTGGTTGCCAAGCATCCCCAGTTCCTGGACCATGCGTTGATCGAGCGGATCTGCGAGCCGGAGCGGCAGATTATATTCCGGATTCCCTGGGTGGATGACAACGGGCAGGTGCAGATCAACCGCGGCTTCCGTGTGCAGTTCAATTCGGCGCTCGGGCCGTACAAGGGCGGCATGCGGTTCCATCCGTCCGTGAATGTCGGCATCATCAAATTCCTGGGCTTCGAGCAGACGTTCAAGAACGCCTTGACGGGCATGCCGATTGGCGGCGGAAAGGGAGGCTCGGACTTCGACCCCAAGGGCCGGTCCGATGCCGAGATCATGCGGTTCTGCCAGTCGTTGATGACCGAGTTGCACCGTCATCTGGGCGAGCAGACCGACGTGCCGGCCGGCGATATCGGCGTGGGCGGACGCGAAATCGGTTACATGTTCGGGCAGTTCAAGCGGCTGACCAACCGCTACGAGGCCGGCGTGTTCACCGGCAAGGCTCTGGCCCATGGCGGTTCGCGCGCCCGCACGGAAGCCACAGGCTACGGCAACACCTACTTCGTGCAGGCGATGCTGCAAACCAGGGGTACCGATTTCGAGGGCAAGAAGGTCGCCGTGTCCGGTTCAGGCAACGTGGCGATCTATACGATCGAAAAGGTAAGCTCCTTTGGCGGCAAGGTCGTGGCCTGTTCCGATTCCAATGGCTTTGTCGTGGACCGGGACGGCATCGATCTCGAACTGCTGAAAGAGATCAAGGACGTCCGGCGCGAACGGATCTCGGAATACGCCAAACTGAAGGGCAACGGCGTGCATTTTATTTCCAGCGAGAACGGATCGGTCTGGGACGTGCCCTGCGATGTCGCCATGCCTTCGGCGACGCAGAATGAACTGTCGGGCAAGGACGCACTCACGCTGGTCAGGAATGGCGTGATGGCGGTGGGTGAAGGAGCGAACATGCCCTCCACGCCGGAGGCGATCAAGGTGTTCCAGGATGCCGGCGTGTTGTTTGGCCCCGGCAAGGCGGCCAACGCAGGCGGCGTGGCCACCTCGGCGCTGGAGATGCAGCAGAACGCCAGCCGCGACAGTTGGACCTTCGAGCAGACCGAAGAGCGCTTGTGTGAAATCATGCGCGGCATCCACGACGTGTGCCATCAAACCGCCGAGGAATATGGCGCTCCGGGCGACTATGTTCTGGGAGCGAACATCGCCGGCTTCATCCGCGTGGCCGAAGCCATGCGCACGCTGGGCGTCATCTGAACCGGGGGGCGGTTACCCGCCTCTCACCATCGGAACAAAACGGACGGGCAGAATCCTGCGGGTGGAGGTGTGTCCGGCGCTGTCCTTGTCGAGCACAAGGAGTTTCTGGTTCTTGAGGGAGCCGCCTACGGGGGCGACAAGCCGTCCGTTCGGGCAAAGTTGCTCGACGAGGGCTTGCGGGATGGCGGCGGGCGCGGCGGTGAGGAGAATACGGTCGTAGGGCGCGCCGGGGGGCCAGCCCAGGTAACCGTCGGCGTGGTGGACTTCGACGTTGTGGTAGCCCAGCGAATGGAGCGTGGCGGCGGCCCGCGCGGCGAGTTCCGGAACGATTTCGAGCGTGGTGACGTGGGCGGACAGTTGGGCCAGGATGGCCGCCTGATAGCCGGAACCGGCGCCGATTTCCAGCACGCGATGATGCGGAGCCAGGCCCAGCCGCTCCGTCATGACCGCGACGATGAAGGGCTGGGAGATGGTCTGGCCATGGCCGATGGGGAGAGGCTTATCGGCATAGGCCTGGGCTGCGTACTCGTGGGGCGCGAAGCAGTGGCGGGGCGTGGCTCGCATGGCGGCGAGCACGGCGGCATCCAGGTTGCCGGGCAGAACCAGAGCGGCGGAAGCGGTGACGGGCGCAGCCTCAGGCGTGGATCATCTCCGTTAAACGGCGCACCACCTCGGGACGGGCGGTGTAGACGTTGTTGGCCTCATTGGGGTCGGCGTGGTGATCGAAAAGAAGGGGCGGTACGTTGGATGCGGCTGGAGCCGCCTTGGAGGCGTTGGCTTGCGCCTGGGGAGCGAACCCGGTGATCAGCTTGTATTGGCCGTCCCACGCCATGCGCCACTGGTTCAGGCCGCTGCGCAGGAATTCCCGGTGGCGTTTTCGCTTCCCTTCGAGCACGCCCCGCAGCGAGCGGCTGTCCATGGAAGAGGGAGCCTCGACGCCGGCGTAATCCAGGGCCGTGGCGGCCAGGTCGTGAACGCTGGCCAGGGCGCTGGACCGGATGCCGGAAGCGATGCCGGGCCCGGCCGCGATCAGGGGCACGGCAACCGAGGCCTGATAAGGCAGCGTTTTGCCCCATCGATTGTGGTCGCCCAGCATTTCGCCGTGGTCGCTCGAAAAAACTACGATGGTGTGGTCGAGTTGTCTGCTTTGGCGGAGAAAGTCGAGGTAGCGGCCCACCCAGGCGTCGAGATTCTCGCACATGGCCGTGTAGTTCTGACGGATGGCGGTATGAACGGCCGGTTCGAACTGGTTGTTGCCGAAGGGTTGCGGATACGCGCGGCGGCGCGCGCGGGATTCCATGGCGGCGGTGATGTCCATGGGGCCGTGCGGGCCGGTGAAGTTCACCTGGAGGAACCAGGGCGTGTTGCCGGGCGCGCGGCGGAGAAGTTCGAGACCGTTCTGGCCGATCCAGTTGTCGCAGTAAGCCGAATCGGGCAGCGGCGTGGGGAAGGTGTCCTTGTATTCGGCCCTGTGCGCGAAGTCGTCGATGTGGGCCTGCATCAGGCCGCGGGATTGGAGCATGGCCATATAAGGGTCCGTGGGATGGCCGGCCAGTTGGACGCTGCGCGGGGCATCGCGCTTGCCCGCGTTGTCAATGGCGCTGGAAAAGCCCCACTCGCGCGTAAGCCGGCGGCCGTCCACGCCCCAATCGAGAGTCTTCTTGTGTAAATCCACCTTTCCGCAGGCCATGGTGTGATAGCCGGAGCGCTGCAGGAGTTGATAGAAGGTGGCCTGCTGCAACGGGTAGTCCTGGGCGTTGCTGGCGACGCCACATTTGGTGTATTCGCAGCCGGAGGCCAGGCAGGCGCGTGAAGGAGCGCACAAAGGTGAGGGAACCGTGGCGTAAGTAAACTGGATGCCGCGTTTGCGGAGCGAATCGATGTGAGGCGTGCGGATGTCGAGGCCGGAGTTCCAACCTCCCCAGTCCGGCCGCCACTGGTCCGGAAATAGCAGAAGGATGTTCGGACGGCGGGGTGGATTCGCGGCCGGAAGCATGGCTGCCGGGAGCAGGGCGGCGGAAGAGACGGCCAGGACGCTGCGGCGGGAAAGGCTCATCGAAAAAAGTATATCGTTTCATTCATCGGGATGCCCGGTGTAGACTAGCTTGCGATGCGACGGCGGGACTGGTTCACGATGGCGGCGGCAGCCGGGGCGGCAGGTGCGGTGTCTTCCACGGCGCCTGCGGCGGGGCGGATCCGGATTGGCTTTCTGGGCGGAAGCCATTCGCACGCGACGGCGAAGGTGCGGCTGGCGATGACATTGCCGGAGTGGGAATTCGCCGGACTGTGGGAACCGGACACGGCTGTAGCGGCGGAATACCGGAAGCAGGACGTGAAACTGGTGGATAAGGGCGCCTTGCTGGACGACCCCGGCGTGGCCGTGATCGCCGTGGAAAGCGAGGTGAAGACGCACGAACCCCTGGCCCTGGAGGCGCTGCGCGCGGGCAAGCATATCCATGTGGAAAAACCTCCGGCGGACAACATGGCGGGAATGCGGAAACTGGCGGAGGAGGCGCGGCGGCGCGGACGGCTCATGCAAATGGGCTACATGTGGCGGCAGCATCCGGGATTCGCGAAAATCTTCGAGGCGGTACGGGGGGGGTGGCTTGGCGATGTGTACATGGTTCGGGGAACAATGAACACGCTGATCGACGCGGAGCGCCGCAAGGAATGGGCCCTGTTTCACGGCGGCCAGATGTTCGAGCAGGGGGGGCATCTGATCGACCCCATGGTCCGGCTTCTGGGGAGGCCGGAGAAGGTAACGCCGTTTCTGCGGCATCATGGCCGGTTCGCCGACGCTCTGCTGGACAACACGCACGCCGTCATCGAGTGGCGCGGCGCGCTGGGAACGGTAACCAGCAGCGTGCTGCAGCCGGGCGCCGGCGCGCACCGGACCTTCGAGGTGTGGGGAACCAACGGCAACGCCGTGTTGAAGCCCATCGAAGGGCCTCCGAAGCTGATCGTGGACATGCAAACCGCGGCGGGTCCCTATCGGAAGGGCGCGCAGGAGGTAACGCTGGAGAAGTATGAGCGGTATGTGGGCGGCTTCGCCGAACTGGCGGCCGCCTTGCAAAAAAGCTCCACGCTGCCCGTGACGCTGGAGCAGGAGTTGGATGTGCAGCAGACGCTGTTACTCGCATCGGAGATGAGATAGGAGAACGATGGCGATTCGACGCTATGTGCGGTACCGGACCAGGACGGGCCCGGCGATGGGCGTGCTGAAAGACGGCCAGGTGTACCGGATCCAGGGCAGTCCCTTCGGGAAACATACGGTGGCCGCGAAGGGAACGGCACTCAGTAAGTTGCGGTTGCTGGAACCTGTGGAGGCGAACAAGGTGTTCGCCGTGGGTCAAAACTATTTGAGCCACCTGGGAGACCGGCCCGTGCCCTCTAAACCCGAGATGTTCTATAAGCCGAAGACAGCGCTGGTTCCGCACGGCGGCGCGATCGTGCTGCCGCCCGAAGCCCGGGACGTGCATTCAGAAGGCGAACTTGTACTGATCATCGGCAAACGCCTGAAACGCGCGGGCAAAGAAGCGGCCGCGAAGGCGATTTGGGGCGTGACGTGCGGCAACGACGTGAGCGACCGGAACTGGCAGAAGGGCGCGGGCAAGGATGTGCAGTGGTGGCGCGCCAAGGGTTGCGACACGTTCGGACCGCTGGGCCCGGTGGCGGTGCGGGGATTGGACCATGGCAACCTGCTGCTGACCACGCGGATCAACGGCGAGGTGGTGCAGCAGCAGCGGACCTCGGACTTGATTTTCGACGCCGCCACGGTGGTGAGTTTCGTCAGCCAGTTCGTGTCGCTGGAGCCTGGCGACCTGATCTACACCGGCACGCCGGGCAACACGCGGCCCATGGCGCCGGGCGACGTGGTGGAGGTCGAGATCGAAGGGATTGGGACGCTGCGGAATCCGGTGAAGGCCCTGTAGTCCGCCGGAGGCCCGGAAGCGGGACGGGCCGCGCCGCTACCATAGAGAAATGGACTTGACGCAGGTTCTCCCCCGGATGGAGGACTTCTCGATCCGCGATCTGTTGCCGCTGGTCCGGGTGGCGCTGGTGCTGGCGGGCGCCTGGGTGGTGGTGCGCGTGGCCCGGCGGGTGGTGAGCGGGTTGCGGTTCCGGCTGCTCCGGCTGGTGAAGCCGGGCGGCGGCTACGATCTGACCGAGTTGGAAAAGCGGGCGGCGACCGTGAGCGGGGCGTTGCAAACGGTAATCAGCGTTCTTGTTTGGATCGGAGCCCTTGGATTATGTTTGAAACATTTAGGGCTGGATGTGGCGCCCCTGATGGCCGGAGCCGGCGCGGCGGCCGGCATCGCCATCGGCTTGGGCGGCCAGAACCTGGCGCGCGACGTGATGAGCGGCGTGTTCGTGCTGCTGGAAGACCAGATCCGGGTGAACGACGTCGCCATCGTCAACGGAGTGAGCGGCGTGGTGGAGGAGTTGAACCTGCGAACCACGGTGCTGCGGGACTCCGAAGGCGTGGTGCACGTATTTCCCAACGGGGCCATTACCTCGCTGGCCAACCGGACGCGGGTCTATTCCTGCTATGTGCTGAACGTCGGCGTGACGTTTGAAGCCGATGTCGATCAGGCGATGGAAGCGCTGAAGCAGATCGACGCCTCCCTGCGGCAGGACCCGGCCTTCGCCCCCTCGATGCTTGAACCGGTGGAGGTGTGGGGCGTGGACCAGTTTCTGGATACGGGCGTGGTGATCAAGGCCCGCCTGAAGACAAGCCCCGGCAAGCAGTGGGAGGTCGGACGGGAGATGAACCGGCGCATCCGGAAGGAGTTTCACGAACGCGGCATCGCCTTGATGGCGCGCTGGCCCCAGATGCTGGCGGCTGAGGATCCGCAGCCGGAGGCGGCGGCGCCGGCGACCGGGCAACACCAGGAACCGGCCGGGCCGAAAGTTTAAACGATGGAGGCGGCGGGCAAGACAACACCGGCGTGGATGGCAGTGGCAGCGGCCATGGCCATGATGGCGCACTACATCGGCTCCAAGGCTGTGCGAGACGCGGTTTTCCTGTCGAATTTCGCGGTATCGTCGCTGCCCCAAATGGTGATGGCCGCGGCGGCGTTCAGTTTCCTGTCCGTGCTGCTCAGCTCGCGGGCGATGTCGCGTTGGACGCCGGGACGCCTGGTGCCCGCGGCGTTTGGCGTAAGCGCCGTGTTGACACTGGCCGTGTGGAGCCAGATGGCTGCCTTCCCCAAGCTGACGGCCGTGCTTCTCTATTTGCAGATCGTGAGCCTGGGCCCGTTGCTCACCTCGGGGTTCTGGTCGATTGTCAGCGAGAGCTTCGAACCGCGCGAGGCAAAACGCCAGGTGGGACGGATCGCCGGGGGCGGCTCGGTGGGCGGCGTGTTGGGCGGCGTGGTGGCCGAGCGGCTGGCCGCGGCGTCGGGCGTTTCGATCACGCTGCCGGTGCTCTCGCTCTACCACTTTGCGTGCGCCGTGATGTTGTGGCGGTTCTTCCGCCCGTCCGGACCGGATGGCGAGGCGCGGCCCCGGCAGCCGTCCAACGACGACGGCACGCCTTCGGTGCTGGGCGCCTTGCGCGGAGCGCCTTACCTGCGGACTCTGGCGCTGCTGGTCATGTTGGGCACCATGAGCGCGGCGATGCTGGACTACATTTTCAAATACCAGGCGACCCGGCAGTATGGCAACGGCGCGGAACTGCTCCGGTTTTTCGCCCTGTTCTATGCCGTGACCGGCGTGCTGTCGTTCCTCGCGCAAACCCTGTTGAGCGGTGTGTCTCTCCAGCGTCTCGGCATCGCACGGACCGTGGGAACGTTGCCGCTGGCGGTATCGGTGGGCGGATTGGGCGCGCTGATCGTGCCCGGCGTCTGGTCAGGCATGCTGGCGCGCGGAATGGAAATCGTGTTTCGCAGTTCGTTGTTCCGGGCCGGCTATGAGCTGTTCTACATGCCCATTCCGGCGCGGGAGAAGCGCGCGGCCAAGCAGGCGGTGGACGTGGGCTTCGACCGCCTGGGCGATGCCATGGGCAGCATGATCGTGAAGGCGCTGCTGATCGCCGGAGCGGCGTTCGCCAACCAGGCGATTCTGACGGGGGCCGTGCTGGTGGGCCTGGCCAGCTTGTGGGTGGCGAGCCGTTTGCAAAACGCCTATGTGGATGCCCTCGAGAAGAACCTGCTCGAACGGGCCGGTGATTTCGCCATGGCTTCCAACGGCAACTCGCTGGGCTTCGTCGGAGGCATGGATTCGACGCCGATGATGCCGGTTCAGACCGGTGTGTTCGAGGCGCTTCCCGAGCGTCGCGGCTACGAGCGCGGCGATTCGGAGGCGCGCCTGGCTCGGCGGCCTGAGTCCTTGCCGGCGGCGCCGACGCAGGCGATAGGCGCGGCGCCCGGAGCCTCAGCGACGGCCAGCGCGATTTTGGGAGACGCGGTGGTGGCGGCCATCGTCGAGCTACGGTCGGGCGACGCGCGCCGTGTGCAACGGGCACTGGCGCTGCATACGCCTTTGAAACCCGCCCTGGTGACGCACGTGCTGCAACTGCTGGGGTGGGACCAGATGTACCCCGAGGCCGTCCGGTCCCTGCGCGGAGCCGTGGGCGAGTGCAGCGGGCAGATGGTGGATGCGCTGTTGGACAACCGCGTGGACTTCGCCATCCGCCGCCGGATTCCACGCGTGCTGGCCGTTTCGCGGTCGCAACTGGTGTTCGACGGACTGCTGCAAGGCCTGGACGACCGCCGCTTCGAGGTAAGGTATCAGTGTGGACGCGCGATGGCTGTCATGCACGACCGGATCGGCTGGGTCGAGGTCCATTCGCGCAAGCTCATGGAGAACGTGGAGAAGGAACTCACGGTAAGCAAACCGGTGTGGGAGAGCCAGAGGCTCCTCGATGGAGTCGAGGACAGCGATCTGACGCCTGTAATGGACGAGTTCCTGCGCACGCGCTCCTCCCGAAGCCTGGAGCATGTCTTCACGCTGCTGATGCTCGTGTTCCCGAAGGAGCCGTTGCGCGTGGCTTTCAGAGGGCTGCACACGGACGATCCGTATTTACGCGGAACGGCCGTCGAGTATCTGGAAAGCACCCTGCCCGGAGTTGTGTACGAAAAGTTGCGTCCCCTGTTGAACGCCGAGCCGGGCCGCCGGGGCGTGCGCCCGGCGGGACGCCAGGAGGCAAAGGCGGCCGAGGACGTGCTGGCGCAATTGATGCTCAGCAACGAGAGCATTCTGGTGAACCTGGACGAGTTGAAGAAAAGGATGGAGACGGAAGAGTAAGTGGAAGGTACAAAAGGGCGCGCGAGCGCCATACGAATCAGCGCGCCGGAAGTGGCGCGGCTGTTGGGCGCCGGGGCGGCGGCGCTGATTGCGATCAATGTGGTTTTGCTGTGGGCGTGGTTCGCCGGGACAGGCTGGGTGCGTCCGGGGGTGCTCCGGCTGTTCTATGTGGACTCCGAGCAAAACCTGCCCAGCTTCTACTCGGCTCTGCTGCTGTTCCTGCCGGCCGCGGCGGTGGGCGTGGTGGCGGCGCTGAAACGGCGCGCGGGGGCGCGTTATGCCCGCCACTGGGCCGTGCTGTCGCTCGCGTTTCTGTACCTCTCCTTCGACGAAGCGGCGAGCCTGCACGAAGCGGCGATCGGACCGATGAGGGAGCTTCTGGGGCCCTATGCGAGCGGCGTGCTGTGGTACGCCTGGGTGGCGCCGGCGTCTTTGGCCGTCGCCGTGTTCGGACTCTCGTATCTGCGGTTTCTATGGGCGCTGCCCGTGCGGACGCGGCGCGGCATGATCGCTTCCGGCATCGTGTACCTGGCCGGCGCGCTGGGCATGGAGATGGCAGGATCCAACTATGCCTTCCGGCACGGCGTGGACACATTCGCCTATGCCATGCTCTCGACCGTCGAAGAGAGCCTGGAGATGGCCGGTCTCGTGTGGTTCCTCTACATGGTGCTGGACTATTTGGGGCGTGTCTACGGCGCGGTGACGGTGGAACTGGGCGGCGTGAAGCCGGCTAACGCCTCGGCGGAACGCGAACCGCCTGGCCCGGGTGGACGGAATGCTGAACTGCTGCGTTCCGCAACACGGGAATCCCTGCGACGATAACGTGGGCGATGCCCGCCGAGGGAAGCGCGGGCTGCTGGAAGGTGGCCCGGTCGATGATGCGGGCGGCGTCGAAGACGGTGATGTCGGCATCGGCGCCAACACGGATCCGCCCTTTGTTGCGCATCGCGGGAACATACGCTTCCAGACGCTGGGCCGGAAGCAGGGTCATCTTGCGAATGGCGGATTCCCATGTGAGCGCCTTCTGCTCCCGCACATAACGGCCAAGCACGCGCGAAAAGGTACCGGCCGCGCGCGGGTGGCCCTTGCCGTCTTCCATGACGCCGTCCGAGGCGATGATGACTCCGGGGTGGGCGACGGCGAAACGGACCACCTCCTCGGGAATCATGTGCATGATGACGTGGCCTCCGGTACGGCGGTATTGAGCGAAGGTTTCGGCGGTGAGGCGCTCGCCCGTGGCGGTCCACTGTAAGTCGGAGTAAGTGATGCCGAGCACGTCCTGCCAGCCGTCGTCGAAGATAGCCGATTGAATGGCCGTAAGGGCCGCCGTGTAGGGATAACACTCGGTGGAGATGTCCACGCCGCGCGCGCGCGCCTCCATGACGGTCTGGATGAGACGCGGCGCCTGGCGCAGTCCGCTCGACGTGGCGTGCACCATGTGAACGGGCATTCCGGTGATCGCCGAAGCGGCGATGATCTCCTCGAGTCCGGCCAGCGCGTCGAGCCTGGGCGCGGAGGGAAGGCCCATGGTGCGGATGTGAATGAAGGCGGGCGCGCGGAAACGGGCCCCGGCTCGGAAGGTTTCCAGTATCTCCCAGCGCGAGGCCCCGGGCGTGTACTGAATGCCGAAACCGAGGCCGAGAGCGCCCTGCAACAGTCCGCGCTCGATACCGGCGCGGATCTGCGTGATCTGCTCGTCGGTGGTTGCGTTGTCCTTGGCCGGACCGCTGGGGACGCGGGCCCGCGTGAGGTCGTGAAACAGACCGATACGCAGTGGAACGTGGCCCACGGTGACGCCGGAGTGGATGAAACGCTTCCCCTCCCTGGCGGCGTACCATGCCTCGACATCGGCCGCGCCCAGTTCCAGTTCCAGCGCCGTGGTGACGCCGTCCTGAAGCTGGAGCAACTGGTTCTCTTCATCCTGTCCGTGGGCGTGAAGGTCGATGAAGCCGGGCGCGGCGGTAAGCCCCGTGCCGTCGAGGGTCTGCTTGCCGGTGAGGGGCGTGCGGGAGATGGCGGCTATCTTACCGGCGGCGATCCCGAGCGAGCGCACGGCCGAGAGCCCCGACTCTGGGTCGATCACATGAGCGTTGTTCAGAACCAGGTCATAGGATTGGGCGTAGGCCAGCGCTGGAAGCAGGGCTGCGAGGACAAGGCTGTGGCGCATTGCACCAGAGTACGACGAGCGGGCGTGCGCGCGGGCGGCGCGTTTAGGACAGGCGGCGCACGGTGAGACGCGGCAGACGCGAGTCCTGGGGAATTCCTTGCGGGCGGGCAGGCGGTTTCAGAGGTTCCGGGAGGGCTTCCGGACGGGCGGGAACGCGCTTGAGCGAACCCGTGTGAGGCGTGGCATCCTTCACCAGGCGGGAGTGCAAAACCAGAATGTCGAGACCGGAAGCGGGCATGGGGGTCCTGTGGCGCGAAGAGTCTCGAACAGGATAGCGCTATAGGGGCCGTTGTGGCGAGAGTGCGAAAGGCCCAGTACGGACTAAGGCGGAAGGCGGTTACTGGCCGGGAAGACAGACGACGGCCATCCCCTGCAACATGGCGACCGAGCCCGGAGCGGGCCATGGCGCGTTTGCCCGGCAGTATTCCTGAGCAGCGGGGAACGCCTCGGCTGGGGCGTCAGGCAATGGGTAGCCGGAGACCTCGCGAAGCAGGTTGGCTTTGGACCAGGGTTGGAGCAAGGCCGAGACGTTCACGTCGGAGCCGTCCCTCGATGTGAAGAAGCGAAGGGGATAGTGGCGCAAACTGCCCACGACGGCCAGGGGCTGTGATGGCGAAAAGGCCGGGTCGGCCTCCAGGCGCCCGATCATGCGAACCGCCGTGGCGGAATCGCGCTGGTTCAGGCGGAACTGGTCATGCAGCGCGAAGTTGTTCACGCCGCCAAAGGCGAACAGCAACACACCGGCGGAGGCGAGCGCCGCTGTTCGCAGCCGTGGCGAGCCGGCCAGCAGCACGGCCAGCGACCCGGTGGCCAGCAGGCTTACGGCGGAAAGCGTCCGGTGCACGGGCATCCAGCCGCCAATGGGAATCATGATGCCGGCAATGCCCAGCAGGGCCGCCCCCAGGAAGACCGGAAGTGCGAGCAGGTCCAAGGCCCGGCGGAAAGGCTGGGCCAGAGCGCGGCGCAGCAACACGGCCACGGCGGCCCCGAGCAACGCGGCCAGCAGCCACTTGATGGCCACGGGCATGAGCGGTTCCGGGCGGAGCAGGATGGAATAGAAGATGCGTAACAGTTCGTGCAACCGGTTGGAGAGTTGCGAAACGGGAATCAACGCACCCCGCGCGAGTTCGCCGGTTGGCGCGGGCAGGAAGCGGACGGAGAGCTTGAAAAAGCCGAAGTAGGCGACGGTGGTGCAGGCCAGGACGGCGGCAGCGGAAGTCAAAGGGGAGCGGCGGCTGGGAATGAGCGGAGCGTCCGGGTTGCGTACCCATTCCAGCAGGCACGCGATGAGCACCGCGAGGAAGGCGTAGTTCCAGGCGACCTGATAGAGGTTGAGCGATGCGAACAGTAGCAGGCTGCCAACCACGAAACGCGGGCGCGGCCGGGCCGCGAACGTAATGCCTGCCAGTGCGCACACGACAGCCAGCGAGACCGTGAGCGCGGCTTCGCGGAAGGTGAAGATCTCGGCGTGGTAAGGGTGAATGGCAAACACGCCGGCCAGTGCGATGGCGGCGAAGCCGGTGGGAGCAATGCGCCAAAGACGGCACAGCAGGATGGCGCCCGCGGCAAAGCAGCACAGCGAGACGAAGACGTTCCAGGTGTTGCCGCCGGGGCCGAGGTTGCCCAGCGTCGCGAGCGCCTGATTGAGCAGCCACTGTCCCAGACGCCCCTGGGCGAGAAACTCCGCGAAAACTCCTCCAGCATCCGACGGTTTGGCGGATAGGGCGATGAGCTTGGGGTAGCTGTCCACGGAGTGGCCATAAGGAAGCAGCGCGATCCCCTTGGCCAGCAGCGAGAGCGCCAGCGTGATGAGAAACAGCGTGCGTTCGGGGACGGAAAGCCAGCAGGAGGTCTCCGCGGGAGGCTCGATGCGGGCCGTGCCGGCAGGGGGGGGCGGCGTGACGGTCGTCATGTGGATGGGTTACCGGTCCAACGAAAGCAGAACCAGCGAGGCCAGCAGCAGGAAGATGCCGGCGAACTTGTTCCAGGATGCCGCTTCGCCATACAGCAGCAGACCCGCCGAGATGACGATCAGGCAGTTCAGCGCGACGGCGACCGGATAGGCGATGGAAAGCGGAAGACGCGACAACGCGATAATCCAGGCACAGGCCGAAAGCCCGATGGCGGCCAACCCGGCGATCACAGCCGGTGAAAACAGCGTGGAGGTGACAAAGCCGGCCAGTCCGCGCGCCGAACCGGGGTCGATCGCCCCGCTACGATGCACCACGCTCTTGATAGCGATTGCCCCCAATGAGTTCAAAATCACGTAGGCGATCACCATAGCCCAGGACACGAAAAGTTCCCGACTGTTCATCCACGCTCACCTCTTTTTCAACGAAAGCGATGGGGCGGCGGCGTGATTCATCCAATCCGCGGCCGACATATTCGCCAATGGCGCCAAGCAGTATAAGCTGCACGCCGGACAGAATGAGAACGCTGACCATCACCGACGACCAGCCTTCCGCCGGAGTGCCCAGAATGGCGTTGGCGATGATGAACAGGGCGTAGGCGACGCCCAACAGCGCGAGCGCGATACCGAGCGCGGCCGACACGCGAAGCGGAAGCCAGGAGAAGGCGATGATCCAGTCCAGCGCCAGGGCGACGCGCTGGCGGAAGTCCCACTTCGATGCGCCGTGGCGGCGCGGGCGGCGCTCGTATTCCACGCAGTCCTGTTGGAAGCCCATCCAGGCAATCAGTCCGAACAACGACGTGAACCGTTCGCGGCAGCCCAGCAGGGAATCCACGACCCGCCGGTCGAGCAGATAGAAGTCGGCGCGAGAAAGATCCAGGCCTGGATTCTGCGGCCGGTTAAAGTAGACGAGTAACTTGTAAAAGGCCTGCGCCAGAAGCCGGATGCGCCACGGCTCCTGCTTACGGTCGTGGCGGAGCGCCCAGATGATCTGTGAGCCGGCGCGCCACTTGGCCATCATGGCGGCCAGCGCGGCAGGGTCGTCCTGGCCGTCGGCGGAAATGCAGAGCACCGCGTCGCCCGTGGCGGCGGCCAGACCCATGCGAATGGCGATGTGGCTACCGCTGCGGCGGCTCAGCCGGATGCAGCGCAGGTTCATGCCGCGCGCCTCCGAAGCGGCCTCCAGCGTGCCATCGCTGGAGTGATCGTCCACGACGATAATTTCGTGCTGCTCGACGATTCCTTTTAGGCGGGCGGCGAGTTCGGTGAGCGTGCCGGCAATATTGGCCGCCTCGTTATATGAGGGGATTACGATGCTTAGCTTCACACCCAACTCTCCTGCGTCATTAGCCAACACGCGAGGAACAGGACGAAATCGGATCGTCACACTGTCCCCAAAATCCGCTAGTGCGGCGGCGCTGACAACCAGGGCAGAACCGCGAATTGTTAAGGATTATAGCTGAACATCATCTTGACCGCGCCTGTGAAATGACAAACTTCCGGATTGTGAGTACTGGTAGTACGCGTGGCCCAGGCGGACTATGCTGACCCAAAACGAAACCACCCGGGCCGTGCCGAGACAGCCCGGATGGCAAGAATGGGGGAGCAGTTAACGTTTGCCGTCGCCCAGCAGCGCCAGGCCGGGATTCACGGCGCGTCCAATGGAAAAGAATTGCAGGAATCGGCGCCTGTAGCGCTCCTTGGGCGGTGCGGCGGGCCGGCCCGCGAGCAGTCCCGCCAGCGCGCCGAAGCGCGCGGCATACTCACGCACCGGCCTTGCTTCCACCAGGGCGTTATGGACGGCCGAATTGTTCGCCGGAATCTCGCAGACCACCGGAATGCCAAGGGAACGCTCCACGTCGGCGCGGCGGAACCCGGCGCGCGAGTGGGTACGGTTCAGCACGAGTTGGACCTTCTTCGCGCAGCCCAACCCGTCCAGCAGGTGCAGCTTGCAATAGGCCAGACGCAGCGAGGCGACATCCGGCGTGACGGCAAGTACAATGCTGCCCGCCTGCTGCAAGACCACCTGCGCCGCGTCATCCAAAGCGCCGGGAAGATCGCAGGCGACGGCGTCATAGTAGGCGCAGGCGAAGTCGAGAACACGGCGGAGCGGCGCGGCCGAAGGGGCATGGTCGCCCAGGTAGTCCTCGCCGGACAACACATCGAGCCGCCCGAAGGAACGGACCATCTTGTCCCAGAGGTCTTCGTCCAGGACACCGGCCCGGTCCAGCGCGTGGCGGATCGAAAAGCTGTTGTCCTGTTTCAGCATGTAGGCCAGTTGTCCATTGAAGGGATCGGCGTCCACCAGCAGCGTGCGATGGGTGGCCGAAAGCGCGGCGCAGGTGTTCAGGGCGATCGTGGACGCTCCGCAGCCGGGTTTAGCCGGAAGAAAGGCGATAGTCTTCGTGCTGGAAGATGCCGTCTTGGGGCCGCCGTCCGATTCCAGCAGACCTAAAAGCAAACGGATGCAGGAGTCCACCACCGCCTGGTCGAACGGCGCCATGAGGTAGTCGCGGATGCCATGCCTCATGGCCTGCACCATAGCCGTGGCGGAGTGGTGGATCGCGACCAGCAGCGGGGCCGGCGTCTGGTGTGAAACGGCGTCAAGGATACGCGCGGAAGCGATTTCGTTGGACAGGTCCAGGAAGACGACGTTCGGGACAAGACCATCCAGCGCCGGCTTCAGTTCCTCGGTGGTGGGATAACGCGAGTACTCCTTGACCAGTTCAATCGGTTGACGCGTGGCCGAAAGCGAGCTTTCGAGTTGCTGGATCATGGCCTGCGAGGGCGAGATCAGAAGGGCGCGAATCATGTGGTTCGTCTCCGTACGGGCAATCACGCGGTCCAGGACGCCGCGGCGGCCCGTTCCGGTCTGGAATCAGTGTAGAGACAGCACGGGCCGGGCCCAAGCCGGACGAAGGTACCGAATTCGGTACTCGGTAAGCAACGGTACGCGAGCGGGGTCAGGCTAGGAAAACGGTACCGGGGCGCTCGCCTACCACTCGGCGTAGGGCGTGCCCTCGAGACTCGTCTTGTCCGAGCCGCTACGGACATCGTAGATGCCCGGCTCGGTCTGATTCACGCTGGTCAGCGCGTCTTCCATGATGATTTTCCAGGTGGTGCTGGAGCCCGTCAGAGGATCCTCGGGGATCTGCCGCAGGTAGCCCGCCTGCACCAGATCTTCGAGAGACTGCGGACCCTTCTGCTTGTCGTAGGTGTACTCGTCGATCACCGTGCGCAGGGTGAAGAGATTGTTGCGCAGTACGGTCTCCTTGGTACGCAGTACCACCTTCTGATAGATCGGTACGGCAATGGAGATGAGAATCGAGATGATCGTCATCACGATGACGATCTCGATCAGGGTGTAGCCGGCGCGGCGGCGGGAGAAACGGGTCTGCATCGGCATTACCATTCCGAGTACGGCGTGCCGTCGGCTGCCTTCTCGTAGGTCAGTGAGTAAACGGTAAAGACATTTTGGCCGCCCCAACTGGTCGATTTGGGGTCATCCCGCGTCGAGCGCAGCCCCCACTCCGCCTTGCCCGTAAAGGGGTCTTTCGGGATGCGCCGAAGAAATTTAACCTTCTTGTCCACCTGTCCGCTCGCTTTTACACCTTCAACCAATACTTCAAGAGATTCCGGGTATCCGTCGCTATCCAGCTTCTGCTGGCCCAGCAGGTTGGCGTCGGCGGCGTCCTTGTATTTGTCGATCGCCGTGTGGATTTCGCGAAGGGCCCAGCGCAGTTCGCGCTCCTTGTCACGGCGGACCTTGTAACGGGCCAGCGGCACGGCCATGGTGGCCAGCAGCATGAGGATGGTGAAGGCGACAATCACCTCCACCAAAGTCATGCCCCAGCGGCGCCGCGTGTGGCGGCGGGCCAATGGGCGGGCATCGGTGGTCGCTCGGCGCATGGTTATTCCACGGTGATGCGGGCCACCGGCGCCTGGGCATTCAACGGCTGCATCTGTGCGTTGCGGAGCGTCAGTTCGGTGAAGCGAACCTCTGTGGAGCCTTTGCCCACGGCCTGAAACATCAGCGTGACAAGCCCGCCGGACCCCGAAACGCCGGGCGAACCGGGCAGCCGGCTGAGCAGAATGGAGGCCTCTCCCGCATCGTTCCGAATGTTGCGGGAAAACAACGGCGCTTGTCCGTTGGCGGCGAGCAGCGGTCCGCGGATCACGTCATTCAGCCGTAGAACCTTGGGGTCGAACGCAAGGGCCATGGGGGAACCGAACAGGTCCGTCACGTTGTCGGCGTTCACCGTGAGGACGACGACACCGCCGGGCGCAACCTTGGATTCACCGGGAAGGAAGCGGACGACGAGCGCCCCGGCGGCAGGTTTGGCAGGCTCGGCGGCAGGCGCCGCGCCGGGTTGCGCGGATGGAGGCTGCAACGGAACAACGGGCTCCGCGGGCGGCGGGGGGGGAGCGGCTCCGGCGGGCGATGCCGTGGCCGCGGGAGGCGGGGTCGCGGCGCCGGGTGCGGCAGCAGCGGCCGGAACGCCCGGCAGAAGCTGGTTCATGATTCCCGCCGGCGGCGGCTTCAACGGCTGGCCGATGTGGCTGGCAGAGGGCGCGGGCTCCTCCTGGCGGGGGGCGTAGGTCAGCTTCACCTGCTGCTCGGTTCCGGCGGCCACGCCCTTCAGGTTTTGCTCGTCCACGTTCAGGCTGCGAATAATATGGGGAATGAGCACGATCATCAATTCGCTTTGCCCCCGCTCAATGGACTCGCTCGAAAACAGCCGGCCCAGAATGGGAACCTGGCCGACGCCCGGAACCCCGTTCACCGATTTCGTGTCCTGATCCTGGACCAGTCCGCCCAGGATGCTCATCTCGCCCTGCCGCAACCGGACGTTATGGCTGAGCTTGCGCTGGCCGATCACAGGCTGCTTCAATCCGCCGACGTCGATCTGGTCTCGAATGTTGGAGACATCGATCTCCACCTGAAGGCTCACTTCATCTGAGGAATGAATTTTCGGCGTAATATCTACGTTCACGCCCACATCGGCGAAATTGAACTGCGTGGAAACCAGCGGAGAGACGCCCACGGTACCCATACCAGGTTGAAAACTGCCTGTAGCATAAGGATATCGATCACCAATCTTCAAGGAAGACTTCACGCTATCGACGGCGCGAACCTGCGGAGATTGCAGCACCCGCGTGCCGCGGTCGGTCATCAGCGCTTGCAACAGGGCGCCGGGCAAAGTGAGCGAAAAATCCTTGACTTGAACCAGTTTGAGGTTGGAAAGCGGAAGGGCGCTGGATTTCGACGTGGTATCGTCCCCCTTGTCGCCGGAATCGCCGCCCGCCGCCGCGCCAGGGGTGGTGATGGAGGAACGCGGTGAAAACCCGATGGGCACCCGCAGCCCGGCTGTGCCGCCGTTCACGATGCTGGCGGCCAGGTCGCGCGTGCGGCTGCGGTTGGCTTCCATCACCAGCACATCGATGACAACCTCGCTCTTGGGTTTATCGAGATCGGCGACCACCTTTTCGGCCAGGGCCACCTGGTCCACGGTGCCACGCACCATCAGCGCCGAATGGGCGTTGTAGGTGAGCACGCGGCGGATGTCGGTGAGAGTGCGCAGGGCCGTGGCGATCTCCTGAAGCTCCTGAGGCGTGGTGATGTTCTTGACGTAAAAGGTCTTCACCACCATGTCCTGGTAGTCGCGGATCTTGGTTACGTTGTCGTTGGTGACGAAGATGGTGGTATCGCTGAGCGGCTTCCAGAAGGTTTTCGTCAGGACGCTGAGCTGATCCAGCGCCTGTTCCAGCGAGATGCGGTTCAGGTCGAGCGAATAGTTCTTTCCCTGGTTCTGGAATTCCGGGTCGAACACGACGTTCACGCCGGAGAGCTTGCCCAGGGTTTCATACAGCACCTTGATGGGCTGGTTGTTCATACGAAGCTGCGATACCTGGCGGTTCAACGGTTTCAGGGTGGGGACATCCTGAATGGAGGCGATGCGGCGCTCGGTTTCTCGCTGGGCCTCTTCGGCCGGTGTGAGAGTGGCCTGGTCCGGCGTGCCGCCCTTGGCGCGCTCAAGCATCTGGAGGGTCACCTTCAACTCATTGATGGCAAGGGTGTTGGACGGATCGATGGCGACGGCGCGGCGGTATTGGGCGGCGGCCTCTTCCAGCTTGCCCTCCTCGCGCAACTTCTTGGCCGCATCGGAGTGGCGCAGCGCGGCCTGGAAGCGCACGCGCTGGGCGGCCATCTGGTAAGCCGCATCCTGGGGATCCTCGGCAAGGGCCTGTTCGAAGAGTTCCAGGGCGCGGTCGTATTCCTTTTTTGCTTCGGCGAGTTTGCCATCCTTGAGCAGCTTTTCGCCCTTCTTGGTGCGGGCGGGCAGCGACGGAGCCGCAAGAGTTACACAGAGAATCACTGCTATTGCGTTGAGAAAAAAAGGCTTGGAGTTCAACATGCGCGCTCGTGCTAGGATGGACCTCGGGCCCATCTAATCCATTGACGGGCAACCCCTTGCGAGCGTGCAAGGGAACTTGTGGGGGCCAATGGCGGCGACCGGAGAAAAACAGTTCAAAATCCTGGCCGATAACCGGCAGGCGCGTCATAACTACTACCTGTCGGATTTCCTCGAAGCGGGCCTGGCTCTGACCGGAACCGAGGTGAAGTCGGCGCGCGGGGGCAAGGTGCAACTGGTGGACGCCTACGCCGAAATCGTCCAGGGCGAAGCGTGGCTGGTGAATGCCCACTTCTCGCCCTACTCGCATGGAAACCGGGCGAACCATGCCGAGTTGCGGAAGCGGAAGCTGCTGCTGCACCGGGGCGAGATCGAGAAACTGGGCGCGAAGACGCGGGAGCGGGGCTTCACGCTGGTGCCGACCAAGGTGTATTTGAAAGACGGCCTGGTAAAAGTGGAGATCGCGCTGGCCAAGGGCAAGCAGCACCACGACAAGCGCGAGGCCATCAAGCAGCGCGAGAACGAGGCCGAGGCGAAAGCGGCAGTGGCACGCTCGCGGAGGAAGTTTCAGGACGGGTAGACGGGCGGGAGGGCGGCATGGCGGCGAAGCCTTTGCTGGTGCGGTTGGTCTGCTGGAAACCGGAATTGGCGGCCGTACGCGCGGCGCAATTGGAGGCCGCCGGCCTGGCGGTGAACTCCGAACCCATGACCACGGTGAAGTTCGTGGCCCATTTCAAGAGCGTGAATCCCGACGCCCTGCTGATCGACCTGGACCGCCAGCCTTCGCACGGACACATGGTGGCCAAGGCGCTCCGGCTGCATCCGTCGATTTGCCGGATTCCGATTGTATTCGCGGGCGGCGCCCCGGAAAAGGTGGCCAAGGTGCGGGCGGAGCTGCCCGACGCCGTGTATACGGAATGGACGAAGGCGGCGGCGGCCGTGCGCCGGGCGGTGCGCGAGGCTCCGTCCGCGCCGGTGAAGCCGGATCCGTACATGAAAAAGTACGAGGGAACGCCGCTGCTGAAGAAGCTGGGGCTGAAGGCGGGCATGACGGTGGCCTTGCTGGGCGCGCCGGAGGGGTTTGCAGAGGCGCTGGGCGATCTGCCGGATGGTTTGAAGTTCGTGCCTCGGCTGACGGCGGCGTCGAAGCTGTCGTTATGGTTCGTACGCTCGGCGCAGGAGTTGAGCCGCGAGTTGCCCTTCCTTGCCGTGCGGATGCCCGATGGAGCTTCCCTGTGGCTCGTGTATCCGAAGACATCGGGGCGGCTGCGCGCGGACTTCAACCAGAACGACGTGCGGGCGGCGGGCCTGGCCAACGGTCTGGTGGACTATAAGATCTGCGCCGTGGATGGAGACTGGACGGGAATGAAGTTCGCCCGGAAAAAAGCCGCGCGCGCCTAGAATGGTGTTTCGGCCCTCTCCATGACCACCATTTTCCACGTTGACATGGACGCCTTCTTCGTCTCGGTGGAGGAGCTCTTCGATCCTTCGCTGAAGGGCAAGGCGGTGGTGGTCGGCGGCCCCGCTCAGGCGCGCGGCGTGGTCTCGGCGGCGTCCTACGAAGCACGCAAGTTCGGCGTCCACTCCGCTATGCCGTTGCGCACGGCCTACCAAAAGTGCCCGCACGCCATCTTTCTGAACGGCAGCCGCGAGCGCTATGTCGAATATTCCCGCCGCGTCGAGACCGAACTGCGCGCCTTCACGCCCCTGGTCAACATGGCTTCCATCGACGAGGCATACCTGGACGTTTCAGGAACGTCGCGGCTCCACGGCCCGCCGCTGGCCGCCGGACATAAGCTCCACGCGCGCATCAAGGACGCCACGGGACTGAACTGCTCCATTGGCATCTCCACCTCGCGGCTGGTTTCCAAGATCTGCTCGGATCAGGCCAAGCCCAACGGCGTGCTGTGGGTGATTCCAGGAACCGAGGCCCGGTTCCTGGCGCCGCTCGACGTCCGCAAGGTTCCCGGCGTGGGCAAGCGAACCGAGGAGGCGCTCCATCTGTGCGGCATTCGGAAGATTGGCGATCTGGCGCGCCTGGATCCGGCCTTTCTCGAACAGCGCTTCGGCAAATGGGGGCTGGCGCTGGCCGGGAAGGCCCAGGGCCTGGACGCCGGCGGCTGGTTCGACTCCTCGTTCCTCGAAGCCGAGGATCCCAAATCCATCAGCCACGAACACACCTACGACGTGGACACGGCCGAGCGCGGCCGCCTGACAGCCACCATCGCCCATCTGAGCGAGATGGTGGGCCGGCGCCTGCGCGACCACGGCTTTTTCGCGCGCACCATCCAGATCAAGCTGCGCGACACGGACTTTCACACGATCACACGCGCCTGCACGCTCACCCAAGCCTCGCAGCTCGACACGGAGATCTTCGCCGAGGCGCGCGCGCTGTTTGAGCGGAATTGGAAGGGTGGGCCCGTCCGGCTGATCGGCGTACAGGCTTCGAATCTGGAGGAAACCGAGGGGCAGGCCAGCCTGCTGGATCAACAGAACAAGGACCGCTGGCGTTCGGCCCTGGCCGCGGCCGACCGTATGCGAGACAAGTTCGGAGACGATACCGTCTCGCTCGCCGCTGGCTTGCAAGGAAGGTTCAGCCGCCGAGTCGATGAGACCTCCACGCAGCGGCTGGAACCGGAACCGGAGCGCAAACCGCGCCCTAGAAATTCACAATCGACGCAAAGCCCACCGGATCGAGACTAGCTCCGCCCACCAGCGTGCCGTCGATCTCCACCTGCGCCATCAGGCCCTTCACGTTGTCGGGCTTCACGCTGCCGCCGTAAAGGATGCGCACGGCCGCCGCGGCCTCCCGGCCATACTTGGCTTCCACCAGCGCGCGCAGGCACCGGTGCGCCTCGGCCGCCATCTCGGGCGTGGCCACTTTGCCCGTGCCAATTGCCCACACGGGTTCATAGGCGATCACGATTTTGGCGAAATCCTCAGCCCCCAGCGGCGCGATGCCGCCGGTGAACTGCGTCCGCAGCACCTCTTCGGTCCGGCCCGATTCGCGCTCTTCCAGGCGTTCGCCCACGCACACCACCGGCAGCAGTCCCGTGGCCAGCGCGGCCTGCGTCCGTTTCAGAACCGTGGCATCCGTTTCGCCGAAGAACTGCCGCCGCTCACTGTGACCGATGATCACAGCCGAACATCCGGCCGACTTCAACATCGGCGCCGACACCTCGCCCGTGTACGCGCCCTCTTTCGTTTCCCAATAACAGTTCTGCGCCCCCACGGCCACCTTGCTTCCGGCCGCCGCGCCGATGGCCGCGGCCAGATGCACGAACGGCGGGCAGATCAACACATCGGCGTGCGACGATGCCTCCACCAGCGGCAGAAACTTCTCGAAAAACTCCGCCGTTTGCTCCGGCGTCTTGAACATCTTCCAATTTCCGGCCATCAGCGGCCTGCGTGCACTCATGATTTCTCCTTCAATCTTTCGCGACGCGCCGTGCGCGCGCGGGTTCTACTTCGCGGGAAACTCCAGGCCCAGCACCGAAGCCAGACGTCCGGCGATCGACACCATCTCGATCTCCGGCAGCGTTTCGCGCTTCACGCCCGGCCCCCACAGCGCATAGGTGGCGCGGTAATCCTTGCGCAGCGGCCAGTAGCCGTGCGACCCGCTGACGGCGCGCGGCTCGGGCTTTCCGAACTGCACATGCTCCATGGGCTCGAACAGGAAGTTCCCTTTCATCGGCGGCCAGATCCGCTCCACTTCAGCCGGCGGAATCTCCCGGCCGATGCCGAACGCCGCCTCGCCCGCGTGCCGGCGCAGCGCGGAGGCCACCGAGGCGTCCGCCGTCCAGGCCATGGTCCCGCGGACGGTCAACTCGCCCTGGACGCCCGCGCGCCGCAGCGCCTCTCGCGGATCGGCCAGCCGGTCCACGCGCTCGAAACCGTGGTCGCTCACCACGGCCACGCACATGTCCTTCGGCAGCGCCTTCATCATCAGCCCGATCAACTCATCCACGTATTCGAGCTTCGCCCGGGCGCGTTTGGAAAACGGTCCGGTGGCGTGCGCCTCCTCGTCGTGATCCACCAGGTGGACCAGGATCAGATCGGGCCGCTCCTGCTTCAACAGGTAGACCACGGCCTGAGTCCGCGTGCGGTCGTCCATCCACTCCTGGGGAAACGACGGAAACATGGCGGCGATCTTGTCCATCAACCCGGGCGTCGAGTGCTTCTCGTGGGCCTCCATGTCCATGCCCGCGCCGCGCTTTTCGAACACCTCGGGAATGTTGAAGTCGATGGCCGCGTCCACCGTGACGGGCCATTCCACGGCGGCGGTCTTCAACCCAGCCTGGCGCGCCGCGTCGTACAGCGGCACGGCCTTCAAATACTTCCGGAACCAGTACCGCCCGCCGCCCTGCTCCTTGGGCAGATCGTTGTTCAGGATGCCGTGCACCTCCGGCGTGACGCCGGTCACCATCGTGGAATGCGAGGGCCACGTCACGGTGGGAACCACGCCCACTACGCCCGCAGCCCATGCGCCTTCGCGTGTCAGCTTCCGCAGGTTCGGCGTTTTCAGGCCCAGCGTGTCCGCATCCCGCATGTAGCGGTGGTCCATGCCGTCCACGGAGATCACCAGCAGCTTCCTGCGCTTTTCCGCCCCGTGCGCTTGCGCGCCAGCGGCCCCCGCCAGCGCCGTGCGCGCCAGTCCCATCGCGCCCAACCGTACCGCGTCACGCCGCGACCAGCGGCAGCAAGCTTTCTCCATGTTCGATCCTCGTTCCAAAGTTGTCCGCCACGGTCTGACCCAGGTCGGCCAGCGACTCGCGCAGTCCCACCGGCACGCCCGCCTTCACACGCTTGC
This sequence comes from Bryobacterales bacterium, assembly GCA_020852175.1. Taxonomy (GTDB): domain Bacteria; phylum Acidobacteriota; class Terriglobia; order Bryobacterales; family Bryobacteraceae; genus JAFLBB01. The sequence goes on along the minus strand of JADZBH010000023.1, from coordinate 20,449 downwards.
CCGCCAGCAACACAGGTACATACTCGCGGCTGTGGTCGGTGGAAGGCGTCGTCGGGTCGCAGCCGTGATCGGCCGTCAGCACAAGCAGATCCTCCGGCTCCATCCGGGCCCGTAAGTCGGGAAGCCAGCGGTCGAACTCTTCGAGAGCGCGCGCGTAACCCTCGACATTGTTCCGGTGGCCGTACAGCATGTCGAAGTCCACCAGATTGGTCCACACCAGCGCCCGCTCGCCACTCAGTTCTCCCATCGCCTGGAGCGTCTTTTCCATGCCGTCGGCGTTGGTTTTCGTCTTCACATGCGGACCGATGCCCCGCCCCAGGAACACGTCGTGGATCTTTCCCACGCTGTACACCACGGGGGGCGGCGCGGCCCCGGCCAGACGGTCCAGCAGCATTCCAGGCTGGGGAGGAGTCGCGAAATCGCGCCGGTTCGCCGTCCGCGTGTAGGCCCCGCCGGAGCCCACGAACGGCCGGGCAATCACGCGCCCCACCTCGTGCTCGCCAGTCAGAATGGACCGCGCCGCCTCGCACATCCGGTAGAGTTCCTCCAGCGGAATCACCTCTTCGTGCGCCGCGATTTGAAACACGCTGTCGGCCGAGGTGTAGACAATCGGCTTCCCCGTCCGCACATGCTCATCGCCCAGTTCGGCGATGATTTCGGTTCCGCTGGCCGGCCTGTTCGCCAGCCATCCACGCCCGGTGGCGCGCTGGAAAGCGTCCATCACCTGGGCGGGGAAGCCCTCGGGATACATGGGCAGCGGCTTGTCCAGCCAGATGCCCGCCATCTCCCAATGCCCCGTCGTGGTGTCCTTGCCCGGAGAACGCAGAGCGGCCTTGCCGTAAGCGCCTCCCGGCCTGTCCGCCGCCGGCAAACCGGCCATCGGTTTGATATTGCCCAGCCCCAGCGCGCACAGGTTCGGCAGGTGCAGGCCCCTCGCGCGGGCGATGTTGCCCAGCGTGTCGCTGCCCTGGTCGCCATAGGCGGCCGCATCCGGCATCGCGCCAATGCCCACGCTGTCGAGCACAATCCACACCACCCGCCGGAAGCGTGTCATCGGCGGCCTACTTTTCCCCCAGCGCCTGTTGAATCCGGTCCGTCAGCATGTCCACGAACTTCTCCATGATGTAGCCGTTCATGCGCGCCGACACCTCGCCGCGCGGATTGAACACCACCGTCGTCGGAATCGAGTTCACACGCAGCAATCCGGCCAGACCGTCGTCGAAGTAGACCGTCTTGTTCCAGCCGTTTTTCGCGAGGAACGGCTTCACCAGCGAACGGTCCTCATCCGTGCTCAGATTCAGGAACACCACGCCCTGGTTGCCCTGGAAGCGCTGCTTCACCTGCTCGTACAGCGGCTGCTGCGCCCGGCACGGCCCGCACCAGGTGGCCCAGAAATCCACCACCACCACCTTGCCCTTCAGCTTCGCCAGTTCGAGTTTGTCGCCCTCGACGCCCTGGATGACGAACTCCATCGGCTCGGTGGCGAACACGTTGGGATCCATCGCGCGCAGGCGGGCTTTCCGTTCGTCCACCAGTTTCCGCACGCGGTCGAAGGCCGACAGCAACTGTGCGCCCAACGCCGCGTCGCTCATCGGGAGCTTCTTCTGCCACTCGCCCAGCCGCGTACGGTCTTTCACGCGTCCTTCGGCCTCGGCCTGGCTGTCGCTCAGCATGAAGGCATCGCACAGATACGGCACGGCCTCCGCCGTCCGGCCCGACCGTTCCAGCCAGCGGGCAATCTCGCGCGCGCTTTCGGCCGAAGGAGCCTCTGTGAAGCTCTTTTTCGCCAGTTCCACCGCCGCGGCGGTCTGTCCCGCGTTGCCCGTTGCGCGGCTCTGGTACACCAACGCCTTGCCGAGCAGGATTTGCCGCTGTTCCCACTGCGCCGCCGCGCCCGCCGTGCCCGGCCCCAGTTCGGCCTGCGACCGCACGGCCGCTTCCAGCCGTTTCGCGTAATCCAGGGCGCGCTTGGCGTTTTCCGCGTCGTCGGTGGCCAGCAAATAACGCGCCACCCGTTCCAGCAACTCCGTGTTCGCCGGCTCGCGCTCGATCACACGCTCGCCGTAGAGAACGATGCGCCGGCTGTCGCGCGCCTCGATGGAAGCCTTCACCAGCGCACGCTCCAACTCCGCTCGCTGCGAGGTGCGCGAATACTTCTGCAAATGCCGCTCGATGGCGCGGATGAACTCGATCTGGCTCGATCCGGCTTCGCTCAACCCGGCCCTGAGTTCGGCCTGCTCATTGGCCGGCATCTCCTGCGCACGCCCCGGCGCGCATGCCAGAGCGGCCATCGCCACCAGGCTCCATCCCCATCCGGGTACTCGATTCCTCATTCGGCCGGCTTCGCTTTCCCGCTCCGGATCACAGCGGCCAGCGCCGCCGCGCGTTCCCGGGCCATATTCAAATACGATTCATTCTTCGCCACTCGGTCCAGCCAGGGCAGAAACTGATCGCTCGCCACAACCCTTCCCCGCTCCATCGCCGCCTGAAATTGCAGCAGCACCTTGTTCACGCCCAGCTTATCGAACCGCACGGCCCGTTCCACGGAGATCGCATGCTGCTGGGTTTCGGAGATCTTCTCGAACCACTCCTGCAATGCCTGCGCGTCCAGGTCCGTCGTGTAGTTGAATTTCACCTCGTTGCGCGCGGCGCCATCTTCCCATCGGTACGTCTTGTCGCCCATCCGGGCTACCTTGAGCCCCGATTCGAGCGGCCGTTTGAAATGATCCACCTTCGCCACAAGCTCGAAGATCTGCTTGGTATCCTCTGGCCGCAGAGTGAACCGCAACGGTTGCGGATCGTCCGGCGCTTCCTTATACACCACGGCGCCGGACTGCTCCACCGTGAACTCCACGTATGCGGGCGAGCTGCCGGGAAACGATTTGGAATAGAACAGACGCGGCGCGGCCTGTGCCGCCGCGGCCAGGCATAGACCCGCCGCCAGCGCGGCCCCGAGCGCCAGGCGCCTCATGCCCGCACCGCCGTTTTTCCCAACCCCAGCGCGTCGAACCGCGCCCGTGTCGCCTCGCACACGGCCACCGCCAGAGCATCGCAGGCATCGGGCTCCCGCACTGGCACCTCCACGCCCAACAACGATTTCATCATGAACTGCACCTGCTCCTTGGAGGCATGCCCGTGTCCCACGACGCTCTTTTTCACTTCCAGCGCCGAGTGCTCGCGCACCTCCAGCCCCGCCTCGGCCGAAACCAGCAGCGCCACGCCGCGCACCTGCGCCAGCTTCAAGGCGCTCTTGGCATTGGCCGCGTGAAACACCTCTTCCACGGCCACGCGCTCCGGCGCGCGCGCCTGAATCACCTCGCGCAGACCCGCCGCGATGCGGCACAGCCGCCGGGCCATCTCATCCCGAGGGTTGGTGCGAATCGTTCCGGCCGCCACCAGCACGTGGCGCACGCCGTCGGAGTCGATCACGCCATAGCCTGTCCGCTCGGTTCCGCAGTCGATTCCTAGTACACGCACCCCTTGGCCTCGCGCCTACTCCATCGACCCGAGTTCATCCTCGTCGATGTCAAAATTCGAGTACACGTTCTGGACGTCGTCGTGGTCGTCCAGCGCCTCATGCAGCTTCAACATGCCCCTGGCCTGAGAGCCTTCCAGCTTCACCAGGTTTTCCGCCACGTAGGCCAACTCGGCCGACTCGGTCGCGATGCCCGCCTTGGCCAGCGCGTCCAGCACCGCCTGATGCGCTTCCAGGGGGGAGAGAATCTCCCACTGTCCGCCGCCGTCGATGATGTCCTCGGCGCCCGCGTCGAGACACACCTCCATCAACTGCTCCTCGGCCGCCTTTTCACCGTCGATGAAGATCTGGCTCCGGCGCTTGAACATCCAGGCCACGCTGCCCGGTTCGCCCAGGTTTCCGCCATTCTTGGAAAAGACGTGCCGGATCTCGCTCGCCGTACGGTTGCGGTTGTCCGTGGCGATGGCCACAAGCACCGCCGCCCCGCCCGGCCCGTAGCCTTCGTACATCATCTCGTCGATCTGGCCGCCTTCCAGTTCGCCGGTGCCGCGCATGATGGCGCGTTTGATGTTGTCGGCGGGCATCGAAACGGCCTTGGCCGCCACCACCGCCGTGCGGAGTCTTGCATTGGAGTCCGGATCGCCGCCGCTGCGGGCCGCGATCACGATTTCTTTGATCAAACGGGTGAACAGCTTGCCGCGCTTGGAGTCAAGCGCGGCTTTCTTGTGCTTGATCGTGTGCCATTTCGAGTGTCCTGACATACCGGGTGTTGTGACTCTGAGGTTTGGAATAACGCGGGGAAACGCGCTGAATCTTTCAAGATAACATGGCCCGTTACCGGTGGCCCCAAACGCTGAGCGCGTAGTAGAGCAGCCATAGCCCAAAGAAGCAGAGGGAGAGCATCCCTTCTCCCGGGTTCGTGCGGATGATCCAGACGCAGACGGCGCACGCCAGCACGACCCCGGCGGCGACCGCGTGGAGGAAGGGGCTGGCGCCCGGCACGAAAACCGAGACCAGCATGGCGGCCAGCAGCAGCGACGGGCCAACCACAACCGCCAGCCGCGCCATGTCTTCCGAACCGGCGCCGCTTCGGTAGACTGCAAAGCCCTTGCCCACGATCACGATGAGCGCGAAGACGCCCAGCGCCAGCGCGGACAGGATGCCGATCAACCAGCGGAGCAGCAACCTGGAGCCTCTTCACTAGACTGCAAACCGTTCGAAAATATCGATTCGTCAAATCCGGCACGACAACACCCGCGGCGTCCGCGCTGATTGTCCGGCGGCGAAGCCGGCGCGGTCAGTCGCGGTCGAGTTGCTGAAGAATTGCGTTCAACTGGACCGAGCCGACGCGGATGGGCGTGGCGCCCGCGTCGGCGGGCGCGCGTTCGTCCAGGGCGGCGAACAGAGCCAACTTGGCGACGGCATGCTGTTCGGCCGAGAGCAGTTCCCTGCCCCGCACGGCCTCCCAGTGATACACGGCCGCGTTGTCGATGTGCACCGCGATGGCGGAATAGCGGGAGCGGTCCGGCGAGGCGACAAAGATGAACTCGCGGGCATCGTCGATAGGACGCCAGCCGTCGAAGTAATACTGATACACGAAGCCAGTTTCGGCCTGGTAGGTTTTCAGGCGGCGCACCTCGGGAGCGCCGCGAAGCGGCGGCGGGGCCGCTGGCGGCCTGGCTCGTTTGAACCAGCCAAACATATGGAATCAGGCTATCACTCCTCAATGCCCTGAAACCGCCCGCGTCCCCTCACGCCGCCTCCGCCGCGCACTCCGTGTCAACCGAGGAAGGCCAGTTTGGGCCTCGGGAAGTTCGCCAGGTTGGGGAAGATCCCGGCCAGCGCGGCCTGATCCATGCCGAACCAGGAGGCAAACGTGGCCGCGTACTGATCGACCGACGTGGTGGGAACCCACACGCCGCGTCCGGTGGCATCGTCCGGCCCGCCCATGGCGACGGTTGGAAACTGGCCATACATGTCTCCGCCGGCCACCGCGCCGCCCACGACAATGTGATGCGAGCCCCATCCGTGGTCGGACCCGGCGCCGGAGCTCTGTTGCAGGGTCCGGCTGAATTCGGACTCGGTGAACGCCGTCACCTGCTGCTCGACGCCCAGTTCCAGCGTGGAGGCGTGGAAGGCCGCCAGCGCGGGACCAAGCTGGCCGAGTAGAGTCTCGTGCGTGGTGAGTTGATTGATATGGGTGTCAAAACCGCCCAGAGAGCAGAAGAAGATCTGGCGGTTCACGCCCAGTTCGCCTCGCATCTTGATGATGCGCGCGACCGATTCCAGTTGCCGGCCGAGCGAGGTGGCCGGAAACCGCGTGCTCAGGCTGGATGTGCCGGTGGTGGCGGCGCTCAGCGTTTGTGTGATGCGCAAACCCTCCAGCGTTGCATCGTTGAGGACCTGAACGAGCGCCGAACCCTCGTTGATGTTGAATAGATCCAGAACGCCGCGCATGCGGGCCTGCGACGGGGCCGTGTCGTTGAAGCCGGAAAGCCCGGTGACGCCGCCCACGGTAACCAGCGTGGCGCGCGCCTCCTGGCCTTCCAGGAAAATCGTGTTTCCAGAGAGGGAGATATTGGTGAAGCCGCGGTCGGTGTTGTAGGACTGGGCGAGGTCGCCCGCCCTTCCGCCCCAGCCTGTGCGGGAACTGGTGTCCGGGTAGGAGCACTGCCACTGCGTCTGTTGATCGGAGTGGGAGAACAGGTTCACCGGCAGCGGTTTTGACCGCTGGCGGTACTCATCGCGGCTGGTGGGCCGCGTCAACATTCCGACGTTGGCCACGACGGCGAGTTTCTTCCGCGTGAACAGTTGCTGGAGATCGCCCAGCCTCGGATGGAAGCCGTAGGCGGCGCCGCCCGAGGCCGCCACCGGCAGCAGAGACGCCTGGGGAAGCGCCAGGCCGCCGCGCGCCCTGGTGTATTCACGGTATTGCTCCGCTCCCAGCGGCACGATCACGTTGTTGCTGTCGTTGCCTCCGAAAAGAAATACGCATACCAACGCCTTATAGTCAGGGCCGGCCGCGCGAGCGGCGGGCTGCAACCGGGCCAGCAGGCCGGATGCGGCGAGCGAATGGAGTAAGCTTCGTCTGGTCAGCATGGTGGGTTCTCCTGTCTATCTCTGGGTCTGGTACTGAGGGGAAGCGGCCACCAGGTAGACCGCCGTCTGGGCACGCAGCACGGGATCGGGAGTCGCCTCCACCGCACGCTGAACCGCATCGCGCATATCGGCCGACATCGCGCCCCGCATCATCAGGTTGTTGAGCGACTCCACCAGCGCGCCGCTGTCGGGCGCCAGATCGATGAACGGAGTCAGATCGAGAGTCAGCGTTTGCCCCAGCCGCCCGAAGGCCACCGAATCGGCCAGATTGACGCGCGCCAGCGCGGCCGAAGGCGTCAGGATTTCGTACTCGGGTCCCGAAAGAGCGCTGTTCGGAATCTGGTACAGCAGCGGAAAGTAATTGAAGACTGTCGGCGGAAAGTACACGTTCTGCCCCATCTGGCTGGCGCGGGAGGCCATCGAATGGGGGTCGGCGAGTCTTGCGCCGAAGCTCCGGAGCATGGCGGTTGTGTACAGCACCGGCTCGCGCAGGTGGCCAAAATGCGCCGGAATCTCCGAAGCATCGCCTTCCCGCGCTTCCGGATCCAGCAGAATCGCGCGAACCACCGCTTTCATGTCGCCTCGGACGCCATCCCGGTTGGCGCCGAAAGCCGCCGCCACGCGGGCGACATACCAGGGCGACGGATTGCTCATCACCAGGCTGCCAATCAGCCGGCGGGCCAGGAAGGGACCCACGTTGGGGTGTTCAAACAGATGGCGCAAGGCGCCGTCCAGGTCCTGCTGCGCCGTCTGCCCGGCGGGCATCGTGAAGCCGTCCATCAGACGCTTGGCGGTGGTGTCGTGGTTGGCCTCCCAGGCCACCATGCGGCCTTCATAGTTGGCGGGATTGTGGGACCGAGCCGGTTGGCCCGGCAGCGGAGGATAGGTCCAGCCGGTCAAGGCCAGGGCAAGCTGTTCGATCACCTTCTGGTCATAGGCGGGCGCCGGTTTGCCCTCGCTGTCCAGCACGGTCGTGCCATCCAGGTTCAGCTTCACCGTACCAATCGAAAACAACTGCATCACCTCGCGGGCATAGTTTTCGTTCGACCGGATGCCGGTGGCCGGATTCGGCTTGTCGTTGTTCACCATGTCCAGATAGCGGCCCATGGCCGGATTCAACGTGATTTCACGAAGAATCTCCTGGTAGTTGCCGAGCGCGTGGCTCTGCAACAGGCGCAGGTAAGGCACCATCATGCGCGCCTGGTTGTTCTTTACCGCCGAAACCACCAGGATCTGGTGCAGCGCGAAGGCGACCCTCTGCCGCAACTGGTCCCGGCCGTTGATCGCGTTGGTGAAGAAGCGCCGTTGCGCGGGCGTCAGCGATTGCTGGTCGCTTGCCTCGGGCGGCTCCGGAAAACCCGATACGGGTTCGGCGAACTGCTGTTCGATGTACCGCTCAAAGCCGATTTGCCGCACCTCGGCGAGACTTTGCGGGCTGGGACCCCACGAAGCCTGTTCCAGAAAACGCGCGGCCGCCCGTAAGCTGACCACCGCGTTCGCCGGTTCCACCCGGTGCACCGAAACCCGCCCGCCCGGCGTGCCGTCCTCGATGCGCACGGCGGCAAGTCCGCCCGGCGCCGCTTCCACTGGGACTCGCACCCGGATCTCTGTCCCGGTTGCCTGTTCCACCACAGCCGGCGCTCCACCCACGAGCACCTGCATGTCCGGATTCCATCCGCTTACGGCGAGCGTGAGGACCACGGAATCCGAAGCGAATTCGCTGTGCTGGATGGCGTGAACCTCGGGACGCTGGCCGCCGAAAACAATGTTGTATGGAAGGAACCCAAGAATACATACGATTATGTATAGGTACACTTTCATAAATATACCTCCCCGTCAAGATTAACTACTGAACTACTTACCGAATACTTCACTAAACCCGTAAGTCGGCAAAAGTTCCAACTATCTTTAAGTTATCTTATATGCAGCGGGCAAGACGCAATACCCCGGCGCACACTTATCCTGTATTTCCAGTACTTGTAGGAGAAGATGTCTGGGCCGCATAGATCAGCGGCGAGGGATTTCACTCAGGGGGAAGGGCGGGAGAGCGGACGGGCCCGTACGCTGGCACGGGCCCGTCCTGTGGCGGAGGTTACGGTGCTATGGCAATGGTCGCCACGTTGGATTGAGTGCCACCCACGGAAAACAGAATGGGCACGGCGTTGCCCGTGGGCGGATTGGCCGGAATACGCGCGTTGATCTGGTGCAGCCCGAGGTAGCCCGGCGTTGTGCCCGCATAGTCGATCACCGCCGGGACGGTACCGAACAGCAGCACGGCGGGCGCGATGGCCGTGCTGACGCCTGATGGGACGCCGGTTCCCAGGCTCGGGTTCAGCGCACCCAAACCGGTGCCGTACATGACCACGACCTCATTGGGCCGGGCCGGATTCCGGGGAGTCACCAGGGTTACGCCGTCCGAGTGCACGACAATGGCATCGCCGGTGCCGGCCATGTTCACCGTAAAGAGGCCCGGAGCGGCGGCGGCGATGTTGATGGTGCGAGGGGCGCTGGTCTGCCCGCCCACGGTCACCGTGACAGGAACCGAGGACTGGCCGGCCACCTCGAAGGGAATCTGGATCGCCAGTTGGCTGTTCAGCGAATACAGGATGGGCGCCGGTATGTTGTTTACCGACACCGTCGTGCCGCCGAGCGAAGTGACCACCTTGCCGTCCTGCCCGATCGTGGTGGAAGCCACCTGCGGCCCGTCATTCAAGTAGGCGCCGAAGACAACCGCCAGCGAACCGGGAGCCAAAGGCGCGGGGTGCCTGGCGAAGCTGGCCGCGTTCAGGATGGCGCCTTCCGGTACCACCGGCGGCGGCACGAGGCGCATGGCGAACATGTCGGAATCGCCCACAGCTTCCAGTTGCAAGGCGGTACCGTTTTTCACGCCGCCCGCGAGGAAGCCGCCGTGATAGGCCGCCAGGCCGTTCACGCTGTCGTTGCCCCCGTTGCCGAACTGCCGTGTGTTCAGCAGGTTGCCGTCCAGATCGTAGAGGCGCAGGAAGGCATCCTCGCTGCCGACGTAGGTTTGGCCTGGCAGAGGGCCGCCTGCCCCGCCACCCACCAGAATGTGTCCGGGACCCACGGCCAGAGAGTAGGCATGGTCGTCTCCGCTGGAGCCGAATTGACGGACCCACTGGATCACGCCGTCGAGGCTCAACTTGGCCACGTAGGCGTCCCACAGGCCGCCGGAGAATGTCTGTCCCGGAAATATGCCGCTCGGCGTTCCGCCGGAGACGTAGACGCCGCCCGGCCCCACGCCAATCGCGTACAGTTCGTCATTCGCGCCAACTCCGCTGGCCGTCACCGCGCCGAACTGGCGCGTCCACAGTACATTTCCGTCGAAGTCAAACTTGCGGACATAGGCATCCAAGCCGCCCGAAGTGGCTTGCAGTGAGCCGCCGGTAACCCCGCCTACATACACGCCGGTCGAGTCCGCGGCCACCGACACGGCCTTGTCCCCATTAATCGTGCCGATGAGCTTGGTCCACACCCCATTTCCGTTTCCATCGAGCTTGAGAAGGAAGCCATCCTGTCCCGCCACGGGAACAGGCGGATTGCCTTGCAGCACGGCGCCACAGCATTCAATGTAACCGACCACGTAGAGCCCGGTCGTATGTGCCACAGCCCCCAGTGCGAAATCGTTCACCGTGGTGCCGGACTGCCTGGTCCACAGCACGTTGCCCTCGCCGTCATACTTCCGCACGAACACATCGCGGCCTCCGGTTGTCTGCATCCCCGGCAGCGTGCCCACGGTCGATCCCACGACATAGGCGCCGGAGCCATCGGCGGCCACGGCCGCCGCCAAATCCTCGACACCGCTGGTGGAGCCGAACTGGCGGATCCACTTCAACTTCCCGGTTTCATCGTGCAGGCTCAGAAACGCATCCTTATCGTTCAGGCTGGTGCGTGTCTGTCCGGGAAGCTCTCCCACCGTGTCGCCGGCGGAAAAAACACCGAATTCCCCGTAGGCGATGGCGCCGCCCTGTTCGACTCGCGTGCTGCCGTATTGCCGCACCCATGTCATGGTTTGTGCCTGTACGAGACCAGACAACAGGAGAAAGGAAGCGAGCGCCAGGATCCGGTCACATCGTCGCGGCGTGGTTCTTGCAATTTGCAAAAATTGCATGGTGTAGGGCTCCTCAATTGGGGTGACCCAACCTTTACGGCGGTGAATGTGTGAGGTGAGCCGTGGAAGATGGGCTAACGCGTGCGGGGAGTATAGCATCGGAAAACGCCGATGTTAAGGGAAATGAGGTCGTTACACCGGAGATCCGTTGGCTGTGAGTTTCCGATGGATCCATTGGCCTCGAACGAATGACATCAGTACATTCTAAAATGCGAATATACTGAAGTTCATGACGAGTGCCCTCAGGCAGTTCAAAGCCGACATCTTTCAGGGTTTGGCGCATCCCACGCGCATCGCCATCGTCGAGACGCTGCGCGAAGGCGAACTGCCGGCTGGCAAGCTGGTTGAGCGCCTGGAACTCGAACAGGCAAATGCCTCACAGCACCTGGCCGTGCTGCGGGCAAAGCAGATCGTGGTGAGCCGCAAGCTGGGAAACCAGGTGTATTACTCCTTGCGGGATCCGGTGCTGACGAAGGTTCTCGACCTTTTGCGGCGCTACTTTTATTCGCAGCTTTCCGAGACGGCGAATATGCTCGAAGAGATCGAGCAGGAATCGGCGAGGGTAAAGTGAGCACGCCTTCGAGCATTCCCTGGAAAAACTGGGCTCCCAAGTTGCTTGAGGCGCTGCGGCATTACAACAAGGAGAGTTTCCTTTCCGACCTTGTGGCCGGGCTCACCGTCGGTCTGGTGGCCCTGCCCCTGGCCATGGCCTTTGGGATCGCCTCGGGTGTCACGCCGCAAGCCGGAATCTACACGGCCATCGTGGGAGGCTTCCTGGTTTCCCTGCTCGGAGGTTCCAGAATTCAAATCGGGGGGCCGACTGGCGCCTTCGTGGTGATCGTCGCGGGCATCATCGCCAAGCATGGACTCTCCGGTCTGCTGATGGTCACGATGATGGCCGGTGTCATCCTGCTATTCCTGGGGTTCACGGGGTTGGGAACGGCCATCAAGTTCATTCCCCGTCCGATCGTCATTGGCTTCACCAACGGCATCGCGCTGCTGATCGCCTCCACGCAAATCAAGGATTTTCTCGGGCTGAAGCTTCCCGGGAACCCGAGCGAGTTCTTCGCCCGGATGGAAGAGATCCTGACCCATCTGGGAACAACGGACTGGACGGCGTCCGGCCTTGCCGTCGCGTCACTGGGATTGATCCTGATTGTTCCCCGGTTCGCGCCGAAACTCCCGGGCTCGATCGTCGCATTATGCGCCGGGACCCTGGCCGTGGCCGTCCTGAGCCTGCCGGTGGAAACCATCGGGTCCAAATTTGGCGGCATTCCGCTCGGCTTGCCCGCCATCGATATCCCGGAGTTCCGGGTCGATCTGATTCTGCCGCTGCTGCCATCGGCCTTGACCGTGGCGATTCTGGCGGCTGTGGAAAGCCTGCTGTCGGCGGTGGTGGCCGACGGCATGTGCGGCGACCGTCATAACTCGAACGCCGAACTGGTCGCGCAGGGCGTGGCGAACATCATCGTACCCATCGTGGGGGGCACGCCCGTGACGGGCGCGATCGCCCGCACGGCCACCAATTACCGGTCAGGCGCGAAGACTCCGGTGGCGGGCATGGTCCATGCGCTGACGCTGCTGGCCGTCGTGCTGCTGCTGGCGCCCCTGGCCCGGTTCATTCCGCTGGCTACTCTGGCCGCGGTGCTCTTCGTGGTGGCCTACAACATGGGCGAGTGGCGCGCCATCCCGGAGATCCTGCGACTCAGCTTCGCGGATAAATCCGTCTGGCTGCTCACCTTCGTGCTGACGGTGGTAGCCGATCTGACCCTTGCCGTCGAGGTCGGCATGGCCCTGGCGGCGCTCATGTATATCCACCGAATCTCTCAAACCACCAGCGTATCCAGGGTCACGGGCGAGTACGTCGAAGAGGGCCGCTCTCACATTCTTCAAGACAAGATGATTCCGGACTATGTCACCGTTTTGCGCATTCACGGTCCGTTTCTGTTCGGGACCACCGAGCAGTTGATCGAGGAAACCGCCGACTTGTCGCGCTTCGCGCCCATCGTGATTGTCCGGATTCGCAACATGACCGCCATCGACGCGACGGGCCTGCACGCCCTGACGGACTTGACCGTGCGTCTGCGGAAATCCGGGCGGACCACGCTGATTTGCGGCGCCCGCCGCCAGCCCGAGGAGTTCCTCAAACAGTCGGAGTTCGTGGAGCGTATCGGCGAGGAGAACATCCTGCCGCATGTGGAGGCCGCGCTGGAACGCGCCAAGGAGGTTCATGCCGCCGGCGGCGCATGGCCGGGCGCCGTGCCACGATAGTCGTGGAGGGCATTATGCGCGGAATGAATTGGGCGCCCGTGTTTCTATGGCCGGTTCTGCTGGCCGGGGCGCAACCGGCGGCGGTAACGGGAACGGCGCTGTACCGGGAGCGGATCGCCATGCCGCCGGGCGCTGTGTTCGAGGCGACGCTGGAGGAGGTTGGAAAAACCGGCGCTCAGCCGGTGGTTCTGGGAAGGATGCGAAAAGAGGATGCCGGGCAGCCACCCTACGCCTTTTCCATCTCCTACGACAAAGGGAAGGTCCGGAGACGGCGGACGTATGTGGTGAAGGCCAGGGTGCTGGTGGACGGGAGTCCGCGCTTTGAATCCGAGCTCGTGCGCGTGTTGACGCGAGGCAAGGGCCGCGAGGCGGGCACTCTTCTGATGCGTGCCGCGACGGCGCAAGCCGCGGCAAATGCGCCCCTGGCAGGCACCCACTGGACGCTGGCCACGCTGGCGGGCAAGAAGGTGACGCTGGAGCCTGGTCAAAAAGAGCCTCACCTGGTTTTCAACGCCGGGGAAAAACGGGCTGGCGGCTTCACCGGTTGCAATAGGATGTCGGCCAGCTATGAGACCAGCGGGAACGGCCTCACCTTCGGCTACGGCATGGGCACGCTGATGGCGTGCGCGCGCGGCATGGAATTGGAGGATGCGTTCCGCAAAGTGCTGCCTGATGTGAAGAGTTACAGGATTGAAGGCGGGCGGCTGGAGTTGCTGGACGGTGCGGGCAAGGTGTTGGCCGGGTTCGAGGCCAAACCGGCCCCGTAGTAGGACGGATTAGCGTCCGCCAAAAGCCAGAAAAACAATGCCGATCAGGATCAGGGAGACGCCAGTGAGTTTCTGGCGTGTGATGGGCTCGTGGAAGATGAGGCGGGACCAGATCAGCGTCCAGACATTGCCCAGCGACACCATGGGGTAAAGAATCGTGAGCTCGCCATGCTTGATGCCACGCAGATAGAGCAGCGACGAGGCGAGAAAGAAGAAGATGCCCAGCGCCAGCCTCCAGTTGGTGATCAGGGTCATGATCTGGCGGTGCAACCGGTCGGCGCCGGATTTCAGAAATGCCGCTCCGAAGCTGCCGACAAAACTGGCGGCCAGGACGAGGAGGATGGACGAGGCCGGCGTGGTCATGCCATCGGTACCTCGTGAGGGTAGTCGGGGTCCTCGCCGGAGGGCGGCGCGCCCCGCTGGAGACCCCGCCCGAGCACCGCGACACCAAGCACCACGGTGGTGAGGCCGAGCAATTTGAAGGGATTCAGCGATTCGTTGTACAGAATGACCGACAGGATTGTGACCCAGACATAGGTGAGGGCTATGACGGGATACAGGATAGAAAGCTGGCCGTACTTCAGGGCGACGATCAGGACGACCGTGGAGAGGCCGTAGAGGGCGTAGCCCGCGAACAGATGCCAGTTGGTGAAGATGGCGGCGATCAGCGCCAAGGGACCGGTGGCGTCGGTGCTCTGCGTCCCGGTTTTCATGAGAATCTGGGCTGCCGCGCCCAGGATGGTGCACAGGAAAACCAGCGCGATGGAGAGCTTCTGGTTATGCCGCGGCGGGGCGGGTGCGGACATGGGCGTGTTGGCGGACAATCACCTATGATAGCCGACGGCGGCGGCGGTCAGCTTTTCAATCGCCATCGCGCCTGGCGCAGAACCGAGAGCGGCCCATCGGGCACTTTTTCGGGCGTCGTGCCAGGGAGTCTGTGCTCGTACCACACCGTGAGGAGATCGCCCGAGGCGAGTTCAGCGGTGGATGGATACCCCAGATCGCCGGCGCCGTCATTGGAAAGTATCACGGGCTCGCTCCAGGTCTTACCGTTGTCGCGGCTGAGGCGTGCGTGGTTGCCCCGGGGCGCGCGGCGGTAGCCGTAGGTCATCAATAGGTTGCCGTCGCGCAGCCGGAGCAGATGCGAAGGAAGTCCCCAGACACCGATGGGGTGAACCACGGACCAGGTGCGTCCGCCATCGGCGGACTCCGATTGCAGGGTTTCGCGGTTGTTGGCTGCGTTGTGATTGCGCACCTGGGCAACCAGGTGTCCGTTGGCGGCTTCGACGATGTGCAGTTCGTGAAATTCGTCCGAGTTGTCGCTCTCCCGCCCCGGGATGGGCGCGAGCCACTGCCATGTAAGGCCGTCGTCGGTGGACTCCCACACGCCGACACGGCGGCTGGAACCTCCCGTGTACTCGACGCCCGCATAGAGAAGCCGGCCGGAAGGCGTGGCCACAGGACCGTGCGGCGCCATGACCGGCACGCGGTAGGGAGATGACCATGTAAGCCCTCCATCGGTGGAGCGGACCAGCCACGAGCCGATGAGGCTTTGACGCTGCTCAGGCGTCGTGGCGCGATACACGGATTGCCAGCGTTCGGTGCGTTCGGCGCTCCAGCCCTTGGCTTCCTGGAAGGGCTTCTCGAAGGCAAGAGAGGTGAAGGTGGAGACGAGCAGCGTGCCTTTCGGCGTTTCGGCCACGCCGGCATCACGATCGTCGATGGGCGTATCCATGACCACCTGGGACCAGCTCCAGTTTTGACCGTTGTCGTTCGAGCGGATGATTTCCACCCGGCCAAAGGGACAAACGTGGCCTTCGCGCCCGCCCGAATAAGCGACGATCAGTTCGCCGTTCCGCCGGCGTAGCAGGGTGGGCCAGGCGTGGTAGAACCGCGGTTGGTGTGTGATGACGGTGATGGGGTACACCGTCGCGGCGGCGGAAAGCGCATGAGGCAGCGCCAGCGCGGAAGCCAGGAGGCCGCGGCGGGTGAAGAATTTGGAGGGAACGGGCTGCATGGGTGGTTTTCCAGCGTATCGCAGGAGTGGCAAGGAGCGGTGACACGGCAGCGGGCGGCGTTCAGCGGACTGGAATGGTACGCCTTCCCCAGTCGACGAGCCAGCATAGGACGTACCAGTACTAAATCAAACCGATCTGCTATTCCCTTCCAGCCGGTAGCGCGGGTAATCTAGGATCACTCGCGACGAGCGCTACCTCCACCTAAAAGAAAGCGCTCGGAGCATTATAGGATTTCAGATTGAGTCTCTGAATCCTCCGTCCCTAGGGCGTCTGACAACCTCCGAAGTCAGACGCCCTTTCAATTTTCCAGACAGGCCGCGCGTCGGACTACGGCTTCATCTCCTCCGGTGTTACGGCTGCGGTGTGCCCCTTGCCCGCCCAGCGTATGTAAGCGATCACATCGGCCAGTTGCTCCGGCGAGTAGCCGGTGGATTCCGGCGGGTGTTTCCAGGAGGCATTATCGTTCGCCGCGCTGATTTCAGCCTTCTGCAGGTCGCGTTTCCGGGGCGGCGTCACGGAGAAGTCGTAGTAGGTGGAGGTGTCGCCTGTTTGTCCCTTCAGCAGGCCGGGGAAGGCCCCGCCGGCGACGAGTTTTACCTCCTGCATGTAGGCGGTGCGGGAGGAGAGAACGGCCATGACAATGGCCCGGGGAGCGAGCGCGGCGATGGCCTTCAGGTCCGGTGCTGCATCTGAGCCTTTTCCCTCAAGCTGGTGACAAGTTCCACAGGGATTGCCCTGGTTTGTTTCAAAAAACAACACCCTGCCCCTGGCGGCCTGTTCGGTGATGGGCGGAGATTGTGCC
The DNA here is from genome assembly GCA_020852175.1 of Bryobacterales bacterium. Taxonomy (GTDB): domain Bacteria; phylum Acidobacteriota; class Terriglobia; order Bryobacterales; family Bryobacteraceae; genus JAFLBB01. The sequence continues at coordinate 3,888 of JADZBH010000023.1, read as the reverse complement.
GCGGCGCAGGCGGCCATCGAGAGTGGAATCAGCGTTTTCAACAGGTTCATGGCGGTCCTCCCGGGCTGTTGGCCCGATGGTGTGAATGCACGCGGCGGACCACTTCCCGTTCGTGGCGCGGGCTGTGGATTCAGGATGGCGGGATAGCCGACAATGGTGGGGCATGATTGTTGAAATTGACGGGGTTCCGCTGCATCTGGCCCATCCGGATGAGCTGACGGTGCGCTGGGTGGGCCAGGAAGAGGTGATGCGCCAGTTGCTGGCGGCCTGGCTGGTGGTGGACGAACGGGATTTGCCGATGAACCCGAGGCTGATCGGCAAACCGGGCGTGGGCAAGACGACGCTGGCCTACGCGGCGGCACGGCGACTGGGCCGCGACGTGTACATCATGCAGGCCACTGTGGATACCCGGCCCGAGGACCTTCTGGTGACCCCCGTGATCGAGGGTGAGAAGAAGTTGCGGTATGTAGCCTCGGCGCTGGTGACGGCGATGGTGCGCGGCGGCATCGCGATTCTGGACGAAGGCAACCGGATGTCGGAGAAGAGCTGGGCATCGCTGGCGCCGCTGCTGGACACACGACGGTACGTGGAGTCCATCGTGGTGGGCATCAAGATCAAGGCGCATCCGAACTTCCGGATCGTGGCGACGATGAACGACGACGCCTCGACGTTCGACCTGCCGGAATACATTCAGTCGCGATTGCAACCACAGATTCTGATCGACTTTCCCGAGCGCGAGGAGGAGTTGGAGATTCTGCGCGAAAACCTGCCGTTCGCCGATGAGCAGATCCTAGAGTATGTCACCGACTTCCTCCAGGTGGCGCACGCCAACGAGGAGCGCTACACGGTGCGTGATGGAATCAATATCGGCCGGTTCGCGACTAAGTTGCGGGCGCTTGAACAGGGCAAACTGGCCGTTCGCGAGGCTCTACACGTGGCCGTGCTGGAGACCCTGGGCGGCGAGGCGCTGCGATATATTCCGAAGGCGCAGGAATAAGTAGAGTAAGTTCCCGGCCGGCCGCGCCCGGTCAGTCACGCCCGGCCAGGGCGGCCACGGTTTCGTACTGGAAACGGATAAAACGGTGGAGTTCGCTCACCAGGATGCGTTCCTGGTCGCTGTGCGCGCCGTAGCCCTTGGGTCCGTCTTCGGTGTCCAGTGCCGGTCCGATGCCGTAACAGGCCATGCCGCGCGCGCGGAGATAAGCCATGTCGGTGGCGCCTGTCTGCATAAGAGGCAGCGTGACGGCGCCCTCGTAGTGCTTCTTCACCATGGCTTCCAGCGTGCGGAAAGCCTCATGGTTCAGCGGCGAGGGCGGAGCGCCAGGGCGGGTGTCGCGAGCTTCGCGGACAACCTGGATGGCCGGGTCATTCACCACGCCGCGGAGCGAATCGAGGAAGGCGGGGATGTTTTCGTCGGGCAGTGCTCGGATATCGAGCGTGGCGACGGCTTCCGACGGGATGACGTTGATGCGGTAGCCGGCCTGGATGATGTTCGGCGAGATCGAGGTGCGCAGCATCGAGTTGTGTCCGGGCTCGCGTTCGGCAAGATACTCCTGGATGGCGGCGGCCCGCTCCGGATTGACCAGGTTGTTGTAGCGCGCGGCGTCCTCGGTCGAACTGAGCGTGGCGAGCCGCTCAAAGTAGGTGCGCGTGGTGTCGTTCAGGCGCATGGGAGGCTGCCAGGCGGCCACGCGCGCGACGGCCTGCGCCAGGTGGACCACGGCGTTGGTGCGCAACGGGCGCGAACCGTGGCCGGCCGGTCCGCTGGCCACCAGCTTCACCGCATAGGGAATCTTTTCGGCCGTGGCCACGGAATAGTGATGCAGCTTGCCGCCTGACCGGACGCCGCCGCCCGCTTCGGCAAAGCAGAATTCAGCGTCGATCCTGGAGAAGTGGTTCTCGACCATGTACTGAATGCCATAGCGGACGCTGCCCTCCTCGCCGGCTTCGGCCAGGAAGATCACGTCACGCTCCAGCGGCACGCCTGCGCGCTTCAGCAGGATGACGGTCATCAGCGAAGCCACGAGATTGTCCTTGTCGTCCACCGTGCCGCGCCCGTAGACGTAACCGCCATCGAGGGTGGCCGAGAAGGGCGGGAAGGTCCATTTCCTGGCATCGACGTTGACCACGTCGGTGTGGCCCATGATCAGGATGGGACGCTTGGCGCCGGAGCCCTTGAGACGGACGACCAGATTGGGGCGCTGGGGATCGAGGGCGAGAATTTCGCTCGGGATGCCTTCGGCGTCGAGAACCTGCTTCAGGTACTGGACGGCGGGCAGTTCGACCCCGGGCGGGTCGCTTGTGTCGATGCGGACCAGAGCCTGGAAGTGGCGCAGGGACTCCTGCTGGATGGCGGCCCAGTCGAGCGGTGCGGGTTGGGCGAGGGCGGCGACGGAGAGAAGGAGCAGAAAGGCCGGAGCACGGAACATGAGCGTCATTGTAGCGGAGAGGGTTAGAGGCCGGTGCGCCACATCTCCTGAGGTGGTCCCGGTTGTCAAGACCGTTTTTCGTCGGCAATAAGTTAGCGACCTGGGAGTCTGAATTTAGCGGGGCGACCGAGGCCGCCCCTGTCATTCCGGCCCTTGAGTCGGCGCTCGGGTTCCATCCCTGGAGAGCCCTATCCTCCGCTCAAGTGCATTGATTGTACCGCCAGCCATTCTGGCGGCAAAGCGTTAAATCCCGGGGGTCCGGGGGCAGAGCCCCCGAGCCGGGCGCTGTCGCCGGCTCAGGCCTGGGATGTCCGATACACCTCGGCGGGCGTGCGATAGTCCAGGCTTTGGTGGAAGCGCTCTTGGTTATAGAAGCGGAACCAGTTGCCGATGCCCGTTCGCGCCTCGGGTACGCGCGCGTAGTCGCGCAGGTAGACTTCCTCGTATTTCAACGAACGCCACAGGCGCTCGATGAAGATGTTGTCCCAACAGCGCCCTCGGCCATCCATGCTGATCGTTATGCCACGCTGGGCCAGGATGCCGGTGAACTGGTCGGATGTGAACTGCGAGCCCTGATCGCTGTTGAAGATCTCGGGCCGGCCCCGGCGCAGCGCACGCTCCAGCGCCTCCAGGCAGAAGTCGATCTCCAAGGTCAGCGAGAGCGCCCAGCTCAGTACAAAACGGCTGAACCAATCCATCACCGCGACCAGGTACACGAATCCTTCCGCCATGCGGATGTAGGTGATGTCGGTGCTCCACACCTGGTTGACCCGCGTGATCGCCACGCCGTTCAACCGGTACGGATAAATTGTGTGCCCCTCGCCCGGCTGACTTAGCCTCGGCTTGGGGTAAATCGCTTCCAAGCCCATCACCTGCATCAGGCGCCGAACCCGGTGGCGGCCCACCAGGTATCCCTGGCCGTGGAGCCAGAGCATCAACTTCCGGCTGCCATAAAAGGGCCGCCGCGTGTACTCTTCATCGATCAGCCGCATCAGTTTCAGGTTCTCCGCGCTCTCGCCGCGCGCTTGGAAGTAGAGCCCCGAGCGGTTCACGCCCAACAGCTCGCACTGCCTCCGCAGGCTGATCTCAGGATGCTCCCAATCCACCAACTGTCGCCGTTGCTCAGTCGAGCACACCGACTTTTTTTTTGAGCCAGTCCAACTCCACCTTCAACCGGCCGATCTGCTCGTACAGCGCGCCCTTGTCAGCATCGCCATCGGCCCGCTTCTGTTTCCGGCCGTCGACAAACAACTCCGCCATCTGCTCCAGCGCCGTCTTGCGCCACTGGCCGACCTGGATCGGGTGTACGTGATATTGAGACGCCAATTGGGTCAGCGTCCGCTCGCCGCGGATCGCCTCGACTGCCACCTTGGCCTTGAACTTCGGACTGTACTGTTTGCGCGTCGTCGCCATCGCCACTCCTGCGTCCACGACTCCGCAAAATCCTAACTTATTGCCT
>JADZBH010000022.1 GCA_020852175.1 Bryobacterales bacterium | reverse complement strand
TTCCCTCTTGCCCGCCTCGCAAGTCCGACAGTATACTGGCATTTTCACGGTGAGGATCACCTGAATGGGAAGCATCGCCATCGCACGGGAAGATTTCGATCCAGCGGCTCCAATGAAGGAGGCGGCGATCTTCTACGGTCTGTTTCTGCGGGGGCATTCGCCGGAGGCGCTGCGGCGGGACATCGACGTGCCCAAGCCGATTCTGGAAAAATGGATGCGACCGCACAGGTACGACCCGAACTTCCGGGACAACCTGAAGAAAATGTACACCTACCGGAAGCGCGTGCTGGCGATCTTCGACGAGCTGGTGACCAACGAAAAGCAGCGGGCGCGGTTGCAGTAGCGGCAACGGACCGCGGCGCACGGGGCAACCCGCTGGAACGAGGCCTGGAATCAAGCATGGAACTGCCTCTGTATCAGGTGGATGCATTCACGTCGCGTGTGTTTGGGGGAAATCCTGCGGCGGTATGTCCGCTGCGGGATTGGTTGCCAGCGGAGACGATGCAGGCGATTGCCGCCGAAAATAACCTGGCCGAGACGGCCTTTTTCGTGAAGCAGGAAGACGGCTACGGGCTGCGGTGGTTCACGCCCGTCGTGGAGATGCCGTTGTGCGGACACGCGACGCTGGCCTCGGCGCATGTAATTTTCCGGCATTTGGAACCGGAGGCAGCCGTGCTGCTGTTTCACACAAAAAGCGGCGTGCTGGCCGTGGAGCGGGAAGGCGAACGGCTGGTGTTGGATTTCCCCGCCCTGCCAGCCGCGAGGACACAACCGCCGCCCATGTTGGCCGAGGGGTTGGGGGCGCATGCGCTGGAAGTCTGGAAGGCAAGCTACTATATGGCCGTTTTCGCGAGCGAGGATGAGGTGCGAGGGTTGCAACCGGACATGCGCGTGTTGTGCGGGTTGGACCCCGTGATCTGTACGGCGCCGGGCAGCGAAGGCATCGATTTCGTGTCGCGGTTCTTCGCGCCCTCCTATGGAATCGACGAAGACCCTGTGACCGGTTCGGCGCATTGCACCCTGACGCCCTATTGGGCGGCCCGTCTGAAGAAGACCGCGCTGCGGGCGCGGCAGGTGTCGCGGCGCGGCGGCGATTTGTGGGTGGAGACGCGAGGCGAGCGGGTACGGATGGCCGGTACGGGCGTGGAGTATCTGCGGGGGACCATCACGATACCGGATTGAGCCTTGGCGGCGCCAGGCGCTGATACACTACGCATATGTCATTCCCCAGACTGCTCCCCGTGACGCAATCCTTTCCCGACCGGGCCCTCGCCGACATTCCGGGCACGGTATTCCAGCAACTGGGCGAGGCCGGCTTTGGCTCGGGTCTACGGCCCGGAGCGACGGTGGCCATCGGCGTGGGCAGCAGGGGCATTACGAACATCGCGACGATCGTACGGTCGATCGTGGACTACTGGAAGTCGAACGGAATGAAGCCGTTCATTTTTCCGGCGATGGGAAGCCACGGTGCGGCGACGGCCGAAGGGCAGGCCGACGTGCTGGCCCACTATGGCATTCACGAGGCGACGGTTGGCTGTCCCGTGGTGAGTTCGCTCGACGTGGTGTCGCTCGGCAAGACGGCCGAAGGGCTGGAGGCGTTCATGGACGCCAACGCGTACAAAGCCGACGGCGTGATGCTGTGCGGGCGCGTGAAGTGGCATACGGATTTCGCGGGGAAGATCGAATCGGGCCTGTTCAAGATGATGGCGATCGGGCTGGGTAAGTTCGCTGGCGCGCAAACTTATCACACTTACGCCTATAAGATGGGCCTGGAAAACGTGATCCGGAGCGTGGGCCGGCAGGTGTTGAAGAGCGGCAAGATTCTGGGCGGCATGGCGATCATCGAGGATGCGCACCACAACACGGGCATGCTGGCGGCGGTGCCTGTGGGCGTGATGGAACGCCGCGAAGAGGAGTTGCTGGAGATCGCCAAGTCGTGGGTGGCGACGATTCCGTTCGATCACGTGGACGTGCTGATATTGGACCAGATTGGAAAACCCATTTCTGGGGCCGGCATGGACACCAAGGTGGTGAACCGGAGCGTGAACGGGGTTTACAACTGCTGGTTTGAAAAGCCATACATCGAACGGGTGTATGTGCGGGGGCTTCACCCGAACAGCTATGGGAACGGCGTCGGGCTGGGAATGGCCGACGTGGTGCATTCCCGTCTGGTGGAGGCCATTGACTGGGTGCCGACGCGCATCAATTCCTTGACGGCGTCCACGCCCGCGGCGATCCGGACGCCGGTACACTTTCCGAGCGACCGGGAAAGTCTGGAGAGAATCGCGCCGACGGTGGGTAAGTTCGACCTGACGGAGGTGACTTACTGCTGGGTGAGGAACACGATGGAGCTGTCTCACCTGTATGTGAGCGAGAATCTGCGCGCGGCCGTGGAAGCCAACCCGGCGCTGGCCATCACCGGCGCGAGCGCGGCGTTTCCGTTCGATTCGCACGGAAACCTGGCGGAGTTACTGGCCGAGTACGACGCGGTGGGCGCGCATTAGGGCGGCGGAAGCGGCGTCTACGCCGCCATCGGAACCTGCGCCGGGGTGCGCTCGATCAGCGTGACGATATCCTGGCCCTGCGCTGACTGAATCGTGTAGCTCAAGCCACGCCGCAGTTCGTGAGGCGTGCAGTGCAGCAGGCGCGCCCACTCCTCGCCCGAAGCCCGGCGCAACACCAGCATCGAACCCGACGGCGACGCCTGGCCCGCTCCGGCGAGTCCATGGGGCGCACCCGCGCCGTGGTAGTTCCACCGCAGCGAGGCAACCACGCCGCACTGCTCCGCCGTCTCCACGTGAAGCACGCCGCAAAGCCCCTGCCGCGATTGACTCAGCACCTGAAACCTGTAGCCTGCCATTGCCTGCGCTCTCTTCCGTTCAGATACGCGACAGGCCGCCCCCGGAAGGATCAACGTTCCCGCCCGCACGCCCCGCGGCCGCTTTCAGCCGTGAACGTGCTTGCGCGCCTCTTCCGACTCATACTCACATTTCTTCCCGCTGCGGGCCTCGATGATCGTGATGATCGCCTTGGGCCGCCCCTTGGGCAACTCGAGCACGATGCCCTGCGACACGCCCTTGGCGTCCTTGTAGCCCAGCGTGAGGAAGTGCTTCCGCTTTTTCGAGAACAGCGCCCACACCGTGATCACGATCGCCACGCCCACGCGCCGGCCGGCCTTTTGCCCGTACTCGATCGACGTGATGCCTTTATAGGGAACCTGGAAGCTACCCTTGGGCGACATGAACAGAACCGTGTCCGGGTCCGTCGTCTCGATGTAGCCTTCGGTCGCCTCGGGAATCTCGCTGATCGTGCCGCCCACATACATCACCTGATCGCCGCGCACGGCGGCCGCCAGCGCCGCCGGCGCCAGCCCGAGCCAGTGTCGTCGCAGCATGGCTAACGGCCCTCCTTCTCGTAATGCTTGCGCGCGTCGTCGGACTCGAATTCCACTTTCTTGCCGGACTTGGCCTCCAGCGCGGCGATCACCTTCCGTGTCTCGCCCTTGGAGAGTTCGAACACCGCGCCCTGCCCCACGCCTTTGTCGTCCTTGAATCCAATACTCAGGAAGTGCTTGCGTTTTTTCGAAAGAAGCGCAATGGGACTGATGGCGATGGCCACGCCAAGCCGCCGGCCCGAGCGTTGGCCGTATTCGAGCGACTGAATCCCCTTGTACGGGATCGTGAACCTGCCTTTATCGCAGTTGAATTCGGCCCCGTTCGGGGCATCCAGCGCCAGTTTGCCCTCGGTCTTATCGGGAATCTGCTGCATGGTGCCGCCGACGTACATCACCTCGTCGCCGCGGACGGCGGCCATGGCCGCGCCTGAAAACAGCACCGCCGCGAAGCGGCAGGCTCCGCGGCGGCTGAAGGTGCGTGTGGTCATCCTTCGCGCTAGTGTAGCCGATTTTTTCACGGCCGTCTCAGGAGGGTTGCAGAGTGTTCAGATGCACGTCCTTGCGGGCTTCGTAGGCTTCGATGGCGGGCGCTTGTTGCAGGATGTAGCCCAACTCGTCCACGCCCTCCAACAGACAGTGCTTGGAAAAGGCGTCCACCGGGAACTCCACTTTCGCGCCGCCGGGCAGCGTGAGGGTCTGCGAGGCCAAGTCGATCGTGACGGCGGCCTGCGCGTCGGCGGCCACCAGTTCGAACAATTTGGCGTGCACCTCCCTGGACACCACGACGGGCACCAGTCCGTTCTTCAAGGCGTTGCTTTTGAAGATGTCGGCGAAGGAGGTGGACAGGATCGCGCGGAAGCCCCACTGCGTCAGCGCCCAGGGTGCATGTTCGCGCGAACTGCCGCAGCCGAAGTTGTCCCCGGCCAGCAGAATCCGCACGCCCTGCCATTCCGGAGCGTTCAGGATGAAGTCCGGCTTCGGGTTGCCCGAGGCGTCGTAGCGCCAGTCGTTGAACAGTTGTTTGTCGAGGCCTTCCTTGGAGATCGTCTTCAGGAAGCGCGCCGGAATGATCTGGTCGGTGTCGATGTTGTCCACCGGCATTGGCATCATGCGGCTGGTAAGAGTCGTGAATTGGGCCATGGTGTCTGTTGCTTCCTTCCTCGTTTACAGCTTGCGGGCGTCGGTCACCACGCCCGCGATGGCGCTCGCCGCCGCCGTGAGCGGGGAAGCCAGGAAGGTGCGTCCGCCCTTGCCCTGGCGTCCTTCAAAGTTGCGGTTCGAGGTGGAAACGCTGTATTCGCCCGGCTGCAACTGGTCGCCGTTCATGGCGATGCACATCGAGCAGCCAGCCTCGCGCCAGTCGGCTCCGGCTTCGCGGAATACCTTGTCCAGCCCTTCGGCCTCGGCCTGCCGTTTGATCTCCATGGAGCCGGGCACCACCATCATGCGCACCTTCGGGTTCACCTTGCGGCCCTTCAGCACGCCGGCGGCGGCGCGCAGGTCGCTCATGCGCGAATTCGTGCAGCTTCCCACGAAGACCACGTTCACCGGTTGGCCCGCCAGCGGCTTGCCCGGCGTCAGGTCCATGTAGCGCAGCGCCTTGGCCAGCGAGTCCCGCTCCAGCGGGTCGCTCAGCGAGGACGGATCGGGCACGACGCCGGAAACCGGGATGCCCATACCAGGGTTGGTGCCGAAGGTGATCATCGGCTCCAGTTCATTGGCGTCCATCGAGATGGTGCGGTCGTAGGCGGCGCCGGGGTCGGTGGGCAGTTTTTTCCATCGCTCGACGGCGGCATCCCAGGCGGCGTCTTTGGGAACGAACGGCTTTCCGGCGAGAAACTGGTAGGTCTTGTCGTCGGGCGCGATCAGGCCGGCGCGCGCGCCGCCTTCAATCGACATGTTGCACACCGTCATGCGCTCTTCCATGGACAAGGCGCTGATGGCCGTGCCGCGGTATTCGAACACGCAGCCGGTGCCGCCGCCGACGCCGATGCGGGCAATCAGCGCGAGGATGATGTCCTTGGCCGTGACGCCGGGTTTCAGCGCGCCATCGACGCGAACCTCGTAGGTTTTCGACTTACGTTGCAACAGGCATTGCGTAGCCAGCACCATCTCGACTTCGGAGGTGCCGATGCCAAAGGCCAGCGCTCCGAAGGCGCCGTGCGTGGCCGTGTGCGAGTCGCCGCAGACGACCGTCATGCCCGGCTGGGTGAGACCGTTTTCGGGTCCGATCACATGCACGATGCCCTGGTGCGGACTTTGAAAACCGAAGTAGGGAATGCCGAACTCCTCGCAGTTGGACTCCAGGCGTTCGACCTGCGCCTTGGCGATGGGATCGACAATCGGCAGCGAGCGCGGCGTGGTGGGAGTCGAATGGTCCGTGGTGGCGAAGGTGTTTCGCGGCCGGCGTACCTTCAGGCCGCGCGCGCGCAAGCCGGCAAAGGCCTGCGGCGAGGTCACCTCGTGTACCAGGTGCAAGTCGATGTAGATCAGGCTGGGCGCGCCTTCGCGCTCGGCGACAACGTGGGAATCCCACAACTTTTCGATGATGGTGCGTGGTGTGGACATTAGTTTAGATCGCCTCGCAGACGCCCTGGCCCACCTGCCCGGTGGTGGCCGGCACTCCCTTCGGCTTGAGATCGGCCGTGACACGCCCGGAGTTCAACACGGTCTCCATGGCGCGGTTCACCGCCGCGGCCTCTTCCTTCAAATTGAAACTGTATTCCAGCATGGCGGCCACCGACCCGATCGCCCCCAGCGGGTTCGCCTTGTTCTGGCCGGCGATGTCGGGCGCCGAACCGTGCACCGGTTCGTAGAGCCCCACCCACACGCCGGACGGACGCCGGGCGCCGATGGAGGCCGAAGGCAGCATGCCGATCGAACCGGCCAGCACCGCGCCTTCGTCCGACAAAATGTCGCCGAACATGTTCTCGGTCACCATCACGTCGAACCGTCTTGGGTTCAGGACAAGCTGCATCGCCGCGTTGTCCACCAGCAGGTGGTCCAGCGTCACGTCCGGGAAGTCCCGGGCCACCTCCACGACGACCCGCCGCCACAACTGCGAGTTTTCGATCACGTTCGACTTATCCACGCTGGTCAGTTTCTTGCGCCGGTTCCGCGCCAGTTCGAAGGCCATTCGCGCGACGCGTTCGATTTCGGCCCGCGTGTAGGTCATCGTGTTCACGGCCCGCTCTCCGGCGCCTTCGCCCGAGACGCCGCGCGGCGTGCCGTAATAGATACCGCCGGTCAGTTCGCGGACAATAATCATGTCCGTGCCTTCCACCAGCGCGTTCTTCAAGGGCGAACTTTCGATCAGCGCCTCATAGGCGCGTACCGGACGCAGGTTGGCGAACACGCCCATCGCCTTGCGGATGCCCAGCAGCCCTTTTTCCGGCCGTTTTTCCGGCGGTGCATCGTCGAACTCCGGCAGGCCCACGGCGCCCATCAATGTGGCGTCGCACTCCAGGCACAGCGTTTCGGTTTCCGCCGGGAAGGGCCCGCCGGTCTTGTGAATGGCGATGCCGCCCAGCAGGGCTTCGCGCGTCTTCACGGTGTGGCCGAATTTGTCCGCCACGCGGTTCAGCACACGCACGGCTTCGCGCGTCACTTCCGGCCCGATACCGTCACCGGGCAGAATCAGAACGTTCAGGTTCATGGTTTCCTTTTACTTGTGGGCCGCGCGCCGGACTAGCTGGCACGGACGCCTTCGGCCGGGCGCGCGATCACGTCGCGGATCATTTGCGTGATCTCATCGTTCCGCACGCCCTTCTTGCGGTCGGCGACCGCCGTGAACTGATTATAAATCTCGTTCAACTGCTCTTTCGTCAACCGGAAACCCAGGTCGTTGCAGCGCTGGGCCAGGGCGTGGCGTCCGCTGTGCTTACCGAGCACCAGGCGCGACTCCGGTACGCCCACCTCGCCCGGCTCGATGATTTCGTAGGTCGAGCGGTGCTTCAGATAGCCGTCCTGGTGAATGCCCGCCTCGTGGGCGAAGGCATTCTCGCCCACCACGGCCTTGTTCGGCTGCGGCCCGAACGTGATGATGGAACTCAGCAACTGGCTGGCCGGATACAACAGCCGGGCGTCGATGTTCGTCGAATAAGGCAACCGGTCGTTGCGCACCTTCATCGCCACGACGAGCTCTTCCAGCGCGGCGTTGCCCGCCCGCTCGCCAATTCCGTTGATCGTACACTCGATCTGGCGCGCGCCCGCCTTCACCGCCGCCAGCGAGTTGGCGACCGCAAGGCCCAGGTCGTCATGACAGTGCACGCTGATTACGGCACGGCCATCGACGGCCCGGACCATGCGGCCGATCATTTCGCCGTATTCGTCCGGAGTGGACCAGCCGACGGTATCGGGCAGGTTCACGCAGGTCGCTCCGGCGTCCACCACGGCCACCGTCACCTGTTCCATGTAATCGGCGTCGGTACGGGTGGCATCCTCGGCCGAAAACTCGACGTCCTCGACGAAGGTCTTGGCGAAGGAAACAGCCTTCACCGCTTCCTCCAGAATCTGTTCGCGAGACTTGTTGAACTTGTACTTGAGATGGATATCGCTGGTTGCGATGAAGGTGTGTATCCTCGGCGCCTTGGCCTTGGCCAGCGCCTTGGCCGCACGCTCGATGTCCATCTTCACCGCGCGCGACAGGGCGGCGACGCGAACTCCCGGATACTCGGCCGATACCGCCTGCACGGCTTCAAAGTCGCCCTCGCTGGCAATCGGGAAACCCGCTTCCAGGATGTCGACCCCCAGATCCACCAACTTCCGGGCCATCGCCAGTTTCTCGTGGACCGTCATCGAACAGCCGGGTGACTGTTCGCCATCGCGTAAGGTGGTGTCGAAGATTGTAATGCGGTTCGCGTCTGTCATCGCCTCTCCGTTAAAAATAATGGGGTTGACCACTTAATGGAGAGGCAGGTACGCCCCGGCGGCATCGGAACGGTTCATCCCGTGGTCGCCTTTTTTGATTATGCCAAAAGCTATCTTGATTTGACAAATTTATAATGATGGAAAAACAAATAACACTCCCGGATGACATTTGCCGTCGTTATGCGTCCATTGCCAAGTATCGTACTCTACCAAGGAGACGTTCCACACCATGCGCCATCGAGTGACCGTAGCGGCCTTCCTGCTTTCGGCCCTTTCCCTGCCCGCCCAGTCCACGTTGCCCAACTGGACGTACTACTGCTTCGGCTTCCTGAACGCCCACCCTGGGCGGACAGAACTGCCGCAGGAGGAGGCGATGGCCATCCAAAAAGGCCACCTGGAGCACATGGGCCGCATGGCACGGCAGGGCAAACTGCTGGTGGCGGGTCCGTTTCTGACGGCTGGCGGTCCGCGCGGCGTCGTTATTTATAACTGCGAGAGCGTGGCCGAGGCGGAAGGCTATACGAAGCCCGATCCGGCCGTGGTGAACAAACGCCTCGAAATGGAGTTCTACAGGATGCACGCGGTGCGCGGCCTTGGCGAACCCCTCGCCACCAGGATCAAGGCCGACCCGGAGTATAAATATGAGATGGTCCAGTTGCCGCTGCTGATCCTGTCGAAAACGGACCGGCTGCCGGCGGGTGAAGTGCCTGCGGAACTGGGCGCGGCGCATTTCGAGCGTTCCAGGAAACTGATGAGCGAAGGGCGCATTCGCTTCTTCGGCCGGTTCGAGCAGTCACATGAAAAGCTCGGCGTCTATGTCTTTGACAAGATGACACTGGAGGAGGCGGGCCGGTTGATGGCGGACGATCCCCTGGTAAAGGGCGGGTATGCCAACGCGCAGGGCCTTGTTTGGATGGTGGCCGGAGAGACGTTGCCGCAGGCGGGCCGGTGAGAGGTCTCTGAGACGATGGCGCCATCCTGCCCCCCCCCCGCAGTTGCTGCGGCAGCCGCAGGGGTGTGCGGGGATGACAGCTTGTTCAAGCGCGCGTGGCGATCACTTCCAGGTACTCGGCGGCGACCTGCGTGAAGCCGTTCCGCCCGCGATTGTGCTCCGACCAGAGGGCCTCCAACTCCCGTTGTAGAGCCTGACGGCCAGCCCGGTCCAGGGAGGTGAAGGCGCGGTTCATGGGTCCGTAGTAGAGGCGGAAGAAGTTCACCACTCCGGCGGGCGGGAACGGGTAATCGAAGGTGAAGTGTCTCTTCGTCAACCGGATCGCACCTGCCTGCGTACCGAAACGTTCCCGGACGACGGACTCATCGCCCCACAGCAGGGGCGAGGGCATGCCCGAAGGCTCGATGAACCTGGCAATCGTCTTGAACATCGTGCCCACGAATCCGCCCGCGGTCCAGTTGGCCATGGCGATGACGCCGCCGGGAACACAGACGCGCGTGAGTTCGTTCGCCACCATTTGCGGATGCGGCGCGAACATGGCGCCGATGAGGCTCGCCACCACGTCGAAGCTGGCGCTGGCAAATGGGAGCGATTCCGCATCGGCCACCTGGAAGCCGGCCGGGATGCCCTCGGCCATCGAGCGGGCCTTGGCCCGCTCGATGAGGTTGCTGGCGATGTCCACGCCCGTGGCTTGGACGCCGTCGCGCGCCGCGATCAGCGCCAACTGGCCAGAGCCGCAGGCCACGTCCAGCAGACGCGCGCCCGGCGGCACGTTCAGACGCTTATAGAAGGTACGCGCGTCGTTTTCCATGAAGCGGGAGAAACGATCGTAGTCTCCGGCCATCCATGTGGAGAGCAGTGTCGTCTTGAGACTGGCGGGAGAAGGCTCCAGCATGAGAGCGCCCATGGTCAAGCCTCCTGCATTCCCGTCATCGCGATCGCACGGACATCCTTGGCGGTGAGGGACTTGCCTCCCATGCCCCAGTCGCCGCTCCGGACCTCCTCGACGATCACCGTCGTGTACGGCCGCAGGGCCTCGCCTTCGATGGCGGCCATCGCGTCGGTAAGTTTCATGATCATCTCCATTTTCTGGGCGGATGTGAACACATTCTCGATCAGTTTGACCTGGATCAATGGCATTTGCTTATTCTCCTGAGTTTCATGTGGTTGTTTTGTTCCACCGGTCCCGCTCAGGGACACGATGCGCGGGAACATGGTTCAGCAAGTCCCGCTTGGCTGGCCGTCCATCCGGCGCGAACCCGAAAGTCCGGGCAGCGCGCCTGGGAGATGCACGTCCTTACCGGGGCCTTCACAGGAGCCAGCCTGGAAGGGCCTCTGTACTACCACGCGGAATTCGCGGCTCTTTGGCGCTTTCTAATTTCGCACCGTGTATCGAGGCGGCTGATTTCGCGCCGCGCCGGGCGGGCTTTGCGTGGCAGCTAGACTAAGATCATGTCCGGGCACCAGGAAGAGCAAAAACTCGGCAAGGCGTACGACGGCGTTCTCATGCGGCGTCTGAGCCGCTATCTGCTGCCTTACAAAACCGCCGTGGCCGGCGCCGTCGTCTTCCTGATCGCCAATGCACTGCTTCAGATCGCCGGACCCTGGCTGACCAAACTCGCCGTGGACCGCTATCTGGCGCCCGCGCCCCACAGCGTCCCGGAATGGCTCGCCGGCTGGCTGAGCCAGCAGCCCTACGAGGGGCTGACACAGATCTCGCTGCTCTATCTCGGCGTCATGATACTGAGCCTGTGCTTCAGTTTTCTGCAAGGTTACATGATGCAGTGGACGGGCCAGAAGGCGATGTTCGACCTGCGGCGCGGGCTGATGGAGCATCTCCAGCAGGCCGATGTGGCCTACTACGACCGAACGCCGGTGGGCCGTCTTCTGACACGCGTCACCACCGACGTGGACGCCTTGAACGAGTTGTTCGCCTCGGGCGTGGTGGCCATTCTGGGCGACATCTGCGTGATCGTGTTCCTGCTGACGGCCATGCTGCGCATGAGTCCCGAACTGACGCTGCTGCTGCTGGCCGTCACGCCGCTGGTGCTGCTGGTCACCATGCGATTCCGCCGTGACGTGCGCGACTCCAACCGCCGCATCCGCTCCGCCATCGCCCGCATCAACGCCTTCCTGCAGGAGCACGTCACCGGCGTGAGCGTGGTGCAGCTATTCAACCGCGAGCGGCGCGCCGCCCACGATTTCGACACGCACAACCGCGAGCACATGGACGCCTTCAAGGAGGCGATCGTCGCCTATGGCTGGTTCTATCCGGTGGTGGAGTTCCTGGGCATGCTGGCCCTGGCGGGCCTGCTCTCCTTCGGCGGCTACCGCATTCGCGAAGACGAGTTGACACTGGGCGCTCTGATCGCCTTCTTCCAGTACGCCATGCGCTTCTTCCGGCCCATTCAGGACCTGAGCGAGAAATACAACATCCTGCAAACGGCCATGGCCGCTGCCGAACGCGTCTTTCAGTTACTGGACGCCAAGCCCGCCGTGGTGGCGCCCGCGCAGGCCGCTTCCCTGCCCGCCGGCCCGCTGACGGTCGAGTTCGATCACGTCTGGTTCGCCTACAAGGGCGAGGACTGGGTGCTGCGCGACGTGAGCTTTCGTATGGAAGCCGGCGAAACCGTGGCCGTGGTGGGCCACACGGGCGCGGGCAAGACGACGCTTACCAATCTGCTGCTGCGCTTCTATGACATTCAGAAAGGTGCCATCCGCGTGGGCGGCGTGGATATACGCACGCTGGACCCGCACGCGCTGCGGCGCCTGTTCGGCATCGTGCTGCAGGATTCGTTCCTGTTCACCGGTACTCTGGCTTCCAACATCCGTTTGGGCACGGAGACAATTACCGCGCAGCAGCTCCGCGAAGCGGCCGGACGCGTGAACCTGTTGGAGTTCGTCGATTCGCTCGACCGCGGCTTCGAGCACGAGGTGCGCGAGCGCGGCGCCGGTCTGTCCACCGGGCAGAAACAGTTAATCAGCTTCGCGCGCGCCCTGGCTCACAACCCGCGTTTCCTGATTCTCGATGAAGCCACGTCGAGCGTGGACACGGAAACCGAACAGCAGATCCGTGACGCGCTGGCGAACCTGATCGAGGGGCGCACCTCGATTGTCATCGCCCACCGTCTGTCCACGGTGCAGCGCGCCAACCGGATTTTCGTCATGCACAAGGGGCAGTTGCGCGAAAGCGGTTCTCACCAGCAATTGCTCGCGCAACGGGGCCTCTATTGGCGGTTGTACCAACTGCAATATAAAGATCAGGAGTTGGGCCGGCGGGCGCCCGCGGCGGAGGAGGCAAGACGACCATGATCACTCGGCGCGGCGTACTGGGAGCGGGGCTCGGGCTGGCCGCCCGCGCGCAGTCACGGCCCAAGAGGCCGAACATTCTTCTGATCATGGCCGACGACCTCGGCGCCGCCGATCTCTCCTGTTACCAGGCCCCCGATATCCGGACGCCGAATATCGACACGCTGGCGCGCGGCGGCGTGCGGTTCACCTGCGCCTATGCCAACGCGCCCGAGTGTTCGCCCACCCGGACCGGCCTGCTGACGGGCCGTTACCAGCAGCGCGTGGGAGGACTGGAATGCGCCATCGGCGTGGGCAACGTGGGCCGGTACGACGAAGCCGAATGGTTACAGCGGCGCGGCGAACTCGGCTTGCCCGCCTCGGAAACCAGCATCGCGCGCATGCTGCGCGAGGCCGGCTACGCCACGGCGTGCATCGGAAAATGGCACCTCGGCTACGATGCCCGTTTTTCGGCGAACGCCCACGGCTTCGACGAATACTTTGGCATTCTGGGCGGCAACGCCGACTACTTCACGCATTGCGAGGAAGACGGCACGAACGTGCTGAACCACAACGGCCGGCCCGTGACCGAACAGGGCCACATGACCGACTTGATCACGAACCACGCCGTGCGCTGGATGGAACAGGCCGCCCAAGGCGCGAAACCGTGGTTCCTCTATGTGCCCTACACGGCGCCCCACCTGCCCCTGCAAGGGCCGGGCGGCGGTCCGGTACAGGACCGGTCGAAGTGGAACGAGGGCACGCGCGACACCTATGTCCGCATGGTGGAGCAGATGGACCGGGGCATCGGCGAGTTGTTGGCGGCGTTGCGCCGCGGCGGTGCGGAGGCCGACACGATGGTGGTGTTCAAGAGCGACAACGGCGGGTATCCGAAATCGAACAACCATCCCTTCCGCGGTTTCAAGAGTTCGGTGTTCGAGGGCGGCCTGCGCATTCCGCTGTTGATGCGCTGGCCGGCGGCGATTCCACGGGCCTCGACAACGGCGCAGGCGGCCATTTCGATGGACGTGACGGCGACGGCTCTGGCGGCGGCGGGCGTGACGCCGGCGCGCCCGCTCGACGGCATGAACCTGCTGCCCGTCCTTGCCGGAGGGCGCGCGCCCGTGGAGCGCACGCTGTGTTGGAGCTACAAGCGCGCACGGCAGAGGCGCTGGGCCGTTCGCCACGGCCAGTGGAAGTACATCATCGACAACGGCAGCGAGTATCTCTATAACCTGGCTTTGGATGAGGCGGAAAAGATCAACTTAAGCGAAGCCGAACCGGGGCGCTTCACGCGCATGCGAGCCATGCTCGCGGACTGGAAACGCGAAACGGCCGCGCCGCGGCTGCGCGCGTTCACGCCCGCGCCCGCCTGAAACAGTTCAATAGCCGAGCGCCTGACGGATAGCCGCCTCCACCGCGCGGGCGTCCGGCTTGGCGTCGATGGCGATCCACTGCGCCTTGTAGTGCTGCTTCAGCAGGCTTTCCATTTTGCGGTAATCGGCCAGCCGCCCCGGCGTCATGCCCGCTTTGTCGTCGGCCCGTCCGCGCGCCTGGGTGCGTCCCAGCGCCGTTTCGTCGTCCAGTTCCAGCACGATCACGCGGGGCGGGGGAAAGCCGCGCGCCAATAGGGTACGGTCCAGAAAGCCCGCCTGCGAGAGCGTGCGAGGATAACCGTCCAGGATGAAGCCGGAGTTCGTGTCGGCCTCATAGAGGCGGCGTTCCATCATGTCGTTGACCACGTCGGCGCGTAGAAGATCGCCCGACTCGATGGCCGCGCGAAGACTTTTGCCCTCAGGCGACTTCGTGCCGATCTCCTTCTTCAAGACTTCGGCCACTCCGATGACCGGCACGCGCAGCCGCCGTTTCAGCGCCTCGGCCTGCGTGGATTTGCCCGCGCCAGGGGGCCCGAGCAGGATGATGACCGGCTTGGCCTGCGCGGCCAGAAGCAGCGGAGCAAGAAGGGACAGGAGCGTGCGGCGAACCATCAGCCGATTATCGCGCGGCGGTGGCGCGGACGTCACGGCGAAGCGCGGTCACGCACCATTGCGCTCCTGCTTTCCAGGCGCAAGAC
>JADZBH010000021.1 GCA_020852175.1 Bryobacterales bacterium | reverse complement strand
CAACAAGATGGAGACCATCACCAGACAGGCCTACGGCTTTCGCAATTTCGAGAACTATCGCCAGCGCGTGCAGGTGTTATGTTCTTAGGAGGTCTTGGGATTGGGGTTTGCCCCCGTTGTTGGCGTAGAGCCCTAATGGCGTAGAGCCCAGCCTGGCGTAGAACCAGGGAATGGTGGGCCTGACAGAACTCGAATCTGTGACCTCTACCGTGTCAAGGTAGCGCTCTAACCAACTGAGCTACAGGCCCAAACGACTGATTGTACCACGCGCTCGCGGGGGTACACTGTCGGGATGCGAATTGATTTGAGCGGAAAAACGGCGGTCGTCACCGGCGGGGCGAATGGAATCGGAAGGGCCTGCGCGCTCGCTTTGGCTGAGGCTGGCGCCATGGTGTGGGCGTTCGACCTGGCAGGGGAAAAACCGGAAGAGGCCGCGCGGGCCTGGGGCGGACGGGGCCATGCCATGGACGTGACCAAGCCCGGTGAAGTGGCGGCGGCGTTCGCGGCGGCGGGCGATGTGGACATCGCCATTCTGAATGCCGGCATCTGCCGTTTTCATTCCCTGGGAGAAACCAGTTGGGAGGTTTGGCAGCAGACACTGGCCGTGAATCTGTCGGGTGTGTTTCTCTGCCTGCAAGCGGCGGCGGCCGGTATGATGCGGCGGCGCTCAGGGGCGATCGTGATCACGGCGTCCACCAACAGCTTCGACGGCGAATCGCTGCACACGGCGTACAACGCCACCAAGGCGGGCGTGCTGGGACTCTTGCACACTTCGGCGAACGAACTGGGACCGCATGGAGTGCGCGTGAACGCCGTCTGCCCGGGAATGATCCGCACGCGGCTGACGGCGCGGGCGTTCGAGGACGACGGCATCGGCAAGCCGTACTTCCAGCAGATTCCGCTTGGGCGTGGCGGTGAACCGGAGGAGGTGGCACAGGCCGTCGCGTTCCTGGCTTCGCCGCTGGCGTCGTTCGTGACGGGCGCGGCGCTGCTGGTCGATGGCGGGCAGATGGCGTGCAAATTCGGCACTTGGGACGAGTCCAACGCGGTCTACAAAGGCGACCACTGGGAGTTGCGCTAGCGGCGGCGCAAGCGCGGGCTGCCGCTAAGATGAAGGGATGCCCCTCCCCATGCGGCCAGTGCTTGTAGCGGCCTCCCTGCTGATGGCCTTCGACGCCGGCGCCCAGAACCGGATGAACCTGCCGGTGGGCGTGGTGGCCTTGAGCCCCTCGGCCACGCCGGTGCTGTTTGCCACCGTGGGCACTGGGCTGTTCCGCAGCACACACGCCGAATTTCAGTTACTCGGGCACCAGTTCGACACCATCTATCCGCGACCGCCCGGCGCGCCCCAACCGCAGTTCACTCAAATCCTCTTCGAGCCCGGCAGCACGACGGTGATGTACGCAACAACCGAGGCGGCCGAGGGCGGCGTGTGGAAGTCAACGGACACGGGAGTCACCTGGAGTCCGATGAACCAGGGTTTGCCGGGCGAAGGGGGCTTCGTGCACTCCTTTCAATTTGAACCGGGACAGCCGCGGACCATCTACTGCGTGGTGGCCAACGGAGTCTACAAAACCGCGGACGGAGCGGCGAGTTGGACCCAGGCGGCGACGCTGCCGGACACGCCGCTGCGGTTCCTGATCTCGCCGCACGACCGGCAGTTGTGGATGTACGCGATGCGATCGCAGGTGCTGCGGTCGCCCGATGCGGGCACGACGTGGCCCGTGAACACGAAATCGTCGCTGCCCATCGCGGAAGGTTCGACGGTGACGGGCATGGTGATGGATGCAACCGATCCGGCCTACCTCTATATAGCGGCGGCAGGGCAAGGCGCGGGCGTTGGCGTGTACCGCCTGGACGTGCTGAACCCGGGCAACGTGGTGCTGCAGCGCCGTGCGGCACAGGCATTCTCGATCGGGTATCCCTCGCCTGCCTCGCGCACGTTGTTGATCACGACGCTCGGGCCAGGCAACGCGTCATGCATCGATCTGACGTTGGATCAAGGATTCAGTTGGGGGCGTACCTGCATAACCGGAGCGCTGGGGCCTTCCACGCTGGGCATCAACACATCGAACACCTCGCAACTGGTGGCGGGCACGGCGGCGGGACTGTTCAAATCGGGCAATGGCGGAGCGGCGTGGACGCCCGCGTTCGGCACGGTGAAGCCGACACTGGCCGCGCCGCGGACCAACTACCAGTTCACGCTGGCGCCAGGGCAATCCGGGAGTCTGGATCTGACGCTGGGGCTGGCCGAAACGCAACTCTGGGCGGTGCCGGTTGAAGTGAACACGGCAGGCGGCGGCTGGCTGAGGTTGACGAATATCGCCGGGACAACGCCGGCCAAGGCGATTGTACAGGTGTCCGCCGCGGGACTGGCGGCGGGCGCGTATGAAGGGTCGATCACCGTGCGTTCGTCACAAGCGGCCAATTCGCCGATGACAGTGCCCGTGAAACTTACCGTGGCGGCCGCCGAGGCGGACCCGGGCTATCTCGTATCGACGCTGGCGGGCACCGGTTCGCCGGCCAACACGGGCGACGATGGTCCAGCGGCACGGGCGACGTTGAGCAGCCCGGATACGGTGGCGGTGGCCGCCGACGGCACGGTGTATGTGAGCGATACGGGCAATCACACCATCAAGCGCATCGGCGCCGATGGCGTCATCCGCCGGGCTGCCGGAACCGGACAGGCGGGCGTGGCGGGCGATGGCGGAGACCCCAGGCTGGCCACCTTTCAACAGCCTCGCGGGCTGGCGCTCACCAGCGGCGGCTACTACATCGCCGATGCGGGTAACCGGCGCATCCGCAAGGTGGAAAACGGATCGTTGAGCACATACGCGTCGGGACTGGAAAATTTGCGGGGTATCACCGTGGGCGCGGATGGAACGCTCTATATCGCGCTCGCGACCGATCATGTGGTGATCGCCGTTGGCAACGGACCGCCGCACGCCGTGGCCGGGACCGGCGTAGCGGGCTTTCGGGGCGACGGCGGATCCGCCACACAGGCCCGCTTAAGTTCGCCCTCCGACGTGTTCGTGGATACAAAAGGCGACCTGTATATCGCCGACACCGACAATCATCGCGTCCGCGTGGTATCGGCCGCGGATCAGAAGATTCGCACCGTGGCCGGCAGCGGGCAGGCGGGATTTCAAGCCGCCTCGGGGCCGGCGTTGCAAGTGGCGTTGAACAGTCCGGCTGGAGTGGCCGCCGATGCGGCGGGCAACGTGTTTATCGCCGACCGGGGCAATAACCGGATCCGCATGGTGACACCTGATGGAAGATTGCGAACGATTGCCGGAACGGGCGAAGCGGGCTTCGCGGGCGACGGCGCGCCCGCCGTGGCGGCCATGCTGCGCGGGCCGTCGGACGTCGCGGCGGGCGGCGATGGCCGCATCTACTTCACCGACACGCAGAATCACCGCGTGCGCGTTTTGGAGCAGCGTGCGGGCGCCGCGCCTGTCATCGGCGAAGGCGGCGTGGTGAGCGCCGCCGATGGCTTCGTGGCGATCTCGCCGGGCGGCCTGTTCAGCATTTTTGGAACGAACCTGGCCGGAGGCACGCAGACGGCGGATTCCACGCCGTGGCCGCGCTCGCTGCGCGGCGTGACGGTGACGATGAACGGCGCTCCGGTTCCGGTGAATTTCGTCAGCCCGGGCCAGGTGAACGGCCAGGTTCCGTTCGAGCTTGGGGCGGGCGAAGCCAGCGTGGTGGTGTCGGTGGATGGCGTAGCGTCGGAGGCGCGCAAAGCCACCGTGAAAGCAGCCGCTCCCGGCATCTTCCAGTACGGCGTGAACCGCGCGGTGGCCCAGAACGCCAACGGTTCCTTGAATGCATCCAACAATCCGGCGCGGGCAGGCGAAGTGGTGACGGTGTATCTGACCGGCATAGGCGCGCTGGACAACGCGGTGGCGACGGGCGCGGTGGCGCCGGGCCAACCGTTGTCACGCGCGGCGGGCAGCGTCCGGGCGGCGATTGGCGGCATGGAGGCGCAGGTATTGTACCTGGGCCTGACGCCGGGCTTCATCGGCCTGGCGCAGGCCAACGTGGCCGTGCCGCCGTTAGGCGCGGGCGAATACCCGGTGGAGATCAGCGTGGATGGCGCGGCCGGCAATCGCCCGGTGATCACGGTGCGGAACTGAAGACAAGCGCGCGCCAGCGCTCCTGTTCGAGTCGGTCCAGCAGTTGAAACCCGGCCCCGGCATACTCCGCGGCAAGGCGGGCGCGCCAGCGTTCGGTGAAGCCGGAAAGAATGATGCGGCCTCCCGGGCGCAGCACGCGAGCGAACTCCGGCAGGAGAAGATCGAGCGTCACCCCGTTCAGGTTGGCGGCGATGAGCGAAACCGAGCGCGGCGCCAGCGAGCGCGGCGAACCGGTCCAGATGTGGGCGGGGATGCCCTCGGCGGCAAGGTTGGCCTGGGCGATGGCGGCGGCGGAGCGGTCGATTTCACAGCCGAACAGGGTTCGCGCGCCAAGTGCGGCGGCGGCGGCCAACAAAATGCCCGTACCCGCGCCCACGTCGAGCACCGAATCATCTTCCTGTAGATATGTTTCTAACGCCAACAGTGCCAATTGTGTCGGCGCGTGATAGCCGGAGCCGGACGCCTGCCCGGGATGCACCAGGACGATGAGGCGGTCCGGATGCCCGGGCGGCGGCTGCATCCAGGCGGGAAGCAGCAGAAGCCGGCGGCCTACGGGCAGCGGTTCCCAAGCCCGCTGCCAACCGGTCTCCCAATCGGGCGAACCTTCGTCGCGCCAAGCGGGCGGAGGTTCGGCGAAGGCGCAGGAAAGGGATGACGCGTCGAAAGGCTCGTCGAAGAAGGCGCGCAGCTCCCAAACATTGCCGGGAAGTTCTGTTTCAAGGACGCCCGTCGTGCCCCGGTCCCACAGTTCCATGACCAGCAGATCCTTGTCCCGGTCCGCTGTCCGCAGCGACAACGAATGCATCAGCCTTGCACTCGTTTCGCCTTTCCAGACCAGAAGGCTTCCCGCAGAATGTTCTTGCGAATCTTGCCCGTGCCCGTCTTCGGCAGCGCCTCCTCGGAAAAGCGCACGACGCGCGGCAGTTTGAACCGGCCCAGCCGTTCCCCGAGAAACGCGAGCAGTTCGGCCTCTTCCAGCGCGGCGCCGGGCTTGCGGACGACGATGGCGGCGGGCACCTCGCCCCACTTCTCGTCGGGCGCGGCCACGACGGCGCATTCCAGCACGGCAGGGTGGGCAAAGATGGCCTTTTCAATCTCGATGGAACTAATGTTCTCGCCCCCGGAAATGATGATCTCCTTCTTGCGGTCGACAATATGGATGAAGCCCTCGGTATCCCACACGGCCATGTCTCCGGTGTGAAACCAGGCGCCGGACATGACGCTGGCGGTCTGCGCGGGCTCCTTGTAATAGCCATCCATGACATGGTCGCCGCGGACGATCACCTCGCCCACGGAGGTCATGTCGCGCGGAACGTCGTCAAGGTTCGAATCGGCGACGCGGATCTCGACGCCGGGCACGGTCCAACCGGCCATGGCCTGGCGGCGGTAGCGCTCCCCGTCCGAGGCGTAAACCAGTTCCCGCTTTTCACGCGAGGTGGTGATGACGGGCGAGGTTTCCGTCAGGCCGTAGCCGGAGAGCACCTGGCAGGGAAACACGGCCTCCAGGCGCTGTACCAGTTCGGGGCTGGAAGCCGCGCCGCCGATGGTGATCTGCCGCAGGCTGGACAGTTCGCAACTCTCCACGCCGGGATGGTTCAGCAGGGCATTGGCCATGGTCGGCACCAGGCACATGTGCGTGGCCTTATGCTCGGCGATCAGCGACAGCACGAGCGCCGGTTCGAAGCGGCGCACCATCACCTGTTTCACGCCGAGCATGGTGGACATCTGCGGACGTCCCCAGCCGTTGGCGTGGAACAGCGGAATCGTATGGAGATCGACCATCGAGTCCAGATCGCGGAAGCCGGTGACGATGTCGAGCGCGTGGAGGTACAGCGTCCGGTGGCTGAGCATGACGCCCTTGGGCGTGCCCGTGCTGCCGGAGGTATAGAAGAGTTCGGCGATGGCAAGTTCGTCGTAAGCGAGGATGTCGGCCCGGCGCGAAGCGGCGCCAGCAAGCAGGGCTTCATATTCGTCGTCGATGGAGATCCAGTGGCGCACGGAGCCGCAGGCGGGTTTGAGGGCTTCCACCAGAGGGGCGAAGTCGTTTTCATAAAACACCACGCCCGCCCCGGCGTGGTTCAGAATGTTCGTCATCTCCATTTGCGAGAGGCGGACATTCAGCGGCATCACAATGGCGTGCGCCTGAATGACTCCGTAGTAGCCTTCCAGCAGCGCATTATTGTTGAAGCTGATGTAGGCCACACGGTCGCCCGGCGAGACGCCCAGGGATTCCAGCGCGGAGGCCAGGCGCTCGGCGCGGCCGCCGAATTCGGCGTAGGTGAACGAGCGTCCGCCAGAGACGACGCCCGTGCGGGAACCGAACAGGTCCATCGCGCGATGGAGAAAGCGCAGAGGGGTGAGGGGAACGAACATGCGTCGCGTGATTGTATCGAATCCACGCGGCGGGCGGACGCGAGGGGCCTGTCAGGAGCCTTTGCGGGATTCGCGGTACTTCTCACGGGCGGACTGGATCTGGCGGGCGTGGCCCTCGGCGTGTTCGGTGTAGGTGCGCAGCAGGTCCAGCAGCGACACCGGGCCGCGCTCGGCATGGCGGCCTTGCGGGCAAAGGTTGCCGGGGGGAGGCCGCGCAGCAGATCGAAGTTCAGCGCGCGCAGAGTGCGGAAGTTGTCCAGGGCCTCGGAGAGCCTGCGCCCGCCGTAGTTCAGCCGGAGGCTCCAGGCATTCTGATCGTAGGCGGTGAGCATGGGCTCGTCCTCGGCGATAACGAGCCGGAAGCGATGCGCGCCAACGAGTTCGGAATCCGACAGGTGGCAGACGAGCGTGCGAATGCACCAGACGCCGGGGGAGGGCGTGAAGTCCGCTTCGGCGGTGCTGGCGCCGGCGGTGACGGCGGCGGTTCTTTCGGCGCCAACACGGAAACGCTCGATGAGCGCGTCGATTTCGGAACGAAGCACGGGATCGGAGGTGACAGGCATGGCAATGTCGCGTCTGTTAGTAGTAGTCGGCGCAACTCATGTAGTAACCGCAGCGCTGGCAGATGAGTTTGCACTTCAGTTCGGCGAGCCTGGCATTGCACGACGGGCAGTAGAGCATGGGTTCCTGCTCGCTCGGGTCGGAGGGCCGCGGCGGGCCGGGGAGAGCCGGTTCCGGTTTCATCGGGTTCACAGACAATTATAATGACCACTATGAAGCGCGACCGCGCATGGGTTTCCCGGATGGTTTGGACCGTGGCGGCTCTGTCAGCCACCGCGGCCGCATGGGCGCAGACGGCCGCACCCGCACCCCCCGTGGTGCAACAGAAGATGATGTGGGAACGGCCCGCGCGGCACCCCTCCCGCGGCGTGCGCGGGGCCGTGGCCGGAGGCACCGAGGCCAGCGTCGAAGCGGGCATGCGGATGCTGCACGCCGGAGGCAATGCCGTGGACGCGGGCGTGGCGGCGATGTTCGCCGCGATGGTAACCGAGTTTTCTCACTTCGGCTTCGGCGGCGAAGCGCCGATTCTGATCCGCGCCAAGGACGGCCGCGTAGTGTCCATCGCGGGCATCGGCACGATGCCCAAGGCGGCCACGGCGGACTTTTTCCGCGGCCGTCGCCTGCGCATGGGCGAGGTGATGGACCTGGAGCCGAACGGACTGCGCGCCATGGTGCCGGTGGCTGGCGTGATGGCGGCCGTGGTGCCGGGCGCGGTGGACGCGCAACTTTTGGCTCTGCGCGAGTTCGGCACCAAAAGCGCGGCCGAAACGATGGCGCCCGCCGTGGAACTGGCCGACGGCATGCCCCTGGACGAGATGCGCGCCGGATCGATCTCCTATTCGCGCCGCTTCTTCGAGCTCTGGCCTGACGCGATGAGCGTGTTCATGCCCAACGGCAAACGGCCAGTGATCGGTGAGGTGTTCCGCCAGCCGGACCTGGCAAGGACGATGCGCGCGATGATCGAGGCCGAGAAAAAGGCCAGGGCGGCGGGGCAGAAGCGCGAACTGGCCATTGACGCGGTGCGCGACTATTTTTATCGCGGCGAACCGGCGCGCCAGATCGACTCCTTCATGAAGGCCAACGGCGGGCTGCTGCGGTATGAGGATATGGCGGCATTCCGGCTGCAACTGGAAGAGCCGGTGACGGGAACCTACAAGGGCCTGAAGGTGTACAAACCGGGCTTCTGGAGCCAGGGGCCTGTGATGATCCAGATGCTCAACATTTTGGAAGCCATCGATCTGCGTTCGATGCGGTTGAACTCCACCGATTACATTCACACGGTGGCCGAAGCCTACAAACTGGCCCTGGCCGATCGCGACACATACTATGGCGATCCGAAGTTCGCCAGCGTGCCGGCCGCGCGGTTGTTGTCCAAAGAGTACGCGGCCGAACGGCGAAAGTTAATTGACGGCAAGGCCTCGATCGAGTTCCGGCCGGGACAGGTGGACGGCAGGCCCGCCCGGCATCCGAGCGAAAGCGAGTCGGCGCGCGTGCGCCTGGACGAATGGCTGGTTTCGCGCGACACCACGTGCGTGAATGCGATGGACAAGGACGGCATCATGTTTTCGGCGACGCCCTCAGGCGCCTCGCTGCCGACCATCGTCGCGGGCGCCACGGGGATCGCGATCTCCAACCGCGCCCAGAGCTTCTATCTCGTGCCCGGGCATCCAAACGAACTGGCGCCGGGCAAGCGGCCGCGCATCACGTTGTCGCCGGCGCTCGTGCTGCGCAACGACAAGCCCTATCTGGCGTTGTCCACTCCCGGCGGCGACAACCAGGACCAGGCCCTGGTCCAACTGCTGCTGGACGTTGTGGAGTTCGGCATGGACGCCCAGTCGGCCGTCGAGGCGTCCCGGCTGCAAACGAGGCACTATGTGTCGAGCTTCGACAATCACGCGATGTATCCGGGCGATTTGCTGCTGGACGACCGCATTTCGCCGGTGATCGCGCGGGAACTTGCCGCGCGCGGGCACAAGGTACAGTTGCGCTCGAAATGGAGTTCGGGTGCGGCGCCGACAATGATTCGCCTCCAGTTGAACAACGTGATGGAGGCGGGCGCTGACCCGTTCGGCTATCGCAATTCACAGGCCTGGTGAGGACGGCGCCGTGGCTTCCCGCTCCCGTTCCGGCTTACTCGATGTGCCGGATCACGGTGCGTACGACACCCTGAATCACAAGGCCCTCAAGCGGGTGGAGTTCCGGATAGGCGGGATTGCCGGCCTTGAGAAAGTACCGGTCTTCCACGCGCACCAGCCGTTTCAGCGCGCTTTCTCCATCGATCAAGGCCACGACAATCTGGTTCTCTCGCGGCGGGACATCCGGCTCCACTATGACGGTATCGCCGTCGAGGATGCCAGAGCCGTTCATGGAGCCGCCGCGCACGCGAAGAGCAAAGCAGCCGGGCTTCGGCACGAAGCCGAGCAGGGCGGCGTCGGCTCTGCACGCGCCTTCGGCGAAGGCGCCGGAGATCGTCTCCGGCATGCCGGCGGCGATGGAACCGGACAGGGGCAGCGTATAAACGGGCTGGGACGGCGCGGCCGGATCGATGTTGCGCGAACCGCGCTGGGCTCGGCGCAGCATGCCTTTGGCGATCAGGGCGTTCAGGTGTCCGGCTACGCCGTTGGGGCTCCGGATGGCGAACGCTTTCTGAAGCTCGGGAATGGAGGGCGAGCAGCCGTGATCGCGGCGGAAGGTGAGTATGTAGTCGTAGATTTCCCGCTGGCGCCGGGTCAGCGTCACGAATAGAGTCTTTCACACCGGTGGGAACGCTTGTCAATGGGAGGAACGCGCGCCATGCAACCCGGATTGTTCGAGGAGGCCCCGGAGTGGCGCCACCGGCTGGCGGCGCGGTTGCGGGAACTGGCTGGCCAGAACGTGTGGATCGGCACGAGTTCATGGAAATATCCGGGCTGGCTGGGAACGATCTATTCACCGGAGCGGTATCAAACGCGCGGCAGGTTCTCGCAAAAGAAGTTCGAGGAACACTGCCTGGCCGAGTACGCCGAAACATTTCCGGTGGTTTGCGGAGACTTCGCGTTTTACCAGTTCCCGTCGCCGGAATACTGGGCGAAGCTGTTTCTGGGATCGCCGGCGAGCCTGAGATTCGGTTTCAAGGTACCCGAGCACATCACCGTGAAGACCTGGCCCGGGCATGCGCGGTATGGGCAGAGGGCGGGCGCGGAGAACGAGCGCTTCCTGGACGCCGGGTTATTCGAGGCGGCCTTCACGCGCGCGCTCGAGCCGTACCGTGAGCGCGTGGGCGTGTTGATGTTCGAGTTTGGCACGTTCTCGAAGGCGCAATTCGGAGGCGTGGATGCGTTCCTGGAACGTTTGGACCCGTTTCTCGCTTCCCTGCCCCGCCAGTGGCGGTACGCGGTGGAGATCCGGAACGCCGAATATCTGGAAGCCGGATACCTGGCCTGTCTGCGGCGGCACGGCGTGGCCCACGTCTATAGCTCGTGGACCCGAATGCCGGAACTGGGCGCGCAGGCGGCCTTCCCCGGTTCGCGAACGGCGGACTTCACCGTGACGCGGGCGCTGCTGCGTCCCGGCCGCGGCTATGAGGACGCCGTGCGCAGGTTCCAGCCCTACGACCGCGTGCAGGAGGTTCTGCCGGAGGCACGGCAGGCGTTGCGCGCCATCGTGAACGGCGCACAATCCGGCCCCTCGGCCGCATTTGTGTTTGTAAATAACCGGCTGGAAGGGAACGCTCCGGCGACGATTGGCGCGATACTGGGTGTGGACGATTAGGGCGGCGCCATGTCTCGCGCCGGGATGGTTGGGCAATCCTCACACTGGGAGACAACAATGAAATCGGCGAATGTGTATTTGAACTTCGACGGCAATTGCCTCGAAGCGATGACCTTCTATGCCAAGTGCCTGGGCGGCAAGTTGGAATCGTTTCCGTTCACTGAGATTCCGGGTGGCGCGCCTCCGGGCGCGGAAAACCGCACGCTGCACGCCAACGTCACCAAGGGCACTGTGGCGATCATGGCGTCGGATACGATGCCGGGCATGCCTTTCGAGCAGGGGAATAACTTCTCCATCTCGATCCATCCGGACAGCAAGGAAGAAACCAACGCGCTGTTCGCGGCGCTGAGTGAAGGCGGAACCGTGACGATGCCGTTAGGCGACCAGTTCTGGGGCGCCTATTTCGGCATGTTGAAGGACAGATTCGGCGTCCACTGGATGCTGAACTACGAATTGCCGAAGTAATCGCCAGCGCGGGGCGGCCGCGCGCCGCCCCCTTGCGCACAGGTTGGAGAATCCGGAGTTCCTGGGGGTCCACTATGACGGTTGCCGGGTACGCGGCGTGGGCGCCGCGCTTTCAGAGTCTGCTGCGAATCATAGCGGCATTTCTCTTCATACAGGCGGGCACGGTGAAGACGTTCGCCTTTCCCATGGGGATGCCGCCCGACGGAGGCACGGCGCCGCTGTGGTCGCAAGCCGGCATCGGCGGCGTGCTGGAGGTGGTGTGCGGCGCGCTGCTGCTGGCGGGCCTGTGGACGCGGCCGGCGGCGTTTCTGATGTCGGGCATGATGGCCGTGGCTTACTTCCAGTATCACGCGCCGAACGGATTCTGGCCCATGGTGAACGGCGGTCTTGACGCAGCCTTGTTCAGCTTTCTGTGGTTGTATTTTTCGGCCGCGGGCGGCGGACCGTGGAGCGTGGACGCGCTACGCGGAAAGGGCTGAGGCGCGGGCATGATAGGGTGGTGGCAGAATGCGGCCTGATCTTCCTCACACGTTAGGCGCACTGCGCCGCAGCGGTTTTTCCGAGGCCAAACTGGGCCGGCGCACGGTGAAGGATGAGTTGCGGACGAACCTGATGGCCCGTCTGAAGTCGGGCGGCGAACTGTTTCCCGGCATCGTGGGCTACGATGACACGGTGGCGCCACAGATCGTGAACGCCATTCTCTCGCGTCACAACTTCATTCTGCTCGGGCTGCGCGGGCAGGCCAAGACGCGTCTGATCCGCATGTTGACCTCGCTGCTCGACGATGCCGTGCCGTTTGTGGCCGGAACGGAGACGCGCGACAATCCCTACCAGCCGCTGTCCCGCCAGGCCAAGCTAATGATCGCCGAAATGGGCGACGACACGCCGGTGGACTGGCTCGGGCGCGATCAGCGGTACGTGGAAAAACTGGCCACGCCCGATGTGACCATCGCCGACATGATCGGCGACATCGACCCCATCAAGGCGGCGCGGCAGGGCCACAACATCGGCGACGAACTGACGATGCACTACGGCTTGCTGCCCCGCGCCAACCGCGGAATCTTCGCCATCAACGAACTGCCGGACCTGGCGGGCAAGATCCAGGTGGGCCTGTTCAACATCATGCAGGAAGGCGACGTGCAGATCAAAGGCTATCCGGTGCGCCTGGCGCTGGATGTGATGCTGGCCTTCACCGCCAACCCGGAGGACTACACGGCGCGCGGCAAGATCATCACGCCCCTGAAAGACCGCATCGGCAGCGAGATTCGCACGCACTATCCCGCCACCGTCCAGCAGGGCATGGCCATCACGGAACAGGAGGCCTGGACGCGGCGCGACAAGGCGGTCGAGGTGGTGGTGCCCGTCTTCGTGCGCGAGGTGGTCGAGTCCATCGCCTTCCTGGCGCGCGAGGACAAGAAGATCGACAAGCGCTCCGGCGTGTCGCAACGGCTGCCCATCACGGTGCTGGAGAACGCCGTGTCCAACGCCGAACGCCGCGCCCTGCGCGCGGGCGAAAAAGAGACCGCGGCGCGCATCGTGGACGTGTTCGCGGCCATGCCCTCGATGACGGGCAAGATTGAGTTGGAGTACGAAGGCGAGTTGAAGGGCGGCGAAACCGTGGCGCTCGAGTTGATCCGCGGCGCGGTGGGCCGCGTGTTCACGCACTATTACGATGGCGTCGATTTCAAACAGATCGTCCAATGGTTCGACCTGGGGGGCTCGCTCCAATTGGACGAGACCGCGCCGGCCAAGGCGCTCACTAAGGAACTGGCTTCGATTCAAGGATTGATGGAGAAAACGGGCGCCCTGGGGATCGGCCCTGGAGCGGCTGCGGCCGAACGCGCGGCGGCGGCGGAGTTTGTCCTGGAAGGTTTGTACGCGCACCGGCGCATCAGCCGCAGCGAGGACCGCGTGTTTGCCTCCGACGCAAAGCGCCGGGAAACGGCGGCGGGACGCGAGCGTGAGACCGGCGAGGAGCCGCGCAGACGCGGTTCGAAACGGGACTACCAGTGAAGCGCGTCACCTATTCACGGTACACGGGCGAAGACCTGGGCATCAGCGCCGAGGACCTCATGCGCGCGCTCGCGGATTACTTTCTGGAAAGCGGTTTTGAGAGCCAGTATTACGGCTTCCAGGAGTTCGACCCAAACTCGATGGAGGCGTTGAAGAAAGCCATTGAACGGGCGCTGGAGAGCGGCGAACTGTTCGACCAGGATCAGGCCGCGCGCATGCGCGAACGCCTGGACAACATGACGCTGGAGGACCGCGAAAGCCTGCTGAACCGTCTGGTGCGAAAGATGGCCGATGAAGGCTATCTCACCATGGATGAGCAGGGCGAACCGGAGCAGGCCGGGCCGGGTGGCGAAGGCGAACCGCGGGAGCCGCGCTTTGACCTCACCGGCCAGTCGGTGGACTTCCTTGGATTCAAGACGCTGAAGGACCTGCTGGGGTCGTTGGGCCGGGCCAGCTTTGGCGCGCACGACACGCGCGAACTGGCCACCGGCATCGACGCCAGCGGCGGATCGAAACCTTACGAATTCGGCGACACCTTGAACCTGGACATCCCGGCCACGTTGTTCTCCGCCATGCAGCGCGAGGGCGTGCAAGTACCGCTCGATCTGGACTACCCCGACTTGCAGGTGCATCGAAGCGAGTATCAAAGCTCGTGCGCCACCGTCCTGCTGCTGGATTGCAGCCACAGCATGATCCTGTATGGCGAGGACCGGTTCACTCCCGCCAAGCGCGTGGCGCTCGCCCTGGCGCACCTGATTCGCACCCAGTATCCGGGCGATTCGCTGGACTGCGTGCTGTTTCACGATTCAGCCGAGCAGGTGCGCGTGAATGAACTGGCCCGCGTACAGGTGGGCCCCTATTACACCAACACCCGCGATGGCCTGCTGCTGGCCCAGCGCCTGCTGGAACGGCAGAAGAAGGACATGCGGCAGATCGTCATGATCACCGATGGAAAGCCTTCGGCGCTCACCCTGGAGGACGGCCGCATCTACAAGAACGCCTTCGGGCTGGATCCGCTGGTGATCTCCAAAACATTGGAAGAGGTGAACCACTGCAAGCGCCGGGGGATTCTCATCAACACCTTCATGCTGGCCAGCGACTATCACCTCGTGCAGTTCGTGCAAAAGGTGACCGAAATGTGCCGGGGCAAGGCCTACTTCACCACGCCCTACACGCTGGGCCAGTACCTGTTGATGGACTACATGAACCGAAAATCGCGAGCGGTGCACTAGGCTCCAAAAGCCGGGGCGCCGCTCACGGATTGAAGGAGACACTCAATATTTCTTGGGGAACGGGCTGAAACCGAGGCTCTTGAGCCGGGCTTCGGTTTGCGAAGGCATCGGCTGTGAGCCCAGCGGTCCCACAAGAACGCGGTACACAGCCGGGCTGATGCCAGGCGCGCGCCGCGCCGCGAATCCCTTGTCGCGCAGATACTGCACCGAAACATCGGCCATGCCCTTGTCCACGCTGGCCACCTGATAATAGATGTCACCCGGCGAAGGCGCCAGATCCGGATTGGCCGGGACAGCATCCGCCACCGGGACCGCGGGCTTGGGATCGACGACGATCACCTGCTCGGCCGCGGATGACGGCACGGCCGGCGCAACCGGCACGGACGGGCGCGCGGGAGCCGCGGTCTGCCGCACCGGAACCGCCTCCGGCACCGGACCGGGCGGGGTGGAGCGTCCGGCAACGTAGCTGAGCGTCGCGATCAGCGTCATGAACGCGATCACCACAAAAGCCGTGGCGGCGAGCTGCTTGTTTCCCAAAATCAACCTGGAGTCTTCCGGCGTCAGCGGCGGCTGAGGAGCGTTCGCGGTTGGCGTGGATTCCTGAAGCGTGGTTTCCGACACAGTACTGAACACGGCGTTGCCCTCCTGGTGTTTCTCCGCAACGGCGGCGGAATCATGCCTCCGCGGGCCATTACAAAAGGGAGATCGGCGCTGGTTGGGCCGGACTTTAGGGGCCATAAGAAAAAAAACGTATGACCGTCTAGGGCAAGCACCTTACGCCCAGGGGAACCCACAGGGACCGGAATCGCCAGTCCGCCACAGGAATTCACCACCGCAACCTAATTCCATCTCCTTTGTTTTTAACAGTCTACACGGGCCGCCCCGGTGGACCGCGCATCCGGCCGCTCGATTGTGTCTTCGAGAGGAGCCGCCCGGCGCTGTGAAAAGTAAGAAACCAAAGAAGATAAATCAGCACGCCAAAGCATCTGGCTCCCGAGCCGCGCGGAAACGTTCCTCCGGCGGCGTGCCGGCGCGTGGCGCGGTGCGTGACGGGGCTGTGGAACTGGCCATGGCGGTGGCCGGTTTAACAGCCCTGGTCCGCGTGGACGCCTCGTGCGACCCCTTTGTGACCGAGCCGGCCGACCTGTTCGATCGCACCTTTGCTTATGTAGGTCTCGACGACAACCAGATGGGGCTGCTGCGCGAGGAGTTGCGGGCCATGCTGCCAGGCATCGCCGCCCAGCTCGCCGCCCATTCACAGGCGCTGGACCGGGCGGAACTGCGAATCGCCGACTACGCGTCGTTCCTGCGCGCGGCGCTTCTGCCGCCAGCCGGGTAAGGCACGGCGCGCCTTGTGCGCTCCGCGCCGGAAGGATCGAACATCAAATGAATTCGAATTCCCGTTTCTGGGGACTTTTGTGCCTGGTGGCGGTGTTTTTTTGCGGACGGGGCCACTCGGCGGACATACCGGCCGTATCGCTGGTGGAGGCGTTCGCGGCCCCTGGCGGGGAGTACGCCGACATTACGTTCACGGCAGCCGTGGAGTGGGCGCGAGTGCGGGGCGCGCGAGCGCACAGTTCCACGGAAACGGGACGGTGGAATGTGCGTGAGGTCGAATCCTGGGCCGCCCTTGGCGGGCGTCCGCGCCAGTTGCGCGTGATGCTTTCCGGGGAAACTCCAACGGCTCACACCCTGCTGCGCGTGTGTGTGTCGCTCGACGCAGGCGCGGGACTCCCCCCGCGGGAGACCTGCGGCCAGACGCGTTTCGGGCGCAACGCCGCGGCGGAGTTGCTCCGTGCCGTCGAAAAGCTGTCCCGGTTGCCCGCCTCCGATCGTGACAAGAGCGTGCTGGCCAGCGTGTACCTCTCGCGGCAGGCCAGCGCGACCATCGGCTCGGCGGACATCAATCTGGTACGCGGCGATGCGCGTTCGAAGGACCTGAACTACTTCGTGCGGCTGAAGCGGGGCTCCATGGCGGGAATGGACCCGCGCCATCTGGAAGCCGGCGCGGCCTGGCGGCGCAACGTGCTGCTGCACCGCTCCGAACGGACACGCCTGCGGGACTGGACGCGGCAAGGCGGTTGGGCCGAGGCCGCCGGGGCGCTCCAGGAACTGCAACAGAAATGGTTTGCCGGGCACACGGTGGAGGTTGGCGTGAAACTGGAAGGCGACGCCTCCGGCGAAAACCGTTGGCTCGGCCTGGTGGACGCGGGATGGGGCCTGCAGTCCACCACCCGGCGGGTGAACCTGCCGGGCGCGCCAGGCTGGTTCCGCTTCCGGCTCTTAGCTGCGGGCGTGGAGGCGGGCCGCGAACAGGCTCGTGTGAAGTGGGGAGCGGGCGCGGCCCTGCTGGTGGAGCCGCAAGAGCCGGCCGCCCCCATTCGCCGGTGGGAATTCACGGTCGAGGCCGTGGGGCGCTGGCTGGCACGGCCCGAATTGGGGCGGCGCGGCGTCCGAGCATGGCTACAGGCGGACGCCAAGGCCTTCTTCGCCGAATCGGGCAACCTGCGCTACGGGTTGCGCCTCAGCCTGCAACGAGGCTCGCTGCCGCCGCTGTTCGCGCCCGTGAACAGCGTCCAGTTGGGCTTTGTGGCCGAATCGGCCGGCGGCGTGGAATAGCGGCATTCACCGCACCGGGCGCAGCAGAACCTTTTCCGCCGTGCACTGGTCGCGCACATCCCGGCCGCAGGGCCGCGGCTTGCCTTCCCGCGTGAAACATACGCGCACCTCGCGCAGGTTCCGGCCGGAGCAGACCACGGCCAGCGACGCCGGAGCCAGCGCCGGGTTGGCTTCGAGGAAACGCTTCTTCAATGCCGCCGGTTCAATCAGAACAGGTGCCGTAGGCTGCTGGAACTCGCGTGGAATGCGAATCACGGAGTAAAAGCGGCGCACCGTGGCATAGTAGTCCGAGGGCGTGAGGCCGGAACACGCCCCGTGCGCCGTCCATTCGTGGCGCACCAGCGCCGGACTGGGCATGATGTCGAGCATACCGGCCACGGTCGCGCGCGATACGCTCTGGCTGGTTGGGCAGCGCGAAGGATAGCCTTTTTCGAATTGGGGCCACAAACCATGCGTGACAAAACCATACTGGCGTTCGACGCATTGCAGTTTGTCCCGCGCGCCATTCCGCGAGGCGCAATATTCGGGAGACCAGGAGAGCGCCAGCAGATAGTAATCGAACCGGCCTGGCTCCTGCGCCCGCGCGGGCGTGGGTGCGGCGCAAGCGGCCAGCAGGAGCAGCGGCAGCACGGCGCGCACCCTCAGTCTCCCCTCGGATAGCAGCCCAATACCTTCACCATGTCGGCCACTTCGTTCAAATGGGAGAGTGCGTTGCGCACGGCCGCCTCGTCCGTATGGCCCAGGAAGTCGGCATAAAAGAGATACTCCCAGCGGCGGCCCTTGAACGGGCGCGATTCGATCTTGTTCAGGTCGATGTCGCGCAAGGCCAGCGCGGCCAGCGCGCGGAACAGAGCCCCCGGCACATTGCGCACCGTGAACACCAGCGTCGTCTTATAGCCGCGCTTGGGCGCCCGGACGGGCTTCACCGCGGGCTTCCGGCGTAGCAGGAAAAAGCGTGTGAAGTTCTCCTTGTCGTCCTCGATGGAACGCTTCACGATCCGGCAGCCGTAAAGCTCGGCCGCCAGGGCGCCGGCAATCGCCGCCGCTCCCTCGGGCCGCTGCTCGGAGATCATTTTCACGCTGCCGGCCGTGTCGTAGTAGGTCACTTTCTCCAGTTCGGGATGCTCGCGGAAGAAGTTCAGGCATTGATTCAACGCCACGGGGTGCGAATAAACGCGGCGCACCGAGGCAGCCTTCGCGCCGGCCGGCACGATGAGGTTGTGGACGATGCGTACGCTGGTCTCGCCCACGATCGGCAGGTTGAACCGCAGCAGATGGTCGTAATTCTCATGCACCGATCCGTGCAGCGTGTTTTCTATGGGCACCATCGCGCCCCGCACACGGCCTTCGGCCAACTCGGTGAACATGGCCTCGAAACTCGGACAAGGCACGGCGGTGGCCGCTGCCCCCAATAACTGGCGAATCGCCATGTGGCTGAACGCGCCCAGTTCGCCCTGAAAGGCGATGCGGTCGGAACGGTTAGGCATGATCGTGTCGTGAGACGAACCTTTCCAGTGTACGGCGGTACATTGCGCGGCGGTTCACGCCTCACCGCCGGGACGCCAGCGGCGGGCCTCCGGCAGCGGGCAGCCAATCAGGTCGAGCACGCGCTCCACGTTGTGATCCACTAGCTCCAGCACCGTTCGTGGTTTGTGGTAAAAGCCGGGAATGGGCGGGGCGATGATGGCGCCCATTTCGGTCAGCGCGGTCATTGTACGCAGGTGCCCCAGGTGGAAGGGCGTCTCGCGCACCATCAGCACCACGCGGCGGCGCTCCTTCAGCGCCACGTCGGCCGCGCGGATAAGCAGGTTCGAACTGATGCCGGCCGCCAGCGCGCTCATCGTGTGAATGGAACAGGGAGCCACCACGACGGCATCGGCGGCCGAGGATCCCGAGGCGATCTCCGCGCCAATATCTTCCACGGCATGATGATGGTGCGCCAAGGCGCGAATTTCGGCGGCGCGCTGCCCCGTTTCCAGAAAGGCCGTACGTTCGCCGCTGCGTGTAAGGATCAGGTGGGTCTCCACGCCCGGAATGGCGCGCAGCTTTTCAAGCAGGCGGAGACCGTAAATGGAGCCCGAAGCTCCCGAGATCCCCACCACGATTTTTCTGGAATTTTGCATGTTTTCAAAAGGTCTGTTCTGAATCTAGAACAATTCAAGCGCCCGGCGTTCTTGCAGGGCGAATATGCGGCGAGTATACTACGGGTTGCAGTTTTGAAGACTGTCTTGTGTTCTGATTTTGGGCAGAACCGGTCTCGCGCCGGGGGTTCTTCACCGGTTGCTTCCCTCCTGCGGGCCCACGCTCACCCCTGGTGGAGAACCGGAACCCAGCCGGACGGGGAATCGCCTTGGGGCGGAAAGGGATGGACGGCGCGCCCATGGCGCGCCTCGGGCTGAAATGGAGGAAGCGGGCCAGAAATTGAAACGTGTACGCGAGCGCCTGAACATGCGCTTTCGCGACGTTGAAGAAGCCAGTTTGCTGATTGCGGAACGGCATAAGAGCGATGAGTTCGCCATCCCCATCAGCCGGCTTTCGGACATCGAAAATAAGGGTGTCGTCCCCCCCGTCTTCCGCCTGTACACCCTGAGCGCCATCTACCGCCTCGACTTCGGCGAACTGCTCCAATGGTATGGCGTCGATCTCACCCAACTGCCCGGCGATGCCGCCGCCATTCCCGTGGAACGCACGCACATGATCGGCTTTCCCACGCCCGAATACGGCTCGGCCCTGTTTCCGCTCGCCCTGGACCCGGGCATCGACACCGCCAAAACCACCTACCTCAGCCGCCTCATCCAGCGCTGGGGCACCCTGCCGCTCATGCTGCTGAGCGGTTTGGACCCAAAGAACCACCGCTACGCCTTCATCGGTACCGAAGACTGGACCATGTACCCGTTGCTGCAACCGGGCGCCCTGGTGCAAATCGATGAAAGTAAAAGGCGTGTGCAAAACGTCGGCTGGTCCAACGAGTTTGAGCGGCCCATCTATTTTCTGGAGCATCGGGAAGGCTACATCTGCTCGTGGGCTTCCACGGTCAACGACACGCTCATCGTCATCCCTCATCCGGCCTCCGAGGAACAGCCGCGCGTTTTTTCGCAGAGTGAGGTGGATATCCTGGGCCAGGTGGCCGGCCTGGCTACTCGTTGGGATCCGAACGTTCGACGCCGCATTC
Source organism: Bryobacterales bacterium (assembly GCA_020852175.1). GTDB lineage: Bacteria > Acidobacteriota > Terriglobia > Bryobacterales > Bryobacteraceae > JAFLBB01. The sequence continues at coordinate 17,732 of JADZBH010000021.1, read as the reverse complement.
GTTCCTGAGCGCCGCCACTATACTTTCCAGATCGGAGAGAAATAGCTGGCCTTCCGCCGCCGCCGCACCCTCCGGAATTAGATTCCGGTAAGAACCCAGCCGGCTCCAGGCGCCTACAATAACCTTTAATTCCGCCTCTTGTTCGGAAAAATAGTCTCGAAGATCGTCGTGCTGTTCCCGTAAAGGCAGCGCCAGCCACTCTCGGAAACACCCCAGGTGGCTCGTGGCCAGCGTCCGCCCGGCCGTCTCTTCCCCGGCAGCCATTGTCAGGCCGTGATGCCGGTATACTCCCGTGTTGCCGTCGCGCAACGAGGTCAGGTACACAAGACGCCCGAATACGGTGTGAATCCGCGAAAGCGTGTGCTTCCAGAGGTCGGCCGTGGCTTTGTCCCGACCACTCATTCCGGATTCCTCTGCCATGTGCGTCGTTCCGTCTGGATCAGGATATCATGCGGCTTCTCCATCGTCCGCATGCTCGCGGGCAGGGTGCGGAGAAGTCTGAAATTGTCCCCTGATACCCGGAAACCGAGACGCCAGTTCCACCCTCACGGGAGGGTATTTCTACAGGAAATAGGGGTGACTGTTCCAAAAAAAGAAAATGTACGCGGGGATTCACCGCTCAGGCAATTGCTCTAGTACGTTCAGAACTGCCTGGCGGCACTTTGCAGCCGGCGAAACCGGAACGAGACGAGAGCGAAGGAGATACCCCATGAAGAATCTAGTACTTGCAATGATGATGGCCCTGATGTTGGGTTCGGCCCTGAACATGGCGACGGCGGAAGCTCCCTGGCCGGAATGCTACCCCTGCGATCAGGCCGTCACCAACGGCAACTAAGCGCCAGGCGCCCGGCATGATGCCTGGGCCAAGGCAATCGTGGCGGGCCGGCCTCGCGGACCGGCCCATTCCACGTCAGAGTTGCTGAATGAAAGCAGCCTTGTGAGAATAGGGTAGCCGTCCGTAAGTTGTCTGACATTGGACGGCTCCGGGAGCGCCCATGCTGCCTGATGGTCTCTGGACCTGGGCCAATCTCTCAAGGCTATTGGAAGGATGCTATGTAGCGGTCAGCCTGGCGCTGGCGGCCCGGCTGCTGCGCAACGGTATCGGCCGCCGGTATTGGGTGCTGACGGCGTTTCTGGCCTTCAGCGGGCTGACATTGATCGGCTTCTACTTCCTGCCCCGCCGGACCAACCTTTACGCCCAGGTCTATTTCGTCCTGGTGCCGTTGAACTGGTGCTTCTATTTCGCCCTGGCGTATGAAGCCTACAGGCGTTCGCTCGAGGATCACCCAGGCATCGCGACGGCGGGACGTTGGGTGGTCAGCGGCGGTTTGCTTCTGTCCTTGCTGGTCACCGCGGTGACTCTGCTGGCGGACCTCTCGGCGGGCTCGCAGAGCTTTCCGGTCCTGTTCGCCGTTCATGTCGCCGAACGGGCCGTTGCCACGACCATCACGCTGCTGATGGCCGTGCTCACAGGGTTCCTCCTGTATTTTCCCGTATTGTTGCGGCGCAACTCGCTGATGCTGGTCACCGGGCTCACTCTCTACTTCCTCGGTAAAGCACTCCTGCTCCTGCTGCGGAACCTGCTTGGACCGGCCACGGTGGAAGTGTTGAGCACGGTGAACCAGGGTGTGAACCTGGCGATTGTGTCGATGTGGTTCGTGCGATTTGCACCGGAAATCACCGGTCAGGTAGGCCGCCGGATATCCATCCCCAGCGAACAGGCCGAGGAGATGTTGCGGCGGCTGGGGCGTCTGAACGAGGTTCTCACGCGCGGTCCGGGCCAATAACGCGGTTCGGAACCGGAATCGATTTTATTATTTGAACATTTCGGAAAACTACCGGCATATTTTGCATTCTTCCATTGCCCGCCAGCGTTAATTCGAGTATTGTTGCAATATGCAAGCCCTGCTCGCTCACCCCAACGTGGTGGCAGCGGTGGTGGCACTGGCGGCGCTGCTTCTGGCGGCGGCCGTATGGGGACATCGCCGGTTGCGCACCGCGCACGTTCAACCACACATCGATTGGAAGGCCGTTCAGTCTTTCAACGGCGAGTATTACCGGCCCTTGGAGCGGATTCTCGGCGAGGACGATTATTGTTTCTTGCAGCGTCTGCCCGGCTATCAGCCGGAGATTGGCGAAGAATTCCGCAAACAACGCCGGAAAATCGCCAGCCGCTACCTGGACCGCCTGGAACGTGAGTTTCATCAACTGCACCTGCTGGCGCGCGCGTTGGTGCGCGACCAGGAGCGCGACCGGCCCGAGTTGGCGGTGGCGCTGGTGCGGTCCGACGCTGAATTCCGCTGGAACCTTTGGAAAGTACGCCTGCAATTGAGCCTGGCAGCCCTGCCGCTGCCGGAGTCCGTGCTCCGGCCCGTTTCGCCGCGCGGACTGGTGGATGCCGCCCTCTGGACTCAGGCTCAAATCTGGCTATTGCACGCACAGGCCGCTACGACGGCGGCCTAGTCGCGCTGCCCCTCTCCTCCGAAGCTGGACAGAGCACGGGCCGGGGTGGTTCCCAAGAAACCATCCCGGCATTTTTGTTCCCGAAACCAGCCTGCCGGTCAGTTCAGGAAATAGGTCCGGTAGAGCGTGTCCCGCTGGTGCGGGCGGAAACCCGCATCGCGAATCATGCGGCGCAGATCCTCTTCGCTGGCGTGATTGCGGGCGCCGGCGGCGGAAACGACGTTTTCTTCAATCATGATGCTGCCGACGTCATTGCCGCCGAAACGCAGGCCCACCTGGCAGGTTTTCAACCCCTGCGTAACCCAGCTCGACTGGATATTCACAATGTTATCCAGATAAAGCCGCGAAATCGCCAGCGTCTTCAAATACTCCACCGCCGTGGCCTCTTCCTTCACGAAGCGGCCCAGCGATGTGTTTTCGCGCTGAAAGCTCCAGGGGATGAAGGCCGTGAATCCGCCCGTCTCCTCCTGTATGTTGCGTATGATCTCCAGGTGATTCATGCGCTGCTCGATCGTCTCGCCGCAGCCGAACATCATGGTGGCCGTGGTGCGCATGCCCAACCGGTGGGCGGCGAGATGGACGTCCACCCACTCCTGCGACCTGCACTTCAGCCGCGCGATGCGGTGGCGCACCTCGTCGTCGAGAATCTCCGCTCCGCCTCCGGGAATTGAATCCAGTCCCGCGTCGCGCAGGCGCGCGATCGTATCCGCGAGCGTGAGGCCGCTCACCTCGGCGATGTTCGTGATCTCCGGGGCGGAAAAACAGTGCAGCCAGATCTGGGGAAAGCGCGACTTGATGGCGCGCAACATCTCCTCGTACCACTCGATCTTCAAATCAGGATGCAGGCCGCCCTGCATCAGCACGCCAGTACCGCCCAGCTCGAGCGTCTCCTGAATCTTATCGAGCGTCACCTCGATGGGCTGAATGTAGCCCTCTTTATGCCCCATGGGGCGGTAGAAGGCGCAAAACGAGCAGTATTCGGTGCAAAAGTTCGTGTAGTTGATGTTGCGATCGATGATGTAGGTGACGACGCCTTCCGGGTGAAAGCGGCGGCGCAACGCATCGGCTTCCATACCTGTGCCGAGAAGATCGGGACTGGCGAATAAATCGAGCGCCTGGCTGCGGGTGATGTTCATCGGGATGGCTCCATGGCAAGCGCGGGCCCGGCCGGGCGGCGCTGCAATTCTTCAGCGTAGCGCAGGTAGAGGTCGCGTCCGGCCCGCTCCTCGGCGCCGAGGGTGAAGACGACGTTGCGCGTCAGATAGCGCTCGACCAGAGCGGGATCGAAGCCGCGCGCGGCGGATTCCGCGGCGGTCAATGCGGACATTTGCCGCAAACCGAAGTCGAGCGAGCCAAGAAAAGTGTCCACCAACAGGCCGCGGTCAAACCGGGCCAGCGCGGCGGCTGGTCCGGACCAGGTGGCGAACACCATGGGCAGGCCGGTAAGGGAGAGCCATTCGGCGCCCAAATCGAGAACGGGATCGGCAAGCGCGGCGGGGTCGATGCGCAGCGCGGCATCGCCGATCACCAGCGCTGCATCGCATTCGGCGAGCATCGCCTCCAGGTCCGGCGCGCGCTCTACCACCGCGGGATGCGAGCCGTAACGGCGGCTGAGCAGGATGCGGGCCAGCAGCACCGAACTCCGCGACCCGCGGTCGGCGGCCAGGGTTTCCACGCGGTCCCAGGGCTTGCGAGAAACCAGAAGAATGCTGCGCACCTCGCCCCGGCAGGCAATGCAGGCGCCGGGCACGGTATCCCAGCCGTTGCGCCACACCTCGGCGACGGGCACGATGCCCAGATCGGCGCGGCCCTCGGACAGTTCGCGTGCGCACAGGCTGGGCAGGTCGAAGTGAACCTCGCAGACGCCGCGCTGCGGCCCGTGGAGCAGACCCCAGACGAGTGGGACGGTGTTCAGATAGCTGACGGCGGCGACGCGGGGCCGGGCGCGGCCTGCCGGCGTGCCGGCGGCGGCCTGGGATGAGGACGCACGGGTCCCCGGCGGCGGTGCTTGGTTAGACAAATTCCAGGTTACCACCGCGCCCGCTTCCCGTCGCCGCTGCCCGCCGCGTTCAAGCCCCATCCATCGAAGCCCTCACCGCCCTGAGCTGCCGCATCCTGGCCCAAGCCCTCCACACCCTATTGACAAAATCCAACTTTAGATTTAGTCTAAGAGTGTGGACGGCATGAAGGAGAGGCTCCAGAAGGCCTTCGCGCGGACGGGCCTGCGGCAGACGCCGCAGCGCCACGACGTGCTGGCCTGGCTCGTGCGGCACAAGCGCCACTCGACGGCCGAGGAGATTTTCGAGGCCGTCAACCGGAGCAACCAGCGGCTGTCGCGCGCCACGGTGTACAACGCCCTGCACGCACTGGTGGAAAGCGGGCTGGTGAGGCCCGTCGCCGTCGAAGGAGCGGCGTCGCGGTTTGACGCCACGCTCGACCGTCATCATCATTTCATTTGCGACCGTTGCGGAGCCATCGAGGATCTTGCCTGGTTCGGCTTGCCGGTGAAGGCCATGCAGGCCGCCGCCGGAGGCCGCGCCGTGCGGGACGTGGAAATCACCTTGCATGGAACCTGTGAACGGTGCGCCCGTGGAAAAACCAAGCCCCCCCCCAAAACCGAGTAAGACCCGAGGAGAACAAACAAGCATGTTGAGTGTTGGAAGCAAGTTTCCCGATTTCAAGGTAAGCGCCACCGTGAGCCTGGACAAAGGCAAGGAGTTCACCGAAATTTCGCAGGACAGCTACGCCGGAAAGTGGAAGTGTTACTTTTTCTGGCCGAAGGACTTCACCTTCGTCTGCCCGACCGAGATCGCCGCGTTCGGCAAGTTGAACCGCGAATTCGCCGACCGTGACTGCCAGATCCTTGGCGGCAGCACCGATAGCGAGTTCGTGCACCACGCCTGGCGCACGCATCACTCCGATTTGAAGAACCTGCCCTTCCCCATGCTGGCCGACATCACGCGCGATCTCTCCGCCTCGCTGGGTATTCTCGATCCCGGCGCGGGCGTCTGCCAGCGCGCCACCTTCCTGGTGGATCCGGACAATATCATCCGTTTCGTGATGGTGACCGACCTCAGCGTGGGCCGCAATCCGAACGAGGTGCTCCGCGTGCTGGACGCCTTGCAAACCGACGAATTGTGCCCCTGCAACTGGGCCAAGGGCGAGGCGACGCTGACCGTCTAGCCGCGCCCTCCACGCAGCGGAAACGGAGATGGCCGCGGCCATCTCCGTTTTTGTTTTGGGCCGTGCATCCGGCGCCCTCCGCCGGACATCTGAGAAAGAGACCGATCATGAACCTCGACCACCTGCGGGACTCGCTCCCGGACTATGCCAAAGACATGAAATTGAACCTGGGCAACGTGCTCGCCCAGCCGGATTTGAACGAGCAGCAGCGCTGGGGCACGGCGCTCGCCTGCGCCATGGCCGCCGGTTCGGCCACGCTGCTGTCGGCCATTGCCGCCGAGGCGCGGACGAAGCTGAGCGAAACGGCCTTCACGGCCGCGCAAACGGCGTCGGCGGTGATGGGCATGAACAACATCTATTACCGCTTTCTGCACCTGGTGAGCGGCGAGAAGTACAGGACGATTCCGGCGCGGCTGCGCATGAACGCCATCCGGACCCACGGTGTCGAACACGCCGATTTCGAACTCTGGTGTCTGGCCGTGTCGGCGATCAACAACTGCCAGGCCTGCGTGGCCTCGCACGAGGCCGTGGTGCGCGAAAAGGGCCTCACGGAGGAGCAGGTGACGGCGGCCGTCCGCATTGCGGCGGTGATTCACGCCGTGGCAGGCGTGGTGGAAGCCGAAAGGGTGGTGGCCGGCTGACCGGCCACCCGTGTGAACCCCCAGGACCCCATCACCAGGGGCTTATTAATGCTTGGGTGCAGTGGGTGTGTACTCGCGTGGATTACTGAAACAGGGGCGTACAAAGAACATGAGGTCCCGGGCCTGGGCAACCCGGGACCTCCTTATGAGGGGCAGGCGATGAACTGGGCTTCATCGCCGGGTATGTACCGATCATTGCGACCGATGCATGTTGCTCTTTACTATGCATCCTCCGTGCCAAACCCGTTCAGCCCCCAAAATCCCCTCGTGATACCAAAAAACCGTTGAAATTTACAACAGTTGGGTTGAGAGTGGGGAACCGGCGGGGCAACTGGCCCGCTTGGGACTGGGTGTGAATTCGCAGGGCGGGTGAGATCGCGCAGCAAGCTGCCCGGAATGCGAACTCCCCTGCTGTTAGGATGAGGACATGAGCGAGCCTCCGCGCGGGATTCCGGAAATCGAAATCAAGTTGCGACTCTCCTCGGCCGACGACGGGCACAGACGTCTGGTGCAGGCCGGATTCATTCTCCAGGAGCCAAGGGCGCTCGAATCCAACACTTTATATGATGACGCCGGGCAGGGCCTGCGCCGGCGCGGCGAACTGGTGCGCATCCGGCGGTATGCCGGCCGTGTGGTGCTCACATATAAGGGGCGAGGGGGCGAGCAGCCAGGGAAGGTGGCGGGCAGCCGCCATAAGCACCGTCCGGAACTGGAGACGGCCGTGGCCGACGAGGCGCCCCTGGCTGCCGTGCTGACGGCGGCCGGCCTTATTCCGGTACGCCGTTATGAAAAGTACCGTTCGGTGTATGGTCGTGCGGGGGATCCGGGGCTGGCGCTGCTGGATGAAACGCCGCTGGGGGAGTATTTGGAGTTGGAAGGGACGCCGGAATGGATTGACCGGGTGGCCGCCGAGTTGGGTTTCGGCGTGGCCGACTATATAACGCGCAGCTATTTGAGCCTGCATCAGGAGGAAATGTCCAAGCGCGGGTGCGGGGCCGCCGATATGACGTTCGATGCCTACCGAGAGGGAGCCGGCCAGACCAGGGACTAGAGGGTTCCGGGTATATGCACCTGCCGGGAAAGGGTGCAACAAAGAGGCTCGTAGTACACCCCTAGAAACGCACCTAGAACCACGAAGGAGTATGGGAACTACTCGATGGAGATGATATTCTGCCTGTGGAAGTAAACAGCCGGTCTGCCTGGGAGGGCGGCTGGCTGAACCAGGGAAAGCTTAGGAACGAACGGGAATGCTCGCAAGCACGATTATCATAATAGTCTCGGCTGCGTTATTCGTTTACTGGTTCCGGTATAGCTGCGTCTTGATTCTGAACACCAAGACGATACAAAGTTACGCGGCCGACGTGGCGCGTAGCCGGCAGCTTCAGTTCCTGGAAATCCAGCACAGCTTGGAATCTGGCGGCGCGATGGCCTATGAGGACATGCGCGCGGGTTTACGGCGGGATTATGACAAGATCAGCGGGCTGCTGCGTTCGGGAATCCCACAGCAGAACGAGGAAGAGTCCGACGCTTATGTGCTGGAGCGCGCCATGTTGGGGATGAGCTTCCGGTGGCTGAACGTCCAGTATGCCGTGGCTTCGAAGTTTTCCGAACGGGTGGCCCGCCAGGCGCTGCTGGAAATGTCGCACATCGTCGAACATCACGCCAACGCTTTCGGCGAAGCCCTCGCCGCCCAGCGCTGCTAACTCCACCGCCCCCGGCCTCTGCTCACCAACCCGGCCCGCGCGCGTCCAGTGTGTGTAACGGCGTCCGCACCAGTGAGTGCCCTGCGCGGTAGACGCGCGATCCGCTTCACGTCCGGCCCGCCCGCTTGCATACAATAGTCTCGTGCCAACCGACGCCGCCCTGCAAACCGCCACCAATCAACTCGAACAAGTCCGCCTGGAAATCGGCCGGATCATCGTCGGGCAGGTCGAAGTCGTGGAGGGCGTTCTCATCTGCATGCTCGCTGGAGGCCATGTCCTGCTGGAAGGCGTTCCCGGCCTCGGCAAAACCACGTTGTTGAGAACCTTGGGGCGGGTGTTGAACCTGAAGTATTCCCGCATTCAGTTCACGCCGGACCTGATGCCGGGCGATATCGTAGGCAGCATGATGATGGAAGCCGATGAGCGCGGCATGAAGTCGCTGCGCTTCCAGCCGGGCCCGATCTTCTCCAACCTGGTGCTGGCCGATGAGATCAACCGCGCCACTCCAAAAACGCAGTCGGCGCTGTTGGAGGCCATGCAGGAGCGCACGGTCACCAGCGGCCACACGACGCACCAGTTGGAGGCGCCCTTCCTGGTGATGGCCACGCAAAACCCCATCGAGATGGAAGGCACCTATCCGCTGCCGGAAGCCCAACTGGACCGTTTTCTGATGAAGATCCTGGTGGAGTACCCCACGCGCGACGAGTTGAACCGGATTGTCGAGCGCACCATCGTGAAAGAAGAAGCCAGCGTCACGCAGATGCTGGCGCGCGACGAGATTCTGGAACTGCGCCGGGTGTGCCATCAGGTGATGGTGGCGCAGCATGTGCAGGACTACGCGATCGACCTGGTGATGGCAACGCAGCCCAACTCGGACAACGCGCCGGATTCCACGAAGAAATATATCCGTTATGGCAGTTCGCCTCGCGGCGCGCAGGCGCTGGTGGAGTGCGGGCGCGTGCGGGCGCTGATGCGGGGGCGGTTCCATCTGAGCCTGGACGACGTCCGGCAGGTGGCGCCGGCCGTCTTGCGCCATCGTGTCATTCTGAATTTCGACGCTCATGCCGATGGCGTGGGGATGGAGGCGCTGTTGCAGGGCGTCATCCAGTCCGTGGCCGCCACATCGAAGGCCGCGGGCAACTGAGCGGCGCGAAGGCGGCAGCGAACTTGGCCCAGGGTCCACTCATCGACAAGCACTTTCTGGTGCGGCTGGAGCGGCTGGCGATCCACTGGCAGCAGTCGTTCAGCGGCATCGTGGGCGGCCATAACGCCTCGCGATTCGCCGGACCGGGGCAGGAGTTTCTCGACCACCGGCATTTCCACCAGGGCGACGACCTGCGTGCGGTGAACTGGCGCGCCTACATGCGCCTGGAAAAGATGTTCCTCAAGATGTTCCAGATTGAGCCGCGCGTGCCGGTGCGTCTGCTGGTGGATGCGAGCGCGTCGATGGCGGCCTCCGGCCCGGAGAAGTTTCTCGCGGCGCGGCGGCTGGCGGCGGCGCTGGTGTATGTGGGACTGGTGCGTCTGGACACGATGGTGGTGCATACCTTCACCGACACGCTGGGCGATGCGCGGATGTGTTCGGGCGGGCGGCACCGTTTCGGGCCGGTCTCGGACTACCTGGGCGCGGCGCAGGCGGCCGGCGCGACGGATTTCCTGGCCGTCTCCAAGCAGTTCGTCGAGCGCTACGCGCAGCGGGGCTTGTTGATCGTGATCTCCGATTTCCTGGCCGGAGCCGCCTCGACGAAACCGTTCGACTACCTGGCCGAGTTCGGTCATGAGTTGTTGTTGATCCAGGTGTATGCCGAGGAGGATCGGACGCCGCCGTGGACGGGCGAACTGGAGTTGGAGGAAGCCGAGACGGGCGAGCGTCTGGATCTGGATTTTGACGGCGAGGCGCGCGAACGTTACACGGCGGCCTTTGACGAATGGAGCGAGCAGTTGCGCCGCGCGGCATTGCGGCACGGCGGACGATATGCCGCCGTACCGGCCTCGCTGCCGGTGGAAGAGGCCGTGTTCGGCCCGCTGGTGCGGGTTCAGGGAGTGCGTTAGGAGCCCATGCACCTGCTCAACCTCAGCCTGGCGGAGTTTCTTACTCTGTTTTCCGCGGCATCGGCCGTGGTGGTGGCGCTATACCTGTTGGACCGTTCGCGGCGGCATGTGCGCGTGGCGGCGCTCCGGTTCTGGACCCAGTCCTCGCGGCCCGTGGAATCCCAGCAGCGCCGGCGCATCCGGCAATGGCCGTCGCTGTTGCTGCAACTGCTGAGCATCGCCGCGCTGCTGCTGGCGGCGAGCCAGTTGCGCTGGGGAAGCCGTGAAACAGGAGCGAGGGATCATGTTTTATTGCTGGACACCTCGGCCTGGGGTTCGGCGCGGACCGCGGGACAGGGCGGCACGGAAACGCTGCTGGACCGCGGCAAGAGCCTGGCTCTCGCCTATGTGCGCGCGCTGCCCGCGGCGGACCGCGTGATGGTGGTGTACGCCGGCGGGTTGGCCACGCCGGTGACCGCGTTTGAAAGCGACCGGCGCCGGACCGTCGAGGCCCTGCGGCGCGCCACGCCGGGCGAGTCGGCCCTGAACCTGGCGCAGGCCCTGGAATTCGCCCGGGGCGCTTTGCGGCGTCATGCGCGCTCGGCGGGCGAAATCGTGCTGGCGGGCGGCAACCGGGCCTTGACGGGCGAGTCTTCCTTGCCCTCGCGCTGGCCGGCGAATTTGCGGCTGCTGACGCCCGCGGGCAATCCCGAGAACGTGGGGATTCGCAAGCTCGGCTTGCGTCCTTCGCCCGAAGAACCGGGCCTGTGGCGCGTGCTCGTCTCCGTGCGGAATTACGGCGCACGCCCCCATGCGGCCGAGTTGACGTTGTTTTTTGGCGGAGCGCCCGCTGGAGGTCGAACGTTGCAACTGGCGCCGGGGCAGGAAGTGGAGACGGCAATGGAATACCGCACGCGCGCGGCGGGCCTGCTGGAGGCCCGGTTGCGCGCCCCGGGCGACCGTTTCAGCGGCGACGACCGGGCCGTGCTGGAACTGCCCGGACAACCGGAACTGGCCCTCACGGTGTGTAGCGACGAGCCGCAACTGCTGCGGCCGTTGCTCAGCAGTCTGCCTGTGCTGGCCGTCGCCACGCGTTCGCGCGCGCAGTGCGAGACGGCGCCGCCGGAGGGCGTCGCGATCTATGACCGCATGGCGCCGCCCGGCGGTGTCCGCGGGCCTTCTTTACTGTTGGAACCGCCGTCCGGACGCTCGCCCGTGCCGGTGGCCCAAAGCGGCGTCACTGAGCGCATCGAACGGTGGGAGCAGGGCCATCCCCTGGCTTCGGGCCTTCGGGCGCAGGACTTCCGCCTGTCCAAAGCGCAGGTGTTCGCGCCGGGCGAAGGCGATACGGGAATCGCGTTCGCGCCTTCGGGTCCGGTGCTGGTGGCGCATGAACGGCCCGGCCAGCCCAGACTGGTGGTGGCGGGATTTCATCCTTTGCGCAGCCAGTTGAAATATGAACTGGCCACCCCGTTGCTGTTCGCCAACGTGCTGCGCTGGCTGGCCCCGCAAGCGTTCCAGCGGACGGAGGTGTATGCCGGCACGGTGGGCTCCGTGACGGCTGCCGTGCGCGAGGACGTCGGCGACGTGCGCGTGGTGGACGAAAGCGGCGCGGCGCTCCCCTACACGTTGCGCGGCGATCAACTGCGCACCTATAGCGCCCGGACGGGCGCGGTGCGCGTGATTCAGGATGGGCGCGAGCAGACCTACTCGCTGGCGCTGCCGGAGGTGCCCGAATCGGTGTGGACGCCGCCGGAGCGGGTGCGGCGCGGCGTGCCGTCGCAGGCGGCGGGCATCGCGCAAGCGCGGGATCTGTGGCCGTGGCTGGCGGCGCTGGGAGCCTTGGGGTTGTTCCTGGATTGGATCCTGTTCGCGCCGTCGGGATCGGGACGTTTCGGCTCTCCGAAGCAGTGGCCGCTGCTGCGCGGCCTGGCGGGGAGGGCGTCGTGATCTTCGAACGCGCCTGGTGTCTGCTGCTGGCGCCGCTGCCCTTCCTGTGGATGTGGCGGCAATGGTCCTCGGTGACGCGCAAGCGCGCGCTGGTGCTGAAGGCCGTGTGCTTCGCCCTGATCGCGCTGGCCCTGGCATCGCCTGTAATGAGCGTGAATGAAACAAAAGTAGCGCTCACCGTTTTGGCCGATACTTCGGCCAGCGTTCCTGAAAAGGATCTGGAACGCGCCACCAGCCTGGCCGCCGCCTTGCAGCGGGCGCGGGGCCGCAACGAGATGACCGTGCTGCCGTTCGCGCGGGGCGTCCGTCCGCTCACCGCGGCCGAGCAGACGGGCGGCTTGCGGTTGCGCGCCACGGCGGGCGCGGCCGGACGGGCCACCAACCTGGAAGCCGCGCTACGGGATGCCGTGGCTGCCTCGCCCGAAGGCCTGGTGCCGCGCATCGCCCTGATCAGCGACGGGAACGAGAACGAAGGCAGCGTCACGCGGGCCCTGTGGCAGGCGCGATCGCTGGGCGTTCCCGTGGACACCTACCCGTTGCCGGGGCGGGAAAGGCCCGCGCTGAGGCTGGACGGCGTGCGCATGCCGCCCATCGTCTTCACGGGCGAACGTTTTCCCATCGAACTGCGGGTACACTCGCCGCGCGCCACCGAAGCCAGGCTTACCCTGGCCGCCGAAGGCCACACGCTCGGCACGACCGCAACCGCGTTCACGCCGGGCGCGAACAACGTTGCGTTGCAGGCCAGCCTGTCCGCCGCGGGCGTGGTGGAACTGAGCGGATCTTTGACGGCCGAGGGCATGGGCGAGCTCCGTTTCACCGAAGCCGTCACGCTGCGGCGTCCGAAACTGCTGGTGCTGGGCCAGGACACGACACGCGATGTCCACTGGCGCGACGCGATGCGGCAATCGCAGTTCGACGTGACCGAGACGGGCGCGTGGCCCGAGGGCGCGCTGGAGGACTACCAGGTTCTGGTGTTCAACAACTGGGACATGGAGTCGCTCAGCCCCCAACGCAAGGCCGCCCTGGAGAACTATGTGCAACGCGGCGGCGGTTTGCTGGTCATTGGAGGCGACCGCAATTCCTATCTCGACAAGAAGGGGATCGAAGACGCGCTGGACCGCGTGCTGCCCGCCAAACTGGCCCCGCCGCGATCGCCCGAGGGCACATGCCTGGTGCTGATCATCGACAAGTCATCCTCGATGGAGGGCAAGAAGATGGAACTGGCGCGCATCGCGGCCATCGGCGTGGTGGAGAACCTGCGTCCGGTGGACCTGGTGGGCGTGCTGATCTTCGACAATTCGTTCCAGTGGGCGGTGCCGATTCGCAAGGCCGAGGACAAGGGGCTGATCAAGCGGCTGATCGCGGGCATCACGCCGGACGGCGGCACGCAAATCGCTCCGGCGCTCGCCGAGGCCTACCGGCGCATCGCGCCGGTTCAGGCCACGTTCAAGCACATCGTGCTGCTCACCGACGGCATTTCGGAAGAGGGCGACAGCATCGCGCTGGCCAAGGAGGCGGCCCTCAACAAAACCACCATCTCCACGGTGGGCCTGGGACAGGACGTGAACCGCGCCTATCTCGAAAAGGTGGCCGTGTTCGCCAAGGGCCGTTCCTATTTTCTCACCGACCCGTCGGGCCTGGAACAGATTCTGCTGCGCGACGTGATGGAGCACACGGGCTCCACGGCGGTCGAAAAGCCCACGGCGCCCATCGTGGTTGCCGAAGCCGAGGTGTTGGAAGGGGTGCCCATCGCGAAAGCCCCACCGCTGAAGGGCTATGTACGCTTCACGGCGAAGCCGACGGCGGAGACGATTCTGAAGATCGACGAAAAAGATCCTCTCTATGTGCGCTGGCAGTATGGACTGGGACGCTCGGCCGTATTCGCCTCCGACGCCAAGGCCCGCTGGGCGGCCGACTGGGTGGCCTGGGAAGGGTTTGACCGCTTCTGGGCCAACGTGGTGCGGGATCTGCTGCCGCACGCGCAACCCGTGGAAGCGTGGCTGGAACACGATAGCGCCGCCAGCGAGATTGCCGCCCACTACCGCCTGGGGCGCGGCATTCCGGAACCGGCGCGGCCGCCCGAGGTGTTCCTGTTCGGACCGGAGGGTTTCCAGCGTCCTATGCCGCTGCGTAAGGTGGCCGCGGCCACCTATCTCGGCGCAGTGGCCGTGGGGGCGCGCACAGGCCTGTTCCGCGCGCGTCCGCTCGCCGAATCGCGCGCCTTTCCCGAGGTGGGACTGTACCTGGAGGAGCGCGAACTGAACGAATATGGCTCGAACGAAGCGCTCATGCGGCGCATCGCCGCGTTCACCGGCGGGCGGTTCCAACCAGCGGCGCAGCAGGCGTTCGACGCGGCCGGACGCAGCGTCGCTTCGACACTGCGTCTGTGGCCGGCGCTGCTGCTGCTGGCCGTGCTGCTGAACATCGCCGAATTGATCGACCGCAAGTGGAGAGGCTTGTGGGAGATTGCGCGGAAGTGGCGCGGGTAAGCGGCGGCGCGCTCACCGCCCGAACAGAAACCGTCCCCGGCGCGGATCCGCGCCTCCATCGATCACGCCGTCTTTCATCAGGATCAGGACCGGAGCCGACGCGTTGCTCCACTCGCTCCGCATGTCGATCTGGTGGCCCAAGGCGCGCAATCCTTCCGCGGCCGAAGGCTCGATGCGGCGCTCCAGACTCACCCGGCCCGGTACGAATTCATGCGTGGCGAAGGAGTTGTAGAAATGTTCGGTTTGAAAGCGCGGCGCCTCCACGGCCTGCTGGGCGCCCATCTGGAAGTCGATCACGTTGAGCAGCACCTGCAACATGGCCTGATCCTGGTTGTCGCCGCCCGGCGTGGACATGATGAGCAGCGGTTCGCCATCCTTCAACACGAGCGTGGGGCTCAGCGTCACGCGCGGCCGCTTGCCGGGAGCGATGCGGTTGGCGTGGCCTTCGGTTAAAACAAAACTCTGGCCGCGCGTGCTGAGGGGGATGCCAGTGTCCCCGGCGATGACCGAAGGCAGCCAGGCGCCGCTCGGAGTGGCGGAAAAAACGTTGCCCCAGCGGTCCACGACGTTCACGCAGGTGGTGTCGCTCGCATAGACATTGTCGGCCGGATTCCCACGCAGGCGCACTGGCACAGGCAGCGCGGCCACGGTGGCGATCGAGCCCGGGCGGTGATCCATCGACGCATGAGCCGGATCGATCTGGCGGCGGCGCGTGGCGGCGTATTCGGCGCTGAGCAGCGTTTCCGAGGGGATGCGGCTGAACTTCGGGTCGCCGTAGTAGCGGTCGCGGTCGGCGAAGGCCAGCTTCACGGCCTCCACCACGGTGTGCAGATACGGCGCGGAGTTGTGGCCCATGGAGCGCAGGTCGTAGCCCTCCAGCAGCTTCAGCGCCTGAATCAACACCGGACCCTGGGTCCAGAAGCCGGGTTTCACGATGGTGTAGCCGCGGTACTCGCCGGCAACGGGCTCGTCGAAGGAGGCGCGGCCCGCCGCTATGTCCTCATAGCGGATGAGTCCGCCGTTTTTTTCGCTGAACGCGGCGATGCGCTTGGCGATGGGTCCCTTGTAGAAATAGTCGCGTACGGCGGCGATCTTCTTTTCCCGCTTCCCCCGGGACTTCTTTTCCACGGCCGCCAGTTCGCGCAACGTGCGCGCCAGCGCCGGTTGGCGGAACAGAGAGCCGGTGCGCGGCGGCTCGCCATTCACGAAAAAGTAGGCGGCGGAGTCCGGCCACAGCGAAAGCACGCGCTGATGCGTGCGGATGAAGCCGGCGTACTCTTCACCAATGGGAAAACCTTCGGCATACTCGATGGCGGGCGCCACGACTTGAGCGAAGCTCATCGTGCCGTGCGTTTCCAAAGCCAGCAGAAGACCGTCGAAGACGCCGGGAGTGATGGCGGCCAGAATGCCGATAGCGGGAATGGGACTCATGCGCCGCGCATCTTCCCAGGGCTGCGGAGGCCGCGTGGAGTAGTACTCCGGCGTGGCGAGCCTGGGCGCGATGCCCACTCCGCTGATGATGCGCGCGGGCTTGCCTTTCATCTTGACGATCAGCGGCATCTCCCCGCCCAAACCGAAGCGCGCCTGCTCGGTGGCGGCGGCGGCCAGCGTCGCGGCCACGCCGGCATCGACGGCGTTGCCTCCGGCCGAGAGCATCCGGAACCCGGCTTCGACCTCGAAGTTATTCGCCGCGCCCACCATCTCGCGGCTGCCCCGTACGGGCCAGTGCATGAGTTGTTGGGCCTGCAAGGCCGCGGCGGCCAGAAGCAGAAGCGGTGCTGTAACGCGTCGCCGGATCATACGGGTGATTGTACGCCTTGCCGCGACTTGCGCAGCAATTCATAGAACACAACCCCGGCGGCCGTGGACACGTTCAGCGAACGTTTGAGGCCCGCCATGGGGATGCGCACGCGAGTGTCGCACAGATCGAGCAGCGGTTGCGACACGCCGCCCACTTCGTTGCCGAAGATCACGGCGAGAGGGAACTCCGGTTTCCAATCGAAGAGATCCGCGGACTCACCGCCCGTCTCGATGGCCGACACATGGTAGCCCGACAGCCGCAGGCGCGCCACCGCGGCCGCCGCGTTCCAGTGGTGCTCGAACGGTACCCGCTCCTCGGCTCCCAGCGCCGTCTTGCGAAGCGCGGTCCGGAGTGTGGCTTCGTGCGCGGGCGCTCCGGTGATGCCGCACAGATACAGGCGCTCAATGCCCGCCGCGTCGGCGCTGCGGAAGAAGCTCCCCACGTTGTAGAGGCTGCGGATGTTGTCGAGTACGGCGCACACGGGAAGCGGCAAGCTCCCAGTTTACGCGGTGACGTAGACGTCCAGACGCGTCGCGTAGCGGAAGCCCAACTGCCGGTACAGCGGTTGGCCTTCGCGCGTGGCGTGGAGGATGGACACGTGCAGGCCGCTCGCCTGGCGCGCCTTCTCCAACGCATGGCGCGTAATGGACTCGGCGAAGCCGCGCCCGCGGAAGCCGGGATGCGTCGCCACGCTGTAGAGGCCGATGACGCCGGCGGCGCTTTGCGTGGCCGCGCAGCACACCGGATGGCCCTCCCAATAGCCGACCCACCCGGCCAGCGTGCCGCTCCAGAAATCGGGCTGCCCGTAGACGGACGAGCTCACTGGCTGTGGCAGGTTGAAAACGGTGCTGGACAGGCGGGCGAAGTGGCCCCGCGTGGCACGATCGAATACGCGGCGGACCTCGATGGCGGGCAGAGCGCGCACGGGCGCGGACAACCGGTCCGCCATCATGCCTTCATGCTGTGCGATCCAGCGAAGCCCGGCCGCGTTCACGGCTATGGAAGCGGATTGACGGACCTGCGGCGACACGCGCTCCTCCGCCATCCAGAAGCTCCACGGCAATCGTTTGGCATGAAAGTAACGCTGCGCGTGTTGCAGACAAGCGCGCAGTTCACGCGGATGTTCCAGACTGGCTCCCGTCAGCAGCGCGGCATTGAACGCGGAGAAAGCGATGCCCGAGTTAACCAGTGAGACGCCAGGCCGTTCGACCAACTCGCCGCTATCGGCGGCCAGCGAGTAGTTCAGCATCATGGCGCGAAGGTTTTCCGAACTGCCCCAGGGATCGAGGGCGGCCCCGGCCATATGCATCGCCGGATTACATCACAGGAGGAAGCGGGACACAAGTGCGCGGAGGGAGGAAACCTGAAGGCGGTTGGGGGAGATCTCCTAAGCGCTCCGGGCCATGGCAGCTTCGATCCGCTTCCTGCCGTCTCGCAGGTAGCCTGAGGTGGTCCCGGTTGTCAAGACCGT
>JADZBH010000020.1 GCA_020852175.1 Bryobacterales bacterium | reverse complement strand
TCAACCGTTCGGCTTCATGCACCTGGAAGGTCATTCGCCTGTTGCATCGGCGCTTCTCCGACTCCAGGCTCATCCCGCATTGGAATCAATCTCCTCCTCCAGGCTCATTGCGCATTGGAAGAGTCTGGATTCGGCGATACCGGCACTGGCTTGCTACAATCATCCCTGTTTCCTGCCCAAGGCCGAGTGTCCCGGCAGCCTTCCTTTTCTTTCCATGAGTGAACCCTTACTTGAGTTGGAGCACGTCAGCGTCATGCGCGGCGAGCGTCTGGTGCTGGACGATTTTTCGCTGCGTCTGGAACGCGGACAGCATACGGCGATTCTGGGCCCGAACGGCTGTGGCAAGTCGACGCTGATCAAGATGCTGACGCGGGAGTTGTACCCGCTGTTTCGCGAAGGAACACGCGTGCGGATTCTCGGGCGGGACCGCTGGCGCGTTCACGATTTGCGCCTGCTGCTGGGGATTGTGACGAACGACCTGATTCAGCAGTGCACGCGTGAGTACACGGCACGCGAGATTGTTCTAGGCGGCTTTCATTCCGCCGTGGGCGTGCAGCCCTATCACGAGATCACGCGGGCGATGGAGGAGAGGGCGGAGGCGATTCTGGACCAGCTTGCAATCACGCCCCTGCGGGACCGCCCGTTGGAAGAGTTGTCCAGTGGCGAGGCGCGGCGCGCGGTCATTGGCCGGGCGCTGGTGCACGACCCCGCCGTGCTGGTGTTCGACGAACCCACGAATTCGCTGGACCTGGCGGCGATGCACGATTTGCGGGAAACGATGCGGAGGCTGGCCCGCGCGGGCCACACGCTGGTGATCGTGACGCACCATCTGCCGGACCTGGTGCCGGAGGTGGAACGCGTGCTGTTCATGGAAGCCGGGCGCGTGGTGCGCGACGGTCCGAAAACCCAGGTGCTGACGGAAGAGAATCTAAGTGCTCTATTCGGGCGGCGGCTAGAGTTGCTGGAGCGCGACGGTTACTACAACCTGTGGTAAGCGCCCACGAAATTTTTCTACGATAAAGGCTTGTCCGACCACATCCACACGAACGGCTGCGCGATCGACGCCTCGAATCTGGTGTATCACTATCCGGATGGGCGTCCGGCATTGAACGGACTGTCGCTTCGCGTGGAGGCAGGCGAGCGGGTGGGGATCATCGGTCCCTCGGGCGCGGGAAAATCGACGTTTCTCCTCCATTTGAACGGCGTACTGTTGCCGCAATCGGGCGAGGTGCGCGTGGATGGCGTGAAGGTGGAGCGCGCCACGTTGCGCCAGGTGCGCAGCCGCGTGGGGATCGTATTCCAGAACCCGGACGATCAACTGTTCACGCCGACGGTGGAGGAGGACGTGGCGTTTGGTCCGTTGAATATGGGCTGCGGCGGCGAGGAGACGCGGGAGCGCGTCGCGGTGGCGTTGCGGCAAATGCGGCTGGAAGGCTACGAACGCCGGTCGACGCACGATCTGTCCTTTGGCGAGAAACGTCGCGTGGCGCTGGCGACCGTTTTGGCGATGCGGCCGCGCGTGATCGCCTTCGACGAACCGTTCGCGAATCTCGATCCGGGCATGGTGGAACAACTGGTGGGGATCATCCGTTCCCTGGAGGCAACGGTGGTGCTGATCTCTCAGGAGATTCTTCCGGCCGTGGCCTCGGTGGACCGGTTGGCGGTGCTGCACGAAGGACGCGTGGCGGGCGTAGGTCCGGCGGTGGAGGTGGCGGCGGACAGGACGCTGCTGCGGCAATGCGGCATCGACTTCCATTACTACGCCGATGTTTGGGAGCGGATCAGGAATCAACGCGGCGGTTGAGGCGGGGCGGCGCGGCGGACTTTGAAGCCGTATAGAAAGCCGGTGGCTCCGATAAGCAGCGAAACTCCCGTGAGTGCACGCCAAAAGCGCGAAGCCTCCGGCGGCGATGCGGTGGCAGGCGCGGCGGCGGTGAAATCGCCGGGCACCTGCACGGCGCTTTCGCGCCGATGGCCTTCTTCGTCGTCGATGACGATGCGCCACGCGCCGGGCGTATCGGGCAGGAAACTGAAACCGCCTCGGCGGTCGGTGCGGCCGTTTTGAAACTCGGCTGCGTTGGGAGCGAACACCTGGACGGCCGCGAAAGGCACCGGGTCTGCCCCGGCATAGGTGGCGCGCAGGCAGACGGCCGGCGAGGAGAGCGTCGCTGCGATGTCGAGTTCGTGAGCCGTCAGCGAAGAAGAGGCGGCGAGCAGGGTAATCAGGACCGGGACGAAGCGTATCACCAAATTCATAATAGTGCGAAACTAGACCAAGGAGCCCAACCATCATGATCCGTTCCACCCTCCAAGCCCTGTTCCTGCTCTGCGCGGCGGCCGGCGCCTCTTTGGCTCACGACACCTGGATTGCATCCAGCGGGGCTCTGGCGGCAGGCAAGCCGGTGACCATCTATGTCCGCCACGGACATCATTTTCCGGCGAGCGAAGAGGCGGTGAACGCGTCTCAACTGAACCTGTTCGCGCAGGCCGCCACGGGAAAGCGTACCTCACTAAAGCCGGCTGTGAAAGGAAGCGAGGTTATTGCGGAGTTCACGCCGTCAGCGGCGGGCGCGCACACGCTGGCCTTCACGCAGGACCGCGGCGTGACCAGCCGCACGCCGAAGGGCGTGAAGCAAGGCGGTCGCGATAAGAACCAGGACGCGACACAGTCCTCGCGGACGCTGCGAACGGCGGTGGCCTATGTAGGCGCGGCGGTGAGCAAACCAGCGGGCCTCGAAGTGGAAATCGTGGGGACGTTTTCAGGCGGTGCGTGGACGGTGCAACTGCTGCGGAACGGCAAGCCTCTGGAGGGAATCGCCATCGAGGCATTTCCAGCCGGTGCGAAGTCTGGGAGGATCGCCGGCAAGACCGGCGCGGACGGCAAACTGCGCTACACACCGGAAGCGGGGGCGAAGAAGGACCTGTTGTTTATCGCCGAGTTCAAGCACCCGGCGCCGGCTGGGCAGGCATACGACACCGTGAACTTCGAAACGTCGCTGCACGTGACCTGGTAGACAGGCCGATGCACATTGCCGACGGCATTATTCCCAACATTTGGTGCGGCGCGGCCCACGCGGTGTCCTGGACAGCGGTGTATGTGCTGGGGCGGAATGTGGAAACCGAGGAGGTGGTGCGACTGGGGATGCTGGCCTCGGCAAGCTTTGCGATCTCTCTGGTGCACTTTCCGCTGGGCGCGACATCGGTGCACCTGGGGTTGTATGGACTGGCTGGCATTTTGGCCGGGCGCCGCGCGTTTCCGGTGATCTTCGCGGCGCTGCTGTTGCAAACCCTGTTGTTCCAGCATGGCGGCTTGCTTTCGCTCGGGTTGAACGCGATCAACATGGGCGCCGGGGCGCTTCTGGCGGCGGCGCTGTGGCGCGCGGGCGTGGGGCCGGAACCGGCGCGCGCGTTTCTGTGCGGGTTTGCCGGCGTGGTGACGCCGGCGCTGATGATCGCGGTGGAGTTCTGGTTCACCGGGTATGGGAAAGGCTTCCTGTTCATGGCCGTGCTGTATTTGGGCGCGGCTGCGCTGGAGGGAGCATTGACCGCGGCGGTGGTGGCGTTTCTGCGGCGCACACGACCGGCCCTGCTGATGGCGGGCGCATGAGCGGCATCTTCCCTTCATTGGACGCACGGGCGCGCCTGCTGGCGGTGGTGGCCGCGACCGTGATTGTCGCCTCGACCCCGGTGGGCGAGTTGGCGCCCTTCCTGGCGTATGTTCCGCTTACCTACCTGCTGCTGCGGACAGGACAGGCATCTCGCGAATATCTGGCCTGGCGCTGCTTCGCGGCGGCGCCTTTTCTGTTGATGGCCGCACTGCTTCTGGCGATCGAAGCAGCATGGCCGGCGGGAGGGTGGCCGGCAGGAAGCTGGATGGACGCGTGGAAAGCGGCCAACTGGGACGCGGGCCTACCGCGCGCTCTTTCGATTGCCGGCAAAGGGTTCACGGCCGTGCTACTGCTGGCCTTCCTGATGGCGATGACCGAGTTGGCCGACCTGTTGTGGGCCCTGCGAAAACTGGGATCACCACACCTGTTGAACCTGATTCTTGGCATGATGTACCGTTACACGAGCCTGCTTTCGGAGGAGTACGCGCGCATGGAACGCGCGCGCGATTGCCGCATGGTGAGGCCCTTGGGCTGGCAGGGCATCGGAGTGTATGGCCATCACATGGGTAGCCTGCTGGTGAGGAGTTGGGACCGTGCGGACCGCGTACACGCGGCGATGGTGTCGCGAGGGTTCACGGGTGAGTGGCCGGTGACGCGGGTTTCGTCGTTCGGCGCGCGGGAAACGGTGTTCGTGCTCATATGCGCGGCGGCGTTCTTAACGGCGCGGGTGCTGATGTAGCGGCCAGACGCGGCGGAGGATCACCGGCCAACGCGCTGCAGGCCGGCCTGGGCGCAAACCTCGTCCATGGTCTCCTGGTCGAGAATGCGGTCGGCGGACACGGCTTCAAACGCGGAATCGGGAGCTTTGGCCGAACGGAGGAATTCGATGACGGCAAGGGGCGGCGACTCCCAGTACATCTGATAGTGTCCGGGTTCGCCGGGCACGAAGCGGTAATGCGAGGCAATGGCTTCGAGTTGGACGAAGGGGACGGCAAGGATTTCCGGCTCACGTTTGAGCAAGCGTAAGGGCCACCCGCGTTCGCGAACGATCACCACGCAGTCCACCACGGGCATGGTGACGGGGATGGCATCGCTCCAAACGGCGCCCGAGCAGAGGCGGCCATTGATGAGGAAATAGCTGATCTTGGGGACGAAGACGGATTCGCCGACACGCTCCTGCGTAGTGGCGCGTTCGAAGTTCCAGCGCCATTCGGCCGCGATGGCTGCCGCGGGCCGCGTGAACCAGCCTTCAAACCCGGTGGAGGGATCGGCGGCCATGCGGTAGCCGGCGCGGTTGCTTGTGTCGTACCCGGAAAGAAAACTTTCGGGCGTGAATTCCGCCGGAAGCCCCGATTCCGACCCGTCGCAAACCAGGTCGAAGTGTTGGACGAAGTTCCTCACCTCATCGGCAGCCTCGACGGCGAAGACATGCGACCGGGCGTGATTCAACTGGAAGCGCGGGTGTTCCTCTCCGAGATCGAACCAAAAATAAACGCCCGTGTCCTCGTTCAGATACTGAGCCGTGAAGCTGTCCATGCGGTAGTTGCGGCGGCCATCGAAATACTCATGCAGGTCCTCGATGGGCGGAGCCTCTCCGGAGCCCCGCAAACGGAAGGTCAAATCATAGCCCATGTGGTAGGGGAATCATACTGAATTACTCAGCCGGTTTCAGAGGTATTCGCGGAGCTCTTTTCTTTAGCGCTCTCGCGGCGGCCCGAAAGGATCGCCGTGCGTGGAGGAGGCGCTAGGACCCTTGTCCGGCGGTACGCGCGGCGGCGCATTCGGCGCAAGGACAGATGCCGCGCAGGTGCTCGTAAGAATAGATGCCGGCGTTGTGGCCGTCGTTCCAGTAGATGCGCAGGGCATAGCCGCCGACGGGCTGGATGTCGAGCATCTTCAGCATGGGCTTGAACATAGGAAAGGCCTCTTTGGCGGGCTGCGAATGATTGGTGCGTTCAGGCGGCGTGCCGTGCGCGCCGGTGCAGCCGGCGCAGGGGCATTCATCACGGAGGACGGCCAGCGCGAGGTCGCTGTGGTGGCCGTCTTTCCAATCGATCTTGATGCCCTTGGATTTAGAAATGGCGATGTGTTCCGGGTCGAAGGATGTAGGGTTCATTGGACGCGCTCGACGTCGCGGACGCCCGGAATGCGGCGCATTCCGGCCACGACACGTTCAAGTTGTTTCTTGTCGCGCACCTCGACGGTCATGTCGACGATGGCGTTATCCGGCCCGCGGCGCTCGTCGGCGCGCGCCTCAAGCGAACGGATGTTCGAATTCTCATGAGTCAGGACGCTGGTGAGCTGGTTCAACACGCCGGGGCGGTCCTCGGTGTAGACCACCATCTTCACCATGAAATTGTCCGTGGCGGCACGGGCCCATTCCACGTCGATGCGGCGGTCCACCTCGTACATCAGGTTTTGGACGTTGGGGCATGAAAGCGAGTGCACTCCAACTCCCTTGCCGCGCGTAATGTAGCCGACAATGGCCTCTCCGCGAATGGGGTTGCAGCACTTGGCGCGGTAAACCAGCAGGTCGTCGGCGCCTGTGACGCGAATCACAAGATCGCTGTTGTCCGGTCCGGGGCGCCCGGGAATGGGCGTGCCCGGGGGCGGAGCCACGGGTTCGGGCGGGGCGGGCGGCAGCAGTTCGCCGGTGGGGGCGAAGCGGCTGAGAATCTGCCGCGCGGAAACCTTCCCATAGCCAAGCGAGGCGTGGAGGTCTTCCAGCTTCGCGCATCCGTAATCGCTGGCTACCTGGTCCATCTCCCCGCGCCCAATGCGGGAGAGTGCGATGCCGAGACGGCGGGCTTCCCGTTCGAGCGCCTTCTGGCCGATGTCGATGGCGCGCTCGCGTTCGCTCGCGTTGATCACGTGCTTGATCTTGTTGCGGGCGCGCGACGTCTTGACGAGCGAGAGCCAGTCCTTGGACGGCATGTGGCCGGACTGGGTGACGATTTCCACCACGTCGCCATTGCGCAGCGGCGTGCGCAGCGGCACGATGCGTCCATTCACCTTGGCGCCGACGCATTGGTGGCCCACGTCGGTGTGGATGGAGTAGGCGAAGTCGATGGGCGTGGCCTCGCGCGGCAGAATGATGACGCGGCCGCGCGGGGTGAAGCAGTAGACCTCCTCGGGATACAGATCCACCTTGAGCGTGGCCATGAACTCGCCGGGGTCTCGCATTTCACGCTGCCACTCGACGAGTTGGCGAAGCCATGCCACGCCCTTTTCATCGACCCCGGCGCCGCGGCGGCCTTCCTTGTATTTCCAATGCGCCGAAATGCCTTCCTCGGCGATGCGGTGCATCTCTTCGGTGCGGATCTGAATCTCGAAGTTGACGCCTCCGGGACCAATCACCGAGGTGTGGAGCGACTGATAGAGGTTCGTGCGGGGAATGGCGATGAAATCCTTGATCCGGCCGGGAATAGGGTGCCACTCATTGTGGATGACGCCGAGGGCGGCATAGCAGTTTTTCACCGAGTCGGTGATGATGCGAAGCGCGAGAAGATCGTACACCTGGTCGATGCCGATCTTCTGCCGGCGGAGCTTCTGCACGACGCTGTAAACCCGCTTAATGCGGCCTTCGAGCTTGGCGGGAATGTTTTCGCGCGCCAGTTTCAACATCAGCGTCTGCTTCATCTGCTGCAAGGCCGCGTCGCTGTCCTGGATGCGGGCGTCGATTTGCGCCCGGATGTCTTCATACACCTCGGGCTCAAGCGTGTGAAAGGCAAGGTCCTCGAGCTCGCCGCGGATTTTGCCCATGCCGAGGCGATGCGCGATGGGCGAGTAGATTTCCAAGGTCTCGCGGGCGATCCGCTGCTGGCGTTCGACGGAAAGCGCGCTGATCGTGCGCATGTTATGCAACCGGTCGGCCAGCTTCACGAGAATGACACGGATGTCGCTGACCATGGCCAACAGCATCTTGCGCACGCTCTCAGCCTGGCGCTCCTCCGGCGAGTAAAACTTGACCTTACCGAGCTTGGTGACGCCTTCAACGCAATGTGCGACATCTTCGCCGAACTCACGGCGCAACTCTTCGTGCGTGGTGCCCGTGTCTTCGATCACGTCATGAAGCAGACCTGTCTGGAGACAGACGATGTCCATGTTCATCCCGGCCAGGATGAGCGCCACCTGAAGCGGGTGGGTCATGTAGGGCTCGCCCGAATCGCGCACCTGGTGGGCGTGATGGTTCAGAGCATAGCGGTAGGCGCGTTCAAGGGGTTCGAGGTCTTCCTGGGGACGCGCGGCTTTGACCTTCTCACTCAGTTCGGCGAAAAGCTGGTCGACAAGTGGCGGCGTTGAGCCGTCGGCGGACATGAGACTTTCAGGGTAGCGCAGGCGTGGAGGGTTCGGCGAGCGATTTGCGTCCCGGAAAGCGGCCAGCCAACCTGCCTACAGCTTCCGGAGACCCTCTGCCCATGCAAAACGCCCGCCCCCCTGGAAGGGAGCGGGCGCAGTGGGAAGAGAGGTGAAGCGAACGGTTACTGGCCGCCGCCCTCCATGGTGATGCCGTGGCCGGCCTTCTGTTCGAGGCGGGCATTCTTGATCTTCTTGGTTTCAAGTGTGCGCTCAACCCAGGTATCGGCCAGCTCGATCTCTTTTTTGTAGGTGTCCGGGCTCTCCTGCAGGTCGGCGCGTTCGCGATGCAGAAGGTTCAGGTAGGCCATGGCATCGTCGTATTCCTTGTCGATTTCGATGGCCTTCTGCAAGTCCTTGATCCCTTCATCGACGATGGGAAGGTTGGCGGCGGCGAGTTCCTCACGCACCTTCTTATCCTTCACCGGTCCCGGATCCTCTGGCTTCATGCCAAGCTTGGCGCGAGCCTCCATGCGCTTGGGAAAAGTGCGGCCCCAGGCGATGACGCCCAGCGTGTAGTAGGCTTCCTTGTTGTTCGGGTCGGCGTCGATCACCTTCTTGTACCAGGTTTCGGCATCGTCGAATTTCTTCTGGTGATAGAAAAGCGAGGCGATGGAGGCGAGGGCGACGGCGTTCTTCGGGTCCTTCTCGAGGACCTTCGCGAACTCGTCATGGGCGCTCTTGGCCATGGCCATGTTCTCCGCCGATTCGGCGCCAGGAATGTACTGGCTCATGTAGGCGGTGGCCAGATAGAGGCGGGCGGTGGGGAACTCCGGATCGAGGTCGGTGGCTACCTTGAAGTACTCGACCGCTTCGGGGAACTTCGCCGCCTTGAATGCCTGCACACCTTTATTCAGGTTGTCGCGGGCACGCAATCTTTCGCAGCCAGTGGCCGAAAGGAGAAGGGCGGCAGCCGCGAGACCGGCGGCCGCGAGTTGAAATCTGCTACGCATGGATGCTCCTTGGCTCCGCTTCCTGAGGGCTTAGTTGCCCTCCTCCATCTTGGCTGTCATGAGGCCGACCTTGTCGATGCCGACTCCCTTGGCCGTATCGATGGCGCGAGCCACATATTGATACTCGATATTCGGATCGCCCTTGACGAAGACCACACGTTCGGCACGGGTCTTGAAGATCTCCTCGAGACGGGGCCCGAGAGCGGCCTCGGTGGTGTCCTCGGTATTGATCTTCATCGCGCCGTTGCGTTCGATGATGATGACGACGGTGCGGTCGTCGGCCTTGCTGGGCGGTGTGCCCGGCGGCGGAGGCTGGGGCACAAGGGTTTCCAGGCCTTTCGGCGTGAGCGGCGTGATCACCATGAAGATGATCAGCAGCACCAGCAGCACGTCGATGAGAGGCGTCATGTTGATGTCCGCGCGGGGACCGCCGTCACCGCCACCTACTGCCATTCCCATAGGGATTCTCCTTTACACTCTCAAACTTGTTGCCTTGCCGGACACGGGCCCGGCGCCCCGGACGCTATGCGCCCGCTTTGGGCTCCGCGGCGGCCTTGGACTTCTCGGTGCTTTCGGTGAGCAAACCGAGTTGGTCCACGCCAGCGGCGCGCAAATTATCGACCACTTCGACCACCGTGCCGTATTTGGCGCGCTGGTCGGCCTTTACGTAGCAGGTTTTATCCACGCGGTTGGTAAGCAGGTCCTTCACCTTGTTGGGCAGGGCGTCAGCGGTAACCTGCGTGGTTTCCAGGTAGACCTTGCCGTCGCGCGTGACGGCGACCAGGATGGCGTCGTCGCGGTCGGCTGCCTGCATGGGAATCGGGTTCTTGGTCTTCACCAGGTCCACGCTCACGCCCTTGGAGAGCATCGGCGTGATGACCATGAAGATGATGAGCATGACCAGCATGACGTCGACCATGGGAGTGACGTTGATGTCGGCCACGGGCGGCGGCGCTTTGTATTTGGACATGGGGACCTCTCTCTCCTCAATCGGTTCCGCGACTCTCGGGGCGCCGCGGAGGGCCCTTTGGAAGGCCCTCCGCAACAGCCGGATCAACTCGCGGAATCGCAATTCGGGCTGCGAATCGGAACGAAGCGGCTACTTGCCGGCGCCGGCCTTGGCGGCGGAACGCTTAATGAAGTAGTCGATCAATTCGGACGAGCTGTTGCCCATCTCGACATCGAGCGATTCCAGCTTGGACGTAAACAGGTTGAACATCCAGACAGCCGGAATGGCGACGAACAGACCGATGGCGGTTGCGACCAGGGCTTCCGAAATACCTCCGGCCACGGCGCCGAGTCCGGTGGACTTCTCCGAAGAGATGCCTTTGAACGCGTTGATGATGCCGACGACCGTGCCGAACAGACCGACGAACGGGGCCGACGAACCGATGGTGGCCAGCGAAGAGATGCCGCGCTTCAGTTCGGCGTGGACAATGGCTTCGGCGCGTTCCAGCGCGCGCCGGCTGGCTTCGATGGTTTCACCGGGAATATCGTTGCTCATGTCGTGAGCCTTGAATTCCTGCAAGCCGGCGACGACGACCTTGGCAAGGTGGGACTTCTTGTAGCGGTCGGCGATCTTGATCGCTTCATCGAGCTTGCCTTCGCGCAGGGCGCCGGCGACGGCGGGCGCGAAGAGGCGGGACTGTTTGCGGGCGGCCGAGAAGGCCATCATACGGTCGATCATGACGCCGATCGAATAGGCCGACATGATGAACAAGATGATGACGACGGCGCGAGCCAGCCAGCCCATCTGATTCCACATCGACATCAGGTCGAAGCTGACGGCTCCTCCTTCCTGCAGTAGCAGGAACGCGAAGAGTTGAAGGTTGACTAACATTGTGGTTTCTCCTGCGAGTTGATTTGTACGAAATGGACCCTGTACCGGGTGGTTACTGAGTCAGCGTGAAATTCACGTCGATCTGGGTGATGACCTCGACGGGTTCGCCATTGAGGAGCGTGGGCTGGTAGACCCACTGCCGGACGGCGTCGGTCGCGGACTGCACCAGCAGCGGGTGGCCGCTGATGAGCTGCAAGTTCTGGATGGTGCCATCGCGGCCGATGACGGCCGTGAACTTCACCTGTCCTTGAATACGGGCCTGGCGTGCCAGCGGCGGGTAGAGCGGCTTGGGCTGGCGGACCAGCTTGGCCGACTGTACGTTGCCGCCGACGCGAATCTGTTTCGGCGTGACGGGCTTGGGGGCTTCCTTCACGGGCGGAGGCGGCGGCGGAGCCGCGCTGGGCACCGAACCGATGATACCGCCGATGACGCCGCCCATCTGGCCGCCGGGAACGCCGCCCGGCACGCCACCGACGACACCCACGGCGCCGGAGGCCGGCGGAGGCAGTTCGTCTTCCTTGATCACGGCGATTTCTTTCGGAATGACCTTCGGCGCCATGAGGCGGCCCGCGTCGAACTGGCGCGGAATCACCTTCACCACCTTCACCGGCGCAGCGGCTGGCGGAGGCGGCGGAGGCGGCGGCGGCGGCGGAGGCGCCAGGAAGGTCGTCAACTGCACGCCGGGAAGAGTTTCAAACCAGATCATCGGGATGATGATGGCGAAGCCCAGCAGGGCGATTTGCACGAGCGTGGAAACGAGCACGGAAGAGGTTTTGCGCGTCTTGCCGCCGCTATCAATCAAGCTCTGTTCGAACATAAATTCCAGTTCCCTTCTCCGCTCCTCGCGGACGGTCACTCCGTTTGGCGAAGGACATATCATACCAGCAGCCGGGCGCAAGACAAAGACGAAAGGTACTACTTGCGCGCGGTTTTGGTTCTTTCCTTCCGCTCGGTCTGTTTCTCCCGCGGTTCCGCGGCCGCGCGGGGGGCCGGTACCGGCGCCACGGCGCTGGTGCGGCCGCGCGCGGTGACATAATCGTGCCAGAAAATTACAATCGGGCTTGCAATGAAGATCGTCGAGTACGTACCGACGATGATGCCCATGACCAGCGCGAATGCAAAGCCATTCAGCACCTGCCCGCCAAAGAGCCAGAGGGCGAGTACGCTCATAAAGGTCAATCCTGAAGCAAGGAACGTCCGGGACAGCGTCTGGTTCACGCTCAGGTTCACGATCTCGTGCAGAGATTCCTTACGCATGGTCTTCACGTTCTCGCGCACGCGGTCGAAGATCACGATGGTGTCGTTCATCGAGTAGCCGACCAGTGTGAGCAGCGCGGCGACCACCGTGAGCGAGATTTCCTTGTCAAAGATCGAGAACAGGCCGACGGTGACAATGACGTCGTGGAAGACCGCGATGACCGCGGCGAAGCCGTAGATCCATTCGAACCGCAACGCGATGTAGATCAGCATTCCGCCAAGGGCGAACAGCGTGGCCATGATGGCCTGCTGGCGCAGTTCAGCGCCCACCTTGGGGCCCACCATTTCCGCGCTGCGGATAACGAACGGCGCGAGGCCAAACGTCGATTTCAAGGCCTGCACCGCTTGTGCCGGAACACCCGGGACGCCATTCAGATCGTCGAAACTGGAAATCAGACCCGATCGCGGCGGCGTGTCGCGAAAGGCCAGCATCTTGGCGGCGATGCCGCGCAGATCTTCGGTGGAGAGGTTCTGCCCGGCATTCTGCATGGGCGTGCGCAGCGCCTCGGCGAGGGCGTCACGGCCGATGGAGTGGAAATCCGGCTTGCCGGATGTGCCGCCGAACTTGGCGGCGAGGGTATCGCGGACAGCCGTGCGTTCGGCTTCCAGTTCCGCTTCGCCGGCGATCTCGGTACCGATCATCAACTCGTTGGAGTTGACCACCCTCTGCACGGCGATCTCACCCTGAATCTTTTCCGAAAGCGCCTGGCGCACCTGGTCTTCGTGTGGCGGGTTGGCGAACTTCACATACATCAACGTGCCGCCCTTGAAGTCGATCCCGTAGCTCGGGCCGCCCTTGACGATCAGGCTGATCAGTCCGGCCGCCAGCAGCAGCAACGAGACAATGATGAAGGGCATCTTCTTGCCCAGAAAGTCGTAATTCGTGTTGGCGAAAATCTGCATCTGCATAGTGGATTAACGCCGGGTTCCGGGCCTCAGCCCAATAGACACCGGCGGTTCCTGTTTTGTTC
>JADZBH010000019.1 GCA_020852175.1 Bryobacterales bacterium | reverse complement strand
GCCTGCCGCAATTCGAGTTGGCGTGGCATTGGGCAAGGGCCAACGGATGGCTCAAGGAGCATGCGGATCCGCACCGAGAGTCAAGCTTACTTCAGAAGATAGACCTCTCCCAACAACGAATCCGCAAGGATCTTCACGAGTTGGCTGCAAGCAAGGCGTGGCAATACGTGCTGGCACGGTTGCGGCCAGAACAACGCGAGCACTTGATGGCCTGGAAATTGGCCATCAAGAAGATCGGCAAGGGCACAGGCAAGTACGCCATCCAGTATCGGAAAGAAGCGCGATACCACCTCGATCATTGTCGAGCGGCGATTCCGGCATGGGTCATGCCGATATTTCGAGTAGCTGAGACTACCAAGCCCGCGCCAGACCAGTTTGACGTCGCAATCATCGATGAGGCGAGCCAGTCCGGGCCAGAAGCGTTGTTCTTGCAGTACATCGCGCGGAAGATTGTTGTTGTTGGGGATGACCAACAAATCAGCCCTGAGTCAGTTGGGTTAGATCGCGGGGCAGTCGATAGCCTGAGACAACGCTACATCAAGGACCTACCTCACTGGGACGCCTTGGGAGTCGATAACAGCTTCTTCGATCAAGCCCAGATCCGATTCGCCGGCCGAATCCGGCTCAGAGAGCATTTTCGGTGCATGCCGGAGATTATTCAATTCTCGAACAACCTCTGCTATCAAGCCGAGCCCCTTGTGCCGCTTCGGCAGTACGGGACCGAACGTGTAGCCCCGGTTGTGACCCGCCATGTGGCGGACGGGTATGCGAAGGGCACCGGCGATCGAGTTGTAAATAGGCCAGAAGCCGAGGCGATTGTTGAACAGATCGTAAAGTGCCTCGCCGACCCAGCCTATGAGGGAAAGAGCTTCGGCGTGATTGGCCTGCAAGGCAACGCCCAGTCGAACCTCATCCGTGACCTTTTAATCGACCGCATTGGGGCACAGCGAATGCAGCAGCGCGGAATCGTCTGTGGGAATGCATATGCGTTCCAGGGGGACGAGCGTGACGTCATTTTCCTGTCGATGGTTGCTGCTGTCAACGATGGGCGGCACATCGGCGTTCTCTCGAAGGAGTCCGACAAGCGCAGATTCAATGTGGCCGCCAGCCGTGCGCGTGACCAAATGTGGCTGTTTCACAGCGTCAACGCCGACGATCTCAGTAGCTTCTGCTTGCGCCGCCAACTCCTCGAATACTGTCTGAACCCGAGGGTTAGACCGGATACCGTGGAAGGTATCGATATCTCCAATCTTCAACGGCAGGCCATTGAAGCGAGTCGTGGAGATTCACGTCCGCCTGTTCCTTTCGATAGCTGGTTTGAGGTCGATGTATTCCTTCAAGCTGCTAATCGAGGGTTCCGTGTAATCCCCCAATACGAGTTGGCCGGGAAGAGAATCGATCTGCTGGTCGAGGGCATTCGAGGTCGGCTGGCTGTTGAGTGCGACGGGGACGAATGGCATGGGTTGGAGGAATGGGACCGAGACGTGGAACGACAGCGGATGCTTGAGCGTTGCGGCCTCCAGTTTTGGCGCGTTCGTGGAAGTGCATACTACAGAGATCCAGAGGCTGCCTTGCAGCCCTTGTGGCAGATTCTGAAGGACCGAGGTATTTATTCCACTGCGGCATCTGCCCCGACGCCACCCCACGCTCAGCCGATTGAGCCAGTGCCATCTGTGGCAGGACCTGTTGTCGAAGGAGAGGAGGAGGAACAGGAGGAGTTCGAGGACGGGACGCCGACGAGCCTGCCGGAATCCGAGGATGGTGTCGACGACGAAGAAACCGACTATGTCACCGACGAGCAGGCGCCGCTCTTCCGGTCATTGGCCGATGAGTTCGGTCCGGCGCTGCCCAGATACGCTCAGTGGATGCCTCGCCCACTTCCTGACCCTCATTCGGCGTCATTGACGGAATTGATGGAAGGGCTGATAGAGATCGTGTCGGTTGAAGGACCCGTGATCTGCCGCCGCGCCTACGCGCTTTACAATAGAGCTGCGGGGAACTCACGCCTCGGCAAGCAAATCGTCCATGTCATGAATCGCGCGATATACCGTGCAGTGAAACTCGGGCGGTTGGAGCAGAACGACGAACAGCGGCGAGGTGGGCAGATCAACCAGATTGTGCGGGTTGCCGGGGGGGCTGCCGTCAGTGTCCGCGAGCGAGGTCCACGAACCTTGGAGGAGGTCCCTCCCCTAGAGATCGCTTCGGTTCGAGACATGATTGTGAAGAGTGAGCCAGTTCTTGACGAGGACCAGTTGGTACGACGTCTCGCCGGCGTGTACGGGATCGGTCGCGTAACAACGCAGATTCGCAAATTGCTCCTGGCATGAAACTGCCCTTCGCGTGCACCAGTCGTTTTGCAGTGGGTTCCGTGCGGCTGCTCTAACGGATCTTTATAGAGTGGGCAAGTCGCTAGCCGCGCCGGTCCGCTTGCTTTTACTGAGAACCGGAGCGATGAATGAGGTCGCTATGGCGATCTACACCATCGACGACAACAACATCATCACCGCCCGGTCCGAGGCTCCGACGAACGGGACTCCCGGCATAGGGTTTGATTCACAGAAAGACCTCGCCAAGGCCACCGCCGAGTGGCCGGTATCGCGGCTGGCAGACACCTGGAACAATCTGCCAATTGGCGGCTTGAAACCCGTGAAGAAGTTTATGGACCGCAAGACCGCCGTCGCGCGGATCTGGACGGCCATCCAGAACCTGACGCCAGTTCCCGCGCCAGACGCGGCGACGGGCGCAAAGCCGGTGGCCAAGGCAAGGAAACGTCCGCAGGCAAATGGCGGCGCGCCCGGGGCGCGGGAAGGCAGCAAGAAGGCGATCATCCTGACGATGCTGCGGCACCCGGAGGGCGCAACGCTGACCCAGATCATGGAGGCCACGCACTGGCAGCCGCACACTGTGCGCGGTTTCATCAGCGGCGCGATCGGCAAGCAGCTCGGGCTGGGCGTCGAGTCCACGCGCACGGAGAAAGGAGAGCGTCGCTACAGGATCCCGGCATAGGGGAGAACGCTCTCAATCCTGCATCCACCGGCTGCGCGCCACGCGGCTTGCGGCCGGTGGGTGCGCGTTGGCGGCGAGAGCCTGGAGGCGTTCGGCCTCCCGGTCGAGCGACAGTCCCATCGAGATGAGCGCCTGCAGCGCGGCGAAAGCATAGACGCGACAGTCGAGGGCCTCGCCGCGCGCTCCTTTCTTCCGCCGCCACTCCCGCACCGGCGCGCCGCGTGAGTAGGTCGTCACCAGGACCTCGGACAACAGTTGCTCGAAGTACTCCTGGCTCCGATCCGCCGGGAAGTGACAGAAGCCCGGCGAAGGCTCTACGATCTTCAGGCGTCCGTAGACCGTCGACTTGGCGCTGTCCACGCCCACCGTGTAGAGCAACGTCCCGTTCTTGCGGCTCGGGCGTTTCGGCCACACCGGCAGTGGCCCGGCCTTGCCCTTAATCGCGAAGACCCGTTGGTGGAACCGGCCGCGCGCAAACTCGTAGACCTGCTGCGTGTGAAAGCCCGAGTCGATGCAGCATGCCGAGACTGGCAGCGTGATGCCGCGCTCATGCGTCCACGGCTGCGTCAGCAGTTCGTCGAGAGACTGCCATACACCCGGCGCGGAGGGGTCGCCCGGCAACACCTGGTATCCGACGGACCAGGACTCCTCGCCGCGACCCCAGCCGACGAGCTCCACTTCGAGCCGGTCGGCCTGCACGTCCACGCCGCACGTCAGCAACGCCACCCCGCCTGGCAACTTCGGTCCGTAATGCTCGCGGCGCGCGATCAATGTGGCCAGGTCCACCGAGGTATGCGCTTCGTCGTCCCACGGCTCGCCGAGCGCAGTGTTGATGAATGTGCGAAGCGTCTCTGGGCTTTCCTTGGCATCCAGAAACTCGGCGGCAGTCTCGCCCCACTCTTTCCACGGCGAGTACAACTGGTTGATCCAGAAACCCGCGACCTTCGAGCCAGGATTCGCCGGCCGCCACTCACCGCGCGCCAGCATCCACGGCTTCTTGAACGCCGGGATGTGGACAGCGCAATGCTCGCAGAGATACGCCGCGCCCGCCGGATCAGTGTCTGGCCACTCTACGCTCGGCCAGCGAAGGATCTGGAAGTGCCCACACTCTGGGCACGGCACCCAGTAGCTCTGCCGGTTCGATTTCAGCCAGGCCGCCTCCACCCGCGATGCGGCCTTCACCGTCGGCGAGGAAACCATCACGATCTTGCGATTCCAGAACGTCGCCGTGCGCTTGATAGCCAGCGCCACCGGGTCGCCTTCCGTACCAGCGCTGGCTGGATAGCGGTCTACCTCGTCGAGCAGGACATACCGGATGGGCCGGGCGGCGAGGCCTGCCGCAGAGTTCGCGCCGGCGATGGTGATGTGGCCTCCGGGGAAACGCTTGTGGAGCGTGGTGTTGTTTGCGTCGCGCGTCCGGACGTCCGAAACCTTGCCACGCAAGCACGGCGTGTCGCGCAGCATGGGCGCGAGGCGGTCCTTGGACCATGACTTGCCGTCCTCGACGCGGGGCTGCACGACAAGCAGCGGGCCTGGATCGCGGTCCACGATGTAGCCGACGAAGTTGTTGAGGATCTCGGTCTTGCCAATCTGGGAACTGCTCATCACCACGACCCGTTCGTACGGGCTGTAGGGCGAGAGCGCGTCCATGATCGCGCGCTGGTAGGGCGCACGGTCCGTGCGCCACTCGCCACGCTCGGCCGAAGCCTCCGACGACAGACGACGGTTTTGGTCGGCCCACTCGGAGACCGTCTGGCGCGGCGGCGGCTCGAGCGAATCCGCCAGGCGCGTCACGCAAACCTCAAGCCCCATGGCGGATGTCCTCAACAAGTCCCTTCAGGATGACGGTCACCTCGGCGTCGAGGATCTCGCGGACCCGGCGCACGTCGGTCTCGGCGGCCAATTGCGGTGCGAGCTTACTGGCGATCCCAAGCATGCGGTCACGGATCTGGCGGCCCAGCGTGTACCACTTGATGCTGACCTCGTCAGTCGGGACGAGCTTCCCAATCCGCGTCTCGTACTCCAGCTTCTTCAGCTTCGCGGAGAACACCTCGCGCGCCAGCCGGGCCTGCGCAAACGTGGTCGGCTGCTGGCCGGCGGGCGCCTCGTCGGGTTTGTCATCCAGCACGGCGTCCGACGCGGTGGCATCCACCATGCGCCCGCGCATCACCAGGATGCCGGCCTTGGCGAGCTTCCCGATGTACTGCGGGCTCTTACCGCGGTGCCGGGCGTACTGCGCCTGGGTCATCAATGGTCCGTTCGTTTGGAAATTCATGTGTGGCCGCGCATCGCCTTTCTGTGGAATGGGTTTGGTGGCATGATAAGAACATGCCAAAGGCTCCCTCGCCGAGCAGGTTTTCGCTCGCTATCGAGTACGATCGCGAAAACGATGGCCGCTGGCTTGCGGACATCCCGGCCCTTCCGGGCGTAACCGCGTACGGGCGGACCAAGAAGCAGGCGACGGCGGCGGTGCAGGCACTCGCGTTGCGGTTGATCGCTGACCGGTTGGAGCATGGCGAGGCCGTTCCCGGTCCGATGGACGTCTCTTTCGTTGCCGCCTAGCAAACCATCTTCTGACTGGCCCTCGACCAAGGCCAAACAGGCTTTGGCAGCGCTGCTCCGCATCGGCTGGCGCATCAAGCGGCAGAGCGGAACGTCGCATCGCATCCTCGAACGTGCCGGCTGGCCCGACATGCTGTTCGCTTACCACGACAGAGTGACCCTCGGCCCCACCGCGATGAAGGTCCTGGCAAAGAAGACCGGACTCACGCCCTCTGACCTTTAGCAGGCGTCAACCTGTAAACCACTTTTCATGCCTGCCACTGCGCAAAGCGTGCCATCGTTTCACCCGCCGCCCGGCTCGCGAAAAGGGTACCAACGCCACCGGTCCCTGTGACGGGTTCGAGCCTGTGACGGCTTGTGACCGGTTTTTCTCAAAAACGGTCCTTATACACGCGGGGCAAAGAATGTTTTGAGAAAAAGGCATCACAACCTGTCACGCCGCAAACCCGTCACACCTCTTCTCCCGAGGCGCCGCCTTGAACTCGCAGGGCGATGCCGGCGTAGACCGTGCCGTGCCGCCGGTGTTCCTTCGCGAAGCCCCGATCCTTCAGCCGCCTGCCGAACAGCGTCTCCGTGATGGTGTTCTCGCCCGCGCCTTCGGCCCACGTGCGATAGCACTCGTAAAGCTGGCGGGCCTTGCCGCTGAAGGAGTCGGCGACCACGCAGCACTCCTCGATAAAGCGGCCGAGTTGGTCGTTCTCGGCGCGCCAGTCGTCGTTTGCCGCGACAACCTCGGGAGGCTTGCCTAGGCCATACTGCCGCCACAACTTCGCGCCTTCCACCGCCCAGGCGAGGATGCCCTCGGCTTCTGCCAAGAGCTTTCTGGGCAGGCCTTTATCGATCTCCTCGGGTGGGATCGTGACTGTGAACGGGATCGGGTGCAGCCGGTTGAAGGTCGCCTGGTCGTCTGCGGCGCGGATCGTGGGTTTGGAGTTCGTATCCATCCACAACTTGTGCGTCTCGGGAAACTCGATCGGGTTCTCGTACTTGCGGGTGGCCTTGATCTTACCCATGCCCTGCGTGATGCGCTTCAGCTTGCCTTGTGAGAGGCGTTGGCCCTCCTCCGTTTCGGACGTCATCACGAAACGCGCGCCGCGAAGGTCGGCGAGATCCGCCTGCGTGTTGTTGCTCTCCTGGCGCGCCATCAGCGTGTCCACCTGGAGCAGGACGGAGTATTCCTCCAGCAGTAGAAGGAACGTCGAGAGCAGGGTCGTCTTGCCGTTGTTGCCCTTGCCGAACGGGACGAACACGGCTTTCTCTTCCGTGGTGCCGGTCAGCGAGTACCCGAGCGCACGTTGCAGATAGTTGACCATGCGCTCGGCGCGGTCGAGTTCGGGTTCGGAGGCGTCCGGATGGTTGCCCATCATCCGTGCGACGACGCCCAGGAACAGCGGACAGCCGGCTTGACGATCGTAGTTGTGATGGACGAGCTTCGTAATGAAGTGGGCCTGGCTGTGCGGCGCCAGTTCGCCGGTGCGCAGGTCCAGAGTGCCGTTGAGGAAGTTGATCAGGAACGGGTGCGTGTCGAGCTCGCCGGGCGTGATCACCAGTTCGCACTCGGCCATCGTGAGCAAGTTGGCGACGCGACGGGCCTCCAGGGATACGTACGCGAAGTGCTGGTTCTCTTCGTCCTCGGCGAACGTCGCCTCCGTCAGGTACTCCAGCATCGCCTGCTTTGCCAGGCGGCGCGCAGCACATTTGTCGTCGACGGCCCAACGCCGGCCATCCCACACGAGCCACTTCCGGAACGCAGGGCAGTAGCGGAGGCGGTCACCATACTTGAGGATCAGACGGTCGGCATTGCCGGTGTCGTTCCGCAGTTGTTCCAGGAGGCGGGATTTGGGCCGGTCGACTTCGGCAACATTTTTCCGAAGTTGTTCGGTAGGCCCGGCCGCGGGCTCGATGGCCTTGATGTTCTCAACAATTGCGCGAAGCTGCTCGCCGGTGCCGCCCGCCTCGATCCAGTCCCAAAGATCGCCTTTCGCGGGCACTCCCGGCAGGCGGATGATCTTGACCTCGGCGACATAACGCGCCAGCGCTTCGGAGACGACCTTGCCGTGCGTCTCGCCCTTCTCGTCGCGGTCCACCACGATCCGGACGCGCTTGCCCACGAGCGGTCGCGTGTAGTCGGCGCACCACTTGCCCTCACCGTCGGGTGAACAGGTGGTCACGATGCCCAGGTCGGACGCGCCACGGTCCGCGGCCTTCTCGCCGTTCACGATAAAGACCTCATCCGCGGCGGCAAGCGTGTTCAGACCGTAGAGGATGGGATGCTTGCCGGCCTTCTTCCTCGCGACCCAGCCGCCTTTCGAAGAAAGGGCGTACTGGCGAAAGGTCTTGTCGTTCTGCTTGTCGATGAAGCGGACTTTGACGTAAGAGAAGCTGCCATCGGCCTGGAAGTACGGGTAGATCGCGCTGTGCTTCCACGCATGCTCGGTCTCGACCTTCTCGATCCGCTGTCGCAGATACTCGTGCTGCCAGCCAGGGAGGCCCCACTTCATTCGCGGCTCTGGCTCGATGGGAGGTAGATCTGGCCTGCCGACGATCCGGCGCACCTCGCGCGCGGCGTCGCGGAAGTCGGCGTTCGTCAGCGCCATTTCCAGGTCGTAAATCGACCCACCGCGATTGCACTGGCTGTGGCAGCTCCACAGGCCAGTCTCGGCGTTGACGGAGAAGTTGGGATCCTTGCCCTCATGGATCGGGCACGGCGCACGCCACTCCGCTCCGTGCTGGCGCAACCCGGGCAGTCGGGCTGCGTAGTAGTTGGAGATCTCCGACGGCGTCAAGTCGCCATGGGAATGAGCAGCCGTGCTCACGGCTTCTCCTTCACCACCTCGCGGATCGCGCGACGCTGGACGCGCATCATCACGAGCATGGTGGTCTCGACCTCCGGGTCATCACGCCGTTTCGGATCGGCCAGGCGCAGCAGGTGGTCGATGATCTTCTGCGTGGTGGCGCTCGGCGTCCCACGTTTGGGCGCACGAATCCTCTTCTGTTTCACGTTGGGGTTTCCTCACGGCTGCCGCTGGGGAAGCGGCGCGATCATGCCGTCAGGATGGGAAGGGCAAAATGGGGAACCGCCGTTACTCCATTTACTCCATTAAGGACGGCGGCGAAAGACGGGTACGAGGAATCAGTGAGTTACGTGGCCAAGAATCAACGCCCTGGACGCATGAGTCTTTTGTTTACAAACAGGGGTTAATTTCCCAAGCTGGACGTCGCCGGTTCGACCCCGGTCTCCCGCTCCATGTTTTCAATAGCTTAGCGCCCGACTCTACGCCAACTTGTCTCTACGGCTCCAGCCAATCATGGTATCGCTCGATCAGGGTCCGCCGGCACGTTTCGAATACGTCATCCGGCATCGCCGAATAGGGTGAGAGCAGGCGCAGAGGAAACTCCGGCGTCGATAGCCGTACCATTGCCTTGTCGTACGCCCCGTCCATCAGGTTCAGCCCCGCGGCGGGCTCCAGTAGAATCTCGTCGATTGCCTTGTGATAGCCGGCCAGCATGGGAAACAACTGGTCGAATTGCTTCGTCACACCCAACTCGAAGAACCGTCGCGCCTTTGCCGGGAAAGCCTTGCCCGAAGAACTCAGCAACGAGCATTCGCCCGTCAGGCAACCGATGGCGAACTGGTCCTCGGCAACGAAGTGCTGCAGAGCGCCGGCCTTCCGCAGCATCTCCGTAATGCCGCGCGGTGTCAGCCCGGTGTTCTTGGTCGCGACGAGATTCGGGATCGCGCCGATCAGCCGGCGATAGTCGTCCGCCGTGAGCATGCGCTTGGCCCGCGCCAGGTTATAGTGCAAAAACCGCGCGTCGGGAAACGCTCCGCAGACATCGTGGAAGAAGGCCAGCACCTCACGATCGGTCAACGCGCCCCAACTCGGCAGCGAGATTTGAAACATGCGGAATCCCGCGTCGTAAGCAATTCCCAGGCGCTCGTGAAACTGCATGGTCGAAAGGGCGATCACGCCAATCTGCGGCATAAGCTCGGGGTTCCGCGTCTCCTCCGCGAACACCTGCACGGCCTGGCGGAAGCGCCGCGTATCGACGGCGTGCCCTTCGCCCGCCGTGCCGAACACGTACAGGTTGCGGAATCCGTTCCCCACGGCGCGGCGGACCTCGTCTCGAAAGAGATCCTCGATCAGTTCCTCATGCTCATCCCATGGAATTTCACAACTAACCAAAATGCCCTGCGGAAAGCGCGTCTGCTCCATCTAACCTTGCAGTGTACGTCACTCTTCTGCGTGACCTCGGATATCATGGTGGGGCCGCTGCGCAACCGGCCATGAAAGCCGCGGCGGCGCGGT
The DNA here is from genome assembly GCA_020852175.1 of Bryobacterales bacterium. Classification (GTDB taxonomy): domain Bacteria; phylum Acidobacteriota; class Terriglobia; order Bryobacterales; family Bryobacteraceae; genus JAFLBB01. The sequence goes on along the minus strand of JADZBH010000019.1, from coordinate 102,214 downwards.
CGAAGGGGTTCACCATGAAACGTCGCGTCTTCCTCAGCACGGCAGCTCTTGCCGCCTCCCCTTGGGCGGCGAACGCCGCACCCAAGAATAAGCGTGAACGGATGATGCAGTGGCTGGCTGGCACAACCGTTCCGCACTACACCCCGGCCGCCTTCTTCCTCCATTTCGGCTCTGGCTACAAGAACGGCTCCGCCGCCGCCCGCCGTCACATGGAGTTCTTCCGGCATACGGACATGGATTTCGTGAAGGTCCAGTTCGAGCAGGCCTACGAGCGTCAACCCTTTCTCGCGAAGCCTTCCGATTGGTCGAAACTCACGCTCCGCAAGATCGATTTCTACGAGCCGCTTCTGGTCACCGTGCGAGACCTTGTGCGCGACGCCAAACGGGATGCGCTCATTCTGATGACGCTCTACTCGCCATATATGTCCGCCGGGCAGTGCGCCACGCCGGCCGTTCTGCGGCAGCACCTCGCCGAGAATCCGGATGCCGTGAAGAAAGGCCTCGATGTTCTCATCGAGAGCCAGATGATCTTCGTGCGCGCCTGCATTCAGGCTGGTGTCGACGGCTTCTATATGTCCACGCAGGGTTCTGAAGCCGGTCTTCTCGCCAACCGGGAGCTGTTCACGAAGTATGTAAAACCGGCGGACCTCGTCGCCATGGGCGAAGCCCAGCGTTCCTGCGTGTTCAACATTCTTCACGTATGCGATTACAACGCGCCGTACGCTGATTACGATGCCGTGCGCGACTACCCGGGCCACGTCGTCAACTGCAATCCCAAGCTCACGGCACGGCAACTGAGCTGGCAACAGATCAGCCGCCACTTCCGAAAGCCGTGCATGGGAGGACTTGACCGGCATGGCATTCTGGCCAAGGGAAGCGACGCGCAAGTAGAAGCCGAGGTCAAGCAGACCATCGCCAGTGCGCCAACCCAGTTCATCCTCGGCGCGGACTGTACCGTTGACGCCGCGTTGAGTTGGGACCGCTTGCGGCACGCCATCGCCGTGGCGCACCGCACGGGGAAGGGCTGATCCGCATCACCACGCCCTTCCCGCCGGCGCCGAAACGGACGCGAGCTAGCGCTGGATGCGCGCCGACCCGCCTTTGGCGAACGCTTCCACCTGATCCACGGTGGCCATCGTCGTGTCGCCAGGGAAAGTGGTCAGCAGCGCGCCGTGCGCCCAACCCAGATTCACGGCCTCTTGCGGATCGCGGCCCGTAAGGATGCCATAAATGAAGCCCGCCGCGTAGCCGTCGCCGCCGCCCACACGGTCCAACACATCCAACTCGGCCGTCGGAGCCTGGTAGGTCTTGCCGTCCACCCACGCCACGGCGCTCCACGAGTGCCGGTTCGTCGAATGCACCTCGCGCAGCGTCGTCGCCACGATCTTCACCTTGGGATGCTTCTTCACCACCCGGCCGATCATGCCGAAAAAAGCGCTCGGATCCAACTTGGACTTTGACGCGACTTCAGGTCCCGGAATACCGAGTCCCATCTGCAGGTCTTCTTCGTTGCCCACCAGCACATCGACGTTATCGACGATCCGCGCGATCACCTCGACGGCCTTCTTCTCGCCACCCCAGATATTCCAGAGCTTGGCGCGGAAGTTCAGGTCGAAGCTGACGATGGCGCCGGCGGCCTTGGCGGCCTTCATGCCTTCGATAATGACCTCCGATGTCGTCTCCGACAGCGCCGCGAAGATGCCGCCCGAGTGGAACCATCGCACGCCGCCCGCGAAAATCGACGCCCAATCGAAGTCGCCGGGCTTCAACTGGGCGGCCGCCTCGTTCGACCGGTTGTAGAACACCACCGGGGCGCGCACGCCCTGGCCGCGGTCGGAATACACCGTGGCCATGTTCGGGCCGTTCACGCCGTTGTGTTTGAAATGCTTGAAGAAGCCGCGCACGCCCATCGCGCGCACGCGCTCGGCGATCAACTCGCCAATCGGATAGTCGGCGATCGCCGAAACAACGCCAGTCTTCATGCCGAAACAGTCCGCCAGGTTGGCGGCGACGTTGAATTCACCGCCCGACACGTGAATGTCGCAGCGAGAGGCCTTGCGGAAGGGGATGATGCCCGGATCCAGACGGTGGATGAGGGCGCCGACGGCCGCGAAATCCAGGGCGGCCTCCTTGCGGATGTTCAGTCCATAGCTCATGTAGTGGTCTCCCAATCAGGCGCCGTGCGTCTACACGTTGTAAGTGCCCGAAGCGACACGGCCGCCGCGTCCGGTCCAGTTCGTGTGGAAGAACTCGCCCCGCGGCTTGTCAATACGCTCGTAGGTATGCGCGCCGAAGTAGTCGCGCTGGGCCTGCAACAGATTCGCCGGCAGGCGTCCGGTGCGATAGCCGTCAAAGAAGGAAAGCGCCGTCGTGAAGGCGGGCGTCGGCACGCCGGCCTCGATCGCCCGCACGATGGCGCTTCGCCACGAGGCCTGATACTTCAGCAGGGTCTGCGCGAAGAAATCGTCCAGCAGCAGGTTCGTCAACCGCGGGTTCTTGTCGAAGGCTTCCTTGATCTTGCCCAGGAAGCGGCTGCGAATGATGCACCCGCCGCGCCACATCAGGGCGATCCCCCCGAAGTTGAGATTCCACTTCATCTCCTTGGCTGCCTCGCGTAGCAGCATGTAGCCCTGCGCGTAGGAGATGATCTTGGAACAGTACAGCGCCCGGCGCACATCCTCGATAAACGTCTTCCGGTCATTCACCGCGGGTTTCGCCGGGCCGCTCAGCACCTTCGACGCCACCACGCGCTCGTCCTTCATCGCCGACAGGCAGCGGGCATATACGGCCTCGCCAATCAGCGTAACCGGAACGCCCAGTTCCAGCGACGAAATGCCGGTCCATTTGCCCGTGCCCTTCTGGCCGGCCGTGTCCAGAATCTTGTCCACGACAGGTTGGCCGTCATCATCCTTCTTAGCGAAGATATCCGTGGTGATCTCGATCAGGTAGCTGTCCAGTTCGCCCTTGTTCCATTCTCCGAAGACCTCGTGCAACTCATCGGCGGTCAAGCCCAGGGCGTCTTTCATCAGGTGGTAGGCTTCGCAGATCAACTGCATGTCGCCATACTCGATGCCGTTGTGCACCATCTTCACGTAGTGCCCGGCGCCATCCTCGCCCACCCAGTCGCAACACGGCGTGCCATCGTCCACCTTGGCGGCGATCGCCTGGAAGATCTCCTTCACATGGGGCCATGCCGCGGGATTTCCGCCCGGCATGATCGAAGGGCCGTTGCGCGCGCCCTCTTCACCGCCGGAAACGCCGGTGCCGATGAAGAGAATCCCCTTCTGGGACAACTCCTGCGTGCGGCGGTTGGAATCGGTGTAGAGCGAGTTGCCGCCGTCGATGATGATGTCGCCCGGATCGAGATGCGGCAGAAGTTGCTCGATGTTGTCATCCACCACGCTGCCGGCTTTCACCATCAACATGACGCGGCGGGGCTTTTTTAGAAGCTGGATCAGCTCCGGAATCGAATGAGCGCCCTCCACCTTGGTCCCCTTGGCCTCGTTCTGAATGAAATCGTCCACCTTGGAGACCGTCCGGTTGAACACCGCCACTTTATACCCGTGGTCATTCATGTTCAGGACCAGGTTCTGGCCCATCACGGCCAGTCCAATCAGGCCAATATCGCAACTTTCCTTTTGCATGAGTTCTCCTGCTCACACCCGCAACATGCGCACCGCGTCCGGCGAATCGTGAATGTCGTGAAGCTGGTGCACGGGGATTCTTCCCTAGTTTACGCCCAATCCGGTGGACGCCTTCATCTCCGCGGCGGACTATACTCAACATTCATGGCGCGCAAAACGGAGAAGGCAAAGCCCAAAATGGTTCACTCCAACGCTCCCCCCGCGGCGTTGACAGGGGGCCGCATGGAGCGGTTGATGGACGAGGTGCATACTCTGCTTTCGGAGCGCGAATTCGAAAGCATCGACGAGATGAACGCATTTCTGCGGGAGCAACTGAAGGATGGGACGCTGAAGGCTTCCTCCACACTAAACCAGCCAACCCGCACGGACCCCAGGCGCCAGGCACAGGAACTGTGCTGGGACGCCGGGGAGGCCCCGTCGGACGCCGCCGCCAGGCGCCTGTACAAGCAGGCCCTCGATCTCGATCCCGACTGCGCGGATGCATTGGTGTTTGAATCGCGCGAAGCCCGGACAGCGGAGCAGGCCATCACGTTACTGGAGCGTGCCGTCAGAACGGCGGCGGAGCGTCTGGGAGGCGCGGCGTTCTTCAACAAAAACAAGGGACACTTTTGGATGATCCAGGAGACGCGCCCTTATATGCGCGCCAGAGCGGCGCTCGCCGAAGTCTGCTCCCTGGACGGACGCATGCTCGACTGCGTCTCCCACTACGAGGAGATGCTCGATCTCTGCCCCAACGACAACCAGGGGGTTCGCTACTTTTTGATCGGCTGCTATCTTCGCATGGGCGAGATGCACCGCGCCGGGCAGTTGCTGGCGCGGTACCAGAATGACGGCTCGTCTGTCTTCCTCTACGCCAACGTCCTCATGCTGGTGATGTCGAATAGCCACGAGAAGGCGAAACGGGTCCTGAAAAAGGCGCGGGCGGCCAATGGCTATGTGTACGAGTTTCTGGCGGGGCTGACCAAGAACCCGCCTCGCGTCTCCGCGGTATACACTGCCGGTGACGAAAGCGAAGCGGCCTTCTGCGTGGAGTGCCTGCTGGACGCCTTTATGCACAACCCTGACGCCATCGTGTGGATGCACGATCAGGCGAAAGGCGGGGGGAAACGCGGTCCGTCCCTGGTGGTGTAGCGCCACGCCCCCACGTTGGTACACTACCGGCGTGTCCACTACCGTCGCCGTGATTCAGGCGGGCGCCTCGTTGTACAACCTCGAGGCCGGCCTCGCCAACGCCGAGCGCCTTTTAGCCGAGGCCGCCGCCACGGGCGCCCGGCTCGCCGTTTTCCCCGAGGCGTTTCTTACCGGCTATCCCAAAGGCGCGTCCTTCGGCACGCTGCTCGGCTCGCGCAGCCATGAGGGCCGGGCCGAGTTTCGCCGCTATTTCGAGAGCGCTCTCGACGTGCCCTCCGCAGCCACGGCCCGCCTGGGCGAAGCGGCCCGCGCCCATGCGATCTGGCTGGTCATCGGCGTCATCGAACGCGGCGGCGGCACGCTCTACTGCACCGTACTGTTTTTCGCGCCCGACGGCACGCTCGCCGCAAAGCACCGCAAACTGATGCCCACCGCGCTTGAAAGGCTCGTCTGGGGCTTTGGCGACGGCTCCACGCTTCCGGTGGTGGACACCGGCTTCGGCCTCGCCGGCGCGGTCATCTGCTGGGAAAATTACATGCCTCTCCTGCGCACCACAATGTACGGCAAGGGCATTCAACTGTACTGCGCGCCCACGGTGGACGACCGCGAGGTATGGCAAAGTTCCATGCGCCACATCGCCGCCGAGGGCCGCTGCTATGTGCTCGCCGCCTGCCAGTACGCCCGTTTCGGCGATTCGCCGAGGGAGATCATTCGCGGAGGCAGCGTCATCGTTGGGCCTCTCGGCGACGTGCTCGCCGGCCCCGTCCATGACCGGGAGGCCATTCTCACCGCCGAAGTCGATTCCGCCCTCATTGCCGAGGCGCGGTTCGACCTCGACGTCACCGGCCACTACGCACGGCCCGACATCTTCCGCCTGCATGTGAACGAACACCCTCAAGCGGCGGTCGTGAGCGGCCGGTTGGAATTAGACTGAAATCCTGACCGGCTACCTTGGAGCAACCATGTCGATGCTTACACTCGCGGAAACGAAGTCCTGCTGCTACCTCGCCTACGACGCCAACAGCGGGCAAAGATACAAGTTTCAAGGGGGCGCCATCTGGGAAGTGATCGACGCCTGGGCCACCATGTTCACCGGGTTCAAGGCGATTCTCATCCGTCCCGCAGCCACCCCTGGCCGCGCCGTGCTCGCCTATGCCGGAACCGATTCCGTGCGCGACGTCCTGGCCGATGGCGCACAGGTAGTGGGCGTGCTTCCCATTCAATACCCACAGGCACTCGGCCTCGCCAACCGCTGCAGCCGCCTCTATCCCAGTCTGCAGTTGTGCGGCCATTCGCTCGGCGGCGGTCTCGCCGCCTACGCTTCGGTGCGGACAGGCCTGCCAGCCAGCACGGTCAACCCGGCCCCGCTCGTCGCTGGCGCCAGCCTCTCGGCCTGGTTCGGCAGCCACCCTCAGATTGTGAATTACATCGCGGGCGGCAGCGAGGTGGTCAGTAGTTCGCCCGGCCGCAATCCCGGCACCCAGGTGAACGTTCCGGGCTCGGGCAACTTTTTCACTCGCCATTCACTGGCGAATACGGCCCCTGGGATTGCGCTGCCCACTCCGGCGTAGGCAAAAGGAAGGAATTTGGTGGGCGCGCAGGGACTCGAACCCCGGACCCCCTCGGTGTAAACGAGGTGCTCTAACCAACTGAGCTACGCGCCCGCCTTCCTGAGAGTAGCATGCACCCGCGCGGCTGCTCTCATTCCGCCGGTACCATAAAGGCCATGAGCTTTTGGCGCAAGGAGGTCATCGACCCGATTCTCGACTCCGGCACGGCCGAGGCAATCGCCGAACAAGCCGCCTGGATCGTCCGTGACCCGTCCGACGCCCGCCCCTACTACCATTTGGCCCAACTCTACCGCACGCAAAACCGTCAGGACGAAGCGCTCGGCCTGCTGCTGGAAGCCGTGCGTCTGAACCCATCGCACGCCGAGGCTCACATCTCCCTCGCCGAAATCTACGCGATTCGCGCGGACGCGGCCGCCGCCTGGCGTCACGCACGCGCCGCGGCCTCCTCGGGGAACACGAATGCCGTGGCGCTGCTGGAACGCCACGGCGTCGCGGATCCTGCGGCCGGTTAAAGTCAGCCGGCTTTTACTGCTGAACCACCGGCAGATTCTTCCTGGGCGGGCTGGATGGTGGAACCGCATCCGGCGCGGCATTGGGCTCCGGCGGGCTCGGCAGGCTGAGCTGGGTACGGCTGCCCGTCTCCACCGCTCCAGAACGGATGCGCAACTCCCCGCGCCGTGAACTCAACGTCAGCGTGGGACCATTTCCGGCAGCGCCCTTCACACGCTGGCCGCCCCCGGCTTCCTCCACGCGCCACTGTCCGGGCAGGCCCATATCGATCTCACCCTTGTCCACCTCGGCTTGCAGGGCGAACTGGGCCTTCTCCGGAAGAATCAACTCAATATTTCCGCCGCGCGTATTCAGGTTCATCGCCGACAGCGGCGTACGTCCCGGACGAATCTCGAGGTCGCCCCGCTCCACCTGCAAGTCAATCGCCCCGGTGAAGTTCCGCAGATCCACATCCTTCGAGTTCGAGCGCATCGTGAATGGCCCCGTGAAGTCCTCGGCCGATAGCTGGCCGTGGCTGAGTTGAAGCGAGCCGTTCAGTTTCTCCAGCCGCAGGTCTGTGCGCGCGCTTTCAAAACGCACAGGCTTGGCGATACGGCGAAAGTTCAAATCCCCGGAGAATTCTCCGTTCACCGTCACCGTGCCTTCCACGTTTTCCAGTTCCACGTCGGCGCCGCGCCCGCGCAACTCCACGTTGCCCTTTACGTTCGCCGCCCGCACCACGTCACTGCGCCGCAGGTTCACGCGTACCTGGCCGCCGATATCGGAGACGCGCACGCCGGCATTGTCGCTATCGACATCGGCATTGCCGGTAATCCCCGAGATATCGAAATCGCCATACCGTCCGCGGCCCTGCACCGTCGCTCCGCGCGGCACGATGATCTCCAACTCCGTTTCCACCCGCTGGTCGCCCGAGGCCTTGTCCTGGTTCGTGCGCACGACAATCAAATCGCCCTGCTGTACGATCTCCAACCGGCACTGTTCGTTCGTCTTCTCCGCGTCCTTGCGCTCGAAGGCGCGAATCGAGTTGCGCCCGGTCACCTTCAGTTCCTCGCCATCGGCGCCCACCACGCGCGCATTGCCGCGAAGGTTCTCGATCTGGATCCGCGGAGTCTTCCCGGCCTGAAACGCGCCGCTCAGCGGGAAGTCGAACTGCTCGCCAAACAGCTCCAACCCCCTGTAAGTAATCCGGCTGCGGTGAAGCCGTTGCGCCAGATCCCTGCCTTCAAACAGCGCTGAACCCATCAGGGTGATCACGATCGCCAGCATCCACTCGCCCCCGGAGATGCCAGCGGCCGGAAGCGTCTTGCCCTGGTTGTGCCACAGCAGGATCTCGACCAGGCGGATCAGCCCCCAGGCCACCAGCAGGAAGGGCCAGCACTCGGCCACCAGTTGCAACGCCGGAAGATCCGGTCTCACGTTGTTCACAAGGAACAGACCGCCCAGCAGAATGAGAATGACAGGTCCGATGATTGAGCCGCGCGGCATGGCTAGTTCCCTCCCATCGGAGCGCTGGGATCCTCGGGCCGTATGCCCTGGCCGGCGCGCTCCAGCAACTTCATGATTCCCAGGACGATTAACAGCACGGGCCACGTCCGGCTGAATGGAAATTGGGTGAAATGATCGGCCACCAGCATCGCGCCCAGCGTCATCATCAGCACCGGCCCGCGCAGCGCCCGCATCAGCACCGGGTTATTGTTCATGGCGCACCTCGTCCTGGAACCCTGCCGGAAGGCCTCCCGAGGGAGGCGCTTTCCGGTCCTCGCCGCTGCCGCCCGTCAAGCGCATCAGCAGCATGTAGACGCCCAGGCCGATCAACAGCACCGGCCACCATCGGAACAACTGGCTGAACCGCAGCACCCCCAGGTTGTTCAACAGGAACACCACTCCGCTGGCAATCAGCAGCACCGGAGCCACGGGAAAGCCAAACCGCCGCATGGGCACCAGACTGGAAAACTCGTCCACCATGATCCCCGCCGCGCGTTTCTTGGCCGTGTGATAAGCCTCGAAGGCCATGTAGGTGATGAAAGCGGGGATCAGGCCCACGAAGATAGGCGTAATCTCGCTGCTGCCAGGCGAATCGGCGATCGAGATCAGCAGGCCGAAGATCACCACGTGGATGAGACCTTTGGCGTATTGGGCGTTGTAAATCGCTCCCACGCCCGGCATTATGCCCAGCAGGAAGGCGAGCCCCGGCGAAATCCCCGTGTCGGCCCCGCCGGAGACACCGGCGCCGGACGGTGAGATGGGCCGCCGCTGGACCGCCGTGCCGGACGGTGGCGTCTTGGGTTGCGCCGCCACGCACTCCCCGCAATAGATCGTCGAGGAGTCAGCCTTCTCTTCCTCCGTGAGCGCCTTGCCGCACTGTCTACAGAACGCTGCTGTCATCATTTTGCCTCCCTCCTCTGCCTGCCGTTGCCATCGCCGGTTCCCGTTCCCTCCGCCGGAACACTGCCGGCGTCCATCGTCGAGCGCTGCGATTGAATTCTCCGGTCTTCCTCTTCCTGCGCGCTCCAATCCCGCAACTGCGTCTGGATCACATAGACCAGCCGCACGTTCTCGTAATACTTCACTGCGCGGTCCCAGGCACGATGGACCTTCAAATCCAGAGTCGCCACCACGCGCGACGGCTCCAGGTCGGCCATCGTCAACTGCCGCTCCTGCAATCCCAAGACACGCCCGACCATGGAGAACGAGAGAATCGTCATCGCCATGCCCATCGCCAGGCGGGGTTGCAACAAGGGACCGAACCAGCCGCCAAACACCGCCGCCCACTTGTTCCCGGAGCCTTCCCCTCGCGCCGCCGGACGCCCGGCGGGGGCATGGTAGAGAATCCGGTTCACCAACTCGGCCGGAGGTTCCACCGCAGCCACGCGCGCCAGCAACGGCATCGCCGCGCCACAATCGGCCGCCAGTTCGGCACATGCCTCGCATTTGCCCGCATGTGCGTCCAGCCGCGCCTGATCGGCGGCGGTAATCGTGCCGTCCAGCGAGTCGCTGAGCAAAATTTCAAACTCGACGCACTTCATATGGCTACTTTCCACTTCCTGAGAACACGCGCCAGTTCGGCGCGGCCCCGGTTAATGCGTGATTTTACAGTGCCTTCCGGTACCTTCAAAACCGCCGCGATATCCCTGTATTCCATCTCCTCCAGATCCCGCAGAATCACGGCCTCGCGCAACTCAGGCGACAGCTTCTGCAACGCCGATTGAATCCATTCGGAAGCCTCGCGCGAGTGTAATTGACTGTCTGTCCTGGAATAGCCCGGCGCCGTCTCCTCGATCCCCGCCAGCTTGTCTTCCAGCGAATCCGAAGCCCGCTGCATCCTGCCGCGCCGGTAGTTGTCAATCAGCAGATTCCGCGTCAGCCGCGAGAGCCAGACCGAAAAGGATCCCTCGCCCGAACGGAAGCTCCGCAGGCTCTGGAACACTCGCAGGAAGACCTCCTGCGTGATGTCCTGCGCCTCGCCGTCAGCCCCCGTGAAGCGGTAGCAGATCGAATAGATTCTCCGCGTGTGCGTCCGCACCAGATCCTCCCAAGCGGCATCCTCGCCGCTCAGGCACCGTTCCACCAGAATGGCGTCCTGGTCCAATGTATGTTCCCGTTGACCCCACTCAACCGGCCGCTCGCCGGGTCGAGCCCGTCCGGCTCTATCCGGCCTCTCCCGGCCGAATCCGCGCTCCGCCGGCGTCCATTTCCTTCCAGGACTTCCGATCTGCCATACCGCGGCGGCTGTCGCCATTCCAGGCCTCACTTCTCCGTCGTGTCATCTGCCGCCCGTTCGGAGAGAATGCTGGTGAATTCTTCGCATCCGGTCCGGCCGGCGCTTGTTGCGCCATCCACTTCGGCCTACGAGGTCTGGTCCCCGGAAGTTCAACAAATTTGGTGATTTCGCTAGAACCGCCCTATATTCTAACTGAGTGCCCCAGCGGCGAAGCAGGATTTTGTCCTTCGCCCGGACGGGCCTCCGCTATTGAGCGCAACGGCAGGAGCCAACCCATTTCCGCCCCTTCCCCCCATGTTCGCCGGATCCCTCGATGGGTGCTCCCTATCGGATTTCTGGTTCTGCTTGCCTTGGCATTCTTTTTGTATGACACCTGGCAGGAAGAGTCCTTCGACTGGAGCAAGTTCGCCACAACCTTCCGGACCCTAAACCCATTCTGGATGGCCGGTTCCATCCTGTTTGCGCTCAGCACCTACCTGGGGCGTGCCCTACGATGGAAAGTCCTCATTCACAATCAGAAACCGGACGCTAGCATACGCCGTTTGTTTGTGGCGACAGCAATCGGCTTTACGGCAATCGTTCTCCTCGGACGCCCCGGCGAAATGGTCCGCCCTTATCTCATTGCCCGCAAGGAAAAACTATCGGTGTCGTCGCAGGTTGGCGCCTGGTTCCTGGAGCGGCTGTACGACCTCCTTATGGCACTGCTCATCTTCGGCGTCGCCCTTGTGCAGGTCAACTCAGCGACGGTTAAAGCGGGCGAGGCGCTCACCTGGGTGCTCCGGCTGGGCGGCCATGCGGCCGGGGGCCTGGCAACCGTCTGCATTATGTTGCTGATCGTCTTTGGACTCTTCTCGGGCTGGGCCGAGACTCGCCTCCGCCAGGCAGCCGGAGCCATTCCAGCTTCGTTCCAGAAGAGAGTTCAGAGCATGATCACCTCGTTCATTCAGGGAATCCGATCCACGTCCAGCCCGAAAGCAGTAGTTCAGGTGGTGGGCTATTCAATACTTGAGTGGATACTTATTATTGGATGTTACTACTGCCTATTCCTTGCTATCCCCCAAACTGCCGCTTTTTCACTCCTCGATGTCTCTATATTCGTGGGATTTGTCGCTTTTGGGAGCGTTGTGCAGATCCCAGGCGTGGGAGGCGGACCGCAAATCGTTTCCGTGGTGATCCTTACGCAACTCTTTCGCGTTTCGATGGAAGTGGCCAGCGGGGTAGCGTTACTGTTGTGGGTGGTCTCGTTTGCTGTCATTGTTCCGTTTGGACTCCTGCTGGGAGTCCATGAGGGCATTCGGTTCAGCCGGCTCAGCGGTCTGGGCGAAGAAATGGGACAGTTTGAGCCGGTATCCGCCGCTGCTGGCGGCGTCGACACGGGAGAGCGCGTGGAACAAGGAGAGCAATTGTAATGTTGTGTCCGTTTTGTGGCCACAAAGAAGACAAAGTCATCGACTCGCGGGAGAGCAAGGAAGCCGATGTCATCCGGCGCCGCCGGGAGTGCCTAAGTTGTTCCAGGCGCTTTACCACATACGAGCGCATCGATGAGGTGCCATATATGGTGGTAAAGAAAGATGGCCGGCGCGAGAAGTTTGAACGCCAAAAGGTGCTGGCGGGGTTACTCCGGGCCACCGAGAAGCGGCCCGTCAGCATGAGTAAACTGGCGCAGTTGGTCGATGAGGTGGAAAGCAAGCTGGCCGAAAATCCCGACCGTGAGATTGCTACTACAGCGATCGGTGAAACCTTGATGGAACGTCTCCGCACCATCGATAAAGTGGCTTATGTGCGATTTGCTTCGGTTTACCGTGACTTCCAGGATGTGGAAGCTTTCCTGGGCGAATTGAATGCGCTGATCCGCCAGAAACGGTCGTAGCATTAGGATGAGGAGCTTTGACGAACGGATTCCGCGCGTCATCATTGTACGCTTGTTTTGAAACGTTTAGCAAAAGTTGCCAGTTTAGCAGCACCTTGCGGTGTAACCATTGCGCTGTATGTGCATCAGTACTAGGTAGAAGTGCAGCCGGACAAAGGCGGAAGGTGAAAGTTGGGGGCTTAACTTCGCCGGAACACAATGGTATAATGAGAGACGGTGCCCCATTTGGCGGAGGGGACCGGCACGCTCTGCCGGCCTAGCGAGACATGTGGGTGGCGGTGTCTCGTCCAGCCCATCCCCTTCCGCGTGCTGGTTCCTTGGGAGAGGTAGGATCTCTGTGGATCAATTTGACGATCAGTATATAGGCGACCCGCAAGAGCCGCTGACGATTCCGTTTGATGAAGAAGCAAATTTTTTTCATCCCGAGGAAGTTCACGGCGAAGACGAATTTCCAGTACAGCAACCACAGGAAGAGTCCATCTACACGGACGACCCGGTTCGCGTTTATTTACGCGAGATGGGCGCCGTTCCGCTCCTCACCCGCGAAGGCGAAGTCGACCTGGCGCGCAAGATGGAACGGGGCAAGTTCCGGATGCAGAAGGGCGTCAGCCGTTCCGCGTTAGTCCAACTGATGGTCCTCGAGATCGCGGAATCCGTCAAAAAGGGCGCCGAGCAGGTGGAAAACATCTCCGATCTCGGCGACGTCGAGGAAGGTACCAACGCCTACACCAAGCGCGTGAACGATGTACGCCAGAAGTTTACGGACTTCGTCACCCTTCACAAGAAGCAGAACACCCTGGCGGAGAAATACACGGAAGCGCCGGCTTCGGTGAAAAAGGGCAAGCGCAAGGCGCTGTATAAGTGGTATCGCTCCTGCATCGAGATTTCCAAGGCTCTGCGCGAACTGCCTCTTCAAAATTTGAAGTGGCGTGAATTTTCGCGCGAACTGGAGCGGGCCGCCGAAGACATGGGCGTCCTGGAAAGCGAGATCAAGAAGCTCGATGCCCGCGGCGCAGCGGCCAACGCCGCTCGCATCAAGGAACTGAAGCGCGAGATCAAGAAGAAGGAACAGTCCGTCGGCGCCACGCTGGTGGATCTGCGCCACACGTTGGGCACGATCCGCCTGGGCGAGCTCGAGGCGGAGCGCGCCAAGAAGGATCTTGTCGAGGCAAACCTCCGCCTGGTGGTTTCGGTTGCCAAGAAGTATGTGAACCGCGGACTCCACCTGCTGGACCTGATTCAGGAAGGCAACATCGGCCTGATGCGGGCCGCCGACAAGTTTGAGTACCGGCGCGGATATAAGTTCTCCACCTATGCCACCTGGTGGATCCGGCAAGCCATCACGCGCGCCATCGCCGACCAGTCGCGCACCATCCGCATCCCGGTGCACATGAACGAGTCGATGAACAAGTTCCTGCGCGCCAGCCGTGAGTTGGAGAAGGAACTGGGACGCGCGCCGACAAACGAAGAGATTTCGCGCCGGATGGACATTCCCGTCGAGAAGGTCCAGAAGTTGAAGACGATTTCGCGCGACCCTGTGTCGCTCGAAACGCCCGTGGGCCGCGACGGCGAATCGGCGCTGGGCGACCTGATCGAGGACCGCTGGGTGGGCTCCCCCGTGGACACCGTCATCGATTCCAACGTCCGCGACGAAACGGCCAATATTCTGAAGACACTTTCTCCGAAAGAGGAGAAGGTCATCCGCCTGCGCTTCGGCATCGGTTGCGACCGCGAGCACACGCTTGAAGAGATCGGCCAGCAGTTCGACGTGACGCGTGAGCGGATCCGGCAGATTGAAGCCAAGGCCTTGCGCCAGCTTCGCTCGCCCGAACGCGCCCGCCACCTGCGGGCGCTATTGGCCGCCCGCTAACTCCAGTTCATACGCCTGACGGGGCCGTGCCAGAAATTGCACGGTCCCGTTGTTGTTTTCCGTCATCGCGACGCTCTTCCCCGCTGAGTGCACACGCGCCACACGCCGTCCGTGGGGCGGCCGCACCACCAGCCAGCGATCCTGTCCCACGGTGAACAGGGCCCGGGTTCCCTGGCCCTGTTTCCACTCCAGGTCCACACCCACGTTGCCCCGCGCTCGTAATCCGCTCATCGTCCCCTCCGGCCAGGCCCGCGGCAGCGCGGGGAACAGGGCGATCTCTCCAGCATGGCTTTGCAGCAGCATCTCCGCCATGCCGGCCGTTCCACCGAAGTTGCCGTCGATCTGAAACGGCGGGTGATTATCGAGCAGGTTCGGAAACGTGGATTTGGCGAGCAGCGCCGCCACGTTCTCGTGCGCCGTATCGCCTTCTTCCAGTCGCGCCCAGAAGTTGACGATCCAGGCCCGGCTCCACCCGGTGTGTCCGCTTCCGGCCCGCAACCGCCGCTCCAACGACGTGCGCGCGGCGCGTGCCAGTTCCGGGGTTCCTCGCAGCGTAATCTGGTTCCCTGGGTGCAGCGCGAACAGATGGGAAATGTGGCGGTGCCCAGGGTCAGGCTCCTCATACTCCTCCAGCCATTCCAGCAACTGCCCCTGCGAGCCTATGCGAAGCGGGGGCAGCTCCGCTTGCGCCTTCCGCGCCGCCTTCGCGAACTCCGCGTCACGCCTCAGAATCCCGGCCGCCTCCGCCGCGCGGCCCAGCAGCGTATGCGCGATCTCCACATCCATCGTAGGCGCCATGCACAGCTTGCCCGTCTGTCCATCCGGGGTACGGTAACGGTTCTCCGGCGAAATGGACGGGCCCGTCAGCAGCCTTCCTTTCGCGTCGCGCGTGAAGGTGGCCATCAGGAACTCGGCGGCCTCCTTCATCGCCGGATACGCGCGCCGTTCGAGAAAATCCCTGTCGAGGGTAAATTCATAGTGGTCCCAGAAGTGGAGGCTCAGCCACGCCGCGCCCATCGGCCAGACGCCCGAACCCACGCCGTCAATGGGGACCGCATGCCCCCAACCGTCGGTATTGTGATGCAGAACGAAGCCAGGCGCGCCGTACATCCGGCGCGCCACTCTCCGTCCATCCTCGCGCGCCTTGTCCACCAGATCGAACAGCGGTTCGTGTAGTTCAGAGAGGTTGGCCACCTCGGCGGGCCAGTAGTTCATCTCCGTGTTGATGTTGATCGTGTACTTGCTCTCCCATGGAGGCGCAAGCTGGCCGTTCCAGATGCCCTGCAGGTTCGCCGCGAGGCTCCCCGGACGGCTGCTGGCGATCAGCAGGTAGCGGCCAAACTGGAAGTACATGGCCTCCAGAGCCGTGTCGCTTTCGCCCGCCGTCACGCGCCGCAGCCGCTCATCGGTGGGCAACTCCGGCGCCGGTCCGGCAAGGGCGAACCGCACGCGCCGGTACAACCGCCGGTAGTCCGCCAGATGAGCCGCCTCCATGGCCTCATAGCTCCTCGATGGCAGCTTCACGTCCAGCGACCGCATCGACGTGCCGGCATTCAATACCAGCACCACCGAGTCCGCCCCGCTCACCTCCAAGGCATCGCCCTGTGGCCGAACACGCCCTCCTTTGGCCCTCACCTCCAATACGGCGCGAATCTTCACGCCCGTCCTTGGCTCACCCGCCTGTCTGTCGCCGTAGGGCAGCGCCTGGCCTTCCAGGATGACGCGGTTCCGTCCTTCAATTCGCGCCGCGGCGCCGGTTTCGCGGCTCAATCCGGCCGTGAAGCTGAGCCTGCCTTTCCGGCCCGCCGTCAAGCGCATCACAAGGGCCTGGTCGGGCGCGCTGGCGAACACTTCGCGCGTGTACTCCACGCCGTCCACGCGATAGTGAACACGCACCATCGCCCGGTCCAGATCGAGTTCACGGCGGTATTCGACGGCGCGTTCGTGGCCGGGCAAGCGCAAAGTCAGATCGCCCAGCGGCTGGTACTGCGGCATCCGTCTGGGCGTTGCGATCAACGTCCGGTCCGCCAGTTCCTCAGCCTCGCGGATCAGGCCCGACATCAACAGTCGCCGCACCTCGGGCAGCGAACGCGCGGCCTGCGGATTGATGCGGTCCAGCTTGGAACCGGCCCACACCGAATCCTCGTTCAATTGCAAACGCTCCACCGCCGTGCCACCGAACACCATCGCGCCCAGGCGTCCATTGCCCACGGGGAGCGCTCCGGTCCATTCAGAGGCCGGTTGCCGGTACCACAGCGTGTGGGGTTGCGCCGCAACGCCCGCCGCCGCCAGCAGAAAAAGAAAAACGCCGCGCATGGACACTAGCCTATCCACTGCGCGGCGCGGTTTGGAACCGTTGTGACCGGTTTTCTACAGGTCGGCGGCTATCTTTTCCGAGGTGAACGCCTCGATCACGTCGCCGGGCTTCACGTCGTTGTAGTGGGCGATGTTGATGCCGCACTCGAAGCCCTGCTTCACTTCGCTCGCGTCGTCCTTGAAACGCCGCAGGCCCTCGATCTTGCCCGTATGGATGACGATGTTGTCGCGCAGCAGCCTCATATCGGCGCCGCGTTTGATCACGCCGTCCTGCACATGGCAGCCGGCCACCGTGCCCACCTTGGTGATGCGGAAGGTGTCGCGCACTTCGGCCCTGCCGAGGTACACCTCGCGAATCACGGGCTCCAGCAAGCCGACCATGGCCTTGCGGATCTCCTGGGTCAGATCGTAGATGATCGTGTGAAGGCGGAGATCCACCTTCTCCTGTTCAGCCAGCGCCGCCGCCGAACGTTCCGGACGTACGTTGAAGCCGATGATGATGCCGTCGGAGGCAGCCGCCAGTTGCACGTCGTTTTCGCGGATGGCGCCGACGCCGGCGTGAATCACGCGGATCTTCACCTTCTCCGTGGACAGCTTCTGCAACGTTTCCGTCAGCACCTCGGCCGAACCGCCAACGTCGGCCTTGATGATGACGTTCAGTTCCTTGGTTTCGCCTTCCCGCAACTGCCGGTGCAGGCTTTCCAGGGTGATGCGGCTCTTGGCCATCGCCTGCTCGCGTTCGCGCGTTTCGCGGTAGCCGACAATCTGCTTGGCCTTGGCCGTATCGGTCACCACTTGCAGCGTATCGCCCACTTCCGGCATGTCTTCGAGACCGAGCACCTCGACGGGTGTCGATGGCTCGGCTTCCTTCACCGGTTCGCCGTGGTCGTCGAACAGGGCGCGCACCTTCCCGAAAACGGTGCCGCAGATGAAGAAGTCGCCCACGCGCAGCGTGCCGTTGCGCACCAGTACCGTCGCCACCGGACCGCGCCCGCGGTCCAATTGCGCTTCCAGCACCGTGCACAGCGCCGGACGCGCCGGGTTGGCCTTCAGGTTCTGCATTTCGGCCACCAGCAGCACCATCTCCAACAAAAGGTCGAGGTTTTGCTTAGTCTTGGCCGATACGGGCACCATCACGGTGTCGCCGCCCCAGTCCTCGGCCAGCAATCCAAGATCGCTGAGCTGCTGTTTGATGCGGTCGATCTGCGCATCCGGTTTGTCGATCTTGTTGATCGCCACGATGAGCGGCGCGCCGGCGGCCTTGGCGTGGTCGATCGCCTCGCGCGTCTGCGGCATGACGCCATCGTCGGCCGCCACCACGAGAATCACGATGTCGGTGACTTTCGCTCCGCGCGCGCGCATCCGCGTGAACGCCTCGTGGCCCGGAGTATCGATGAAGACGATCTTCTGTCCGTTGTGAGCCACCTGGTAAGCGCCAATGTGCTGCGTGATGCCGCCCGCCTCGCGGTCGGCGACGTTGGCCAGCCGGATGGCGTCCAGAAGCGAGGTCTTGCCGTGATCGACGTGGCCCATGACGGTCACCACGGGAGCGCGCCGCACCATGTCGGCGGCCACTTCGGCGAGATCCACTTCCTGCGTGGTCTCCTCCTCGTAGCTCACCTTGTTCGTCAGCGCGCCGAAACCTTCGGCGATCTCTTCGGCCAGCTTCGTATCCAGCGTCTGGTTGATCGTGACGAACATTTTCTTGCGGGTCAGCATGCGCTGAATCACAACGTTCGCCTTCAATCCCAGCTTTTCAGCCAGTTCCTTTACGGTGATGCCCTCCGAGATCGTGATCTCGGAATTGGCCGCCTGCACCTCCGCCTCCTGGCGGCGGTACATGGGCTGGTGCTTACCCTCGCGCTCGGCCTCGCGGTCCACCGCTGGTTTGCGGCCGGGTTTGCCCTGATGGCGGCGTTCCGGCGTAGCAACGGTTGGCGGTTCCGGCAGGGGCGCCGTCGGGTGCATACCGCGGCCCCGCATGGGGCGCGCGCCGCCGGGCCCGCCCGGCGAAGGCATGCCCGGCCCTCGCTGCGGCGAAGGCTGGCCTGGCCGCACGGGTCCGCGAAAATCGTAAATCGGACGTCCCGGAACCGGGGTCGCTCTGGGAGCGCCCGGACGCGGCGAAGGTTGGCCGGGGGCGGCGCTGCGCTGCGTCTGCTGCAACTTGGCCACCAGGTCGGGACGAGGGGGCACCACGGGACGCGGCGCCGGTTGGCCGGCCAGTCCGGCACGGGGTCCAGTTCCAGCCGCGGGTGCAGCGGGGCCAGGAGCGCGGTCGGGACGCGGTGCGATGGGTGTCCGCGGCGCAAGGGGCGGGCGCGGCGCGGCGGGGCGGGCCGGGCCGGGCATGGGCGGCGCCGGCTGGCCCAAAGCCGGACGAGGCTGTCCACCGGGAGCCGAAGTCATGGAAGCCGGCAGCGGCTGTCGCGGTCCGGAGAGAATCTGTCCAGGGCGGCGGGTGCTCTCGCCCGGTGGCGGCGGGGTGGGAGCGGAAGCCTGCGGAGGCGCTGGCGCGATCGGCGCGCCAGGGCGCACGGCCGGAGGCGGCGCGGGCGGGGCGGGCGGGGCGGCCTGCGTTACGATTCCCCCCGACAACGGAGGCCGGATCGCTTGCGGTGAAACGGCCGGGCGCGGCGGAATCGGTATCGACGGAACGATCGGCTTGCCTGAGGCCAGGGGCGGCCGCACGGGAGCAACCGGCGGACGGACAGGCGCCGCCGCTTCACGTTCCTTTACTTCCTGCGGAGGGGGGGCTGTAACAGCGGAAGATGTCGTAGGGGTCTCCTTCGGGACTGCCGGGGGCGGCGGTGCTGAGGCAACCGGAGCAGGAGGAGCCGCCACGGGCGTCTTCACCACCTCCGGTCCGGCGTGAGGATCGAGGCCGGAACTCCGGCTGATGGCAGTCTCCGGGGTCTTTTCCTCGGCGTCCGCTTCGCGCGTTCTTCCGATCCCTTCCCCTTTACCTACCAGCGCCTGCCGGATCTGCAGCGCGACATCGTCGTCCAACGAACTGGAGTGAGTTTTCTTTTCGCTGACGCCCAGCTCGGGCAGCAGGTCGAGGATCACACCGGGTTTCACCTCGAGTTCCCGCGCTAGTTCGTTAATGCGAATTTTACTCATACCAGTTCGTATTTGGGGCCAGCCTCTCGCGGGGTTTCAGAATGCGGACGGAGTAACGCGAACGCGTCCTGCCGTGCGCGCGATACCTTCTCTCAGAGAAAGGAGCGTCTCCAATCGCTTATTCCGAATTCTTTATGTTATCAGATTCCAAGCCGGCTTCGTCCGCAACCGCCTTCTCTTCGTGGGTTTGCGTGTCTTCCGCCGGTGGTTCGGCGGCCTGCGCCACCTCAATGTCCTCGCTGGCGGGGGTCTGCTCCGCCTCGACGTCTTCTCCAGCGGGGACTTCCTCATGCTGTATGGGAGCGGGCGGCGCGGCTCCCAGCGGCGGCTGGATGGGCATCCCCTCCACGAATTCCTGTGGAGGCGGCGGGGCCTGCTGCGCATCGAACTGTTGATAATAGGAAATCACGTTCGACTGAATCAATTCGACGCTTTCCGCTTCAATCCCTTCAATCGACGCCAGGTCCTCCGGCGTCATGGAACCCAGCTTCTCCACGGTGGCGATACCGGCGCCGATCAGCGCCTCGGCCAGCTTCTCCGGCAGGCCATAGTCGATGAGAATCGACACCGGAGCGCCGGGCGCCATCACGGCCGCCATTTGCGACTCCACTTCCTGCCGCTTCTCTTCCTCGCTCTTGATGTCGATGTGCCAGCCCAGAAGCTTCGCCGCCAGCCGCACGTTCTGGCCCTTCTTGCCGATGGCCAGGGAAAGCTGCGTGTCGTCCACGATCACTTCCATGTGCCGCTCAATGGTATCGACAATGGCTACACGGGTGATGCGCGCCGGGCTCAGTGCGTGCGTGGCGAACACGGAGATGTCCTCGGAAAACTCGATGATGTCGATCTTCTCGCCGCGCAGTTCGCGGATGATCGACTGGACGCGCATTCCCTTCATGCCCACGCAGGCGCCCACGCTATCCACGTCGCGGTCCCGGCTGTGCACGGCGATCTTCGTCCGCTCGCCCGCCTCGCGCGCGCAGCCCTTGATCTGCACCGTGCCGTCGTAAATCTCCGGCACCTCCTGCTCGAACAGCCGCTGCACCAGGTCCGGCGCCGCGCGGCTCACCATGACGCCGGCGTTCTTGCCGGCCTTCTCCACGCTCTTGATCACCACGCGCACGCGGTCGCCGATGCTGAAATTCTCCAGCCGCGACTGCTCCTTTTTCGGCAGGCGCGCCTCGGTCTTGCCCAGGTCCACCACCAGATCCTGGCCTTCAATGCGCTTCACCGTGCAGTGCAGCAGGTCGCCCACGCGGCCGGAAAACTCCGAAAAAATATTTTCTCGCTCGGCCTCGCGCACCTTTTGCAGAATCACCTGTTTGGCCGTCTGCGCCGCGATGCGGCCCAGGGCCTCGGCATTCTTGGGAATGCGCACCACGCCGCCCGGCCCGGCTTTCGGATCCAGCTTCAGCGCCTGTTCGAGAGTCAACTCGTTCAACTTGTCGGCGACCTCGTCCACGACGTTCTTCACGATGAACAGCAGAATCGCCCCGGTCTTCGGGTCGAAGTCCACCGTCATGTTCTCTTCCGTGCGGAAATGCTTGCGCGCCGCCACGATAAGCGCGTCCTTCACGGCGTCCAGAATCACATGTGCGTCAACGCCCTTTTCCTTGCTCAGGATTTCGATGGATTGATAGATCGATGCCAAGGGTATCTAGCCTCTGTCTCGGGGTTGCCGGAATTTACCAGTCGAACTTCAGATTGGCGCGTGCCACCTGGGCCAGGGGGATGCGGGCCGGTTCGCCTCCGGCCGTGTCCAACAGGATTTCGCCGTCGGAAAATCCCGCGAGCACTCCCTCCCACACTTTGCGCTCTCCCACCGGCTCGGTGAGGACCAGCTTCGCTTTCTGCCCCGCGAAGCGCTCAAAGTCACGCGGATTGCTTAGTTTGCGTTCCACGCCCGGAGAGCTCACCTCCAACGTGTACCGGCCCCCTGGAATTACCTCTTCCATGTCCAGGACCGTGCCCACATACTCGGAGATGTTCTGGCAGTCGGCGTGCGTGACACCAGCCGGCTTGTCGATGAAGATACGGAGTACACGCGCGTTGCCGGAGCCCTTCAACTCCACCTCGACGGCTTCAATGCCATCCTTGCGCCCCGCGCGCTCCACGATCTCGGTCACCTTGTCGATGATCTCGCTCTTCATCCGGCTACTCTGTGCCAATAAAAAAGTGGGCTCTCGCCCACCCTAAGCAAACCAAATTTCCAATTACATTATACATGGCGCCCAAAATCCCGTCCTACTTCGCCCACCGGCGCCGCCGCGGTCCTGCCTTCCATCTCCCTTTGGTATTCTGAAGGGTACTTCACAAGTAAGGAGCGCTTTTCATGTCTGAAACCGTGTCCAGACGGAGCCTGGTGAAGCGGGCCGCCGTGGCGGCCGCCCCCGCCTTTGTTCCGAACCTCCTGGCCCAGAACAAGAAGATGACTGTTGGCTTCATCGGCACCGGAGGCCGCGGAAACTACCTGATGGACCGGCTCTATGCCGGCAGCGGCGAACGCATCACCGTTCTTGGCGTTTGCGACACCTACGCCGGCAACCTGAACCGCGCCAAGGATAAGGTGGCCACGGTCGAGAACAAATCGGCCAAGACGTACATCGACTACCTGCAACTTCTCGCCGACCCGAACATCCAGGTTGTGGTCATCGCCACGCCTGAGCATCTCCACCACGAGATGACCCTGGCGGCGTTGAAGGCAGGCAAGCACGTTTACATCGAAAAGCCGCTCGCCCAGACCATAGAAAAAGGCGAGGAACTGATCAAGGCCGTCAACACCTCCGGCAAGAAGGTGCAGGTTGGCACGCAGAACCGCTCCAACTCGCTCTACATCATGGCCAAGACCATGGTGTCCCAGGGGCTCATCGGCGAATGCCACTATGTGCGCGCCTTCTGGTACCGCGCAGCGCTGACCAACGGCGCCCCGGCATGGCGCTATAACATCCCCGCCGACGCCGCGCCCGAGAACACCGACTACGGCCGCTTCCTCGGTCCCGCGCCCAAGACACCCTTCAACAAGAACCGCTACTTCCAGTGGCGTCTCTATTGGGACTATTCCGGCGGTATCTCGACCGACCTGCTGGTTCACCAGACCGACATCTCCAACTTCGTCATGGGTAAAACCGTGCCCAAGACCTGCGTCGCTTCGGGCGGCGTGTACCGCTGGACCGACAACGACGACCGCGACGTGCCTGACACGCTCAGCGCCCTCTACGAATACTCGGACAAGTTCCACATCAACTATTCCTGCTACTTCGGCAACGATGAGTTCGGCTACGGCGAGCAGTTTTGCGGCAACGAAGGCACATTGCAGGTGTTGAACCGCCAGACGCTGCTGTTCACTCCGCAGAAGTTCGCCGGCAAGCCCCCGGCCCATGTCGCCGCGCGCAGCGAGGTGAAGCTCGACCTGCGCGGCAACGACAACCCGGCCGTCGAGGCCCACCTGCGCAACCTGCTCGACGCCATCGACGGCAAGGCCCAACTGGTGGCGCCAGTCGAAGTGGGCCAGATGGCGGCCATCAGCGGCCACATGGCCACGCTGGCCTACCGCAACAACAAAATGGTTGTTTGGGACGACAAAGCCCGCAAGTACAACTTCGTCTAAACCACCCGAACCACCCATCCGCGTCATCTGCTACGATTGAGGACCGCTCAGGCTCACGCCCGGGCGGTCCTTTTTGCTTGTACAACTTGCGTCCGCGCCCCTGTCAGGCACGGCATCTTTAGGAGACCGATATGCTCATCCTCGCCGCCGTACTCGCTATCTTCGTTTACGGCCTCATCGCCGCCATGCTGGGCACAATCCTGCCCGACCTCTCGCAACGCTTCTCGCTCTCGCCCAAACAGAATGGCAACATCGCCATGGCCCAGGGCATCGGCCTCATGATCGGTTCCTTCTTCATCGGCCCGCTCATCGACACGCAGGGCAAGAAGCCGGGCACCTTACTCGCGCTCGGCCTCATCGCCATGGCTCTGTTCGGGTTGCGCAGCGCCAAGGGTTATGGCCTCATCGGCGGATCCATGCTGCTGTTGGGCATCGGCGGCGGTTCGCTGGTGACGGCCGCGTTCGCCCTGGCGGGCGACATCCACATTCAATCGCTCAGCACGGCCAGCGTCTTCAATCTGCTGAATCTCTTCTTCGGCCTCGGCGGACTGCTCACGCCTTTGCTCGCCGCCCGAATCTTTAACAACAACTCGGGGAGCCTCACCGTCTTCGCGGCAGGACTCGCTCTCATCACTCTATTGATCCACGTGCTCACGCCGATGGCAGCGCCCAGCGGCCATGTGGCCTTCCAGGCTTCGCAAGTGGGCGAGTTGCTCGCTTCGCCGGAACTGCTCCTGCTGGCGGCCTTCCTCTTCCTATATGTCTCGGCCGAAGTGGGCGTCTGGAACTGGCTCGCCCGCCACCTGATCGCGCAAGGCGTGCCCGAGAAGAACGCGATCACCATCCTCTCGCTCGGTTTCGCCCTCGGCATCCTGCTCGGCCGTGTCGCCATCGCCCCCGTGCTGGCCAACGTTTCGCCCGAGCGCGTGCTCACTGGAGCAGCCGTGCTGATGGCCATCACCACATACGCCATGTTGCAAACCAGATCGGCCGGCGTTGCCTGGGCCGCCGTATTCCTGGCGGGTCTCGCCATGGCGCCGGTCTTTCCCACCACGCTCGCCGTGGTCGGCGGCAAGTTTCCCGCTACCGCGGCCACGGCCACCGGCATCGCCACCACGGCCGGCTGGCTTGGCCTCGTCGTCAGTTCGCCCATCATTGGCGGCGTCGCCGGCGATGACCCCCGCCGCCTGAAGACGGCACTGCTCCTGCTGCCCGCCTTCTCGCTGCTGATGGCGGGCATATCCGTGATGCTCTAAACCCCTCCGTCCGGCTTGGGCAAGAGATGCTTCTGCACCTTGCCCAGCGCCGTGCGCGGCAGCGCCGGCACGGGCACGAAGGCGCGCGGCACCTTGAATGACGCCAGTTTCGCGCGGCAGGTCTCCCCCAGCCGCTCCGCGTCGCAGCCGTCCCGCAGAACCACATACGCCACCGGAACCTCGCCCCGCATCGGGTCGGCCATGCCCACCACGGCCGCCTCGGCCACGCCCTCCTGCTCCAGCAGCAGTTCCTCGATCTCACGCGGATAGATATTAAATCCGCCGCTGATGATCAGGTCGCTCTTTCTCCCGGTGAGCGTCAGGTAGCCGTCCTCGCTCAGCGACCCCATGTCGCCCGTCTTGAACCAGCCATCGTCGAAGGACTTCGCCGTGGCCTCCGGGTTCCGCCAATACCCCGCGAAAATGTTCGGCCCGCGCAACTGCACCTCGCCGTACGCCAGGCGCAGGCTCACGCCCGGCAGCGGCGTCCCGACGGTTCCGGCCCGCCGCTCGCCCGCATACGGATTGCTCGTGTTCATCATCGTCTCGCTCATGCCGTAGCGTTCCAGAATCGTGTGTCCGAACCGTTCGCGAAACTGTTCCAGCACCGCCGCCGGAAGCGGAGCCGACCCGCTCACGAACAGGCGCATGGGAGCGGCGATCTCCGCCGGGGCTTCCAGCAGACGCACATAAATCGTCGGTACGCCGAAGAACAACGTCGGCCGGAACGACAGAAACTCCTCCGCCGCCTTTTGATGTTCAAATCTCTCCAACAGCCGCATCCGGCATCCTGTCGCCAGCCACGCGTGGATTCCGTTCCCCAATCCGTGCACATGAAACAGCGGCAGCGCCAGCAGGAAACGGTCCGCCGCGGAAATCTCCCAGCACGTCACGATGTTCGCCGTGTTGGCCAGCATGTTGTTATGCGTGATCACGGCGCCCTTGCTCGCGCCCGTCGTTCCCGACGTGTAGACGATCATGGCCGGCGCATCGCCGCCGATGCGCACCCGGATGCGGTCCGCGGCCGCGCCTGCCTGCGCCCCTTGCAATTCGTGCAGCAGCGCCTGGTCCACGAACAGCTTCGGCTCCGCGTCGCGCCGGATGTGCTCCAACTCACGCTCGCGGTAAAGTATGTTCACGGGCACATAGATCGCGCCCAGCTTCTGGCAGGCCAGGAACAGCGCGATCACGCCGGGGCTGTTCGGCAGGTAGACGCAGACGCGGTCGCCCGCCGCCACCCCGCGCGCGGCCAGTGCGAGCGCGAGGCCGTGCGACATCCTGTCCAGCTCGCCGAAGGTGAGCGCCGATCCGCCAAACTCAAGCCCCTCCTGGCGCGCCCGCGCCACCAGCGAGTGGTCGAACAGATCCATGAGTTGCATCGGGAATAGAATGGTAACACCTTGCTCCGCATTCTCACGATCAGTGTCTTCGCATTGGCCCCGCTCGGCGCGCAGATGAATTTCACGCGCGACCTGGGGCCGTGGCTCGACAAGGCCGGCTGCGTTGGGTGCCACAACGCCGATGGGGTCGCCTCCACCACGCGCCTCCAGTTTCCCGATGCCGCCGCGACCGCGCAGGAACGTGAGTTTTTCGGCGATTCCCTGCGCCGCTTCGTCGATACGGCCGACCCGGCCCAGTCCACGCTTGTCATGAAGCCCACCAACCGGATCCGCCACGCTGGCGGCCGCCGGATCCAGGCGGGCAGCGAAGCCGAGACCGCCCTGGTGCAATGGGCCCGTCACCTTGCCGCATCCAAGCCCATGGCCCGCGTGGAAACCGCCCCCGCCGCCAAGGCGCTCTCGAAGCCCGCCCTGCGGCGTCTTACCCACTCGCAATATGACAATACCGTGCGCGACCTCCTCGGCGACATCAGCCGTCCTTCACGCCAATTCCCGCCCGAAGACTTCATCGACGGTTTCAAGAACCAGTACGAGGGACAGTCCATCTCGCCCCTGCTCGCCGAAGCGTATGGCGAAGCCGCCGCGCGGCTAGCTCAAAAGGTGAAGCCGGGCGATCTCTCGAATTTCGTGGAGTCGTTCGGCAAACGCGCCTTCCGCCGCCCGCTGACCACGCGGGAAGCCGCGCGCTACAAGGCCCTGCTCGCGGCCGCCGGTCCGGAAGCCGTCGCTGAGGCGATGCTTCAATCGCCGTCCTTTCTTTACCGTCCCGAAACCGCCACCCGGCCGGAGGATGCTCCCTACGTCCGCGCCTCGCGGCTCTCCTACCTGTTGTGGGACACCATGCCCGACGCAGCCCTGGTTGCCGCCGCCGAACGGGGCGAGTTGAACACACCCGAAGGTTTCGAAGCGCAAGCCCGCCGCATGTTGGCCGACCCGCGCGCCGCCTCGGCGCTTGACGAGTTCACCTCCCAGTGGTTGCGTTTCGACCGCGTCGTCACCATGGTGAAGGACCGCCGTTTCTACCCCAACTTTACCCGCGAAACCGCCTTTTCCATGACCGAGGAGACCCGGCGCTTCGTGGCCGATCTCGTCTGGAACAACCGCGACTTCCTCGAGTTCTATACCTCGAACGCCACGTTCATCAACGGGGACATGGCTTCTCTGTACGGCATGAAGACCTCCTCGGACGATTTCACTCGCGCCGCCTATCCCGAAGGCTCCGGCCGTGCCGGCATCATCAGCCACGCCACCTTTCTAGCCCTCACCAGCAAGCCTTCGGAAACCTCGCCTACCGCCCGGGGCCTGTTCGTGCGCGAACAGTTTCTGTGCCAGAACGTGCCTCAACCGCCGCCCGGAGTGAATACCAACCTGCCGCCGCAGAGCGAAGAGAAGCCCATGACCAATCGCGAGCGCTTGCAAGTTCACCTGAACAACCCTTCCTGCGCGAGTTGTCACAACCTGATCGACCCGATCGGTCTTGGCCTGGAAAAGTACGATGGCGTCGGCGCCTTCCGTAAAGACCTCACCCTGCGTATTCCCAGCTTCGACCGCAAGAAGGAATCGCACAGCGTCAGCGTTCCCATCGACAGCCGGGGGTGGGTGGCCGGCATCGACGGCTCCGAGTTTGAAACACCCGCCCAATTGGGCGCCGCGCTCGCCCGTACGCCGCAGTGCCAGGAGTGCCTGGTGAAACTGTATTTCCGCTACGCCATGGGCCGGCGTGAGAGCGTGGCCGACCGTCCGGTCATCGCGCGAGCCCTCGGCGATTTCCGCGATTCGCAATTCCGCTTTCAGAAGCTTATGATTGCTATAGCGAAGTGGACCGAGTTCGGCATCCACGCCTCTGGGAGGAACTAACCGCATGAGAGGACCCCTGTCCCGCCGCACCCTTCTCAAGGGCCTGACCTGCGCCGGTTCGCGCGCCTGGCTTCCGTTGCCGCCGTTGGTTGCGATGTTTAACTCCGCGGGTACGGCCTATGCGGCTGGCCCGTCCGCTCGCGATACCCGCTTCGTGCTTTGGTTCAACGGGAACGGGATCGTCGAGAAATACTGGATTCCCAACGAAACCGGGCGCGGTTTCACCATGACGCCTTGCCTGGCGCCGCTTGCCTCGTTCCGCGAGCAGATGCACGTCGTCACCGGCCTCGACAACCCCGCCGCCCGGATGCCCGGTCCCGGCAATGACCACCACCGCTCCATGAGCGCCCTGATGACCGGCACGCAGTTTACCGGACGCGGCGCTGGCGGCGCTTCCATAGATCAGGCCATCGCGGCGAGGATCGGCGGAGATTCGCGCTTCCGTTCCTTGCAAATCGGCGTCTCCCAGGAGAGCTTTGGCGAAAGCGTGCAGCGCAACATGAGCTGGGCCGCTTACGACCGCCCCCTGCCTCCGGAGATGTTGCCACACAAACTCTTCGACCGCCTGTTCGGCCAGCGGGAAATCGGCTGGGTGAACCGCAAACGCAGCGTGCTCGACGCCATCCGCGCCGATGCCGGCGCATTGCAGGACGGCCTGGGCAGCGAGGATCGGAACCGCCTCACGGAACACCTGGATTCCATTCGCGATGTCGAGCGCTCGATCGCCAGCATGCCGCCGCAGTATTACAAGGTGGAGGAGCCCGAGTACGACGGCGACATGAAGGATTGGCCCCGTATCGCCAAGCTGCAAAGCGACCTGCTCGCGCATGCCTTCGCCACACGCCAGACGCGCGTAGCCAGCTACATGCTGACCAAGTGCCAGGGACTCACCCGCTTTCCGTGGCTCGGGCTCACCGCCGCCCGGCATCACGATTACACGCACCGCGATGGCAAGGCTCCGGGCATGGACACGCTCGACGGCCAGAGGATCATGCGCGACATCTGCCGTTGGCACGTCGAGGAGTTCGCCTACCTGCTCGGCAAGCTTCGCTCCATCCCCGAGGGTGACGGCACGCTGCTGGACCGCACCTCGCTTCTCTTCGTGCACGAACATGCCGAGGCGAACGATCACAAGAACAACGGTCTTTCGGTAATCCTCGCCGGGTTCCACGGCAATCTCGCCACAGGGCTTCATACCCGCACCACCGGTACCGTGGCCGACCTTTACCTTACGGTGGCCGACGACGTGATGGGCGCGGGTATCGCGAAGTTCCCCACGGCGGAGCGGAAGTTGAGCGATCTGGTTCGCCGCCAGGCTGCACCCGAAGGCGCCTGACACAGTTCCTGGGGCCCGGCCGACTCCACAGTGTCCCCACAAAGCAGAGGCCCACCCCAGTGACGGGAGTGGGCCTTTTGCGTTGGATTGTGCGAACCGCGGGCTAGAAATTCAGCTTGAGGCCGAACTGGAGCTGGCGCATGTTGGAGCGGGTGCCGGTGATGCGGCCGAAGTTCCCCGAAGAGACGTTCGTGTCCGGATTGCCCCAGTTGGGGTGGTTCGGGAAATTAAACGCCTCGAAGCGGAACTGGAGGTAGCGCGTTTCCGACTTCAGGTTGAAATTCTTCAGCAGCGAGAAATCCCAACCGATGATGCCGGGCGTGGTCAGCGTATTGCGTCCGACGTTGCCGTGAGTACCGGCGGCTTGCACCGCGAAAGCGCCCGTGTTGAAGAAGCGTTGCGGGTCCTGCTGGCCGCGCGGCAGGTCCACCTCCTGGCCGGTGGCGTTCGGACGGTCGAAGAACGCGCCGGTGTTCGAAGTGTCCAGGCCGTTGGCGACGGTCGCCGCGAAGCCGGTTTGCAGAGTGACGATCGAGCTCATCTGCCAGCCGCCGGCAACCGCGTTGGCCACGGGGTTCTCGATGTTCATCTGGCGGCCCTTGCCGAAAGGCAGGTCCCAGATGGCCGATGTGACCAGACGGTGGCGGACGTCGTGGCCTGAACGGCCGTATTCGCAGGCGCGGCAGTAGCTGTTCTGCGGGAACAGCGTGTCGCCGCCGAGCGTGCGGATGGATGTCGAGGTGTCGAGAGACTTCGACCAGGTGTAGCTGACCAGCGTGGTGAGTCCCTTCGAATAGCGCTTGGTGAATTTGGCGGCCAGCGAGTTGTAATTGCCAGTGCCGCCGTTGTCGACCAACTGGATGCGGCCGAATTCCGGGAACGGACGGCGCAGAGCGAGCGAACGGTTATCCAGAACGGGATTCACCGGAATCGACTCGTTGATGGCGCGGAGGGATTCCAGGTGCCGCGAGAGGCTGCCCAGATAGCCGACTTCCAGCACCGAACCGCCGCCGAGTTCGCGCTGCACGTTGAGCATGTACTGCATGGTGTACGGCGTGCGGCGGTCATAGGGATTGGCGAAGCTGTACGGCTGGGCGGGGAGCGAAGCGGCAAGTCCGCCGCCTCCCAGCGAGTTGGCCCAGCGGAGATCGGGAATCTGCTGGTTGGAGTTGTTGCGGCCGCGGCCGGCCAGGTTGCGCGCCATGTCGAAGCGCGGATTGCCGGTGTCCTGCGAGTAGAAGTAGCCGCCGCCCATGCGGATCACCCATTTCGAGCCCGGCGAGTAGGAGATGCCGAAGCGCGGGGCGAAGTCGTTCTTGTCGACACCCACAAGGCGGTTGCCCAGCGAGCCGTCGCAACGAACACTGACGTTATACCCGCTGTTGGGCAGCCAGGGACCTATGGCGATGCCCTCCATGCAGTTCGAGCGTTGTCCGCCCTGGCGGAGGAAGAAGGGATGCAGCGAACGGTCGGTGATAACCGGGTTGGCCAGGCTGGTGAAGATGTCGTTCGGCACGATGGCATTGAACAGCGTGCCGGTTTGATCTTCCCACGGCGGTGACAACTCGTAACGAAGGCCGAAGTTGACGGTGAGCTTCTGGCTCACCTTCCAAACGTCATCGAAGTACAGCGCGAAGCCGGTGGAGCGGAACTTTGCCTGCGCGATCTGGACGGCGGCTTCGGCCTGGAATACTTCACCCAGCAGGAAGTCGGCCAGCGGGTCGCCCGTGCGGCCCGCCGCGCCCGGCAGGTTGGTGGCGTTGCGCTGGAAGGTGAACTGGCCGCGGGCAAACTGGTTGCCCACCTGGTCGTAGCGGTCCTGACGGATTTCGCCGCCGATCTTGAAGCTGTGCTTGCCCCGGATCCAGGAGAAGTTGTTCACGAACTGGAGGGCCGAGTTGTTGTTCTCGTAGGGGCCTTCGGAATCGTTGCCGAAACCGGCCCAGACGCCCTGCAGCGAAACGTTCGGAATGCCCCACTGCACTGCGGGACCGCCGTTGAGGCCGGGGATGGCGAGTTCGCTCACCACGTCGCGCGAAAAGGCCAGTTCGGTACCGTTCGTGTTGTAAAACTTGGTGTATCCGAAGCGGGCCTCGTTCACCATACTGGCCGACAGTACGCGAGTGTTCGACACCATGTACTGCTTGAAGTTGGTGACGATCTTCGTGCCGTTCAGATTGAGGCTCTCCGAGGACTGGTTTTCGTCGCCCCAGCTATAACGGCCGGACCACTGGGAATTGGAGCTTTCCACGACGTCGAAGCGGCCCGTGAACTGGTCGCGATTGACCGGCGTGCCGCGCGCCTGAACGAAGTTGTTCCCAAGATCGGCGGTAGCCAGGTTGGGAACGCGGTAGAACGAGAGCAGCTTTTGCGACGTCGGATCGATGCGGCTGGTGGGAATCACATTGTTCGGGAACAGCGTGCCGGTGACGGCGCCGCCGGCAGCCGCGCGCGTGCGCGGGTCGTAGATGCCGTTACTTTGCCGGGCGTTGTTGCTGGCCAGTCCGATGATGTCGTTGAAGTTGCCGGCCTGCATGGCCGCGGTCGGAAGAGTGTTGACGCTCTGCACCTGGCGGCGCTGGCGGAACCACTCATAGTTGGTCATGAAGAAGAGACGGTTCTTTCCGTTGAACAGCTTGGGAATCGAGATGGGGCCGCCGAGCGTGAATCCAAACTGGTTCCACTTGAAAGGGTCCTTCTTGGGGCGCGCCGTGGTGAACGCATAGTTCTTGGCATCGAGCTTGTCGTTGCGCAGGAAGTAGAACAGCGTGCCGTGATAGTCGTTGCTGCCCGGCTTGGTGGACATGTTGATCTGCGTGGCGCCGCGTCCAAACTCCGCCGGATACACGCCGGATTGCACTTTGAATTCCTGCAACGCATCCACCGACGGCAGGACAACGAAGGTGTTGAAATTCGGATCGGTGTTCTCGACGCCGTCCAAAGTGTAGCGGTTATACTGCGCGCGCTGGCCGCCCACGGAAATGGATTGATCGGAGCGAATGCCACCCTGGCGCGCTCCAGCCTGTCCCGCCGAGGGGAAACCAAAGCTGACGTTCGGAGCCAGCGCCACCAGGTTGAAGGCATTGCGGCCCGCCAGCGGCAACTCAATGATGCGCTTGT
The DNA here is from genome assembly GCA_020852175.1 of Bryobacterales bacterium. GTDB lineage: Bacteria > Acidobacteriota > Terriglobia > Bryobacterales > Bryobacteraceae > JAFLBB01. The sequence goes on along the minus strand of JADZBH010000019.1, from coordinate 69,885 downwards.
TGTCGATGACCGTACCGACCGTCGCGTTCTCGCTCTGCAACAGCGCGGCCTGCGCGGAAACCTCGATGGTTTCCGAAACCGAGCCCACCTGCATATCGATGTTGATGCGGGCGCTCAACTGCACCTCCACGGCGATGCCGGTGCGGGTGAAGGCCTTGAAACCCTGCTTTTCCGCCTTCAACGTGTACTGCCCTGGTTGCAACGCGGGAAAGGCGTAGATTCCCTGATCGTTGGATTCCGTCGATCGTGTGGCGTTGGTGCCGGTGTTGGTGAGCGTGACGGCCACGCCCCCCACTACGGCGCCTGACTGATCCCGGACCTCGCCCGAGATATCTCCGAATGTCTGGGCGAATGCAGCCACCGACAGGCAGAGTGACAACAAAAGACAATACAGCGTCCTGGTCATAATGCGTCTGATTCCTTTCATGCGTGAAAGTACCCCGTTTGCCCGCCAAATATTGTGAAACCGGCCGCCGTGACCAGAGCGGGCTGCTGTGTCCGGCGGCCGGTGGATCCTAGAAACTGAAGCGAAGCGCCAGTTGGATCTGGCGATTGTTGCCCACCGTGGCGGTAATGCGTCCAGCGGCGGGGTTGCCGATGCTGGCGTTGGGCAGGTCGAACTGCGGCGTATTGAACAGATTGAAAGTCTCCAGGCGGAACTGGGCCTTCGCCTTTTCCGTGATGGAGAAATTCTTGAACAGTGACCAGTCCAGGTTCACGCGGCCCGGTCCGTACAGGACGTTGCGGGCGCTGTTGCCGAACGTGAATTGGGCCGGGATGCCCCAGGCCGCGCCGGCCGCGTTGAACGACGTGTCGAACCAGCGGAACGGGTCGGGGTTGGAGAGCGTGCCCTTGGCCAGGCGGTCGGGACGGCTGCCGCCGGAGTTGGACACCGAGGTCTGGAGCGTGGGCGTGAACGGCAGCCCCGTCTGCAGAGTGAGAATCGCGTTGGTATCCCACCCGCCGATGATAAAGTCGGCCACGCGGGAGCCGCCGAAGGCGAAGGTGCGGCCCTTGCCGAAAGGCAGGGCGTAATTCACGCTCTCGGTGAAACGGTGGCGGATGTCGAAGCCGCTGGCCGAGCGTTCGCAATTGTGCCGGCAACGGATGTCCTGCGGGAGCGGGCCGTTATCGGCGCCGCCGAAGGCGTTGGCCACGGTGTCGATGGAGTGGGACCAGGTGTAGGCCGACATCAGGCCCAACCCGTTGGCGAAACGGCGTTCGAGAGAAGCCTGCAACGAGGTGTAGTTGGAGAGACCGTCGGACACCATATAGGTGACGCTGGGCACGTTGGGCGCGAGAGTGTACAGCGGACGGCGCGGATCCGGAGCGCCGGGTCCGGGTACGGGCTGGTTGTACTCATACGTGGTGTCGAGGCGGCGGCCGACGTTGCCGACGAAGCCGATCTTGGCCACCAGATCCTTCGGCAGTTGCTGCTGGATCTGGAAGTTGTACTGCGGCGTGTAGCCGGAACGGAAGTTCGGCGTCACGGCGAGCATGCCGCCTGTGGGGTTGTTGGCGACCGTTTCAAATTGGAGGGTGGGAATCGGCCGGAAACCTTCCTGCACGCGGCGCGGGTTCGGATTGAACTGGTTGATGCTCTCGATGTTGATGGGCCCGAAGGGGAGCTGGCGGTGGCGGCGGATGTAGACGTTCTCGCTGCCCGCCGGGTTGTAGAACATGCCGATGCCGCCGCGGATCACCGTGCCGGGCCGCAGGCGGTAGGCAAAGCCGAAGCGCGGAGCGAAGTTGTTCCGGTCCGGCCGCACGCCCGTGCGGGCGTCCGTATTGAACCCGGCGATGAGAAGCTTGCCGGTGACGACATCGAAATTGGTCTGGCGGTTGGCCACCTCGATGACCGGCGTGTCGTACTCATAACGCAGGCCGATGTTAAGGGTCAACTTGCTGTTCACTTTCCAGTCGTCCTGCAGATAGAGACTCCACTCGGAGATGCGGAAGCCGGGGTAGACCAGCGTGAAGTCCTGCTCGATGGTGCTGGGCGTGCCCAACAGGAACGCGGCCATCGTTTCGCCGGTGTTGGCGGTGGAGTTCGGGTTATCGGTGAAGGTACGGCCGAAATTGAAGCGACCGTTGCCGCGGTTGGTCTGATACTGGGTGATCTGGCGGCGGCGCAGGTCGGCCCCGAACTTGATGGAGTGCGTGCCGTGCAGCTTCGTGAAGTCGATGCGCGGGTTGAACGTGTTGTTGATGCGGTAGATGGGCAGCGAACGTGTCTGGCCGATGCCGAAATAGCCGCCGGGCGAGATGATGGGCACGCCATCGGACTGCGGCCCCTGGTTGGAGCCCTTGAAACCGAGCTTTTCGCCGAGTTGCGCTCCGGGCGTGGCGCCTTCCTGCAGGAAGGTGAGGTTGAAACGGTTGTAGCCCATCTTGGCTTCCATGATCAGCGTCGGCGTGATCGTGCGGATCCAGCTCAGAACGGCGTGATAGGAATGCAACGTGGAGTCGCCGGCGAAGGTGTCTTCGTTGCCAAGACCGAGAGCCTGGTCAAAGCCGGGGACGCGGGAATTGGGGAAGGTGGACGGGCGCGACGTGGTGGTGTCCTGGCGGGAGTAGCGGCCAAAGATCGTGTTCTTCTCGTTCCAGTTCCAGTCGATGCGGCCATCTCCCTGATCCCAGCGCTGACGGTCGTTCAAGACGGCGGTGTAGTTGTTGGTGAGCCCGGCGTTTTGGGGCGCGGGATACGCCTGAATCATCCGCGCCATGAGGGGATCGAAGCGGCTGGCGGGAACCTGGCGTCCGGAAAAAGGCGAACGCGTATAGCCGCTGGCCGTACCCGCGGCGGCAACCGTCGTGGTGGGGTCGAAAACGTCGCGGACATCGGTGAAGTTGCCCGTCCGCATCGCCATGGTGGGCACCGTGCTGAGGATGGTGCGCGCCTGGCTGCGGCGGAAGCCTTCGTAGTTGCCGAAGAAGAAAAGTTTGTCGGGGATGATCTTGCCGCCCAGGCTGCCGCCGAACTGGTTCTGGCGGAACGGCGGCTTGGCCGTGGTGGACGGCACGAAGTAGTTCTTCGCGTCCAGGCTGTCGTTGCGCAGGAAATCGTAGAGCGAACCGTGCAACTCGTTGGAGCCGGACTTGGTCAGCACGTTGATGGTGGCGCCGGCGTTGCGGCCCTGGTCGGCGGCGAACAGGTTGGTTTGGATCTTGAACTCCTGCACGGCCTCGACGGAGGGGCGCAGGGCGATGGCCAGCGTAAGGCGTTCGTTGTTGTCGATGCCGTCGATGAGGAAGTTGTTCGAGCCCTCGCGGTTTCCGTTGGCGAACAGCTCCGAGCCAGGGCGGAGATCGTCCGGCCGGGTGCCGCTCATGATGGTGCCCTTGGCGCCGAAACCGACGCCGACCACGCCTGGCCCGAGAGTCGCCAGTTGGACGAAGTTACGTCCATTCAGCGGCAGATCCTCGATGGCCTTCTTCTCCACCACCTGTCCGATGGCCGAGGAATCGGATTCGATCAGAGGCGCGGCGCCGGTAACCTCGATGGTTTCACTGACGGAACCGACGGAAAGCGTGAAGTCGATACGCGCCGTCTGGTTGACCTCGAGACGGACGCCTTCGCGGCTCAGCTTTTGAAAACCTTGTTTCTGGACGGTGATGCGGTAGTCGCCGGGTGCGAGGAAGGGCAGGGTGTAGCCGCCCTGATCGTTGGTGGTGGTTTTTCGTTCGACACCCGTGCCGGACGCCGTTACCGCCACCTCGACACCAGGGATGAGCGCGCCCGAGTTATCGGTGACGACGCCGCCCAGTTGGGCCGTGGCTTGCGCGAACAAGGAAGGCGCAAGCGCCAGCAGGAGTGAAAGTGGAATCAATATTTGCTTGCGGAACAACATTCATCTATATCCTTTGTCTAACCAAACCTCAACCGGTTCACACCGCAACACGAACGATGTGCATTGAGCTGGGCGGGAATTCGAGCGTAAGGCGGAAGCCTGATCGCCCCGGCAGTGGCAATCACAGCAAGCGATTACACGCGCCGGCAGGACAGGAAAGCGGAAACACCACCTCCCACCCGAATTACCGGAAATGAACCTTACTCCCCCCTGGCGCCAGTACCCCACGAATCTGAAACGGAAAACTTCACTCGCACAGACGCAGACGCCGGATTGTGAGGAGTCAGTGGAACATTCCCAGCTAACCTCTTGGGCATGAGTATATATCAATTCCAAGGTCAAGGGGAAAAGAAAGCGCGTAACAGAAGCTACGTTTAGCCCCGTCCCGCGAAGGGCATCTGGGTTGCCATGACCGTGAGAGTGGCGACATTGGCGTCCAGTGGGAGGCTGGCCATGTAGACCACCGCGTCGGCGACGTGACGGGCGTCGATGCGCGGTTCCGGCCTTAGCGAACCGTCTGGCTGCAGTACGCCCTGGGCCATTCGCTCGGTCATTTCCGTGGCGGCGTTGCCGATGTCGATCTGGCCGCAAGCGATATCGAAGGGCCGGCCGTCGAGCGCGATGCTCTTGGTGAGTCCCGTCATGGCGTGCTTGGTGGCCGTGTACGGGGCCGAAAACGGGCGCGGCGTATAGGCGGAGATGGAACCGTTATTGATGATGCGGCCCCCGCGCGGCGTTTGCGATTTCATGAGGCGGATGGCCTGCTGCGCGCAAAGGAAGGCCCCGGTCAGATTGACGGAAACGACCGCCTGCCACTGTTCCCAGGTGAGATCCTCCATGGGGATGGCCGGGGCGCCGCGTCCGGCGTTGTTGAAGAGTACGTCCAGGCGTCCGTGGACCTGCCGGATCGTGTCGAACAGCCCCGCAACCTGGTGCGGGTCGGTCACATCGCAGGAGACGGCGAGCATGGGAGGGTGGTTGGGCCCGGCCGCGTCGGCGGTCTTATCCAATTCTTCCCTGCGACGCCCCGCGAGCACCACGGCGAATCCCGCTCTGTGAAGCCCGGCGGCCGATGCCCGGCCCACACCGCTACCCGCGCCCGTCACTAAAGCCACCCTGGTCACGCCGATGCCTCCAGGGCGAACGCGACATACCGGTCCCCGGCCGGGGTGGGCTGGCGGTTCCCCCCGCCGCAGGCGATCACAACATATTGTTTACCATTCACCATATAAGTTGCTGGCGTGGCATAGCCGCCCGCCGGGAGCTTAGCTTCCCAGACGGTGGCGCCACTGGAGGAGTCGAGGGCGCGGAATTTTTCATCGGGCGTGGCAGCCAGGAAGACAAGACCGCCAGCAGTGGCAATGCAGCCCCCCAGTTGGTAGCTGCCAGTCTTCTTGACTCCGCGCGCGGCGAGTTTGGGGTATTCGCCCATCACTTCGCGCCAGGCGAACTCGCCGGTGGCGAGGTCGATGGCCGTAAGGTGTCCCCACGGAGGCTTCACGGCGGGGAAGCCCTCCGAGTCGATGAACTTGTGATAGCCGGTTACGCCGAAGGGGTACTTCTCCTTGCCGCGTTCGTCACGCAGGGTGACGATGCTGGGCAACTCACTTGAATTGACAAAGAGACGCTGGGAGGAGGGATCGAAGGCGCACCCGCCCCACAGCGCGCCGCCCAGCGTGCCTGGCGAGTAGAGGGTGCCTTGCAGGCTGGGCGGGGCAAAGGGAACGCCGCCGCGGAGAGTGCGAAATTTGGCAAGCGCGAAGGCATGAGCCTCCGGCGAGATATCGGTGAGCAGGTCCTCGTTCACCTCCAGCCGTGAAATGGGCGCGGGTTTCACGGGGAAGGGTTGCGTGGGCGACAGACGCTCGCCTTCGACGTCGCTGGCAGGCACTTTCCGCTCCTCGACGGGGAAAAGAGGTTTGCCGGTTTCGCGGTCGAGCAGGAAGACGAAACCGGTTTTGGTGACCTGGGCCACGGCGTCGCGCATCCGCCCCCTATGGCGCACGGTGATCAGGGCGGGCTGTGCCGGGAGATCGTAGTCCCACACGTCGTGATGCACGGTTTGGTAATGCCAGATGAGCCGTCCGGTGCGGGCGTCCAGTGCCAGGACGCAATCGCTGAAGAGGTTGTCGCCGTGGCGGTCGCCTCCGTGGAAATCGAAGGTTGCCGAACCGGTGGGAACGAACACCCATTTGCGTTTCAGGTCGGCGCTCAACCCGCACCAGTTGCCGGCCGACCCGCTGCGCTGCCAGGCATCCTTCGGCCAGGTGTCGTGGCCGCGTTCGCCCGGGTGGGGGATGGTATGGAAGATCCACTTGCGTTTGCCTGTGTAGACGTCGTAGCCGCGGATGTGGCCCGGAGCCTCAGGGCGTGGCCCCTCTCCGCCGCCCCCGCCAATGATGAGCGTGTCCTCGACGATGACGGGCGGGCTGGTGACACGGAAGCTGAGGCCGGCCATGTCGCGGTCGAATTGCGCGGCCAGATCGACGGCGCCGTTGTCTCCGAAGGTGCGCAGGAGTTCGCCGGTGGCCGGATTCAGGCAATAGAGCTTGTCCTGGATGGCGGCAAACAGACGCCGGTCCTTGCCGTCCTCGAACCATGTGACCCCGCGGTTGACGCCGGTGGCGCGGCGCGTGTTTCCCAGCGGATTGAAGTTCCACAGCGGCTCTCCCGTGGCGGCATTCAGCGCGCGCACCTGGACGCGGGCCGTGGTGAGATACATGACGCCACCGATGACGATGGGAGTGCACTCGATGGTGGTGAGGGGGCGCTGCGAAGCATCGCCGGTGGCGTGGCTCCACGCAGGTTTCAACCGGGCGGCGTTGGCGGCATGGATCTGGCGGAGCGGAGAGAACCGTGTGGCCGCGGCGTCGCTGCCATACACGCCCCAGTCGCCTTCGCCGGACTTGGCCGCCGAGGCGGGAAGCGTGAGCAGTGCGGAAGAAAGGAGGTGGCGCCGGGTCAACGTCATGGGAATAGCATAAGCCACCGGAAAAGCGAAAACGCCCCGAATGGCGCTTAGCCACCGGAGGCGTTTCCCAGGGAGCAAGGCTCCGTTGTGCGCGATGGGAATCAAAAGCGCACAGGGCCCGGCGGCGGGTTGCGCCGTCGAGGCTCCGTTGTGCGCGATGGCAATTGAGCGCACAGGCGCGGCCCACGGGTTGCGTGGGCCAGCGTCCGTTGTGCGCGATGGTAACTAAAAGTACAGTTTGAGGCCGAGCTGCATGCGGCGCGGCTCGTTCAACTGGCCCTGGACGCGGCCAAAGTTCGGGTCCTGCACGTTCGTGCTGCCCGGGCTCGGGCGGAAGCGGTTGAAGGCGTTGAACATTTCCCAACGGAGGTCGATGCGCGTCGATTCGGTGATGCGGAACGACTTGGCCAGCGAGAAGTTTTCGCTCAGATTCCAGGGCTGGCGGGCCTTGGGATTGTGGCGCGTGGTGTTGCCGGCGCGGTCCGTGGGTTGGGCGCCGAAGAACGAGGCGGGCTGGAAGTAACGGTCGCTGCCCATCCAGTCCGGGTTGCTCTTGTTGGAGATCCAGCCGTCATACGTGGAGACGGTGGCGGCGCTGCGGCCGTTGAACAGCACGCCGCCCAGGGCGGCGCTGTTGGCGAGCGAGAGCGGATAGCCACTCGAGTAGAAGTGGGTGCCGGCGATGCGCCAGCCGCCGATGATCCACGAAGCGGGTCCGCCGGTCACCCACTGCTTGCCTTTGCCCAACGGCAGCTCGTAGATGTAGGTCATCTTGAGGTTGTGCGTGAGGTCGAACTCGCCAATGGACTTTTCCAGACGGCGGTTGTAGTGGTCCAGCGTGCCATTGTCGGGATTGTATCCGTCGGCGTCGGTGAACAACTTCGAAAAGACATAGGAGCCCTGCATGGTAAGCCCGGAGGCGTACCGCTTGTCGAGCTTCAAGACCAGGGAGTGATAGCTGGAATGGCCGCTCTTGTCGCCCGCGCCGGCGGCGGTGTTGATGTCGCGAAACTGGGGGAATGGGCGTAGCGCCTGCGCGACGCTGACCGGTGCGCAGGTGGCGCTGAACTGGCAGTTGATGTCCGTGTAAGGACGGCTGAGGCCCGCCGCGGCGGCGGCCGGCGAGTCGATGGAACTCGAAAGCAGCGTCCGGCCGTACTTCTCCAGCATGCCGAAGGGAAGCTGGTTGTAGCGTTTCAGCCCGGCGACAAGCCGCAAGCCCATGGTGGCCGAATAGTTCGCTTCAAAGACCAGCGTGCTGCTCACCTGGCGCTGGACGGACATCGTCCACTGGTAGTTCTCCGGCAGGCGCACGGCTTCGCCATCCCAATAGGCCGGGCTCGCGCCATTCGAGAAGGTTGGATCGATCACCGGCGGCTTGGTGTAGGGCGGCAGTCCCTGGTCCAACAGGAAGATGGGCGTCACGCCGTTGTCCAGGCTGGAGGCGGAAAAGACCAGCGTGGAGCCTTCGAAATGGGCGCTGCCCGTGATCGTCTTGGCGACGCCGAAGCTGCGGCCAATGCTGGCGCGGATGACGGTCTTCGAATCCATGGCGTAGGCGAGGCCGAATCGCGGGCCGATGCCGCCATACCAGCCGCTGGCCAGGGCGCGGCGGTTCTCGCGGCCCGGACCGAAACCGGCGAAACGCAGCGCGCCGGGCCGGTTGCCGGCACGGGCGTTGGGGAGCGCCATATCCAGATCGCTCCACTTATCCGTCTGTTCGATGGGCGGCAGCGTGAACTCATACCGCACGCCCAGGTTCAGCGTGAGCTTGGGCGAAACCTTCCAGTCGTCCTGGACATACCAGGCGTGGCTGCGCCACTGCTGGCCCACGAAGCGGTCGTTCTCCGTACCGCCCGTGTAGCCCTGGCCCAGCAGGAACGAGGCGAAACCGTTGCCGCCGCCGGTGCTCAGGTTGTTGTCGTTGGGGATGCTGGTGGAACGGCGGTCGCCGCGAATCAGACCGCCAATAGTTTGCTGGCCGAAGCCGTTGTAATGCATTCTTTCCCAGAGGTAGCCGGCCTTGATCGTGTGCTTGCCCTTGGTCCAGGTCAGGTCGTCGCCGAAGGAGAAGACCAGGTTTTCCGATCCGTCGTAGGCGCGGGCGACCCAGGTGCTGTAGTCGGAGGATTCGACGATCAGCAGGTTGCGGTTACAATCCCATGCGCCTTTCACGCAGACGCCTTTTTGCTGCCAGCCGCCGTCCAGCGTCAGCGCATCGTGGCGTTCCTTCCAGAAGTTGACGCCGCCGAACATGTGGTTCACCAGGGTGGGCGTGATCACCTTGTCGTAGGTGCCGCGATAGACGTGGCTTTTCTGATTGTCGATGCGGTTTTCGTTCAGAATGCCGGGCAGGCCGGGGAAGCCGTCCGTGCCGGGCGTGCGCTCGTGGAGACCGTAGTTGTAGAGGAAGCTGACACGGTCGTTGATGCCGAAGTTGTGATCGGCCTTGACGCTGTATTTGGTCCAGGGATCGAGCGCGGTGCCGGCATTGTTGATGTAGTTGTTGCGCACATAGTCGCTGGCGCCCGGAGCAGCGCCATTATTGGGCTTCAGAAAGTCCTTCACCAGGTTGCTGTAGCTGCGCGCGATGGGAGAAAAGCGGCCCACGGGAACCTGGTTATTGGCGAATGGCGTGCGAAGAAAGCCGGAACCGTTGGGGTTGGCGCGCGTCGTGCTGGGATCGTAGATGGGCAGCGCCCTGCCCGTTCCGTCCACCCAGTTGCTGAAATCGCCGTTATGCATTTCCGGAGTTGGAATGCTGAACCGGCCACTGCCGGCGCCGACACGGTTGCGGAACCATTCGCCCGAGGTGAAGAAGAAGGTCTTGTTCCGGCCGTCGTAGATTTTGGGAATGTACACCGGGCCGCCGACGCTCCAACCGTAGTCGTGCTGCTTGTACTTGGCCTTCTGCGCCTCGAAGAAGCGGCGGGCATCGAGAGCATCGTTGCGGAGAAACTCATAGGCCGTGCCATGCAATTCGTTGGTACCGGACTTGGAGGAAAAGGTGATCATGCCGCCCTGTCCCCGTCCGAACTCGGCCTTGAAACCGTTGGTTTCCACGGAAAACTCCGTGATGGCGTCCACCGAAGGCGTGTTCACGTTGGCCCACTGCACGGAATTGAACCGGCCCGTGAGGACGGAAACGCCGTCCAGCGTCGCTCCGTAGGAGCCGCCCTGGCCGCCGCCGATGTTCAGGTTGTCGTCATTGGGTTGATTCACCTGCGGCGTGATCAACGCCAGATCGAAAGCGCCGCGCATGGCCCCTCCGACAACCAGCGGCAACTCATCCACCATCTTGTTCGACACGGCCGTGGTGACCTTGGCCGTGGAAGTTTGCAACAGTTCGAGTGTGGCGGCCACCTGTACCGATTCGGAGACGGCGCCTACTTCCAGCGTGGCATTGACGGCCACGGTCGCGCCGGCGTTGACGATCACTTCGGATCGTACGGCCGTTTTGAACCCCTGTTTTTCCACGCGCAGTTCGTAGGTGCCAACGGGCAGCGCGGGAATCGTGAAGTCTCCCGACGATGTCGTCTCCGTGGTCGACCCCACATTGGTGGCGACATTCCGCACAGCCACCTTGGCGCCGGGAACCGCGGCATTTGAGGAATCCGTTACGGTGCCTGTGATGACGCCACGGTCGCTTTGCGCGAACGCGGCAGGCACAAAGACGCTCAACAGCAAAAACAATACCGGCCTCATAGATGAGTACCCCCCTAGTTCTTGACTGAATGCCCCCGGGGCATTTGTGCGGGAGCTAGTATATACGAAACTCAACCTTTTGCGTGTGAACTTTTGCCCCTAACCGGCGCGGGCGCGCTTGTGAAAGAATATGGGCAACATCGCGATGAAAGTTCCGTATTCTTTCTGGGCCTCCTTGTCTCTATTGGCTGGTTTCTGCCTGCCCGGCGCGGCGCAGCAACCGGAGAAAGTGGACTTTGAGCGTGATATAAAGCCCCTGCTCGACAGGTCCTGCGCGGCATGCCACGGCGCCAGGGCGCAGATGGGCGGGCTTCGGCTGGATGCGAAAAACACCGCCATGGCGGGCGGGCAGTCGGGCAAGGCGATCGTTCCAGGCGACGCGGCGCACAGCCCGTTGTACCTGCGGACGGCCGGTGTGGGCGACCAGCCGAGAATGCCGATGGGCGGAAAACCCCTGCCGGCTGAGCAACTGGCGGTTCTGAAGCGGTGGATCGACGAAGGCGCGGCATGGCCGGACGGCGTAGGCGCGCGGAACGCCGCCGTGAAGAAGCATTGGGCCTACGTGGCGCCGGTCCGCCCCGCGCTGCCGCAGGTGCGCGAAGCGGCGTGGGCGCGCAACCCGGTGGACCGGTTCGTGCTGGCCCGGCTGGAAAAAGAGGGCCTGGCGCATTCACCGGAAGCGGACAGGATTACCCTGCTGCGGCGCGTGAGTCTCGACCTGACGGGTCTGCCTCCGACGGCTGCCGAAGTGAAGGCGTTTCTGGCTGACTCTTCTCCGCGCGCTTATGAAAAGCAGGTGGAGCGGCTGCTGGCCTCGCCCCACTATGGCGAACGCTGGGCGCGCATCTGGCTGGACGCGGCGCGCTATGCGGACTCGGATGGGTTCGAAAAGGATAAGCCGCGCTGGGTGTGGTTCTATCGCGACTGGGTGATCAACGCGTTCAACCGCGATCTGCCGTATGACCAGTTTTTAGAGCAGCAGTTGGCGGGCGACCTGATGGCGCGAACGGCGAAGTCCCCGGCCGAGGCTCAGCAGTTGCGCGTGGCTACCGGCTTCCTGCGGAATTCCATGATCAACGAAGAGGGCGGCATCGATCCGGAACAGTTCCGGATGGAGGCGATGTTCGACCGTATGGACGCCGTGGGCAAGGCGATGCTGGGCATCACGATTCAATGCGCGCAGTGCCACAACCACAAGTTCGATCCGTTGACGCAGGAAGAGTACTACAAACTATTCGCGTTTCTGAACAATTCGCATGAATCGAACGCCACCGTCTACACGCCTGGCGAGCAGAAGCAACGCAAGCAGGTGCTGGCGCGAGTTACCGAACTGGAGTCGGCGCTGGAAAAACGCATGCCCGGGTGGCGGACGCGGCTGGCGTCGATGTCATCCAAGGAGAGCGACTGGACGACGGTGAATCTGGCGGCGGAGGACATCTCCACCGGCGGGCAGAAGTACCTGGAGATGGGCGATGGCTCGATGCTCGCGTCCGGGTATGCGCCGACCAAGAGCCGCGTGAAGTTGCAGGGCAAGATCACGGCAGCCGGCATCACCGCCATGCGCCTGGAACTGCTCATGGATCCGAACCTGCCGCGCGGAGGCCCCGGCCGCAGCATCAAGGGGACGGGCGCGCTCACGGAGTTCGAGGCCGAAGTCGCGCCGGCGGACGATCCGGCCAAGGTGGAAAAGGTAAAGTTCGTGCGGGCGCTGGCGGATGTGAATCTGGCTGAAACGCCCATCGATGCCATTTATCGCGACAAAGAAGAGTTGGCGGGGAAGAAGGAACCGCGCGTGACGGGCCCCGTGGCGTACGCGATTGACAACGACGACAGGACGGCGTGGGGCATCGACGATGGCCCGGCCCGCCGGAACCAGCCGCGCAACGCCGTGTTCATCGCCGAAAAACCCTTTGGCTTCCCGGGCGGAACGCTGGTGACGGTATACCTGAAACAGAATCACGGCGGCTGGAACTCCGACGACAACCAAAACTACAACCTGGGCCGAATGCGCGTATCGGTAACCTCGCTGCGCGATCCGATGCCCGTGCTGGCCGGATCGTTCGAACTGCTGCGCGAGCGCATTCCGGAGTGGGCGGCTGAGAATGGGGAAATTGAGAAGACATGGCGCCAGCACCCGGAAGGTTCCACGCAGTTGGTGTTGAACGAGCGTGAAGCACGGCGGATGACGAACATCCTGTCGCGCGGCGATTTCCTGAAACCGGGCAAGCCGGTGGAGCCTGGCGTGCCCGCGTTCCTTCACGCGATGCCCGGAAAGTTGACGCCGGACGAACCCGCGCGGCTGACCTTCGCGCGATGGGTGGCGGCGCGCAACTCGCCCACCACGGCCCGTTCGTTCGTGAATCGCGTTTGGCAAAGCTACTTTGGCACGGGACTGGTGGAGACGCCGGAGGATCTGGGAAAGCAAAGCCCGGCGCCCTCGCATCCGGAGCTGCTGGACTGGCTTTCGGTGGAGTTCATGGACAAAGGCTGGAAGGTCAAGGACCTGCACCGCGCCATCGTGATGTCGGCCACCTACCGGCAGTCCTCGCGGCAGACGCCGGAACTAAAGGAGCGGGACCTGTTCAACCGCCTGCTGGCTCGCGGACCGCGCGTGCGCGTGGAAGGCGAAATCGTGCGCGACATCGCGCTGGCGGCGAGCGGATTGCTGAACGGTGAGGTGGGAGGCCCCAGCGTGTTCCCTCCGGCGCCTTCGTTCCTGTTCCAGCCCCCGGCAAGCTACGGTCCGAAAGTGTGGGACGAGGCGAAAGGGACCGAGCGCTACCGGCGGGCGCTCTATACATTCCGTTACCGGTCGGTGCCGTACCCGATGCTGACGAATTTCGACACGCCGAATGGCGATATCGCCTGTGTCCGGCGGACGCGCTCGAACACTCCGTTGCAGGCTTTGACCACCCTGAACGAACCTCTGTTCTTTGAAGCCGCTCAGGCGTTAGGAAAACTGGTTCTGCACGACGGCGGGACGACGGACCGCCAGCGGCTCGCCTTCGCCTTCGAGCGCTGCACCTCGCGCCGCCCCACGGCGGCGGAAGAGGCCGAGTTGGCCGCCTTTCTCAACAAACAACAGAAGCGGTTCCAGGAACCCGCGCGGGTGTGGACGGCGATGGCGCGTCTGCTGCTGAACCTGGACGAGACCATCACCAAGGAGTAACAAAGTGACCAGCCGGCGTTGGTTTGTCCGTGAGTGCCCCATAGGCATGGGAGCGCTCGCCCTGAATCACTTGATGGGCGCCACGCTCGAAGACCCGATGGCGCCGAAAAAACCGCACTTCGCTCCGAAGGCCAAGCGCGTGGTGTTCCTCTTCATGGCGGGAGCGCCGAGCCACCTGGAGATGTTCGACTACAAGCCGCAGTTGGAAAAGTTCGACGGCACGCTGCCGCCGGCAGATCTGCTGAAGGGCTACCGCGCGGCGTTCATCAACCCGAACTCGAGGCTGATGGGGCCCCGGTTCAAGTTCAGCAAACACGGGCAGTCGGGCGCGGAAATCAGCGAACTGATTCCGCACGCCGCCTCGATCGTGGATGACCTCACGATCGTGAAGTCGATGGTGACCGACGCATTCAATCACGCGCCGGGACAGTTGTTGATGAACACGGGTTCGCAACAGTTCGGACGCCCCAGTTTCGGCGCCTGGACGCTCTACGGGCTGGGCTCGGAGACGCGCGACCTGCCTGCGTTCGTCGTGTTTTCCAGCGGCAAGAAGGGACCGAGCGGCGGGAACTCGTGCTGGGGTTCCGGCTTCATTCCCACGGTCTACCAGGGCGTTCAATTCCGCAGTTCGGGCGATCCGGTGCTGTACCTGTCCAACCCGCCGGGCGTGGACGATCAGTTGCAGCGCGACACTCTCGATTCGGCGCGGCGGTTGAATCAGATGCGCCTGGAGGCGACGGGCGATCCGGAAATCGAGACACGCATCAACAGCTTTGAAATGGCCTACCGGATGCAATCGAGCGCGCCGGAGCTGATGGATCTGTCCAAGGAGCCGCAACATGTGCTGGACATGTACGGCGCCGTGCCAGGCAAACCGTCGTTCGCGAACAACTGCCTGCTCACGCGGCGGCTGCTGGAGCGCGGCGTACGGTTCGTGCAGCTCTATCACGAAGCCTGGGACCAGCACGGGTCTCTGGTGAAGGACATTCAGGTCAATTGCAAGGATACCGACCAGGCGTCGGCGGCTCTGGTGAAGGACCTGAAGCAGCGCGGCCTGCTGGAGGACACCATCGTGATTTGGGGCGGCGAGTTCGGCCGCACGCCGATGGTGCAGGGCGCGGGCAAGCCCGACGGGCGCGATCACCACCCGAACGCGTTCACCATGTGGATGGCTGGCGGCGGGCTGAAACCGGGCCTCGTGCTGGGTGAGACCGACGAACTCGGCTTCAACGTGGTACGCAATAAGGTGCACGTACACGACCTGCACGCGACGCTGCTGCACCTGCTCGGGTTCGATCACACGAAGCTGACCTACCGCTTCCAGGGCCGCGATTTCCGGCTCACCGACGTGCACGGCAACGTGGTGCGCGAGATGCTGGCGTAGCGCGCACGGCCGCGCGCGCCAGCCTCATAGGCGAACGGGGGATCTCACATGCAAAGAGTTTGTTTTGTGCTTCAGGTGAAGCCGGAACGGCTGGAGGAGTACAAGGAACGCCACCGGACGGTGTGGCCGGAGATGCGGGAAGCGCTGAGCCGCACCGGCTGGCGGAACTACTCGCTGTTTTTGCGCGACGATGGCATGCTGGTGGGCTACCTGGAGACGGAAGATTTCGCCGGGGCGCGCCAGCGCATGTCGCGGGAGCCAATCAACGCCGTGTGGCAGGAGTCGATGAAGGGATTCTTCGTGGACGCCGCGGGGAGGCGCGCCGACGAACAGATGCGCCCGCTGGAAGAGGTGTTCCATCTGGCGTAGCGGAACGGGCGAAGGCGGCTGCGTCCGGGACATCTTAAAATGGAACAAACCCCTCCAAATTTTTTGTAAGGAAATTCATGGCAAGCTCCAGCACTACTTTGAAACACGTGAACTATCTTTGGGATGACGCCAAGGCCGCGAAACTTTCACCGGCCGAGCTTCTGATTTACCGTTCGAACCTTCTCGGCGCCGACCAGCGCATCACGAATACCGGCGGGGGCAACACCTCGGCGAAGTTGACGGAGACGGACCCGCTGACCGGCGGCGGCGAGGAAGTGCTGTGGGTGAAGGGCTCTGGCGGCGATTTGCGCACGTCGAAGCTCGCCAATTTCGCTTCGCTGTATCAGGAAAAGCTGCTGTCGCTGCGAAAGGTGTACGCGGGCATGACGCCTCGCGGCGCCAAGACCGAAGCCGAAGACGCGATGGTGGGCTACTATCCGCATTGCACGTTCAATCTGAACCCCCGGGCATCGTCCATCGATACGCCGCTGCATTCGTTCATTCCGGCGAAGCACGTGGACCACATGCACCCGAACTCCGTGATCGCGGTGGCGGCATCGCGCAATTCCAAAGCGCTGACGGAGAAGATCTTCGGCAGTGAGATGGGATGGACGCCGTGGCTGCGGCCCGGCTTCGAACTGGGTCTCGAGTTGCAGAAAATGTGCCATGAGAACCCGAAGCTGACAGGCATCGTGATGGGCCAGCATGGGCTGATCAATTGGGCCGAAGGCGGCCGCGAGTGCTACGGCCTGACGCTGAGCATCATCGAGAAAGCCGCCGGGTATATCGAGCGGCACGACAAAGGCGCCAAGACGTTCGGCGGGCAACGCCACGGCACGCTGCCGGAGGCCGTGCGGGACGAGGTTCTGTTCGCGATTCTGCCGTGGCTGCGCGGCCAGGTGTCGCAGCAGAAGCGGTTCATTGGCACGGTGCAGACCGACGAAACGATTCTGCGCTTCGTGAATTCGCAGGACGCGGCGCGGCTGGCCGGGTTGGGCACGAGCTGCCCGGACCACTTCCTGCGGACGAAAATCAAACCGCTTTATGTGGATTGGAAGCCGGACGCCGCCGGCGTGGAGGATCTGAAGGCGAAGCTGACGGCGGGGCTGGAACAGTACCGGAAGGACTACGCCGCCTACTATGAGCGCTGCAAACATGCGAATTCGCCCGCGATGCGCGATCCGAACCCGACCGTGATTCTGATTCCCGGCATCGGCATGATCGCCTGGGGCAAGGACAAGAGCGAGTCGCGCGTCACGGCGGAGTTCTACAACTGCGCCGTGGAGGTGATGCGCGGCGCCGAGGCGATTGACGAATACATCGCGCTGCCGCAGCAGGAGGCGTTCGACATCGAGTACTGGCTGCTTGAAGAGGCGAAGCTGAAGCGCATGCCCCCGGAGAGGGAGTTGCAGCGCAACGTGGTGATCGTGATCGGCGCGGGCAACGGCATCGGCAAGGCCGTGGCGCACCGCGTGGCGCGCGAGGGCGCGCATGTGGTGTGCGCGGATTTGAGCGCCGAAGCGGCTCAGGGCACGGCGGACGAACTGACGAAGATTTACGGCCAGGGCATTGGCGTGGCGGGCAGCGGCATTTCGGGCTGCGGTCCGGCGATCGGGCTGGGCGTCAACATCACCAACCGCGAAAGCGTGCACTCCATGCTGAGACAGGCCGTGATGGCGTATGGCGGCGTGGACAACATCATCGTGACGGCTGGCGTGTACGTTGCTCCGGACCGCGCGGGGCATCTGAGCGACGAGCAGTGGGCGTTGACGTTCGACGTGAACGTGAAGGGCAGCTACCTGGTGGCCGACGAGGCGCAGGACCTGTGGCTGAATCAGGGTCTGCGGGGCAGCCTGGTGTTGACGACGAGCGTGAACGCCGTGGTGTCCAAGCGCGGCTCGCTGGCCTACGACGCCTCCAAGGCGGCGGCGAATCACCTGGTGCGCGGCCTGGCGGTGGAACTTTCGCCCCTGGTCCGCGTGAACGGACTGGCTCCGGCGACGGTTGTCGCGGGCTCGACGATGTTCCCAAGGGACCGCGTGATCGCGTCGCTGGTGAAGTACGGCATCGCGTTCGAGGAGAACGAAACGACCGAGGCGTTGCGGGACAAACTGGCCGGCTTCTATGCGCAGCGCACGCTGACCAGGACGGCGATCACGCCGGAAGACCAGGCCGAGGCGGCCTACTACCTGATCAGCGAGCGTTCGGCGAAAACCACCGGACAGGTCATCTCCGTCGATGGCGGCCTGCCCGAATCGTTCTTGCGTTAGAGCCGCGCGGAGGCGGCACACCGATGCGGGATGCCAGACCGGTTCCCGATGCGAAGCTGAAACGGCGTATTATCCGCGACGGTCTGCGCCCGAACGAACAACGGGAGTCGGCCATCCGGCGTGTGATTCGTTCGATCCCCAAAGGCAGGGTGGCCACCTACGGGCAGGTGGCCGCCGCCGCTGGCTATCCTCTCTATCACCGGTTGGTGGCCCGAATCCTCCGCAACGACTCGGCGGGGCTGCCATGGCAACGCGTGCTGGGGGCCGGCGGGCAAATCAAATTGCACCAGACGGCCGCTTACGAACAACGCCTCCGGCTCGAAATGGAAGGCGTGAAGTTCAAGGGAAAGCGCGTGGACATGCAGGCGCACCAGCACCTCTTCCGGACGTGGGAGCTGGACTAAGCTACCAGAGCTTGCACTGCTTTTCGGGCGGCCGTACCATGGCATCGCCCAGCTTGCACTGGAACGCCTTGTGAAATTCGGGCACGTTTTGCAGCGTGCCAATGGCGCGCCAGCGGTCAAGCGGATGCGGGTCCGTCTGGATGCGCAGGCGCGCGGCCTCGGGCCGGAAGTGCCGGGCCCAGACGCGGGTGAAGGAGAGAAAGAAGCGCTGCTCGCCCGTGAAGCCGTCAATGACCGGAGCAGGCTTGCCCTGCAGCGACCGTTGGTATGCCTTGAAGGCGAGCGTGACGCCGCCCAGGTCGCCAAGCGCCTCGCCGGTGACGAGTTTGCCATTGTGGTTGGGCAAACCGCCGCCCACCTCCAGCGTGTTGAACTCGTCGGTGATACACTGCGCGCGGGCTTCGAACTTCTTGCGGTCAGAATCGGTCCACCAGTTGGTTAACGAGCCGTCGGCGGCGAACTTGGAGCCCTGGTCGTCGAATCCGTGCCCCATTTCGTGGCCGATCACCGTTCCAATGGCGCCATAGTTGGCCGCGTCGTCGGCATTCAGATCGAAGAACGGCGGTTGGAGGATCCCGGCCGGAAAGGCGATCTCGTTGCGCAATGGGCTGTAGTAGGCGTTCACCGTGGGCGGCGTCATGCTCCAGTCGTTGCGGTCAACCGGCTTGCCGATCTTCGCCAGGTCGTATTGACGGTCGGCGATGGCCGCGCCGCGGGCATTGCCAAAGTAGTCCCTGGCGGAGATGCTCACGCCCGCGTAATCACGAAAACGGTCGGGGTAACCGATCTTGGGATAGAAGGCGTTCAGCTTCTTCAAGGCATTCTGTTTGGTGGCCTCTTCCAGCCACGCGGCGTTGGCAAGTTCCTCGCGCAGGGCGGCCCGCAGGTTCTCGACAAGCTCCAACATGCGGCGCTTGGCCTCGGGCGGAAAGTGCTTTTTCACGAAGACTTCGCCAAGCGCTTCGCCCAGCAGGCCATCGGTGGCCGTGGCGCACACCTGCCAGCGGGGACGCTGCTCCTTCACGCCATTGAGGACGGTTTGCTGGAAGGCGAAGTCCTCATCGTAAAAAGGCTTGGAAAGTTCCGTGGCGGCATTGCGCACCACCGCCCAGCGGAGCCAGGTTTTCCACGTGTTCAATTCGGCCGTGGCGAACTGTTGCTCGATCTGCTCGACGGCCTTCGGCTCGCTGACGATGATGGCGGTTCCGGCGGGGATGCGGTTGTTCGCGAGTAAACCTTTCCAATCGAACGTGGGGCTCGCCTTTTCCAGCGCGGCTAGATCCATCTTGTTGTAGGTCTTGTCGGGATTGCGGCGGTCGGCGCGCGTCAACCGGACAGCGGCGCGCTCGGTCTCGAAGGCCAGAACGTTGTTCGCGGCGGCGGCCGCGGCGGCGGCATCGTCACCCAGCAGCACGAGCATACGCGCGACATGCTTCACGAACTGCGCGCGAATCTCTTTGCTCTTCTCGTCGTCGCGAAAGTAATAGTCGCGGTCGGGCAGCGACAGCCCTCCCGTGCCGAGATAGAGTACGATCTCCGACGTGTTCTTCGCGTCGGGAGACGAGTAGAGCCCGAACAAGCTCGCCGCTTGCGCCCTCTGGAGGTTGTTCAGCACCTTGACGAGTCCGGCGCGCGAGGAGACGCCAGCCACCATCTTCAGTTCAGCGTCGATGGGCTTGGCCCCGCGCGCGTCTATCGCGGCGGTGTCCATGCAACTGGAGTAAAAGTCGCCGATGCGGCGTTCATTGGATCTGGCGGGCGCCTTGGATGCTGCGGCGGCTTCGAGGATCGTTTTCAAGCGCTCGCGATTGGCCTCGCCCAGAATGCCGAAAGTGCCCCAATTGGAATAGCGGGCCGGAATCGGGTTCTTGTCGAGGAACGTCCCGTTGGCGTACCGGTAAAAGTCGTCGCAGGGTTTGCAGGATTTGTCCATGCCGTCGATGTCGATGCCGCTTTTCACCGGGCCGGAAGACTGCGCCGGAAGAAGCGAGCAGAAAGCGGTAAGCACAAGCAGCCTGGTTAGGTTCACATCCATTAGGGTAACCACAGCGGATAGACTCTCCACAAGCGGGTGGGTTTGTATATTCTGATTCTGAAATGCACTTTCATCTGCTCATCGTTCTCCTTTTCTCCGCTATTGTTTGGGGCCAGATACGCCCGGCTCTGTTGGGCGATGGCTCCCAGGCCACCTACGGAACGGCGGGCGTGAAGGGAGCGCTGGGCATTGGTTTATGGCCCCATCCCGGGGCCGTCGACATGGATGGCGACGGCGATCTGGATCTGATCGTGTCCAGCGGGAACCGGTTATACAACGGAACGTACCTGTTCCGGAATGTCGGATCGCAGGAGGCGCCGCTGTTCGCCGCGGCTGAGCGGATCGGAAAAGGACATCATGATGCCGTGGTTGCCGATGCGAACGGAGATGGCGCGCCGGATCTGATGGTGAGAGGCGGCTACTACGACAACGTCCGGAGGAACCGCCTGGACCGCTATGTCGAGCTGCCGGTGCGGCGGTCCTACCATGTGGGCCGTGACGATCAGTGGTTTCCGGTGGACTGGGATCATGACGGAAGAATCGACCTGCTGAACGGCACAAGCGATTGGCGCGACTACGGCTGGGACGACGCCTACGACGAGACGGGCAAGTGGCTGCGCGGACCGTTGCACGGCTATGTGTACCTTTACCGGAACGTGGGGACCAACGCACAGCCGCGATACGAAGAACCCCGGAAGCTGGAGTCCGGCGGAAAGACGATTGACACCTATGGAAGTCCCGCGCCAGCCGCGGTGGACTGGCTGGGCGACGGCAAGTGGTCGCTGATCACGGGTTCGTTCCTCGATGATGTGTCGCTGCACCGGGCCGGGGCTGAAGGGTTGCAGGCGCCGGTGCGGATCGAAGCCGGCGGGCGTCCGCTGAAAATGGAGTTGTGCATGATTCAGCCGCGCGCCGTTCAGTGGCACAAGGACGGGCGGCCTTCGCTGCTGATCGGCCAGGAGGACGGCACCGTGTGGCTGGTGGAGAACCTGGCGCCGCGCGGGCAGGAGCCTCGTTTTGCCGCGCCGAAGCAACTGGTGCAGATGGACCCGTATCTGAAAAGCGGCGTGCTGTCGCGCCCCTCTGCCGCTGATTGGGACGGCGATGGCGACCTGGATCTGATCGCGGGCAACTCGGCCGGCTACCTGGAACTGTTCGAGAATACGGGCACGAAGACGGCGGCGCGCTTTGCCGGACGCGGGTTCCTGAAGGCCGCGGGCAAGGTGATTCGCAACATGGCCGGACCCAACGGAAGCGTGCAGGGTCCGGCGGAGGCCAAGTGGGGCTACACGAATCCCTGGGTGGCCGACTGGGACCTGGACGGACGTCCGGACATTCTGGTGAACGACATCCTGGGGGAGATCGTGTGGTACCGGCGCGCGGCCAACGGGGAACTGGAAGCGGCGCGTCCTGTGGAGGTGGAATGGAGAGGCGCCACGCCGAAGCCGGACTGGGTGTGGTGGCAGCCCAAAGGAAAACAGTTGCTGACACAGTGGCGCACCACTCCCCGCGTGGTGGATTGGGACCGCGACGGCCTGCCGGACCTGGTGATGCTGAACCATCAAGGCTACCTGAGCCTGTTCCGGCGGGCGCGCGCGGGCGGAGAGCTGAAGTTGATGCCGCCTGAGCGGATCTTCGTGAACCCCGGCGGGCGTTTCCTGAACCTGGCCGGCGGCCGCGCGGGCAGCAGCGGCAGGCGCAAGATCGACTTCGCCGACTTCGACCAGGACGGCGATCTCGACCTGGTGACCGATGCCGACGACGGACCCGCCTGGTATGAAAACACAGGCTCGCAGGAGAAGCCCGTGATGCAGCCTCGCGGGAAGCTCGTGGACGCCCCGCTGCCCGGCCACAGTCCGACGCCGAACCTGGCGGACTGGAATGGCGACGGCAGGCCCGACCTTTTGATCGGCGCCGAGGACGGTTTTTTTTACTACTACGACAATAGCCGTCTCAGCGTGGCCCGGCGTTGAGCGGCGTCCATGTGTACGATTCGGCGATCGGACCATTGCTGTATTCTGTTGAAGAACCTACTCCATGAATCGATATGCCAGTATTCCGTTTGGGGCCGTGCTTCTGCTGGCCGGCTGCGGCTCACACCAGGAAACCAAGAAGGCGCTCTCTTCGCCCATGACAATCACGATGGAGGGTTTCGGCTCCACGGCCGCGGGCGAAACCGTGAATCTGTACACGCTGAGCAACACCAAGGGCATGGAGGTGAAGATCTCCACCTGGGGCGGCGACATCGTGTCGATGAAGGTTCCCGGCCGGGGCGGCAAGCCCGCCGATATCGTCCTGGGGTTCGACACGGTGGACGGCTATCTGAAAGAGAATCCCTACTTCGGCGCGATTGTCGGGCGCTACGGCAACCGCATTGGAAAGGGCCGGTTCACGCTGGACGGCACGACGTACCGCCTGGCCACGAACAACGGTCCCAATCACCTGCACGGCGGCCTGCGCGGTTTTGACAAGCAGTTGTGGAGGGCCAAGGAGATGACTTCGGCCGAGGGCGTGCGGCTGGATCTGACCTATACGAGCAAAGACGGCGAAGAAGGTTACCCGGGCACGCTGACGGCAACTGTGTCCTACACTCTGCTGGGCAATGAGAACGCTCTGCAAATCGACTACGAGGCCGTGACCGACAAGCCCACCGTCGTAAATCTAACCAACCACTCGTATTTCAATCTCGCCGGGCAGGGCGAGGGCGATATTCTGAACCACACGGTGACGATTGCCGCCAGCCGCTTCACGCCGGTGGACTCCGGGTTGATTCCAACCGGCGCATTGAAGCCGGTGGCGGGTACGCCTTTTGATTTCCGCACGCCGCACACGATTGGCGAACGGATCGGCGCCAAGGACGCGCAACTGGCGGCCGGCGGTGGCTACGACCACAATTTCGTGTTGGACAAACCGGCCGGCGACCTGGCTCTGGCGGCGCGCGTGAGCGAGCCCACGTCGGGACGCGTCATGGAAGTGCTCACCACCGAACCCGGCGTGCAGTTCTACACGGGCAACTTCCTGGACGGAACCCTGACGGGCAAGAGTGGAAAGGTGTACGGCAAGCGCGCGGCGTTCTGCCTGGAGACGCAGCATTTTCCGGACTCGCCCAACAAGCCGGAATTCCCCACCACTGTCTTGCGGCCCGGCGAACGGTATCGCACAACGACCATCTACCGGTTCCCAGCCATCCCTTAGCGCCCGGACCCCGAGGAAATCGCCGCATGAACCTGGAAGATGTCGCACAACGGGCGGGGGTTTCCACCGCGACCGTATCGCGGGTGTTGAACAACATCGGCGTGGTGAAGGGCTCAACGAAGGCTCGCGTGTTGAAGGCCGTCGAGGAGTTGAAATATTACCCGAACATCCACGCCCGGGCCCTGGCTGGCGGCACGTCGCGCGCGCTGGGCCTGATCGTGTCCAACGTGGAGAACCCGTTCTTCCTGGATATCTTCCGCAGCCTGGAAGACGAGGCGCACAGCCGCGGTTTCGAGGTTCTGGTGGCGAACACCGATTACGATCCCGACCGCCTGGCCAAGAGCGTCCACCTGATGCTGGGGCGGCGCGTGGCGGGGATTGCCTTGATTGTGAGCGAAATGGATCCCACGCTGCTGCAGGAACTGCAGGAGCGCAAGGTGCGGACGATGGTGCTCGACGTGGGGGAACCGAGGCCGTACATCACCTCGATCAAGACGAACTACTCTCGCGGGATGCAGCGGATCGCCGAATACCTGTTCAGCCTGGGCCACCGGCGCATGGCGTTCATCGGCCACCATACGTCGCTGGGGCCTTTGAGCGACCGCAAGAAAACCTTTTCGCAGGTGATGGAGCAACTCGGCGCCGGCGTGGAGTATACGGCCATCGCGGATAGCGACGGCTTCGACGGCGGGCGGCGCGCCGTGCGGCAACTCTATCATTCGGGCTTCAATCCCAGCGCGATTCTGTGCGTGAACGACTTCATGGCCGTGGGCGTATTGCGGCAGTTGCGCGAGATGAATCTCTCCGTGCCGCACGACGTGTCGGTGACGGGCTTCGACAATATCCGGCTCTCGGAGTTTCTGAACCCGGCCCTGACGACGGTGCACATTCCGCGCGAACAGATTGGACGGCGGATTTTCGAGAGCCTCGCGTCGCCCCCGGAGTCCGAAGCGCCGCCGCCGGAGGTGATCATCGATCCCGAACTGGTGGTGCGAGAGAGCACGGGGCCCGCGCGGCGTCCCGAACATTGAACGAAGACGCGGGCATTGATAGTCTGGAACGGCATGAAGCTTTCCTCTTTTAAGCGCGGCCGCCGCCAGTTGCTGGCCTCCGCGGTCGGTCTTCCTCTCCTGGCGCAGACGGAGGGAAAACCGCTGGTGTTTCCCGGCAAGGACGCCATGCTGGTGCACAACGACTTTCCGGAGGATCTGGAAGCGCCGGCCGGGTCGCTGGACACATTTCTCACGCCCGTCGAACGCTTCTTCGTGCGGCAGCACCTGCCAAGGCCCCGCGTGGACCTGGCCCAATGGCGGCTGACGCTGCGCGGCATGGTGTCGCGCCCGGCGGCGCTGACACTCGACGACCTGGCGAAGTTGGCCCAGCACAAACTGCCCGCCACGCTGGAGTGCGCCGGCAACGGCCGCGGCTACTTCCGCCCGCGTGTGCCCGGACTGCAATGGACCAAGGGCGCCGTGAGCACGGCGGAATGGGCCGGACCGCGCCTGGCGGACCTTCTGGAACGGGCCGGCCTCGACGCCAAGGCCACCTTCGCCACCTTTGACGGCGCCGATACAGGAGCCGGTCAGACGCCCGATTTCGTGCGCTCGATTCCCATGCGGAAGTGCCTGCACCCGGACACCATCCTGGCGCTCACCATGAACGGGAAGCCCATTCCGGCGATCCACGGCTCCCCTGCGCGGTTGATCGTGCCGGGCTGGGATGGCGCGAGCTGGGTCAAGTGGGTGACCAGCATCACGGCCGTGCCGGAATCGGACAAGGGGTTCTTTTTTGCCACGGCCTACAAGTATCCGAAGCGTCCCGTGGCGCCGGGCGGCGCGGCCAGGCCGGAGGACCTGGAGACGATTGAAGCCATGCCGGTGAAATC
Organism: Bryobacterales bacterium; assembly: GCA_020852175.1. Taxonomy (GTDB): domain Bacteria; phylum Acidobacteriota; class Terriglobia; order Bryobacterales; family Bryobacteraceae; genus JAFLBB01. Next base: position 44,647 of record JADZBH010000019.1, on the reverse strand, counting down.
CATCTTCACGAGCCCCGGCGGAGGCACGGCGGCCAACCCGGCCCGGTTCCGTCCGGGCAGCGTGCCGTTGGCGGGACTGGCATGGTCCGGCGAGAACCGGATTGTCCGCGTTGAGGTGTCCGCCGATGGCGGCGCGCGCTGGCTGGACGCCACGCTGGGCAAGGAGGACTTCCGCTATGCCTGGCGGTTGTGGCGTCACGAATGGACGCCTCCGGGAGCAGGCTACTACACCCTTTGCGCGCGGGCGACGGATTCGGCGGGACGCACGCAGCCGATCGAAGCTCCCTGGAATCCCAGCGGCTATTTATGGAACGGCATCGAACGCATTGGCGCGCTGGTGAAGGCTTGAATCATGAGAGCAATCCTCGTTCTCTCGTTTGTGCTGGCCGCTCAGGCCGCCGATTCCGCTTTGATCGCCAAGGGCGCCGCCGAGGAGCGAAAGTCGTGCGTGGGCTGCCATAGCCTCCGCATCAGCTCGACGCAGCGCCTGTCGCGCGCCGGGTGGGAGCGTGAATTGGACAAGATGGTCCGGTGGGGAGCGAAGATCGCGGACCGCGAGGCTCTGCTCGCCTACCTCCTGGACAAATACGGAGAGACGGTGCCGCCGGCTCCCTTGCCCCTCTCATCGCCTGGCGCGCGCTAACGCCCGCCGGATGCCTCAGCCGGCGAGTGGTCCGCTCAGTTCCCGGTAGCTCACCAGGCGCACGCCCGCTTCCTCGACGGCCCGGGAAACCAACGGCGAAGTGAGGGCTTCGAGTTCCAGCACACGGCTCTCCTTCAACCGCGTGGGAGCATCCCGCAGTTCACCGCCCAGCTTGCCGGGGTGGCACATGAACTCGGTAAGGCCGTCGGGCAGGTGATGGATGAGGTCGGCGAGCTGGGCCGAGTGGTAGCGGCCGGTTAACTGAAAGCCGGCGAAATGATCGGTGGTCTGGCAGCCGTTCTGCGCCAGCACCAGTTCAAAACGCTTGCGGGCGAACTGGATTCCTCGCGAAGTGGTGCGCACCAGCCAGGGAATGCCGCCCTTCCTGCCGGTGAGCGGAAAATCGAAGGGCCGGCGCACCCATGGGATGCCGAACTCATTCGACAGACGGGCCACGGCGTCCAGCACCGGCGGGAATAAATGGGTGTGCTTGTGCGTATCCATGTGAAGGGGCGTGATACCGCTGTCCAGGATGTGTGCGATTTGAGCGCGCAACTCGGAATAGGGCTGTAGCAGGCGGGCCGTGATGGCCGCCATCATTTTCGTGACCGAGCCCGGCAGGTCCTCCCCCGGCCGCAGAAGCGATTGCCCGCCCACCAGCACCAGATGGCAGCCGACATCCAGTTCGGGATTGCAGCGAGCCAGTTCGACGGCGTGCTGAAAGGCCGTGCCGTTGGCCATCACGGTGGTGGCCGTCAGGATGCCGCGCTGGTGGGCCTCGACAATGCCCTCGTTGACGTCGCGCGTGAAGCCGAAGTCGTCGGCGTTCACCACCAGACGGCGCATTTCCGCCTCCTTGGGGAGAGCTTCCGGGAACCCTCCGGCCGCCGCTTGCCCACTAGAACAAGCTCAGCTTAATCGAGAGGAACTTCTTCGGATTGGCGCGGAAGTCCTTCATGAACGAATTCAACTCCCGCGTGAAGCCGTTCATCGACTCGTACATCTGCGGATTCACCACCAGTTGGCCCAGCGTTCCCTGTCCGGTGTTGATTTTGTCCATCAGCGTGTCCACCCTGCCCATGGTGGCGAGCAACTGGTTGTGCAACTGCTCGCTCTTGAGCAGCTTTCCGGCCGTGCCCTGGCCGGCGTTCAGACCGGCCAGCAGCGAGCGGATGTCGCCGTTGGTCTTGCGCAGCTCTTCGTACAGCGCCGGATCCCTCAGCAGCTTCCCAGCGGTGCCCTGGCCCTGTTGCAGGCCGTCCAGCAGATTGTTCACGCGGTTCAACGAACCCCGAATGTCGGTGTACAGCGCGTCGTCGTTCATCAGCTTGCCCATGGTGCCCTTGCCGGAGTTGAGCGTGGCCGTGATCTGGCGCGCCTCGAGAACGGTCCCGTTCAGGTTCTGGTACAGCGCGTCGTCGGTGAGCAGCTTGCCGATGGAGCCCTGGCCGGATTCGATGAGGCCCACCAAGGCGTCGATGCGCTTCAGCATCCCCTGCAAGGAGGCGAGCACGGTGTAGCCCTGCTGGACGACGTCGTCGAAGTCTGTGGTGTCCAGCGCCTTCACCTCGGTGCCGGGCCGGATCGAGTCGGTGAGCAGCCCCCGCTTGATGTTGATGTACTTGCTGCCCAGGACGTTTTCGGCGGCGATGGCGGCCTGGGAGTCGGTGGGAATGCTCTTCAGGAAGCTCGTGTCGATGTTGAGCGTGACCCGGACGATGCGTTGAGGGTTTGTTTCACCGCTCAATTCCACCTTTTCGACGCTGCCAATCAGGATGCCGTTCAGACGCACGTTGGCGCCCTTGGTGAGGGCGGCCGAGTCGCTGAGATAGGTATACATTTTCACTTTGTCGGAGAACAGCGTGGTGGACCCCGTGATGAGGAACACGAGAACGCCCAACAGCGTCATGGCCACGAGGGCCATGAGTCCGACCTTCAATTCCGCCCAGGTTACTTTTTTTGCTGATGGCATTGGCTACTCTTTCCATCTTCTCGCGAACTGCGAGATGTATTCATCGGTGGAGGATTCCAGCTCTTCCTGTGAGCCTTCGAAGACTTTGCGGCCTTCGCACAGGACGAGGAAGCGCGTGCGCGAGGCGCTGCCGCCGCCATCGGACCGCGCCAGCCGGCCGCGTCCGGCGTCCCATGTGTAGTTGGCCAGCAGATGGCCGTCCTGATACCGGTGGGTGACCAGCGCGGTGGCCGTGTGACGCGTGTCGCGCTCCTTGGCCACAAGGGCCATGATGGTGGTGGCGGTTATGGGATCGAGCCCGGCCGTGGGCGAATCGTACAGCACCAGTTTCGGGCGCGTGACGACGGCGCGGGCGATGCCGACGCGGCGGCGCATGCCCCCCGAAAGCTCGCTCGGCACCTTTTCGAGCGTGTGGCCCAGCTCCACGAACTGCAAAGCCTCCTCCACGCGCGGACGCACCTCGTCCCTGGGGCAGTGCACGGCCTTGATGTTTTCCAGAGGATAGGCGACGTTTTCCTCGATGGTCATCGAATCGAACAATCCGCCCTCCTGGAACAGGATGCCCATGGCCGCGCGCGCCTCCATCCAATCCTGTTCGGGCGCGCGTGTCATCTCCTTGCCAAAGATGTAAATGTGGCCTTCGTCGGGCCGGATGAGACCAAGGGCGATTTTCAGAAGTACGGTCTTGCCGCTTCCGGCGGCGCCCTGAACGATGCAGGTTTCGCCGCGGCGCAGCGAAAAATCGACACGGTCGAGCGCGGTGACGTGGTCGAAGCGGAGGGTGATGCCCTCCATGCGGAGAACCTCCCGCTCCTGGTCGCCGTTGGTTGCCGGAGTCGCCATCGCATCCACGCTCACTTGAGGTTGATGAAAAACTGCCCGATAAAAAGGTTCACGACGAAAACCCACACGATGGAGGTAACCACGGCCTGCGTGGTGGACCGGCCGACGCCTTGGGCGCCGCCGGTGGTGAACATTCCGTAGTAGCAGCCCACCAGAGCGATGATCTGGGCAAAGACGAACGGCTTCAGCAGGCCTTGCAGTATATCGTCGTACTCCAATGCCTGGTGGGCGCTGGACCAGTACTGCATGTCCGTGGTCAGATGCAGCGCGACGACCGCCATGAGATAGCCGCCGAGAAGGCCGATGGCATCGGCGAGGATGGTGAGCAGCGGTTGAACGACGGCGATGGCCACCAGGCGCGGCGTCACCAGCTTCTGTGTGGGGTCGGTGCCCAGGGCGCGCATGGCATCGATCTGCTCGGTCACTTTCATCGAGCCCAATTCGCTGGCCATGCCGGAGGCGTTCCGGCCGGCAACCGTCACGGCGGAGAGCACGGGACCCAACTCGCGCACCAGTGAAATGGCTACGATCTGGCCCACCTCGCCGCTGGCGCCGTACTGGTTCAACGCACGGGACATTTGCAGCGTGATGGTGGCGCCGCTGAAGATTCCTGTAAGTAGAACGATGGGAAGCGAGCCAACGCCGATCGTGTCCATCTGGAGAATGATGTCGTCCAGATAGTGCGGACTCCGGAACAGATTCACATAGGCACGGCCGCTCAGTGTGACGAAGTTCTGTAACGCCAGAACCTGTGGTTTCAGCCAGTCGAGCAAATCTCCCCCATCTTAGCCCCGCGGGCGCTTGGCCCGCCACGCGGCGTAAAACAGACGATCTCCGCGGCTGGGGACACGGTCTCCCGATGCTACCATAGAGCCGTCTTCGGGCTTCGCGATGAAAGGCTTGACCGCCATTGACGGCATTCTTGTAGGCCATGCGGCGCGGCGTGATTCGCTCACCGGATGCACCGTGATTCTGTGCGAAGGCGAAGCGGTGGGCGGACTGGACATTCGCGGCTCGGCCACCGGGTCGACGGAGTGGCAGGTGCTGGCGCCCGATCATGTGACGGACCGCGTGCACGCCATCTGCCTGGCCGGCGGCAGCGCGTTCGGGCTGGAAGCCGCCTCGGGCGTCCGTAGCTACCTGGCGCGAAAGGGCGTGGGGTATCCGACGGCGGCCGGGGTGGTGCCGCTGGTGCCGGGAGCCATCCTCTACGATCTGGCGCTGGCGAAGAAAGGCGCATATCCCGACCGGGACCTGGGCGAAGCGGCGGCAAAATCCGCGACAAACGCCCCCGTGGCCGAGGGCAATGTAGGAGCCGGAACCGGGGCCTCCGTGGGGAAACTCTTCGGGATGAGCCGCGCGATGAAGTCCGGCGTGGGGACCGCATCGGTTGAATTGGAAGGACCGTTCGCGGGCGTGAGTGTGGCGGCGCTGGCGGTTGTGAACGCCTTCGGTGATGTGCTCGATCCGGCTACGGGAAAAATTCTGGCGGGTGCGCGCACGGCGGCCGGTGCTCGAACCTTCGCCGGCACGGCGGCAAGTCTTCAGCGCGGCGCGCAACGGCGGACGGCGCCTTTTGGCCAGAATACGACGCTCGCCGTGGTGGCCACCAATGCGCGGCTGAACAAGGTGCACGCGTCAAAACTGGCCCAGATGGCGAACGCAGGTTTCGCGCGGGCGGTATCTCCGGCCTGGACGCTGTACGATGGCGATGTCACCTTCGCGCTGTCGGCGGGAAAGGCCGAGTGCGATCTGATGGCGTTGGGCGCGGCGGCGGCCAGTGTGCTGGCTCAGGCGATCGCGAGAGCCGTGCGACTGGCGGCGCCCGCGGGCGGGCTGCCGGGACTGGGCGAACCTAACAGGTAAGCTGGCCGCGGCCGATTTTGACGCCCGTGAGCGGACCCAGCACGGCGAGCCCCAGGCGTTGCGGCTGGAAGAATTCGTTGGCCACGTCGCGCATCTGTTCGGAGGTGACGCCTTCAATGTGTTCCAGCAGTTCGTCCATCGTGGGGAACCGGCCGAAGTAGATCTGCTGGCGGGCGAGGTTGGTCATGCGGCTGGACGTGGATTCCAGGCCCAGCATGAGCGAACCTTTCAGGTTGTTCTTGGCGCGCCGCAACTCATCTTCCCCGACGAGCTCGCTCTTGAACTTGCGGAACTCCTCCAGAATAAGGCCGATGACCTCGTTCAACGATTCGCGCCCCGTTCCGGCATAGACGCTGAGATAGCCGGTATCGCGATAGCTGCTGGCTTCCGAAAAAACCGAGTAGGCAAGGCCGCGCTGTTCGCGGATGTTCTGGAACAGCCGCGAACTCATGGTGCCGCCCAGCAGCGTATTCATGGTGTAGGCGGCGAAACGGTTCGGGTGCGCGGCGGGATAGGAAGGCACGCCCAGGATGAGATGCACCTGTTCGAGCGAACGTTTGCTTTTGGTGAGGATGGCGGCGTGCGGCCGCGGCACGGCTTGCGGTTGCAGGTCGGGTCCTGGAGCGAGTTCCTCGAAATAGCGGCGCGCCAGCTCCAGAATGGTTTCGTGGCGGACGTTGCCCGCAGCCGTGACGACAATGTTCGCGGGGGAATAGACGCGGCGCCAGTAGCCGCCGATCATTTCGCGCGTGAAGCCGGTGATGGTTTCGCGGGTGCCAAGAATGGACTGGCCCAGCGGGTGGCCCTTCCAGAAATTGCTCAGGAAGGTTTCGTGAATCTGGTACTCGGGATTGTCCACCTCCATCTTGAGCTCTTCCAGGATGACGCCCTTTTCCTTCTCGATGTCGCCGTCGCGGAAGACCGGGTGCAGCACCATGTCGGCGAGCACATCGAAAGCGGCGGGCAGGTGTTCGTCCAATATCTTGGCATTAAAGCTGACCAGTTCCTTGCCCGTGAAGGCGTCCAGGTGGCCGCCGAGACCATCCATTTCGCGGGCGATCCCCTCGGCCGATCGGGTTTCCGTGCCTTTGAAAAGCATGTGCTCGATGAAGTGGGAGATGCCGTTTTCCGGGCCCTCCTCGCGGCGCGAACCGGAGTTGATCCAGATGCCCACCGAGACGCTGCGCACATGCGGCATGTACTCGGAGACCACCTTCAGTCCGTTGGCAAGCTGGGATTGTTCGATATCGCGAGTAAGCGAAGGCATAGCCGCGCCGTTGTAGAAAGCCATCTGGGGAAGGGAAATTGCATTCTTAGTGTAGCAGGCCGGACGGCGGAGGATTGCTACACTGGGCAGGATGAAACCGGCGCTGATCGGCCGGGAACTTCCCGAAATCCAGGAGCTGTTGCCGCCGGGAGAACCGGAGTTCCGCGCGCGGCAACTCTACACGGCCGCGTATAGGAACCGCGCGTCCGGCTGGGATGCCGTCACCACGGTGTCCAGGGAATTGCGCGCGCACCTGGCGCAACAGGCGCCGTTCGGCTGGCCCGGCGTGTCGCAGGAATTCGCCTCCGCGGACGGAACTCACCGCTATCTGCTGGAGCTGTCCGATGGCCGGTCGGTGGAAACCGTGTTCATGCCCGAGGAGCGCCGCGACACGCTGTGCATCTCGACGCAAGTGGGCTGCCCGGTGGATTGCAAGTTCTGCCTGACGGCGCTGATGGGGTTGGAGCGCAATCTGACGGCGGGCGAAATCGTGGGCCAGGTGTTGCTGGGCGCCGCGCGGCACAAACTGGACCCCCAATCGCGGCAGGTGAACGCCGTCATGATGGGGCAAGGCGAACCGTTGCTGAATCTGGACAACGTCTTGAAGGCCACGCGCATTCTGTGCGACACCCGGGGCGTGGGCATGAGCGAGCGGCGAATCACCCTGTCCACGTCGGGCATCGTGAACCGGATGGAGGCGTTGGGCCGGGCCGCGGTACGGCCCAGACTGGCGATTTCGTTGAACGCCTCGCACGAGGAGCAGCGGCGGGAACTCATGCCGATCACGAAGAAGTGGCATCTGCGCGACCTGCTCGACGCCTGCCGCGCCTATCCCCTGCGCGCCTGGGAACGGCTGACGTTCGAGTATGTCCTGCTGGACGGCGTGAACGACACCGATGCCGACGCCGCGCGCGTGGTCTCCCTGCTGGGACATTTGCGCTGCAAGGTGAACCTGATCGCGCTGAACCCCGGGCCGGGAATCCCGTTCGGCACGCCTTCGCCGGAGCGGGTCGATAGCTTCCGGCGGATTGTCCAGCGCGTGATTCCCTGTTTCATCCGGAAGCCGCGCGGACGCGACATCTACGCCGCCTGCGGCCAGCTAAAACGCATGGCGGACGCGGAGGTGACGGCGGCGGGCGGAGCGCCAGGGCTGGTGGCGATCTCTCCGTCGCCAGGCGCGGACCGGCGTTAAGCCCACAGTTCGTGCAGCGGCGTGTAGACGCCTTCGCGCGCCGACGGAACATATTCAAAACCCCGGCCGAAGGGATCGTCGTAGCGGATCGTGGTCCAGTCGATTCCCATGGCTGAGTAGATGGTGGCTTCGATGTCCTCCGGACGCACGTCGCGCTCCTGGTTCCAGGCGTAGGTAGCCGTGGCCGAACCGTCCGCGTTGGTGGAGCCAAGCGTGCGGCCGGCATGGATGCCCGCGCCGGCGAACATGGCGAACTGCTGGAGAAAATGGTCGCGGCCATCCTGCGCGGTAATGGGACCGACGGTGCGGCCGAACTCGCTCATGAGCACGACGAACGTCTTGTCGAGCAGTCCGGAGCCCTTCAGATCGGCGATCAGGCGCGACAGGCCGTTGTCGAGTTGCCGGGTGAGCGCCGGCAACCGGTCGGTGGCCGTGGTGGAGTAGATGTCCTGGTGGTGGTCCCAACCGCCGAACTGAATCTGAATGTAACGGGTTCCTCCGTTGGCGCGCAGCACTTTATGCGCCAGCAGGCAGGCGTTGCCGAAACCCGAACTGCCGTAAAGCGCGCTTTCGTCGGCGGTGAACCGGAAGGCATCGTTGACGGCCGGGTTGAACATCATGGCCTTGCCGGCCTCGTAGAAGGCGCCGTAGTCGGAGAATGCCGTGTTCGTTGGGCTTGTGGCGCGCAGGGGCGCGTCCAGCGACTTCATCAGCGCGTACTTGCTTTCAAAACGCTCCTGCCCGTCGCTGTTGGAGGTGTCGGGCAGACCGCTGGTGGCTGGCGCGATCTTCATCGGCGCGTAGACGGAACTGAGATAACCGGGGCCTACCATGTCGCCCGCATTGAGTCCCAGGAAGATGGGGAAGATGTGCGAGGGCAGGCGTTCCTTCTGCTTCTCGATGGCCACGATGGAACCGGTGTTGGGGGCGATGTCGCCAAGCGCCGCCGCGGGATTGCGCCCGATTTGCGCCCACACCTGGGCAAGCCTGTGCTGCAGGTTCCAACTGCGGACGCTGCGCACGATGGCCAGGTCGCCCAACGATGCGCCGAGCTTGGGCATCAGGCCGGCGGGCCAGGCGATGCCGTTGATCGTGTCAGGCTTCATCAGGTCGAGCGGAGAGTCGGAAGTCGCCTTGAAATCGAAGGTGTCCACGTGGCTCATGGCGCCCGAGCACAAGATGAAGATGACGTTTTCGGCTTTCGAGATGGGCTGTCCGCCGCCCGTCGAGATCACCTCCATGGCGCGCCCGGGGTTCACGAGCGCAGCCCCGGTAACGCCCGCGCCAAGCCACTGAAAGATCTCGCGGCGCGAGATGTGAGGCCGCTCGAAGAAGAAGCGGTGCGTCTGAGGACGGCGGGCGAGGAATTGATTAAGCTGCCGGCTGTTCATGGGAATCTCTCCTGGCTCACCTAGTAGTTGAAGACGAAGTCCACTTTGTTGAAGAGGGCCCACAGCAGGTCCTCCACCTGGCGCTGGCGTTGCGCGGCGGAAGCGCCCGCGGCAAGGGCGTTCATCGCCGTGGTGAGTTCGGCCCCGCTGGGCGGGCGTGACAGCACGGTAAGGAACATCTCTTCGGCCAGCGGCTGGTTCTGAGCGGCCTGGGGATACTTCGCGATCAACTGGCGGGCGAAACTGGCCGAGGCGCCGCTGCCCGTCGCCTTCGTGCGCGAGAGTACAAGCGCATCGTTCATCAGGTTCAACACCTGCGGCACGCCGCCGTCGGACTTCCGGTCCTCGTTGTCCCGGTTGCCGCGCATGAAGCTGTCCAGGAACGAACCCACGCCGCCGCCGGGCGTCGCCGGTTCGGGAAGCTGCATCGTCCAGAAGAGAGGGTTCGGATCGTCGCGCACCAGGTTCATGCGGTTGGGCAGGTTCGAGATCTGAACGATGGAATCCAGCACCTCTTCGCCCCACAGACGGCGGACATACTTGCGCGCGAACAGCCGCTCATACTCCGGCTTCCACTCGCCGCTGTACGAGGAGCTGAGCTGGTAGGCCTCCGATGTCGCGATGGCGCGCATCAGCCAGCGCAGATCGTAGTTGTTCTGTTGAAACTCCCGCGCCAGTTTGTCGAGCAACTCAGGATGCGTCGGCTGGATGGTCCAGCCGCTGGGCGGCGGGTTGGCGGGGTCCAGCCGCATCGGGTCGAACTGGTCGGCCGGCTCGACGATGCCGCGGCCGAAAAACTCCTTCCACATGTAGTTCACGATGGTGCGCGAGAACTGAATGTCCCTGGTGAGAATGCGTGCGAGCGCCGCGCGGTACTCCTCGCCCGGTTCCGGCCCCTCCCCCGTGAACGGATAAACGGGCTTCACGTTCGAGATCGAACCGATCGGCTTCCGCACGGGACGGTTCCCGGAGGTGGTGTTCAGCGGATAGTCGGCGGCGCGCGGATTGTTGGTGACCGACCAGTAGTAGCGCAAAGGCTGCTGGGAGACGTTGCGGCGCGCCATGCTCGTCTTGGCGAAGAAGGCGGCCAATCCGTATGCCTCCAGGCGCGTGGCCTGCTTGCCCCATACGCTGAGCGAATCCAGATGGCGCCGCCCGTCATGGCAGAGAATGCAGTTCACCTGCGCGTTGCCGAGGAAGGTTTCCGCCACGTTGGAGGCTTGCTGGTCGAAGATGTCCTGGCCGCTGCGCGGGCTTCCCGTCACGAAGCCGCCTACCAGCCAGTTGGCCTCGCCCTGCTCCCAGGTGTTTGGCGTGCTGCTGGTGATCAGCTCGGTGGCCATCTTGTCGTAGCCTTTGTTGGTGGCGATGGCGTCGCGAATCCAGGCGTGGAAGGCGTTCCGGCCCTCGGTGTAGCGCACCACCTGCGTGTTGCGCGTGGTGTTCTTGAGGAGGTCGCCGAAGTACATCGTCCATTTGTCGACGAACTCCGGCGTGGCCAGCAGGGCATCCACCAGCGCGGCGCGTTTGTTGGGCGATGGATCGGCGGCGAACGCCGCCACCGCTTCGGGCTTGGGCACGCGGCCTGTCAGGTCGAGCGAGACGCGGCGGATGTACTCGTAGTCGTTCGTGCGTGCGGCCGGGACAACCCCGGCATTGGCCATCGCCTTGAAAATCTCCCCGTCAATCACCCCCAGCCGGTCGATCTGCTGCAGGATGTCGGTGCGGCTGCCGCCGGGCACGACACGGCTGGCCGAACCGAGCAGGCCGGTGACCTGCGCGGTGAGCGCCGACTGCCTGTATCCGTCCGCCGCATCGCCCAGTTCGGCGCGGCGGCGCATGGCCGCCCCTTTTTCCGTGAACAGCGTGCAATCGGCGTGTTGAGGAAGCTCCGCATCCTCCTGTCCCGCGGCTTGCTGCGCCGGAATGAGGTTCGCCCCAATCGTCGCCGCCGCCAGTGTGGCCGCGGCGGCCAGCAGATAGGGGCCGCGCCACTTTCGTCTCCGACTCGTCATGGAAGTTCCCAGTGCCTCCGTTCTTTCAGTATGAACCCTCTACGCACAAGTGAAGTTTCGGGGCCCGAAGGAGATTTTCAAGGTTTTTGCCGGAGGGACGGCCGGATTCAGACCCTACAATGAACCGTATGCAGAACTTACGGAGATGTATGGTTGCCGCGCTGGGCATGGCGGCGGCGTGGGGACAAACGCTTCCCGTGAACCCCTTGCAGGGCAAGTACCATGTCCGTCACCTGCTGGCCGTGCACGCCGGAGGCGTTTTTCAGGACCAGCGATCCCTTGCCGGCGTCATGGAATTCGACGGAAACGGGCGGTTTACCATCACAGGGACGCAGAGAATCGGGGCAGGCGCCGATACTGCCTTCAGCACGAGTGGCGCCTATTCGGTGGAACTGAACGGAACCGTGACGCTGGCGAATCCGCAGCGCGCCGGAGTTCAGATCCAGGCCAGGGTCGGGCGCGGGATGTTGGTGGGCTCCTCCGTGGAGGCGGGCGGCGGCCTGTACGATCTGTTGGCCGCCGTACCCGCGGCCACTGGCCTGGTGCAAGGAAGCGTCACGGGAGATTACCGCGTGGCCGGCATCGAATTCGTGAACGCGGCGTCGCCCATCTCGCGCGCCACCTTCTTCACGGTGCGTCCGTCGCAGCAGGCGCAAACCGTTTCCGTGACGGGGCAGGCAAGCAACTTGGGAACGCGGCCGGTTACCCAAACCATCGGCAATGTGACGGTGAATGTCAGCGCCGACGGCTCGGGCGGCGCCGCCTTTCCGGCGGTCGCTGGCACGCCGGCGGGCGCCTCTCTACTGAATGGAGCCTATTCGCTGGCCGTGGCGGCGGGGACCAACGCGATTCTGCTGGCGCCGCAGGCCGCCGGGGCGCACGGGCTCTTCGTTGGCGCGAAAGCGGATTCTGGCGGAACTGTGGCTTCGGTGCAAGACCTCTATTGGACCGCCGGGATGCAGGTGAACGGCACGCGGCCCAATACGCATGTAGGAGCGGCCAAGGCAGGCGAAGGCGTGATGACCCTGGCGCGCCGTGTGAGGACTCCCGACGGCCCGGTGGATTTCAGCGGCGTGAACCGGTTCTCGATCGACTCGGGCGGACTGGGGTTTGTGGAGTTGAACCGCCTGTCGTTCGGCGGCAACCGGACGCTGTTCGTTTCCTCCGGCGTGTCCACGGTGGACGCGAACAACTTTGAACTGGTGGTGGGCGTCCGTGCCGCGGCCGAAACGATTCCCGCGAACGGCCCCTTTGTGAGCGCGTATGGCGCGGTGAACGCGGCCAGCTTCGCTCCGCCGGGAAATCCGGCTTCGCCGGGAGGATTCCTGACGCTCTTCGGTGCACGCCTGGCGGAGGCGATGACGGTGGCCGGCGGGTTGCCGTTTCCCACTTCGCTGGGGGGCGTGCAGGTGCTGGTGAACGGCACGCCGGCGCCCTTGTACTTCGTCAGCCCGGGGCAGATCAGCCTCCTGGTGCCGTATGCGACCGCGGCGGGAACGGCGCGCGTGGTGGCCGTCGTGAATGGCGTGCGCGCGCCCGAAACCAGCATTCGTGTGGCGTCCACATCACCGGGCGTGTTCTCTCTCGGACAGTCGGGCTACGGTCCAGGTGCGATTCTGAAGGCCGACTATTCGGTGGTGAGCGCCGCCAACCGGGCGCGGCGGGGCGACGTGGTGCAGGTGTATCTGACAGGGCTTGGCGCCGTGACGCCCGCCGTGAACGATGGCGCTGCCGCCGGCGCTTCGCCGCTGTCGCTCGTCCCGGCCGTGGTGAACGTCTATGTCGGAGGAGTCAAGGCGCGCGTGGACTTCAAGGGATTGGCGCCGGGCTTCGCCGGGCTCTATCAGTTGAACGTGCGGATTCCAGACGGCGCTCCCGGCGGAGCGAACGTGCCCTTGGCGATCGAAACCCCCGACGCCTTTCACGACCAGGTGGATATCGCCATCGCGCCATGAACCCGCGGACTACTTGCCCAGGAAGCCCTTGACGCCCAGCCAGTCGTGGAAGCGGTCGATCCACGTGGAGACCGGGCCCTTCAGCGTGGGCCGCAGTCCAAACCCATGGCCCGCGCCGGCGTAGACGTGCAACTCCGACGAAGCGCCGGCCTGCTTGATCTTCAGGTAAAGCTGCGCCAGACCCTGCGAAATATTCGCACGGTCATTTTCTCCGCAGGCCAGGAACGAGGGAGCCATGTCCTTAAAAGGAACCATGTCGCGAGGAATGGCGGGATAGATCAGAGCGAAGAAATCCGGACGCGACGGTTGACGGTCGATGGGGTCCGGCGCGCCGGGTATGCCGGAGTCGTTACGGTAGGAAACCAGCGCGGCCAGTTCCCCTCCCGCCGAAAAACCCATGATCCCGATGCGGGCGGGGTTGATGTTCCATTCGCCCGCTCGCGAACGCACCAGACGGATCGCGCGTTGCGTGTCGGCCAGCGCCTGGCCTTCCACGGTGTAGGTGGAGCCCTTTTCGCGCGCCAGCCTGTAATAAAGAACGAAGGCTGCGACACCTCGCGCTGCGAGCCACCGTGCCTCGTTGTGGCCTTCATGCGTGCTCCACAGCTCCCGATGCCCGCCGCCAAGCGCGATGATGACAGCCGCTCCGGCCGCCTTCTCCTTATTGGGTAAATAAACGGTGATCGACGGGGAATGCACGCCCGAAATCACCTGATCGCCGCCGGGCGTGGTGCGCACGGCCAGCGGCGGCGTGGGCTTGCCCTCGGAACCCGGCGCTCCGGCGGGCCACAGCAGAATGTTCTCCGCCGCGGTAAGAGGCCCGGCCACCGACAACAGGAACACAAACAAGCCGCGCATTCAGGAAGCTTAGCGCAGGGCGGGCCAGCGCGATACCGCCGCCCGCCCCATAACCGCCATGTGCAATGTGCGCTTACTGTCGCGGCGACTGTCCAGGTGGCTGCTCACCGCCTCGGCGGGATTTGCGCTCCTGCATCCGCGCGCGCATCTCCCCGGCCTTCTGCTGCTGCTCCGGCGTCAGGACCTTCCACATCCTGGCCTGCTCGATCAGTCTGTTTCCATGCACATTGGCCATCACGGCGGCCATGTCGCGCGCCAGGCTCTGTAACTCGGCCTCGCTCTTGCCCGACTTGACGGCTTCCCTCTCGGCGTCGCGCATAGTCTTCAGTTGTTCCAGATACGGCTGATTGACGGTCTTCATATCCGTCCGGATCTCCCGCATCTGAGCCTTCTGCGCGTCGGTCAGGTTCAGCGATTTGGCGAACCGGAGGCCCGGGAATCCACGCTCCATCCCCATGCCGCCCGGTCCTGCGCCGAATCCGCGCTTGCCGGGGCCGTACGCAAACGCGAGCGTACTCGCCAGCAACAGCGCACCCCCCGTGATCAACCAGTTCCGCTTCTTCCATATGGTGTTCATGTCCGAACCTCCTGCTTTCAACTTAAGGAACACCGGTTCAGAAAAAATGTGTCGTTTGTAAAGAAGCCGAAAAAAACGGTAAAGTAACCGTAACCGCCTGAGGCCCGGAACGCCTATGAACACGCGCAAAACGGTCGCCATCGGTTTTGTCTTGTTCGCGGCGCCCGTTGTGCTTCATTTCCTGTATGAGGCGATCTCCGGTGCGGCTTCGGCATCCACATCGTCGCCATTCCTTGTTCCCGAGGTCACGCTGGAGTTCCGCGAGGTGCTCGACAGTCCCTCCCAGCGCAGAATCGCCACGCGCCGCGTCGTAGCCTACCGGGCCGATGGCGCGTTCTCGGAGACAGTGCGGAAGTTCCGGCGCAACGGCGAGGAGATGCGGACGCGGACACTGCGGTTTCCCGACGGCCGCAGAGTGATCGCCGACGATACGGTGCGCGTCAAATCCACCTGGAACCCGCCCGAGGCCGAATTTGCGCGCTGGCGCGACAGCGCCCATCTCAACCCGGCCAGCCAGTGTGTTTCCAACTTGCGCGGGGAGACCGCAGGCCGCACGGCCGTGCGCATCGAGGAGCGCTCGGGGTTTCAGGCGGTCCTCATCCGGAATACTCTCGCCCCGGGTATCGAAAGCTGGCATGCGCCTGCGCTGGGGTGCCTGGAGGTGGGCCGCGTGATGCGCTTTGCCGGCCAATCGGGCCAGGAGAGCGATGCCAGCGAACTGATTCTGGAACAGCACCGTTTGGGCGCCCCGGACGGAGCGCTTTTTGAACTGACCGGCGGCTATGACGAGGCCGGTCCGGTGGAGGCGGCGCGCCGTCTCTACACAAAAATGAACGCACCGCCGGTGTACATCGAGCGGCTGATGGCCGACCCGTCGCTGAAGCGTCTGGCTGAGTCCTACGCGGCGGCGAACCGCGCGCGGTAGCGGGCCGCCGTCCCGCAATGCCGCGCGGTATGGTACCCAAGTACACATGCGCATCGCCGCCGGGTTCGCACTGGTTCTCCTGTTCAGTTCGCAGGGGGCCGGTGAAGAGGTAAAGGCCGGACGCGCCGCCGTGAAAATCACGCCTCCCGCGGGCATCCCCATGGCGGGTTATTACAGTACAAGGCTCGCCGAAGGCGTACACGACGATCTTTGGGCCAAGGCGCTGGTGCTCGAATCCGGAACGGTACGCGTGGCGCTGGTGGCCTGCGACCTTGTGAACATTCCCTCCGGCATTTCCGCGGCGGCGCGCAAACAGGCCGAAGCGGCAACTGGCATACCGGCGGCGAACATCATTCTGAGCGCCACGCACAGCCACACGGGACCACTCCTGGGCGGGCGCGCGGTGGACTATATCAAGGGGCCCGCCCGGAAGACGCTGGATGCGTATCGCCTGGCGCTTCCCGGCAAAATCGCCGAGGCGATTCACACGGCGGCCGCCGGAACCGTGCCCGCCCGGCTGTCGGTGGGTACGGGGCATGAGGAGTCGGTGAGCTTCTACCGGCGCTTCCTGATGAAGGACGGTACCGTGCGTACGAATCCGGGGAAGCGTAATCCGCAGGTGGTGCAGCCGATGGGGCAGATCGATCCGGACGTACAGGTGGTGTGGGTGGAAAGCGCCTCGGGGAAGCCGATGCTGGCGTACCTGAACCATGCCCTGCACCTGGATACCGTGGGGGGCTTGCGGATCTCGGCGGACTTCCCTTACACAATCGCGAAACTGCTCGGCAAGATCCACGGACAGGAGTTGCTGACGCTGTTCACCAATGGCGCGGCGGGCAATATCAACCATATCGATGTCACCTCCGCCGAGCCGCAGAAGGGACTCGGCGAGGCCAAAAAAATCGGCACGGTGCTCGCGGGCGAGGTTCTGAAAACCCTGGCTCGGATGAAGCCCGTCCCGGATGGAGCGCTGCTCGCCACCAGCGAGACGGTTGAGTTGGCGATCCCCGCCTACAAGGCGGGCGAGGTGGACAAGGCGCGCCTCGTGGCGTCCAGGTTCGACCGGCCGGATTCGCCCGGCACGGTGGCGCTCGCCGAAGCGTTCCGTATTCTCGACACAACCGAAAGGAAAGAAAAGCCGCTGGAGGCGGAGGTTCAGGTGGTGGCCTTGGGCAAGACGCTGGCCTGGGTCGGGCTGCCAGGAGAGATTTTTGTCGAGCTGGGACAGGCGGTCAAGAAGGCCTCGCCCTTTGCCACTACCGTTATAGTTGAGCTTTCGGCGGGCCACATTGGGTATGTCCCTTCAAAAAAAGCGTTTGAGGAAGGGGGGTATGAGGTGGTCAGCGCCCGGATGTCGCCGGGTGGCGGGGAGCGCCTGGCTGAAACGGCCATCCGATTGCTCAACGAACTGCACCAACTGCAAAATAAATAATTTTGCTTAATGTATGTAGCTTTTTTCGCAACATTGCCTACGCTTATTTTAAGGAGAACTGTGGCCCGCTCAGGCGTGCCCTCTCAGGGGTCAGATGACACACTTACGGATACCTGCGGTTATTTTCACACTCTTGCTCTGCGCGATGACGCACATGTTTGCACAGGATTCACGCGGCCGCGTCAGCGGCCAGGTTCTGGATCCGACGGGCGGGGCGGTCCCCGACGCGACTGTACTGGCGATCAATGACGCCACGGGCGTCACTGTGCGCACGGTAACGAACGTCGCGGGCGCCTATAGGAGCCTGTCCCACAGAACCCCATCGGGCAAGTGAGCGGCGTGAGTAGTGCTGGCTGAAGCGACAGGTCGCGCGGCTGAGGCGGCTACGGCGACTCGAGACCCGATGGAAACGAGCTCTCAGTGAGGTTTGGGCCGGTCTCAACCACCAGCGAGTTTCCACAACCTTTTGAGATTCAGGGAAGCGCATATCAACTGCCATTCTCCGCGCACACGATCCAAGCCACGCAAGCTGAACCGGCGGAACCCCAGCACCTGTTTGATCCATCCGAACACGGGCTCCACTACTGACTTTCGCTTCCGATACCACTGTTGGCCCCGTTTGCTCGCCAAGCGCCTTCGCATGGCCAACGTGGCCGGCTGATCGGATTTCGACCACCCCTGGGGTTCGGCCTTGCCTTCCCGGCCCAGGGAAACATAGGCCGTGATCCCCTCCCGCGCCAGTTGCTGAAAACCCTCTTCGGAACGATAGCCCGCATCGGCCAGCACACGCTCCGGTTTGGCGCCGCAGTTGTTTTCAGCCGCCGCTGTCATCGTCACCAGACAACCATTGTCGGCCGCGCATTGCTCCACCTCACTGGCGACGATCAACCGCGACTCCCCCTCCACAGCCACCTGCGCGTTGTAGCACTGCTGAAAGCCATCGCTGGTCTTCATGATCCGGCTCTCCGGATCGGTGAAGTTGTCCTGCTGCTTGTCCGGCACCTCGCCAAACGTGCGCCGGTACTTGGACCGGCCCCCTTGCCGACGCGGCCCGGAGACGTCGTTGTTGTCGTTTTCGCGCCGGCCCGCTTCCCGGTCGGCTTGCTTCTGCCGCTCCTCCAACCGTCGCTTGGCCGCCTCGATCTGCTCCAGGCGCTGCTGGCGGAACCGGAGTTCTTCAGGAATCTCATCCCCGCGCCGTTGTGCTCCGTAGGCTTCGTCCTCGGCCGCATCGGCGCACTCGGCGCGCTCGCTCAAGGCCTGAATCTCCTGCCGCAGACGCGCTTCCTCTTGCTGCATCCGGCCGTAACTCATCGCTTTGTGTTTGCTGGCATTGGCCCGCAACTTTGTGCCGTCCAGCACCAGCGTCCCCAGCTTGAGCAGTTTCAGTTCCTGCGCCAGCAGCACCACTTGCAGGAAGATCTGTTGGAAATCATTCAGGTGTTGCTGGCGGAAACGGTTGATTGTCCGGTGGTCAGGATAATTGTTGGCCCCCAACACGCGGAAGGCCACATCTTCTTCCAGCTTCCGCGCGATCTGGCGCGAGCTGAACACACCGCTGGCATAGGCGTAGATCAGAACCTTTAACAGCATCGCCGGATCGTAGGGATTGTTCCGCCGCCCGTCTCCTTCGTAGCGCTCATAGAACGCCGACAACTCCAGACTGTCCACTGAGTCGGAGATGAAGTAGGCCATGTGCCCAGGCGGCAACCAGTCAGCCGGTGACGGCGGCAACAGATAATTCTGATCGGGATGATACGGCCGGAATCGCGTGCCCATGCGCTCTTCCTTTAGACGACGGCCACGGACAAAAAGGCACGCCCGTCTTTACTCGCCCACGCGTTCTGTGGGACAGGCTCCTATAGCCTTCCCTACCTTCTGCCGGGCAAGTACACGATCACCGCTGAGAAGGATGGCTTCAAGAAGTTCAGCCGCGACAACGTGCAGGTGCGCGTCAGCGACTCGGTGGATCTGAACATCGAGATGCAGGTGGGCAACGTGGCCGAATCGATCAGCGTGACGGCGGAAACGCCGTTGCTGCAAACCGCCGAGGCGACGCTGGGCCAGGTGGTGGACGAGCGCCGGATCACGGAACTGCCGCTCTTCGCCGGAAACGCGATGGACCTGGTGCACCTGGCGCCGGGCACCACGAACGGCACGAACATGCGCTTGCGCAAGGCGCCGTTCAACAACGCGCCCTCGCAGTTTTCCACGGTGGGCGGAGGCAACTACAACAACGACTTCACCATCGACGGCGTGTCGAACACCTATTCCGACGGCACCTCGCCGCGCGTGGCCTATTCGCCGCCGGCGGCTTCCATCACCGAATTCAAGGTGCAAACGGCGAGCTACGACGCCAGCACCGGCAACACGATCGGCGCCACGGTGAACGTGAGCACCAAAGGCGGCACCAACCAGCTTCATGGCGAGTTTCACGAGTGGCTCCGCAACTCGGCCCTGGAAACGAAGAACATCTTCCAGAACCGTTCCGGACAAAGCCTGCCCGTTTACCAGGACAACCGTTTCGGCAATTCGTTGGGCGGTCCGGTCTACATTCCCAAGCTCTACAACGGCAAGAACAAGACGTTTTGGTTCTACTCCTGGGAAGCCAACCTGTTCGGCACGCCGCAATCCTACACCACCACGGTTCCCACCGATAAGATGCGCACGGGCGATTTGAGCGAATATCTCGCACTGGGGGCGAACTACCAGGTGTACGATCCGTTCTCCACCGCGACGGCCCCCAATGGCCGTTTCTCGCGCACGCCGGTTCCGGGCAACATCGTTCCCCAAAGCCGGATCTCCCCCGTGGCCACCAATATGATGAAGCTGTATCCGGCGGCCAATGCGGCCACCACGCCGGCGCTCCAGTACCGGAACAACTACTTCAATACGAACAAGGCGCTGGAAACCTACTGGAGCATGATCTACCGCTTCGACCATGCCTTCTCGGATTCGCACCGCGTGTTCGTGCGCCTGCACCGCGACTATTGGGAAGAGGATAAGAACCGCACCTTCAACAACGACATCAACGGCGTGATCCTGAACCGCACGAACAAGGGCATCGCGCTGGACGACGTCTATGTGATCAACCCGGCCTTCCTGCTGAACGTCCGCTATGGCCTCACCTATCAGGACTTCCCGGAGCGGCGCACCACGCGGGGCTACGACCTGGCTTCGCTCGGTTTTTCCCAGCAACTCACCAGCAGCATCCCGAAAGAACTGGCCACGCTGCCGCGCACGGCCATCACTCCGTTCCAGGAGTTGAGCCAGTGGGAGAGCGGCGACGGCGTGACGGCCTCGATGATTCACAACGCCGTGGCCACGGTCACCTGGATGAAGTCCAACCACAACGTACGGTTCGGCACCGACATCCGCGTCTACCGCGAGAACCGGAACCGCTTCCAATCCGCGGTGTCGCCGCAGTTCACGTCGAACTCCACCTACACGCGCGGACCGCTGGATACGGCGGCCGCCCCACAGTTGGGCGGAGACGTGGCCTCGTTCCTGATGGGCGTGCCCTCGGGCTCGATGAGCATCACGGATTCGACGGCCGAGCAAAGCAACGTCTACGGATTCTACATCCAGGACGACTGGCGCTTGACCAAGAAGCTGACGGTGAACCTCGGCCTGCGGTATGAATACGACTCGCCGGTCACGGAGCGCTACAACCGCGCCGTCACGGGCTTCGCGTTCAACGAGACCAACCCGATTTCGGCGCAGGCCGCGGCCAACTACGCCCGGAACCCGATTCCCGAACTTCCCGTGAGCGCATTCCAGGTGAAAGGCGGCCTGATGTTTGCCGGCGTGAACGGCGGCCGCAACTACTGGCAGGGCGAAAAGAACAACTTCATGCCCCGAATCGGTCTCGCCTACCAGGTTGATCCGAAAACGGTGGTGCGCGCCGGTTACGGCATGTTCTACAACTCGATCGGCGTGCTGATGACCAACACCATCGTCACAGGCTTCAGCCAGTCGACGCCCATCCAGGCTTCGCTCGACAGCGGACTCACCTACGTGGCCACGTTGGCCAACCCGTTCCCGAACGGGCTGCAACAGCCGCTACGGGCCGCCGGCGGATTGAAGACCAACCTGGGCCAGGGGCTCAGCTTCTTCCCCAGCAAGCGGTTGAATCCGTATGCCCAGCGCTGGTCCTTCGGCGTACAGCGCGAACTGCCGATGCTGTTCCTGTTCGAGGCCACCTATGTCGGCAACCGCGGCGTGCGCCTGAACACGAACCGGAACTGGAACGCCACGCCGAACTCCTGGCTGAGCACCTCTCCGGTCCGTGACCAGGAACGCATCAATTTCCTGGCGCAGACCTTCCCCAACCCGTTCCAGGGAACGGATCCGATCTTTGGCGCGAACACGAGCCGCTCCCAGATGCTGCGGCCGTATCCCCAGTTCAACGACATCACCGGCAACGATCCGACGGGCTACGCCTGGTATCACTCCATGCAGGTGCGTGTCGAGCGCCGGTTCAACCGCGGCTTCACCTACCAGCTCTCCTACACCTGGGCGAAGTCCATGGAGGCGGTTGATTTCATGAACGCGGGCGATACGGCGCCCGTCGAGGTCATCTCCGGCGGAGACCGCCCGCATCGCCTTACATCGAGCGGCATCTGGGAACTTCCCTTCGGCAAAGGCCGGGCCTGGGGCAGCAACTGGCATCCTGTGGCCGAGTTTACCCTCGGCGGCTGGCAGTTGGGCGGCGTCTGGCAGCACCAGAGCGGCGCTCCTCTCGGCTTTGGCAACCGCATCTTCAATGGAAGCCTGAACGATATCGTGCTGCCCAAGGATCAACGCAGCGTCAACCAGTGGTTCAACGTGAATGCGGGCTTCAACCGCATCGCGGCCCAGCAACTGGGCTCGAATCTGCGCACTTTCCCGCTGCGCTTCAGCGGTGTCCGCGGTCCGAACCAGGATCGCTGGGACTTCTCCCTGATCAAGAACTTCAAGATCAAGGAGCGCTTCAATACCCAGTTCCGCGCCGAGACCTTCAACGCCTGGAACCACCCGAGCCTGTCGGACCCGAACACGGATCCCACCAGCGGCAGCTTCGGCGTCATCACCGGCCAGGACGCCACGCGTTCCTGGCAGTTCGCCCTCGTCGTGAAGTTCTAACCACGGCATCGCCTGATCTCATCCGCCGGGCAGCCTCACAAGGGCCGTCCGGCGGTTGTGTTTCAGGCGCGCTATACTAGAAAATGGCTGGAAGCCAATCCGCTCTGTCCCTCACCCTGTTGTTGGTCCGCTGATTCCCTCTTCCCGCACAATTCTGAATGAACAATTTCAACGAACTCTCTTTGTGTCCTGCATTGCAGGCCAATCTCACCCGGCACGGTTTTAGCGTTCCCACGCCCGTGCAAGCCCAGTCCATCCCCCCAGCCCTGGAAGGCCGCGACGTGGTTGCCACCGCGCAAACCGGAACCGGCAAGACCCTCGCCTTCCTTCTTCCCATGGTGCAGAGCCTGCTGTCGAAGACCGTGACCAAGGGCGCCCAGGCCGTGATCCTGAGCCCCACGCGCGAACTTGCTTTGCAGATCAACGACGCCTTCCAACTGCTCACCGAGGGCACGCCTTTACGGGCGGCCGCCGTCGTGGGCGGCATGAACGAAAACAAGCAGCTTCACCAGATCCGCATGGGGGCGCAGTTGCTCATCGCCACGCCCGGACGTCTGTGCGACTTCCTGCAGCGCGGACTGCTGAACCTGGAACGCGTGCGCTTCTTTGTACTGGACGAAGCCGACCGGATGCTCGACATGGGCTTCCTGCCGTCCATCAAGACCATTCTCAAGTCCGTACCCGCCACGCGGCAGACGCTGTTCTTCTCGGCCACCATCGAAAAGTCGGTGGCGCACCTGATCGAGTCACACGTGAAAAACCCGGCGCGGGTGGCCATCGGCTCGACCACCAAGCCGGCCGAGCAGGTGGACCTGCATGTCTACGAAGTGGACAGCGAACGGAAACTCCCCCTGTTGGCGCACCTGCTGGAGCAGCACGAAGGCTCGTTCCTCGTCTTCTCCCGCACGAAGCACGGCACGGACCGGTTGGCGAAGAACCTGTCGCGCTTCGGCGTGAAGGCGGCGCGAATCCACGGCAACCGCAGCCAGAGCCAGCGGAACCAGGCGCTGGATGGCTTCAAGTCCGGCGCCTACCGCGTGCTGGTGGCCACCGATGTCGCCGCCCGGGGCATTCACGTCGACAACATCGCGCACGTGGTGAACTTCGATCTGCCGCAGGCGCCCGAGGATTTCATCCACCGCATCGGCCGCACCGGACGCGCCGGAGCGCGGGGCATCGCCTCGTCGTTCCATGGCCGTTCGGAACGGCAGGAGGTGCGGCGGATTGAACGCACCCTGGGTGTGCGCCTGGAAGCCAAACCCATGCCCGCGGCTCTCCCCGAACCGCGCCACGCCGCCACGTTGCACGATGAAAAGGTGGTGGTGTTGCCGCGCGCTGCAAAGGGCGGCCGCCGGCCGGAAACGAAAACCTTCGTGCCGCGCCGCCACAAACGGCCCGCCGCGCGCTAGCATCGCAGCATGGCCCTTGCCCTTCTGCTGGATCCTCTGTTCAAGGACCATCGGACGGGCCAGGGGCATCCCGAGCAGCCGGCGCGCTACGAAGCAGTCACGCACGCACTGGAAAGCACTCACCTGCTGGAAACCGCCGTGCGCGTGCCTCCACGCGCCGCGTCGGACGAAGAACTGGCGCTCGTGCACACGGCCTCCTACATCAGGACCGTCCGTTCGGACATCGCTGCGCTCGCCGGGCGTCCGGACGCCGTGCGTGAACTCTCCACCGGCGACGTCGCCATTTCCGCGCGCTCGCTCGACGTGGCTCTCCAAGCTGCCGGGGGCGTGATGAACGCCGTCGACACGTTGTTTCAGACCGGGACGCGGCGCGCCTTTTGCGCCGTGCGTCCGCCGGGCCACCACGCCACGCCGGACCGCGGCATGGGCTTCTGCCTGTTTAACAACGTAGCCCTGGCCGCGCGTTACGCACAACGCCGCCACGGCGTGGACCGTGTGCTCATCATCGATTGGGACGTGCACCACGGCAACGGCACCCAGGACACCTTCTACGCCGACGGCAGCGTGATGTTTTTCTCCACGCACCAGCACCCCTGGTATCCCGGCACGGGGATGACCGGCGAAACTGGCGAAGGTAAAGGCAAAGGGCGGATACTGAACAGCCCGTTGCCCGCCGGTTCCGGCGGCGAAGAGATTCTCGCCGCGTTTCGCCAGAGGTTGCTGCCCGCGGCCAGCGCGTTCCGGCCTTCGCTTGTGATCGTCTCCGCGGGCTTCGATTCCCGCATGGGCGATCCTCTGGGACGCTTCCGGCTGACCGACGGCGACTTCACCGCCTTGACCGGGCTTGCCCTGGAGATTGCCCAGGATCATGCACAGGGCCGCCTGCTCTCTGTTCTGGAGGGAGGCTATTCGTTAGAAGGATTGCCGGCAGGCGTCGTGGCACATGTGCGCGCCTTGCGGTCCTGAAGACCGGGTCCCGCCGCGTGACCGGCATCACCGACAACCTGCCTTACTTGAATCATTCTGGAGGAAGAGTCCCGCATGGCCATCCTCTATCCAATAGCCGCTGTCGCCAGGCTTGCCGCTCAATCCCTGGCTGCAAGCCAGCCCTCAGCGGCTGGCGAGGTGGACTGGAACACAGCCCCGCTCCCCAGCCTGCTAGACCACCTGATCACGAGGCGCCACGACTATCTGCGGCATGAAATGCCCTTGCTGACCGAACTTGTGGCGCGGGTACATCGGGTCTATTCCGTCCGGCATCCGGGAGAGTTGGATGGACTGCCCCAGGTGTTTGAATCCCTGCGCGCCGAATTGCAGTCGCACCTCGAGACCGAGGAGTTGCTCCTGTTTCCAGCCATCCGCTTGCAGGTGCGCGATCGCGAAACGGGAGCGGTGGCCGAACCCATCGGCGTGGGCGGCCTGGCGCAGACGATCGCCCGCATGGAGTATGAGCACGAAGGCGCCGAAGCGGCCATGCGGCGCATCCGTGAGGTGACCAACGGATATGCAATCCCCCACCATGCCTGCGCCACCTACCGTGCGCTGATCCTGGGTTTGCAGGCCCTGGAGGCCGACATCCGCCATCACATTCACCTGGAAAACGACATTCTGCACCCGCGCGTGCTGGCCCTTTAAGTCCAACTCGCACGGGCGAAGGCTCCAGTGCGGAATCAACGTGATTCGATACTTTGTGATAAAAAGTACTTGACGTTGATACTGATCCGGCCGACAATACCCTCATGTTTCTTCGTCTGCTTGCCATTGCCTTCATCTGGGGCGCCACGTCGGTGGCCTGGCTCTTCCTGGGGTCCACCATCCAGTACAGAACTGCCCAGTCCGATTCGGCGTTGAAATCGAAGGTGGAGTCCACCTGGGGAGGGGCGCAGCAGCAGACACCGCCGTGGGCCGCCTTCACGGTGCAGGAGGAGCGCGAGCGGGAGGAGGTTGCCGATGGCAAGAAGGTCCTGCGGCGCGTAACCGTCGAGGTGCAGAAGAGGATTGAGCCGGAGTCGTCGCGGCTGTGGGTGGACGTGGGCTTACATCCCCGGCAGAAGGGGCTGCTCTGGTACAGCACTTATGGGTACTCGTTCCGCGGGGTCTACCGGTTGCGAAATGAGCGCTCCACCGCGCTTCCCGTTCGCGTGGCGCTTCCGTTTCCCTCGGAACATGGCGTGTATGACGATGTGCGCTTGCTGGTGAACGGCAAACCGCAAACGGTACGCCAGCAGGGACAGCACGCCGAGGCCGACGCCGAGATTCCGGCAGGCGGCTCGATCGAAGTGGAGGCCGGATTTCGCGCACAGGGGCTCGATTCGTGGCGCTACAGCTTCGGAAAGGGAGTGGGCCAGGTAAAGGACTTTCAACTGGTCATGACGACCAACTTCGCCGCCATCGACTTTCCCGAGAACACGCTTTCGCCCACCGCGCGCACGCGTCAGGGCAGCGGCTGGCGGCTGGAGTGGACCTATCGCAACATGGTGTCGGGCTCGCCGATCGCACTGACCATGCCGGAGCGGTTGCAACCCGGTCCGCTGGCGGGCGAGATCAGCTACTTCGCGCCCGTATCGCTCCTGTTCTTCTTCTTTGTGATTCTGCTGCTGACGACGTTGCGCGGCATTCCTCTCCATCCGATGAACTATTTTTTCCTGGCGGCCTCCTTCTTCGCCTTCCACCTGCTGCTGGCCTATCTGGCGGACCAGGTTTCGATCCATGCCGCCTTTGCCATTTGTTCGATCGTCAGTGTGTTCCTGGTTACCAGCTATCTGCACATCGTCACCGGGGCGAAGTTCGCGTTACGGGAAGCGGCAGGGGCGCAAATCGTCTACCTGATCCTGTTCAGCTACGCTTTCTTCTTCCGGGGCTACACCGGACTGGCAATCACGATTGGCGCGATTTTGACGTTGTTTGTCGCCATGCAGGCCACGGCGCGGGTGGATTGGGCCCGGCAGTTTGCTTCGGCGGCGCCTCCGGGTCCGCAGCCCAACGCCCGGTGACGCTACACTGAGCGGTTGGCGATGAATTATCTTACCTATTCGGGCAACAACCTGATCGACGTCCGGTTGCCCGAGGGATCGAACGTCTTATACGCTCCGCGGCCGCAACCCGGCCTGAGCCGCGTGGAGATTCCGGCCGCCGTGCGGCGCGCCTTTGAATCACCCGTGGATATGCCGCCGCTGCAGTCGATGGTGAACGGGAACTCGAAGATCCTGATCTGCTTCGACGACAACTGCCAGCCGTTTCCGCCTTCGTCGCGGCCCGATATCCGGCAGTTGATGCTGGAAGCGCTGCTGCCCATGTTGTACGAGGCGGGCGTGAACAAATCGAACATCCGGCTGATGTGCGCCGTGGCGCTGCACCGCAAAATGAAGCGGCACGAGTTGGAGTTCATGGTGGGGCCGCGCGTGATGAGCGAATTCTATCCGGCGCAACTCGCCAACTTCGACGCGGAAGCGCCGGAGGAGCTGGCCTACCTGGGTGAAACCGAACGGGGCGAACCGGTGGAGACTTCGCGGTACGCCGTCGAGGCCGACCTGCTGATCTACCTGGACGCCGTGCAGATTCCGTTGAACGGCGGCCACAAGAGCGTGGCCGTCGGATTGGGCACCTACAGGACGATTGCCGCGCACCATTCGCCGCACATGACCAAAGAGACGCCGCACGTGATGCAGCCCGAGGGGTCGTGCATGCACGCCAGCATCGAGCGGATCTCCAGGGTGGTGTCCAGGCACGTGAACATCATGGTGCTGGAAGCGGCCATGAACAACGCCACCTATCCGGGTTACATGAATCATCTGGGTATTCCCGATTCCGAGTGCAACCCGGTGCAACTCGCCATCAAGAAGTTGACGCCGTTGAGCATGATGATCACGCCGGAGCCGGTGCGCCGGAAGATTTTCGCCTCGGTGCCGGGCGCGAACCTGCCCATGGAGATGAACGCGGGCTCCATCGACGGCGTTCATCCGAAGACCGTGGCCGCGATGCACCGCCAGTTGAAGGTGAACGTGCCCAGGCAGTACGACACGCTGGTGTTCGGTCTGCCGGATCTGAGCCCCTATGCCATCGACGCACGCATCAATCCGGTGCTCGTGTTGAGCGACGTGCTCGGCTACGTCTTCAACTGGTTTTTCAACAAACCGCTGGTGAAGCAGGGCGGCACGGTGGTTCTCCTGAACCCGGTGTTCGAGATTTTCCATCCGGAGTACCACACAGCCTACGAGCAATTCTGGCGCGAAGTGCTGCCTCAGACGGCGGATCCGATGGAGATGCACAAGCGTTTCCAGGAGAAATTCGCCTTCGATGAGAAGCTGCGCGACGATTACCGGAACAAGTTCGCCCATCATGGCTTCCATCCGTTCACGGTCTGGTATTGGGCCACCTATCCGCTGAAGTACCTGTCGCAGGTGATCATGGTGGGGCCGAAGACGGATGCGGCGCCGACGCGCCTGGGCGTGAAATGGGCGCCCTCGGTGGACACGGCGCTGGAGATGGCGCGGCAAAACGGCAAGGACGACGTCGTGGCGCTGACGCTTCCTCCGTTCTTCTATGTGAACGTCGGTTGAAAACCGCCCGGGGGGCGGATCCTCAGCGGTACGCCGGAATTCCGGTGACGCGCTCCCCGATGACCAGGGCGTGGATGTGGTCCGTGCCTTCGTAGGTCTTGACGGTTTCCAGGTTGCACATGTGGCGGAAGACGGGGTAGTCGTCGATGATGCCGTTGCCGCCGAGCAGGTCGCGCGCCGCGCGGGCGGTGTCGAGGGCGATGGCCACGTTGTTGCGTTTCAACATCGAGACGTGAGCCGCTTCCAGCCTGCCCTGGTCCTTCAGCCTGCCGGCGTGCACGGCGAGCAGTTGCGCTTTGGTGATCTCGGTGATCATGCCGGCCAGCTTCTCCTGCACAAGCTGGTGCGAGGCGATGGGGCGGTTGTCGAACTGTTTACGGTCGATGGTGTACTGCCGCGCCGTTTCAAAGCAGTCCATGGCCGCGCCCAGAACGCCCCATGCAATACCATAGCGAGCCTGCGTAAGACAGGCCAGGGCCGAACGCAAACCCTTCGCGCCGGGCAACAGGGCCGAACCGGGCACGCGGCAGCCCACAAAGGCCAGGCTCGATGTGACGCTGGCGCGCATCGAGAGTTTGCCGTGGATATCGGCCGTCGTGAACCCCGGCGTTCCCTTCTCGACAAGAAAGCCGCGAATGCCCTCCCCGGTGCGCGCCCAAACCACGGCAACGTCGGCGATGGAGCCGGAGGTGATCCATGTCTTCTCGCCGTTCAGGATCCAACCGGTCCCGTCCGGCTCGGCGCGCGACAGCATGCCGGAGGGATTCGAGCCGAAGCCGGGCTCGGTGAGGCCGAAACAGCCGAGTTTCCGCCCGGCGGCCATCTCCGGAAGCCAGCGCTGCTTCTGTTCTTCACTGCCGAAGGCGTGAATGGGGTACATCACCAGGGAGCCCTGCACGCTACAGAAGCTGCGCAGGCCGGAGTCTCCGCGTTCGAGTTCCTGCATCGCCAGGCCATATTCGACATTGCTCATGCCGGCGCATCCATAGCCTTCCAGATTCGCGCCAAGGAAGCCCATGGCGCCGAGCGCCGGAATGAGTTGCGCCGGGAAACGGCCATCGCGGTAACAGTCGCGAATGACGGGCAGGAATTCCCGCGTGATGAAGTCCCGCGCCGTGCGGCGCACCAGAAGTTCGTCCTCGCTGAACAGCGAGTCGATGTGCATGTAATCGACGCCGCGGAAGGCCATATGGCTTCAGTGTAGCCCGCGGCCCGGGAGGCTATTTGACGGCCAGCAACTCCTTTTGCAATTGGCGTGAGCGCGTGGCCAGGGAGCGAAGCTGGCGCATGTCTTCGTCGGCCGAGGAGAGGGCGGACTGAATCCGCGAGATGTCGGTCCGGCCGATGGGAGCGTCGTCTGTGCGATTTTCCAGTTGAAGTCCGAGCGTGCGCAGGGAGTCGGTGGCATCCCGGTAGCGGCCCAGGATGTTGGCCATGTAAACCTCGCGGCGCCGGGCAAGATCCTCGAGATCCTCCGAGAGAGCGCGAACGCGTTGCAGGCTGCGCGCCTGCTGCTCGCTGGCCGTGCGCAGAACTTTAAGGGAAGCGTCCTGCTCGCCCAGGCGCGTGTCTTTTTGCTTGTTGGCCTGCTGCAACTCGACGATTTGCTCCGTGTTCGCGTCAATCCGCTGGCGGAGAGTGGTCTCGGTATCGCGCAACTGCTTGTCCTGTTCCTGTACGGCGGCGATGCGCTGCTCGATCTCGGCGTATTTGGTACGAAGGTCGGCGAGCGCGGTCTCGGACTTGGTTAACTGCTCGTCCTTCAGCCGGATCAGTTCGGCCAAGTCGGCCTCGCGGCGCGAATACGGCGTGACCGTGCCGGGCGGGCGGGCCGAACCGGACTCCTCGCGGGCCTCGGCGGCAGGCAAGGGGTGGCCCAGTTCGCTCAACCGCTTTTCGGCCTGCGCGAGGCGGGCGCGCAAATCGCTTTCCGTCTTGTGCCATTGCTCCGCGTCGGCGGCGGTGGGTCTGCCCGCCGCCATCTTCCAGAACACGATGCCGCCGGCGGCAAGCGCCGCAAGGGCGAGGGCCAGCAACCACGATTTCATCTCTGTCCTTTCCCGGTAAACTGCCGCCGCGGGCGTGAGTGTATCTCACGTCCCCCGGCGCTGACAAGCTGATCGATGGTCCGGCCGCGATTGGCCGGCGATTCCACCTCGGCCAGGTACTGGCTCTGCATGATCCAGTCGAAAGCCCGGTTCAGCGAAGTGGGCACTTCGGCGATGGAGCGGCAGAACTCTGCTTCGCCCCCCGTGGAGCGAACCAGATCCTGCAAGCCGGTTTGGTAGGCGGTGTTCAAGACGTCGCTCAGATATTGCAAGTGAACCAGGTAGAGCGGAGATTCGCCGGTCTGCATGCGGGCCTTGATCTGCCGGATCTTCTCCTTGATCAGACCCTCGGGAAAACGGCGGCTCATGTCGCCCGAATCGCTGGAGTTGACCACGGGGTTGGAGTAGTCCTCGCGATAGTTCACCACGTTGCTGTCGCTCACCATCAGCACGGCGACGCGCACATGAGCGCGGGCGGCGATCGAATCGGCCAGCTCCTGCGCGCTTTCGATGGAGTTCAACAAGCCGGGCCGGGGGGCGATGGTAAATGCCTCGATGGCGGCCGTCAAGGTTTCTCGCGGGGCGGCGGGGTCGACGGCCACGCGCAGGCTGTCCTGCGCGCGCATCAAGGCCACGCGCACGTTGGCGGGCAACTCGGCGAGGCGCTTCAGTATGGTCTGCCGGGCGGCATCGGCGAGCGAAAGATCGCCGGATAAATCGAGCGTCAGGAGCAGGAAGAGATCGGTATCGGGAGCCAGCAGCCGCACCACGCGCGCCGGCTTGCCGTTGAGCGACACGGCGACTTGTTCCTGCGTGAGCGGCGGAGCGCCGGGCGAGCGGAAGGGAACGCGCAACACGGTCCGCGGCTCGGGCGGAGCCGCTGCCGCCGCCATGGCCAGCCACTGTCTCCGCGTGTGCGTGCTCAAAAACTGAACCTCAATCCCAGTTGAATCACACGGCCGCCGCGCGAGCCGATGATGCGTCCGGCGTTGACGTTGGGCGCCGAGGCGGGGCCGATCATCGTGTCGGGGTCGTTCCAGTTGGCATGGTTCAGGAAGTTCAGGCCCACCATGCTGAACTCCATGCTCTTTTCGAGCGAAAGCGAGATGCGCTTGTTCACGGACAGGTCGTGGTTCTGCGCCCCGGGACCGCGGAGGCTGGGATGCGTGCGTCCGGCGTCGCCCACGGTGAAGTCATCGGGCTGCGCGAAGGCGTCGGGATTGAACCAGAGATCGGGCGAGGGGTCGGAGACGTGGGGATCGGCGCCGGGAACGACGTTCACGCGCAGGGAGTCCACGACTCGGCCCGTGTTGTTGAACTGGGGCCGCAGCGCGAGCGGGTCGCCGCTGACCAGCGTCGTGACACCGCTGAGAGACCACCCTTCCACCAGGTAGCGCCGCCAGTCGGTGACGGGGAAGAGCCAGCGGTTTGGACCCATGGGCAGTTCATAGGAGTAGGACACGGTGAAACGGTGCGGATTGTTGCCGGAGGTGAGGGACCACTCGTTGGCCCGGTTGTAATAGTCCTGCACGCCGTAGGGTCCCGAATAGTTGTCCATCTGTTTGGAGAGTTCGTAGCTGGCGGCGAGTGCCAGCCCGGAGGAAGCCCGCTTTTCCACGCGCAGGGAACAGGCATCGCGGCGGTATTTGCCTTCCGGCCACGAGGCGTACACATCGAAACGCTGGTATTGCGGATAGGGGCGCACGGAGCGGTTGAAGTTCTCGTCGTTCAACTGAACGCCGTACTGCAACGCCGAAAGCGGGATGGCATTGGGGTTCGACGATCCGCTGCCGAGCAACAGATTGTGGCCGCCGGCGTGGCCCAGGCCCAGCGTGAAGAGAAACGCGCCGGGCAACTCGCGTTCGAACGAAAGCGAAAAGGATTGGTATGTCGGTTGAATACCGTTCGGCTCGACGAGGTCGGCCACGGTGTTGTTGGCCGACTCGGGACGCAGGTCGGGGAAGGTACGGTCCGTGGCGGGAAGGCCATCGTTGAGCACGGCGGCGGGGGCGAGTTGCGGGTTCGCCGAAACCCATGTGGGCGTTCCATTGAAAGCCTGCGTGCCCCACTGAACCGAATAAATGGGAATGGGGGAGTAAGAGCGTCCATAGCCGAGCCGGACCACCGTCTTGGTGGCGCCGAACGGGTTCCAGGTAAGCCCGGCGCTCGGTTCCATCGTGGCGACGTAAGGTTGGAAGGCGCGGCCCTGCCCGTTCACTCCTGCGGCAATCAACGCCCCGGGACGGTTGTTCACCGGATTGAGGGCGGCCAACGAGACGGTGGACTGGCGGTTGTACCGCTCCTTGCGCGGCTCGGAGAGCTCGACCGTTACATTCACGCTGAAAACCAGCCCCTTGCGGATCTCCCACTGGTCCGCGCCGGAGACGGCGTAGCGGCTGCGGCGGAAATAGGAAGGGGAGATGACCACGCTGCTCTCGGCGTACTCGGCCAGCCCCAGCAGAAAACTGGCGAAGGCGTGCCCCGTGTTGTTGATGCCGGGCAGGCTGGTTAGGCCCGAGCCGAAACGGAACATCCCCTCCGGATAGGAGGGCGAATAGATATTCACCTGCTCCCGAATGAAGCGGGCCGAGGTCCGCAGCCGGTGCTGATTCCAACGGACCGAATGGCTGTTACTGACGACGAACTGGTTGCGGGCGCTCTTCAGGAGCGAAGTGGAACGTCCCATGCCGAGATAGGGCGAGAACTGGTAGGCGGGAAAGACGGGACCGTCCCCGGTTTCGGGCTCATTCTCCAATTGCGAACTGGAGATATCCACGGCGAAGGTGTTGATGCGTTGAGGCGAGAGAGTAAAGATATGTTCGCCAAAGACGCGGCGGCTGCGACGGCTGCGCACGGGCGGGCCGGGATTGGCGTCATTCAGGAACAGTGGGGACGCGCCGTCCTGGCCGTTGGAGAAATTCAGGCCGAAGCCGAGACGGTGGCGCTCTCCGGCGGAGTGGTCGATGCGGGTGATGATACCGTTGGCGCTGTTCACCTCCGGCGAGAAGACAAAATAGTTGTTGCGGAAAAATGGGCCGGCGTCGGAATTGGGGCCAGGGTAGAGCGTAAGAACTTCCGTGGCGTGCCGGTCCAGCCGCGAGGCGGGAATGATGTTTCCGGCGAACGGCATGCGGGAGTATTCGAGATTCCCCGTGGAGACCTCGCGGCCGGGATCGTAGTTGGGATTCGGAGCCGTGCTGGAGGGATCGAACAGCGGGAGGCGCTCGCCGGCCGAGTCCACCGTGGAGGACCAGTCGCCTGTGCGCTCCGGCAGGGTGGGGATGGTGCGCAGCGAAGAACGGCCGATTTTTTCGCGCATGCCTTCATAGGTGAACGTGAAGAAGGTGGTGATGCCGCCGTCGTACAGGCGGGGTAACAGCACGGGTCCGCTCACGTTGAAGCCGAACTGGTTGCGGCGCAGAATATTCTTTTCCCCTCCGCGCTGGGCTACTTCGTGAGGCACGGCGTCCAGAAAATCGTTACGCAGGTTTTCAAACAGGCGGCCATGCCAACGGGACTGCTTGCGGCCTTCGACGCGGCGCACGGGCACGGAACCCTCCACCATGCCGAGGCGCTTGGTCTGGATCTGAAACTCCTCCACAGCCTTTTGCAACTCATTACCGGCGGACGACGGGGCCGCCTGCTGAGCAAAGGCCCCGCCCGCGCTCAGAATGAGAGTGGCTGCGATGATCCGCAGTGCGCTCATATTAGATAGTGTATCGGCAGTGCTGCTGTGGCGCTGACCGTATCCGGCGTTGTATGCTGAAAGGTGAGCGCCGTCGGGGCGTGGCTCAGCCTGGCTAGAGCGCCTGGTTCGGGACCAGGAGGTCGGAGGTTCAAATCCTCTCGCCCCGACCATCTCACTTTTCCTTTTTATTCCCCCGCCGGCAAGGTTTCCCCCGGTTCTACGCCAATCGCGGCGGCGTCCCCCGGTCCCGGTTCTTTCCAAGAACATAGCACCTGTACGCGTTGACGATCGTTTGTGCCCACCCTGCGCTTCGAACAACCATTCCCCTCCGAATTCACCCTGTGCGATGCGCTGCGTTCCGTATGGGAATCATTTCGTGCCATGATAAACGCAGCGTTTAACACAGAGGGGAGATTGCCTCATACACAACGTAGGCCATAGCAAGCAGACACGCGCAGGCCGCTACGTCGAGCAACCAACCGGGTATCGGGCTTTCTCTCCTGCTCCGCTGCCGCCGGAACCACCGCTGGACTTAGGCGGTGAGATCCAGACGCTGCTGGAGCAAGCCCACCTCGAGTTGGGACGTCTGGACGGGTCGGTTCAGATACTACCGAACCCTGATCTCTTCGTCTTCATGTACGTTCGCCGGGAAGCCGTCCTGTCCAGCCAGATTGAAGGAACGCAGAGCTCTTTGCAGAATCTCCTGGCCGCGGAGGCGCGCTTGAGCGATCCGGATGCGCCCGCGGACGTTTCCGAAGTGCTCAACTATGTCAAGGCGATGCAACACGGGTTATCCCGGCTCGCGGCACTGCCCGTATCGGTCCGTTTGATCCGGGAGATTCACGAAGTATTGATGGCCGGGGTTCGTGGCGGCCAGTTGACGCCAGGGGAGCTTCGCTCGACACAAAACTGGATTGGCACAGGAGGGTGTACGCTCCAGGACGCTGCTTTTGTTCCCCCTCCACCGCTCGAGGTGCCGCAGGCACTTTCAGATCTGGAGCGGTTTCTACATTCCGGTACGCGATTGCCCGTTCTGGTACAGATCGCCTTGGCCCACGCTCAGTTCGAAACGATTCACCCGTTCCTGGATGGCAATGGGCGCATCGGCCGGCTGCTGATTGCCTTTCTGCTTGTGGAGCGCCAACTACAAAGAAAGCCCGTGCTGTACCTCTCCTCTTTCTTCAAACGTCACCGGATTGAGTACTACGAACGTCTCCAAGCCGTGCGTGACAAAGGGGACTGGGAAGGCTGGTTGGCGTTCTTCTTGAAAGGGGTTGCCGAAGTGGGCCAGGAAGCGGCGAGAACGGCGTCGGCAATCCTGCAAATGCGGGAAAAGTACCGCAGCGTCATCACGCAAGAATTGGGTAGAGCCGCCGGCAATGGACACCGCATCATGGATAAACTCTTCGACCACCCACTGATAACCGTCGCCACAGTCCGGGAGTGGCTCAACTGTACTCCAGCGGCATCGAACAATCTCGTCGGGCGGCTCACAAGGATCGGACTCCTTCGCGAGGTTACCGGCTTCGCCAGGAATCGCCAATTCCGATTCGACCCATACCTGCGCCTGTTCGAGGAACCCGCCGGTCGAGGCGGACAAGAAGCCCAGGAACAGCATACTTAGGCTTCGGCGGTTCATTGCCGGTTACCAGGAGTAAATGAGAGAAGAGTCGATCTCGCTGCAGTAAGGGAAGGCGCGCCCTCGACGGGACGCCGGAGGTCGACAGTGGCATTGCGCGCGTGGAGGCGCTCCCGCAACTCATCGGCATCGTGTACGAGCGATTCGAGACGGACTGCAATCGGACTGGCCAACTGTTCTTGGACCAGATTGGGGAAGTTGCCGCCGGCGAAGGGCTTCTGCAGCCTGCGTCCTTTTTACTCCCCCGCCAGCAAGGTTTCCCCCGATTCCGCCTGCCGCGGCACGGCGGGGAAGTAGCTCCGCAGAAAGTCCTGGAATCGCCGGCCCCGCTTGCGGCCGTTGTCGTTCTGGATGCACAGGCTCTGCAGGAACACCAGGATGCCGAGGACGTCGGCATCGCGCAGGGTGTGCATGCCGGTCTGCTGGTGGATCTCTTCCGCCAGCTTCTCAAGGGACTCCCGTAGGCGGTCGCAAATGCGGACCGCGTACGGATTGGCCGGCCGTGTGTCATAGATCAGCCCGCTTTCGCGCGTACGGTAAGTTTGGATCAGAGCTTCCAGCGCTTCGCGAATATCGGCGTCGATAGCCTCGGCTTCCAATGCGGCTGCGGCCAGCGCCCGCGCCATGAATACCAGCAGCGACTGGTTGCGGCGGACGAACTCCTCGCTCACTTTCACATCGCGATGGGGAAACGAGCCGGGATCGACCCCGGGCGGCTTCTCGTGCAGGCGCGCCTCGGCCAGATATTCGCACTCCAAGGGGCAGAGGTAACGCTCCTCCCTGCCTTCGCCGCACTGTTGCGAGGTGATCGGTCCGCCGGCGGCCGGACACCAGCGTTTCTTCGCGCTCATCGGTTACCGTCTCAACTCCACTGGTCGGCCTTGCGGTATGCATCGAAACACTTTTGCATCCCCGCCGGACCGACGCCGCCGGACAGGCCGTGCTCCATGCCGAGAATCCCCTTGTACCCCTTGGCGTGAATCGCCTTGAACACGTTGCTCCAGTTCACCTCGCCGGTGCCTGGTTCACGGCGTCCCGGCACGTCGCCCACCTGAAAGTAACCGATCTTGTCCCAGTGCTTCTGAATGTGGCCGATCAGGTTCCCTTCCGAGATCTGCTGGTGATACATATCGAACAGCAGCCGGAAGTTCGGATGGTTCACCCGCTCGACTATCTCGGCGCCGTGATCGCTGAACACGACGAAATAGCCGGCGTGGTCGACACGGATGTTCAACGGCTCCAGCACCAGCACCATCTTTGTTTTTTCCACCATTTCGGCGGCGCGCCGGAAGGCTTCCACGCAGTTGGCCGTCTGTTCGGTGAAGCTCAATTGAGGCACGGCCAGGCCGCTGGTGACCGTGGCGCACTCGTTCCCGATGATGTTGTGGATCTCCACCGCGCGCTTCACGTCCTCGAAGAACTTGGCGTGATACTGCTTGTCCACCGTGGCCGAGGCTTTCCAGCCCCCGGAATTCACCACGAAGACGCCCATGCTCATGCCGAGCGCATCCATCTTCTTCCGGAACGAAGCAATCTCTTCGTTGGAATGGCGCGGTAGGCCGTTGTATTCAAACGCGCGGAACCCGGCGTCGGCATAAGCCTGCAACTGGTCGGGAACGGGAGCGTTCAGAAAGCCCATGCGCGGCGCGTAACGCAGGCGGTATGTGTAGGGCGCAGCCATGGCAGGCGCCAACGCCCCGGCCGCCGGAACCAGCGAAGCGGCACGGAGAAAATCACGGCGATGCATGGCCAATATCGTAGCACCGGGCCGCCGCTGCGCCCCCGCCCTCCGGTTCAGGCGTAGCTGGAGACCGAGGCGGCGTTGCGTTCGGCGCGCTCGGCCGTGATGCGTTCCAGGTAGCCGCTCTCGCGGAAGGCCCGCATGGGGTCTTCGGGCAGGCCCTTGCCGCGCGCCCATTCGCGGATGGCTGGACGCACGTCGGTGGAAAAGGCGTCTTTCAAACAGGTTTCGGCATCCACCAGGGCAGAGCGCTCCTGGAAGACGGCCAGCGCTTGGTGGTCCACCAGGGCGGCCTTGGCGTACAACTCCTGCGCCGTCGAGACGGTCTGGATCATGGCTTCGATCTTGCCCTTCAGGTTGTGGCTCTGGTCGATCATGTAGGCGATGTCGGGCTGTTTGCCCGTCTCCCAGGCGTAGAAAAAGATCTCGTGGAAGATGCGGAACACCTGATAGGGGTCGATGGAGCCGAGCGTGAGGTCGTCGTCGGCGTACCGTCTGTCATTGAAATGGAAGCCGCCCAGCATCTCCAGGTCGAGCAGCCAGGCGACAATCTGTTCGATGTTCTGGGCCTGGTAGTGATGGCCGGTGTCCACCAGAACCTTGGCGCGCGGCCCGGCCTGCCGGGAGAATTCCAGCGCCATGCCCCAGTCGGCGATATCGGTATGGTAGAACGCCGGTTCAAAAGGTTTGTATTCCACCAGCAGGCGCTGATCCCCGATGAGGCGCGCGTGAGCAGCCGCCAGCCCTTCCACGAACCAGTGTTTCCGCCGCCGCAGATTGGCCGTGCCGGGATAGTTCGAGCCGTCGGCGAACCACAGCGAAACGTCGCGCGAGCCGAGCCCCCGGGCGATGGCGACGCTGTCGAGCAGGTGGTTCTGCGCGGCGCGGCGGACGGCCGGATCGGGGTTTCCCAGCGAACCATGCTTATAGATCTGGTCCTGGAAAACGTTGGGGTTGATGGAACCGGATCGTACGCCGTGGCGCGCCGCGGCGGCGCTCACCTCGTCCACGCTGGCAGCCCCCGCCGGCAGGTCCCACAACACATGCAAAGCCACGGTGGGGCACACGCCGGTCAGAGAATGAACCAGGCCCGCGTCGCTCAGTTTCTCCTCCAGGTTCGTCGCGGCGGCGCTTTGGAGGAATTTACCGAATCGCGTACCGGTGTTGGCAAAGCCCCAGGAGGGCAGTTCGATCTGAAACCGGTCGAGGGCGGCATGGACCCTCCGGGCGAGTTGATCAGTCACGCCCACTACCCTACAAGAAAACGGGAGGTGAGCCAAGGGGCCAGGGCGGCAGGGGACAGGCCGGCAACGCGAGAGGCGGTTCGGTGGGTTACGTCGTCAGGCGGAGCGGCGGAACCGTGCGGTGAATTGGACCAGGCTGCCGCCCTCGGCGGGGCGTTCGGCCCAGATGCGGCCGCCCATGAGGCGGACCAGCCGGGCACAGATGGCCAATCCGATCCCGATGCCGCCGAACCGCCGCGTGGTGGAGCGGTCGGCCTGATGGAAGGGGTCGAAAATGGACTCAAGCTCTTCCATGGGGATCCCCACGCCGGTGTCGCGAACGGAGAAGTGGAACTCGGACCAACCGTCCCGGACCGGCTGGCACCCCGCCTTCACCGTGATCGCACCCTTGTCGGTGAACTTGATAGCATTGGCCAACAGTTTATTCATCACCTGGCGCAGACGGGGGGCATCGCCCTCCAACCGCGGCGGACACTGGTCCTGCATCGGACCCGTCAACCCCAGGCCCTTCCTGCCGGCCTCGAATCGCGCCTGCGACACAACTTCATCGACGAGCGTGGCGGGAGAGAATCGCGCCTGGTTCAGCGCGAGACGGTCCGTCTCCAGATGAGTGAAGTCGAGAAGATCGTTGAGCAGGTCGAGTAGCTGTTGCGCGGAGGTATTGGCGGTTTCAATCAGCTCCCGTTGTTCGGCGGTGAGGCCCGTGGACAATGCAAGCGACTGCATGCCGAGAATGCCATTCATCGGCGTCCGGAATTCGTGGCTCATATTGGCCAGGAACTCGCTCTTGGCGCGGCTCGCGATTTCGGCGCGTTGCTTGGCCTCGCGCAGTTCCAGTTCGACGGATTTGCGGGGCGTGACGTCGCGCATGAGACTGAGCAACATTTGCTGGCCGTCCAGATGGAGCAGGGAGGTGCTCACCTCAAGCCAGCGCCGCGAGCCGTCCCACAGAACGAGTTCGCGTTCGAAAATCCGGTCGATAGCGTCCTGCGCCAGCCTCTGCCGGAACCGTGCCAGAATCTGTTCCTGCCGGTGGCTCTCGTAGATGACGGCGAAGGGCTGCCCTTCCAGTTCATGCCGGGGCATGTTCACCAGCCGGCAGTAGGCGGAGTTCACGCGTACCGTGAGACCGGAGGCGTTCATCAACCGCATCGCGTCGGTGGACTCCTCCCACACCAGCCTGTGGAGCGTTTCGGCGCGCTGCCGCTCCGTGATGTCGCGCTTGATGGCCACATAGTGAGTAATCTCGCCGTCCGGTTTCGAGAACGGGATGATGCTCATCTCCTCGGCGTAGACCGAACCGCTCTTCCTGCGATTGATCACATAACCCGCCCAGGGCCGGCCGGCGGAGATGGCCGCCCACAGTTCGCGATACACGGCCGCCGGCGTGAGGTCGGACTTCAACATCCGCGGGTTCCGTCCCAGAACCTCCTCCGGAGAATAACCCGTAAGCGCTGTGAATCCAGCGTTTACGCGCACAATGCTCCCCTGCGCATCGGTGATGAGAAGGCCGATGGAGGTTTCGTCTATGAGGGGTTGACCGAGATAGGCTTCGATACCGTCAAGCTCCATCCTGAGCTCACCTATGGACTTCGACTCGGCGTAGGTTAAGCGCTCCACCTGTACGCTTATCGGCAAACGGGGCGGCAAGCGGCGGGGCGTTCAACGAGATTTTATCTTATTGCCCTGCGCGGCGTGGGCTGAACTGCGGCCAGCGGTCACGGCCGGTGAGGGGAGGATGTTATCGCATGGGGCGGACGAATTCGTAACGCTCCAGCGTGGCGGCCACATGGAAAGGCTTATCCTTCCGGTTGCGCTTCTGGCTCGATTCGGTCCGGATAATCGTGCCCATGCAGTGCAGACGGACGTTGTTCCCTTCCTTGCCGTTCGTGGGAAGTGTCAGAAAATACTCGATCGGGTCGCCGACCGGGAACTGGCTTTCACTGTCAAAGAGCACCCCGCCGGAGCTCACGTTCCGCGTTTCGGTTACGCGGTTAATCGGCTCGTTGCCGGTGCGGATCAGCTCAATGTGGAGGCGGAGGTCGAACCGCTTGGATTTTCGCTGGTCTGCTTGCATTAACCTAAATCTAAGGGTTTCACCCGGTCGGGTCAATAGTTTGACCGAATGCTGGCGGAACCAAGGTTCTAGTACTTCAGATCTATTCCTCTAGCCTGTATTTGATTGCAAACACAATACTAAGTACGTTGCTGTCAAGAATCGGCCGTCACCGACGCCGGTCACGCATAGAGCCGTAGACCTGTGGGGAGACAAAGAAATTTAGAATATTCGACGAATATATTGCGTAGCTCTGGGGATTTTTCTTCGTTTTCTGCAACGGACGGGAGGGCGAGCGAGCTTCCAGCGGATAGGGAAACGACTGGCTGGATGTCAGCAACCATCCTGGAATCATGAATTTTTCTGAGACGCAGATGGCGGAGTCTCTCGCAACCTCACGCGGCCGTCGTTCGTGGTCTTTGGGTAGGAATCTTCCGCATAATTCCTGAATCAGTGCCGCATTAGCTACCTGTCCCGACATGAAAATGGCGGATGGGCCTGGTAGTTGGGCTAGTGAGGGAGCGCCCGTTCGGGGAAGGACGAGGAAACGCCGAGCACCCGGCGTGAGTCAGAGGATAATGGAGGTGGATACTTCCACGTCTTCGTTATCTTATGCGTCACGCGCTTCGAATGGCATTGGGCATCGGTCTGGTCCTGCTGGGGATCGCCGGTCTGATTCTGCCCATCATGCCGGGCTGGGTGTTCCTGATCCCCGGCCTGGTGATTCTGGGCGATTACATCCCTCCGATCAAGCGCCTGCTGGTGTGGGCCAAGGAAAAGGCGGAGAAGTCCGGCGTGATGGGCGGCAAGGAGACGAGCGGCCCGGCTACCAGCCAGCGCCCTTCGTCCGAGTCTTAATGCGTGTCAGGTACATATCGGTGGTGATGTAGAGAGTGGAGCCGTCGCCGCCCCAGGCGCAGTTGGCGGTGGCTTCCCCGGTTTCGATGCGGCCCAGTGTCTTCCCGCCGGGGCTGATGATGTGAATGCCGCCGGGCGCCGTGGCCCAGAGGTTTCCGGCGCGATCCACCTTCAGGCCATCGGGAAGGCCTTTCATCTTGCCCACCATGGGCGTGACTTCGGCGAGAACTTTGCCTGCGTCGAGCGTGCCATCGCCTTTCACGGGGAAGGCCATCCAGAGGGCTCGTTCCGGGTCGCTCTGCGCCACATATAGGGTCTTCTCGTCTGGCGAGAACGCGATGCCGTTCGGACGCGTCATCTCCCTGGCAAGCAGCGTCACTCTCCCGTCGGGCGTGACACGGAAAACGCCTTGAAAGTCGAGTTCCTTGCGCGGATCGTTCACGTTGCCGGGCAGTCCGTAGGGCGGGTCGGTGAAGTAGATGGCTCCCGAGGAGTGGCGTGCCAGGTCGTTAGGCGAGTTCAGCCGCTTGCCTTGGTAGTTGTCGGCGAGCGTTCGTTTGCCCCCGTCGGGATAGAGGATCGAGATGCGCCGGTCGCCGTGTTCGGCCGACAGGAGGCGGCCGTCCGGGTCCACCAGCAGGCCGTTGGAGCCGGGCTCCTTGCCATAGGGGACGGCCCCGGTGTAGCCCGAGGGCTTGAGGAAAAGACTGATGCCCTCGCTCTCTTTCCACTTCATCACCGAGTTCCGGGGAATGTCGGAGAACAGCAGGAAGCCGCCCTTGCGGTCCCATGTGGGTCCTTCGGACCAGTCGAAGCAGCAGGAGATCACCTCCAGCCTGGCATCCGGGCCCAGCAGCTCATCCAGCTTTGAGTCGAGCCGTACAACCTTACCCAGGATGGGAAAGTTGGTCGTATCCTGAGCGAAGGCCGCCAGGGACAGAGCGGCGGCCAAGACGAATTTGCGCATAGGGAAGAGTGTATACCTCGCCCTACCGCACCGCCACGGTGACACCGGAAGGCGAACTCGCGCCGCCCACCTGGAGCGTGATGGGCACGGCATTGCCAGAGGGAGTGCCGGCGGCCAACTGTATATTCACCTGCATGACGCCAGCCACCAATGACGGCGCCGCCCCAGCGTAGAGGATCGTGGCCTGTTGGCCGCCCACGAACACCTTCACTTCCAGATAGGGCCGGGGATACTCGGCGAGCGTATTGTAGTTGGCCAGGGCGCCGTCGGCGGGGCGCGGAGACGTGTCTCCTTCGCCGGTCGCATAGAGCACGAGAATGCCTCCGCGTTCGACAGGCGCCGCCGGACCGTTCACCGCCCCACTGGCGAGCACTGCCACCGCCTGTCTGCCATCCAACGTGAACAGACCAGGCGCGGACGCCGCAACGGGAACATCCACCGTGTTCGACTTTACGCCCTTGTACTCCACCTGGACCGCCGTCGTGTTCCGGCCAGCCACGCCGTACGGCACGATGGCCGACACCTGGCCGTTCAGCGCATACACCATGGGCGCGGCCACGCCGTCGAACAGCACGCGTGTGTCGCCGAGCAGGGTGGCGAAACGGCCTTGCGGCGTCAATTGGACGCCGGCCAGTTGGGGTGGACCGGCATTTTGCGGATACAACGTGACGATCTCGCCCGGCGCCACCGCACCGGCGGCAAAATGGGCGGCGTTCACAATTCCGTTCAGGCTGAGCGTGGGCTGGGGTGCGGACGGTGGCGCGGGCGGTGCGGGCGGCGTACCAAGCTGGAAAATGCCGAGCCAGAAGTCTCCCTGCCCCCTGGTTTGCGTCTGCGTCGCGGAAGCCGTCACGGGGAGTCCGTCGGCGTAGGCCGTGGCCAGCCAGGCAAACTTGCCGCCGCCCAGCGAGGCCACGTCGTTGCCGCGTTCCAGGCCCGGCCCCCCCAGGAAGGTCGCGTGGTCCACGGTACCGTTGGGGTTCACCACGAAAAGATACGCATCGCCGGTGGCCCCGCCGTGAACCGGTTGCAGGGCGTCGGCGGTTACGCGCCAAGGGTTCGACTGCGGCGGGCCTTGCAGATGTCCGGTGACAAAGGCGCGGTCGTTCTCGTCAATCGAAAGGCCCGGACCATAGCCTACCTGAACGGGATGCAGATAGGTGGCGTAGCCGATCGTGCCGCCGGCATAGTTGATCCGGACCAGGAAGTGGTCTTCCGTATTGGTGAGCGTGCTCTGCCAGGCGTTCCCCGTAAGCGCCAGGTTGGGTCCGGCGAAGCCCGCCACCCAGACGCCCGTCTTTCCCGCGGCCACACGGTAGGGGCGACCGGTGAGTGCCGGAATGGTGCGCAAAAACACGACTTCACGCCCAGGCAGGTTGATGCTGGCATAGAACATCCGGCCCGGCGACAGATTGATGACACCGCCCAGCGACGCCGCCGTGGGCAGATTGGTCGAACTGCTCACGCCGGCCACGCTCAGGTTGCCGCCAGGTTCGACACTCAGGTCCCAAATCTCGTCGTTGCCATTTCCGCCGAAATAGGAGCGGGAGGTGATGGCTCCCGCCTGCGTGAGGGTTAAGAAGAAGGCGTCGTATTCGCCGCCTCCGTAGCTGGCCTGCATGCCGTTCACGGGGTCTCGGAACGTAATGCACTGGCCCACGGCATAGATCGTGCCGCCCGGCGCCACGGCTACGGCCCAGATACGGTCCACCTCGCTGAATCCCTTGGCCC
The DNA here is from genome assembly GCA_020852175.1 of Bryobacterales bacterium. Lineage (GTDB taxonomy): Bacteria > Acidobacteriota > Terriglobia > Bryobacterales > Bryobacteraceae > JAFLBB01. The sequence continues at coordinate 647 of JADZBH010000019.1, read as the reverse complement.
ACTTCACCGTACCGTCCTTGCGCAAAGCCAACAGCAACCCCTGCCCGGTGTCCGATGGCGACGGCCAGTCGGTGGACATCGTACGCCCGGCCAGATAGATATTGCCCTCCGCATCCACGGCCAGGTTGTGCAGGAACTCGCGGTTGTTACCGCCGTAATAGTTGGACCACAGCAGAGCACCCTGCGGCGAAAACTTCGCCACATAAAGGCGGTCGATCCGCAGGGGTCCCACCGGCGTGGCATTTAACACCGGAATTCCGCCGCCGGAGGTGATGCCCGCGACGATCACATTGCCCTCGGCGTCGGCACGCACATGCTGGGCCAGGTCGACCGTGCTTCCGCCGAGAAAGGTACCGGATTCCTGCCGCAAAGGCAGCGCTTCCAGCAGGATGGCACTCAGAAGAATGAAGACAAACCGCATACCCCTCCGGCTGTTTCTGTAGAGTCTGCTCGACACAGGGCCCGGATGTGTCAACATTTCGGCACTTTGCGCCACCCTGCCAGGAATCGTATCCGCCCAAGCATTTTCCAATCCACAAATGAGCCTGGAGTGGGGAAGTGATTCCAATGCGGGATGAGCCTGAGAGTTCACGGGCGAGGTGTGCCGTTGGCAGGCTTCTCCTTTCGATGGATTGTGTTCAGCGGGG
>JADZBH010000018.1 GCA_020852175.1 Bryobacterales bacterium | reverse complement strand
TGCACGAACTGGCCGCGACAATTCGAGAAATCCGCCGCGTGTTGCAGCCAGAAGGCCGCCTCTTCGTCTCAGTGCCTGACGGGAAGAGTTTCAGCGACCGCCTCTACCGCATCCTCTTATGTGGCGGCGGCCATGTTCAGCAGTTCCGTTTTGAGACAGTCGTCCACGCTATTGAATCCGGCACGGCGTTGCACCTAGCTGGGTCGACTGAGCTATTTACCTCATTTATATTTGTAAATAGGAGCAACTTCCTCCCTGCCCCGCTGGGCCGATTACCGGGCCCCCTCCCGCGGAGAATGCGATGGCTCGGCCATTTACCCAATTGGTGTTTTAATACGATCCGCTTATGGCTTAACGTTGCCAGCAGAATGACGGACTCCATGCTTAGTACAGGTCTATCGCGTTACGGTTGGGCATTAGCCTTTGCCCCAACTGTGCGGACCAGCCCCTTGGTGAGCGAACAAGGGTACATAAATGTCTGTATGTCCTGCGGCGCCGGTCTAGACCGCCGGAGCGTTCATCGTTTTTTCAGGTTGCTCTATCGCTGTCCATGCTGCTCGCAGGTGAATTTCCTATTCTCTGAGAACAGGCAGCGATGATGTCGCACAGTCGCGTAAAATCCAGAGTGTAAATTGAGGGCTTGACAGGCCAGCCGCTGCTGGCTCCAGTGGAAGTATTCCAAGGCTTTCACAGAAGGAGCACAGAAGCGGATGGCCAAAGACAGGATAGACCGGGACGAGCTGGCGGATGACGGTGTGCGAGGTGGACTTGCGCGTGGGAGGGCGGTTCCGCTACGTCTGGGGCTATGAGAATAGCGGCGGGATAGCGATGGGCTACGACCGTCCGGCCGCGATGCTGGACGAACCCGAACAGGCCCGGACGGCGGCGGGGGCGGCCATGAAATAATGGGGAGGTCGCCGGGTTCGGCGGTTTCCCATGAAGATCTGCTATTTCGATGCGTTCGCCGGCATCAGCGGCGATATGACGGTAGGCGCCCTTGTGGACGCCGGAGCGGATGCGGCGCAACTGATCGCGGCGCTGGAGAGCCTGGGCACGGGCGCTCGGTTCACACTGGACCGGACGAAGCGGCGCGACATCGCGGCCGCGAAGTTCCATGTGGCTTGGACAGACACCAGGACACACCGCCACCTGCCCCACATCCTCAAGATGATCGACGGCGGAGCACTGAGCGAGCGGGCGCGGGCTAACGCGAAGCTGGTGTTCCAGAAGCTTGGCGAAAGCGAGTCGTCGGTGCACGGGACGCCGATCGAGAAGGTGCATTTCCACGAGGTGGGCGCGGTGGATTCGATCGCCGACATCGTGGGCGCCTGCGTGGGGCTGGACCTGTTGGGGGTTGAAGCCGTCGTGTGCTCGCCCATCAATGTCGGCAGCGGAACGGTGAGCACCGACCACGGCATCATGCCGGTGCCGACGCCGGCCACGGCTCTGCTGTTGAAAGGCAAGCCGATCTACTCGCGCGGTCCGGCTTCGGAGTTGGCGACGCCGACGGGCGCGGCGATCGTGTCGGCGCTGGCAGGCGATTTCGGCCCCATGCCGCCGTTGAAAATCGAAAGCATCGGCTACGGCGCGGGCGACAAGGACTTTCCCGAGCATGCCAACGTACTGCGGGCGATGATTGGCCAGACCAGCGGCGCGCGCGAATCGGCGATGGTGGAGGTGATCGAGGCCAACATCGACGATTCGACGCCCGAGGTGTTGGGCTGGGCCATGGAGCGGTTGCTGGAAGCGGGCGCGCTGGACGTGACGATGCAGCCACTGCTGATGAAAAAGTCGCGTCCGGGCACGCTGCTGCGCGTGCTGGCAAGGCCGGAGGACCGCGAAAAGCTGGCCGGGCTGCTGATGGCCGAGACCTCCTCGCTCGGCGTGCGGTTTTTCCAGGCCGAACGGCGCGTGCAGGCGCGGCGGATCGTGGAGGTGGAAACAGCGCACGGACGCGCCCGCGTGAAGGTGGCCGAAAGCGGAGCGTTCGCTCCGGAATACGAAGACTGCCGGACTCTGGCCCGGACCACCGGCCTTCCGTTGCAGCGGATCTTGAGCGAAGTCAGCCAGGCGTATACGAAGAATGCCTAAGTTCTATCTCACCACTCCGATTTATTACGTGAATGCCGCGCCGCACATTGGGCACACCTACACGACGATCGCGGCCGACCTGATTAAGCGCCACAAGTCCATGTGCGGCTATGACGTGGTGTTGACCACCGGCACCGACGAGCACGGGCAGAAGATCGAGCGAGCGGCGAAGAACGTGAACAAGACGCCGCAGGAGTTCACCGATCTGGTGTCGGCCGAATTCCGCCGGCAGTGGGAGACGCTGGGCCTGTCGATCGACAGATTCCGGCGCACATCGGACCCGCGGCATCATGCCGTGGTGCAGGATCTCTACCGGCGCTGCAAGGAGAACGGCTACATCTACAAAGGCTCATACACGGGCCAGTATTGCGTGTTCGATGAGTTGTACGTGAACGACGCCAAGCCCGGCGATGCGTGCCCGGATTGCGGGCGGCCGACCGAGACGGTAACCGAGGAGAACCTCTATTTCAAGCTTTCGGCCTTCACCGAGAGGCTATTGAAGCTTTACGAGGAGCAACCGGATTTCATTCAGCCCGAGACGCGGCGCAACGAGGTGATCGCCTTCGTGTCGCAGGGTCTGAAGGATCTTTCGATCTCGCGCACGACGATTCAGTGGGGCATTCCGGTGCCGGACGAACCCAAGCACGTCTTCTACGTCTGGTTCGACGCGCTGACCACCTACAAGAGCGCGGTAGAGGGCGAGCATCTGTGGCCGGCCGATCTTCACCTGATCGGGAAAGAGATCGTGCGGTTCCACGCCATTTACTGGCCGGCGTTTCTGTGGGCGGCCGGGTGGGAGTTGCCGAAGACAATTTTCGCGCACGGCTGGCTGCTGTTCGAGAACGACAAGATGTCGAAGTCGCGCGGCAACATCGTGCGGGCGGCGCCGATTCGCGACGTGATGGGCATTGACGCGCTGCGCTACTTCCTGCTGCGGGAGATTCACTTCGGCCAGGATGGCAGCTTCAGTTTCGACGCGCTGGTGGGCCGTTACAATTCGGACCTGGCCAACGGTTTGGGCAACCTGGCCAGCCGCACGCTAAGCATGATCCGGCAGTATCGCGGCGGCGTGGTTCCGTCGCACGCGGGCGACGCGGCGGTGTCCTGGGCGGCCGCGGCCGCGATCGCGCAGGCGCGAACCAGCTTCGACGAGTTGGCGTTTTCCAGGGGTCTGGACGCCGTGTGGAGCCTGATTGGGACGGCGGACAAGTTTATTGTCGAGCGCGCGCCCTGGAAGCTTGTAAAGGACCCGGCGGCCGCGGAGCAGTTGGACGAAACGCTCTACACGGCGGCCGAGGTGCTGCGCATCGTGACGGTGCTGCTGGCCCCGGTGATGCCCGATTCGGCGGAGAAAATCTGGACCCAGTTGGGCTGCCCGGAGCCGCTGGCCGCGCAGCGGATCGACCACTTGGCCTGGGGCCAATGGAAGGGCGGGCAGACCGCGGGCGAAACCTCGGCGGTGTTTCCCCGCGTGGAGTTGGCTCCGGCGGTGGAACAGATGCGCGCGCTTGAGGAGAAAGAGACGGCGCGGCAGAAGGCGCTGCTGGGGCAGAAGGACGAAGAGCCCCAGGCGGTGCAAGGGACGCGGCCCGAGCCGATGCCGCCGGTCACGATTGACGCTTTCGCGCAGGTGGATTTGCGCGTCGGCGAGGTGAAGACCGCGGCACGCGTGAAGGGAGCCGACAAGCTGCTGCACCTGAGTGTGGACATTGGCGAGACGGAGCCGCGCAGCATCGTGGCGGGCATCGCGCTCGCCTACGAGCCGGAGACGCTGGTGGGCCGGAAGGTGGTGATCGTGGCCAACCTGGAACCGCGCAAATTGCGTGGCATCCTGAGCCAGGGGATGATCGTGGCGGCATCGCTCGAAGGCGGCTCGCCCGTGCTTGCCGCGTTCCTGGAAGACGTACCGGTGGGGGCGCGCCTGAAGTAGATGGCTCTCGTCGATTCGCATTGTCATCTGGACGGACCGCGGTTCGCGCAGGACCTCGAAGCTGTCATCGAACGGGCCCTGGAGGCCGGTGTCGAGCGGATGCTCGCCATCGGCTCCGGCGACGGCCCGCCGGACCTGGAAGCCGCCATCCGCGTGGCCAGCCGCCATGCGCCCGTGTGGGCCACGGTGGGAGTGCATCCGCACGACGCCGGGAAAGCCTCGGAAGCCACACTGGCCGAACTGGAGCCGCTCCTGCGCCACCCGAAGGTATTGGGGCTGGGCGAAATCGGACTCGACTATCACTACGATCATGCGCCGCGCGAAGTGCAGCGTGCCGTGTTTCGCGACCAACTGGCCGTGGCGCGGGCGGCGGGCGCGCCCGTCATTATTCACACGCGCGAGGCATGGGCGGACACCTTTGCGATTCTCGATGAGCATTGGACTCCGTACGGACTGCCGGGCGTGATGCATTGTTTCAGCGGCGGCCCGGCCGAGGCCGAACGCTGCCTGGGGATGGGCTTTTACATCAGCATTGCCGGCGTGGCCACGTTCCCGCGCTCGGAGGAGTTGCGCGAGGCCGTGCGCGCCTTGCCCGAGGACCGGTTGCTCGTGGAGACCGATGCGCCGTATCTGGCTCCGGTTCCTTATCGCGGCAAGCGCAACGAACCGGCCTTTATCGTGGAGACCGCCAGAAGGGTAGCCGCCGAGCGTGGCGTGAGCTATGAGGAGTTATGCCGGACGGCGACACGGAATTTCGACCGGCTGTTTCCGCCGGCCGGCGGGGCCCCGCGCGGGACTCCGGAACCTGCCCCGTTTGCGGGGGCCTGATCCAGATGGATACACTGAAGGGTTTCATGGCATTCAGCAGGCTGGGCGCAACTTTGACGGCGCTCGAGATCCGCGAGTTGGTGAAAGCGGATCTGGAGAAGATGGAACGTGTCATTGGACTGGAGTCGGTGGCTTCGGCCGATGCGGTGACCTCGATCAGCCGTCACTTGCAGGCAAATGGGGGCAAGCGGCTGCGTCCGATTCTCCTGCTGCTGGCCAATAAACTGGCTGGAACCACCAACGATAGCGCCATCGCGCTGGCCGCCGTCGTCGAGATGATTCACACGGCGACTCTGGTGCACGACGACGTGATCGACGACGCACGCACGCGGCGGGGCAAACCTTCGGCGAACGTGCTGTGGGGCAACCAGACCTGCGTGCTGGCCGGCGACTGGCTGTACATGCAGGCGTTCCAGATCGCCTTGCGCGAGCGCAACTTCGCCATCCTCGACATTCTGATCACGCTCACCCAGATGATGGTGGAGGGTGAGTTGCGGCAGTTGGAGACGATGGGCAAGATTGGCGTCACCGAGTCGGACTACATGGAACTGGTGGACCGCAAGACGGCCAGCCTGTTCGCCGCCTGCGCGCGGCTGGGCGCCGTGGTGGCCGGCGCGAGCGAGGACGTGGAGAGCCGGTTGAACGACTTTGCCTGGAACCTCGGCATGGCGTTCCAACTGGTTGACGATGTACTGGACTTCACGGCAAGCGAACGCGTGCTCGGCAAGCCGGTGGGCAATGACCTGCGCGAAGGCAAGGTGACGCTGCCGCTCATCTACGCGCTGGGCGCGGCAACGCCGGAAGAGCGTGAGATGGTGGCGCGCGTGCTCGCCGACCGGCACTACGATAACGTGTCCTTTTCCACCGTCCAGACGATCGTGAAGCGCTACGACGGCATCGCGCGGGCCAAGGCCCGGGCGCAGGAGTTCACCGAGAAAGCGCGTTCGATGATGCTGAGTTTCCCCGAGTCGCCCTACCAGCGCGCGCTGTACGCCGTGACCGACCTGGTGACCGAGCGGGACCACTAAACCAGATTCGTGTACCCCCCGGCGGCGTATAATCGTCGATGTAGCCATGCTTCGCCGTAATGCACTGGGCCTTCTGGCCACGCCTCTGTTTCCGGGGGGCTGGGCGCGCGCCCAAACCGGTACGCCCAGTCCCGGCGACATCCGCGTCGCCGTGAACGAGGTGATCGTGCCCGTGACCGTCACCGACGACAAAGGCCGCTTCGTCTCCAACCTCGACGTGGGCGACTTCCGCGTCTTCGAGGATGGCAAACCGCAGCAGATCAAATTTTTCAGCCGGGAACGCAACCAGCCGGTGGTGGTGGGTTTTCTCATCGACGTGAGCAACGCGAGCCGTCTTCACTGGAAGGTGTTCCAGGAGGCGGCCATCGACCTGGTGTTGAACCTCATGCCGGGCGAGCCGCAATACTCCGGCTACCTGGTGAGCTACGGCAACGAGGCCGAAATCCAGGCCAATACGAAATTCGACCCTGAGAACATCGTCGATAAGATCCGCAAGCTGAAGCCCGGGGGCGGGGCGGCGTTTTATGACGCCATCTATCTGGCTTGCACGCGCCGAGACCTGGTGAAGGGCGAACCGATCGAGCCGCGCCGCGTGATCGTCGTCATTGGCGACGGCCACGACACGGCATCCAAGAAGACGCTGGACGAGGTGCTGGAACTGGCGCAGCGGAATCTGGTGACTATATATGGCGTCAGCACGGTGGCATTCGGCTTCAACAGCGTGGGCGAGAAGAACCTGCTGAAACTGGCCGAAGATACGGGCGGGCGCGTGGAGTACCCGCTGAACAACCTGTACAAGGACGTGAGCGGCTATCTGTCCACGCCATCCGATGAAGGCAACTATGCGCTGAAGGTGGGCACGGGGGGGTATGCAAGCGAGATCGCCAAGGGGATCTTCGGTTCGATCGCCAACGTGGCCGGCGAGATCACGACGCAGTACATCATGCGCTACATTCCGGCGGCGTCCGATACCGCGAAGGTGTTCCGGGAGATCAAGGTGGAGGTGCCTTCGCTGCCGGCGGTGAAGGTGCGCCATCGCTCCGGATATTATCCCTACTCGCCGGAACGGGCGCGGTAACGGAACCGGCGGTTGCGCCGATAAGGGCAAAGAGCGTAGAAGCAGAATGCGAACGGCAACCGTGGCGGAGTCCCGCTTGGCGGATTTACGGCTGTTGGAGGTGTCGCTGCCGGGACGCGCGCCGGAGCCGTGCGGGGTCATTCTGTTCGACGGCGCCACGGGGCGCATCGGAATCCGCATGCGGCGCGACTGGGACGCGCTGACCGGGAACGGCGACGATCTGGACGTGTTCGAGGCGCTGGAAGAGGATCTGCGCGCCAAGGCCGGGGAACTGGGGGCCGCCGCGCTGATGGCCCAACTGGAAGACACGCTGTCCAACACCATCCGCATGAGCCAGCCCGAGCGCGTGCTGCTGGGCCCTTTCAACGCCACCCTGAACCGGATGTATGAACGGCACGTTCCGGCGACCGTACGCCGCTACGACACGCACCTGCCCGTGTGGAGCGTGAGGGCGGCCGCGGGCGGTTTTGGCGGCCGGATGACGGCCGAGTTGGAGGACTGGATCGAGGTGCCCGCCGGCGTGCGCATCACGACGGGCATGTTCGCGGCGCATGTGTTGGGGCGCTCCATGGAGCCACGCATCGCCAGCGGCAGTCTCTGCCTGTTTCGCGAATTCGGCGGCGGCTCGCGCCAGGGCAAACTGGTGCTGGTGGAGGACCTGAGCGAACCCGAAGGCGGCGAGCGCTACACGGTGAAGCGCTACCGCAGCGCCAAGCGCGCCAGTGAGGACGGCGAGTGGGAGCACGCCGAGATCTGGATGGAGCCGCTCAACCCCGAGTTCGACCGCTGGCAGCTCACCGAGGACAAGCCGGCCCGGGTGGTGGCTGAGTTCGTCGCCGTCCTGGACTAAACATTTCTTATGAAACTTGTTGTATGGCCGCCCGTTGAGGCGGAACGGCTGGAAAAGCTGCGAATGGCCGGGGGCGGGTTGCGCGTTGTCAATTGCGGCGGCGAGGCCGGAGCTTCCGAAGAGATCGCCGACGCCGACGCCTTCTTCGGTAAGATGACGCCCGCGCTACTGGCGGCCGCACGCCGGTTGCGCTGGGTGCAGTCGCCCACGGCGAGCCTGGAACACTACCTCTTCCCCGCCCTGATCGAACATGCCTGCACCCTGACCAACATGCGCGGGCTGTTCAGCGACGTGATCGCCGACCAGGTGATGGGCTATGTGCTGTGCTTCGCGCGCAACCTGCACTTGTACATTCAACGGCGGCGCTGGGAGCCTTGCGGCGGCGAGCAGGCGCGCGCCAGTTTCTCGCTGGGCCCCGGCGTGGTGAACGGCATCGACCGCGCGCACCTGCATCTGAGCGACTGTACGCTGGGCGTGGTGGGCTGCGGCGAGATCGGCGCCGAAGTGGCGCGGCGGGCGCGCGCCTTTCAGATGCCCGTGCTGGCGGTCGATCCCGTGCGAAAGGAAGCGCCCTGCGAAGGGGTGGCGTTGTGGGGCATGGACCGTCTGCCGGACCTGCTGGCGAGAAGCAGGTTCACCGTCATCTGCGCTCCGCACACGCCGGACACCGAGCGGATGTTCAACCGGGCGCTGATCGCCAGGATGCCGCCGGACGCCTACCTGATCAACATCGGCCGGGGCGCCATCGTGGTGCTCGACGATCTGGTGGCCGCGCTGCGCGAAGGCATCATCGCCGGAGCGGCGCTCGACGTGTTCGAGACCGAGCCGCTGCCCCCTGCCCACCCGCTGTGGAGCATGGAGAACGCGATTCTGACGCCGCATGTGGCCGGATTTTCGCCACGCATCGCCGGGCGGCATCTGGGCGTCCTCGTGGACAACGTGGAGCGGTTCGCGCAAGGCAAACCGCTCCTGAACGTCGTCGATAAGCGGCGCTGGTTTTAACTGGCGCCGGGCTTACCCGGCCACCTGGCGCAGCACATATGGCAGAATGCCGCCATTGCGGAAGTACTCCACCTCGCGCGGAGTGTCGATGCGCACGCGCGCCTGGAATTCCTTGACGCCCCTGGCATCCGCGGCCGTCACCTTCACGATGTTCCCGCCAGAGGCGATGGCCCCGGCCAGTTCCGTGATCGAAAAGGTTTCAAAGCCCGTGAGGCCGAGCGATTCACGGTTTTGACCGCCTGTGAACTCCAGCGGCAACACTCCCATGCCCACGAGGTTCGACCTGTGAATACGCTCGAAACTCTCGGCGATCACCGCCTTCACTCCGAGCAGGGCCACGCCCTTGGCTGCCCAGTCGCGAGAAGAGCCCGAGCCGTATTCCTTGCCGGCAACGATCACCATGCCCACGCCGGCGGCCACGTTGCGCATGGCCACATCGTAGATGAACTCCGTTTCGGCCTCCGGACCCGTGCGCGTGTAACCGCCCTCGACGCCGGGCGCCATCTGGTTCTTCAACCGGATGTTGGCCAGCGTGCCGCGCACCATCACTTCGTGGTTGCCGCGGCGCGAACCGTAGGAGTTGAAGTCGCCGGGCATCACGCCGCGTTCCATCAGGTACCTGCCGGCGGGCGTTTCCTTCTTGATCGCGCCGGCGGGCGAAATGTGATCGGTCGTGATCGAGTCGCCGAGCAGGGCCAGAGGTTTCAGATCCTTCAGGTCCTCGATGGGCGCTTTCGGGTCTCGCATGTCGTCGAAGTAAGGCGGGCGCGCGATGTAGGTGGACTTGGCGTCCCACTGGTACAGGTCGCCGGTGGGGAACTTCACGGCGTTCCACTGCCGGTCGCCGGCAAACACCTCGGCGTACTCCTTCTCGAACATCTCGCGGCGCACGCTTTTGGCCTGGACGGCGGCCACCTCTTCCTGCGAGGGCCAGATCTCTTTCAGGAAGACCTCCCTGCCCGCGCCATCCCGGCCGATGGGTTCGTTCACCAGGTCGATATCGACGCGCCCGGCGATCGCGTAGGCGACCACGAGCGGCGGCGAGGCCAGATAGTTCGAACGCACCATCTGATTGATCCGGCCTTCGAAGTTACGATTGCCGCTTAACACCGAGGCCACGTTCAGGCCGGCAGATTCCACCGCCACGCCAATGTGTTCGGGCAGCGGGCCGGAATTGCCGATGCAAGTGGTGCAACCATAGCCCACCACGTTGAACTTCAACTGTTCGAGGTAGGGCAGCAGGCCCGAATCGGCGAGGTAATCGGTGACCACTTTCGAGCCCGGAGCCAGCGACGATTTCACCCAGGGCTGTGTGGAGAGGCCGCGTTCCACGGCTTTCCTGGCGAGAATCCCCGCGGCCACCATCACCGACGGATTCGACGTATTCGTGCAACTGGTGATGGCGGCGATCACCACCGAGCCATCCCGCAGCGGCACCTCGACGCCATTTTTCGCCGTGGTGCTCTTCGGTTCGGCGCCGAGCGAGGAGAGAAAGCTCGACTTCATATCGGGCAGGTTGATGCGGTCCTGCGGGCGCTTGGGTCCGGCAAGCGAGGGCACGACGGTGGACAGGTCGAGCTCGATCGTGTCGGTGAACACAGGGTCCGGCGTCGCGTCGGTGCGGAACAGTCCCTGCTCCTTCGCGTAGGCTTCGACGAGAGCCACCAGGGCTTCGGGGCGGTTGGTCAGGCGCAGGTAGTCGAGCGTCAGATGATCCACCGGGAAGAAGCCGATGGTGGCGCCATATTCCGGCGCCATGTTGCCGATGGTGGCGCGGTCGGCCAATGCAAGCGAGGACAGACCCTGCCCGTAAAACTCGACAAACCTGCCGACGACACCCTTCTTGCGCAACATCTGCGTGACGGTGAGCACCAGGTCCGTCGCCGTGGCGCCGGGCGCGAGTTTGCCGTGCAGCTTGAAGCCGGTCACCTCGGGCAGCAGCATGGAAACGGGCTGGCCCAGCATGCACGCCTCGGCTTCAATGCCGCCCACGCCCCAACCGACGACGCCCAGGCCGTTGATCATGGTGGTGTGCGAGTCGGTTCCCACCAGCGTGTCGGGATAGGCTTCCAGACCCGAAGCGGTTTTCTTCGTGAACACCACATGGGCCAGGTATTCGAGATTCACCTGGTGCACGATGCCCGTGCTGGGCGGCACGACGCGGAAGTTCTGAAAGCTGCCCTGGCCCCAACGCAGGAACGAGTAGCGCTCGGCGTTGCGTTGGAACTCGAGAATGCCGTTCATCGACAGGGCATCCTGGGTGCCGAAGTAATCCACCTGCACCGAGTGGTCGATGACCAGGTCGGCCGGGATCAGAGGGTTGGCGCGCTTGGGGTCGGCGCCCATCTTCTGCAAAGCCTCGCGCATCACGGCGAGGTCCACCACGCAGGGCACGCCGGTGAAGTCCTGCAGCAGCACGCGCGCGGGCATGAACGAGATTTCGTGTGGCTCGGGTTTGCCGTTGAAGCCGGCGACGAACTTGATGTCGTCCGGGCGCACGGTAACGCCGTCTTCCATGCGCAGGGTGTTCTCAAGCAGAACGCGGATGGAGAATGGCAGGCGGCTCAACGAAGCGACACCGGCCTTTTCGAGCGCGTCAAGACGATGGATGCGATAATCGCTGCCGCCAACGCGCAAGGTAGCGGCTGAGCCGAAGCTATTCGGATGAGACATGGGTTACAACCAGTTTATCGCAGGGCGCGGCGTCAGCCCATCGAATAAAGCATGAGCGGCAGTGTAATGAGGGCCAGAACGATTAGACCCTGCGCCCAGGCGAAGGGATGGGCGAAATTGGGCGTGTAGCCGACGCCATCGCGCCGCTCCACCATCAACACCGGATCACTCGCGTTCCAATAGAACATCCCGCCCATCCAATACGCGTCGGGCGTGTCGTCACCCGCGCCGCCGGCCTGTTCGTGCCAGCGCAACACGGCCCACACCGGGCCAACCAGCAGCAGCACGGTGAGCGCGGGCATGATCCAACCGCTTCCGGCCAGGCGCTGCGTATCCACAAGGGGCGAGACGGCAAGGTAGGCGAACAACCCGCTGAGGACCAGTTCCAACATCGCCAGAAGGCGTCCGAAATAGACGCGTTGGGCATCGCGCGCGACGCGGGTTTCCGGTGAGCCCCCGCGGCGCGTGCCATAGGCGATGCCGTAGAGATTCAGCGCCAGCAGCATCCAGGTGAGCACACCGATCACCACGGGCAGGGCCACCCGGCCAGGTGTCTTCAGGCGGAAGGCGTCGGCCTTTCCAGAGAAGCCGTAGTGCGTGGGGATGCGTTCAGGAAGCGCGTCGTAGTTGAGATAGAGCAGAGTCCCCGCGGCGGCGAGTACTGCGAAGGAGGCCAACAGGGCCAGCAGCGCGCCAAGCGGCGCGGAAGGCTCCCCTGCAAGCACGGCGGTGCGGACCGAAGGCGGCTGAATGGCGTGAGGCGCAGCGCGGCGGCGGGCGTGCAACCAGGCGGCGGCTCCCACGGCCACCTGCGCGGCAACGGGTTGAGCGCCGGCGGAGAGCGGCAACAGCACCAGCGCCAGCAGCGTCCCGGCCCACACCATGAACCGGTAGCGCCGTGCAATCGCGCGGCCTTCCTCTGACCGCGCAAACGCCTCGCCCGTGGTGACGCCAAAATAGAGCCCGCGGCGCGGGCGGCGCGGCAGGATGTCCAATATCACGGCCATAATCACGAGGGCCGGGAGCAGGGCGAGGGAGTTCGCGTTCATCTTTTCAGGTCCTCCAGCGCCAGTTCCAGTTCGCGGCGGATGCGGCGCGCGGGCACTCCGGCGGCGCGCGTGTCGGCGATGAGCGCGCGCAGGCGTTCGCCCCATCGCTGCACGGTCTCCGCTCCGGCGGCGGGCTGCTCGCGTTTGCATACGCGTGCCGCACGGCCGTGGTTCACCTCGATCCAGCCATCGGAGGCCAACTGGCGGTAGGCTTCGGCGGCCGTGTTGAAGTGAATGCCAAGGTCCATGGCCAGGCGGCGGACTCCGGGAAGTTCGTCGCCCGGGGACAGCGCTCCTTCGACGATGAACTGGCGGAGTTGCCTGGCGATCTGGCGCACCACGGCTTCTGGCGAGGCAAGATCAATGGCAATTGCGGGCGGCTGCTTCACTGTACACTGTACATGTACAGTATACAGTTCCCGGTGTCAAGCGTCACATGTAGGCGGGCGCCGGAATGCCGAGGATATCCAGCGTCCAGGCAAGCTGCCGTCCGAAGTACAGGGTCACCCACAAAAGGAAGGCGCGCCGCTCGGGATCCTGCTCGTGGATCACGGAATAGCCGTCGTAGAAGGCGCTGAAGCCCTGGGCGAGTTGGAAGGCGTATTTGGCGAAGTGCGCCGGTTCGCCCTTGGCCAGGGCGTCTTCGAGAGCGGACTCCGCCTTGGAGATCAACAGCACCGTCTGCCAAAGATCCTCGGTGGCCAGTTGCCGTTCGAAGGCTTCCTGAGTGAGCACGGCGGCGAAATCCGGCAACGTCTCGCCGCGTTCGCCAAACTTTGAAAGGATCTTTCCGGCGCGCACGGCGGCATATTGCACATAGGGACCGGTTTCGCCCACGAAGGCCAGCGCCTCCCGCAGGTCGAATGCGATCACCGTATTGCGCGTGAACTTCAACATGAAATAGCGCAGGGCTCCGGTGGCGATTTGCGTGGCCGCCAGGAGGCGGGCGACGGCGGGCTTGTCCGGGTTGCGGTCTTCCACCTCGGCGAGCGCTTTTTCGATGAGCTTGTCGATCAGGTCGTCGGCCTTCACGCCGAGCCCCTTGCGGCCCGAGACCTCGACGTAGGCGCGCTTCCTGTCCTCTTCGCTCAGTTCGATGCCCAACTCGACACATGTGCCCGGCGTGAGCGCCACCATCTCATAGTTGAAGTGGATGGAGCGGCCGGCCTGCTCCTCGTAGCCCAGGGCGCGCAAGCCGGCGGCCACCACGTCCTGCAGGTAGGACTGGCGCGTGTCGATCACGTTGTACACGGTGTGTCCGGCGCCGAAATGGGGCGCGCCGGCGGACTGCTCCTCGTCCGTGGACACCCACACGGTGTGCCCCGGCGCTTCCTCGAGCAGAGGCTTATAGTGGAAGTCCTTGCCCAGCAGGCCGAACTTCCACAGTTGATAGGCGATGTCCTTGCCAACGTAGGTGACGATGCCGTTGGAGCGAACGATCACCTTGGAATCGTCGGCGTCGTCCTCGTCCGCCGTGACATTCTCCCGGAAGTGAGAACCAGCCATCACCCAGCAGCCGGCCTTCTTGCCTTCGGTAGCCAGGTAGATGGCGCCGCGCTGTTTGAGCAATTCGAACGCGGTGGCCCAGAACTGGAGATGCAGAATTTCGCTTTCGCGCGGCAGCACATCGTAGACGATGTCCAGACGGCGCATCGTGGCCAGATGGCGGAGCACGACGGCGTCGGCGACCACATGCGCCAACTCGGCCTGCGCGCCCTGGTTCGCCTCGATCGCGTGCAGCGTTTCGGCCCGCCACTTCTCACTCTCCGGATGTTCCTTGAAGTATTGCGAAACGCGCGCGTAAAGATCCCAGCAGAGATAGTCGAAGCGCGGGGCGGCGGCCAGGGCGGCCACCTCGGCGGCGGATTTCCGTTCAAGGTAGTGGAAGCCCACCACGACGTCGGCCACCTGCACGCCGGTGTTGTCAATGTAGTTCTGCACCTCCACCGTGTTGCCCGAGGCGCGCAACATACGCACGAACGTGTCGCCGAGAACCGAGTTCCGCAGGTGGCCGATGTGCGCCGCCTTGTTCGGGTTGATGTTCGTATGCTCGACGATGATCTTGTGGCCTGTGGAGGCCGCCGCGCCGCCGCCGGCCAGCAGGGCATGGCCATACGCACCGCGGTCCAGCCGGAGATTCAGATAGCCGTTTCCGGCGATCTCGATTGTCGCGACGCCGGGCAGCGCTCCGAGATCGCCGGCCAGTTCCTGCGCGATCGCGCGAGGCGCTTTCTTCAACGTACGGGCCAGTTGGAAGGCCACCGGCAGCGCCAGTTCGCCGAAGCTCGACTGCTTGGGCGACTCGATGGCCACCTCCATCGTCTCGCCATAGCGGGCCGTGAGATGACCGGACACGAGCCGCTGGATTTGCTTTTCAATGATGTGGAACACAGGGGAAAGTCCAGTGTAGCAATGCGGGGCGCCGCGCCGGCGGCGGCGGAGTCCCGCGGCGGCTACAGTGTGCCCGCGGAAACGGCTTCCAGCAGCGCACGCGAGACCGGCCATTTGCCGGTGACCGTTTGTCCTGAGACCTCGAAGATGCCCGAGGTGAGCACGCCACTGAGGTCGTCGGGATTGGGCTGCTGGCCGCTACGCTGGATCATTTTCGCGAGCACGGTGGTGAGCGCGCGCAAACGGTCTCGCACCTCGACCGCCTGCTTGCCGTCCGGACATTCGGCCTGGAGGTTCGCCGAAAAGCCGGTCGCCCCGGCATCGACGGACAGCGTGATGCGCTCGGAGCCGGACAGCGCCGAAGCGAACGCCTTCACGCCATCGGGCAGCGAATTGCTGGCGCTCAGGAGCGGGCCGGGCAGCGTGATCCAGAAAGGAGCGCTGGGAATCACAACGCCGCTTTCGGGACGGTCCGCCGGCATCAGCGTGTAGGCGGCCTTCGGCGCATAGCCTACCGCCAGGGCCAGCACATCCTTCGATGCCGCGAAGAACGAGAGATTCCGGCTGGGCACGGCTCCACGCATCGTGCAAAATCCGTTCACGCACTGGCCGCCGCGCCTGGTGGCATACTGTGTCACCTGCTTCCAGTTGAAACGGCCCTTCAGCAGGAAATACTTATGTTCGGAGTCGAAGGCGGCCACGATGTAGTCGAGGTCCTCGCGATAATCGAAACCGGTCTCCTGGATGAAGTTCCGGTAGTCCAGCTCCTCGACGCCGCGCGAACCGGCAATGAGATCGAGCACGCCGGCCGTGCGCAAGGACTTCACATCGATGGCGCAAACCACGGTACGGTCCGCCGGCAGCCGCGCCAGCAACTGCGACAGGTTAACGATGGAGCGCGACTGGCGGTACCACAGCACACCCAGCACCGCGCCACAGCAGACGATGACGAACAGAATCAGTTGCCACAGCCGGTAAGGTTTGCGCACGGCGGGTTCCGATTATGCCGAAACCAACTCCTGGGCAACGCGGGCGCCGCGCCAGAGTTCCAGGTAGGGTCCCAGATCGCGCATCATCTTGTCGAACTGTTCCAGCGTGAGCGATTGCGCGCCATCGCTGACGGCCTTCTCCGGGCAGGGATGCGCCTCGACGATGATGCCATCGGCGCCAATGGCCACGCCGGCCCGGCAAAGCGCCGGCACCAGACTGCGCTTGCCCGTGGCGTGGCTGGGGTCGAGAATCACGGGCAGGTGCGTCAATTCCTGCAATGCGGGCACGGCCACGATGTCGCAGGTATTGCGCGTGATGGTTTCAAAGGTGCGGATGCCGCGTTCGCACAGCATGACGTCGCGGTTGCCATGGGCGACAATGTACTCCGCCGACATGAGCAACTCCTTGACCGTGGAACTCAGGCCGCGCTTCAGCAGCACGGGACGGCCCGCTTTGCCCAGGCCTTTGAGCAGGGCGAAGTTCTGCATGTTCCGCGCGCCGATCTGCAAAATGTCGGTGTACTGAGCCACCATCTCGACATCCCGGTCGCTCATCACCTCGGTGATGACGCCCAGGCCCATGGCGTCGCCCGCCTTGCGCAGCAGCTTCAACCCTTCCAGTTCCATGCCCTGAAAATCGTAGGGAGAGGTGCGCGGCTTGAAGGCGCCGCCGCGAAGCATCCGCGCGCCGGCCTTGGCGACGGCTTCGGCGGAGGTCATGATCTGCTGCTCGCTTTCCACCGAGCAGGGACCGGCCATCATGATGAACTCGTCGCCGCCGATTTCGAAGTCGCGTACCTTGATACGCGTCCTCGCGTTCTTGTACTCACGGCTGACAAACTTGTAAGGAGCGCTGATTCGCATTGCTTTTTCCACCTGTGGAAGGGCCTCCAACGACTCCAGACACTGCGAGGTGTCGCCCACTCCGATGGCGGCGATCACCACGCGCTCCACGCCCTCGATGGTGTGAATCTTGTACCCAAAGTCTTCGATCCGCCGGCAAACAGCCTGAATCTCCTCAGGCGAGGAGTGAGGTTTCATCGAGATGATCATGGCGCTCCTTACGGAATCAAACAAAAAACCCACTCATACTGAGTGGGTTGGGTTTTTGACTTCACACTTTCGTCTGCCCACACCACCCCGTCGCGCTTGGTTTAGGACCAAAATCGATACGCGAACGAGACGTGCGACAGCATGAAATTGAAAGTGTATCGGAAATGCCGCCGGTGCGCAATAGGGTTAGGAACGGCAGGACTGTTAAATATTCCCACGGCCGCCTGCCGCCGCCTTTAGCGGACCGGATCGGGCCGTTCCAGAGCCACCACGTCACCGAGGGTGAGCCCATCGGCAACCGCCACCTGAACGTGGTTGTTCGCCCCGAGCGTCACCGGACGCCGCTGCCAGCCGTCCTTTCCGCGCCGGTAGACGAACTCGCCCCTGTCATCGCGGTGCACCGCCTCCCGCGGTACCAGCAGGGCATCCGGAATGGAATCGAGCGTGACATCGGCAACCACGGTGAAGCTGGGCATCACCTCGCGGCTTCCCTCCACGCTGAGCCGCACCGGAATCGTGCTCACAAACTCATGCCGGGAGCCGCCGCCCTTGGCGATCGAGCCGATGCGCGTGATCTGCCCCGGAAGACGCAAACCGGGCACGGCCTCCACGGTGAGCGCCGCCTCCATGCCGCTCCGGAGCAACTGGGCGTCGGCCTGGTTCACATACGCCTCCACGTTGAGCTTCGAGGTGTCATGTACCTCTCCAATCACCATCCCCGAAGGCAGATCGTCGCCCGCCTTGATGTCCATGTATTCGCCGCCCCGGCGAATACGCTGCGGGACGAAGACACCGTCAATGGTGGACCGGACCATCATGCGCTCGCTCCCGCGCTGTCCACGCCGTAGGTCCAGGCGTTCCTGTTCCAGTTCCAACTCCTGCCGCTTCATTTCGGCCGCCTCGGAGATGTTGAAGAACTGGACCTCCTTGCGCAACTGCTCCAGATGGGCGCGCGCCTCTTCCAGGTTCAGACGGTAGCGCTCGGCCACAATGGCGCTGCGCACGGGGATGGTGCGCAGATCCAGCCGCGCCTTCTCCACGGCGCCTTCGGCGGCCAAAATCCGCTGATCGTAGGCCTTGCGCCGCTCGGCGAGTCCGGCGCGCACCTTCTGCAGCGTCAGTTCCCGGCTGCGGACATCGGCGGCAAGGTCGTCCAGGCGGGTCTCGATAAACTGCCGGTCGAACTCGGCCACCACCTCGCCTTCCTTCACTTGCGAACCCGGAGCGGCGAGTGTCCGCAGGGTCAGGCGGAAATCGTTGCCCGACGAGTTTCGGGAGCGCCGGCCATACAGCCTCGGCGCCACGAGCAATGCCGAGGAGCGGGCCATGGTCATACCCGGGATGCGGAGCGTCCGTGTCAACGCTCCCTTCACGACCTTCGTGCTTCTGACGGTGGGTGCTGAGTTGGGCGCCGGCGCCTGTTTACGTCCAACAAGGAGAAGAACAGACGAAATCACTACGCCTGCCAACAGGAGCCAAACAAGCCGGTACGACCGTGGTGAGGGGGATGGGGGCTCCGGAAGCACCAGCGGGCGCTGTGCGGGTCGAGGAGGAGAAGGCAGGAGTACGGTTTGGGCCATGAGCGCACGACGGACACGTCAGGAATTCTACTGAAACGAGAACGGTTCTCGTTTATGAAGACGTATGCGAATCGCGCAAGGTGTCAGGCAAGATGGAAGATTCTTAAACTGTTATGGCAGAAGTGCGGGAGCGTCAGCCCCCGCCGCTGCGTAATCACGTGTTTCAGCCCTTCTGCAACACGGTGAGACCGGGCCGCATGAGTTTGGTCAGGTCGTTGGCCTCGGTAAGGAACATTTGCACCTGCATCTCCATGCCGTCGCAGGTGAAAGGGACCACGGTCCAGTTGTGACGGCCCATGCTGCGCGTGGTGAAGTTGCGGCCGTACACCACGGTAGGAACGCTCAGCCACATGGCCCCGAACTGATCCTCGATGGTCGTCTTCAGGTTGCCGATAATCATGTTGGCCACCTCGCCCACGGCATCGAGAACATCATTATCCACCGCGTGATACTCGGTCATCAGCATCTGTCCCGCCAAACGGCAGGCCAGTTCCGGCGAGCAGCAAACGCTGCCCGTGCCCACCAGCGGCCCGGTTAATCCCACCAGAGCCACGACGCCTTCGGTCGGCCCCACGCCGCCATCCTCGGTCCGCGACGCGCCCGGCACCGCCTCGCCGCCCAACATCATGCTGAAGACATCCCTCGTGGCGATGGTGATGCGTTCCACCAGGTCTTCATGTGCTATCGAGAATCTCATTCCAAGTGTCCCTTCCGCCAATCGCTTCGACGCAGCGGCCTTGCACGGGCGCGTCGCCCGCGCATCCGGCGGCCGCTTAAATAATGCCCACCAGCTTTTCCTTGATCTGCTCCGCCGTGAACGGCTTCCGCACATAGCCCGCCGCACCGAGGTTCACCGCCTCCAGCACCTTGGCCTGCCCGCCCTCGGTGGTGATCATCACCACGGGAACGTCCTTCAATGTATCGGTGGATTTCAACTTGCCCAGCAACTCCAGGCCGTCCATGTTCGGCATGTTGATGTCGGACAGGATCAAACCGACCTTCTCCACGCTCAACTTCGCCAGCGCCTCCACTCCGTCGCCAGCCTCGTGCACCTTGCCCAGCGGCACCTCAGCCTGCAACAGAACCCGTTGCAGAATTTTCCGTATGGCCGCTGAATCGTCCACGATCAAGATGTCTACCGCCATGGGGCCTCCCTCGTCGTTGAGTACTTCTGCACTCTCATCGGCGCGGGCCGGGGGGGCTTGAGGAAAATGTGAACAGGGGGCGGATACCGCGCCGTGCGCGGCGACGGAGGCTTACAGCGCGGCGAGAATCGCCTGCGTGACCTCCGCCGTGGTGGCGGCGCCGCCCAGATCCGGCGTGCGCTCGCGCCTGGCGCCGAGCACCTTCACGACGGCTCCCTGCACGGCCGCGGCGGCCGCCGCGGCGCCCAGATGATCGAGCATCATCGCGGCGGAAAAGACGGCCGCCATCGGGTTGGCGATGCCCTTTCCCACGATGTCGGGCGCGGTGCCGTGCACGGGCTCGAACATCGAGGGAAAGCGGCGCGCCGGGTCCAGGTTGGCGCTCGCCGCCAGGCCGATGCTGCCGGTGACGATCGCCGAAAGATCGCTCAAAATGTCGCCGAACAGGTTCGAGGCCACCACCACGTCGAACGTCCGCGGACGGCGCACGAAGTTCATCGCCGCGGCATCCACCAGAATCGACTCGGTGGCGATGTCGGGATATTCGGAGGCTGTCTGCTGAAAGGCGCGGTCCCACAACACCATGCTGTAGCCCTGCGCGTTGGACTTCGTGATCGAGGCCACGCGCTTCTTTCCGTTGCGCTTCCGCGCCAGTTCAAAGGCGTGGCGGATGACGCGTTCGCAGCCGCGCCGCGTGAACACGGAGGTCTGCACGGCCACCTCATCGGGCTGGTGATGATACAGGAACCCGCCGATCTGCGCGTATTCGCCCTCGGTGTTCTCGCGCACCACCACCATGTCGATCTCGCCCGCCTGCTGGTCGCGCAGCGGCGAATCCACGCCGTCGAACAGAACCGCCGGGCGCACGTTGGCGTACTGGTCGAAGCCGCGCCGTATGGGCAGCAGCAACCCATTCAACGTGATGTTGTCCGGCACATCGACGTGGCCCACCGCGCCCAGCAGAATGGCGTCGTGCACGGCCAACTGCTCCAGCGCGTTGGGCGGCATCATGGCGCCGTGCTGGAAGTAATACTCGGCGCCCCAGTCGAAATGGGCGAAATCGAAATGGAGATCGTAACGCGCGCCCGCCGCGCGCAGCACATCCAGGGCCGGAGGAATCACCTCCTGGCCGATCCCGTCGCCGGGAATCACCGCGATGCCGAAGTTCCGCATGGACCATGGCCATCGTAGCAAAGCATCCCGCCGGCGGGCCGCCGGGCGCCGGGCGCGATGTACACTAGCGGTTTCATGTCCAACACATCCCCGTTCTCTCTGGAAGGGAAGACCGCCCTAATCGCCGGCGCCAGCCGCGGAATCGGTCTGGCGATCGCCAAGGAGATCGCCGCCGCCGGCGCGCACACGATTCTGGCCGCGCGTTCAGCCGGAAAGTTGCAGCAGGAGGTGGATGCGCTCCAGGCCGCCGGACGGTCGGCCGAAGCGCGCATGCTCGACGTTTCGTCCAATGACAAGGTGGACGAAGCCTGCCAGGGCATGCCCGCGCCCGACATTCTGATCAACGTCGCCGGCACCAACATCCGCAAGCGCTTCGAGGAGTACACGCCGGAGGAATACAACCTGATTCTTCAGACGAACCTGCACGGGATCGTACGCCTCACGCAGGTGCTGGGCCAGCGCATGGTGGAACGCGGCGCCGGCGGCAAGATCGTGATGATCGGCTCGCTCACCTCGCTGATCGCCTTCCCGTTCCTGTCCCCCTACGCCATCACGAAGAGCGGCCTGTGGGGGCTGACGCGCGTGCTGGCCGCCGAGTGGGGCAAGTACAACATCCAAGTGAACTGCATCGCGCCCGGCTTCATTGAAACCGACCTGAACCGCGAGATGTGGAAGCCGCAGTTCATGCGCGACTGGCTGCGTTCGGGGCAGGCCAACCCGCGCCTGGGCACGCCCGAGGACATCGCGCCGCTGGCCGTGTTCCTCAGCTCGCGCGGTTCGGACTACGTCACCGGACAGTGCATCGCCGTGGATGGCGGCTTCACCACCACCGGAATCTGGCCGTTCGAACCCGGTAAGTAACCATGACGGGGCGGCGTCAATGGCTGGCCGCCTTGGCCGCCGGAGCGTTGCGGGCGCAGGCTCCCGGCGGCGCGCCCGCCGCCCCATCCGGCGAGCCGCCCGTCGAGTTCACCTGTCCGATGGACCAGGACGTGAAGCAAAGAGGCCCGGGGAAGTGCCCGCGCTGCGGCATGAAGCTGACGGCGCACCTTCCCGAACCGGTCCGTTACGGTTTCGACATCGTTTTCGCGCCGCGTCCCCTGCGCGCGGGCGTGGAAACACGTTTTGCCTTTGGAATCCGCGATCCCGGTACCGGCAGGCCGGTCCGCCGCTTCGAGGTGGTGCACGAAAAGCTCTTCCATCTTTTTCTGCTGTCGAGCGATCTCACCTACTTTGCCCACGAACACCCCGCGCCGCGCCCGGACGGCCGTTTTCTCTTCCGGACCACGCTTCCCCGCCCCGGCGTCTATCGCGTCGTGGCCGATTGTTACCCCTCCGGCGGCACGCCGCAGTTTCTAGCGCGCACGCTCGTCACAACCGGCGCGGGCGTGGAAGCTTTCGCCGCCGCGCCACTGCCGCCCACACCGTTCGTGCAACCGGCGGCGAACCTGGAGGTGGAGCTGGCGCTGCAACCGGAGCAACCCATCGCCGGGTCCGAGACGCTCCTGTTCTTCCGGCTGCGTCCGGCGGGGGGACTGGAACAATACCTGGCCGCCTGGGGCCATATGCTGGCGGCCAGCGACGACCTGGTGGATGTGATTCACGACCACCCGCTTTACGCCTACCCGAACGAGCCCCGGCGGCCTCAGGTGCAGTTCAACGTGATTTTTCCGCGCGCCCGCGCCTACCGGATCTGGGTGCAGTTTCAGCGGCTCGGCGTGGTGAACACGGCGGCCTTCAACATTCCCGTGAAGGATCTGGCGTAGCGCCCGCTACTCGATCCAGCCCAGCTTGCGCAGCTCCCCGGCCGGCGCCTGTTCGTCGAAGGCGATGAAGGCCGCTTTTTGACGGCCATGCTCCAGAGCCACGGCGTAGGGCGGATCGTTGAACTGGAACACCGCGCGCAGGCGCACCGACTCGGTGGTGTAGGGCGCCTTCAATCCGGTGTCGTTCAGAAACTGGGTCGTGAATTCCGGCAGGCGCGTGGGCACAACCAGCACCTTGGCGTCCTTCCAACGGTAGGTTTGCATGCGCTGCGCCGCTTCAAAGCAGTGCATGCACTCGGGGTCGAAGAAGTAGACGAAGATGCGGCCCTGCCCCAGCGGATACGATTTGCCGTCCACGGTCACCGAGGCGGGCGCGGCCAGGCCCGACTGCTGGAACACGGCGAAGCCATAGCTGGCGCCGGTGAACACGAGAATCGCCCCCAGCGTGATCACGGCGGCTTTCAGGCTGTGCGGAGGCGAGGCCCAACGCCAGGCAAAGAACGAGCCGGCCAGCATGACGCCGTCGCCAATGAAGAAGCCCGGGCCCACGCTGCGCTTCAACCACGGAAAGCACGAGCAGTCCTCGCCGCGCAGCACATTGTAGTAGACGGCGACGTAGACCATGAACACGATCAGCAGCACGCCGGCCAGCAGAGCGCCCCAACGCCGGAAACGTGGCACGAACAGCAGCGCGGCGGCGAAGGTTTCCGCGGCGCCCACGCCGAGCGCCAGCGCCACGCTGAACTGCGCGGGCAGTTGCATCTGAACGATGCGCGCGGCCCAGCCGAGCGGATCGGTGATCTTCCACACCCCCGAGGCAACGAAAAGAAGAGCTAGCAGTATGGCGCACAGCGCCGACAGCCAGGACTTCCAGGCAGGCGCTTCCACGGGAGAAGCGCCCAAACCTGGATGTGCAATACTGTCATCCATGAATTTCATTGTAGTGCGGAGGAGGCCCGCTGCGTGGGCCCCGATCCGTCTGCGATGATTCCTCTCCTGCTCCTGCTGGCCGCCGCGCCCCTGGAACGCACCACGCTGTTTGAAGGCGAGGTGACCGTGCCGCGCTCGCAGTGGCGCGCCATCCGGCTCGATTTGAACCAGCGCCCGGCCGTCATCGAGGTGTCCCATGAAGCCGTTCGCGGGCGTTCCGCCGTGCGCGTGGTGTTGATGACCAGCGCCGACGTGGAGCGCTTCAGCCGCGGCGAAAGCCATCGAGTGCTGGCCTCGTCGCCTTTCTCGTCCAGGGGCAGCTTTCGCTACGCCGTGACGCGGCCGGGCCACTACCAGGTACTGTTCGACAATCGCCTGGAAGGACGCGGACCGGCGGTGGTGAAGGTGAAGGTGGACGTGGTATTCGACAACCGCCTCAGCTTCACGCCGCGCGAACTGCCGGAGACGGTGCGCCGGCGCGTGGTGTTCTGGAGCATTGGCGGCCTGCTGCTGGTGTGCGCCGTCTGCGGCTGGCCGCTGCTTAGCGCCGTTCGCGCGCGAAAAATTCCGCGGCCAGGTCCGCCGTTTGCCTGATATCGGCCTCGCTGTGCGCCGTGGAAACGAAGCCCGCCTCGAACTGTGACGGCGCCAGGTAGACGCCGCCTTCCAGCATGTGATGGAAGAACCGAGCGAACCGTTGCGTGCCGCTCCGCCTGGCGCTCTCGTAGTCCGTCACTGGCCGGTCCGTGAAAAAGAACGTGAACATGGAGCCGGTGCGGTTCACCGTGATGCCCTCCGGCGGGCGCGCGCACAGTTGCGCTGCGCGGGATTCCAGTACGTCATAAACCTCGGGGTGGCCGCGCAGGTGGCTCAGCATGGCGATGCCGGCGGCCACGGCCAGAGGATTGCCGCTGAGCGTGCCCGCCTGGTAGACGGGCCCCACGGGCGCGATCTTTTCCATGATGTCGCGGCGTCCGCCGTAGGCCGCCATCGGCAACCCGCCGCCAATCACCTTGCCAATGGTGGTGAGGTCCGGGGTAATGCCGAAACGGGCTTGCGCGCCACCGCGCGCCACGCGGAAGCCGGTCATCACTTCGTCGAAAATCAGGAGTGCGCCATGTTTCGTGCACAGGCCGCGCAGCGCCTCCAGGAACCCCGGCACGGGAGGCACACAGCCCATGTTGCCGGCCACGGGCTCCACGATGACGCTCGCGATAAGGCTGCCGTGCGCGGCGAAGGCAGCCTCCGCGGCGGCGATGGAGTTGAACGGCAAGGCGATGGTGGTCGCGGCGAAGGCTTGCGGCACGCCGGCCGCGTCGGGCAGGCCAAGTGTGGCCACGCCGGAGCCGGCTTTCACAAGCAAGGAATCCACGTGGCCGTGATAGCAGCCCTCGAACTTCACGCACAGGTCGCGTCCGGTGAAGCCGCGCGCCAGCCGCAGGGCGCTCATCGTGGCCTCGGTGCCTGAATTCACCAGCCGCACCATTTCCATGGAAGGCATCAGTTCGCGAATCAGCTCGGCCAGGACGATCTCGCCTTCGGTCGGCGCGCCAAAACTGGTACCCGTGCCGAGCACAGCGGCCAGCGCGTCGACAACCGCCTTCGGGCGGTGGCCCAGCAGCAGCGGACCCCACGAGCAGACGTAGTCGATGTAGGAGTTGCCGTCGGCGTCGAAGATCCGCGAGCCTTCTCCCCGTACGATGAAACGGGGCGTGCCGCCCACGCCGCGGAAGGCGCGCACGGGCGAGTTCACGCCGCCGGGAATGGACTTGCTGGCTCGTTCGAGAAGCCGTTCGGAGTTGACGGTATTCATGAGAGGGTGCGGACCGCGGCGCCTAGGGCTCCTGCGGCACGATCTGTTCCTGCGGAAAAACCCGGTCCCATCCGCTGCGGCGGAAGTTGCTCCACACGCGCTCGCGCAGGCCGGTGTAGGGTTGCACGCCGCTGAAAAGGTCGCTCACCAGGTGGCGGAATGTCTCGCTGCGGCGCACGAACTGCACCATGCGGTCGGTCACTTGGCCGAAGAAGAATTTGCCCGTGTAGAAACGGTGGCTAAGCAGGCTGGCGATGTAGAGATCGTCCATGAAGTCGGCGCGCAGCAGCTTGCGGTAGGCTTCCGGCTTGGCTTCGGGGGCGTGCGAGTCGTCGAGCACGATCCGGCTGGCGAGATCGCCCGAACGGATCGCGTAATAGATGCCCTCGCCCGTGACCGGATCCACCAGTCCGGCGGCGTCGCCCACGGCCATCCAGCCATCGCCCGACACCCGGTTGTCCAGCAGCGACTGGGAGCGAAGCGCGGGAATCACGTGCGCGTAAAAGCGCTGCCCCTTCCACGGATATCCGTTCCGGGTCATCCACTCCTCCAGCCACTTCCGGAGAACCGGCGTGGCCGCGCCCTTGCCGCAGATGCCGACGGAGAGATGTCCGCAGCGGGGAAAAACCCAGATGTAACCCTCAAGACGCGGCAGAAACTGGATGTCGATGCGGTCGTGCTGGCCCGGCACATAATAACCCAGGGCGCACATGGTATCGGCGGCGGCGAAGGACGTGCCCACCTGCCGCAGGGGATTCCGCGCCCCGGTGGCCACCACGCAATAGGAGGCCTCTAGCGAACCTGCCTGCGTGCGGATGCGCCAGCCGTCACCGGTGCGTTCAATATCCTGCACGCGTGTCTTTTCCACTTGCGCGCCCGCCCGTTCGGCCCGCCGCAGCAACATGGCGTTCAGATCGACACGCGAATAAATCAACAGCGGCTGGGCCATGTTCAGACTGGCGTCGCCGGCCTTGGGGGCCTTGAGAACCGTGTTCGTGATGTACTGCTTCGGCGCGTCGTTTTCAATCAGATACGGATACTTCAAATACGCCTTATGCGTGATGCCGCCTCCGCAGGGCTTTTCCCAGGCGAGTTTCTCGTCCAGGAGGATCGCCTTCATTCCGGCGGCGGCCAGCCTTTCGGCACAGGTCGCCCCGGCCGGCCCGCCGCCGAGGATGGCGACCGGCTTCACTTCTTCCCGCCTCCCGTGGACGGCATGGGCGGATGGCCGGGGGGCAGTTCGGCTCCGCCACCGGTCCCTGGCGGCGGGACGGTTCCCATGCCACCTTCGTGCGGGTTGGTCACGGCGCCTCCCGAATGGGGATTATTCGTCGTTTCCGACTTCTGCTTCACCTTCCAGGATCCGCCCTCGCGAACCAGCGTGTACTTCATCGACATGCCTTGCGAAGGAGCGGCGCCCTTGGGAACGAAACTTACCGTCGCGTCGGCCTCCTTGTCGCGGAAGATCACCGAAGTAACTTCGAGTTGCATGGAAGACAGGTCGAGGTCGAGATTCTTCCTCGCCTTCAGGTGGTCCACGACACCCTGGCGGACGGCATCCTTGTTCTCGATGTTCTTCGAGCAGGAGGCAAGTAGGAGCGCGGCTAGGGCGCAGGTGGCGAATCGTCGCATTACAGGGCAATTATACCCATTCCCGGCCATCGCACCCCTCCGGGGAGGCGCCGCCGTCAGGCGTCGGTATGGTTCTCGAAAAACCGGTCCAGCGAAGCCTTGTGTTGGAGGCTCAACTGGTCGCTCATCTCCTTCATGCCGGGCTTGGAAAGCGGCGAGAACGACCGGGCCAGCCTCACGTTCTCCTCGATGTGCTCGAATTTCGGCATCCCCAATACCGTGGCGGCCACGGGCAGCGACATCGAATAGCGCAGAAGGCCTTCAACAGGCGCCTTGCCCACCAGCCGTTCCTGGGCGAAGATCTTCATCGCCAGCACGCCCATCTTTTTCTTCAACGCCACGGGCAGCGCGGTCTGTTCGAAGCTGGTTTGCAGTTCGGGATTCATGATCATGCCGCCCCGGCCGTTGGTCATGCCCGCCATGGCCGCGTTCAGCGCCATTTGCGTGCAGTCGAAGTCGTGGCGCGACAACGCCGCGGCCAGCGTCACCGGGTCGGTGTGGCTGGTGACGCCGATGAATCGAGCCATTTTCTGTTCACGAATCTTATAGAGCGCCTTTAGACAGCCATCGGCCGCTTCGATGGCGGCCAGGTCGTCTTCCTTGGCCAGACTGTGGATGTGCACCAGGTCGAAATGATCGACGCCCACGCGCTTCAGGCTGGCTTCAAACGTGCGCATGAAGGCGTCGTAGGTGCGGTCGGGAATCTTCGTGGCGATCCACAACTGCTTCCGCTTGCCCGCGATGGCCTTGCCGACGCGCTCTTCGCTTCTGCCGTTGCCATAACTGTAGGCCGTATCGAGATAGCGGATGCCCAACTCCATGCCCCGGGCCAGCGCCTTCTGCGCGTCCTCCTCGGAGTAGGAAAGCAGGCGGCTGCCGCAGCCGAAGGCCACGCATGTGACTCGCGCGCCCGTCTTCCCCAGCACGCGCGTAGGAAGCCCCGACTTCTTGTCCAGTTCCTCGGCCAGCAGTGTCCGGGCGGACGCGGCGAGCGCCGCCGATTCAAGGAAGTTGCGTCGCGTGAAGCTCATGACCGGATATCTTAGCGCGACGGCGCGCCGGACGCGATGGGGGCGGGCTTGGGAGCAAGCTACGCTGCCTCAGGGGAGGCTGGCGATGGGGCCCAAGCGCGTGCTGGAAGACGCCGGATGAGCGGTGTTCCATGGAGCACAATACTGCAAGCCAATCCTAACGCCCCTTGGCCGCGATCCAGTTGTCCACCTCTTCCTCCAGAATATCCAGCGGCAATGCGCCGTTGCGCAGCACCACGTCGTGGAATTCGCGCACGTCGAACCGCGAGCCCAACGCCTGTTCCGCCTTCCGCCGCAATGCCTCGATGCGCAGTCCGCCGATCTTGTAGGCGAGCGCCTGCCCGGGCATGGCGATGTAGCGGTCCACTTCGCTGGCAATGAAATCGTCGTTCATCCAGCCGCCCTTGGCTGGCTGCATGGCGGCGATCATCTGCTCGCGCGTCCATCCCAGCGCATGCACGCCGGTGTCCACCACGAGACGCGCGGCGCGCATGATCTCGGTCTGGTAGCGGCCATAGCGTTCCAAAGGGCTGCCGTACACTCCCAGTTCATCGCCCAGCGATTCGGCATAGAGGCCCCAGCCCTCGCTATAGGCCGTATATCCGGCAATCTTGCGGAAATCTGGCACGTTTTCCATTTCCCGCGCCAAGGCGACTTGCAGGTGGTGGCCGGGTACGGCTTCGTGCAGAATGAGCGACGACATGCAACACCGCGACTGGCTCTCCGGATCCACCGTGCGCAAGAAGAAGTAGCCCGCGCGCGAGCCGTCCAATGCGGGCGGCCGGTAGTGCGGCGCCATTGTCCGCGCCACGGCCTGGGGAATCGCCTCCACCCCGTACGGCATGCGCGGAAGCTTCCGGAACAGATTAGGCAACAGCGGGTCGATCCGTTTGGCGATGTCGCGGCCATGGGCGAGAATCTCCGCCTCGCCGTGGAAGCGAAGTCCGGGCGCTGTCAGTACCTTGGCCTCGAATTCCGCCGCCGATCCGGTGAAACCCGCCGATCGCCGGATCTCCGCCATCGCCTTTTGCAGACGCTCCATTTCACGCAGTCCGGTCTCGTGGATTTCGCGTGCGCTGAGCTTGGTGGTCGTATGCTCGCGGATGAGGGCCTGGTAAAGTTCGGCGCCATTGTAGTTGCCGCTCATGCCAAGCGTGGTACGCGTGGCCGGCGAGTAGGTGTCACGCAGATAACCGGCGAATTTGCGCCAGGCGGGCAGGTAGGATTCCCGGTAAGCCCGTTCCGCGCGGACGCGCAGCCGGGCGCGGCCGGCTTCGGGAATCGACGCGGGCATCTCGCGAAACGCCTTCAACATCGGAGCGCGCGCGAGGTCGGATTCGGCCTGCGACGCATAGATGCCCGCGGCCAGTTCCACGCTGCGGCGAGGCATCTGCAACTTCCGCCGCAGTCCCTCCTGGGCCGCCGCGATCATGCCATCCATCAGCGCCGGCGCGGCTTCCAGCCGTGCGATGCGGTCTTCAAAATCCTTGACGGTCCGCGAGGGCGCGGATTCGAAAGCCGACGGAACGCCGCGAATGACGCCGCCATAGTGGCTGGCCGCCATGTAGTAAGAGTCGAGGTCGAAGGTCGACAACTCACGTTCGAGCGTGTCGATGAACAGCCGGTGGTTCAGGCGCTCTCCAGCCGGCAGCGCAGCCGTCGTGTGACGTCCGGCGCGCTCGAGGAAGACGCGGTAGGAGGCGCGGCGCCGTTCGGCGGCGGCGGGAGACCAGTCGGTCCAGCGGCCGTTGTACTCCGTGCGGCCCGCGCTCGTGGCGCTCTCGGGGAACTCCCGCAGTCTGAACTCGTAATACTCGCGATAAAGGCTGTTTAATTCCGCCACCGGATTTTGAGCCAGCAGCGGCAGGCACGCAAGAACAAGCAAGAAACGGCACATGGCCGTTAGGATACCGAAGCCTCCCAGCGCAATGCCTCGGCCCGCAACGAACGGGCGATGTCCTGATGGCGGTAATAGAGGTTGCGGCGTTCGCCCGGGTCGGCCTCGATGTCGAAGAGCAGCTCGGGGAACCCCCGGTTTCCCGTGTTGTCGTCGATATACTTCCAACGCCCGCGCCGCACGGCCAACTGATGGCGTCCCGGCTGGCGCACCCGCCAGAAGAATGAGCGCTCATGCACGGGCGCGCGACCGGCCAGCACGGGCATCAGGTCTTCGCCGTCCAGGGTGATGCCCGCGGGCGCGGCGGCTCCGGCGGCGGCCAGTATGGTGGCCGTGAAATCCATCGTGATCGCCTGCTGCGCCGTGGCGCGGCCGGCGGGAATCCTGCCGGGCCAGCGGGCGATGGCGGGCACCCGGATTCCGCCTTCAAACACCGTGCCCTTCACATGAAACAAAGGACCGCTGTCGGAAAGACGCTCGCCGCCATTGTCGTTGGTGAAGATCACCAGCGTGTCGCGGTCCAGGCCCTTGCGTGCCAGCGCGTCCATCACGCGGCCCACCGCGGCGTCCATCGCCTCGGTCATACGCACATAATCGGCCCGCTCTCCGTCGCGCCAGTTTTGCGGCGTGCGGATATCGGCGGGGCGGCCTGGCGATTGAAACGGCCAGTGTACTGCGTTGAATGGCACATAAAGAAAGAATGGCGAACCCGCGTGGCGTTCGACAAAGGAGACGGCTTTGCCGGCGATCAACTCCGTCAGGTAGCCTTCGCGCCGCACCGGCTCGCCGTTCTCCCACAAATCGCCGGAACCGTCGTGGTACTTGTGCGAGTACATGTCGGCGTTGCCCAGCAGGATGCCGAACGACTCATCGAAGCCATGCGCGGGCGGACGGAATTGCGGGCTCCAACCGACGTGCCACTTGCCGATGCAGGCGCTCTTATACCCAAGGGGCCGCAGCCCCCGAGGCAGTACGCTGTCCTCGGGCCGCAACCCGGCCGTCTTGTTGTTGGCCGGCCCGAACGCCCATTCCAGCGCCGGTCCGAAGCGCTGCTGGTAACGTCCTGTTAGAAACGCCGTGCGCGTGGGCGTGCACACCGGACCGTTGGCATAGGCCGAGGTGAAGCGCACGCCCTGCCGGGCCAGCCGGTCGATGTGCGGCGTCCGGATCTCGCGCGAGCCGTAGCAGCCCAGATCGCCGTACCCCATGTCGTCGGAAAGGAAGAAGACGATGTTGGGCGGGCGTCTGGCGCCTTGAGCGGCGGCCAGGGGCGCGGCTTGCAGAAAGGTGCGGCGAAGCATGACGCCAGCATTGTATCCGCATCGCCCGGCGGCGCGGGGGCGCGCCTAAGGCTTGCGGGCGCGGATGAAGCCGCTGTAGAACTTGCCGTCCACCAGCGGCGCGATGGCATCGGCGTCGATCCCCTGTCCGGCAAGGAAGGCACACGCGTCCTCCACTTTGTACACGCGCGTCGGCTCAATCGAAACATCGGCGAAGCCGGCCGCGGCCAACTTGCCGAGGTACTCGCTTTCGTCCAATGCACCGGCGATGCACCCCACCCAGAGTTCCACGCTGCGCCGGATATCCGGCGGGATGGCGCCACGCGTCACCACGTCGGAAACGGCGAGCCGGCCTCCCGGCTTCAGCACGCGGAAGGCTTCCCGCAACACCCGGTCCTTGTCCGCCGAAAGGTTGATCACGCAGTTGGAGAGAATCACATCCACCGAACCGTCCGGCAGCGGAATCCGTTCAATTTCCCCCTTGAGAAATTCGACGTTGGAGAGCCCGGACTTGGCCTTGTTTTCGTGAGCCAGGGCCAGCATTTCGTCGGTCATGTCGAGGCCATACGCCTTGCCTTCGGGCCCCACGCGCCGGGCCGACAGCAACACGTCGATTCCGCCGCCGGAGCCGAGGTCGAGCACAGTCTCGCCGGGCCGCAACTCGGCCAGAGCCGTCGGATTGCCACAGCCAAGCGAGGCCAGCATCGCCGCTTCCGGAATCTGTCCGGCCTGCCCGGCATCGTACAGATTGGCCGTGATGGGATCGTGCGCGCCCAGCGGCGCGGACCCGGCGGAACCGCAGCAGCCGCCGGTCTGGACGTTCTCCAATACCTTCCGGGCCGCCTCGCCGTAGCGCTCGCGTACGGTTGCCTTCACACTCGATTCCATGGCTATTCCCATGCTATCCCGGAGGCTGCACGGACGGGTGGACCCGCGGCGTTTACTGGGGGCGGCGCGGGCGGCGTGCCGGCACAGTCGTCCAGTCGGGCGCGGAGATGCCGTTCAGGTCGTACACCACCCTGCCGGCGCGCACGGTAAGCTGCGCCGTGATCTTCCTGTTGCCGTCCATGCGCGAACCAAAACTATCGACATAGCCGAACTTGCCCGCGTCCACCGAGAGCACCGTTACATCGGCCTCGGAGCCTTCCGTGAGATGGCCGAGTTCGGCGCGCTTGATGGCCTTGGCCGCGGCCCATGTGGAGGCGTCGATCACCTTGTCCAGCGGCATGCCGAGCACAAGCATCTTCGACATCGTGGTGGCCATGTCCTTCATACCGGCGTTCATCGAACCCGTATGCAGGTCTGTGGAAATCGTATCCGGCCAGAAGCCCGCCGC
This sequence comes from Bryobacterales bacterium, assembly GCA_020852175.1. GTDB lineage: Bacteria > Acidobacteriota > Terriglobia > Bryobacterales > Bryobacteraceae > JAFLBB01. The sequence continues at coordinate 60,467 of JADZBH010000018.1, read as the reverse complement.
CTTGGCGGCATGGGCCACATGCCATGAAAAACTGCCGCCGCCGTGGCCGACATCGAACAAAATGCCGCGCCGACGGCCCTGGAGCATCGATGCATTCAACTTGCCATCGACCATCTCATCCCTCAGCCCGCTGAAGCAATGCGTGTAGAGATCGCCGGGCCGCAGTTTTTCCATGAACAAAGTGCCGATGGGCCGTTCCGGATGGTTGTTGCCGAAATCGACCATCACGGGCACGTTCAGCCCCTCGGCCGCCTTCACGGCGCGCTCCACGGCGGTCCAGTCCTTGTGCGAATAGTGAGCCGTCTTGATGCCGACCACCAGCGCCGGGTTGGCCTTGCCCACGCGGATCGTGTTCTCGACGCTCATGCCGCCGGTATCGCTCTCCGGCAGCGTACCCATGCCGGTGCCGACGATGTTCAACATGGCCAGCACGCGGGTTTGGGCGCGCACGATGACGCGGTCGCGGAAGTCGGCGAAGTTCACGGCGCCGGAAGTGCCGGCGTCCACCAGCGTCGTGACGCCAGTGCGGAAGCTGAAGCCGTCGGGATAGACGCTCTGGTCGCCAGCCAGCACCTTGTCGCCTGTGCCGGCGTAGACGTGGGCGTGAATGTCGATGAGGCCGGGCGTGACGTAGTAGCCGCGGGCGTTGGCCACGCGGCGCGCCTGCGCCTCCGGGATGTCCGCCGCCACGCGGGCGATCTTGCCGCCGGCGATGGCGACGTCGAGCACGGCGTTGCGGTTGTTCTTGGGATCGATGACCGTGCCGCCTTTGATCAGCAGGTCATATTGAGGAGTTTGCGCGGAGAGAAGTGCGAGCAGCCCAAAGGCCGCGGCGGCAAGACGGGGAACATGCATACGGTGAGTGTAGAACGGATGGCGGCCCGCTGCCATAAGAAAGAGCCCCGCCCTTGGGCGAGGCTCTCCGGTTTCTGGCGCGTGTGGCGGATCAGAAGTAATACTTCAAGCCAAACTGCATGTTGCGCGGGCCGACGCCGCTGCGCAGGCCGGTGATCTGGCCGAAGTTGGTGGCGCCGAACGAACTTGCCGGATCGCCAAACATGGGCGTGTTGGTGACGTTGGTCGCCTCCAGCCGGACTTCGATGCGATGGCCTTCACGGATGTTCACGCTCTTGAGCAGCGCGGCGTCCAGCGTGCTGATGCCCGGACCCCGGTAGTTCAGGTCGCGCGGCGCGCTGCCCGGCACGTCAGGCGCCGGTTGCGTGAAAGCGGCCCGGTTGAAGTAGCCGTTCAAACGGTCCTGCATGCGCCCCGAGGTGCTGGGGTCGCCCACCAGGTTCGGCCGCTGCGTGCCGTCCCAGATCGCGCCGCCGGACTGGGTCACCTGGAGCGGCATGCCGCTCTGTTTCAGGAAGACGCCGCTCACGTTCCACCCGCCCACGAACCAGTTCAGCACCCGGTTCATGTCCGAGCCGAACGGGCGTTTGTGGCCGAATGGCAACTCGTAGGAGCCGGTGAGCACGAAGCGCCCGGCGATGTCATGGGCCGACAAGGCGCGTTCGCCGCGAAGGTCCCAGATATTCTGGAGCGACGTGGAACCGCCCAGCCAGGAGACGTTGCCCGAGCTGTGCGACACGTTGTCGATCATCTTCGACCAGGTGTAGTGCGTCAGCATCGTCAGACCCCGGCTGAACCGCTTCTCCCACTTCAGTTGCAGAGCGTGATAGTTCGAGTCGCCCCGCGCCGGTTCGGCCTGGCCGACGCTGGTGCCGTCGAAGTGAGGCATCGGCCGCAGCGTGCGTACGCGCGTCACCGTCGGCAGGCTCAACGCCGAGCGGGAATCCGTGATCTGGCCATACAACGGATTCGGCACCAACTGGTTCAACGCCGTCCGCCCCAGGCCCCAATTCTGCGGCGCCAGCGGCGACAACGTCGTGACCGGCATGAACAGGTGCGTGCCGCGGCTGCCCGTATAGTTCACCTCGATCACCGATTGCAGCGGCAACTCGCGCTGAATCGAAAAGTTCCAGGAATGGTACTCGGGATTGCGGTTGTTGCTCCCCAGAATCGTACCCGCGCCAAAGCCCAGCAGCGTGGCATCGCCTTCGCTGCTTCCCTGCGGCCGCAGCACGCCGTTCGGGAACGGATTGTTCAGTTGCGTGTTCAGCGTGGCGTTGCCGTCCAGCGACCAGTTCACAGGCGAGTTGATGGTGAAGCCCGTGCCCGGACGGCCAAACACCGTGGCTCGCGACAGCGTGTAGAACAGGCCGTAGCCGGAGCGGATGGAGGTCTTGGAGTCCAGCGCATAAGCGAAACCGAGGCGCGGCTGCCAGTTGTTGCGGTCGGCGATGAACGGCGAACGCCTCTTGTCGTCGACGAACTTGATGACGCCGCGCGTATCGTACCCCGCCGCCTTCACCGGCGACTGCGCGTCCAGATCCCAATAGCTGTACCGGTTCTCCAGTTCCCAGCGCGGCACGTCGAAGTCATAGCGCAGGCCAAGGTTGATGGTGAGCTTGCTGGTCACCCGCCAGTCATCCTGCACGTAGAACCCCCAGTAGGCCGAACGCGAAAATGCCTTGGGCTCGATGTGGTAGTTGCTGCCCGTGGTCCAGCCCAGCAGCATCGACGCAAGACCGTTGCCCTGGTTGCCGGGGCAGGTGAACCGGTCCGCGCAGGTGACGTTGCGCGAAAAGCTGTAGTTCCCCGAAGGATGGCCCGGCTGCGAATAGTCAAGCCGGTTGTAGCGCCGTTCGCCGCCTACCTTCAGGTTGTGCGCGCCAATGAACTTACTGAGCGAGCCCGACCAGTGATGCACGGCTTCCTGACGGTCCATGATCCAATAGCCAGACGTGCCAAACTCCGTGAATCCGGCCGGCCCGAACCGCGGGAACACCAGGTTGGTGGCGTTTTCTTTCAGGTTTGGTGCGAAGCCGAGCGTGGTCGGATCGAACGTGTCGAAGAACGGCTTGCGGCCGTAGTTGGAGTAGGTATAACCGTAACGGAACACGAACAGCGTGCTGGCGCTGATCACGCGCGTGTAGTCGGCCACCATGGACTGCGTGCGCGTGAAGTTCGTGCCGCCGGTGAAGTAGGCCGGGTTGCCGTCGCCGAACAGGTTCGGGTTCCCGCCGTTACTGCGCTGGTTGCTCCAGCGCCCGCTGACGCGGTTGGCCTGGTTGAAATTGTGATCGCCCTTGGCCGTGATCTGGTGCGCCGTGCTCGTGTTGATGCCCTGGTTGAACCAGTTGTTGGCGTTCGTGAACACGGTGCCCTGCTGGTTGGCCTTAGGCAGGAAGGAGAGCGCTTTGAGCGCCACCGGATTCATGCGGGAGGCAGGAACGAGGTTGCCCGCCAGCGGCGTTCGCAAAATGGTACCGGCCGCGTTCGTGGTGGTGTTGTACGGATCGAAGAGCTGCATCAACTGGCCCGAGGCGTTGAAGGTTTTCGAGAAGTCGCCAGTCAGTTGCTCGGCTGTCGGCAGCGTGGCCTGTTGGCTGGTTGGGCTCTCCTGCGTCGTGTACTCGTAGGCGCCGAAAAAGAAGGTCTTGTTGCGGATCACCGGCCCGCCGAGCACGCCGCCCAACTGGTCGCGGTGGAACGAAGGGATGGCGCGTCCGGCCCGGTTGGAGAACCAGTCGTTGGCGTTCAACTTCGCATCGCGCATGAAGTAGTAACCCGTTCCGTGGAAATCGTTGGTCCCCGAGCGGGTGACCATGTTCACCACGGCGCCGCCGGTTTGGCCGTACTCGGCGGAAAAGAAGTTCGTCTGCATCTTGAACTCCTGCACCACGTCCACCGAAGGCGAGAATTTCAGATCGGTGATGCCGGAGTTCTGCTCCACCGTGGCCACCGTCGCGCCGTCGATCAGCACGTCGGAGGTGGAGTTGCGCGAGCCGTTGGCGCTGAAATTCGTGTTGCTGTCGCCCCGCCGCCCGCCCGAGCCAACCACGCCCGGCGTGAGATAAGACAGGCTCATCGAGTTACGCCCCAGGTTGGGCAACTCCAGAATGTACTTGTTCTCGATCACCTGGCCCAGGTTCGCGATCGTGGTGTTCACCAGCGCGGCCGAGCCCGCCACCTCCACCGTGGTCGAGACATCGCCCACCTCCAGCTTCACGTTCACCGTGCGCTGCTCCTGAACGGCGACGGCAAATCCTTCACTGGCGAATTTCTTGAACCCAGGCGACTCGACCGTGAGGACATAGTTCCCTGGCGGCAGGGCCGTGACGACGAACCGGCCGGAGCCATCCGAGAGGGCCCGGAACGCCGTGCCGCGGTCGCGGTCGGTCACCAAAACGTTGGCGTCGCCTACAGCGGACCCGGTCGCATCCGAAACCTGTCCGTTCACACTGCCGGTAAACGACTGAGCCCAAAGGCCAACATTGAGAGTGCTGGCCAGCAGCGCCAGCCAGACAAGACGATTCGATCCCACAGCCACCTCCCAGTCACGACGTAGACAATAAACATGAACAAAGTTCAATTTGTTGAATATTACCGTAACTTCACCGAGAGGTAAAGAAAAAACTGAGTAATCCTTCACCGTCAAGGTCAGCCAGGCAGGAGGCTGCGCTACTCGCCCAGCAGGTGCAGGACGACACTGCGCCGGTGAGGCCGGCCGCGGTGCTCGAATACGTAGATCCCCTGCCATGTGCCCAGCGTCATTTGCCCGCCGAGAACCGGAATCGACAGCGAGGTTTGCGTCAGGGCCGTGCGCACATGGGCCGGCATGTCGTCGGGCCCTTCGATGGTGTGCACATACAGGGGATCGTTTTCCGGAACCAGGCGCGAGAAGAACGCTTCCAGGTCGCGCGTGACGTCCGGGTCGGCGTTTTCCTGAATGGTGAGCGAGGCCGAGGTATGGCGGATGAACACGGTCAGCATGCCATCGGCAATGCCCTGCCCTGAGAGCCACTCCCGTGTGGGCGCGGTGATCTCGTACAGTCCCTTGCCTCGCGTCGGGACGGACAACTGCGTGAACGCCTGGCGCACCGTGCGGCTACTCGACCGTCACCGACTTGGCCAGGTTGCGCGGCTGGTCCACGTCGCAACCCCGGCGCACGGCGATGTGATAGGCGAGCAACTGGAGCGGCACGATCTCCAGCAGCGGCAGCAGCAGTTCGTGCGTCGTGGGTATGAAGATGCGGTGGTCGGCCACCTTGGCGATCTCCTCCATGTCGGCGGCGCAGCAGACGGCCACGACGATGCCGCCGCGCGCCTTCACCTCCTGAATGTTGGAAAAGGTCTTCTCGAAGCGCAGGCGCGACGCCTCGCTGTTGGGATCGCGCGCCGCCAGCACCACCACGGGCAGCTTTTCGTCGATGAGCGCGTTGGGGCCGTGTTTCATCTCGCCCGCCGGATAGCCTTCGGCGTGGATGTAGGAGATTTCCTTCAGCTTCAGAGCGCCTTCGAGCGCGATCGGATAGTGAATGCCGCGGCCCAGGAACAGGAAGTCCGAGGCGCGGAAGAGATTCCGCGACAGGTCTTCATAGTAGCTGTCGTTGGAGAGCACGGCCTCCATCTTGCCGGGTATTTTCAGCAGCTCCTGCGTCAACGAGAACAGTTCCGGCTCCTCGTCTCCGCGCCGGATCTGCCCCATGTGCAGCGCCAGCAGGAACATCGCCGTCAACTGCGCCGTGAACGCCTTGGTGGAGGCCACGCCGATTTCGGGCCCGGCGTGCGTCAGCAGGTTGCCCACGGCCTCGCGCGTGATCATGGAGCCCACGACGTTGCAGATGGACAGCGTTTTCGAGCCCTTCGACTTGGCCTCGCGCTGCGCCGCCAGCGTGTCGGCCGTCTCGCCGGACTGCGAAATCACCACGGTCAGAGTGTCCGGCGTGACGATGGGGTCGCGGTAGCGGAACTCGCTGCCGTAGTCCACCTCGACCGGAATCCGCACCAGCCGCTCGATCATGAATTTGCCCGCCAGCGCCGCGTGCCACGACGTGCCGCAGGCCACGATTTTCATGTGCGTGAACCGCGCCAGTTCCTCGTGCGTCAGATTCACTTCGTCCAGGAAAATCCTGCCCGTGTCCTGTGACACGCGCCCCAGCATGGTGTCCCGGATGGACCGCGGCTGCTCAAAGATTTCCTTGAGCATGAAATGCTTGTAGCCGCCCTTTTCGGCCATGATGGGGTCCCACATGATGTGCGACACCTGGCGCTTCAGCACCTTGCCGTCCAGGTCCATCAACTGCACGCCTTCCGGCGTGATCACCGCCAGATCGCCGTCGTCCAGGAAAATCATGTCCCGTGTGTGCGACAGGATCGCCGGCACGTCCGAGGCCAGGAAATATTCGTTGTCGCCCAGCCCCACCACCACCGGAGGCCCGTTGCGCGCGCCGATGATCTTGCCCGGCTCGGTGCGCGACATGATGCCCAGCGCGTACACGCCGTGCACGCGCTTCAGCGCCTTCCGCACGGCTTCCTCGAGATTGCCCTCGTTGTAATGTTCGATCAGGTGGGCAATGATCTCCGTGTCGGTTTCCGATTTGAACTGGTGCCCCGCGTTCATTAACTCGTGCTTCAGCGCGAGATAGTTTTCCACGATGCCGTTGTGCACCACGACGATGTCGCCTTTGGAGTCCACGTGCGGGTGCGCATTCTCCTCGGTCGGCCGTCCGTGCGTGGCCCAACGCGTGTGCCCGACGCCATAGACGCCCTCCACGGGCTGCTCCCGAAGGTTCTCCTCAAGGTTCCGCAGTTTGCCCTTCGCCCGTCGCACCACCAGGTGCTTGGCGTCATCCACCACCGCCAGCCCGGCCGAATCGTACCCGCGGTATTCCAGCCGCCGCAGCCCGTCCAGAATGATCGGCACCGCCTGCCGGTTGCCAATGTAACCAACTATTCCGCACATAAGACTATTGAATCGGACCTTTCCGGCCGTTTGTGTAGCGGCTAGTCCAGGATTTCCACACGATACTCTTCGATGACCGGGTTGGCGAGCACCTCGTGGGCGATCGTCTCCACCTCGCGCTCGGCCTCGGCACGGCTTTTTCCCGGCTCAAAAGCGATGTCGAACACCTTTCCCTGGCGGACGTCGCTGACAGCCGGGTGGCCGTGGCCGCGCAGCGCCTGGGCAATCGCCTGGCCCTGGGGATCCAACACGGACGGCTTGGGGTAAACGGTAACGCGGGCTTTCATGGGGTCTTCTCCATTCTACTCGCGAGCCGCCACGCCATCGCGAACCCAAATCGCGCGTTGAACCGGACTCGTTACAATGAGGGGGCCATGTCTCATCGCGTCTTCATGACCGCCCTGGGTATCGTTTGCCTTCTGGGCTGCTCCAACTCACCGAAACGGCAGGAAACGGCTGCCTCGCAGCCAGCCCCGCCCAAGCCTATCGGCCCCATCGTGGAAATCAAGGCTCCGCTTGGCCTGCCCGCGGTTCCCGTGCCCGCGGGCAATCCGCCCACGGCGGAAACCGTCGCTCTCGGCCGCAAGCTTTACTACGACACGCGCCTTTCGGTGGACAACACCATCTCCTGCGCCAGTTGCCACCATCCTCTGGTCGGCTTCAGCGACGGCAAGCCTGTGAGCGACGGCGTAAAAGGCGGCAAAGGCACGCGCAACGCACCCGTCGTGATGAACGCGGCTTACTCCACGCTGCAATTCTGGGACGGCCGCGCCGCGAGCCTGGAGAAACAGGCCGAGGGTCCCGTGGCCAATCCCATCGAAATGGGCATGACACATGAGGGCGTCGTGAAGCGCCTCAACGACGACCCCGTCTACAAGGCCGAGTTTGAAAAGGCCTTCGGCTCCGGTCCCATCACCTACGACATGGCGGCCATGGCCATCGCCAGCTTCGAGCGCACCGCCATCAGTGCCAACTCCCCCTTCGACCGCTATTTCTATGGTGGCGACAAGAAGGCGCTCAGCGCCTCGGCCATCCGCGGACTGGAAGTGTTCCGGAATCCGGCCAAGGGCAACTGCGCCGTCTGCCACACCATCGAGGAGAAGTTCGCGTTGTTCACCGACAACAAGTTCCACAACCTGGGCGTCGGCCTGAACAACAAGGGCGAACTTACCGATCTGGGCCGTTTCGACGCGACGAAAGCCGACGCCGACCGGGGCGCCTTCAAGACCCCTTCGCTCCGCAACATCGCCCTCAGCGGGCCGTATATGCACGACGGCAGCCACAAGACCCTGAAGGAGGTGGTTGATTTTTACATCGGTGGCGGAAGCTCGAACGACCATCTGGACAAAGACATCAAGGCGCTCACGCTGAACAAGCAGGAGCGCGAGGACCTGATCGCGTTCCTCGGTTCGCTGACGGGCGAGATACCGGCTGGTCTGGACGATCCGAAGTCGAAGAAGGCGGAGGTGGCCCGTTGAAACGCGACAGACGTGAATTCCTGGTGGCTGGCGCTTCCGGCATCCTGGCGGCCTGTGGCGGAGGCGAAGGTGGCGGCGGCAAGGACGCCACGAACAAGGGAGCCCCGCCCGCCTACACCAAGGTGGACCCGTCCACCGCGGCCAAGGTCGCCGGCAAGGTGAACTACATCGGCCCCAAGCCCGCCCGCAAGGTCATCGACATGTCCAGCGAGGAAACCGAGTGCCGCCGTTCGCACGGCAGTCCCGTCTATTCCGAGGAGGTGGTGCTGAACGGCGACGGCATGCTGGCCAACGCTTTCATCTATGTGAGCGCCGGTTTGGAAGGCAAGGCATTCGAGCCTCCGGCCGCGCCCGTCAAACTGAATCAGACCGGCTGCATGTTCCGCCCGCACGTCGCCGGTGTCATGACAGGCCAGCCTCTGGTGATCGCCAACAGCGACCCGGTTACCCACAACATCCACCCGATGCCCGTGAAGAACCGCGAGTGGAACCAGGGCCAGCCGCCCGGCGCGCCGGAAATCGAGCGCGTCTTCCGCTTCGAGGAGATCATGATTCCGGTGAAATGCAACGTCCACTCGTGGATGAAGAGCTACATCGGCGTGGTGGCCCATCCGTTTTTCGCCATCACCGGCGAGGCGGGCGCGTTCGAACTCACCGGACTGCCCCCGGGTGAATACACGATCACAGCCTGGCACGAAAAATTTGGCACGCGAACGGCCAAGGTGACGCTCGCCCCCAGCGGCGCGGCCACGGCCGATTTCACCTTTGATTCGTAAGCCGCTACCTCTTTAGCATCCCCGGATATTGCTTCTTCGTCTTGTCCATCTTGGGCGCGGCGATGGCCTGCACATAGCGGTTGCGCGGATTCCGCGAGCAAAAATTCTGGTGATGGCTCTCGGCTTCGTAAAACGCCTGGAACGGAACCACCTGCGTCACGATGGGCTGCGCGAAGGTGCGCTCCTTCGCCATGGCCGCGATGTAGGCTTCGGTGGCCTTCTTCTGTTCGGTTCCTATATAGAACACCGCCGACCGGTACTGCGGCCCGCGGTCCGGCCCCTGCCGGTTCAACTGCGTCGGATCGTGCGCCACGCTGAAAAACACCTTCAGCAACTGGCCGTAGGTGACCTTCGTGGAATCGAACGTGATCTCGACCGCCTCGGCATGGCCCGTCGCGCCCGTGCTCACCTGCTCGTAGGTGGCCGTCGCCATGTCGCCGCCCGAATAACCGGAAACGACGCCGGTGACACCCTCGATCATCTCGAACACGGCTTCGGTGCACCAGAAGCAACCACCCGCGAAGACAGCCTTCTGCGTCTTGCCCGGAGTCGGCTTCACGTCCGCGGCAGGCTCGGGAAAATCGCCCGAGGCGGACATGAGGGCCGCGCTGCACAGGCCGGCAAACAAGAGAGTCCAAGGAGTTCTCATCGCGGTGCTTTCATCATAATGCACACCGGCTCTGCTCCGTCCCGGCGTTGCCCGCCGCGCACCCCGGAGCCGGCATGAAACACCAACACGTGATCTTGAGGGCCTTCGGACCATGCACCCGTGCAAGCGGATTTCTCGCCGCAACTCCAACCGGTGTTCCGCGCGCGCCGCGCATCACGAGCATGGACGTCGAAATGGAGATGCTGAACGCAGCGGGCGCCGCGGCCGCCGCCCGCCATCGCGACATCGCCGCCGTCGCCCCGGTCATGCCGGTGAAACTCGTCGAGCCCCTCGATGCCGGACTCTCCGCTCCCGCCTCCGCCGGCCCCGGTTGGGGCGTCTCGGCCATTGGCGCGCTCGCCTCCCCGTTCACCGGCGATGGCATCACCGTGGCCGTCCTGGACACCGGCATCGACGCCGCGCATCCCGCTTTCAGGGGTGTCCTCCTGGTCCGGAAAAACTTCACCGCCACCGGCGGCGCCGGAGACGTCTCCGACTCCCACGGCCACGGCACCCACTGTGCTGGAACCATCTTCGGCCGCGATGTGAATGGCGTCCGCATCGGCGTCGCCCGCGCTGTCCGCCGCGCTCTCATCGGCAAGGTGCTCGGGCCGGGCGGCGGAGAGAGCGGCTCGATTGTCCGCGCCATACAGTGGGCCGTGAACGAGGGCGCGCACGTGGTCTCCCTGTCGCTCGGCATGGACTTCCCCGGTTACCGCCGCCAGCTCGTGGAACAGGCGGGCCTGCCCGATGAGGCCGCCACCTCGCTCGCCCTGGAAGGCTACCGCCTCAACGTTCTTCTGTTCGAGCGACTCGCCCGCCTGGTGCTTTCGCTCGGCGATTTCGCGCAACCCACGCTTCTCGTCGCCGCCGCCGGCAACGAAAGCCGCGCCAACGAAAACCCCGGTTTCACTATCGCCGTCGCCCCGCCCGCCGTCTCCGAAGGCATCGTTTCGGTGGCTGCCCTGGGCCGCTCCGGCAACGGTTTCACACCGGCTTACTTCTCAAACACCGGGGCCCTGCTCGCCGCGCCCGGCGTCGCCATCACCTCGGCCCGGGCGGGCGGCGGCCTCGTCTCCATGAGCGGCACCAGCATGGCCGCTCCCCATGCCGCCGGCGCCGCCGCTCTCTGGGCGCAGAAGCTCCGCGCACTGGGCCCGGTGAATACGCGCATCCTTTCGGCCCGCCTGCTCGCCTCCGGCACGGCCACCGGGCTCGCTCCCGGATCCAGCCCCGCCGATACCGGCGCCGGGCTCGTCCAGGCGCCACAAGACTAAGGGGTCCTGTTTGAAACAAATCACCTTTGAATTGTTGCGGCATGGTCCGCCGCACAACCAGCTCCTCTCGCCCCTCACACCATACCTGGCCCTGTGCGGGAACCACCCCGCCACCTCGCTCCACACGCCCTTCGAGCACAACCAGTTCCTGCACCGCCTCCGTGCCCTCGGCGATCGGGCCGAACCAGGTTCCCGCGCCTTCCATGTACGAGACACCGCCCAGGCGCTCGGCGATCTCCTCGGCCAAGTCCCCGGTCTGGCCGCCGAAATGAACCGCGTCCGCTCTGGCGAATCCTCCGCGCCCTGCCCGGCAGAAGCCAGCCCCGCCTTCCACCTCCGCATGATCCTCTCGGCTTCCGAACTCGCCCTGCTGCCCTTCGAACTTGCCCTCTCGCCCGCCGGCTTTCCCGGCGGCGGACAGCACCTCCTGCTTCAACTCGATCATCCCGTCTGCCTTACCCGCGAGGTCCGCCGCGCCGCCGGACCCGCCGCCCCCTGGTCCGGCCAGCCCAAGGTCCTGTTCGTCGCAGCCTCGCCCGCCAACGCTGGCCCCATCCCTTTCGAGGACCACCTTCGCGCCCTCCAGAACCAGCTCGAGCCCTGGGCCAACCATTCCGCCTCCGACCCCGAACGCTACGCCTCGCTCCTCCACGTTCTCCCCAACGCCACCTGCGACGAGATCGAACGAATCTGTTCCCGTGAGCGCTTCACCCATGTTCACATCCTCGCCCACGGCATCCTGTATGAGGACGGCTTCGATATCCGCTTCGGAATCGCGCTGCACGATCGCATGAACCCGGACGGCCCCGCCGACGCCGTCAGCGGCGAACGTCTCGCCACCGCGCTGTGCCCGGTTCCAGCCTGCAACCAGCCTTCACTCCCCCTCGCCGTCACCATCGCCAGTTGCGACAGCGCTCATCAGGGCGGCGTCCTCGCCCTGGGCGGCAGCATCGCATTCGCTCTCCATCAGGCCGGCATCCCCATCGTCATCGGCAGCCAGTTCCCTCTCTCCGCCGCCGCTTCGCTGGACTTCGTCAACATCCTCTACGAATCCCTTCTCTGGGCCACGGACCCGCGCATCGCTCTCAACCGCCTGCGACGCCGCCTCCACGCCCTCTACCCCGCCACCCACGACTGGGCCAGCGTCACCGCCTACGCCGCGCTGCCGGATGACTTCGAATCCTGGCTCACCCAGGCCCACCGGAGCCAGACCGTCAGCAGCATGGAGGCGGCCCTCTCTTATGCCGATTTTGTGATCGCCGCCGTGGACCCCGCGTCTTCCAACCCGCCCGGCCCCACACACGGGCGGAATTTCCGCCTGCTCGCCGAAGCCAGTACCCGCATCGAGGAGGGCCGCCGCCGTCTGGCCACCCTGTTCACCAACACCGGCGCCGGCACCGCCACGCTCGCCGGAAAACTGGCCGCCACCGAAAAACGCTGCGCCCAGGTGCTTTTCTGTTTCTCCACGTTCGACCCCGCCCGCACAACCGCCTACACCGGACAAGCCCTCGCCTTGCTGGCCAGCAGCCGCCGCCATTATAGGGATGCCTTCGAGTTGAATCGCCAGGAGTCTTGGGCCCTCGTCCAGTTCCTCTCGCTCGATCTCATCCTCAGCCTCCTTCGGCCCGTGGAAGGCGTTCCGCCGCCCATCCTCGAAGCCCACAAGGAGCACTCGCGCCCGCACAGCCTCTGGACCCTCGCCCACGCTCTCTCGCTCCATGACCTCCAAGGCCCCAGCGAACAGCAGCGCATCTGGGCCCTCGGCAACCTCGCCGAACTCTACGTTCTGCTGCCGCTGCTGATGTCAGCTCCGGTCAAGCTCTCCGCCGCCAGGTGCGCCGCGCACGCCAACGGCTATGCCGGAGAACTCGTCGCGCTCGCTGGCGCCGCTTCCCCCGATGCCTACTACCTGCGCCGCCAGTTGCTCCGCTATCGGGACTGGTACGCCAGAATCGCCTCCATCGCCGCCATCGAACAACCACTGACGGCCGCGCTCTCCGCCCTTCCCGCCGCGCGCCTGTATTAACCCCCATGTTGGTAATGGAAAGCGGCGGCCCCGCCGGCCCGGTATCATGGGATCACCCCCATGGGCTTCGCTCTTTGGACCAGCCACGACACCGCCTGGGCCGCCGGCACTCATGAATACCGGCCCATGGGCGTCGCCGTCATCGCCCGCTCCAGCCTCTTCTCGGCGCGCGACTTCCGCCCGGCGCGCCGTCTGCCCAGCCGCTCCGGCCCGCATTTCCGTGGCCTGTTCGCCTCGCTCGGCGACGTAAACGGCTTCCTGTCGCGTACCCGGTCACAAACCGCGAAAAAATTCACGCGGCCAGGGTCAACCCGCCAGTTCGCCATCATTTAGCTCCCCGTCCCTCCTCCGGCGCCCCCTCCCCGCCCCTCCGTTTTTTCGTTCCCGTGCCCTACACTCAGGGCGCGAGTGTCACCGCCATGAACACTTCTCCTCAAACCACCGCGTTTCACATACGCCTCTGCACAGTCGAGGAGGCCACCAACGGCGTCCTCCGTCTGCCTGTGTTTCACACAACCTCGACGCCCGCGCTGGCCTACCTCAATCCCGCCCTGGACGTGGGCATGCTCTCCTGGATGCCTCTCGACGATGGTCTGCGGCTCGGCCTTCCCGATTCCGAGCTGCACGCCCTTCGCGCCCGCCTCTACCATCTTGCCGCCCGGTGTCTTCCCGCCTTGCTACACGCCAGGCCGCCCGGCGATGAAACCACCCCGGTTGTCGATCTCGACATGCCCTGCCTGGACCGCCGCACCACCACCGCGCGCCTGGCCCATTGGCGCGAGGCTACCGGGGAAACCGAATCCGCGGGCTTTCCCCGCACCATGGCGGCCGGCTGGCTCGCCGCCTCGCGCGGGGAAACCGATCTCCCGCCGCTGGCCTGGTCCTTCGATCAGCAACTCGGCGGCGCTTACGCCCGCGCTCTGCTCACACCTCTGCTCGAAGCCTACGGCTCCTGCGATCCCCTGCCCGCCTGGCCCTCCAACGCCCTCTTTCACATTCGCTACGACGTGACGCTGCACGGCTCGGCCGCCGCCTGCTGGTATGGGCTCGGCCCCGAACGCGCCTACGACTTCTTCAAACACCTCTCCCGCATCTCCACCGCCATCCAGGCAGCCGTCCGCCGCTGGCTCCCCGTTCTCTGGACCGGTGATGGCGCTCTCTTCCACCATCCCCGCGAGGCCGTCTCCCTGCTGGCCTACTCTTCCCTGCCCCCCCTGCTGGCCCGCTCGCGCCGCTGCTACACCTACGATGCCCTCGACTCATCCAGCCTGAAACATGCCCTCTCCTACGCCACGCGCCGCATACAACGCCAGTTGCAGCTCTGGTATCCCACGCTCGCCGCGCTTGGCCACCCCATCGCCGAACAGCTTCACCCGCGCTGGCATTCCAAATGGGCCGCCGAATTTAGCCAGCGGCCCAAACGCTTATGCACGCTTCTGGCCAACGAAGCCTGGCTCATCGACCAGTTCGTGAACTTCGCCGCCGGCTTCCATGAACACGCCACGCTGTCCGAGCTTACTGGCGTCGTGCGGCGCGCACGCACCATGCACGCCACGCTCGATGCACGCTTCCGGCGCTGGTGGGATGGCCGCCAGGCGCAGGCGCTCAACGGTCTCATCCTGCTGGAAGCCTCCTCGGCGCTTTCGCCCGAACCCGTCCGCCTCGCCATCACGCTCCGCCGTAAGGACGCCGCGGGCGCCGCGTCCATGCCCCTTGTGCTGCACGCCACGCGCGGTCCGGCCCCCCCGGAGGAGGATGCGCAAGATCCAGCCGCGGCCTAGACCCTCCGTCCCACTACAATAATGAGATACCCATGACCGCCCCCCACCAGCCGGAGGATCCCGTCCGTGATTTTGAATCCCGCCTCCGCGCCGCCGCCGAAAGCCATGGCATTCAACCCGAATACTGGGACATTTTCGGCAATCGCCATGAATTAACGTCCGATCTGGCGCAGCGCCTCCTGGGCGCCATGGGTCTGGACGCCTCGAGCGCTGCGGCGCTCGCCCAATCGCTCGCCCGCCGAGCGGCCGATTCCTGGTCGCGGCTCGCACCGCCCGTCGCCGTCGTCGACCGGCAGGACATCCGCGTCCCGCTGCGCGCACCCGGCGACGCCGCCACGCTGCGCTGGCGTCTCGAACTGGAAACCGGCGGCGTCGAGGAAGGCGGGCTGGATTGGCTCTCGCTGGCCGAAACCGCGGCCGCGGAAGGCCGCACCGAACGCTCCTGGACTCACGCCTCTCTCCCCCTTGGCTATCACACGCTGCACCTGCGCTGGAACGCCGCATCCGGAGCGGTTGTCCAGGCGCGGACGCGCCTGATCGTCTGCCCGTCGCGCGCCTACCTGCCGCCTTCCCTCGAACGCGGCGAAAAGCGCGCCGGGCTTGCCGTCAGCCTCTATGGCGTCCACTCGGCCTCCACCTGGGGCTGCGGCGACTTCACCGCCCTCAAGGGCATCATTGACTGGGTCGCCACACACGCCAGCGGCAGCTTCGTCGCGCTCAATCCGCTGCACGCCATCTTCAACCGCCAGCCGTACAACACCAGCCCCTATCTGCCCAGCACCATCTTCTACCGCAACTTCCTCTACCTGGACGTCCCCGCCGTCGATGGCTTCCCACGCTCCCGCTGGGCGGCCCGGCTGCTCGCCTCCGAACCCGTACGCGCGGAGATCGACGCGCTGAACGGCAGCGAATTCGTCGAGTACGAACGTGCCGCCCGGCTGAAGCGGCTCTTCCTGCTGCTGGCCTTCCGCGA
Source organism: Bryobacterales bacterium (assembly GCA_020852175.1). Lineage (GTDB taxonomy): Bacteria > Acidobacteriota > Terriglobia > Bryobacterales > Bryobacteraceae > JAFLBB01. Next base: position 44,693 of record JADZBH010000018.1, on the reverse strand, counting down.
GTTCTACCGCGCCGACTGGCTCGCTGAAACCGGACCCGGCATGGCCTTTGCCCGCTACCTGGCTCGCGAAGGCGCACGCCTGGATGAGTACGCCCTGTTCTCCGCCCTGGACCACTGGCTCCATAAGAAACTCCCGGAGGTCTGGGTTTGGCCCCAGTGGCCCGAGGAGTACCGCGACCCCGGCTCGACCGCCTGCCGCGACTTCCAGCGCTCCCACCCCCGCGCCATCCTCTTCTACAAATTCGTCCAGTGGCAACTCGACCTCCAGGCCGAAGCCGCCCAGCGCCACGCCCTCGACCGCGGCCTGGAAATCGGACTCTTCCACGATCTGCCCCTGGCCAACGACAGTTGCGGCGCCGACCTCTGGTCCGCCCGCGGCTTCTTCGTCGAGGGCTGCCGGGTAGGCTCGCCGCCCGACGACTTTTCTCCGAACGGCCAGGACTGGAGCTTCCCGCCCCCCAACAAGGAACGGCACCTCGCCGACGGCTACCGCCGCTTCGCCGACTCCATCCGCCTCAGCGCACGCCACGGCGGAGCCTTGCGCCTGGATCACGTCATGCGGCTCTTCCGCCTCTACTGGATCCCCGACGGCTTCGACGCACGCACCGGAGCCTATGTACGCGACAATGCCGAGGACCTGCTCCGCGTGCTCGCCCTCGAAAGCGTGCGCCAGAAGGTGTTGATCGTAGGCGAAGACCTGGGCACCGTCGAACCCCGCATGAGAGAGATGCTGGACCGCTTCGGCATCCTCAGCTACCGCCTCTTCTATTTCGAGCGCCGCGAGGACGGTTCGCTCATCCCCCCCGGCGATTACCCGCGACAGGCCCTGGTCAGTTCAACGACCCACGACCTGCCCACGCTGGCCGGCTTCTGGTGCGGCCGCGACATCGACGCCCGCGAACGCGCCGGACTCCTTCCGGGCGGCGAGGCCGCCAGCCACATGCGCGCCAGCCGCCTTCGCGATAAACAGCACATGCTCGACGCGCTCCATGAACAGGCCCTGCTGCCGCCCGGCTACCCCCGCCAGGCCGAACTGCTGCCCGAATTGACCGGCGAACTCCACAACGCCATCATTGGCTTCCTCGCTCTAACGCCCTCCATGCTGCTCACCCTGAATCAGGAGGACCTCACCAAGGAGATCGATCAGCAAAACCTGCCCGCCACCACGCACCAGTACCCGAACTGGCGGCGCAAGATGAAGTACAGCGTCGAACAGCTAAGCCAGGACGCGCATGCCCTCGACTTCGCCGCCATGCTCAGCCACTGGCTCAGCCGTTCCCATCGCACGCCGGCGGCAGGCTAGAAGCCTACGTACTGCACCTCTTCCTCCAGCAGGATGCCAAACCGCTCGCGTACGAGTTCCTTCAACTCCGCGATCAGCCCGCACAACTCAGCAGGCGTGCCGCCGCCGTCGTTGTACACCGTGTTGGCGTGATAGGCCGCCACCTGAATGCCGCCTCGCCGCATGCCCTTGGCGCCCACCTGCTCCAGCAGCCATCCAGCCGGCAGTTTCCCTTCCACCACCACACCCGGCGGCAGGCTCAACATCAGGTCCTTCGGCAAGCCCGCCACCAGCAGATTCTTGAAGATGCTGCCCGCGCAGCGCATCGTGGGCGGATACTTGGCGTCGCGCAGGGAACGGATCTCCTCCGCCCGGCGGCGCATCGCCTCGCCATCGCCCGGCGGCAGCGCCAGCACGGCCGAAAGGATGATCCAGTCCTTGTTCCGCTTGAAAATGCTGTCCCGGTAGGCGAACTCGCACCCCTGGCGGTCCAGTCCGCGCAGCACCCGCCCGTCGAAAAAGCGCACGCCTTCGATACACGTTCCGATCGAGTGGCCATACGCTCCCGCATTGCCGTAGATCGCGCCGCCCACCCAGCCCGGAATCCGCGTCATCGTGTGCAACCCGGCCAGCCCCTGCGCGATCGTGAAGTCCACCAGGCTCTGCAACTCAGCGCCCGACTCCACATGCACATACCGCTCGCCCATCTCGATCCGCGCGCCGCGGTAGCGGAGAATCACCCCCCGGAAGCCCTCGCCGGAGGCGATCAGGTTCGTGCCGCCCCCCAGTGCGAGCCACGGCACGCCGATGGCTCTCACCGCGCGGACAGCTTTCACGAAAAGGGCCTCTTCCGAGGTTTCGGCGAGGATTTCCGCCGCGCCTCCCATCTGGAAACGCGTCATCTCGCTGAGCGGAACGCCCTGCCGCACGTCAAGTCCGAGACAATGAAGCTGTTGGGCGAATTCTGTCAAGAGAGAAGGACTCCGCACGATTAGAATGATCTAGTATATCGGGTTACTTCCATGATTCCTCCCTCTGGCCTCCGCTTTCTCGCCCAACTGAAACGCAATAACAACCGCGAGTGGTTCCAGGAGCACAAACAGGAGTTCGACGAGTATCTTCGCTCGCCCATGGAAGCCCTCGTCGGAGAGTTGAACGCCACGCTCGCCCAGGCCGCGCCGGACTATGTGACCGAGCCCGGGAAAGCGATCTTCCGCATCTACCGCGACACCCGTTTCAGCGCCGATAAGACGCCCTACAAGACTCATCTCGGCGCCCTGTTTCCCAAACGGGGGATGGCCAAGCTCGCCGGGGGCTCGTTGTACTTCCATGTCTCGGCCAGCGAAGCGCTCGTGGCAGGCGGCGTCTACGCCGCCGAGCCGAAAACGCTGCTCGCCCTGCGCACCTTCATCGCCGGACATCACCAGGAGTTGCACTCCATCCTGAACGCCCGCGCGGCGAAGACACTGTGCGGCCCGTTGCACGGAACCACCCTCCAGCGTCCGCCCAAGGGCTTCGCCGCCACGCATCCGGCCATCGAATTCATCAAGCGGAAGCAGTGGTACTACGACGTTACGCTGGACGCGAAGGAGGCATCCAGGCCCGGCTTCGCACGCCTCATCGGCAAACACTTTCTCGCCATGCTGCCTTTGGTGGAGTTTCTGAACCGGGGCATACCGAAGCCGCCTCGTATCCGCGAGGATGCCTTACGGTAAGAAGTTCGAGCGCCGCCGGCGCGAGAGCGCCTCCGCGCGGAACGATTGGATGGTTGGGGAAAGGGCGTCCGCGCGAAGACGTTGTTCTCTCAGGTAGCAAGTGACGCGGCAGTTGGAAAAAGGTACTGCCGGCGCCGTCATTTTTTCGTCCATCGCGGATCAACCGGCACGCCACATGCCCACCACGGCGTTCAGGAAGATGGAGGCGAGCGCGACCGGAATCATGATCTTCCAACCGATGTTCATCAACTGGTCGTAGCGGAAGCGCGGGAAGGTGCCGCGGAACCAGATCATGGCGTACACGAAGCAGCCCACCTTCAGCAGGAACCAGAACGGAGCGCTCACGGCGGCGTTCACGGCCGGAATCAGAATCAACCCGGCCAGCGCGAGCACCGCCAGTGCCACGGCGGCCATGCCGATGGCGTGCGGCCGCCAGACGAGCTTCCGCGCCAGGCGCAGGCTGCCCAGGCCGATCGCAAGAAACAGCAGGGCCGGAAAACCGCGGTTCAATGGCAGTTCGAGCCAGGACACGTTGGGAAACGGCCGCAGCCAGCCGCCCAGAAACAGTGTCACGGCCACGGAGGACACCACGAAGATGTTGGCGTACTCGGCCAGGAAGTAAAGCGCCCAGCGGAAACCGCTGTACTCGGTGTGGAAGCCGGCGACGAGTTCGGATTCGGCTTCGGGCAGGTCGAACGGCGCCCGGTTGGTTTCGGCCACCGCCGAGATGACATAGACGACGAAGGGAACGATCATCAGTCCGTAGTTGTCAAAGACGAACCAGATCTGCCGTTCCTGCTGCGCGCGGACGATTCCGGTCATGCTCAACGTGCCGGCCGACATGACGCCGGAGAGCAACGCCAGGGCCAGCGCCACCTCGTAGCTCACCAACTGGGCCGCGCTGCGCAGCGCGCCCAGCAGAGAGTAGTGGCTGTTGGAAGCCCAACCGCCGAGTACGATGCCGAGTATGCCCACCGAGCTCATGGCGGAGATGATCAGCAGTCCGACGTTCACGTCGGCGACGAAGATGCCGCTGGAGAACGGAATGACGCAGAAGGCCGTCAACGCCGTGAAGGTGGAGATGAGCGGAGCGAACCAGAAGATGGCCTTGTCCGACTCGGCGGGAATGATGTCTTCCTTCAGCAGCAGCTTCAGTGCGTCGGCGATGGGCTGCAGCAGTCCGTGCGGTCCCACGCGCATGGGCCCCAGGCGCACCTGCATGTCGGCCAGCACCTTGCGCTCCACCAGCACGATATAGCCGGCCAGCAGCGGAAAAACAAGGATGATGAGCGCAGTCATCACCAGCGGCGTGAACCAGGGGTGCGAAACGATGTACTGGAGTGTTTCCATGGCCGGCTACCTGAGCAGAGAACTCCCCGCGAAGCGGACGATCGGTTCCGGAAAGAGCCCGATGGCGAGCGTCCCGGCGGCGGTAAGCAGGAAACCCAGGCTCGCGCCCAGCCCCGGCACGGCGGCCGGAAGCTGGCCCGCCTCGTTCAGGAACATTGCGCGGACGATGCGGAAGTAATAGTAAATGGAGATGGCGACGTAAAGCGCCGCCACGATGGCCAGCGCGAAGTGCCCCGTCTCGACAAGAGACAGGAAGATGTAATACTTGCCGATGAATCCCGCCGTGGGCGGTATGCCGGCCAGCGAAAGCAGGAACAGCGCCATCAGCAGCGCGTGGCCGGGCGAGCGGTGGATCAGGCCGTTGAGGTCATCGATATCGTCGCCGGTGAGCCCCTTCTGGCGCAGGGAAATCAGCACCAGGAAGGCACCGGTGTTCATGAACGTATACACGAGCAGATAGACGGCGATGCCGGTAAGGCCCGTACGGTTGCCGGCGATGAGGCCGAGCAGCACATAACCGGCGTGCGAAATGGAGCTGTAGGCCAGCAGCCGCTTCATGTTCGTCTGCGTCAGCGCCGAGAAGTTGCCGATGGTGAGGCTAAGCAGCACGGCCACGGCCAGCAGGGGCTCCCAGTTAATACGGTGCGCCCCGAGCGTGCTCATCAGCACGCGCACCAGCACCGCTACCGAGGCGGCCTTGGAGGCCACCGATAGATAGGCGGTGACGGGCGTGGGCGCGCCTTCATAAGCGTCAGGCGCCCACATGTGGAACGGCGCCGCGCCGATCTTGAACAGCAGGCCCACCATGGTCGTGGCCAACGCCAGAATCAGCAACGGGTCGGCGGCCGGCCGTTGGGCCAGCGCGGTGGCGATCTGGTCCAGGCGCGTCGAACCCGACAGCGCGTACAGCAGCGAGAAGCCATAGGCGAGAAAGCCGCTGGAAAAGGCGCCGAGCAGCAGGTACTTCATTGCCGCCTCGTTCGAGCGCCGGTCCCCTCGCAGGAAGCCCACCAGCACGTAGAAGGTGACGGCCATCAGTTCGATGCCAATGAAGATGGTCACCAGTTCGGTGCCCGAGGCCAGGAAGTACATACCGCATTGGGCCAGTAGAACCAGCCCGTAGAATTCGCCGTTGTGTTCTCCTTCCACTTCGAGATAGCGGTAAGAGATGAGCACCACCAGCACGGCGGCGGCGGCGAACAGGGCGTTGAAGAAAATGGAGAAACCATCCACGATGAGGCTGCCGGAAAAGCCGCGCAGCGCCACGACGGCCTGCTCATCGATCAACTTGTACTGGCGCAGAAGCGCCCCGGCGGCGAAGGCTTCGCCCGCCAGCGCCAGGAAGATCAGCAGGCGCTTGCTCTTCGGGTTGGGCTGAATGAAGAAGTCGAGAAGCAGAATGCCACAGCCGAACAGGGCCAGCAGCAGGGCCGGGTTCACGGCGAACTGATCGGCCGCCGTGAAATAGGGGCTCATCGCGAGCCTCCCGCCTCGCGCCGGGTCGCCGGAGCGGCGGGCGGAGCGAGTTCGGCCAGCGCGGGCGCCTGCGAACGGTCCTGGAAGTAACCGGGCCTGACCCGCTCGACAATCCGGGCCACCGGACGTTCGATCATCTCGAAGTATGGCTTCGAGTAGAGACCGATGGAAAAGGCCCACACGATGAAGGGCGCGAAGACCACCAGTTCACGGAGGCTGAGATCGGGCAGGAGGTTGTTCTTCATGTTGGTGATCTGTCCGAGAGTGGTGCGCTGGTACAGCCACAGCAGGTAGGCCGCGCCCAGAATCACCCCCACCACCGCCAGCGCGGCCGAGAACCGGTTGGCCTCGAAGGCGCCTTGCAGGATGGTGAACTCGCCCACGAAGCCGTTCAGCAGGGGCAGCCCGGCCGAACTGAGCACGGCGAAGGCGAACACGGTGGCAAACAGCGGCATGCGGTGGGCCAGCCCGCCATATTCGCTGATCTCGCGCGTGTGGCGCCTCTCATACATCACGCCGACCACAAGGAAGAGCATGCCGGTGGAGATGCCGTGGTTCAACTGCTGAATCACGCTGCCGGCGATGCCGTTCGGATTCAACGAAAAGATGCCGAGCGTGCAGAAGCCAAGGTGGCTCACCGAGGAATAAGCCACCAGGCGCTTCCAGTCCTTCTGCATCAGACAAACCAGCGCGCCGTAAAGAATACCCGTGATGGACAGCCCCACCAGGACCTGGACGATCGTGCGGTCAATGGAAGCCTCGGGCAGCAGCGGCAGGGAGAAGCGCAGGAAACCGTAGGTCCCCATTTTCAGCAGCACCGCGGCAAGGATCACCGAACCAGCCGTGGGAGCTTCGGTGTGCGCGTCGGGCAGCCAGGTGTGGAAGGGAAACATGGGCACCTTGATCGCAAAGCCGATGAACAGCGCCCAGAACACCCACTGCTGCATCCAGAACGGCATGGCCAGGCGGAGCAGAGCGTCGATTTCAAAGGTGGGCGTGCCGAACTGCGTCCAATGCTGGAAAAACAGCGTCAGGATGCCGAGCAGCATGAGCACGCTTCCCGTCAGCGTGTAGAGGAAGAACTTAATGGCCGCGTACAGCTTGCGCGGGCCGCCCCAGACGCCGATCAGGAAGTACATGGGCACCAGGACCAGTTCCCAGAAAACATAGAAAAGGATGAAGTCCAGCGAGGCGAAGACGCCCAACATGCCCACCTGCAGCAGCAGCAGCATGGCGTAATACTGCTTCACCCGGTCCTCGATGGCGTTCCAACTGGAGAGCGTCGCCACGACGGCGGTGACGGCGGTAAGCGCCATCAGCAGCAGGCTGATGCCATCGACGCCAATGTAATATTGCACGCCCAGCGAGGGCGCCCACGGCGCGCGTTCGACGAACTGGAAGCCGCCATTGCTCTTGTCAAAGCCGGCCAGCAGCGGCAGCATGGCGGCGGCGCCAAGCAACGCCGCGGCGTTGGCCCACACCTTGATGGCCGTTTTTTGCGACGCCGGAATCGCCAGCAGCACCACGAGGCAGGCCAGAGGGGTCCACAGGGCGAGGCTGAGCGGATTCACGCGAACCACCTCCAACCGAGAAAGAGCGCCACGCCCAGCAGAAACACCGTGGCGTAGGTTTGCACCTGCCCGGTCTGCGCCAGACGCATGGGGAACGAAGCGATATGCGCCAACAGCGCCGACACGCGGATGGCGCCGTCGATGATCCAGGTGTCCCACCAGATGGAGGCGCGCGAAACAAGGCGCGTCAGCCAGCCCGAGCCGTTCACTCCGCCATCCACAATGTGACGGTCGAAGACGCCAAGCAGCCGGCCGCCGCCTTTGGCCAAGCCTTCGACGAAGAGATAGTTGTAGATCTCATCGACGTACCACTTGTTCAACAGCGGTTTGTGCAGCGGGCCGGTGAGCGATTCGATGGGATCCACCGTCCAGCGCTTGCCGTACAGCGAACGGGCGAAGAGGATGCCGCCAATGGCGATGGCCACGCTGAGCCCCATCAGCGCCCATTCCAGTCCGGTGTCGTGATGCGCGGCGGCGTGGCCGGCTTCGGATGCCGCCTGCGCGGTTCCATGCGTGAACACCGGAAGCAGCCAGTGTTCGAAGGCGCGGAAGGAGTCCGGCAGGAAGCTCCACAGTTTGGGCGCGCCGATCCACCCGGCCAGGACGCTGCCCGCGGCCAGCACGATGAGCGGCAGGGTCATGGAGACGGGCGACTCATGGATGCGCCGGGCCGTGGCTTCGTCCATGCGCGGTTCGCCATAGAAGGTCATGAACATCAGGCGCCACATGTAAAAGGCGGTCAGGGCGGCGGTGATCAGGCCGACGGCGTACACGGCCATGGAGCCGCCCGGCGCGCTGAACACCTGCCAGAGGATCTCATCCTTCGAGAAGAACCCGGCCAGGCCGGGAATGCCGGCGATGGCCACCGAACCGGCGAACATGGTGCGGAAGGTGGTGGGAATCCTGTCCTTGAGAGCGCCCATGCGGCGCATGTCCTGCTCGCCCGACATGGCGTGAATCACCGAGCCCGAACCGAGGAAGAGCAGGGCCTTGAAGAAGGCGTGGGTGTAGAGGTGGAATACGGCCACCCAGTACGCACCCGCGCCGGCGGCCATGAACATGTAGCCGAGTTGCGAAACCGTGGAATAGGCGAGCACGCGTTTGATATCGTTCTGGACCAGAGCGATGGAGGCGGCCAGAATGGCCGTCACCGCGCCTGTACCCATCACGATGGCGCTGGTCTCCGGCGTCAGCGCGTAGAGAGCGTGCGAACGTGCCACCATGTAGACGCCCGCCGTGACCATCGTGGCCGCGTGTATGAGCGCGGAAACCGGCGTGGGGCCCTCCATGGCGTCTGGCAGCCAGACATACAGGGGCAACTGCGCCGACTTGCCGGTGGCGCCGGCGAACAGGCAGAGCGTGGCCAGGCTGAGCGCGCCGAAACCGGCCGTTTCGGCGGTGAGCGCGCCGCTGGCGAGCGTTTCGTTCATTTGCGTGAAGCGCAGCGTGCCGGTGAGGCTCAGCAAGAGGAACATGCCGATGAGGAATCCGGCATCGCCGACGCGATTCACGATGAATGCCTTGTTGGCCGCGTCGCTCGCCGATTTCTTATGGAAGTAGAACCCGATCAGCAGGTAACTGCACAACCCCACGCCTTCCCATCCGGCGAACAACAGCGCGTAGTTGTTCGCCAGCACGAGCGTCAGCATGAAGAACACGAACAGGTTCAGATAACCGAAGAAGCGGTAGTAGCCGCCGTCGTGAGCCATGTAACCGGTGGCATAAACGTGAATGAGAAAGCCGATGCCGGTGATCACCAGGATCATGACGGAGCTGAGCGGATCGAGCAGGAATCCCCAGTCGGCGGTAAAGGTGGCCAGGGCGCCAGTGGCGGTGTGGAACGGCAGGCCGGAGATCCAGGTGTAAAGAATGACCTCGTGCGAGCGCTTTTCGAGCGAGGACAACTGGATCACGGCGGCCATCGAGAACAGAAAGCTGAGCAGGACGGCTCCGGGCGAAAAGAAGGCGATCAGGCGGCGCGTGGAGGCGAAGGCATGGCCGTGATGGCCCTGGCCGTGCCCTTCGTCCGGAGCGAGGCCGGGCGCCAACGCCACGTGGGAGGCGCCCTGCGGGTCGAGCCGCCGGCCGATGAGCAGCATGACGGCCGCCCCGGCCAGCGGGAAGAGCGGGATGAGCCAGATCAGGTCGAGGAAGTTCATCGTGTCGTTCCGGCTACCATTTCAGCAGGTCGATTTCGTCGGCCTGCACCGTCTCCTTGTTGCGGAACAGAGCAATCAGAATACCCAACCCGATGGCCGCCTCGGCCACCGCCACGGTGATGACGAAGATGGCGAAGACCTGGCCCTGGAGGTTTTGCCAATACCGGGCCATCGTGACGAGGTTGATGTTGACCGCGTTCAGGATGAGCTCGATCGACATGAGCACGATGACGATGTTGCGGCGCGTGAGCACGCCGAGCGTGCCGATGAGCAGCAGCGCCGCGCTCAGCATCAGGTAGTGGTTGGCCGTGATCGGATGCAACATGGCGTTCTCAGGAACTCTTCTTTGCCAGCATGACCGAACCGACGATGGCCACCAGCAGCAGCAGGCTGACCACCTCGAAAGGCAGCAGGTACTGGCGGAACAGGAGGTCGGCGAGTTGCTCGACGTTGCCCTCGCCGGCGGCGGAGGAAATGGCGCCGGAAGCGGCGGCGGACAACGCGGCGGGCGCCTCGGGCAGGCGCAGGGCGCCGGAGCCGCGGAGCATCCAGATCATCTGCGCGCCCACCAGCAGGCAGGCGAGCAGCCCGAGCAGCCACTGGCGGTTGAACTGGCGCTGTTTGCCCGCCTCGTCGAGATTCACCAGCATGATGACGAACAGGAACAGCACCATGATGCCGCCGATGTAGAGCACGATCTGGACGGCGAAGAGAAATTCGGCCTGCTGCAGCAGGTAGAGCCCGGCCACGCCCAGCAGCGAAACCACCAGCGACAGCGCGCTATGCACGGCGCTGCGGCGGGTGATGGTGGCGATGGCGCCGCCCAGGGTGAGCAGCGCGAAGATGTAAAAGAAGAAGGTGTCCAGCATGGCAGCGCGTCAGCGCGTGTACCGCGTCGGCTTCGGACCCTCCTCGAGCATTTGCCGGTCCCAGATGAGCCCCTCGCGGGTATAGCTGGCCAGCTCGAAATCCTGGGTGAGTTCGAGAGCATCGACGGGGCAGGCGTCCTCGCACAGGCCGCAGAACATGCAGCGCGAGGTGTCGTAGGTGAACGTGGTCAGATCCTTGCGCTTGGTCTGCTCGTTGCGCACGCTGGTGACGACAATCAGGTTTTCCGGGCAGGCCTTGGCGCAGAGGTCGCAGGAGATGCACAGCGTTTCGCCATTGTCCGGATTGATGTTCAGGCGCGGCGCGCCGCGGAAGCGTTCGGCCACCTTGGGACGTTCCAGCGGATACTGTTCCGTGTAGAGGTGCTTGGGGTGCTGGTTCCGGAAGGTCACCCACAGTCCTTGCAACAGGTCGACGAGAAGGATTTTCTTCAGCAGCGCGATCATCGGTCGATTTCTCCCAGCACGATGTCCAGCGTCCCTATTATGGCCACGACGTCGGCCACCAGCGCGCCACGCACCATCTGGTCCAGCGCCTGTAAATTGATGAGCGACGGCGGGCGGACGCGCACACGGTACGGATTCAGCGTGCCGTCGCTGACGATGTAGTAGCCCAGTTCGCCCTTGGGCGCCTCGATGGAGACGTAGGCTTCGCCCACGGGCGGTTTCAACACCTTGGCGACCTTGGCCTTGATGGGTCCGTCCGGAATGGCGCCCACGGCCTGGCGGACGATGCGCACGCTTTGCCGCATCTCCTCCATGCGCACCACGTAGCGGTCGTAGGTGTCGGCGTTCTGGCGGGTGGGAATGTCGAACTCGTAGTTTTGATAGCCGCAATAGGGCTGCGCCTTGCGCAGGTCCCAGGCGACGCCCGAGGCGCGCAGCACCGGACCGGTGACGCCGTAGCGTTTGCAGTCGGCGGCGTTCAGGATACCCACTCCGATGAGACGCTCGCGCCAGATCCGGTTGTTGGTCAGCAGTTCCTCGTATTCATCCACCTTGGGAATGAACCAGTCGCAAAAGGCGTTCACCTCGCGCTCGAAGCCATCGTACAGCTCATATTGCAGACCGCCGATGCGGAAGGCGTGCGTGGTGAGACGGGCGCCGCAGTAGTTCTCGAAGATCTTGAGAACCTCTTCCCGCTCGCGCAAGGTGTAAAAAAGCGGCGTGATGGCGCCAATGTCCAAGGCGTGCGTGCCGAGCCACAACAGGTGGCTGGCGATGCGGTTCAACTCGGTCAGGATGACGCGTACGGCCTGGGCGCGCGGCGTGGCCTCCACGTTGATCAGCCGCTCCACGGCCAGCACATAGCCGAGACCGTTGCTCACGGCGGCCACATAGTCCATGCGGTCCACATAGGGCGCGAACATCTGGTAGGTGCGGTTTTCGGCGATCTTTTCCACGCCCCTGTGGAGATAGCCGATGACGCATTCGGTGCCATTGACGCGTTCGCCATCGAGCTTCAGGATGACCCGGAGCACGCCGTGCGTGGACGGGTGCTGCGGTCCCATGTTCAGGACCAGTTCGTTGGAATCAAGGAAGGTCTGCGACATGGTTATTGTCCGCTTTCGATTCCCAGGTTCTCCTGCACCCAACGGTTGTCCATGTCGAGGATTCCGGCATCGCGCCGCAGCGGAAATCCCTGCCAGTCTTCCGGCAACAACAGCCGCCTCAGATCGGGATGATCCGCGAATTCGATGCCAAACATGTCGTACACCTCGCGTTCCAGCCAGTCGGCGGTGGCGTGGAGGGCCACCACGGAGCGCGGGCGCTCGCCTTCGGCGGCGGAACACTTCACGCGAATCCGTTGATTCCGCGCGAAGCTGTACAGGATGTAGATCACCTCGAACCGCTTCGGCCGGCTTGGAAAATCGACGGCCGTGAGTTCGGCCAGATAGTCGAACTGCCACTGGTCCCGCAGCGCCTCCACGATGTCGTAGACCGCGGCACACTCGGCGACAAGGAAGTTTTGCCCCACATAAGCGGCAAAACGCTCAATGCGGCTGCCGAATTGTTGGGCCAGGGCGCGCGTCAGTTCGTCTTCCCAAGGCTCGGCGGCCATCTCAGCCGGCGGCTTGGGGGCGGGGTGTTTCGCGGCAGGAGCCGCTGGCTTCGCGGCGGGCGTAGCGGGCGTAGCGGCTCCGGACACACTCCCGGCAGGCGTTGCGGCAGCCGTTTCCTTCCGCGAATCCTCGGGCGGTGATGTGTGATCAGGTAGTCCCCGAGCGGGGTTCTCAGCGTCCGCCATTGGTGAAGCCCACAATTAACATGCGCAGCCGGGCGTGTCAACGCTTGCACAGCCAGTGGCGCCCGCGTGCGGGTAAAGCTAGAGGAATCCCTCTTGCACGAGAAATTCCATAATGGCGCGGGCATTGGCGTGCGGCGTGGCCGCCGTTGTGTCCAGACGCAACGAGGGTTGGAGAGGCTCCTCGTAGGGATCGTCCACGCCGGTGAAACCCTTGATGGCGCCAGCGCGGGCTTGCGCGTAGAATCCCTTGACGTCTCGCGATTCGCAAACCTCGGGCGCGGTGGCGACGTATATAAGGATGAACTGTCCCGCGGGCATCATGGAACGGACTTGCTCGCGCGCGGCTTCATAGGGGCTGACGGCGGCGCAGATGGCGGCGCCCCCATGGCGGACAATCTCCGAAGCCACCCATCCGATGCGAAGGATGTTCGTGTCGCGGTCTTCGCGGCTGAAACCGAGTCCCTTGGACAGATGCGTGCGGACCACGTCGCCGTCGAGAAGACTGAAGCGGCGTCCGCGTTCTTCCAGCAGCGTGGCCGCCTCGGCCGCGATGGTCGATTTGCCCGCCGAAGGGAGTCCCGTGAACCAGAGACAGAAGCCCTGCTCGGCGCGGGAAGGCTGTTCGGCGCGCCGGATGGCATCCACGGCGTCGAACAGCACCGTGCCGCCCGGCTCGACGCGGCGTCGCGCTCCGTAGTGCGTGAGCGCGGTACCGAGCAGGGCCGGATCGGCCATGGGCAGGATGACGACCTCGGCGCCGGTTTCGGCGGCGGCGGCCCGGGCGGCCCGGACACGCGCCGGAAGACCAACGTGAGGCGGAAGGTGGGAAGGCACGAACAGCACGATGGGGAGCCCGTCCTCGAAGGCCAGTTGCGCGGCGCGCACGGCCTCGTCGCGTGTAGGCCAGGCCGAGGGAACCCAGGCGATGCAAGGCCCAAGACGCTCACAGGCTTCGCCGGCCGTGAGGCGCAACGGCTCGAAGCCGCGCCAACGCGGGCGCATGATGGCTTGCAGGGAACCGTGCAGCAGAAAACCGTCCCCGGCGGGCGCGCACGCAGTGACGGTAAGCACGGCGAGGCGCTCGTTGAACGCGTCCCGCAGGGCAAGGCGCGTGCCGGGCTGATAAGGCACGGGCGAGGCGAGCGGATAGTCCGCGTCGTATCCCGTGCTCGGTTCCAGCGCGTAGGTGATGAGCAGTTCAAACAGGCAGGCCTGCTGTTCGCTGAGTTGCAGCGATTCCAGGCCGGCGGCTTCGATGGCGAGTTCGGTGGTGGACAATCCTCTATCTTCCCAGCTTGCGTTTGATATCGGGGAGAAACTCCCGGAACACGTTCCAACCGACGTGCCAGGCAACCTGCTGGCCGCAGCGGCGAAGGATGTCCTGTTTCCGGTCGTCTCCCGGAGGCATCCAGTGGTTGACAATGATGTTCGAGCCGGCGATGCCGGCGAACCGGGAGAATGCCGGAACGCGCCGCCCCTGCGCGTCGTAGTGATAAAAGGAGCCGCCCAGGGCGTACTTGACCCGGCTTCCAAAGCTGCCTTGGCCGAGGCGTCGGTAGCGTGGGTCGGTGCCGATGGCGGCGCCCACGCCGAATTCGATGCCGTTGCTGAGAAAGCTGCGCGACATGCGCATGCCAAAGCGCTGGGCGAACCCTTCCCAGTCGCGGCCCCAGGCTTCCGGACGGTCCCGCCAGGTTTGGATGCCGCTAGTAAAGATTCCCAGGGCGAAGTTTTCCGGGCTGAAGGCGCGGCGTGCCGTGTATCGGGCCCGTGCGCGCACGGTAAGCGGTGCGATGGCAGGAAGAGGGTCCCGCGGAGCTGCCAACGGCGCCGGCGCGGCAAGATCGGGCACGGCTTCATGAGCCGCCGACGGCGGTTGCGCCAGGCACGGCAGGGCCAGCAGTCCGAACGCGGACGCCCCCCGCAGGCACAACACGACCGAACGCATCTTGGCCAGTCTAGCATTCCAGGCGCGGAGACCGGCCGATTCACCCCTATAATAGTGGGTTCCCGATGGACCTCGACTGGTTCCCGTTCTGGCTCAGTTTGCGGGTGGCCGCACTTTCCACGTTGATTGCAACCGTGGGGGGCGTGTGGCTGGCTTACCTGCTGGCAAACCGGTCCTTTCACGGCAAGGACGCACTGGATGCGGCCGTGACGCTGCCGTTAGTGCTGCCGCCGACGGTTCTCGGCTACTACCTTTTGGTGGTGATCGGACGCGAGAGCTGGTTCGGGCGCGCCTGGGAGGCTGTGACCGGCGCGCCTTTGGTGTTCACCTGGCAGGCGGCCGTGCTGGCGGCGGTGCTGCATTCGGCGCCGCTGCTGATCAAGTCCGCGCGGGCGGCGCTGGAGAGCGTGGATCACGATTACGAACGGGCGGCGCGGACGCTGGGGGCGTCGGAGTGGCGGCTGTTCCTGAGGGTGACGCTGCCACTGGCCAGCCGTTCGATTCTGGCCGCCGTGGGGTTGGCGTTCGCGCGGGCTCTGGGGGATTTCGGCGTGACCATCATGGTGGCGGGCAACATTCCCGGACGCACGCAGACGGTGGCCGTGGCGATTTATGACGCCGTGGAGTCAGGCAACGGCACGGCGGCCCGGGCGCTGGTGCTGGCCGTTTCGGCGCTCGCCTTGGGCATCTTGTGGCTGGCCAACCGGCTGCAGGCGCGGCAGGCGGCCCGATGATCTCGGTCCGCGTTCGGAAACAGTTCGCCGCGGCTCCAGGCTCGGTGGCCTTCACGCTCGATCTGGAGTTCACGGCCGGTCCGGGCGTGACGGTGTTGTTCGGCCCCAGCGGCGCCGGCAAGACGCTGACGCTGGAGTGCATCGCCGGCTTCCTGCGGCCTGACGCCGGACGGATCGAACTGGACGGCCTGCTGCTGTTTGACGGCGTCAGTGGCGTGTGCCTGCCGCCGCAGGAGCGTCACTGTGGCTATGTGTTTCAGAATTATGCGCTTTTCCCTCACATGAGCCTGCGGAGCAACCTGGACTTCGCCGCTGAGCGCCTGCCGCGCCTGGAGCGGCACCGCAAGGTGCAGGAGATGCTGGACCGGTTCCATCTGGAAGAGGTGGCCGGGCGTTTTCCGCACGAGTTGAGCGGCGGGCAAAGGCAGCGCGGGTCCGTGGCGCGCGCGCTGCTGGCCGCGCCGAAAATGGTGTTGTTGGATGAACCGGCGCGGGGGTTGGACGCACCCTTGCGAGCGGAACTGCACGAGGTGATTCGCGAGGTTCGCGAGGGTTTCCAACTCCCCGTGGTCCTGGTGACGCACGACCTGGAGGAGTGCTTCGCGCTGGGCGACCGCATGCAAGTGGTATGCGAAGGCCGCATCGTCCAAAGCGGCACTCCGGAAAGCATCGTGGAGCAGCCGGCAAGCCTGGAAGTGGCGCGGCTGCTCGGGTTGTACGATCTGTTCCAGGCCGAGGTACGCTCACTCGATCCGGGGGCGCGGACCAGCCGTTTGCGCGTTGGCGAGTATGAACTGGCGGCGCCCTACCTGCCGGGCAAATTCAAGGGCGACCGCGTGTGGATGTATGTGCTGCCCGAACGCGTGAAGGCGGTCCCTCGGGAAGGGCAGCGCGCCGGCGCCAATCGGATTCCAGCCACTCTTGAAAGGACCGTCGAGCGGCCGCAGGGCATGAGGCTGGAGTTCACCAATGGACTGCGCGCCGAGGTGCCGCGCGAGGAGTTCGCCGCGTGGGGTTCGACGCGGGAGTGGCTGATCGAGTTCCCGCCCGGCGAATTGCGCGCCTTGTGACGAGGCTCGTAGGATGGAAGCAGCCATGCTTTCACTGGAGCAATACATCGAAATGGCCGCGCGCGTGCACGGGCACATCTGCGCGGGCCAGATTCTGGGCCTGCGCCTGGCCATGCACGGGCTCGAGCTGCTGGGTCTGGACGACCCCACCGGCCGTGACCGCAAGCGGTTGGTGACGTTCGTCGAGATCGACCGCTGCGCCACCGACGCCATCGGCGTTGTGACCGGCTGCCGTCTGGGCAAGCGCGCGCTCAAGTTCCGCGACTGGGGGAAGATGGCGGCCACCTTCTGCGACCTGGAGACGGACCGCGCGGTGCGCGTGGTGGCGCTAGAATCTTCCAAACAAAAAGCGAAGGAAATGTTTCCCGATGCGGGCGGCCCCCGCGAACAGCAGGTTAAGGCGTACGGCGTGATGCCCGCCTCCGATTTATTCTCGGTGCAGTGGGTGCGCGTGCAGGTGGGCCCGCAGGACCTGCCCGGCTTCAAGTCCGCGCGCGTGGCCTGCGCCGAGTGCGGCGAGGGGATCAGCTTCCAGCGCGAGGTGGTGAGGGAAGGGCGGACTCTGTGCCGCGCCTGCGCGGGCGAGCGGTACTGGGAACCGCTGGAGGCGTGATTCGCTACTACATCACGGACCGGCACGCGGTGGGAGGCGTCGAAGCCCTGCTGGAGGTGATCGCGCGCCGGATGGCCGAGGGCATCGCATTGATTCAGGTGCGGGAGAAGGACCTGCCGGCGCGGGCCCTGCTGCGGTTGCTCGAACGCATTTTCGCCCTCCCGAACCCCGGCGGAACCCGGATTCTGGTGAACGGACGGACCGACGTGGCACTGGCCGCCGGAGCCGCCGGAGTGCATTTGCCGGGGAATTCCATCTCTCCGTCGCGCATCCGGGAGATCGCGCCCGAAGGGTTCCTGATTGGAGTTTCCTGCCACAGGATCGAGGAACTGGCCGAGGCCGAGGAACAGGGCGCCGATTTCGCCGTGTTCAGTCCCGTCTTCCTTTCCTCGAACAAGCCGCCGGAGAGCGAGCCACAGGGCTTGGGCGAATTGCGCCGCGCGGCGGCCAGTGTGCGCATGCCCGTGCTGGCGCTGGGCGGCGTCACGCCAAGGCTCATCCCGGCCTGCATCGAGGCGGGAGCCGCGGGCGTGGCCGGCATCTCGATGTTCCAGGGCTGAGCGCGGGCGTTCAGCCGCCGCGCGGGCCTCGGGCGCGCCGGGCCAGAAACGCTTCACCGGCAAACTCTTCGATCTCCTTGTTCAAAGCAGCGTCCCATTCCTTCCGTGTGCGTGCCTCCAGGTGCTCCAGGACCTTCATGCGCCGTTCCGCCTCCACCAGCTTCAGCCGCTGATTGCCGGCGGCCACCTCGGCGCGGCGGTGATGCAGATCCACCTCGGCGGCGACGCGCTTCAGGTAGCGCCGGTAGCCGTCAAGACCGGCCAGTTGCGTGCCGTCCACGGGTTCGCCCGGCGGTCGTGTGACAAGATCGTGCGCGGTGGCTTCGGTTTCCCGCCGCACCTGTTCGCCGAGTTCGGCAATCCGGCGGACCTCGGCGAGGGCGCGCTCCAGCGCGGCCCGTTCCATATCGCGCTGCAGGCGGCGGAACGCCAGCACGCGGGCCAGCGGGAAGCCGTAGCGCTTCATGCGCCCAACTCCTGCATTCGTTTCAGGGTCACCTCGAGCGGGGTGAACTCATCGGGTGGCTGGCGCAGGAACTCGCTCATGCGCGGCCGCAACTCAATGGCCTGATCGAGTTGGGGGTTCGCACCCGAGACATACGCGCCGAGGTTGATCAGATCCTCCGAACGGTCATAGGTGGCCATCGCCTGGCGGATGCGCCGCGCCGCCCCCTTTTGCTCCGGCGTGGAGATGGCGCTGGCCAGGCGGCTCACCGATTGTAGGACATCGATGGCGGGATAGTGGCCTGCCTGCCCGAGGGCGCGCGAAAGTATGATGTGTCCATCCAGGATGCCGCGCACTGCGTCGGTGATGGGCTCGTTGAAATCGTCGCCTTCCACAAGCACGGTGAACAGTCCCGTGATGGAGCCGCGCGGAAACTTTCCTGCGCGCTCGAAGATTTTCGGCATCAGGTTGAACACTGAGGGCGTGTAGCCTTTCTGGGACGGCGGCTCGCCGGCCGCCAGGCCGATTTCGCGTTGCGCCATGGCCAGGCGGGTCACCGAGTCCATGATGAGCAGCACATCCTTGCCTTCGTCGCGGAAGGATTCCGCGATGGCCAGCGCGAGAAAGCAGGCGCGGATGCGGAGCGGAGCCGGACGGTCCGAGGTGGCGCAGACGACGACGGAACGCTTCAGCCCCTCCTCGCCGAGTTCGTGTTCGAGAAAGCCGCGCACCTCGCGGTTGCGCTCGCCCACGAGCGCGATGACGCACACCTCCGCCGAGTTGTGCCTGGCCATGGCGCCCAGCAGCGTGCTTTTTCCCACGCCCGAGCCGCCGAAGATACCGATCCGTTGTCCTTTTCCGATCGGGAGCAGCGAGTCAATGGCGCGGACGCCGGTAACCAGCGGCTCGTCGATGTGTTCGCGTTCGAGCGGACCGGGGGGAGCGGCAAACAGGTTGCGGAGTTCGCCCGCCTCGGGCAGAGGCCGGTTGTCGATCGGCTGGCCGAATCCGTCCAGCACGCGGCCCAGCAGTTGCGGCCCGGCGCGGACCTGGGCGGCCTCGCGCCGCGTGACGATCGTGTCGCCTGCTTCGAGCCCGTCCACCTCCTCCAGGGGCATGCACAACACACGTCCGTCACGGAAGCCGACGACCTGGACCCGGATGGTGCGGCCGGCGCGTGTCTGGATTTCGCAAAAGTCGCCGATGGCCGCCGGCGGCCCAACGCTTTCCACCAGCAGACCGACCATTTGAGCGACGCGCCCGCCCATCCGGTGGAAGTCGCCGGTTGCAAGCAGCCGTTCATAGGGAGCCAGGTTCCAGAATCGCGCGTACGTGCTCATGGGATTTGCCTCCGGACCAGGTCGGTGAAGCCGCGGTCGATCTCGTGCAGTTGTGTTTCAATCGAGGCGTCCACCGAGCCGCGCGCGGTTTCCAGCAAGATGGCGCCGCGTTCGAGGGAAGCATCGCACTCGATGCTCATACCGGCCGGGATTTGCCACTCGCTCAGCCGCTTTTCGATGAAAGGAGCGTCGGCCGGATGGAGGCGGAGGCGGTGCACTTCGCGGGCGTCCATGCGATCGAGCACGGCGCGCACGATGCCGCCCAGCGCCTCGGGATCGACCGAAAGCTCGCGGTGCAGTATACGGCGCGCGACGGCGACGGCCAAGTGAACCAGATCCTCCTCCAACTGGCGCCGCATCTGGCGGCGTTCCGCGGTAAGTTGCTCGATGGCTCGCGCGCCCCGGGCCGCGATGGCTTCGACCTCGACGGCCGCGCGTCCCGCCGCGGCGGCCTCGCCCTCGCGGTGTCCCGTCTGGCGGGCCTGCTCGGCCACACGGGGGAGTTGTTGTTCCAGTTCGGCGATCCGTGCCCGGAGGACCGGCGCCTCGTCCAGCGCCAGCGCGGCGTTTTCCGGTAGAGGGGTGCGCGGCGGTCCAGAGCCGGCCGTTGCCTCGCCCACCCGCCGCCAGACAAGCGGCTGCGATCCGGACTCGCCGTCGCCACCGATGATCCTAGAGGACATACTGCTCGCCCACCGTCCCCTTCAAGCTCACCGCTCCCTCGGTCTCCAACTGCCGGACGATGGCGATAATCTGCTGCTGCGCCCCCTCGACCTCCTTGATTTTCACCGGTCCCATCGAATCCATGTCCTCACGCAGCATCTCGGCGCCTCGCTGGGACATGCAGTCCATGAACTTCTGCCGGAGCTGGTCGCTGGTCCCCTTGAGCGCCACGGTGAGGAGCTTGCGATCGACGCGTGAAAGCACCTCCTTCAGCCCGGCCGAGTCGATCAGGAGCAGGTCTTCGAACACGAACATCAGGTGGCGTACGGTTTCCACCAGCGGCGAATCGGACTTTTCCATCTCCTCGAGAATTTCCTTGCTGCTACCCGAGTCCAGACGGTTGAACATCTCAGCCACGGCGCGGACCCCCCCGTAGCTTTCCCGGCTGAACTCGCCGAGAGCCTTCAGCTTCTGGCCGATGATGCCGGCGATGCGGGTGATGACCTCGGGAGAGATCCGTTCCAGATGGGCCATGCGCAGCGAGACATCCGGCCGGATCTCACCCGGCAGGCTGGCCAGCAATGCGGCCGCCTGCGAGGGATTCAGGTGGGACAGGATGAGCGCGATCGTCTGGGGATGCTCCTTATGGATGAACTTGGCGAGTTGTTGCGGATCCGCCTTCTGCAGCGCGTCGAAGCTGGCCGAGTCGCTGCCGAGCGCTTTCATCAGGCGGTCCAGGAGCTTCTTGGCCTGTTCCGGACCGTAGGCGTTGATCAGGATCTTCTTGGCATATTCGACGCCGCCTTTCAGCACATAGTCGTGCGCCAGCGTCATCTGGTAGCCCTCTTCCAGGATCGCGTCGGCGATGTCGGGCGTGACCGGCGGCAGGCGGGCGATCTCGCGCGTGAGCTGCGACGCCTCCTCCTCTTCCAACTGGCCGAGGATCAGCGAGCCCATCTCCTCGCCCATGGCGACAACCAGTATGGCGGCCTTCTTCAGGCCGGGCATCATCGCGGTCGGCTTTTCGCTGTTGGTGATCATGGTCCTGCCTAATTGGCGGCGTCGCTCATCCAGGTTCGGACGATGTGGGCAAACGCGGCTGGATCCTTCTTGGCGAGTTCAGCCATATGCTTGGCCAGAACCTCGGATTTCTTCGTGGCTGAGTCGGGCAGCTTCAGGCCGGACAGAATCTCCAGTTCCTGTTTCTCCTTGAGTGCCCGGTTTTCCTGAATCTGCGACTCGATTCTTTTCTCGATGGTTTCGCCTGCCTGCTTGCCGGCTTCGCCAGAGGCGCCGATCGCCTTCACCATATCGGCGGCCGCCGCGGTATTCCGCCTGGTGCGCCGTTTGAGGAGCCAGCGCGCGGCCAGTCCCAGCAGGAGCAGAGCCAGAAGGCTTCCGGCGGCGATGGCGGCGGGCATGGGATTGGCCTTGCTCCAATCAATGACCAGCGTGGCGGCAGGCAGGATTCCTCGGGGCGCGGCAGGGGCGGCGGCGGGCGGCGGTACAAAGGCGAGCGTCGATTCAAACGGAAGCGACTCGACGATCAGTTGATCGCCCCGTTCGGGCTGAAGACCGACGACACCGGCAATGAGGTCGCGCGTGGCTTTCAGGCGTTCGGCGCTGGGCGGCTCGATCAGACGGCGGGCCTTGGGTCCCGTGCCTTCGTAGCGGACGTTATGGTCGAGCAAAACCGAGACCGAGACGCGCCGGACCTGTCCCTGCGGCGTGTGCGTCTTTTTCACCAGGCGGCTGGACTGATAGGAGATATTCTCGGTGCGGCGCGTGAGTCCGGATCCCGCGGCGCCTGGGCGCGAGGTGGGGCGAGGCAGATTCGAGGCCGTGCCGGGCACGCCCGAGGCCTGGTTCGCGCCGGCGATGTCCTCCGTGCGCTGCGAGGCGGCCATGACGGAGCGGGCTGGATCGAAGGCCTCTTCGCTCTGCTCCGTGGTGGAAAGATCGCAGTCCACCGATACCCCCGCGCGGAACTTGTCCGGCCCGAGCAGGGGTTCCAGCGTGGTGTTGATCTTGGCGATCAGGTCGCGTTCCATCGTGCGGCGGTAGTCCAGCAGCAGTTCACCCGCCTGGCCGGGGTCGCCAGGGTCTCCCCGCCGGGCGCGATTGAGCAGATTGCCGCGCGAGTCGAGGACGGAGATCATCTCGGGCGACAGCCCCTCGACGGCGCTGGCAACCAACTGCGTGATCGCCTGCACGTTCTGCGCGCTCGGCCGCGCCGAACTGCGCAGGCGCAGCAGGACGCTCGCCTTGGCCGGTCGCTGCTCCTCGACAAAGAGCGAATCCTTGGGCGGAGTAATGTGGACGCGGGCGCTTTCCACCTCGCCGAGGGTCATGACGCTGCGCTCCAGTTCGCCTTCGAGCGCACGGTGGTAGTTCACCTGCTCGGCGAACTGCGTGGCCCCAAACTGGTTCCGGTCGAACAGCTCAAAGCCCATCCGTCCGGTCTTGGGAACCCCGGCGGCCGCCATCTGGAGCCGCAGGTCGGGAAGGCGCTCGGCGCGCACACGGATCACCTTCCCGTCATTTTCGAGTTTGTAGACGGCGCCGGACTCCTTCAGCTTCGCCACCACCTGGGCGGCGTCTTCGGCGGCCAGGTCCGCATAGAGCACCTGAAACCCTTCGTTTTCCCGCCACTGGAGAAAGACCGCCAGACCCGCGGCCACGGCCACGGCGGCCACCACCAGCGAGACGCGCTGTTTCAGGCTCAGGCCCGCAAGGAGAGTTTTCAGTTGTGCGAGGAAACCCATGGGTGGCGGCGCGACGCGATCACACCTGGAGACGCATCATCTCCTGGTAGGCCTGCACGGCCTTGTTCTTCATCTGCAAGAGAAGCTCAAAGGAGACCTCGGCCTTCTGCGTGGCCATGGCCACGCGGTGCAGGTCCTCGTCCTCCCCGGTGAGGAACCGCTGCACGGCGGTATCGGCGGTCTGCTGATACTGGTTCACCCGGTTCACGGCCTGTTCGAAAAGCTCAGAAAAGGCCGAAGCTCCGTCCGTTCTCGAGACGGCTCCGGAGAGGGGCGTTGGGTCGATGCCGCGAAGCGACGCGGGGGAGATTCCGGCGATGGGACTGGTCATTGCGTGTGCCTCACTTCAACAGGTCGAGCGAGCGGTGGAGCATGTCGCGCACGGCCAGCAGCGCGTTCACGTTGGCCTGATAGCCGCGCGAGGCGCCCATCAGGTTCACCATCTCCTCGGCGGGACTGATCCGCGGGAAAGCCACATAGCCTTCCTTGTCCGCATCGGGATGGCCCGGCTGATAGCGCTTTTCCGGTTCGCGCACGTCGATCACGGTTTCTCCC
Source organism: Bryobacterales bacterium (assembly GCA_020852175.1). Taxonomy (GTDB): domain Bacteria; phylum Acidobacteriota; class Terriglobia; order Bryobacterales; family Bryobacteraceae; genus JAFLBB01. Next base: position 21,312 of record JADZBH010000018.1, on the reverse strand, counting down.
ACCTCGACGCCCTCGACGCCTGGCCCCATTGCTTCCTGAAATACCGAGCCGAACGGCGACGTCTGCCCGGCGCTGCTGAACACGACATCCTTGCGGCGATAGGGCCCCCCTTCGGGCGTGCGCGTGGTTTCGGCGTTGGCGAGATTTTCGGTGACCGTTTCGGCCCGCGCCCTTTGTGCGGCCATTCCCGAAGCGCTTACCGACAGCAGTTGAAACAGGCTCATCCGTTCCTCCCATCCTGCACCGCGTTGCGCAGCATGCGGAGCTTGTTCCGCCAGAGTTGGGAGGCCACGTTGAAACGCAGGGCGTTCTCGGAAAGCAGCCGCGCCTCGCGGTCCAGACTTACGTTGTTTCCGTCGTTGTGCGTGCCGAGCCCCTGGACCTCGCTCACCTGTGCCGGCGCGGTGGTCTCGCGGCCCATCTGGCTTTGCAGCTCAAACTGGAAGTCGATGTCTTTTGTCTTATATCCGGGCGTCGCCGCGTTGGCGATATTGGAGGCCACCAGCTTCTGCCGGACGCTGAGCAGGTCCATGTAGTTGCCCAGGCTGGCGGCCACTCGGTCGAACATACGCGAGGGTGTTCAGCAAACGGCGTGCCAAAGCGAGAACCCCGCCTCCCTGCCGCGCCACGCACGATGCGCAAAGGTTCCGCGCCATTTGTTTGCCACGCCGGACGGGTGACTGACGAAAGACCGGCACGTGAGGACGCAGACTATTCCTGGGAATAGATGGTGGGGTAGGCGTGTTCCATTTCGGATGCCAGTTCGAGCGCTTCACCAATTTGAACCAGCGGTCCCTGGCCGATGCCTGGGCAGCGCCGTCCGGCGGTCTTCCAGGCGTGCGCCGATTTCACCAGTTCGGGCCAGAAGGGGAAGAGGCGGCACTGAGTGGGCTTGGCAGGGTGGATGGAGCAGCCGTCCTCCTGCAAGAAGTGGCACTGGGAACCGCGCGGCTTGCGCAGCCGCAGCAAGTGGCGGGTGCGGTAGACATAGCGCTGCTCGAACACGGCGGGGGTGAGTCCCAGGTAACGGGCTGCCTCGCTCAGGTTGTCCTCGGTGAGATAGACGTAACCGGCCACGTTGCAGCAATTGGTGCAGCCGGTCTGGCAGGCGAAGCGCAACTCGCGCGCGGGGGGAATGGCGGCGGGCGGAGCGGTTGCCGGAGAGGGTTTCGCGGAACGGGCCAAGCTATACTGAAGCTAGCATGTGGCGTCCTTCCGCATTGCGTCCCGCGCTGTTTGCCGGCGACTGAACCTGCGCCCTCCTCCTTTGTTCCGGCTTCGCCCCGGGCGGCCCCCAGCACAACCAATTGCAGATACCGTAGTCCCAGGAGGATGCGCATGAACACTGGTTCGGTTCCGGTTCCCCACGAGTTGCCCAGCCTGATTACTCCGCTGCCGGGCCCCAAGGCGGCGGCCCTGATTGCCCGCGACGAGGCGGTGCTATCGCCCAGCTACACGCGTTCCTACCCGCTGGTGGCCGAACGCGGCGAAGGAGCGCTGATTCACGACGTCGACGGGAACCGCTTTCTCGACTGTAGCGCCGGCATCGCCGTGGTGGCCACGGGCCACTGCCATCCGCGCGTGGTGGAGGCGGTGCAACGGCAGGCGGCGCGGCTGATTCACATGTCGGGCACCGATTTCTATTACGAGAACATGGTGGCGCTGGCGGAAAAGCTGGCCTCGCTCGCACCGGGCGGCGGAGCGCGCCGGGTGTATTTCGGCAACTCGGGCGCCGAGGCGGTGGAGGCGGCGTTGAAGATGGCCCGCTATCACACGGGGCGCGACAAGTTCATCGCCTTTCTCGGCGGCTTCCATGGACGCACCATGGGGGCGCTGTCGCTGACAGGCTCCAAGAGCGTGCAGCGGGAGCGGTTCGGCCCGCTGGTGCCTGGCGTGACGCACATTCCTTATGCGAACTGTTACCGCTGCGCCTACGGACAGCAGCCGGAGACCTGCGCGGTGGAGTGTGTGAAGGTGATCGAGGAGCAGCTTTTCAAGACGATTCTTCCGGCGCGGGAGGTGGCGGGCATCGTGGTGGAGCCGGTGCAGGGCGAGGGCGGTTATGTGACTCCTCCCCAGAAGTTCTTCGACGAACTGGCCGGCGTGGCGCGGCGCCACGGCATCCTGCTGATCTTCGACGAGGTGCAAAGCGGCATGGGGCGGACGGGCAGGATGTGGGCGGCGGAGCATTATGGAATGTCGCCGGACATTCTGGCCGCGGCCAAGGGCATCGCCAGCGGCATGCCGTTATCGGCGGCCATCGCGCGCGCCGATGTCATGCAGTGGAAGCCGGGGGCGCACGCCTCCACGTTCGGCGGCAATCCGGTCTCGGTGGCGGCGTCGCTGGCGACAATCGAGCTGCTGGAGCAGGAACTGGTGGAAAACGCGGCGCGCATCGGCGCGTATTTGCGCGAACGCATGGCCGGGTGGCCGCGGCGCTTCCCTTGTGTGGGGCGCGTGTCGGGATTGGGGCTCATGATCGGCATCGAAATCGTGCGGGATCAGGCCTCGCGCGAGCGGGCGCCCGAGTGGCGGAACAGGATCGTACGGATGTGTTTCGAGCGGGGCGTGCTCGTGCTGGGCGCGGGCGAGAATACGGTCCGGCTGTCGCCGCCGCTGGTGATCACGCGCGGACAGGCTGAGTTCCTGGCGGATACGCTGGAGGAGTGCCTGGCGCACTTCCCGCCGCGCCAGGGGTAACCTGGATCGAGTGCGCATTCTCGACGTCGGCTGCGGCATCAACAAGTATCCTGGCTCCATCGGCATCGACCGCAACGCCGGCACGCGGGCCGACGTGCTGGTGGAACTGGACCATTTCCCGTATCCGTTCCGCGATTCGCAATTCGATCAGGTGCGGGCGATTCACGTGATTGAACATGTAGCCGACGTGATCCGCACCATGGAGGAGTTCGCGCGCCTGGCCCGGCCGGGCGGACGAATCGTGCTGTCCACTCCGCATTACACCGACTTCAGCTCGTTCTGCGACCCCACGCACCGCTGGCATCTGAACAGCTTCAGCTTCCGGTACTTCGGCGCCGACAACGCCGGCTATGGCTACTATTCGCGGGTACGTCTGCGCGAGATTTCCGTGCGTCTGAAGCTACTAGCTTTGTGGCGATGGCTGGGCTTCGAATTTCTGGTGAACCGGTTCCCGCGCTTCCGGCGGTTCTGGGAATACTATCTGTGCTACGTCGTGCGCGGCAAGGTGATGGACTTCGAGTTCGAGGTTCTCAAGTAGGCGCGGCGGTACCGCGGTGATCGCCCGCGCGCTCATCTGGGCGCTGCGGCGGTGGCGGTTGCGGCGGTTGCGGCAACTGCCCCGGGCGCAGGCGCTGGGACCGTTGGCCGAGCAGGCGGCGGCGGATTATTTGACCCGAGCGGGCTTCCGCATTCATGCCCGGAACTGGCGGCCGGCGGCGGGGCATGGCGAACTCGACATCGTGGCCAGCGAGGGCGGCGTCCTCGTGTTCGTCGAGGTGAAGGCGCGGTCCAGCGATGAGTTCGGCGCGCCGGAGCGGGCCATCGGCGAGGAGAAGCGCCGGATGATGGGCGCGGCGGCGCGGCGGTTCTGCCGCGTGCATGCGCACGGTCCGAGGCTGGTGCGGTTCGACACGGTGTCGATCGTGTGGCCGGGACCGCTCGATGAGCCCGAACCGGCGCTTCTCGATCACGTACGCGATGCGTTCCTCCCCCCCGGGGCGCGCGTGGAACCCTTTCCCCAGCACATCTCCGAGGCGATGCAGGCGCGCTTTGAGCAGAACTGGAGCTCGGACTCCGGATGGTGACGGCGAAGAGGCAGGCGGGCATCGCTATAATCAGGTATTCGATTCACGGGGAGTCCGATTGCCTGAGCTAAGAAAAGACCCTGTCACCGGGCGGTGGGTGATTATCGCGAGCGACCGGTCTCGCCGTCCGGTGGACTTCTACCGGGAGCCAGTGAAAATTCAAGGTGGGCGCATCTGCCCGTTCTGCCCCGGCCAGGAGTCCAAGACGCCGCCCGAGGTATTGTCGTTCCGCGATTGCGGCGAGCAGAACGCACCCGGCTGGCGCGTGCGCGTGGTGCCGAACAAGTTCCCCGCCCTGCGCGTGGAAGGCCAGCTCGACCGCGAGGGCGAGGGGCTCTACGACAAGATGAACGGAATTGGCGCGCACGAGGTGGTGGTGGAATCGCCCGTGCACGAAGGGACGCTGGCCGAGTTGTCCGAGAAGAACGTGGAGGAGGTGTTCTGGGCCTTCCGCGAGCGGATTCTCGATCTGCGCAAGGACCGCCGGCTCCGCTTCATCCTGGTGTTCAAGAACCATGGCGAACTGGCCGGAGCCTCGCTGGAACACTCGCATTCGCAGTTGATCGCTCTGCCCGTGGTGCCGCGGCGCGTGCAGGAGGAACTGGACGGCGCCTTGAAGTATTTCGACTACCGGGAGCGGTGCGTCTATTGCGACATTGTGCGCCATGAAGCGCGCGACGCGCGGCGCGTGGTGTTGGAGACCGAGCAGTTCCTGGCCATCGCGCCCTATGCCTCGCGGTTCGCCTTTGAGACGTGGATCGTGCCGCGGCGGCACGAGTCGCACTTCGAGAACGCCGAAAGCACGGTGATGCGGAACCTGGCCTGGGTGGTGCGGGCGACGCTGCGCAAGATGGACCGTGTGCTGGAGTGGCCGGCCTATAACCTGGTGGTGCACAGTTCGCCCGTGCAGGACGGGCCGCTGGAGCACTACCACTGGCACATCGAACTGATTCCGAAGATCAGCAAGGTGGCCGGTTTTGAATGGGGCACGGGCTTCTACATCAACCCGACGCCGCCCGAAGAGGCTGCCGAATACTTGCGCGAGGCGGGACTGCCCTAAGGGCCGCCCCGCGCGGATCCTACTCCGGCTCCCTCTATCCGATGAGACCGCGCAGCAGTGCGACGCCCATCTTCATGTCGGCCAGACGCGTGTCGAGGTTCTCCACCTCGCGCTCCACGCACAACGGCCCGGTGTAGCCAACCGCCTTCAGCTTGGCCACGAAGCGCTCCATGCCCACGGCCCCCTGGCCGAGCGGCCGCTCCGCGCCGAGCGCGCCCGCCACGCCCTTGGGAGGCCAGTCGCCGTCCTTGGCGTGAACGGTCACGACGTGGGGCGCCAGCACGCCAAGCGCGTCGATGGGGTCGCCGGTGCCATACAGGATCATATTGGCGGGGTCGAAGTTGATGCGCAGGTTCGGGCGGCCGGCATCCTTGAAGAAGCTCAGCAGAACGTGTGCCGGTTCCTGGCCGGTTTCCAGGGCGAAGTATTGCTTGTTGCGCGCCGCGTGGTCGCACACCTGCTGCACCATCTGGCGCACGGCGATGTAGTCGGGCGCGGTTGGGTCCTCGGGCACGAAGCCGATGTGGCAGGCGATGCCGGGAGCGCCGAGTTCGGCGGCGAAATCGCTGAGTTCCAGCGTACGCGCCAGCCGCTTCGCGCGAGTTTCACGCGGCACGAAGCCCACGGTGCGCTCGACGGTGGGAATGTCGGCGTAGTCCTCGCCGTCGTAGGCGGCAAAGACGGTCGCCAGTTGGAAATCCTCGCCGGCCAGCGCTTTTTTCCACGCGGCCGCGTCGAGCGCGTGGTGTCCGGCCAGGCCTAACTGGCCGCTGGAGACGCCAATCTTCTTCAACTCCGCCAGCGTCCGTTCCGGCTCGAACCAGGGCCAGAACATGGCGCCGACCTCCAGGGGTTTCAGATGAGGCATGGAATTTTTTCTCCGTTCTTCAGGCGGGCTTCATTCAACAGCAGGGTGAGTTTGGTGGACTGCGCCGATTCGTCCGGCGGGCAGAGTTCGGGCTGGCGGCCGGCCACGACGCACGAGGCGAAATACTCCAGTTCGGCGGCGAACCCATCCTTCCCGGAGAGTGCGAACGCCTCGGCTTCGCCCGCGGCATTGTAGAGCGTCGCCGGACGCCCGGCCGTCGAAAACTCAATGGTGCCGCCCTGGAACGATGCCGTGTACTCCATCGAGAAGGGGTAGCTCTTGGGGTGGTGCCAGCCGCCGGTGACGATCACCGACCCGATGCCGGGATAATGCAGCTCGGCGGTGATCAGGTCGATGCCCGCCTGCAGGTCCTCATAGCCGGTGGCCGAGACGGCTTCGGGCAGTCCGAACAGATGGACGCACATGTCCACGTCGTGAATGAGCAGGTCGAACACGCCGCCTCCGCCCTTGGAGGGATCCTTCAGCCACTGGCCCCAGTGCGGCGCGGCGCACCGGCGGCGGAAGACGAACGAACGCGGCTGGCCGAGGCTTCCCGTGCGCTGCGCCTCGATCAGCGGTTGATAGGCGTCCCAGAAGCGCAGCACATGGGCCACCATGAGCGTCTTGCCCGATTCGGCGGCGGCGCGGACCATCGAGTCACAGGCCTCGCCGGTGAGCGCCATCGGCTTTTCCACCAGCACATGCTTGCCGGCGCGCAACGCCTGGACGGCCAGCGGGGCGTGCAGGTGCGTGGGTACGCACAGATCCACGGCGTCGATGCCTGTGTCGGCCAGCGCCTCCTCGATCTTCGTGTACTTCCGCAGCGCCGAAAAATCCAGGCGGCTTTCCGAGGGGCGGTCGAGATTTCCCGCGCTCGCGCTCAGGTCGCCCGCCAGTTGTTTCGGATCGTCGCTGACCACCGCCACCAGTTCAGCGTCCTTCACGTTGCGCCACGCCTGCAGGTGCGTGCTGCCCATGAAGCCAAGACCAACCATTGCCAGTCGCATAGAATCGAATATCCTACCATCGCGGCCGCGCGGAGAAGCAGCGGGCCGTTACCATTCCACCGGCTTGCCGGGTTCCAGCGGCCACACCTCGGCGTCCAGATCCTTGATCCGTTCGGCCAGTTGCTCGGGCCGGCCCGACAGCGGCGGGAAGGTTCCGAAGTGCATGGGAATGATCTTGCGCGGCTTCAGCAGGCGGCAGGCAAGTTCGGCCTGGCGCGGACCCATCGTATACAGGTCGCCGATGGGCAGGAACACCAGTTCGGGCCGGTACAGATCGCGGATCAGGTCCATGTCGCCGAACACGTCGGTATCGCCGGCGAAATACAACGTACGGCGGTCCGGCAGTTCCAGCACATATCCGGCGGCCTCGCCTCCGTAGATCATGCCGCCGCCATCCTCGATGCCCGAGCTATGCAGAGCATGCGTCATGAACACGCGCACGCCGCAGCACAACTGCGAGCCGCCCTTGTTCATCGGAGAGGTTTTGTTGACGCCCTTCGATTTCAGGTACGCGCACACCTCGTAGTTGGCGATCACCGCCGCGTCGAACTGTTGGGCGATCTGGACGGCGTTGGCGATGTGGTCGAAGTGGCCGTGCGTCACCAGGATCGCGTCCACGCGCGACAGCTCATGCTGTTTGGGATAGCATGGGTTGCCTTCCAGCCAAGGATCCAGCAGCAGAACCTCGCCGCTGTCCAAACGGAACTGGAAAGCCGAATGTCCAAGCCAGGTGATCCCGATCATGTGCGCGTCCTCCATCCGGCGCCGGCCGGAAACGAGGCTGCCGCCGGGATTGTACGAATGAATCAGGCCCTGTTGCGCCGCACCAGCGTCTTGGCTCCGCGCAGATCGCTGCCCGCGGGCTTGCGGCGCGTCTTCGGCTTCAACAGGTTCTTCACGGAGCGTACCATGTGGGACACTTCGTGCGCACTCTTCTGAATCACGATGTCGGCGCCCGTATTGGCCTCGGTAAGGCCCAGGGCATCGACAAAGCCGGAGATGATGATCACTGGCTGCCGCAATCCGCGCTCGCGCATGTGGCCAATCAGTTCCGTGCCGGTCATGTTGGGCATCCGGTAGTCGGTGATCACCAGGTCGATGCCGCTTCCATCCAGAAGGGACAACGCCTCTTCCGGAGTCGCGGCGGCCAGCACCGTGTAGCCGTGTTCTTCCATCACCACCCTGCGGGCGCCCAACCCCATCTTGTTGTCGTCCACCATGAGGAGTGTCGCGGTCACATCGGAAGACTTGGAAGCGGATGAGGACGTCATGAGAAAGTGCGAAGGTAGCAGACACAAAAACGCGCTGTCAATGATTTCGTTAAAGGACACGAAACAGGCCACATCAAGTGCTTGACAAGCGAGCGTTGCTTAGAAGCCGTTGCGCCCGTTTCTCTCGCGTGCGCGGGAGAGGAGTGAAACGATGGCGCACAGGCAGCGAAACATACCGCGCCCCCTGCCTGCCGTGCCGCAAAGCATCCCACTGTCCAACGTGGAATTACTCGACAGCACGCGGAGCCGTGTAGCCGGCCTTGGCGATGATCTGATATTTGATGGGCTTGTTCTTTTCGTCCAGCACGCGCAGCGGTTCGCCTGTCGCGGGATTCACCAGCTCCACTTTAATCTTGCGGTACTTGCCATCGCGTTCCTGGTTGGAGGGCGTGTAGGCCAACGAATACTGGTTGCGCAGCGATTGTGAAATGGCGCCGAAGATGCCGGGAAACTCGCCGTAAAAGCGCGGGAAGAACGACTGGCCGCCGGTCTCCTTGGCGAAGGTGCGCATTTGATTGTCGGCTTGCAGGAAGTCCAGGCGCGCGATGGGCCCCATCGCGCCACGCGCATCGTAGTACTCGCGCAGGGCCTGCATCAGGCCGATGGAATAAATGGGCACGCCGGCGGTTTGCAGCGCCCGCCTCGTCTTGTCGAAGGTGAGCTTGGAAAACGTATCCACGCCGCTGGCGATCACCACGATGGCCTTGCGGCCTTCAATCTCCGACATGCGGTCGGCCGTATCCACCAGTGCGTCGTACAGATTCGACTCCGAGTACGCGGCGATGCGCAACCGCTGCATGGCTTCATAGGCCTGGCGCTTGTCGGTGGAAAAATCGGAAAGGATCTCCGGCCGCAAATCGTAGGCCACCACGGCCACGTAGTCGTCCGGCTTCAGCGTTTCCAGAAAACCGTAGGCCGCGGTGAGTGTCTGATACCAGGACTCGCTCCAATACTGCTGGTACAGATTCGAGAACTCAATCACCAGGGCCACGGTGAGCGGAGCTTCGCCCATGCTGAAGCTGGCCAACTGCTGCGGCACGCCGTCCTCGAGTACGCGGAAGTTCCCCCCGGGGATGCCCGGAATGAAGCGTCCTTTGTTATCCAGCACGGCCACGTCCACCTGCACGCGCGTGACGTCGCTCTTGAAAGTCGCCAGACCTTCGGGAAGCGCCTCGCCTTTCTTCTTAAAGACGGATTCGAGCTTATCGCCGGTCTTTTCCGGCGCCTCCTCGGCGGGGCCAGGCTTCTTGCGCGGCCGCGCCACGGTTTCCGACGAGGAGCTTTTGGGCCCCTGCTGCGCCCACAGCGGGGGCAGCATCGTCAGCGCCAGGGGAGCGGCCACGAGCGCGGCCATCATGATTGCTTGCCGTAGACCCAGTCGCATAGGAGAATCCTCTGTGCAAAATATACCAGATGGCACGTCCGGCGAATTCTTGGACGAAGCCGGAGGACCAGTGGTTTCGCGCCCCGGAAACCGCTACTGAATATCGCGGTTGGACCCCTGCTTGCGCAGGTAAACCTGAAACTTTTTCTTCGCCCGTTTCAGTTTCCAATCGCGGTAGCGGGCCTGGAAGGCGCCAGCCAGGTTCAGACGCCGGGAACGGAACAGGTCCGACCGCAAATACAGATAGCCGAACGCCATGCCGCCGAGATGGGCAATGTGGCTGACGCCGTCGCCCGAGGAACCGAGCGTGAACAAAAATTCGATGGCGCCATAGATCATCACGCAGTACTTGGCCTTCATCGGGAAGATGAACATGAACAGCATCTGCGCGTCGGGGAACAGGACGCCAAAGGCGAGCAGAAGGCCGAAGATGGCGCCCGAGGCGCCGATGGTGCGCGATTCGGCGTTGCCAAACAGCGTGGCCAGCAGCACCACGCAGATGGCCGCGCCCACGCCGCAGACAAAGTAATACTGCAGGAACCGCCGCGTGCCCCAGGTGTTCTCCAGCGTCGAGCCGAACATCCACAGCATCAGCATGTTCAGCAAAATATGCGTGACGCCATTGGGGTCGTGCAGGAACAGGTAGGTCACCAGTTGCCACACAGCCAAAAGGTGCGTCACCGCGCGCGGCACCAGGCCAAAGTGGAAAAACAGCGAGCCGAAGCCCGTGCGTACGGCAAAGAAATAAAGCAGGAAGAGAGCGACGTTGACGATGAGCAGCCACTTCACGCCCGGCGGCATCATGCCCGAACGGGAATAACCGGCAAAAACTGGGCGTGGGCCGAAAGACATAAGCGGGAGGCCGTTCGTCTCTCAGAATATCAGACGGAATGCGCGGCGGGAGCGGCGCCGGGCGCCGCGGAACCTATAGTAGAGTACCGCCCTTGCCGTACCGGTTCAGGCGTACACACACAAGGGTCAGCAGACCGGCGATGGCGAACCAGACGTGCCAGTGGGAAAACAGGCCGGCGTCGAACGCGAACGCGCCGGCAAACCGCATGTCGGCCGCCAGCCGCCACAGCGTCAGTAGGAATGCGCCGACCGCACCCGGCGCCAGCAAGCCTGCCGCCGCCAAAGCCACGCGGCGGTTCTTGCCGCGCCTGTGCTGAATCCGCGCGCCTCGTTCAAACCGCAACAGGATGCGCATAACCGTCCCTTGGCGACCACTATAGCAAACAGGACCGCCCCGATTTGTTTTCCTTCACCGGACCGCGCCGCGGCACTGCCGCCCCGCCGCCGAGTGCGGTACATTGGCTCTCTGTCCTCTATCCGGCAATGCAGACCGGCATTCCTCTGAAAGGAAGACATCATGAAGAAATTGAGAACCGCGATCATCGGCTCGGGTTTTATGGGCAAGGTGCACGCCGAGGCCATTCGCAGGCTGGGCAACGTGGAGCTGGCCGCCATCGCGGTGGGTCCCGGCGTCGACCCGGCGGCGGTCAGCCAGTCGTTCGGCGTGGAACGCGTCACCACGAGTTGGGAGGAGATCATCCATGACTCCACCATCGACGCCGTGCACGTTCTGACGCCCAACGCGCTGCACGCGCCCATGTCGATCGCCGCGATGAAGGCCGGCCGCGCCGTGCTGTGCGAAAAGCCCGTGGCCATCACCTCGTCCGAGGCCGCCCAGATGGTGCAAGTGGCCGCCGAAACCGGCGTGGCCAACGCCGTGAATCACAACCTTCGTTACTATCCCGCGGTGCAGCAGATCCGCCAGATGATCGCGGCGGGCGATCTGGGCGAGGTGCTCATCGTGCAGGGCACCTATTCGCAGGACTGGCTGCTCTACGACACCGACTACAACTGGCGCATCGAATCGGCCGACAATGGCCGCTCGCGCGTGGTGGGCGACATCGGCTCGCATTGGATGGACATGGTGCAGCACCTCACCGGCCAGAAGATCACCGAGGTGTGCGCCGATACGGCCATCTTCCACAAGACGCGCAAAAAGCCGAAGGGACAGGTGGAGACCTTCACCGGCAAGATGCTGCGCCCGGAGGACTACCAGGAGATTCCCATCACCACCGAGGACTTCGCCAGCGTGCTGGTACGCCTGGGCGAGCGCACGCGGGGCGCCTACACGGTCAGCCAGATGTCGGCCGGCTGCAAGAACCGCTTCCAGATGGAGATCTTCGGCGCCAAGTGCGGCGTCATGTGGAACCAGGAGTCGCCCGACCAGCTCTGGATCGGCCATCGCAACGCGCCCAACCAGATCATCGTCAAGGATCCTTCGCTGCTGAAGCCCGAGGCGGCCGCGTTCGCCGATCTTCCCGGCGGCCACAGCGAAGGCTATGACGACGCCCACAAACAGCTCTACCGCCGCTTCTACCGCCGCGTGGCCGACCCGAAAGCGCCCATCGACTATCCCACGTTCGCCGACGGCGCCTGGGGCATGAAGTGCATTGAAGCCGTGATGGACAGCGGTGAAAAGCGCGCCTGGGTGAAAGTGGGCTGAGCGGCTGCGATGAAGCCGAACCGGTTGCAACAGGTGGTGGCCGAGGGGCGCGTACCCGTCGGCCACATGCTGTGGGAGTTTCATTCGCGCGGCGTGGCGCACATGGTGGCCAACGCGGAAGCCGACTTCGTGTTGATCGACATGGAGCACTCCGGCTTCGGCAACGAAACCGTGGCCGATCTGATCGGCTGGTTCAAGGCCACCAGCGTGGCGCCGTTCGTGCGCGTCCCGCAAACACTGTATCACTTCATCGCCCGGGCGATGGACGCCGGAGCGCTGGGCGTCATGAACCCCAACGTGGAAACGGCCGCGCAGGCGCGCGCGCTGGTGGATGCCGTGAAGTTCGCCCCGCATGGCAGGCGCGGCGTGGGCATCGGTACGGCGCATACCGATTGGAAAGGCGCCGACCCGGCCGTCTACTTCGACCTGGTGAACCGCAACACGACGGTGATCGCCCAGATCGAATCCCTCACCGGCATGGAGAACCTCGATGCCATCGCCGCCACGCCGGGCATCGACATCCTCTGGGTGGGCCACTTCGACCTGTCCCAGTCCATGGGCATTCCGGGCCGGTTTCAGGAACCCCGGTTTCTGGAGGCCCTCCATCGCGTGCCGCGCGTGGCGCGGGAGCATGGCAAGCTGGCCGGCATCCAACCGGGCTCATCCGAACAGGCAGCCGAATGGATGGCAGCCGGTTACAACGTGATCTCCTACGGCGCCGACGCGGCCGTGTACACCAGCGCGCTGGCCTCGGGCATCGGCGCGGTGCGCGCCATCGCCTCGCGGTGAACGGGCCCGCCGCCCTCTGGGCGCTATCATGAAAGGTTCAATCACACTTGGAAAGGGAGCCATCTGAATGAGCGTGGGAAGCGCGGCGCGATCCGCCGCCGGCGCCAGGAGCGCCGAAACCAGCAAGCTGCTTGGCTTTTATCACTCTCCTGTCGGCAAGAAAGCCGTGATGGCCGTCACCGGCCTGATCGGCGCGGGCTTCGTCATCGGCCACATGCTGGGGAACCTGCAGGTCTTCCTCGGCCCGGAAGTGATGAACGCCTACGGCATGAAACTGCACGAAACGCCTCCGCTGCTGTACGGCGCGCGGACCGTGCTGTTGATCGCCGTGGCGCTGCACATCATCGCCGCCGTGCAGTTGACCAGGATGAACGTCCAGGCCCGGCCCAAGGGTTACGCCAAATGGACGCCCGCCGGATCGAGCTACGCCTCGCGCACCATGCGCGTCAGCGGCCCGCTGCTGGCCCTGTTCATCGTTTACCACCTGCTCCACTTCACCTCCGGCGTGGCGCACCCGAACTTCCGTTACCAGGACGCGCTGCACAAGGTTCCGGCGCCGTATGAAAACGTCGTGGCCGGTTTTGCCAACCCCGTGGTTTCGCTGGTGTACATCGTCGCGATGATCCTGCTGATGCTGCACATCCACCACGGCGCCTGGAGCCTGTTCCAATCCCTGGGCCTCAACCATCCGCGTTACACGCCGGCGCTCCGCTCACTGGCGCGGGCCGCGTCCTATGCGCTGCTCATCGGCAATTGCGCCATCCCGCTCGCCGTGCTGGCGGGCGTCGTGAAGTAGACGAGGCATCCCGACATGAATCTCGACTCCCGCATCCCTTCAGGTCCCATCGAGAAGAAATGGGACAACTGCCGCTTCGACATGAAGCTGGTGAATCCGGCGAACAAAAGGAAGTACACGGTCATCGTCGTGGGCACCGGACTGGCCGGCGGCTCGGCCGCGGCCACTCTCGGCGAACTCGGCTATAACGTGCTCTGCTTCTCCCATCAGGATTCGCCGCGCCGCGCCCACTCCATCGCCGCGCAGGGAGGCATCAACGCGGCCAAGAACTATCAGAACGACGGCGACTCCATTTACCGCCTCTTCTACGACACCGTGAAGGGCGGCGACTTCCGCGCGCGCGAGGCCAACGTCTACCGCCTGGCCCAGATCAGCGTGAACATCATCGACCAGTGCGTGGCCCAGGGTGTTCCCTTCGCCCGCGAATACGGCGGCATGCTGGCCAACCGCAGCTTCGGCGGCGCCCAGGTGTCGCGTACCTTTTACGCCCGCGGCCAGACCGGCCAGCAGCTTCTGCTCGGAGCTTATCAGGCGCTGGAACGGCAGATCCACGCCGGTTCGGTGAAAATGTTCCCGCGCCGCGAGATGCTCGACCTGATCGTCATCGACGGCGTGGCCCGCGGCATCGTCACGCGCGACATGGTGACGGGCCGCTTCGAGGCCACCGTCGCCGACGCCGTCGTGCTGGGAACCGGCGGCTACGGCAACATCTTCTATCTCTCCACCAACGCCAGGAACTCGAACGCCACGGCCATCTGGCGCGCTTACAAACGCGGAGCGGCCTTCGGCAACCCCTGCTTCACCCAGATTCACCCCACCTGCATTCCCGTCTCCGGCGAATATCAGTCCAAACTCACGCTGATGAGCGAATCGCTGCGCAACGACGGCCGCATCTGGGTTCCGCTGAAGAAGGGCGACACACGCCCCTCCAGCCAGATTCCCGAGGCCGAACGCGACTACTTCCTCGAACGCCGCTATCCGAGCTTCGGCAACCTCGTGCCCCGCGACGTGGCCTCGCGCAACGCCAAGATGGTGTGCGACGAAGGCCGCGGCGTCGGCCCTTCCGGCTTTGGCGTCTATCTCGATTTCGCCGACTCCATCAGCCGCCTCGGCGCGGAAACCATCCGCGAACGCTACGGCAACCTTTTCGAGATGTACGACCTCATCACCGGCGAGGACCCCTACACGACGCCGATGCGCATCTACCCGGCCGTGCATTACACCATGGGCGGACTTTGGGTGGACTACCGCCTGCAATCCACCATCCCCGGCCTGTTCGTCATCGGCGAGGCCAACTTCTCCGACCATGGCGCCAACCGCCTGGGCGCCAGCGCCCTCATGCAGGGGCTTGCCGACGGCTACTTCGTGCTGCCCTACACCATCGGCGACTACCTGGCCCAGTCGAAACCGGCCAAGGCGGACGCGAACCACGCCGCGGCGCGCGAAGCCCTGGACGGCGCCGGCGCGCTCACCCGGAAACTGCTCGGCGTCAAGGGCAAGCGCAGCGTGGACAGCTTCCACAAGGAACTCGGCAAGTACATGTGGGAATACTGCGGCATGGCGCGCAACGAGAAAGGACTCGAACACGCACAGGGTAAAATCGCCGCGCTGCGCGAGGAGTTCTGGCGGAACGTGAACGTCACCGGCGAAGGCGAGGAGATCAACCAGGCGCTGGAACGCGCAGGACGCGTGGCCGACTACCTCGAGCTGGGCGAGTTGATGTGCCTGGACGCCTATCAACGCCGCGAATCCTGCGGCGGCCACTTCCGCGAGGAGTGGCAAACGCCGGAAGGCGAAGCCCAGCGCGACGACGAGCGCTTCTCGCACGCCGCGGCGTGGCTCTATCAAGGAGCGGGCAAGACGCCCGAACGCCTGGTTGAGCCGCTTGCCTTTGAATACGTCCACCCGAGCCAGCGCAGCTACAAATAGAGGGAGCCCGGAACCAATGAAGATCATCCTGCATGTCTGGCGGCAAAAAGGCCGCGACGCGGAAGGCAAGCTGGTCCGCTACGAATGCCCCAACGTGAGCGAGCACATGAGCTTCCTCGAAATGCTCGACGTGTTGAACGAGGACCTGACCGCCCGGGGCGAGGACCCCGTGGCCTTTGAACACGACTGCCGCGAGGGCATCTGCGGCTGCTGCGGCTTCGTGATCAACGGCGTCGCCCACGGCCCCATGCCCGGCACCACGGTGTGCCAGCTTCACATGCGCCACTTCAAGGACGGCGACGAGCTTTACCTGGAACCGTGGCGCGCCATGGCCTTCCCCGTGTTGAAGGACCTGATGGTGGACCGCGGCGCCTTCGACCGCATCATCGCCGCCGGCGGCTACGTCAGCGTCTCCACGGGCGCTCCCCCCGACGGCAACGCACTTCCCGTGCCCAAGAGCGACGCCGAGCGCGCCATGGACGCCGCCCAGTGCATCGGCTGCGGCGCCTGCGTGGCGGCCTGCCCGAACGCCTCGGCATCGCTGTTCACCTCGGCCAAGGTCTCCCACCTCGGCCTGCTGCCGCAGGGCCAGCCGGAGCGGCACGAACGCGCCCTGGGCATGGTGCGCCAGATGGCCATTGAAGGCTTCGGCGCCTGCGGCAACATCGGCGAATGCGAAGCCGTCTGCCCCAAGCGCATCTCCATCGAGAACATCGCACGCATGCACCGCGACTATCTGTGCGCGGCCTTCGGCGAGCGTCCGCATGGGGAAACCGGGAGCGCGGGCTAAGGCCTCCGTGCGCCTGCTCGCGGTACTGTTGACGCTCAGCGCGCTGGCCGCCGCCGCGCCGGAAGGGAAAGCGCCTTTCGCCAAGGCCCCGCTGGGCCAGGGCTGGTTTCCCATCGTGATCGTCGAGGTGATCGGGCCGGGCCAGGCGCCCGGCTGGACCGCCGTCGACGTGGTGGAGGCCGTCCGCGGCGACCATATAGAAGGCCGCTGGCAGGCCTCGCTCGGCGCGTTTCCCGCCCGCCCCGGAGACCGCCTGCTGCTGTTCTACGCGCGCTCTCGCGACAGCGGCCGCATCATCTTTCCCCAGCACACCTTCGAGGCCAACGAAGAAAATGTCCGCTTTGTGCGCACGCACATGGCCGCCGGTCCGCGCACGCGCTGGATCCAGTTCCCGCTGCTGGTCCTCGCCATTCTCGGCGCGCCGCTGGCCGGACTCACGGCCATCATTTTCCGCAAGCCCCGCGTGGGCCTGTGGGGACTGGCCGCCGCGCTGGCCGCCGCGCTGGCGTACGAAACCGGCGTCCCGAAAAACACCTCGGTCCGCGCCGACTGGCTGCTGATCACGCCCGCCCTGTGCGGCGCGGCCCTGATGGTGGCCGTGTCACACTACCTGCGCCGCCGCGCTACGACGTCACCTTCATCGCCACGGGATCCCAGGTAAGCACGCGGTTTTCATACAGGCTCTGGTTAGACAGCAGCGCCGGAGCCGCCGCCCTCATGCCGAACACGGCGTCCTCCAGGTGCGGCTTGCGCGTGCGCACGGCGTTCCAGAAAGCGCGGTGATGATCGTGGTGCGCGCTGTAACCCGCGCCCGCGTTGTAGACGTCCTCCTTGTCCTGCCGCAGCCCGGCGGCCGTAACCGGCTTCACCGGATACTTCCGTCGGTAGTCTTCGAGGAACTTCGCTTGCGTGGCCTTGGTGAAGGTGCTCAACGTGTAGCCCGGCTCGGACTCCGGCGGACGCCGCCGCAAACTCACCGTCGTATAACCGATCTCGATCACGCCTTCGCTGCCGGTCAACCGCGTGCCGAAGCTTTCCATTTGTCCGCCGCTGGCGAAATTCACCTTCAGCGTCAGCGTGAACTCGGGGTGCGCGGCGGTCTTCGGATAGTCCAGCAGCGCCAGGTTCACGTCGGGCACGTCGCGTCCGTCTGTCCAATAACGCGTGCCTCCGGTGGAAAACACGCGCACCGGGCCCAGCGAGTTCACGGCGAAGTGCAGGCCGCTCAGCAGGTGAATGTAGAGGTCGCCCGCCAGCCCCGTGCCGTAGTCCTGGTAATTGCGCCAGCGGAAGAAACGCATGGCGTCGAACGGGCGCCGGGGGGCGAGGTTGCCCAGGTAGCGGTCCCAATCCACGGTCTCCGGCGAGGCGTCGGGCGGAATCGAGTACTGCCAGGCGCCGACGGCCGAGTTGCGGTCCAGCCACGACTCCACCATGTTCAGTTCGCCGATGGCTCCCGAAGCGAGCAACTGTTTCGCCTTGTGATAAGTCTGCGAGCTGACATACTGGCTGCCGACCATGAAGATGCGGCCGGTCTTTTTTTGCGCCGCGATCACGTCGTAGCCCTGGGCGATCTTCTGCACCATGGGCTTCTGGCAGTAGACGTCCTTGCCCGCGTTCATGGCGTCGATCGAGATGCGCGAGTGCCACAGATCGGGCGTGGCGATGATGACGGCGTCCACGTCCTTGCGCGCCAGCACCTCGCGGTAGTCGCGCGTGGTGAACAGGTGCGCGCCGAAGCTCTCCTTCATGCGCGTGAGACGGCCGTCGTAGAGATCGGCGGCGGCCACGATGTGCGCGCCGCCATGGTCGAGGGCGTTGCGCGCGTCGCCCTGGCCCATGCCGCCGCAGCCGATGAGCGCGAATTGAATCCTGCCGTTCGGTGATTGTGCCATGGCCGTTCCCTACCCTACGGTCTCCATCTTCACGGGGTCCCAATGGACGATCTTCTTGTCGAAGTAGCTCTGGTTGCACAGCAGGGCGGGCCCGGCGGCGCGGAAGCCGAAGGCGGCATCTTCCACCACGGGCTGGCGCGAGCGCACGGCGTTCACGAAGATTTCGTGATGATGCCGGTGGTCGCTATAGCCGGGCGGCTGCGGGTAGCGCTCCATGGTCCTCGGACGCATGGCGGCGGCGGTCACACGCTGGGGCGGATACTTCTTCCGGTATTCGGCAAGGAACTTTTCCTGGGTCGCCTGGGCGAAGGTGCCGATCGTGTAGCCGGGTTCGCTCTCCTTGGGCTGCCGCGCCAGCGTCACGTCGCCGGGGTTCACCGTCAACACGCCTTCGTCGCCGATGAAACGGAAGGTATGGCCGCCGCCGGAGCCATCGACGAAGTTCACGCGCAGAATCAGGTTGAACGCCGGGTGGTTTTTCGTTTCGGGATAGTCGAACAGGCCGAGCATCACGTCGGGCACGTCGCGGCCATCCTTCCAGTAGCGGAGGCCGCCGGTGGCATACACGCGCGTGGGCCCGAGCGCGCCGGTGATGGCGTGCATGCCGCTGAACAGGTGGACGAACAGGTCGCCCGTCACGCCGGTGCCGTAGTCGCGGTAGTTGCGCCAGCGGAACAGGCGGACCGGTTCAAAGGGGCGCTTGGGCGCCGCGCCGAGAAAACGGTCCCAGTCGATGTTTTCCGGCGCCGCGCCGGGCGGAATGGAATACTGCCAGGCGCCGAGCGCCGAGTTGCGGTCCCACCAGGCTTCGATCATATTGAACGTGCCGATGGATCCGGCGCGCACCAGTTCGCCCGCCTTGGCGTATACCACGGAACTGACACGCTGGCTGCCCACCTGTAAAACGCGCTTCGTGCGCGCCTGCGCCTCCACCAGAGCCCGGCCTTCGGAGACCTGCTGGACCATGGGTTTTTCGACGTAGACATCCTTGCCGGCGTTCATCGCGTCAATGGCGATCTTCTGGTGCCAGTGGTCCGGCGTTGCCACGATGACGAAGTCGATGTCAGGCCGCGCCAGCACCTCGCGGTAGTCCCGCGTGGTGAACACCTGCGCGCCGTACTGCTCCTTCATGGCGTCCAGGCGGCCCTGATAGACGTCGGCCGCGGCGACCACTTGTACCTGCCCGGTGGCCAGCGAGGATTGCAGATCGGCATGGCCCATGCCGCCGCAGCCGATGAGCGCGGTTTGCAGCTTATTGTTGGCCGGGACGGGCCGTTGCGCTTGCCCGGCGGCGGCGGAGGCGAGCGCCGCGCCCGCGGCGCTGGATTGCAGAAACCGGCGACGGGAAGACTGGGTCATAACGTGTTTTCATTGTAGCGCCGTCACGGCGTCGCGCATGTGGCGGCAGGCCTGATTCCGTTGCGGTTCCCGTATGCGCATGCTATCGTGGAAAGGTTGTCCCCCCGAACCGGGCGCGTAGCTCAATTGGCAGAGCAACTGACTCTTAATCAGTAGGTTGAAGGTTCGATTCCTTCCGCGCTCACCACTAAATCAATAGTTTAGCGGTACTCCACTCCCCAGCCAAATCCCGCAAAGAAGGTCCGAAGAAGGTTTCCGCCGAAAGCCACCCCTTCACGTGCCTGTTTCGCTTGGAGTTAGCCATTGCCCTCAAACCTCGGCGAAAGCCGCCGTGCGGCTCCGTTAGGAACAGAATGTGTCAATCTCGGGCTGCCAGAACAAAGTTATCCAAACATGTTCTTGCAGTACACTATGTTCAAGAGATTGAGCAGGAGGTTCCACGAAATTAGTATGAACTGCCCGTCGTGCGAAATGCTCCTCGCGGAGCGAGGTTTTTATTGCCAGGCCTGTGGATCTCAAGCACGATGCATGAATTGCCGTGATGTGCTGGAGCGCGGAGCCGTTGCCTGTGTGGAATGCGGAACCCGCGTCGGGATGCGGAATAGCAATGCAGACACAGCGGGATCAGTTGCGTCCAGCACTCCAGCTACAAACCCATCGGCCAATCGAAACACACTGAAGTACAAGGAAGATCGCAACAGTCGGAGCTTTGAAGCATCCCTTACTGACAGCGCAATGCAGGGGGTGGCTGGCGTTCTTCAAGACGTGTTCACAAGAGCAGGTGCACGACCGCCGGTGATCACGCGGCACGAACGTCAGCCCGACGTGATCGAGGTGCGCGGCCAACTTCCGCCTCCATCAGGCCAGGAGGAAGAGTGTTTGCCCTTGCCCCCTGGGCTGAGACAAACAGTTAAGACACAGTTGGCCGTTGGCTGAAAACTTCTAGCGCGGCAGGACCAAAGGGAAGCATACTCGAAGGCGGTGGGCGAAGCGGAGGCAGGCTCTGCTGGAGAGCAACCCGCCAAGGAATAACCCGCTGGAAACTCATCCGCACGATGAGCGGGGGCGTGGTCTTGACCGGCGGCGCCTCCATCGGACGGATAGATTTCCCGATGCCTGGGAAAACTCATAAGGGAAGCTGCCGCGAAGCGGCAGCCTTTCGGTTCCGCGCGGCCAGGCCGGCCTCGAACTCGGCGGGCGGCACGTAGCCGAGGGCCGAGTGCAGGCGCTTGCGGTTGTAGACCTTCTCCAGAAACACGTGGATCGAGGCCCGCGCCTCGGCCAGGTTGCGGTATTCGTTGCGATGCACTTCCTCGTACTTCAGCGTCTTCATGAAGGACTCGCAGGCCGCGTTGTCCCAGGGATTCCCCTTCCGCGACATGCTGATTTCGATCCCCTTGTCCTGGAGCAGGCCGGTGTAATCGTTGCTGGCGTACTGCGAGCCACGATCGGAGTGATGAACCAGTCCGGGCCGCACCATGCGCCGCGCCAACGCCATGCGTAAGGCCGCCAGCGTCAACTCATCCTCCAGTGTCCGGTTCAACTCCCATCCGATCACCCGGCGCGAGTAGGCGTCCAGGATCACCGCCAGGAACACGAACTCCTCTCGCAGCCGGATGTAGGTGATATCGGCCACCCAGAGCTGGTCCACGCCGGTCAGCGCCATGTCGCGCGCCAGGTTCGGGTAGACCTTCCGCCCATGATTGGAGTTGGTCGTCACCACGAACTTGCGCTTCTGCACGCATAGCAGGTTGTCCTCCCGCATGAGCCGGTACACGCGCTTGGGATTCACCGTCCAGCCGCGCCGCCGCAACTCGCGTGTGATCCGCGGACGACCGTAGCTGGGCCACTCCAGCGCAATGCG
>JADZBH010000017.1 GCA_020852175.1 Bryobacterales bacterium | reverse complement strand
TCGCCTAACCCAAATACGCCGCCGCCCGAAGCCGTTGCGATCCTATGGCCAACTAACAACAGCGTCCCCTTGAATTCCTTGGTCTGCTCGGGCGTGGCCTTCCGGTCAAGAATCTCCGCCACCTCCGACAGACCTTGCACCGGACTGCGTCCGTCTGTCAGGACCTCGCTCGCGATCCCGCTGGCCTCCATGTTGAACGTTGTTGTCACTTCCCTAACAAGCGGGTCAATCGACAGGATCCACTTCCTCATTTCTGAAACGAACGCCTCCGTCTCTTTCTTGTCAACCTTCCCATCCGCCCTGGCAATCGCCAGATACATCCAGAAGAATGACATCTGCAAAGTTCTCCACTCGGCTGCGGAATATGACTCGCGAATCATGTTGCCCCCTCTGATGGTTTGACAAATACGATCTGGTTTGCGTCTTTCGAAAGACGAAGTATCCGCGCTGCTTCCGGCTCCAGCCCGAACGGCCCGCCGCGATTATTCCCCACTGCGGTACGACGCGCAGGAGACCAGGGCGCGGTTCGGCTTGCATCGGCATAGCGAACCGGAGACGCAAAGCGATGCATCTCCGGGCAATCCGTGACCGCGCTCTCACTTCCCGCGCAACAGTTCCTTAGCCAGGGTGTTGGCGATCTTCTCCGGTAGTTCGAGCCGCTGGGCCGTGGAACTGGCGGAATTCGACCACACCGATGCCTTTTCCTTGATCACCTTTTGCCAGAGGGTGTTGCCCGTCGCGGCATCCTTGAGTACGAAATCGAATGCCGCACTGGCTCGCCCGCTTCCCAGGCCCACCATTATTCTGGTGGCCATATTGCCAGCCTTGAACTCAATGAGTTTCGCCGAAATTTCCACCAGTTGTGCTTTGTCCTTTCCTGCGGCTTCCTCGGGACTCAAGACCTCCGCGAAAACCTTTTCGTCCTTGAGAACAGCAAGCAGGGTGGTGCGGGACGCATCCAAAAAGCCGGCCGAGCTCTTTACGTCCCCCGCCACGAAGGGCAGGAGAACCGCCGATTTGGCTCGATCGATGCGAGACTGTGCGAAGCATGGGGCGGCCAGGCATGCGGCCAGGCATAACGCGGTGCGAATGGAACGGTTCATGGGGTCCTCCTCAGGGGCAAGAAATTTTCGCCAGTATTGAGTGGCTGGACCGTAATTGCAAGAGCTGATAGGCGCGTGGCCCCTAATGGACAACTTTGGATTGAAATGGACAGTAGCATTTCAGCGGTACCGGCGCTCCTGGACACAGAGTGGAACTGGTTCGCACGGGAATCCAGCAGGCCCATCGCGAACTGGCGCCCCCAATTCCCCGGCCGCTTCCTTACAATGGTGTGGGACAGTCCGCGACAGGAATCGTCATGATGATTTTCGCCTTGTTTTTCGCCATGCAGTTCGCTCCTCAGTCCGCCGAGGCGCCGAATCGACAGCCGCAACTGGCAACCGATGGCTCCCGGTTGGTACTCACCTACGGCTCCGGCGATCGCGTCTACTTCGCGGAGTCCCAGGACGCGGGCGCTCACTGGAGCAGTCCCGCCGTCGTGGCTTCGCATGGCAGGATGTCGCTTGGGATGCGGCGGGGGCCGAGAATCGCGGTCACGGCGCGGGCGATTGTCATCACTGCCGTGGTGGGCGAGAAGGGCCGGGGCGCCGATGGCGATGTGATCGCCTGGCGTTCGTTGGATGGCGGCAGGACATGGTCCGCCGGGCAGGCGGTCAACGACGTCCCCGCGTCGGCGCGGGAAGGACTGCATGCGATGACGGCCGGCGCCAAGGGACTGCTCTTCGCGACATGGCTGGATCTGCGCAAGAAGGGCACGCGGTTGTATGGTTCGACCTCCGCGGATGATGGCGCGACGTGGTCGCCGAACACGCTGGTCTATGAGTCGCCGTCCGGCTCGGTGTGCGAATGCTGCCATCCAAGCGCGTCGGCCGATGAGCAAGGCAGGATCTTCGTGATGTTCCGGAATTCGTTGGAAGGAACCCGCGACATGTATCTGGTGCGCTCCGAGGATGGCGGCAAGACGTTTGGCCGGGCAGCCAAACTCGGTTCCGGAACCTGGAAACTGAATGCCTGTCCGATGGATGGCGGGGCTGTTCTGGCCGGGCCGAAGGGCGCGCCAACTACTGTCTGGCGGCGCGAGGGCGAAGTCTTCCTGACGACGGCGGCAAACCAGGAGCGGCGATTGGGGCCTGGCCGGCAACCCGTGATCGCCTCATCGCTTCACGGGCCTTTTGTCGCCTGGACCGAAGGAAAAGCTCTGAAGTTGCTGCGTCCAGGGCAGACCGGCGCCGAAATTCTCGACGAGGAGGCCGCCTATCCGAGCATGGTTGCCATGCCCGGCGGATCGGTCGCGCTCGCCTGGGAAAAGGGTGGAGCGATTGCAGTGAAAACGCTGCGGTGACAGGGATCCCTCTGCGTTAGACACTCCCGCGTTATGCTGGCCGGATGGCCTTCACCACTCGGAGAAGCGCGCTCGCCGCGCTGGTAGGTTCAGTTTGCACACGGGCGCAAGCGCCCGCGCACCCCGACGTCGCCATCATCGGAGCCGGTTCGGCCGGACTGAACGCCGCGCGCCGCCTGCACGAACTGGGCCGTTCCACCGTCGTTCTGGAAGCCCGCGACCGCATCGGCGGACGCGCTTTCACCGAAACGGCCACCTTCGGGATCCCGTTCGACCGCGGCTGCGCCTGGCTGCATAAGGCCGACGACAACCCCTACGCGCAGTTGGCGCGCGAATGGGGCTTCACGCTGTTCGAGCACAACAACCACCTTGACGGTCTTTGGCTGGGCGGCCGCCGCGCCACCGATGCCGAACGCTCCCGCCAGACGGAAGAGGAAGCCAAACTCGACGCCGTCATGACGAAACGCGGCAAACAGGGCAAGGACCGCTCCGGCGAGTCCTGGCTGAAACGCCGCGGCCTCGTCGAGGATGCCGTCGCCACGTTTCACGGTCCCATGTCCTCGGCCGTCGATCTGGACGAACTCTCGACCACCGCCTACCTCGACATCGGCACCGATGTGGAACCCAATCTCCTCATCAAGGAAGGCTATGGCGCTCTGGTGGCCCGTTACGGCCGCGATGTACCCGTACAACTGAACACGCCCGTGCGCGCCGTGCGCTACTCCGGGCAGGACGTCGCGCTCGATACGCCCAATGGAACCGTGCGGGCCCGGGCTTGCATCGTCACGTCTTCCACCGGTGTCCTGGCCGCCGAAAAGATCCGCTTCGATCCCATCCTGCCCGACTGGAAGCGAGATGCCATCGCCGGCATCCCCATGGGACTTCTCGCCAAGATTCCCCTGCAGTTCCAGTCCAGCGGCCTGTTCGGCTTGAACGATTTCGACGATCTGCTGCGCAAGCAGCGCGGCAAACGAGACATCTACTTCCTCAGCTTCCCCTTCCACCTGCCGCTCATGGTGGGCTTCGTCGGTGGCGATTTCGCCTGGGAGCTTTCGGCAGCGGGTGAAGCCGAGGCCATCGACTATGCCCTCACCCACCTGCGGCACATGTTTGGCGCCGAGGCCGGGAAGCACTTCAGCAAGGGCAGTTTTACACAGTGGGCTGGAGACCCCTGGGCTCTCGGCGCTTACGCCACACCCACGCCCGGCAATGGACACCAGCGGGAAGCCTTGCGCCGCACGGTGGCCGGCCGTGTGTATTTCGCCGGTGAGGCCTGCGCCCCCCGCTGGACGCAAACCTGCGGCGGCGCCGCCCTCAGCGGCCGCGAAACCGCCGAGGCCATCCACAAGGCGCTCGGCGCGTAGCCGCGTTGCGCCGGTGCGGGGCGCATTCGATACACTATGGCTTCTCATGCCGAAGCTGCCCTATCCCCCATACGAACATTCCAAGCACGAAACGCCCGGCCGCCTTCGCAGCCGCAACTGGTTTGACAACCTCGCCAACTGCGATGCCACGGCCATTTATCTGGAGCGCTACCCCAACTACGGCATCACGCGCGAGGAGATGCAGGGCGGCAAACCCATCATCGGGATCGCCCAGACCGGCAGCGACCTTTCGCCCTGCAACCGCCACCACCTGGAACTCGCCAGCCGGCTCCGCGACGGCATTCGCGACGCGGGCGGCATCCCGTTCGAATTTCCCGTCCACCCCATCCAGGAGAGCTGCCGACGCC
Source organism: Bryobacterales bacterium (assembly GCA_020852175.1). Lineage (GTDB taxonomy): Bacteria > Acidobacteriota > Terriglobia > Bryobacterales > Bryobacteraceae > JAFLBB01. The sequence continues at coordinate 70,628 of JADZBH010000017.1, read as the reverse complement.
CCACAGCGGCGCTGGACCGCAACCTTGCCTACCTCGGCCTGGTCGAAGTTCTCCACGGCTACCCGCTCGACGGCGTGATTCTTACCACCGGCTGCGACAAAACCACCCCGGCTTGTCTGATGGCCGCCGCCACCGCCAACATCCCCGCCATTGTCTTCTCCGGCGGACCGATGCTGAACAGCTACCACAAAGGCCAACTGGCCGGTTCCGGCATGGCGCTCTGGGACGGCCGCCGCATGCTCGCCTCGGGTGAAATCGACTTGCAGGGCTTCTTCGATCTCGTGGCCGCCTCGGTCCCTTCCGTGGGCCACTGCAACACCATGGGAACGGCCACCACCATGAACTCACTCGCCGAAGCCCTGGGCATGTCGCTGCCTGGCTGCGCCTCCATTCCGGCCCCCTACCGCGAGCGCGCCCAGATGGCTTTTGAAACCGGACGCCGCATCGTGGCCATGGTCCACGAAGATCTCAAGCCGTCGAAGATCCTGACCCGCGAGGCATTTGAGAATGCGATCATCGTCAACTCGGCCATCGGCGGCTCCACCAATGCGCCCCCTCACATCGCCGCCATCGCCCGTCACACCGGCGTCGAACTCGACATCAAGGACTGGGAGACGCTCGGCCACGAGATTCCCCTGCTCGTCAATCTCCAGCCCGCCGGCGAATATCTGAGCGAGTCCTACCACCTGGCCGGGGGCGTCCCCGCCGTGTTCGGTGAACTGATGGCGGCGGGCAGGATCCGCACCGGCGCGATGACCGTCACCGGCAGGACCATCGGCGAGAACTACGCCATTGCCCGCAGCCTCGATCACAAGGTCATCCGTCCCTGCTCGGACCCGCTCATCGAAAAAGCCGGCTTTCTCGTCATGACCGGCAATCTCTTCCATTCAGCCTTGATGAAGACCTCGGTCATTGGCGAGGAGTTCGCCCAGCGTTTCCTCCGCACACCCGGTTCGGAAGGCGTCTTCACGGGCACCGCCATTGTGTTCGAGGGTCCCGAGGATTACCACGCCCGCATCAACGATCCGGACCTCGGCGCGGACGATCATTCCATTCTGATCGTGCGCGGCGCTGGTCCCGTGGGCTACCCGGGTTCGGCTGAAGTCGTGAACATGCTGCCTCCGGCGGCGCTCGTTCGCAAGGGCGTCACTCAACTGCCCACGCTGGGCGACGGCCGCCAGTCCGGCACCTCGGCCAGCCCTTCCATCCTGAACGCTTCGCCCGAATCCGCCGTCGGCGGCAACCTCGCCATCATCCGTTCCGGAGACCGGATTCGTATCGACCTGAACGACCGCCGCGTCGACCTTCTCGTCTCCGACGAAGAGATCGCCGCCCGCCGCGCCACCATGACCATCGACGTGCCACCCCACCAGACTCCATGGCAGGAGCTCTACCGAACCCACACGGGACAGCTTGAAACCGGCGGTTGCCTGGAGTTCGCCGTGAAGTATCACGACGTCTGCAGGGATCTGCCCCGGCATTCGCACTGAACCCGGGCGCCGCTGGCCGCCCTGTTCGCATTCGCACCGCGACCCGATATAGAGTATTAGTGACCATGAAGACCGTAGCGCTCGCGCTAGCATTGTCCCTGTGCGCCGCCGCGCAGCAGCCGGCAGCCCAGGGCGCCGCCGCGCCTGCCTACGATTTCACCCGGGCCAACTCGTTCCTCACTCAGAATTGCAAAGCCTGCCACTTTGGCAAAAGCTCCGTGGGCGGCTTTGACGTCTCCCGCTTCACAGCCGGAGAACCCATGCTCGCCCAGCAGGGGAATTGGGCCCGCGCCGCCTTGCGAGTGAAGAACGGCGAGATGCCTCCCAAGGGCGTCCCCGCTCCTTCGCTCGACGCCAAGGAACACTTCACGCAATGGGTGGAATCCTCGTTGCGCCGCGAAGCGTGCGCCGAAGGGATCCTGCCCGGCCGGGCCATGGTCCGCCGTCTGAACCGTACCGAATACACCGCCACCGTACGCGATCTTCTGAATATCCCCGTCAACGCCGGCCGGAACCTGCCCGCCGATGGCGCCGGCGGTGAAGGCTTCGACAACGCCGCCGAAACTCTCTTCCTGTCCCCCATCCACGCCGAAAAATATCTGGAAGCCGCCAAGGAAGCCCTCGACTACGGCAACCGCGACCCGCGCTCGCGCACTGTGATGATTCCGTTTGAGCCCGGCGGCGACGTCAGCGAACTCGAGGCTGCTCACAAGGTGCTCGAAGTCTTCGTGCCCCGCGCCTTCCGCCGCCCGGCGCGTTCCGGCGAGATCGCTGCCTACGGCAAGCTGTTTCATGCCGCACGCGCCCGCAAAATGAACTGGGAGGAATCCATTCTCTTCGCCATGGCCGGCGTCATGGTTTCGCCCAAGTTCCTCTTCCACGCCGAAGCGCCCAACGAATCCGCGGAGCCGCGTCTGGCCGGCCAGTATGAAATGGCCTCGCGGCTCTCCTATTTCCTCTGGGGGTCCATGCCCGACGCCGAACTGATACGGCTCGCCCGGCTGGGCCGCCTGCAGGACCCCGGTGAACTCCGCCGCCAGGCCGTGCGGTTGCTCAAGAGCGAAAAATCGCGCGAATTCGCCGAAAATTTCACCGAACAGTGGCTCGGTACGCGCGAACTCGGCCGCGACATCAAGCCCGACGAAAAGCTCTTCCCCGAATACTACGAACCCGAGGTGCTCTCCGGCGTCCGCCATGAACCCTTCCTGTTCCTCCACGAGATTCTGCAGAACAACCTGCCGCTGACCGACCTCATCGACAGCGATTGGACCGTCGTGGCCAGCAAACTGGCCCGTTTCTATAATTTCGGACCCATCGAGGGGCTCCGCCAGCAACCGGTGAAGGTGAAAATCCCTCCTGGAAAGCATCGTGGCGGGCTTCTGGGCATGGCCGCCATTCATGCCGTCTCCTCTTACCCTCACCGCACCAGCCCCGTGCTGCGCGGCAAATGGGTTCTGGAAAACCTCCTCGGCACGCCGGCTCCGGTACCGCCGCCCGATGTGCCCGAGTTGAAGGATAACCACGCCGGCGAAGCGCCGAAAACGCTGCGCGAGCGGCTGGAACTCCACCGCGCCAATCCAGTCTGCGCCTCCTGCCACAGCCGCATCGACCCGATGGGCTTCGGCCTGGAAAACTTCGATGTGATCGGCCGGTGGCGCGAGGAGGATGCCGGCAAACCCATTGACACCCATGGCGTCCTGCCCGACGGCACCTCCTTTGAAGGCGTCGAGGGGCTGAAGAAGGTTCTCGCCGTCCGCAAGAACGAGGTGGTTCGCAACCTGGCTTCGAAGATGCTCGGCTACGCACTGGGCCGCGGCCTCAGTCTCTCCGACCGCTGCGCCGTGGACCGCATCATGGAGGCCTTGCGCCAGGATGGCTACCAGTCGCATACTTTAGTACAAGAAATCGTGTTGAGTGTGCCTTTCCGGTATCAGCGCGGCAACGATGCGCGCATTACCGTCGCGGGCGCCTCACCGGCCAGGGAGGTGGCGCCAAGATGAAACGAAATCTCACCAGACGAACGCTCCTGCGCGGTGCCGGGGTTGCTGTCGGCCTGCCCTGGCTGGAAGCCATGATGCCCGCCCGCGCCACAGCCGCGGAAATGGCGCGCGGCGGCGCCCCCATCCGCATGGCGGCTCTCTACGTGCCCAACGGCATGCATGAGCCCACCTGGACGCCCAAGGCGAAGGGCGCCGGGCAGGAATGGGAATTGAGCGAAGGCCTGCTGCCGCTGGCTCATTTCAAGCCCTACCTCAACGTCTTCACCAACCTGTGGAATCAGGGCAGCAAGAGCGGCGACGGCCACTATGTGAAGCTCTCCGGCTGGCTCACCTCCACCACGATTTCCAAGACGCTCGGCGTGGACATCTCCTGCAACGGCGTCAGCATGGACCAGGTGGCCGCTCGCGCCGCCGGCAAGGCCACGCCCTTTGCCTCGCTCGAACTCGCCGTTACCCCGGTCACCACGGGTGTCGACCGCAACGTCGGCTATACGCGCATCTATGGATCGCATATCGCCTGGGCCGGTCCAACACAGCCTCTCGCGCGCGAGATCAATCCTCGGTCGGTTTTTGAACGCCTTTTCCGCGCCACGTCCGGCCAGAGCCTGGACACCGCGCAGCAGGACCGTCTCCTGCTCGACCGCGTTCTGGACGATGCCCGCCAACTCCGTTCCGAACTCGGCAAGTCCGACCAGCGGCGCATGGATGAATACCTCACCATCGTCCGCTCGCTCGAATCGCGCCTGGAACGCGCCGCCGCTCCGGAGCAGTCCCACTGGAAGCCCCGCGTGGCCCTGGACGAAACCGCCAAACCCACGGGCATCCCCAAGGACTTCCCCGAACATGTCCGCCTGATGCTCGACATGATGGCGCTGGCCTTCCAGACCGACTCCACGCGCATCTGCACCTTCATGTTCGGCAACGAGGTGACCAACCAGAGCTTCCGCTTCCTCGATGGCGTCGACGGCGGCCACCACGACTCCTCCCACCACCAGAACAACGAAGAGAAGCTCCGCGACTACTTCCGCATCTCCCAGTGGCACGTCCAGCAGTTCGCCTATCTTCTGGAAAAGCTACAGGGCATGAAGGAAGGCGATTCGACGGTGCTCGACAATTCCATGCTCCTGTTCGGCGCGGGCATCCGCGACGGCAACAAGCACGACCCGCACAACCTGCCGCTCGTGCTCGCCGGCAAAGCCTCGGGCCGCCTGCGCACGGACCAGCACCACGTGTTCGGCCCGGATTCGCCATTGGCCAACGTCTTTGTCTCCATGCTCGATGCCTTCGGCACGCCAGTGGAACGTTTCGCCGACTCCACCGGTCCGGTCTCGGGATTGGTGCACTCTTAGATACACACGCATTTCAGGCCGCCACCGGCACTTCCCAACCGGCCGCATCCGGTCAGGGCTTCAACGCTTGTGACTCCTGATAGTGTTTGTCCATGCGGTCGAAGCGCCGGTTCAGGTTGGCGTCGGCGGGGCGGCTGCCGAAGGGGGTTCCGCGCGTGAATTCGATGAGTTCCCGTTCGGACTGCGAGGGAGGCATCTCGCGGTACTCCAAAGGGACAGCGAACAGGGAAGCATCGGGCTCTCCGAGCTTGAGCGAGACCGTGCTGGTTTCAAAGAAGCGCCCGGCCTCCCCTTTCCCGCCGATTTCACGATAAGTGGAGGCAAGCTGATAACAGCCGAGGGCAGGCGCATACCATTCCTCATGTTGAAAGACGCCAGCTTTCTTGTCCCGCCCATAGTGAAAGGTGAGTACGTCGTGGAGAGTTACTTCACCCAGAAATTCCGCCTGGTCTCCTGCCTTTTCTCTGCATTGCTCCGAGGCATGGAAGCGCTTCCGGGCATCGGCGGCGGACGGGGAAAGATAAAAGGTCGATACCGCGCGAATCGAGTCACTAATTACTACCTGCTTACGCTCGGCGGGAAGAATCAGCACTCGAACTTCGTGCCCGCTGAACCGGTTGCCGCCGGGGACAACGCGTTCCACCCGCGTCCCGTCGCTCCGCACGGCGATCAGTTTGTGTAACTCATCCTTGCCCATCGACAACTCTCGTTTCACGTGGACGAACGGCTGAATGGGGACATCGTGGGAGGGTTGAGCGGCGATAAACGCCGCAACCGCGGATCCCAGTACGAATAAGAGTTGAATCATTCGTCTCATGAGCCGCTCCGTTATCCATTGGATCTGGAAGCCGCCATATATGGGGTCAATCCTGAACAGGATTATGGACTCCCGCTGCTTACGCGTCAAGTGAAGGATCGCACAGGTCTGGATGACTCAGGTTCCGGCTGCCCCACTTCCCGGATGCCGTCCGGACATCGTTCGCGAACCCGGTCCCCAGGATCCAGGGCGAAGATTATAAATTCGCGCGGCAAGGCGTCTCAATTTCGTTGACAAGTTCCGGACCGGATCGCATTATCGTAGACAATCAGGCGCGGGGGGCAGCCTGGCGTTGAGAGAGAGGTGTACTTCATGGCAAGAGGAATCGCACTTGCCGCGTGCGCGGTCATGGCCACCGCGGCGTGGGCGCAAACGATCACGACGTATGCGGGCACGGGCCAAGCCGGGTATGGCGGTGACGGCGGACCAGCGACGGGGGCCATGATCAACCAGGTGGTTGGCCTTGCCACCGACGGATCAGGGAACCTGTACCTGGCCGATGAGAAGAATAATCGAGTGAGGAAGGTGGACAGGAACGGCGTGATGACGACGCTGGCCGGCACGGGCGCGGCGGGCTTTAGCGGCGATGGCGGCGCGGCGGCCCAGGCTCAGTTGAATGCGCCGTTGGGGGTGTGTACCGACACGGCGGGCAATGTGTACATCAACGACGTCGCCAACTACCGGGTGCGGAAGGTGACTCCCGCGGGCGTGATTACAACCATCGCGGGGAATGGCCAGGGAAGCAGGGTGATCGGCACCACCTTCGGCACGGTGGGCGACGGCGGACCAGCCACTTCCGCCAGTTTTTCAATCGTCATCCGGTGCGCGGCCGACGGCGCGGGCAATATTTACGTCGCCGATCAGGGGGCGCACTGTGTCCGGAAAATTGACAGCGCGGGCACCATCACTACCTACGCCGGGCGCTGCGTGGCGACGGCGGCGAGCAATGGTTTTTCGGGCGACGGCGGACCAGCCACGGCCGCCATGCTGAACAACCCCACCGCGCTCGCCTTTGACACCCAGGGAGGTTTGTATATCTCCGACCAGTTCAACCATAGAGTCCGTCGCGTGGATTCGAGTTCCACGATCCGGACCGTGGCTGGCAACGGATCGCAGACTTTCTCGGGCGACGGCGCGCAAGCGGCTGCGGCGGGCCTGCCCTTCCCAGGGTCGATGGCCGTGGATCCGGCTGGCAATTTGTACGTCGTCGATAACGTGGACAACCGGGTCCGCGCCGTGGTGGGCGGCGTCATCAGGACGATCGCCGGAACCGGGGCCGCGGCTTTCGGCGGCGACAATGGGCCGCCGCTCCAGGCGTCGCTGAACGCCCCGTTCGCGCTCGCGCTCGACGCGCCGGGGAACCTGTACATAGGTGACACCAACAACCACCGTGTGCGGAAGATATCCGGTGTCGCGGGCGGCCTCTGGCCCTCCATCAGCAGCGCCGGAGTGACGAATGGCGCGAGCTTTCAAACCGGGCTTACGCCGGGAGGAATCGTGACGATCTTCGGGTCGAATCTGGGCGCCGCGCCGGGCGAAATTGTCGCCGCGAGCGGAGGCACATGGGCCTCGATCCTGCGCGGTGTGACCGTGACCATGGACGGTTCGGCCGTGCCTGTTTACCGCGTGTTGAACCTGAACGGACAGGAGCAACTGAGCGTGCAAGCGCCGTTTTCGCTCAGTGGAAAAAGCTCAGTAAACGTGGCCGTTTCCACGGCGGCGGGGAGTTCCCCGTCTGTGAGTGTGCCGGTTCTGGAGGCGCAACCCGGAATCTTCATCCTGGATGCGAACAGCGATGGCGCGGTGCACGCCGACGGCACGATTGTAACGCCCGCCAGCCCGGCGGCACGAGGCGAAACCGTCGTGCTGTACCTGACGGGTCTCGGGCCGGTGAGCAACGCGCCGGAGGCGGGCCAACCCGCTTCCCTATCCACTCTGTCCCACACGCTCGTGGTTCCGCGGGTGAACATCGGTGGAACCGTCGCCGCGCCGGCCTTTGCGGGCCTGGCGCCTGGCTACATCGGCCTTTACCAGATCAATGTGGTGATTCCGGCGGGAGCCGCGGTAGGGACGCTGGATGTGACGGTTCAGTCGAACGGGGTCACAGGCAACACGGCGAAACTTCCCGTCCGTTGAGCGGGGCGGCGGCGGTCCGCCTGTATTTTCTTGACGCTTTCGCGCCACGCTTCGCGCAGTATCCAGTAGGGATACCGCGCGCCCGTTCCGCGTGCGTGCAGTAGAATCGGAGAACCAGCGTATGAGCTTCCCCGCCGCCAGACTCAGCGACAAGACTTTGCATGGCGGCCTCATCGTCCAAGGCGCGCCCACCGTCCTCATCGGGAACATGCCCGCCGCCAGGGTGCTTGATAACCACACCTGTCCCCTCGTCGATGGCGTGCCCAAACCGCACGTCGGCGGCCCCATTTTCACGGGCGCCTGGACCACGCTGGTCTGCAACATGCCCCAGTCGCGCATCACCGACATGGCTGTCTGCGTGGGTCCGATGGACGTGATCGCCACCGGAGAGAATACGGTTCTGGTGGGCATGATGGGCGGCATGGGGGGGCTGGGCGCCATGCTCGGCGCGGCCATGGCCGCACTGGGCAACATCCTGAATGGCGGCTATCCCAAAGCCGTCCAGATGCCCGACGGCTCCGTCGTCACCGAATACAGCAAGAACATCACCATCGAGGGTACGCCCGAATATCAGGCCAAGGTGGTGCGCGACCTGGACAAGATCAAGGAGACCGAAAGCGGCAAGAAGCTGCTGAAGTCGCTGGAAGAGAGCGGCAAGAAGACGCGGATCCATAAAACCGACGCCGGCGGAGGCAATGCCGCCTGGACCGACCCGCCGCCCACCACCGCTCCTTATCCCGGCTATCGGAAGGCCGACGGCAGCAAGGGCGCCGCCGCCGACACCGAGGTCTGGTACGACCCTGACAAGACCAGCCTGAGCGGACCGCCCGGCTCGCCGTATAACGATGCCGAATGGGCGAAGGAGGGCAACCGTCCGCCCGAGGTCGGCCTCTATCACGAACTGGTCCACAGCGACGACATGCAACATGGCAAGCTCGACAGCGGCGACGGCGATAATCTCGGACCCATGGCAGGCACGCCGATTGACAAGTCCGAGCTGCGGGCAGCCGGCCTGCCGCCCTACGAGAACGAAGAGTATTCGGAGAACAAATTCCGTAAGGAAAAGGGCCTGCCGGAACGGACTTTCTATTGAGATTCCCGTGGTTCTGCGTCGTCGCGTGTCTGCTGGCGGCCCATTGCGCCCCAGCGCAACGAATCGCGCTGAAGGAGAATAAGCCGATGACCGGCGAGGTAGTCATGCAAGCGAAGATCGAAGCGGGCCCCGGCGGCGTCACCATCGCCTACTCGCTCACCAACACCGGCGCCGCGCCCATCCTCGTCTTCGACCGCATGTGGGATAGCCAGGCGCAGGCGCTCGATCCGAATTGGGCTTACGTCGAAATCCGTTCCGGACGCGCTCTGGTGAAACGCATGATGGAGAACCCGCCACCCGGCCTCCATGTCTCCGAACCGAAGGTGCCCTACGGCCGGGAGATCGCTCCGGGTGCGAAGGCCGAGGGCGTCATCACGCTTTCCGCGCCTCTCACCGAACGCGGCGCATACGATAGCTTCACCCACCGTTCGAAACAGTTCGCCGATACACGCGTCACGGCCATCGGCTTCGCCCTCGGCTATGCCGGAAAGCCCACGAACCTGCCGCCCGCCTTCAAAACCGTCGAACTGAATGGTGAAAAGCTCCTGCTGCTCAACCGTCCGTTGGTGGCCTCCCTTCAGCGCACGGCCACCAGCGAACCCGCGGAGGCCAGTGTGGACGCCAAGGTGAAACAGTAAGGCCGCGCGCCATGGCTCTGCAACTCGAACTGATCACCGGAGCGCCCGCCAAACAAAAGCTCGCCGCTGGCGCGACTTTGCTGGTGGGCCGCACCGATAAGGCGCACTTCCAGGTGCCGGATGATCCCACTCTCTCCGGCGTTCACTTCGAACTCAGGGAGGAAGGGGGAAAAGTCATGCTGCGCGATGCCGGTTCCCGCGCCGGAACGTTCCTGCAAGGCGCCCGGGTCACCGAACCGGTCGAGGTACAGGCCGGTGATCGCATTCAGGCCGGACAGTCCATCTTTCTCATCGTGGACATCCCCTCTTTCGGCAGTTGGACTCTGGAGGCCGCGCCGCAGGGATGGGAGGAGATGCCTGCCCAGGGCTACCATGAGCGCGTCGAGGAGGGGCCTGTCAGCAGCCTCCTGTTCACCGAGGAGCCGCAGGACTCCGATCAGACGCTCGCGGACTACGTCGCAGCGCAGCAACTCATCCTGCGCGAACTTCGACCTGAATGGCAGCATGGCGAGCCGCGTCCGCTTCCCTACCCCGGTGCCGAGGAGGCTATCGCGCTCGACATCCGCGTCCCGGCCGGCAACGCCGCCGCCGGCGAGGTCCGCCAGTTGTACGTCCGCCAAGCCAAGCGTTTCGGCACGGCCACGCTCACCGCCGCCGACGGTAAAATCCCCGAAGCGCGCAAGGCGTTTGAACAGGCTCTGCGCGGTGCGAAGTTCGAACCGCCTCCGCCGGCCGGGTAGCGCCCGCCCCGTGCCGCGGCCTCTCGCGGTATCGTGTTAGGTCGAGCCATGACCCGATTTCTCTTCCTCGCCCTTCTCACGCTCCCCGTTTTCGCGCAAGACCGCACCGGCACTCTTCAACTCCGCGTCGCCACCGACCACGCCGACTGGCTCTATCAACCCGGCCAGCCCGTACGCTTCCGCATCACGGCCACTCAGGACGGCCACCCCGTCTCCGGTCTCCAGGTCACCTACCGTACCGGCCCCGAGATGCTTCCACCCGCCACCGAACGCACCGTCACCCTTCCCGCCGAGGGCCTCACCGTTGACGGCGGCACCATGAACTCTCCCGGCTTCCTGCGCTGCATCGCCACCGTCGAGCGGAACGGGAGAACCTACCGCGGTCTGGCCACCGCCGCCTTCCAGCCGGAACGGATTCAGCCCACGCAGCAGGACCCGCCGGACTTCACCGCCTTTTGGGACGCCGGCAAAGCTGATCTGGCCAAACTGCCCATCGACGCCCGTCTGACGCCCTTCCCCGAGTACGGCAACGCCGCCGCGGATTGTTTCCATGTGAATCTTCAGAATGTGGGCCTGGGCGCCACGCCCTCGCGCTTCTATGGCGTTCTGTGCCAGCCCAAGGCTCCCGGCAGGTACCCGGCTTTGCTTAACGTTCCAGGCGCCGGCGTGCGGCCCTACCGCGGCCTGCCCGACATCGCCGCCCGCGGTGTCATTACCCTCCAGGTGGGCATCCACGGCATCCCCGTCACCATGGACCCTTCGGTTTACACTTCGCTCAGCAACGGAGCGCTGGCCGGCTACCCCACCTTCGGCCTCGACAGCCGGGACCGTTACTACTACCGGCGCGTCTATCTCGGCTGCGTCCGCGCCAATGACTTCCTCGTCTCGCTGCCCAACTGGGATGGCGCGAACCTTGCCGTCACCGGCGGCAGCCAGGGCGGCGCGCTCTCCATCGTCACCGCCGCGCTCGACCCGCGCGTCCGGGGACTGGCCGCCTACTATCCCGCTCTCGCCGATGTCACCGGATATCTCCATGAGCGCGCCGGCGGCTGGCCCCACATGTTCCGCTTCGCCGATGGACCGCGCTCCCACCGCGCGCCGGAAAAAATCGCCGCCTCTGGCTACTACGACGTCGTCAACTTCGCACGGCGCGTGAAGGTCCCCGGTCTCTACAGTTGGGGCTTCAATGACGAAACCTGCCCGCCCACTTCCATGTACTCCGCCTACAACGTCATCCCCGGCGAAAAGAAGCTCCTGCTGGCCGTTGAAACCGGGCACAACACCGTACCCGAGCAGGTGGCCGAGGTCGATCGCTGGCTGCTCGAATTCCTTCGCGCCGCGCCCAGGAATTAATGGCCCGTACTTTTGGAAAAAAGCTGAATCACCACCACGCCCGCCACGATGAGCGCCATCCCCGCCAGTCCCGCGGCGTCCAGGCGCTGCCCGAACAGGAGCCACCCGATGGCCGCGATGAGCACGATCCCCAGCCCTGACCAGATCGCATAGGCCAGCCCCATCGGAATCGTCCGCAGGGTCAGCGACAGACAGTAGAACGCGACCCCGTAGCCGGCCGCCACCAGCAGGCTCGGCCAGAGCCGGGAAAACCCCTCGCTGGCCTTCAGCGCCGATGTCGCCACCACCTCCGCGCAAATCGCCATCAGCAGGTAAGCCCAGTTCCCCATGCGCGCCTAAGCCTCCAGCCACGCGCGCGCGAACGTCTCCGCGGCCCCGTTCAAATCCAACGCTTCACGCCTGGTTTCCACACCGTTCACGAAGTAAACGGCCGCGATTCCTTCCGGCCCCGGCTGCAACTCGACGCGTTTTTCGCGGGCCTCCAGCACCAGCGCCGATTCCCTCCAGTGCGTGCGCACCACCGTCCGCAGCGAATGGCCCACCACGCGCACCGACCGCAGCAACGCGTCGGTGAACGGGCTCGATTTCAGCGCCGCCGCGTGCGGGGCCGTCAGCCGCGCCGCGTCCTTGTCCGCCAGCCGCCGTTCATGCTCCCGCGCCAGGGTCTCCGGATCGCGCGCTTCGGCCCGCTCCATCGCGTTCAGGTTGTTTTCCAGGTTGTCCAGAAACGACACTATTACAGGATAATGGTTCCCTCACCATGCGACTCCTTGCCGTAACCCTCGCCCTCTGCTCCACGCTCCCGGCCGCCGATCTCATCCTCTATAACGGCCGCATCGTCACCGCCGATACGCGCTTCAGCATCCTGCAAGCCATCTCGATCAGCAACGGCAAGGTGCTTCGCGTGGGCGTCAACGAGGCCGTCCTGCGCGACCGTAAGCCCAACACCCAGGTGGTCGATCTCAAGGGCAAGATGGTCGTTCCCGGCCTCATCGACGCCCATGTCCACGCCCTCGGCGCCGGTCTGTCCGAGTTCAAGCGCAAACTACCGCCGCTCAATTCGATCGCGGAAATTCAGGAGTTCATCCGGCAGCGCGCCCGCGCGACGCCCGCCGGCGAATGGATTGTCGTCCCGCGCACGCTTCCACCCCGGCTCAAGGAACAGCGGTTCCCGACCAGGGCCGACCTCGACGCCGTCACGACTCACCCGGTCGCCTTCGACGGCAGCTATGTCTGGGGCGCCAATTCCATGGCCCTGCGCATCAGCGGCATCACGCGCGACACGCCCAACCCTCCCGGCGGCGAAGTGGTGAAGGGGCCCGACGGCGAGCCCAACGGCATCCTCCGCAACGCCAGCCGCCTGTTGAAGGGCGTTCCGCGGGAACTCGGATACTCGGATGCCGAAAAGGCCGAGGCGCTGGAGACCATGCTCAAGCTCTACGCCGCCGCCGGACTCACCGGCATCGGCGACCGCGCCGTTACCGAAGAAGACGTAGCCGTCTACCGCGAACTCAAGGCCGCCGGTAAGCTTCCCGTCCGCGTCGTCATGACCTGGCGCATCGAGGCCTCGCGCGACACCGAGGCCGTGGTGAAAGAGATCCGCGACCGTCCGTGGACCACCAATCAGGGCGACGACTGGCTGAAATTCGGCTCCTTCAAGGTCACCCTCGACGGAGGCCAAAGCGTCGGCACCGCCTACCAGCGCATGCCCTATGGCGCCTATGGCCGCCACCTTTACGGGCAAACCAACCCCGACGCCCGCGGCACCCTCTTCGTCGAACCGAAGAAGCTCACCGCCATCTTCACGGCCGCCCGCGCCAAGGGCTGGCAACTCACCTCGCATGCCCAGGGAGGCGGCGCCATCGACGTTCTCCTGGACGTCTTCGAGGCCCTCGACAAGGTCATCCCCATCCGCATCACCCGTTCGCACGTCATGCACGGCAGCTTCATGAGCGCCGAAGCGCTCGCCCGCATGAAACGCATGGGCATCCTCGCCGACGTCCAACCCGGCTGGCTCTACCTGGATGTCCCGGCGCTCGAAAAGGTGTTCGGCTACCAGTCCATGCGCTATTTCTTCCCTCTCCACTCCTACTTCGACGCGGGCATCGTCGCCGCGGGCGGCAGCGATCACATGATCGGCCACGACAAGGACAAGGCGGTCAATCCCTTCAATCCCTTCCTCAATATCTGGATGGCCGTCACACGCCGCACCACCGAGGGCAAGGTGATCTACCCGGAGGAAAAGGTCTCCCGCGTCGAGGCCCTCCGCCTCTACACCAATGGACCGGCTTATCTACAGTTCAACGAGCGGAAAACCGGTTCGCTCGAAGCCGGCAAGTACGCCGATCTCGTCATGCTTGACCGCGACTATCTCACCTGCCCCGAGGACCAGATTCGCGAGATCAAGCCGCTGGCCACGCTGGTCGAAGGCAAGCTCCGCTACGGCTCCTTCGAGTAATCGCCCGCATGCGGCGCGGGCGGCTGCTCAGTGCGGGCGGGCAGCAGCACGCGGAATACGCTGCCTTCACCCGGCGCGCTCTCCACGGCCATGCGCCCGCCATGCTCATCGACGATGCGCGACACGATGGCAAGGCCCAACCCGGTGCCCGACGGCTTCGTGGTGAAAAACGGGTTGAAGATGCTCTCCATGTGTTCGGGCGCGATTCCCGAGCCGCGGTCGATCACCGCTATCTCCACCGTACCGGCCGCCTCGCGCGTCTTCAACGTGATTACGCCCCCCGGCGGGCTCGCCTGCGCCGCGTTCAATAACAGGTTCGACACCACGCGCTCCAGCATCACGGCATCCAGAAGGAAAGGCCGCACCCCGGTGGAATAGTTCTTGTACACCGTCACATCGAAAGGCGGACGGTGCCGCTCGAACTCGGCCACCGCGCGGTCCAGCACCGCGTCCAGGCTTCGCGGCTCCAGGTGGAGCTGCAAGGGACGGGAAAAGTCGAGGAACCGCGTGATCAGCGAATTCAACCGGTCCACTTCCTCGGCGATGTAACCGGAGAGTTCGCGCACCACCGGAGGATCGTCCGGCGCGCTGCGCAGCAGCAGTTCCGCCGACGCCTTCATTGTGCCCAGCGGATTGCGCAACTCGTGCGCCAGCCCCGCGGTGAGTTGCCCCAGCGCCGCCAGCCGCTCGCTGCGGCGGACGGCCGCTTCCGCCGCTTGCAGGCTGCGGTTGGCCGCGGCCAACTCCTCGGCCGTGGCCTGATAGCGCAGCGCCTGCTGCCGGCTCGCCTTCACCAGCGTGTGCGTCAGGAAGGCGACCATGGACAACAGAAGCGCCCGCAGCGCCAGTTCCTGAACCTGCGGGAAGGGGAGGATGTAGCGGTCCCAGTCGAGGAAGAGCAGAAAACTGAGATAACCGCCCAGGGAGAGGAAATAGATGAGCACCGTGCCCCAGGCGCCCAGTTGCGTGGCCGCGGACACGATGGGCACCAGCAGGATCAGATAGTAACTGGAGTTGATGGCGCCGGTGACACCGATCAGCAGGTAGCTCAGCGCCAGCTTGATGAACACCGAGAGCCAGGCCCCGCGAGGCGTATGCAGACTGCGCCAGCGCGGCTCGGCGATTTGGAATGCCGCCAGCGCCGAAAGGAGTTCGATCTCGGCGTCGTTACGCGAACGGCTCACCGCCGCCAGCCCGCCGAACAGCGCCAGCCAGGCGATGTCCTGTAACCGGATGCGCCAGGGCGAACCTGCTTCGGAAAGACCGTTGGCGGAAGAAGTCACAGTGCTCATCATAGAAGGTGGAGACCGGCGCGGCGCCGGGCGGCGGGGGGATAGCCCGGCGGGGGCCGGGACGGGCTGCAACCCGCGCACGCAATGTGCCAGAATGAGGGGGAACTCGCTCCCCGCATGAATCCCTTTGCTCCCCAAGATCCGGTTGAGAACGACCAGACCGGCTCCAACCAAGAAGAATCCTTCGGCGATATCCTCTCGCAATTCGAGCAGGACCAGCATCGCGCCTCCTCGGAGGCTGTTGGCGAATCCGTCAACGGCACGGTGGTGTCCATCGGCGAAGACGCCGTGCTCATCGACATCGGCCGCAAGTCGGAAGGCGCGCTGGCGCTGGCCACGGTGACGGCTCCGGACGGCGCCTGCATGGTGAAGCCCGGCGACCAGGTTTCGGTCACCATCACCGGACGCCATCCGGAAGGCTTTTACCTTTTGTCGAAGGTACACGTGGCCGTACCGAAGGACTGGAGCGGTTTGCAGCAGGCATTCAATGACCGCGCCATCATTCCCGGCACGGTAACCGAGGTCGTGAAGGGCGGCCTGCGCGTGGACGTGGGCGCGAAAGCGTTCATGCCCGCCTCGCGCAGCGGCGCGCGCGACGTGGCCGAGATGGAAAAGCTGGTGGGCACCCAGATTGAGTGCCGCATCACGAAGCTCGACACGGACAAGGAAGACGTGGTGGTGGACCGCCGCGTCGTATTAGAGGAACTGGCCGCCAAGGCCAAGGAAGAGCGCTTCTCCGCCATCCAGGAGGGCACGGTGATGATAGCCACCGTGCGCAGCCTCACCGACTTCGGCGCCTTCTGTGACCTGGGCGGCATCGACGGCCTGCTTCACATCTCCGACATGGCCTGGCACCGGGTGGCCAAGCCCGATGAAATCGTAAAGAGCGGCGAGCAGATTCAGGTGAAAGTGCTGAAGGTTCAGCCGGAGAAGAAGAAGATCTCCCTGGGCCTGAAGCAACTCACCAGGGACCCCTGGTCGGTAGCCGTCGAGACGATTCACGTGGGCGACCGCGTGAAGGGCAAGGTGGTGCGGCTGGCCGATTTTGGCGCATTCATCGAGTTGCTTCCCGGCGTGGACGGGTTGATCCATGTCACGGCGTTGAGCTGGGACAAGCGCGTGCGCAAGCCCGCTGACATCCTGAAGGTGGATGAGTATGTCGAGGCCGTGGTGCTTGGCGTGAACCCGGCCGACAAGAAGATTTCACTCAGCCTGAAGCAGGCCATCGGCGATCCGTGGGAAGAGGTCGTTCGCAAGTACCCGGCGGGCTCCGTCGTGGAAAAGCCGGTCACGAGCCTGGCCAATTTCGGCGCCTTCGTCGAGGTGGAAAACGGGATCGAAGGAATGATCCACATCGGCGACATCACGCGCGAGAAGCGGTTGCAGCATCCCAAGGAAATGCTGGCCGTGGGGCAGACCGTGAAGGCGCAAGTAACCGAGGTGGACAACGAACGCCGGCGCCTGCGTCTGTCGATGAAGGTTCTGGAACCGACCTCGGCCGACACCTTCATCGCCGAAACCGAGGTGGGGGCGATCGTGAGCGGACGCGTGATGCGCATGCGCGGCGACCGCGTCGAGGTGGAACTCGGCGAAGGCGTGCACGCGATGTGCCGCGTGAGCGGTTCGGGCTCCGGCGACGCAACGGCGAAGCCGGGCGGCGCGGCGGATCTCTCGTCGCTGTCGGCCATGCTGGCGGCGAAGTGGAAATCCGGCGGGCCTTCGATGGACCCCAACGCATTGCGCGAAGGCCAGGTGCGCCGCTTCAAGATCGTCGCCATGGATCCGAACTCGAAGAAAATCGACGTCGCCGTCGAGAACTAACGGGACCGCGGCCACCCGGCCGCTGTACCATCGTCATTTGGCAACCGCCCTGGAGTGGTGTGCCGTCCATGGCTATGATGAAGCCCCGCATCCTCATTGTTGAAGACGAGGAGAATCTGCGCCGCGTGGTGGAACTGCAACTGCGCGCCGCCGGATTCGAAGTGGAGTCGGCGGCCTCGGCTGAGTCGGCGCTGCGCGTCGCCGACCGGGCCGGGTTGATCCTCACGGATTTGCGCCTGCCGGGAATGGACGGCCTGGAACTGATCGACGCCCTCCGGCGGCAGAACGCGCAGGCGCCCGTGATCGTGATGACCGCCTACGGCACGGTGGAGACGGCCGTCGAGGCGATGAAGCGCGGCGCGGTGGACTTCCTGCCCAAGCCGTTCTCGATGGACCACCTGACGGCGGTGGTCGCCAAGGCCGCCGAAGTCAGGAACCTGCGGGAGGAAAACCGGGAACTGCGCGCGGAGTTGGGGCGGCGCTATGACTTCGCCAATATCATCGGCGGCAGTACGGCCATGCAGGAGGTGCTGCAAACCGTGGAGCGCGTGGCGGCTTCCCGGGCCACCGTGCTGCTATGCGGCGAAAGCGGCGTGGGCAAGGACCTGATCGCGCGGGCCATTCATCATCATTCGCCCCGCAACGGGCGGCCCTTCGTGAAGATCAACTGCACCTCCCTGCCGGAAAACCTGATGGAGAGCGAACTGTTCGGCTACGAGAAGGGCGCCTTCACCGGAGCGCAGCAGGCCAAGCCGGGCAAGTTCGAGCAGGCCGACACCGGCACCGTCTTCCTGGACGAAATCGGCGACGTACCGGTTGGCATTCAAGTAAAACTTCTGCGCGTGTTGCAAGAGCGCGAATTCGAACGGTTGGGTTCGAACAAGACCTTGCGGATCGACGTTCGGATCATCGCGGCCACGAACGTGGACCTGCGAGCCGCTCTCGAAGAGGGACGCTTTCGCGAAGACCTATACTACCGGTTGAACGTGGTGCCCATCAACATTCCAGCCCTGCGCGAGCGCAAGGAGGACATCCCCGCCCTGGCCCGCCGGTTTGTCGCCAAGTACGCCGAGGCGCCCTGCGAGATCGAAGCGGCGGCGATGGAAAGGTTGATTGCTTACCACTGGCCGGGCAACGTAAGGGAACTGGAGAACGTGATTGAGCGAAGCCTGGTATTGTCGCCGGGCGGGAACCTGACGGCTGGGACGATCCGTCTGGACGCGAACGTGCGGCCAAGGACCGCGACCGCGGGCGACAACCACTTCCTGCCCGAGGGGGTGACGCTGGACGAGTTTGAACGGTCGATCATCCGCGAGGCGTTGCGGCGCGCCGATGGCAACAAAAGCCAGGCGGCACGGCTGCTGGGGTTGACGCGAAACGCTCTGCGGTACCGTCTGGATCAGATGGGCGTGGAGAGCTAAACCAGACCGGTTACCCTGGCCGTCACCCAGTCCGTCCAGGCGGCCTCGCGGACCGGGCACATGAGGGGCGCGCCGTCCAGCACGGCGGCGGCAAAATTCGCGAGAGCCGGAAAGTGCAGGTTGGCGTGGGGCGGAAGCGTCTCCTCGCCGAGCGGCGAGACAAGACGGCCGCTGTTCAGAGGCGTCATCTCAATGGACCCTTCCGCGCCCACGATGCGGCATTCGTCGCGGTCCACACGGGAGTGCCAGCGGACATCCACCACGCCGCGCACCCCAGCCTCATACTCGGCCAATACGGTGGCCGAATCGCCAACCGTCCGCTTGTGAATGGTACGGGAGGCAAGTCCAACCGCGCGGGCGGGCGTTCCGAACCAGAAGTTGAGCAGGTCGATGCGGTGAGAGCCGACGTCGAACAACGGCCCGCCGCCGGACAGGGAGGGATCGACAAGCCAGGAGCGAAACCCATCGGCCGGGTCGAACCATGTATGCAAGCGGAGTTCGGCCAGGACGGGCGTTCCGATCGCGCCGGCGCGTATGAGTTCGCGGGCGCGGAGAACCGCAGGGTAAAGACGGCGGTAGTATGCCACGCCCAGCAGACGGCGGCAATCGTCCGCCGCCGCGGCCATGGATAGAGCCTCGGCGTGGTTTAGGGCCACCGGCTTTTCGCACAACACATGCTTTCCGGCGCGTAGCGCCGCGATGGATTGCGGGGCATGAAGTGCGACGGGTGTGGCCACATAGAGGGCGTCGAACTCGCCCCAGGCAAGGGCCTCCTCGACTGTGGCGAAGACACGCGGAGCGTGAGCGAGTCCCTTATCCGGGTTGCGCGAGACAACAGCGGCCAGTGTGGCCCGTGGATCGGACTTGATGGCGGGCAGCACCCGTTTGACGGCGATGTCGCCTACACCAGCCAGTGCCCAGCGAATTCTCCCGTTCATCGCGATACCGAGAGACCCATCAGGACGAAACAGACCAGCGTCAGAAGCACGCAGGCGCCCCCGATGCCACGCCACAAGCGGTCGCGCGTGCCGCCATCGCGCTTTTCCAGACCGGCGAGCCAGGCGACTCCAAAACCGCCGGCCAGGCCGCCGATGTGCGCCGCGTTGTCGATCGGAAGAAAGCCCAACAGCCCGATGACGATGCCATAGACGGCCATTCGGACATAGGCGGCCTTGATGGCCTGCGCCATGGCGGTGCGATGCAGGACGCCCACGGCGATCATGGCTCCGATCAGGCCGAACAGCCCGGCCGAGGCTCCAATGGAAAGGCGCGTGCCGAATACATAGCTGAGGTAGAAGCCAAGGGCGGTTCCCAACGTCCATATGGCCACCGTGCGAGCCGTGCCGTACAACTCCTCCACCTGCGGGCCAATGTCCATCAGCGCCCACATGTTCATCCCGATGTGAAGAATGCCACCGTGGAGATAACCGGCGGTGATCACGCGCCACCAGTCGCCGACGTAGATGCCTTCCCGGTACATGCCGCCGAAGATGATGAGCGTGCGCGGGTCAAGGTTCATGAAGGCTCCCTCGTGGCCGGCCTTCATGCTGACGGCCACCGTGGCGAGGTAGACTCCAACGTTCACCAGCAGCAGGATGGAGGTGGCGGCGCGCCGCGCCGGAACGAGTCCGCCCAGGAAATCGTCAGGCAGGCGGAGGTCGATGGCGCGAGGTCCGACCTGCTGGCCGCAGTATTCACAAACTTTGTCGCTCGCGTTGATGAAGGCCCGGCAGTTCGAGCACATTCTTCGGGAATCAGCCATGTCCTTCCATTGTAATGAGACGAGCCGTCCGGTCACGGCAAGCGATAGCCTATTGGCATGGCCGCTCATTCCGCATTGCCTGCGTCCGCCGGACGCCCGAGCCTCGACGTGACGCTGAAGGTGTACGACCCCGAGGTGGTGCATGAGTTACTCCAGCGGGCCGAGGGGGCCGAGCGGGACGACTATCTGCGGTTGGCGCTCCGGGTGGGAGTGCTGGCGCTGCGGCTGGCGGGCGGGCAGGTGGACGAGAAGAAATTGCGGGAAGAGGGCGAACGCCTGGTGCGTGACGTACAGCGGGAGATGGAGGATTATCTGCATCCCGAAAGAGGCCGTCTGCGCGCGTCGATGGCGTCGTTCGTGGAAGGCGACAGAAGCGTGGTGGCGCGCACCATAACGGAAAAGCTCGGTGAAACCAGCCCGATCTTCCGGCTGCTGGACCCGAAGAACAGCGACGGGCTGAAGGAGCAACTGGCCCGGAGCGTGCAGGACATCGTGGACTCGCACGCGCAGGGAATCAAAGGCCAACTGTCGCTGGACCAGCCAGAAAGCGCGCTGTCGCGCCTGAAGCGGACGATGGAGGGGCAGGTTCTGGAGATGCAGAAAAGCCAGACCGCGTTTCATACGGAGGTACGAGAGGCCCTGGAGGGGCTTCGCTCCACGAAGAAGGCGAACGAGCGGGGGACCGTGCACGGACTGGAGTTCGAAGCGGCGCTGGCGGAAGAGGTGGCTCGTTTGGCGCAGGGCTTTGGCGACATTTCGGTGGCGACGGGGACAACCACGGGCTTGATCAAGAGCAACAAGACGGGCGACGTCGTGGTAACGCTCGGCGCGGAGTCCGCTGCGCCGGGCGTGAACATTGTCTGGGAAGCGAAGCAGGCGGGCGGAGTCAGCTTGAGGGCCGCGCTGGACGAGTTGGACGAGGCGCGCAAGAATCGCCAGGCGCAGGTTGGCGTCTTCGTGTTCTCGGCCAAGAGCGCCCCATCCGGGCTGGAACCCTTCGGGCGGTACGGCAGCGACGTGGTGATTGCGTGGGATTCCGAAGACCCGGCGCAAGGCCTGCTGGTGCGGGCGGCCTATTCACTGGCGCGGGCGCTGGCGATGCGGGAAAAGCAACAGGGCGCGGACACGGCGAAAGCGCTGCGGGCGATGGACAAGGCCGTGCAAAGCGTGGCCAGGCAGGTGGAGCATTTGGAGGACTTGAAGAAGTGGGCCGAAACCGCGCGATCCAGCGGCGACAAGATCGCGAAACGGGTGGACAGCATGAGGGAGGATCTGCACACGGCCGTCGCAGAGATGGATGCGCAACTGGCCACGCTCCGGGCGGGAGAGGAGGCATGATGCGCGCCGTGGTGGGTTCGATCGAAGAAGAGTTCCGTAAGTGGCGGCGGCTGGGCGAACGGGCGCTGGAACAGTTGACCGACGAGCAGATAAACGCTCCGGGAGCGGGCGGCAACAGCAGCGTGGCTGTAATCGTGCAACATGTGGCGGGGAACCTGCGGTCGCGGTTCACGGACTTCCTGACGACGGATGGAGAGAAGCCGGATCGCAACCGGGACGGGGAGTTCGAGGAACCCGGCTTGACTTGTGCCGCGGCGCGCGCCCTGTGGGAGCGGGGCTTCGCGGCGGCGCTACGGGCGCTGGCGGAGTTGAACGATGCGGATCTGGCGAGGACGGTGACGGTCCGGACCGAGCCGTGCACGGTGGCCGAAGCGCTGCACCGCTCGCTGGGACACACGGCGAACCATGCCGGACAGGTCATCTACCTGGCCAAGAGCCATTGCGGCGCCGGCTGGCGCACGCTGTCGATTCCCAAAGGTGGCAGCGAGGCGTTCAACGCGAAAATGCGGCGCGGATGAGCGGTGCTGCGTCAGCCGTTCAGCCGGGCGAGTTGATCGAGATCGAGCCGTCCGGTATAGATGGCCATGCCGAGGGCGGCGTGGACGCGCATGTCTTGCAAGGCGGCGATCTCATCGAGAGTGGTAATGCCGCCGGCGGCGGTGATGTCGAGCGAGGTGGCGGCGCGCAGTCTGCGGAACCAGTCGAGATCGGTACCCTGGAGCATGCCCTCCTTATCGACGTAGGTGCACAAGAAGCCGCCGCAGTAGGGTTCGATCTGGTTGAGAACCGCTTCGGCGGTGAGGTTCGTGGATTCGCGCCAGCCCTTGACGGTGATGCGGCCTTCCTTGGAATCGAGCGCGATGAGCACGCGTTCGCGGCCGATGGCGTCGCTGACGGCACCCAAAAACTCCGTGTTCACGCCATTTGCCTTAAAGGCCGACGTACCGATGATCACCTGCCGGGCTCCTTGCCCAACCAGTGCGCGGGCGCGCTCAACGGACCGCACTCCGCCGCCGACGCGGCACACAGCGCGGGAAGCGAGGAAGCTGACAAGTTCATCGTTCGAGCCGGAGCCGATGGCGGCATCCAGGTCGATGACCTGAATCTCAGGGAAGGCGCGAAAACGTTCGAGCATCCGCTCGGGCGTATCGCCTTCCAGCGCCTTTTCACGGCCTTGTACAAGTTGGACGACCTTGCCGTCCATGAGGTCAATGCAGGGAACGATCATGCTAGTAGCCACTCCGGACGGGGATGCCATGTTGGGCCAGGAACTTCTTCATATCGTCAACGGTGTAGGCGCCGTAATGGAAAATGGAGGCGGCCAGCGCGGCATCGGCGCTGCCCTCGGTGAGGACGCGCAGAAAATCCTCGGGCTTCCCCGCACCGCCGGAAGCGATGACGGGAATGTGCGTCGCGGCGGAAACGGCGGAGGTCATGGCGCAATCGAAGCCGCTTTGCACGCCGTCGGTGTCCATGGAGGTTAGCAGAATTTCACCCGCTCCGAGGGATTCTCCGCGGCGCGCCCATTCCACGGCGTCGATGCCTTCGTCGACGCGTCCGCCCTTGGTGAAGACGTTCCAGCCGGAGCCATCCGCGCGGCGCCGGGCGTCGATGGCCAGAACCACGGCCTGAGCGCCGAACTCGTGGCTGAGTTCGGTGATGAGTTCTGGACGGCGCACCGCCGCTGTGTTGACGCTCACCTTGTCGGCGCCTGCCATGAGAATGCGCCGCGCATCCTTGACGCTCCGGATACCTCCTCCGACGGTGAGCGGGATGAAGACGCGTTGAGCGGTACGGAAGACGACATCGGCCATCGTGGCGCGGTCGTCGCTCGATGCGGTGATGTCGAGAAAGACGATCTCGTCGGCGCCCTGTTCGTTATAGCGCTCGGCGAGTTCGACGGGGTCGCCCGCGTCGCGAAGGTTCACGAAGTTGACGCCCTTGACGACGCGTCCGGCCGTAACGTCGAGGCAGGGGATGATGCGTTTGGCAAGCATGGCTGGTTTACAGGTCGATGAAGTTCTTGACGATTTTCAGACCCAGCGGCCCGCTCTTTTCCGGATGGAACTGGACGCCGTGGAGATTGCCGCGTTCGAGGACGGCCGTATAGGGAATCGAGTAGGTACAGGTGGCGGCGGTGGCTTCGTTGACCGGTGCGTAGTAGCTGTGCGCGAAGTAAACGTATGGCTGCTCGCCCACGTTGGCGAGCAGCCGCGAACCGGGCCTCGGCGCGAGATCGTTCCAGCCCATGTGGGGGACGCGCATATCACCGGAGAAGCGTGCGACCTGTTCGGGGAAAATGCCCAAACCGTCCACTCCGGGTTCCTCTTCGCTGGCCGAGAAGAGGGCCTGAAGGCCAAGGCAGATCCCGAGAAAAGGAACGCCCTTTTCGATCTGTTCAAGCAGTGCCGGGCGGACACGCATGGCGTCAAGAGCGCGGATCATCTGGCCGAAGTGGCCCACGCCCGGCAGAATGATCTTTTCGGCCGCGAGAAGCCCGGCGGCATCATCGACGAGTGTGTAGGGCGCGCCGATCTTGGCAAGAGTGTTCTGGACCGAGCGGAGGTTGCCAGCGCCGTAGTCGAAAATCGTGATGTTCATAAAAGGCCCTTGGTGGAGGGCAACTGATCCTTCAGGCGTGCGTCCTTGGAACAGGCATAACGGAGGGCGCGCGCGAAGCACTTGAAAATGGCCTCGATTTTGTGGTGATTGGAGCGGCCGTGGAGAACCTTGGCATGCAGATTGGCGGCCGCGGCGCTGATGAAGCCGTGAAAGAAGTCCTCGACCAGTTCGGTCTGGAGGTCGCCCACGAACCGGGTCCTGACCAGATCCTTGTAGACAAGCGCCGGGCGGCCGGAGAGGTCGAGCGCGACGACGGCCAGGGTTTCGTCCATGGCCATGACAAAGTAGCCGGCGCGGTTGATCCCCTTCTTGTCGCCAATCGCCTTCTTGAAGAGTTCGCCGAGGACGATACCAACGTCTTCCACCGTATGGTGTTGATCGACGTCCAGGTCGCCCGCGGCCTTCAACGTGAGATCGAAGCCGCCATGCCTGGTGAAGAGTTCCAGCATGTGGTCAAAGAAGCGGATGCCAGTGGAAATCTGGTAACGGCCCTTCCCCTCGATGACGAGTTTGGCCTCGATTTGAGTTTCCTTGGTGTTGCGTGTGACGGTGGCTTTTCTCATGGCTTCAGGAATGCGGGCAGTTCGTTGATGTCGTTCAAGACGGCCAGGGCGTTCTCGGCTTTCAGCAGCGAGACGAGTTTGTCGCGTTGGGGGACGCCCGGGGCGGCGATGCCGATGAAGGGAACGCCGGCCGAGCGGGCCGAACGGGCGTCGTCGACCGTATCGCCGATATACCAGTATTCGGAGCCTGGCGTAAGCGTGGCGATGGTTTCCAAACCCTCCGGGTGAGGCTTGCCATGAGTGACCTCCGCGGCGCCGATGAAGGGGTCGAAGCGGAGTTGAGGGGCGAAGCGGCGAAGCGTCATCCGGGCCTCCTCTTGCAGCCGTCCGGTGAACAGGGCGAAGCGGAAACGACGGTTGAGGTCTTCGAGCACACCGGGCCTGGCGATCCAAACTTCCCGGCTCATGAGCCCGTCGGGAATGCCGTTGGCGACCGTGCCGAAAAAGATGGAATCGAAGTAAGCGCGTACGGTGTCGAAGTCAACTTTCACGCCGAGATCGCCGGCGATCTTTTGAGAAAGGGCCCAGTCGTTGTTCCAGCCCCCGGCGTTCTTATACTCCTGGACGAGTTCGCGGGTGATTGACTTTCCAGTGAAATGGGCGACTGTCTGGACGATCGTTTCCCGGTAGCTATCGCCCACCTCGACGAGCACTCCATCCATGTCGAAGACCAGGTATTCGGTTACCACAGGCTCTCCAATTCCGCGAAGAAGCGGGCTACCTGCTCGCGTGTGCCTATGGTCAGGCGGATGCAGCCGGGAATCTCATAGCTACGGTCGCGAACCAGGACGCCGCGGCCGCGCAGGGCGTCGCGGAGCGCGATGGAGCGCTCACCGGCGCGAAACAGGACGAAGTTGGCGCGGCTGCGGTAATAGGGAATGCCCAGACGATCAAAGCCGGCGTACGCCTCTTCGCGCGCGGCGAGCACTCCGGCGACGTAGGTCTGGATGTACGCAGTGTCGGCCACCGCGGCGCGGGCAGCCAGCGCGGCGACGGCGTTCACGCTATAAGGCGATTGGGCCTTATGCATCCAGGCCGTGTTGGCGGCTTGCGAAAAGAGGCACCCTAGACGCAGGGCCGCCATGCCGTAGACCTTGGAGAAGGTCCGGCTGACGAAGAGATTCGGATACCGGTCGAGCAGCCCGAGAGCGGTGACGCCGCAGAACTCGAAGTAGGCCTCGTCGATGAGCACGGCGGCGCTGGGAACGTGCGCCAGGATGCGCTCGATCTCCGGTAGTCCGATCCCCGTGCCGGTGGGGTTGTTGGGGTTGGAGATGAGCACTGCCCGGGTGGCGGGCGTGATGGCGGCCAGCAACTCTTCGAGCGGAAAGGCGAGCGTTCCTTCGCGATAGGAAACTTCGGTCACGCGGGCCCCGGCCAGTTCGGCATAGAAGCGGTACATGGCGTAGCTGGGGTGGAGCGAGATGACCTCGTCCTGATCATCGACGTAGGTGTTGATGAGCACCTGGATGGCCTCGTCGGTGCCGTTGGAGAGCAGGAACCGGTCCGGGGACACGTCGAAGTAGGTGGCGAGCGCGGCCTTGGTTTCGGCGTATTCAGGATAAACGCTCAGGCCGGCCTCGTTGAGTTGTTCCCGGAGAAACTCGATGACGTGCGGCGAACTGCCGACGGTATTCTCGTTGAAGTCGAGGCGGAGTTTACCGTGGCGTCCGCCGGTGGGCGGCGAATAGGGCGCCATGCGGGCGACGGCCGGGCGCGGAGCCAAGAAAGGTTGTGATTCATCAGCCATTGGTGCGCACCTCCACGGAGCGGGCGTGGGCTTCGAGACCTTCGGCGCGGGCTAGCGTGGTCACGCTCGGCGAAAGACGTTTCAGCGCGGGGAGGTTCAACTCCTGAGTGCTGATCACTTTTACGTAATCGGCCGTGGAGAGGCCGCCGCGAAGACGGGCGGCGCCGCTGGTGGGCAGAACGTGGTTGGGCCCGCTGGCATAATCGCCGGCGGCTTCGGTGGAGAAGGGTCCGATGAAGACGCTGCCTGCATGGCGGATGGCGGGAAGCAGGGAGCGGTTGGGGATAGACAGGTGTTCGGGGGCGAAACGGTTGGAGATGCCGACGGCTTCGGAAAGCGAGGAAACCAGAATGACGGCGCTGTTGCGTTCAATGGCCTTTCGCGCGACAGCGGCGGTGGGAAGCGCGGCCAGTTGGCGTTGGACCTCCTGCACGACCGCCGCGGCCACTTGCCTGGAGCGTGTCAGAAGGATGGCGCTCGCGTCGGGATCGTGCTCCGCTTGGGCGAGCATGTCGGCGGCGAGCCAGCGGGGATTAGCCTCGGCGGCCTTCTCAGGGGCGATGATCAGGATCTCGGTGGGACCGGCGACAAAGTCGATGCCGGTCTCGCCGGCAAGCAATTTTTTCGCCGCGGCGACATAGATGTTGCCGGGACCGACAATGCGATCGGCGCGAGGAACGGTTTTGGTGCCGTAGGCGAACGCGGCGATGGCATGGGCCCCGCCCATTCGGAAGAAGCGGTTCACCTCGAGAAAACCAGCCGTACCCAGGACGGTTCCGGCGGGCTTCGGCGAGCAGGCGCAGATGGTTTCCACGCCTGCCACCTGCGCGGGAATCACCGTCATCATGAGCGTGGAGGGAAGCGGGTAACGCCCTCCGGGAATGTAGGCGGCGACCACGTCGAGAGGGCGGATGAGTTGTCCGGTCTTGAGGCCGGGCGCGAGCGTGGCCTGTTTGGCGGTGGGAAGTTGGAGCTTCGCGTAGGCGCGGATGTTGGCCGATGCCTGTTTCAGGGCCTTGCGCAGGGAAGAATCGAGAGCCGTATACGCGGCGTCGAGCACGGCTTGCGGCACGGCGACGGTCGCGGCGTCAAGCGCATCGAACTTACGGGCATACTCCGTGAGGGCCTTGTCGCCTCGCGTGCGAACCCCTTCGAGAATGGGACGGACAAGCGCTTCGGCCTCGTTCATACGGGAAGCCCGGCGGGCGAGAAGGCGTGGAACGGCGGAGGTGTCGAGAATGCGGAGCATGGCTACATGACGACCTTGTTCAGCGGATATTCAACGATGCCCTGCGCGCCGGCTTCCTTGAGGCGGGGAATGATGATGCGCACCGTGACCTCTTCGAGGATGGTGTTCACGGCTACCCATTCACCGTCGGAGAGGTTGGAGATGGTGGGGTTCTTCAGCGCGGGCAGGACCGCGAGCACCTTCTCCAGGTCGGCGGCCTTGACGTTGAGCATGAGACCGACCTTGCCCAGCGCACCCATGGCGCCTTCCAGCAACATGCGGATGTCCTCCAGTTTGCGGCGCTTCCACGCATCGGCCCATGAGGCCTGGTTGGCGATCAGCTGCGTGTTGGACTCGAACAGGGTTTCGATGATGCGCAGTTTGTTCGCACGTAGCGACGAGCCGGTTTCGGTGACCTCGACGATGGCATCGGCCAGCACCGGTGGCTTCACCTCGGTGGCGCCCCAGGAAAACTCGACCTTGGCATGAACGCCGTTGCGTTCCAGGTAACGGCGCGTGGCGCCCACCAGTTCGGTGGCGATGATCCTGCCTTCCAGATCCTTGACGGAGTGGAAGGGCGAGGCTTCGGGAACGGCAAGCACCCACCGCACCTTGCCGAAGGACTGCTTGGAGTAGACGAGGTTGCAAACCACCTGGACATCGGCGTCATTTTCGGCAACCCAATCCAGGCCGGTCAGCCCGGCGTCGAGAATGCCGTCCTCGACATACCGGGCCATCTCCTGGGCGCGGATGAGCATGCACTCGATTTCAGGATCGTCGATGGAGGGGAAATAGGAGCGCGAACTCGTGGAGATGGTGAAGCCAGCGCGGCGGAACAGATCGACGGTGGCCGATTCCAGGGAACCCTTGGGGATGCCGAGTTTTAGTTTGGCGCTCATGCCTTGCCTCCGTAGACGGCGTTGGGGTCGTAGGCGCGGGCATCGACGGTCTTCCAGCCATCGCCGTCAAGCGCCCGGAAGAAGCAACTCTCGTAGCCCTCGTGGCAGACGCCAGGACCCAGCGCTTCCACGGAAAGCAGCACGGCGTCGCGGTCGCAGTCGGTGCGGACCGCCTTGACGGCGAGACGGTGGCCGGAGGACTCGCCCTTCAGCCAGAGCTTGCGGCGGGAACGGCTATAGAACGTGACGAAACCGGTTTCGCGGGTGAGACGCCAGGCTTCGTCGTTCATGAAACCGACCATAAGCACACGGCCGGTGGCGTCGTCCTGAATGACGGCGGTGACAAGGCCGTCCAGTTTTGAAAAATCGAGATCCATACGTTCCTTCTATTGGTGAGGCCGCCGGCGGCACGGGGCGGCGGGCGCTAGCCGGAAAACGAAAAGCCCGCCGGGGAGCGGCGGGCTCGTCTGCGCAACTGAAAATCGGTATCCGCTTGCAGTGGCCCGTCGCTACACACCATGGACGTGATGATGGTGGAGATGGGCATGCAGTGGCATGAACTCGTAGTATAGCAAAGGCGGGGGCGGAAATCACAAATCGTATCGACAGTGGGGTGTCGATTGAGGTCGGACAGGGAGGCTGTCACCGGAATCGGACGGTGGAAAGTTCGCGTTTGGAGTTATGGCGAATGGCCGCCTTCCCGCACATCTCGTTTGTTATGATCACGGATCGTAGCGCCAGCAACAGACTCGGTGCCAGCCGAAACAAGGTCAGGCGCTGCCAGGAGGCAGCCATGCAGAACGAAACCCTGCGGAGTGAAGCCGATATCAACTCGCCGGAGTCACGGAAAGCCGTCTTTCGAACCCTTGTCGATCTCTATGCCGCCGGAGACGTCTCCTCGCTCGATCAAGTGATCCCGCCCGGTTACGTCGGGCACGTCTCCACAGGTGACCGCGACCGCGAAGGATTCCTTCAAAGCATTTTGTATTTTCACAACCTGTTCATCTACACCAAGGATTCGTTCATTATCGAGGATCAGTTGGTGGACGGCGAAAAAGTTGTTACCCGCATGACTGCCCGTGTCCGTTCACGCGAAACGGGAGAGCCCATCACGATGCTGGGCATCAATATCGCTCGCATTGTTGACGGCAAAATCGTTGAAGAATGGAATACGTGGGAACAACTGAAGGTTCCACAGAGCTAGAACTGCGCTGCGGCCCGCGTCGAGTCCTGCGTGTAAGTTCGCGGCGAACTTGAACTGCGCCGGCTTTACCGGAGGCTGATTGATACGAGTTACGCGGCCTTTGCTGGGCGATCCAGCGAGGCGTAGTAACGGAGTTCGGCCTCGGCCGGCGGGATGTTGCGGATTCCGGGCGAAGGTGAAGGCGGTTCCGGGGTGGACGTGAACATCGTTCCGGGCTGAAGGTGAACGGGATTCCGGGGTGAACGTGAACGGCGGTTCCGGCAGGAAGGCGAACGGTATTCGCACGATCCCGGAATGGCATTCACGATGGCCCGGAACGATTTCCACAGGCGGGCGGCGCTGGACATTATCCCGGCACAATGAACCTCCCAAGGGAGGAACAGAGTGCCGGCCAGGAGATTGTCCATGCGGAAGATCCGGGAGGTGCTGCGCCTCCGATACGAACTCAAACCGAGTTGCCAGCAGATCGGGCGAAGCTGCGCGACCGGGGCAAGCACAGTTCACAAGTAGCTGAAGCGAGCCGAGGCGGCGGGCCTGAATTGGCCGCTGCCGGAGGGCTGGGACGAGGAGCGGGTAGAGGCGGCGTTGTTCCCGCGCGCGGAGACAAGCCTGGTGGAGAGGAATCCGGCGCGCACGCCGCCGGACTTCGCGGCGATGCACGAGCAGTTGCGCCAGCACCGGCATCTGACCCTGCAGTTGCTGTGGGAGGAATACCGCTGCTCCTTGATGCGTCGCTCGGCCTCAGCTTCCTGCGCTTCCTTCTTGGACGCGAAGCCGCTTTCAAAAACCTGCCTGCGGTCCTGGCGGGTTGAACCAGGTGCGTCGAAGACGTAGGACCAGGCGGTCTTCGTGCCTTGGGCTGTCTTACACTGCCGTTTGCGGACGGCCATACTCGGATTCCATACGCAAAACCCGTTAGTGGATTCAGTAAATGATTCTTTCTTGAAGCGCCTCACCACCCGGCCTTCGAGTCCGTCGCTGCCACTTGGTGAAATGTTCGGGCTAGCGCGCCGCGCCGAACCGTACCATCCGGGCGGGTAGCGTCAGCAAAGCGTGCAGCAATTCCAGAATCCCATCCACCGTAATCCCCACAAGCCGGAACGGTAACAGCAGAATCCACACAAATGGGTACAGTATCAGTGCCAGCAGGGCCAGCGGCCAGCAGACGACGAACAGGACGCACCACATGAGGAACTTCAGCACGGCCATTCCCTCCTCATAAATGACTACGAACGGGGACGGGAAAAGTTCCGCCCGCCCTTACCGTGGCGCGTCGAGGCGTTCGTGGGCCGCCGGTGTAACTTTCCAGCGTTCCACGCCGCCTTCTATCTTAGCGGCCAGACCGCGCCGCGACAGATACTCCAGATGAGCCAGAACCTCAAACAGAGCGAAGCGAAGATTCCACGCGGCCAGCGGTTTCGCCCACAGTACCGGAAGAAGCTCGCGGGCGGTGCACGCGCCCGCGGCCAGGCCGCCGAGCAGTCCGTCGCATCGTTCCTGGTGGTGTCGCTGGGCAGACTCCACCCAGGCGACGAGCCCGGTAAACGCCCCGCCGTGCGACGGTAGGATTTCGTCCACGTCCAGACGGGCCACCAACTCCAGCGATTCGTGGAATTCGGCGAGCATGTCGCGGCCCGGCATCCAACTGATGTTGGGCGTGATCTTGGGCAATACATGATCGCCCGCCAGCAGCAGCCGCCGCCCGGCGTTGTACAGCGCCAGGTGGGCAGGCGAGTGCCCGGGTGTGAGGACGGTGGTCCACTCGCCCGCGTCCGTCGCGATCCGCTCGCCGCCTTTCAGGAGATGATCTGGTGTAAGCGGCACGAATTTGTGGCGCACGGAGGCAAAGGCATGCTCCATCTCGCGTATCTCGTGTCCGTCCGCGCCTGCGCGCCGCACGGTGGGCGTGAACCAATCGGCCACGTGCGCCGCCGTGGCAACCTCGGCCAAATGATCCCGCTCGCCCTCTGACATCCAAAGCCGCGCCCGCGTTCGTCGCAACAGTTCCGGGGCGCCGCCGACATGGTCGGGATGGGTATGCGTGAGAAAAATGTCGCGCACCTCCCGCCAGAGAATGCCCGCTTCGATGAAAGCGTCGTCCAGCAGGCTCATGCTCGCCTCGTCGCCAAGGCCGGTGTCGATCAGCATCCATCCGCCGTCACGCCTCGCCGCGTGGACGTACACGTGGTTCAACTGGAACGGAAGCGGCAGGCGGATGCGCACCACGCCCGGAGCGGGCTCGGAGAGTGTCACCGTACCGCTTCGTCGGCGTGATACGAACTGCGCACCAGCGGCCCCGCCTCCACGTGTGTAAAGCCCATCGCGGCCCCCGCCTGCCGGTACTGGGCGAACTCTTCGGGCGGCACATAGCGCAACACAGGCAGGTGCCTGGGCGATGGGCGCAGGTATTGTCCCAGCGTGAGAATGTCCACCTGGGAAGCCCGCAGGTCGCGCATCACAGTCAAGACTTCGTCCATGGTCTCGCCCAGCCCCAGCATCAAACCCGATTTCGTGGGCGTCTCCGGCCCGAGCTTCTTGGCATAAGCCAGCACGTCGAGAGACCGCTCGTAGCTGGCGCCCAGACGCACCTGCCGGTAGAGCCTGGGCACGGTTTCCGTGTTGTGGTTCATCACGTCGGGCCGTGCGTCCATCAGGATTCGCATGGCCTCGCGGGAACCCTGAAAATCCGGTACGAGCACCTCCACGCGGCAGCCCGGCACGCGCTCGCGGATGGACCGGATCGTCATGGCGAACAGCAGCGATCCGCCATCCTTGCGGTCGTCGCGGTTCACGCTGGTGATCACGGCGTAGCGCAAGCCCATCGCCTGGACGGCTTCGGCCACGCGGCGGGGTTCATCCATGTCCACGTCGAGCGGCACGCCCTTTTGCACGGCGCAAAAGCCACACCGCCGCGTGCAGACATTGCCGAGAATCATGAACGTGGCCGTGCGCCGGTTCCAGCAATCGCCCACGTTCGGACAGGCCGCCGACTCGCACACGGTGTGCAGGCCCAGCCGCCCCATCAGTTCCTTCAATTCGCGATAGTTTTCTCCCGCGGGCGCGGGAGCGCGCAGCCATTCCGGGCGTGCCGCCTTGGGCGGAGCGGTCAAACTGTCGAGTGGAACCAGCACGACTACTTTGATTGTAGCCGGGCGCGGCCGGATTCCTTACGCGCCACGTGCTCCAAAAGAAAACGCACCGCCCGGACGGTTAGCCCGGACGGTGCGTTCGTGCGCAGGGAGAAGGTCCGCGCTCAGCCTTCCGACGGCACCACGACGAACAGGTTCGTGCCATCGCGCTGGATCTGCAACAGAACATCCTTCGAACCGCCCTGCCGCAGTTCCTCCTGCAACCCGGATACGCTCGAAACCGGCTTGCGGTTCACTTGCCGGATCACATCGCCTTCCCGCAGACCGGCTTCGGCGGCCTTGCTGGACGGATCGACGCCGGTGATCACCACGCCTGTCGAGCCTGCCGGTAGCTCCAGTTGCCGCCGGAACCGCGGCGTCAGGTCGGACACCTCGACGCCGTTCAACGCCTCCTCGTCGCCGGACTTGCCGGGACGGTTGGCGGCCAGTTTCTTATCGGTGAGTTCGCTCAGCGTGGCCGTTACCGCCTGTTCGCGGCCGTCGCGCACCACCGTGAACCGGGCCTCGGAATCGGGCGCCGCGTTGCCAACCATGAGTTTCAACTGCACCCAATCGGCCACCTTCTTGCCGTTCATCGCCGTGATCACGTCGCCGCTCTTGAGGCCCGCGCGCGCCGCCGGCGAATCCGGCGACACGTCGGCCACCACCGCGCCTTCGTTGCCCGGCACCTTCATGGCCTGGGCCAGTTCGTGGGTGAGCGGTTGCAGGGTCACGCCGAGGAATGCGCGCGTCACCTTACCGTGCTCGATCAACTGGTTCATCACGTGACGCGCCAGGTTCGACGGAATGGCGAAGCCAACGCCATTGTTGCCGCCCGTCGGCGACAGGATGGCGGTGTTGATGCCGATCAAATCGCCGTTGGCGTTCACCAGCGCGCCGCCCGAGTTGCCCGGGTTGATCGCCGCGTCGGTCTGGATGAAGTCCTCATACTCCTCGATGCCCAGGCCGCCGCGCGCCGTCGCGCTCACGATACCCATCGTCACGGTCTGGCCCACGCCGAACGGGTTGCCGATGGCCAGCGAATAGTCGCCCACGCGAACCTTGGAACTGTCGGCGAAGGTCACCACGGGCAGGTTCGCCGCGTCGATCTTCAGCACGGCCACGTCGGTTTTCTCATCCTCGCCGACCAGCTTCGCCATGAACTCACGCCGGTCGCTCAACTGCACTTTGATCTGGCTGGCTTTGTTCACGACATGGCTATTGGTCAGAATGTAGCCGTCCGGCGACACGATAACGCCCGACCCCGCGCCGCGCTGTTTCCGCGGCTGCTGCGGCGCGCCCCGGAAAAAGGGCGCGAACTCCGGCGGCAGGTCCTGCCCCTCGAAGCTCGTCTTGGACACCTTCGTCATGGTGATGCTCACCACGGCCGGCAGATTGCGCTGCACCACGTCGCCAAAGCCCGCCTTGGGCGGAGGCGCCTGCGACATTTTCACTTCCACGGTGTGATGCTCGCCGCCAGCCCTGAGGGCAAAGCCGCCCAGTCCGCCCAGGGCCAGCAGCCCCGCGCCTAAAACGGCAAGCTTCCAATCTCGAAACGTACGGATCCTCATGATATTTCTCTCTCCCTGTAGACGGCCCTGGTCAGGGCCCATGTCTGTACATGCATCTCGCACACCGGGGGCCGGCGGACCACCCAGGCCGCCTTCCGGCCACGCTCAGTAGCGGGATCTATTCACTTGGACGCACGGGAGGGAAATTCGATACATCCCTTTCACACCCTAGGAACCGGATCGGGCGCGGAGGGGAGGGACAGCGGCGCGGTTACCGGCCTGTCAGGCCGCGCGTACCCATTTGGACGTCACGATGGCCTCGCCGATGTGACGCTGCGTATGCTCGGTGATGTGGACGATGAGGCCCATCACGGTCGTGGGCAGCAGCTTCTTTCCCACGCCGCGCGGTTCCGTGTAGGAGCCGGGAGGAAGCCCCTTCACGGCTGCCTCGACGGCGTCCAGCCTCGCGTTCAACTCGGCCAGCAACTCCTGGCGTGTCGCGCCGCCCGTTTTTTCCGCCTTGGCCGCGGCCACCTGCGCCTCGTTCAGCGCCTTGCCCAGGAGATAGGCGCACAGCCGCTCCGCCGCGCCGCCGGCATGGCGCACGTGAAAACCAACGCTACCCGCGCCCGATGGTTCGGCCCACAACTGCTCCACGCTCAACCCCTCGGTCCAGTGCGCCGCATCCTCGCGCACCTGCGTGAAGCTGTGAATCAGCGGCGCCACCAGCGGGTGTACGCCCTCGACCGGTCCGGACAGCCAGGGTTCGCTCATGATGTGACAGCCTCCTGTTCGGGCACGGGGATCCGGCGCGACTGCGCCACCATCAACACGGCCAGCGCGGCCAGGTACAGCAGGCCGCCCGCGATCAACGTCGCCCGCAATCCAATATACAAGGCCAGGACGATCGCTCCGGCCGACCCCATCACGCTGGCCGCGGCATTCAAGGCCCAGGCCCAGCGCACCGATTGGTGATTCCACTGCTCCAGCCGCGCCAGCCCGCTGGGAAACGGCATGCCCATGAGAAAGCCCGCCGGGAAGATCAGCAGCACGGTGGCCAGGATACGCACGCCCAGAGGCCAGCCCACGCCGGCGTTCACCACCGGACCCGAGACCGCGGCCAGCGCCAACACGCAGGCGGCCACGCCGAGTAGCGCCTTGCGTAGCGCCGCGTCCTCGAACGTGCCCAGGCGGCGGCTCAGGAAGCTTCCCAGTCCGCTGGAGAGCAACATCGAAAATATGATCACCGTCAGCGCATACTGCGGATGGCCCAGGAACAGAACGAAGCGCTGAATGAGCGCCACCTGGATCAGAATGTAGCCGATGCCCACGCACAGGAAGTAAAGCAGGAAGATCCTGACGCCGCGTTCGGCCGGCAACCGGCTGCCCAACACCAGCGGCGGCAGCAGCAGCGTCACCAGGGTTCCAAGGATGCTGATGCCCATCACGCCGAACAGCAGCGGAACGGCGCGGTTGATTTTGTAGTCCGCCGATTCCCGCACCGCGTGGCTCAAATAGTTCCAGATATCCCGCGGCTGCACCGTGTAAAAGAAAAACGGCTTGTCGTCGGAGACGGGCGTCACGTCGAACGGATAGCCGGCAAAGAACGCCGTTCTGTCCCGCGCGTGCAGGAATTCGGCGAAGGCGTTGCCGCGCGCCTCCTCCGGTGTCATGTCTGGCGCGTACACGGTCTCGATCCTGGCTTCGGCGAACAACTGGCGCGCCCGCGCCACGTCGGCTTCGCTCAACGGTTCGCGCGAGATGATCACCGTATCGGTCGCGCCCCACCCCTTCAGCAGGTGCGTGTTCTCGCGGGCCACCAGAAAATGGCGCGCCACGTCGCGCTCGCCCAGCGATTCGAGCGCCTCCACGGCCAGCGTGATCAGTCTCAGGCTCTCGCGCGGCGGCTGAAAGCCCCAGCGCGTGAAGGCCAGGATGCCGTCGCCGGTCAGGTGGGCCAGGTAATCGCGGAAGGCGTCGGTCGTATACAGGTTGTTCTCCGACAGCGCGAACGCTCCGGCGGCGGTCGATGCCCAGGTGTCCACCAGCGTTGCCTGGAGCACTTGATACTTTTCCGTGCTGCGGCGCACGAAACTGCGCCCATCCTCCACGAAGATGCGTACCTCGGGCCGGAAGTAGATGTTCCGGCTCAAACCGGCGAAGCGTTCCCGCATGATCGTGTTGGCGATGATCTTGTTGATCTCCACGCCGGTGATGTCCTTGCTGCCGCCCGCCAGCGCGCGCGACACATCCCAGCCGCCGCCGGGCCCGATGATCAACGTCTTGGCGCCCGGCCGCAGGGCATAAGGCAGACCCGGCCCCTGGCGCAGCAGGTTCGCCCGCTCCCCGGCGGTCAGTTTGTCGAAATCGAAGTTGGCGATTCCGGTGGAGGCGTCGCCGTCGATGACGATCAGCAGCGCGTTGCTATGCCGGTCCGGCTGAATGGCGATGCGCGAGTAGCTGTTCCACTTCACGAAGCGCTCGCCCGCGAGCGTCATGCCCTTGGCCGTGCGGACATCGATCATGCGGTTCTTGGCGTTCAAGACGATCAGCCACACCAGTCCCAGCGCCACGCCCACGCTTACGATGCGCATGCGCACGGAACCGGCCAGAGTGAACCAGAGCGCCGACGCCGAGGCGAACAGCACTCCGGTGCCGATCACGGTGTTCGGTGCACCGATGGTGTTCAACAGGGGAATCAGCAGAAGACAGCCTCCGGCCGCGCCGAGCAGATCGAAGAAGTACACGCGGTCGACGCGACCGATGGTTTCCGAGATCGCCAGCGAAACAATGATGCCCGACACCAGGAACGGCAACGCGCTCACCACATAAATGCCTGACAGCGCCGCGTTGGTCATTTGCGCCTGGCGCGACAGAACGAAGCTCACCGACAGCACCACGAAGAACGCGTTCAGCGTCGAGAGCACGGCCAGTTTCCGCCACACCGAGCCCGGCCAGCCCTGCACGGCATAGCTGAACACGCCGCCCGCCCCCAGGCCGAACAGCGCGATCGAGATGGCCAGGAACGCGAAGTGGTAATAGAAGACCACCGAGAAGATCCGCGTCAGCGTCAATTCGAGCATCAGCGTGGCCAGCGTGGTCAGGAAGACGCCGGTGTAGACAAGCGGCCAACGCAGGCCGGGAGGATGGACTATGGAGGAAATGCGGGACAATCTACTATCCTACGGTACCGCGCCCGGCCCGCCGGGCATTCGGGCCGCCAGACGGCCGCTCGCGCCGCCCGTCAGCAGACGCCGCCGCCGCCGCTCAGACAGTCGAACACCTTGCACTCGGTGTGACGCCCCCTTCGCGGGGAGTGCCGCACCATCCTCGCCAGTTCGTTGCGCAGCGCCGTCAGCGCCGTGATCTTCCGCTCCACCTCGGCCAGTTTCCGGTCCACACGTTCGCACATCTCCGCGCAGCCGGCATTGTCGCGTTCGAGCGCCATCAGGCCGGCGATCTCCTTCAGTGTGAACCCGAACTCCTGCGCCTGCCGGATAAAACGCAGGGCGCGCACGGTTTCAGCCGGGTAGTGGCGGTACGAACGGCCCCGCGGCGGCTGCGGAATCAGTCCGATCCGCTCGTAATAGCGGATCGTTTCCACATGCACGCCCGCTTCCGCCGCGGTGGCGCCGATCGTTCTCATTGTCTCCGTCCGCTTACGCGCAGGGGCAGGCGGCGCAGCAGT
This sequence comes from Bryobacterales bacterium, assembly GCA_020852175.1. GTDB lineage: Bacteria > Acidobacteriota > Terriglobia > Bryobacterales > Bryobacteraceae > JAFLBB01. The sequence continues at coordinate 32,327 of JADZBH010000017.1, read as the reverse complement.
CGCAAACGGCGCCGCAGGATTCGCACCCGGACGGGCACTCCGACGGGCAGCAGGGGCAGTTGCACTCTTGGCAGCACTTGGCTTCATGGTTCGTGGTCATTTTCGTATGACCTCCTTTCAGCCTAAATCTAAACTCCGTAGCAAGGTACGGAGTCAAGCATCCGCTCGAAAAAAAATCACCGCGGATAGGGATGGCCCCGCAGCGTGGCGAACGCCCGGTAGATCTGCTCGGCCAGCATCGCGCGCGCCAGTTCGTGGGGAAAGGTCATGGGGGACAACGACAACAGCACCGTAGCCTTTTCCTTCCATGCCTCTGGCAGCCCGTCGTGGCCCCCGAGCACGAAAACGGCGTCGCGTCCTTCGTCTTCCCATGTGCGCAGCCGCGCGGCGAACTCCGCTGAATCCCAGCGCTTGCCCGCCGGGTCCAGCATGAGGAGGGCCGCCGCGGGATGTTTCTCCCAGAAGTCCGCCCGCCGCGGGTCCACCTCGCGCATCTCACACTTTGCCCAGCGCGAGGTGCGCTTCAGGAATTCGGCCGCCATCGCGTTGGCGTGCCCGTCGCGCGGCTTGCCCACGAAGTAGACGAAGATCCGCACGGCTTACTCGGGCCGCCGCAACACCACCACGAACGGCGGCGAACAGACGCGTTGCCCCGGCTGGTTCGCCGGCCATCCGCAGACGATCACCTCGCTCGACATCGCCGGCAAATCGCCGGGAATCGCGAAGTTCACCTGTTGAATCCCGTCCAGCCCCGGCGCCGCGCCGGCGTACAGCGGCCGGTCGATTTCGCGGTCGTGAACCTTCGCTGAAATGGTTCCCAGCATCCCTGGCGGCAACCCCGTGGCGAATACCTGGAAGACGCGGCCCACCGTTTCGGGGTAGGCCGGCGAGTTCGGCAGGCCATCCTGATTCAAGACGCCTTTCGGGTAGATGACAGGCGCGGAGGCCGACAACGCCAGGCTGAACGGTTCGCTGGGCACGAAGCCGGCCGTGTAGGTCAACTGCGCCGACGCCTTGAAACCCAGCGCCTCCGGCACCACGAACTCGGCTCGCGTCTGGCTCCACGAGATCACTTTGGCATCGACGCCATCGACGGTGATGCGCACCGGTTCGCCGCCCATCCGCACGCCCTCCAACACGGCGCGCGAGCCCGGAACGAGCGTGGCATAGCGTTCGCCACCCGCAGCGTTGTAAGCCCTGGACACCTCGGGACGCACGATCGGCTTGGGCGCCTCGGACGCCGTCAGGGTCACCGGCAGCAGACGCGACCCGGCCACCGGCCCGGCGTCAATCGCCAGCGCCGCCTCGTAGACGCCCGCGCCCGGCAGCCTCTCGGCCAGCACGTCCAGCACGATGCCCGCGTTGTTCACGCCCACCTCGCGGCTCAGGCGCAGCCAGCCCTCCGGACCGCCGCGTTTGTATTGGATTTTCGCCGTCCAGACAAGCGTGCCGCCCTGATCGTTCAGAATGCGGATGTACTTGCCCAGGAAGCCCGGCACGCCGGCCTGCGCCGTGAAGACCAGCGGCGGCGCATCCACCAAGAGTTTCGGGAAGTATTCCGCCTGGCAGTCGCGGATGGCCGCGCAATCCGATCCGGCGGCCACGGCCACGAAGCGCGGCACGGGGGCTGTCGCGCTCGCCATCGCCACCTCGCTCAACGGCCCGAAGCTGACGCTCGCCTGTGCCAGCGTCAACGGTCCGCCCGCCCGCTCCAGCGCGAGAAACGTGGGAATCTGCGCGCTTTCCAAAATGGATGGCAGCGAGTCGTATACCTCGAACACGGCCATGCCCGCGCCGCCTGCCAGGGGGACTTCCGAAGCCCCGCTCAAGGTGAGCGGTCCCGTTGCGCCGAACGGCGGCGCCCAGGCGAGCGACCCGCCCGCGCCATTGGCATCGTGCCCGCGCACGCGGATCAGCAGCAGTTGTCCCGAACCGCCCGGCGTATATTTGCCGAGCGCCCGCGTCACGCCCAGGTCGCCCGCCGCGCTCTGCTCGGTCGCCGAGGTGCCGGCGATCGCATCGGGCACAAACAGCCGGCTGCCTTGCGGGAAGCCCGAGTAGCGCACGACAATCCGCGTGCCCGAGGTCGTGTTGGCCTGCCGCAGTTCAAACCCGTTCGTCGCGCCTTCGGTGACCCGCAGCGAGCTGACGCGCGTGCCCGAGGCATAGAGATTGGGCAGCGTGATCAACTCCTCGTCCGGCAGAGGAGATCCTTCGCACACGATCGCCGCCGTGGAAGCGCTGGCCAGCAGGCCCGGTTGCGTGATGCCCACCGCCAGATTCGGCTGGTTTGTGACAATGCGCGAGATGCCGTTGGTGGACACAAGGGCCGTGATCGCCCGGTTTGCCGCGCCCGAGGCGTTCACGCGGATGTTGGCGATCTTGATGGTCGAGACCGCGAACGAGGTCAGCGTCCAGTTCACATATTCGAAAATCACCGCATTGGAGCCCACCAGCCGCCCGCGCACCGTGACGGGCACGGTTCCCGGACCCGCGTCCACGGTCAGCGCCGCGTCGGTCATGCCGTCGCCGCCAACCCTGTTCGTCACGGGCACGCTGAGAAAAACGCTGAAGCTGGCGCCCACTTCGCCTCCCGGCGTGTCGCCCGTGCAGTTGAACACCATCTCGCCCGCCCGCTCGGTAAGCCCCTCGGTCCGCAGCACCGCTTGCACCGACGTCGACGTGCACACCAGTCCAGACACGGCTCCCTGCGCGGTCTCCGGTCCCAACATCGCCGCCAGGGCCAACGCAATCACCATCACCAACCTCCGGACGTGTCTCATACGGGAACCTCTCTCTGGAGAATATCGGAATCCAGACGCCCGCACAGGAGAGGAAGCCGCGCTTGCCCGCCCCTCCGCATCTCCCCTACAATGTCCGGTGAGGGAACTCTCCGACACGCGATGACCGCCGTACCCGAGCTTTCGGCCCGTGCCGAACAGATTTTGCAGTCGGTCGTGCGCGCCTACATCGACACCGGCGAGCCCGTCGCCTCGCAGGACATCTCCCGCCTCCGCCGCCACCACCTGAGCCCGGCCTCGATTCGCAACGTCATGGCCGAACTCGCCGATCAGGGATACCTGCATCAGCCTCACACATCGGCCGGCCGGGTGCCCACGGCCAAAGCCTATGCTCTTTATGTGCGCGCCCTGGCCGCGCGCCGCGCCGCGCCGGTCGAGGTCGGCCGCATCCGCGAGGAATTGAGCCAGTCCCAGACCGTCGAGGAGCGCGTGGAGCGCAGTTCCCAGATGCTGACGGGACTTTCCAACGGTCTCGGCATCGCCGCCGCCATCCCCACTTCAAGCCAGATCCTGGACCAGGTGGAACTGCTGCTGGTGGGCGGTACGCGGGTGCTCATGATCGTCGTCACGCAGGACCGCATGGTGCGCGACCAGTTGCTGACGCTGGAAGAACCGATCGCACAAGCGGAAGTCACAGCCATCCGGAATTATTTGAACACCCACTTTTCCGGCTGGCGGATGTCCGATATTCGTGCCGAACTGAGGGTCCGGCTGGACCAGGCCAACACCGCCTACGGCGCCCTCCTGCGGAAGCTCATCCTGCTCTACGATAAGGCGTTGCACGAAAGCGCGCCCACGCCCGAGTTCCACATGGAGGGCGCCTCGAACCTGGTCAGCTTCGATTTCCAACTGACGCGCGGCCGGCTCCGCGAGATGTTTCGCACGCTCGAAGAAAAGAAGCGCATCTTGCAGATTCTAGACCGTTTCCTTGAGCCTCCCCTCGGCGAAGTGGTCGTCCGGATTGGCATGGCCGACGAGGATCCCACGCTCAGCCCGCTCTCGTTAATCGGCATTTCGCTCCGTATGCCGGGCGGTGTCACCGGCAAGTTCGCCGTCATCGGTCCCATGCGCATGGACTACGACCGCGCCCTGTCCGCCGTGAAGCACGTCGGGCAGGCGTTCCTCAGCCTTCCCAGTTGACGCCTCCGTCGTTCCCCATGCGCACGCCGGGGATCGGGTTGAGTACGTTTTCCCGGTACAACCCGCTACACTAAGAATTGGGCAATTTTTATCTATGAGCACGGAGAAACACGACGCCATGATTGACTCCCTGGACGCCGCCGATGCCGCGGCGGGCCAGCCGGCCGAAGGCGCCTCGCCCGAGCCGTCCGATTCCTCGCTGGCCGCTGACTACGAACGGCTTCTGGCCGAAAAGACCGAGTTGCAGGAGCTTCTGCTGCGGCGACAGGCCGATTTCGAGAACTTCAAACGCCGTTCCGACCGCGAGCGCGGCGAGATTTTCGAAACGGCCACCATGGAGTGCCTGAAGAACTTCCTCCAGGTGCTGGACGACCTGGAACGCGGCATTAAATCGACCCCGGCCGACGATGGCCCCACGCGCGAATTCGCCAAGGGCCTGGAATTGATCTACCAGCGTACGCTCGATCTTATGTTCCGGCTCGGGGTTTCCCCTGTAAAGTCCGTCGGTGAAAAGTTCGATCCTAACGTACATCACGCCGTACAGAAGATGGAATCCAGCGAACACGACGAGGAGTCCGTCATCGAAGAGTACCAGCGGGGCTATCTCTATAAAAGTAAGCTCCTGCGTCCGGCCATGGTGAAGGTTGCCGTACCGGAGTAGAGGCCGCCGGAACGCCACGAGAGGGTGAAAAGCTGGTGACGAAAGTCTGCTATTACGAAGTTCTGAGCGTCGAACGCACGGCTGACGATCAGACGTTGAAAAGCGCCTACCGAAAAGCCGCGCTCAAGTACCATCCCGACCGCAACCCTGGGGACAAGGCCGCCGAGGAGAAGTTCAAGGAACTTGCCGAGGCGTATAGCGTGCTGAGCGATCCCCAGCGCCGCGCCGCCTACGACCGGTACGGCCACGACGGATTGCAGGCCGGAGGCGCCGGCGTGAACCCCGACGTGTTCACCGAGTTCAACGACATTTTCGGCGATTTCTTCGGCTTTGGCGACCTGTTCGGCATGGGCGGCGGCAAACGCGGCAACCCCAACCGGGCCCAACGCGGCGAAGATGTCCGCTATGACCTGGTAATCGAGTTTGAAGACGCCATGCGCGGTTCGGGCATCGAGATTCAGGTGCCTCGCCTGGACCCCTGCGGCCGCTGCCAGGGAAAAGGCGCCGAGGCGGACGGCCTGGTGAGCTGCCCCACCTGCCGCGGACGCGGCGAAGTACTGTTTCAACAGGCGTTTCTCCAGATTCGCCGCACCTGCGCCCAGTGCGGGGGCCGGGGCCAGACCATTCGCAAGGCCTGTCAGGCTTGTAAAGGCGAAGGTTACACGCGCAGCGAGCGCAAACTGCGGGTGAACATCCCGCCCGGTGTCGATACCGGCACCCGGCTGCGCCTGGCCGAAGAGGGCCAGCCCGGCGCCAACGGCGGTCCGGCCGGCGACCTCTATGTCGTGATCCGCGTGAAGCCGCATTCCGTTTTTGAACGCCAGGACAACGACCTGCACTGCGTCATTCCCGTGAACGTCGCCCAGGCCGCGCTGGGCGCGCAGGTGGATCTGCTTACCTTCGACGGTCTCCAATCGGTGAAGATCATCGAAGGCATCCAGACCGGCCAGCAGATTCGCCTGAAGGGCCTCGGCGTTCCCAAGGTGAACGGGAATGGACGGGGAGACCTCATCGCGCACGTCGAGGTGAAGGTCCCCACCAAGCTGAACCGCGAACAGAAGAAGCTGTTCGAACAGTTGCTGGAAACGCTTCCCGTCGAGGATGAACCCGGCGACAAAGGCGTTTTCGGTAAGTTGAAGGACTTCTTCGTCCAGTAATCCTCGTCCGCTATTGCACGGCCATCGTCACCGGTGCGCTCGCCGCGCCCCCCGCGGTCACCACCACTGGCACGGCGCTGCCCGTATCCGCATCGGCCGGCACCACCACGTTCACCTGGTACAGACCCACCAGGCCAGGCGTCAATCCGGCGAACTGCACGGCGGCCTGCTTGCCTCCAATGGTCACGGTCACTGGCGCGGCCGTTTCGGCCAGCGGATTCGAGGGGCCCGCGACTCCCGGGTTCACGCCCGGCTGCGTCCTTCCCAGACCGCCGCAATAGATCACCACCACCTCGCCACGCCGGGCCGGGTGGGCCGGGCTGGCGATCACCGACGGATTCGCACCCAGCACAATGATGCCTTGCCCCTGGCCGTTGGCGCTCACCGTGAAAATGCCTGGCATCGAGTCTGACACCACCACCTCCGTCAAGGCCGCGCCCGACGGCGTCCGCACGACAAGGGGCAGGGTCACGTTGCCCGGCAGAAAATAGGGCGCCTGCGCATTCACCTGAGAGAGACCGTTCGTTTCGCCCGCGTAAAACAGCGGCATGTCCACGCCGCCCAGGCTCGCCCGCGTCCCGCCCAACTGGAAGGGCAAGGGCAGAGAACCGGCCTGCGCCGGAGCGCCCGCCAGTTTCGATCCATAAACGGCCAGCAGGCTGCCGTGCGCCACCGGTTCGTAGGCCTGATAGCTGGCGGCGCTCACCACGCCGTTGGGCGGCAGGTACGGCACGCCCGCGTTGGCTTCCACCACGCCGCGCGTCTGGGCGCAACCGCTCACGCCGCGGTCCACGTCCTCGGCCAGGTAACTCACGGTCACCGCTCCGCCTTCGGCCAGGTTCGGCGTCCAGGTGCCCGTCCAGCGCCCATTGCCGGTGTGCCGCAGGCTCACGCCCGGACTCGACTCGGCGGACGTCAGCGCTCTGACGGTTCCCGTCCGCAGCGGCGTGCCCAGGCGGTCGATGATCATCACGTCCAGCGCGACGCCAAGCCCGGAAGCCACGGAGAACCCGGGGCCCAGCGTGCGCGGCACGATGGCCAGGCCGCTACCCGTCGTGCAGGCCAGCTCGCCACGCGCCTCGTGCGGCTCGCGAGCGGCGGCGCTTGGCTGGACGGCGCTCGTCAGCACCACCAGCACCAGGTCCACCGCCTGCACGCGCGGGTCGTCGGCACCGCGCACCATTAACTGCGAACGGTAGATGCCCGTGCCGAGTCCGGAGACGTCGGCCCGCACCTGAATCCGCGCCGGTGTTCCCGCCGTCACTGTCTTGCCGTCGGGCGTGGCGGCGGTGAAGATCCGGTTGTCCGCCGGGAATGAGTAATCGAATGCCGTCGTGGCGCCCGTTGTGTTCCACACCTGCACAGTCTGGCCGAGGTCGTCCGGCGCCGTGCTGCGCGTGGTGAACAGCAGCGCGCCCGGCCCCAGCACAAGGCCGGGGTTCGATCCCGAGGGCAGCAGGCGCAGAGCCACCAAAACTGTCCGGGGGGAATTCTCTATGCCCGCCGCTCGCACGCGCACCTCGGCGAAGTAGGTTCCAGCCGCCAGCCCGCCCGGGTTCACGCGAACGCCCAGCGTCGAGGCGCCGCCCGCGGGCGCGGTTCCTGAGGATTGCGTGAGGGCGAGCCAGGAGGCCCCGCCCTCGGCCGCCACCGCCGCGTCCCATTGGAACGACCCGGCTCCGCCAGACTGAATCGTGACGTCCTGCTGGACCGGAGCGGGACCACCGGCCACCGCCGTGAACGTCAGCCCCGTTTGCGATACCTCCAACAGGTCGCGCCCGGAGCTTACGGCCAACGTAACGGGTACGGTGGCCATCTCGCCTCCGGCGCTGGTCAAGGTCACGCGCGCCCGGTGGACGCCCACATCCAATGCCGACGTATTCATCTCCACGCGTACCACGCCCGGAGTTTCCTGCGTCGCCGTGCCGCTCGCCGGCGTGACGGCGATCCAACCGGAACCGGTCAGCGGCGTCACCGCCGCCGTGTAGTTCAGCGTGCCGCTGCCCGAGTTCAGCACGCGCAGGCTCCTGCGCACGGCGCCTGAGGCGCGCGGCGCGGCCAGCGTCACGCCGCCCGGCTCCACGCTCAGCTTCGGACCTTCGGCTGCCTCCACGATCAGCGTCACGCTTGCCGGCTGCGCCTGCTGCGACAGGTTCAGCGCCGCCACCGTCACTTCGCCCGTATACCGCCCGGGCGCTAGCCCGCTTGCGTCCGCGCTCACCTGAATCGCCGCGGGCAGGGTTCCGTTGGCCGGCGACACGCGCAGCCACGGCGTTCCGTTGCTGGCCGCCGACCGCGCCGTGAACGACTGACCGGCCGTCTGGCCCGACACGCTCAACATCTGCGCCGGAGCCGCCGTGCCGCTTACCGCCCGGAACGTCAACTCCGACGGGGCCACGCGGAACGGTCCGTTCACGCGCAACTGGCAGGCGCGCTCGGCGGTGTACAGAAGGGAATCCTGCACCTTCAGCCTGAAGCCCCAGTTCCCGGCCGACGTCGGCAGGCCGTTGATCACGCCGTTGGGCGACAGGCTGATGCCCGGCGGCAGCGTGCCGTCGCCCAGAAGCCACATGTAGGTGGGCTGTCCGCCCGTGGCGGCCAGCAATTGGGAGTACGCCACGCCCACCGAGGCATCCGGCAGCGGGCACGCCGTGGTGACCGACAACGTCGACAACGCCGTCATGCTGCACTCCTTCAACGCCGTCGCACCGAAGAAGTCAATCACTTTCAGTACGAACGTGGTTGTGCCCGCCACCTGCGCCGAACCCGTGATAAACCCGTTGTTGTTCAGGTTCAGCCCCAGCGGCAAGGCTCCGGATTGCAGCGTCCAGGCATAAGGCGGCGTTCCGCCGGTCGCACCCACGGGAATGTTGTACGTCTGCCCCACGCTGGCTGGCGTGAGCGGGCACGCCGAGGCCACCGACAGCAGCGTCGCGCAGGTTCTTACTTCGGCGATCTCACGCCCCGGAGGCAGTTCGGAAAACAGGGGCGCGGCGAACGCTGCCCCCGGCGAACCCGTCGTCAGCGGCGCCAGTCCGCCCTGCATGCGCAGTTTGCCGTAGGTGGGCGAGTTCTCGGGAATCGACAGCACCACGCCGAAGCTCACATATTCGAGTTCGTTCGGGTTCGATTCCAGCACCTCCCACACGGCCAGCGCCGTCCCGTTCACTACGGTCAACTGCGCATACGGCCCCGCCGCCGCAGGCAACGGCGAGAACTGTCCGGCGCCGTTTCCGTCCGCCGCCGTGAGCCTGGCCGCGAAGGACGCCGAAGAGGTTCCTTCGGCCACCGGCGTGATCGTCACATAGAGAGACACGCCCGACGGCACGCCCGTGAACCGCGCCATGAGGCGCGATCCCGTAGCTGCCAGCCCGGAAAAATTCATGCTGTTCACCGCCGGCAGTGTGTTGTTATAGAAGCCAGACTCGGTGCCGTAGTTCACCTGGGGCTGGTTCTGGTTCGCCAGACCGGTGGAGGTGTTCGCCGACACGGCCACGTTCCGCTTCCGGAACTCGCTGCCGTTGCCTTCGCTGAAGCGTATGTTGAAGTCGCGCGAGGTGTCCGCCTGGACGAAGGAGCGGTTCCCCACGCAGCCGTCGAACAAGCCGTTGTACTCCGCCGCGTCGTCCAGAGTCCGCGCCGAAGCCCCCGGCGAGGCCGTCACCGTGCCGACGTTCACCGGAGCCCCCGTCAGCGGACCGTACGGGTTGGTCAGCATCGTGATCGACATGGCCACCGTCGCCGGAGCGTTCAGAGTGGTGACGTTCGCCCGGATGTTCACGATGCGGAACACTTTCGTGAAGGGTCCCGGGGCTCCCGGAGGCGCCACTTGCAGCGTCTGCCACACCACCGTTCCGCCGTTGTAGAAACCCTGGTGGACGTTAGCCCCGGGGACGTTCGCGCCGGCCGGACGGCCCAACTGAGCGCCGGGGGCCGGATTATCTTCGAGCAGAAGCGCCTCGGTGGCCGTGATCTCGCTGCCCAGCACGCGGCTGGTGATGGGTACGTTCAGGCTGACGTGGATGGAGCCCACGATGCCACCGGCGGGTTTCGTGCCCGAACAGGTGATGACCACGGGGGCCACCAGTTCCTCCATGCCGCGCGACCGCACGGCCACGAACTCCGGCGTCTGGGCGACGCAACTGAAGGTCTGCGCGCGGGCGTCGAGCGCCGCCAGCAGCAACGCGCACACGCCGAGCGGCCGGAGAACAAGGGACATGGCTCGCATGTGCCCCATTATGCGGCTTTTTCGTCGCAAACAAAATGGTCCGGGCCTGTTCTAAGGCGTCCGCCCGAGCCCGTTTACTTCACCGCGATCGTGGCGGCGTTGCTGGAGACGCCGCGCGCGCTCACGATCACCGGCACGGCGTCGCCCGCGGGCGCGTCGCCCGGCACCACCGCGTTTACCTGATACAGCCCGACGAAGCCCGGCGCGAGCCCGGCGTAGAGCACCTCGGCCGGACGCCCGCCCACGGTGACCGTCACCGGATTCACTGTCCGCGCCAGCGGCTCGGCGGAGGGCGCCGGCGTGCCGTTTTCCACCTCGGGGCTTGTCCGGCCCAGCCCTTCGCAGTAGATGGCGATGACACGCCCCCGGCCCACGGCTGTTCCCGGCGCCGCCAGCACGCCCACGCCCAGTTCGGCCGTCGTGGAGGCGTCCTGAATCGCACCCTGGCCCGTACCCTGCTGGTTCACCGTGAAAATGCCGGGCTGCACCGCCGCCAGAGCCACCTCCACGGGACGTGAAATCTGGCCGCCGCGCTGCACCACCATCTGGCGTACCACGCCGCCCAGCACGTCGCGGGGCAGTTCACCGTTGATCTGCCCCGGGCTGGCGAAGAAGAGCGGCGCCGTGCCTAGACCCGCGGCGGGGTTCGACAGAAACGCCACCGCGCCGCCCAGCGACGCCGCCGGAGGGAACGTGCTCGCCGTGCGGTCCGACAAGTTCGTTCCAAAAGCGGCCACCAGCCCGCCGGGCGCCAGCGGCTGGCCTTCCAGATACGTCGAAAGACTGAGGACGCCGTCGTCCACGAGTTCCGGAATCGACACCGTGTCGTCGGCCGCGCCATAGACGGCCGCCTGTCCGCGATATTGGACATCGGACTCCGCCTGGATCTCCAGCCGGAGTTGTGTACTTGATGCCGTTCCGGGCACGGCCACGTCACCTGACCAGATGCCGCCGCCCAGGTGCGTCAGCGCGCCCTGCAGGCCATCGCCTGCCGACAGACGCGCCGTCACTGCGCCAAAAGTCAACGGCTCGGCACAGTTATCCACCACCTTCACGCGCACCGGCACGCCGGAGCCCGCCGTCGCCACGAAGCCCTGCACGGGCTGCACCGGGGCCACCGTAAGGAATGCGCGGGCGCAGGCGCGCGGCGGCGCGATCACCAGACGCAGCGGAATAATTTTCACCTGGGCGTCGCCGCCCAGCGCCGCGACGAGCCCGGCTTCATACACGCCCGCCGCCAGGCCTTGCGCGGAGACCGTGATGGGAATGGTTCGCGACTCGCCCGGTCCCAGCGTGCCCGGCAGGTCCGAGGCCAGACGAAATGCGCGCGTATCGCCGCTCAGCGCCAGGTCCAGCGACGCTTGCGAGGCTCCCGGGTTGGTCAACGTCACGGTTTGCGCGGGCGGGTCCGCCTCCCCCTGGCGCGACGTGAACAGCATCCCGCCGCCACCCACATGCAGGCCAGGCTGCTGCCCGGCCGCCAGCAGACGCAGGTGCGCCGTTACCAGCCGGGGCGAGTTGTCCGCGCCCGACTGCACGCGGAGCACGCCGCTGTACAATCCCGGCTGTAGCCCGGTGGTATCGGCCAGCACTTTTACGCGCGAGGGCCTTGTGGGGACCGCCGAATCGCTCGCCGGATCCGCACGCAGGAAATTTCCCACTCCGGCCGCGCCGCTGCCCACGCTTTGCCAGAACAACGGACTGGCGCCTTGCGACAGCACGTCCAGATCCTCGCCCGGAGGCGGGCCGCCACCCATCACGGCGCGGAAGCTCAACGCCGACGTCGAGGCGCCCAACTGTTCGCCCCCTGAACCGATGTGCAGAGAGGCCAGCAGCGTCTTGGGAGGCAACACGGCACCTGCGCCCACGGTTACGCGCGCCAGGTAACTTCCCGGCGCCAGTCCCGCCGTATCGGCCTTCAGCAACGCGTAGGCCGGCTGCCCCGGCGTCACCGTACCGGTGGAATCCACCGCGAAAAGCCAGTTTCCGCCAGTGACGGGAGCCACCGAGATCTGATAGTTGTACGTACCCGGACCCGGGTTGGCCACGACAAGGTGGCGATACAGCGGCAGTCCCCAGTCTCTCGGTGCGCGGAAGGCGAGCCCGCGGGGCCGCACCTGCACCGCCGCCGGCGCCGCCGCGTTCACCTGCAACACCACGGGCACCGTCACCGGTCCCGCCGCCCCCGCGCCGCCTATCACAGTGAGCGAGGCTGTGTAGCTTCCCTGCGGCAGAAGCGCGCTATCCACTTCCACGCGCAGCCGCGAGGGAGCGGTGGCGCCGCTCAGCGTGGTCCGCAGCCAGTTCGCCGCGGGCGCCTGAACCGTCAAGGGCACTCCCGCCGAACCGGCCGTCACGCTCAACTCCTGCGCCGCCGGCGAATGGCCCTGCGTCGTCACGAAGGTCAGCAGCGCGGGCTTCACCTCGAACTGGCCTACCACGCGCAAGGAACACGCGGCCTCCGCCATCCTCCCCTGGCTGTCGGCTACGCGCAGCGTGAAGTTCGACAGGCCGGAATTCAACGGAGTCCCCGTGACGGCCCCGTTGGCCGTTAATCCCAAGCCCTGGGGCAGCGCCCCATTGGCCAGCGACCAGGTGTAGGGCTGCACGCCGCCCTCGGCCGAGAGTTGCTGGCTATAGGGCGAGTTTATTCCCGCGCTGGGCAGCGGGCAGGCCGTCTTGATCGTCAATCCCCCCGACACCGTGAACGGCAGGACATTCGCGTACTCGTAGGCGGTCAACACGCCGCGCCGCACGGTCACCGGGAATTGGCCGCCCGCCGCCAGCAGCGCGGCCGGCACGGCGGCTCGAAGAGTCCGGGTGTCCACGAACTCCGTCGTGAGCGTGGTCTGGTTCGCGCTGCCGTAGTTCCACACGGCGCTGGTGCTCGTGTTGAAGCCGCTTCCGGCCAGCGTCATCGTCAGCCCCGCCGAGCCTGCCGGCGCTTGTGAAGGATCGATCGACGACAGCAGAAACTGGTTGCCTCCGGCCGGCGCCGTCGCCATCGTGCATTCCTTCACCGCCCGCTGGCTCGAATTGTCGTTCACGTTCAGCACGAACCGGAACGTTCCGTTCTGCGAAGTCGTTCCGGAGATCGTGCCGTTGCTGGCGCCCAGGAAGAACCCCTGTGGCAGCGACCCCAGCGCCAGAGTCCACACATAGGGCGGCAGGCCGCCCCCGGCCGTCAGCGTCGTGCTGTAGGACTGGTTGCTGGGCGCCTGTATCGGACAGGCCGTCAGAATCTGAAGCGGATTCGCCGCCGAAGGCTGCATGGCGATGGAACAGTTCTTGGTCACCGTCGTGTTGTTGTCGTCGGTGGCCCGGATGGTGAAGTTCAGAGTTCCCTGCGCCACGGGAGTGCCGTACAGGCTGCCCCCCTGCGTGAACGTCAGTCCCGGCGGCAGCAGCCCATCCATGTAGGAGTAACGCACGGGAGCCTTGCCGTTGGCCGACTCCAGTTGCAATTCGTAGTAGACGCCTACCGTTCCCTGCGGAGCCGGGCATGGCGTGGTGATGGTGAAACCTTGCGCCCACACGGACGCCTGTACCGCCAGCAGCGCCACCCACAATCGTATTGCTTTCACTTCGATGTCCTCCGTCCGTCGAGCGCGTCCGCGCCGTCTCCCCCCGGCCATCCGCGCTTCCTTTTCCGACGTGTCTCCGCCGCTGCCGGTTCCGCCCCGTCCTGCGTCGAGTATAGCCCCCGCGCCCGGTACGCGGTGTCGCGCTTCCGGCGGCCCGAGCCGGACTCAAAGCCGAGCCGGCATCCCGCCCTTGTTACCATGAGAGAACCCGTCTCATGGCGCTTCGTTTCCACAACACCCTCACCCAGTCGGTGGAGGATTTTTCCACGCAGGACGGCAAGACCGTCCGGATGTACACCTGCGGCCCCACCGTCTATCACTATGTCCACATAGGCAATCTCCGCACCTTCACTTTCCAGGACCTTCTACGCCGCTGGCTCAACTACCGCGGCTATGTCCTGAATCACGTCATGAACATCACCGACGTGGAGGACAAGATCATCCGCGGCGCGATGCAGCAGGGGAAATCGCTGCGTGAGTACACCTCGGTCTACGAGGAAGCGTTTCTGGAGGATATCGACCGGCTCCGCCTGCAGCGTCCCGAACGCCTCGTTCGCGCCACCGAGCACATCCCGGAGATGCTCGATGCCATCGCCAAACTCAGGGAAGGCGGGTATACCTATGACAGCGAAGGTTCGGTCTATTACCGCATTGCCCGTTTCCCGAGCTACGGAAAGCTGGCCCATCTCGACGTTTCGGGGATGAAGTCCGGCGCGCGCGTGGATGTGGATGAGTACGACAAGGACGATGCCCGCGACTTCGTGCTCTGGAAGTCGCGCAAGGAAGGCGAGCCGTACTGGGATTCCGAATTCGGCGCCGGCAGGCCCGGCTGGCACATCGAATGCTCCGTGATGGCGATGAAGTATCTGGGCGAAACCCTGGACATTCACGCCGGGGGTATCGATCTCACGTTTCCTCATCACGAGAACGAGATCGCCCAGAGCGAAGCGATCACGCACAAGACCTTCGCCCGCTTCTGGCTCCATGCCGAACACCTGATGGTGGAGGGGCAGAAGATGTCGAAGTCGCTCGGCAATTTTTATACGCTGCGCGATCTTGTTGAACAGGGCTGGCAGCCGGATATCATCCGCTACCTGCTCGCTTCGGCCCACTACCGCACGAAATTGAACTTTACTTTCGACGGCCTGCGCAGCCACGCCAGTTCGCTGGAACGCCTGCGAAACTTCAAGCTCCGGCTGGACGGCGGAAAGTTTCCCGAGGGCGGACCGGCAACCATGGCCGGACGCACCTCCGATGCGCTGGCCGGTTTTGAAGCCGCCATGGACGACGACCTGAACACGGCGGGAGCGCTGGCTGCGATCTTCGAGTTCGTGCGCGACGCCAACTCCGCCATGGACGCCGGCACGTTCGCCGCCGCCGACCGCGCGCCGGCCCACAATTTGCTGGCGGCCTTCGACTCCATCTTCGACATTCTCCGTCCGGTGGAGCGCGAAGGGGGGCTGAGCGACGCGGCTATCGATGAGCTTGTGAACGAGCGCATCGCCGCCAAGAAGGCCAGGAACTTTTCCCGCTCGGACGAAATTCGCCACCTCCTGCTCACCGGCGGCGTCATTCTGGAAGATACGCGCGAAGGCACGCGCTGGAAACGCAAATGAACATCCACACCAAAGCCGTACACGTGGGCGACCGCAAGAAACTGCCCGCCGCCGTTCCCTCCACCGTACCCATCTTCACGGCCTCCAGCTTCTCCTACGCCGAAATGGCCGATCTCGACAAGGTCTTCGGCGGGGAACTCGATGGATACTGCTACTCGCGCTACGATACGCCGACCACGCACGCGCTCGAAGAGCAGGTGAATGCGCTGGAGGATGGCGCGGGCGCGCTGGCCACATCGTCCGGGATGTCGGCCTTGCAGGTGGCCCTTCAGGCGGCCCTCGCCGACCGGCGCCGCTCCGTGCTGGCCGCCAGCGCCATTTACGGCGCCACCATGCGCCTGTTGAACAGTCTTTTCGAACCCATGGGCGTGGATGTCAACTATGTGGACATCTGCGATGAAGAGGCCGTCGCCTCCGCCATGGCCGAGCACAAGCCCGGCTGCGTACTCATGGAATCCCTCTCGAATCCGCTGCTGCGCGTGGGCCCCATCGACCGCATCGCGACGCTGGCGCGCCAGGCCGGCGCCGCGCTGATTGTCGATTCCACGTTCGCCACGCCAATGCTCATGCAGCCGCTGGCCCTGGGTGCGCATCTCGTGGTGCACAGCCTGACCAAGTTTCTGGCCGGGCACGGCGATGTGCTCGGCGGCATCGTCGTTTCCGACGAGGAGCATCTGCCCATGCTCCGCGCCATCGGCAAGACTTCCGGTCCTGGCCTGGGACCGTTCGAATCGTATCTTTCGATGAGGGGAGTGAAGACCTTCCCTTTGCGCATGGAGCGCCAGTGCGCCAACGCCTGCAAGGCGGCTCAGTGGCTCGCCGCGCACCCGGCTGTCGAACGTGTTTACTATCCGGCCGACCCCAAACACGCCGACGCGGAGACAATTGCCCGCCTGCTCGCAGGCAAACCCCATGGCGCCATGGTGAGCTTTGACCTGAAGGACGCCACCCGCGAGAGGGTCTTCGCCTTCATGGACCGCCTGAAACTGGTTGTGCGCGCCACTACCCTGGGCGATGTCCACACGCTCGCCCTGTACCCGGCCATGAGCTCTCACCGCGACCTCGCCCCCAAGCAGCGCCACCGCCTCGGCATTGGCGACGGTCTCATCCGCCTTTCGGTGGGCATCGAGGCGCCGGAGGACATCATCGACGACCTGGAGCAGGCGCTCTAGCGGATCCCTTTGCTCACATCCTGGCGAGCCCTGCTGCCGGAGCCGATCACTGCCAGACGTTCCGGCTTGGAATCGCACGCTAGCCCCTTAGTGCTGGATTCTCGATCATGCCATCGCGTTGAACGGGCAACATCTCCGGCGGTCGATTCGCGATTCACTGCGATCCAATCAGATTACGGCTACCTTCTGGCGGAAGGTGTTTTTCCGTGTCCTCAGGTTGACTCGTAGTAGCCGCGCCCATGTGGTCCAAACCGCCCACAGCCGGCGCCGGCGTCACTGAGCACCGGAACAAACGTGACGATCGTGGTCCGAGCCTTACCGAGTCCTCAATTGCCCGCGCATACTGCCAGTTTCAGTTGAACCTCGGATAGCTTCTTCATGTAGTACTCTTTCCGGTAGCTACGTAACCGCCGGTAGGCATCCTCGGCCCGCCGGTACTCGGCGCAAACGTTTCCTGAAGCAAGCCTCCGGTAAAGTTCGGCCCGCTCCATGCTAGCCCACGCCAGGTTGTGCCATGCCATGTAGAAACCGGTTTCTTTGGTCAGGGCTTCGGTGTGCGCGATGGCCGCGCCCAAACACTTGAGCGCAGTGCGCGAATCCCCTTGACGCGATCGAAACTGACCGAGAAGAGCAAGCGCATAGGCCAGCCTTTCGCGAACACGGTGGTCCTTCGAATCGGCTTCCCAAAGATTGGTTCGGATCTCGACGCTCCGCTCCGCGAAGGAGATGGCTTTCGGAAGGTCCCCCTTCTTATCCCATCCCGTGGCCGCCATGCTCAAGCTTTGGGCGTATTCCATCCGAGCCGTGGAGTCCAGTGGCGCGGACTCTGTCCGGCGCCTATCCAGTTCGACCGCGGCTTGAGCGTTCTCGATCATACGGCCGGCATCATTCTGGTACATCCCGCTCAGGTACTTGTGGACCCGCGCAAGGTCGCGCATCCGCTCCGGGTCTGCGGGACGGTCTGCCAGCAACCTCTGGTAGACCTCCCTCGCCCGGTTCCCGAATTCCAGTCTTTCTTCTACTCGCAGGTCATCGGCAGTGGCCGTTGCCATCTCGGAGTATGCGGCGGCAAGACCACGGCGGAACTGTTCGGCCTCCGGCGCACCTGCCGCAAGACGCTCCCAATAGGCTAGAGCCTTTCGTTTCATCTCCAAGGAGGCGGCAAGCTCGCCGACATGCACGAGTTGAGCGCCGATCAAGATGAGCAGTTGGCCCAGTTGCAACTCCGCCGCCCGAAGATGCGGCGTGGCGCGCAGTACCGCTTCCAGGATCGCTCGCGCCTTGTTGTACGAGGCGAGCGCACCTTTCGCATCGCCGAGATTGGCACGGTTCGGATTGCCCTGGATATCGCCCAAACGCGCATAAGCGGATGCCAGTTCCAATTGCAGGACCGAATCACTGGAGCCATCCCTGGCGAGGGAATCGAGGTGCTCGATCGACCGCGCGACCATCAGCCGGCGAACCTCAGTCGCTCCTGAGAGTCTGGAAATCGGGTCGTGAAACTCGAATAGGATCGAGTTGGCCAGTTTGCGCACGTCGTTGAACCGGCGCTCTGCGACCGCTCGCTCCCGGCGCGCGACGTATGTTTCCCGGATCACGGCGGCTCCCGCGGCCAGCAGTAACAAGACCACCAGCGTACCGAGTAAGACGGGGACACGGTGGCGGCGCGCCCACTTTCCCAGGCGGTAGAGGTTTGTCGGCCGGACGGCCGCCACCGGCCGCCCAGCCAGGTAGTTATCGAGGTCCGATGCCAGGTCGCGGGCCGAGGCGTAACGATCGGCAGGCGACTTGTGAATTGCCTTCATGACGACCTGGTCCACGTCGGCTGCGGCGCCGGGTGGAGATGGATCGTTTTCAAGCACCTGCCGCAACAGGTCCACAGTCGAGGATCCGGTGAGCGAGTACGCCGGACGTCCTGCCAGGAGTTCGTACAACAGCAGCCCTAACGAGTAGATGTCGGTGGCGGTCGAGATCGGGTCGCCCCGCAACTGCTCGGGGCTGGAGTAGTTGAGCGTCATCACGCGCCACTCTGGAGCGGTGGCATCTCTTCCCTCACCGGCCGCCGGCAGCACCCGCGAGATACCAAAGTCCAAGAGTTTGGGCACTCCTTCGGCTGTCACGAGGATGTTGGCGGGCTTGATGTCGCGATGGACAATCAGATTGCGGTGAATGAAGTCTACGGCTCCGGCGATCTGTAGAAAGAGGCGGATGCAGGAGGCGGCGTTCAGTTGGCGCTCCCGGCAGTACACATCGATGGGCACACCCTCCACCAACTCCATCACAATATAGGGAGTACCCTCATCGCTCACTCCCGCGTCCAGCAGTTGCGCGATATTGGGGTGAAGCAGACCGGCGAGAATGCGCTTCTCCCGCCCGAACCGCAGCCAGGCTTCGCCGCCCGCGGCGAGCACGCTGACGAACTTCACGGCCACCTGGCGCACGAATTGGCCATCATCCCGCTCGGCCCTATAGACAACGCCCATCCCTCCACGTCCCAGTTCGCCCGTCAATCGATAGGCGCCCGCTCGCCGCCCGTCGAAACGTAAGTGGGGTTCATCGCTTTCCGGCAAAAACTGAGCAAAGAAGGACTCCGCGGCAGGCAATCGATGGAGCATTTCCTGGACCTCCGCAGCGGCGGCTGGATCGTCGACACAAAGCCGCGCCAGGGCCTCGGGGCGCTCGACCTCGTCAAGGTCC
Source organism: Bryobacterales bacterium (assembly GCA_020852175.1). Classification (GTDB taxonomy): domain Bacteria; phylum Acidobacteriota; class Terriglobia; order Bryobacterales; family Bryobacteraceae; genus JAFLBB01. Next base: position 13,271 of record JADZBH010000017.1, on the reverse strand, counting down.
AGCAACCGCGCGAAGAACTCTTCAGCCTTCCGGCTGCATCCGGGGTCCACAGCCTTCTCCTTGTGCCTGTTGGAAAAGCCAGACTTTAGCTATGGTCAGTTCCTTCTTGACCATGCTGGGCGAGAGATCCTTCGCTTCCGCGATCTCGTTGTCCGTGAGCCCGCCGAAGTCGCGCAGCTCCACAATCTCAGCCCTTCTCTCGTTGGTGCGTTCGAGCTGACTGAGGCACCGATCCAGAAGGAGGTAGTCGGCATTCAGCCCGCTTTGCCCGGCCGCAAGTGGCGGCAGGTCCGGAGCGGCGAGTCCGGCATCACGTTTTCTGGCGGCGTGGTAACGCGCGTAGTCGACCAGCACCTGGCGCATGAGTCGCGCGGCGATGCCGTAGAAGTGCTTTCGATTCTGCCACGTTTCAGGTGCTCGACCGGCCAGCCGCAGAAAGGCTTCGTGGACCAGGCCCGTGGCGCCCAGCGTGTGCCCCTGCCGTTCGTGGCACATGTAGGAGCGGGCGATGGCGCGGAGCTCGTCATAGACCAGCGGCAGCAGTTTTCCCAGCGCCTCGGGCTCGTCCTGGTTCCAGCGCTGGAGAAGCGCCGTGACCGCCCCGGAGTCGAGACCGATTCCCACGGCCCGATTCTAGCAAGCGGAACCCGCAAGCTGAATAGTACCAGCAGCACAGGACCGGGTGTCCGTTTTCGGGCGGCTCCACGCATGGTCTTGTGACGTCGAAGAGACGTCCGGGATGGACAACGCGCATCAGGCGCGAGCCCGCCCGTAATCCAAAAGCCGAGAGGAGAAACAAAATGTCGTCAACGATCGACGAGACCAGGCGGCTTCCGGGAGTTCTGTGCTTTCTATTCGCCGCCGGGTTTGCTCCGGGAGCGGAGGCCCAGCCGGCTATCCCCCTGACCATTCAGAGCGCAACAGCCACCTATCTGCCGTCAGGAGCGCCCGACACGATGACCATCAACGGCGTCAACTTTGGACTCGTCAGGGGAACGGTCCACCTGAACGGAATCACCCAGACCGTCAACCTGTGGACGTCAACGCGGATCGTGCTGCTGGTCTCAGGCGTACAGGAGCCGGGCACCTATTTGCTCGAGGTGAGGCGCAACGACACCCTGCTTGGAAAGCTCTTTGGCGCCCAGGCGGACGTGGCTTTGGGAACCGGCGGAACGCAGGGGCCACAAGGGCCACAAGGGCCACAGGGGCCGGCAGGCCCAATGGGACTCCCGGGACCGCAAGGACCACAGGGCGTGCCGGGGATATCGGGATACGAGATTGTTCCCTTGCTTAACTCCGTTCCCATCACTATGGGGCCGAACTCAACTTTCTCATTCACGGCCTTCTGCACGGCGGGAAAAAAGGTCCTGGGTGGTGGCTGCACGGGTGGGGCTCGGCTTGTAAACCTGTTCCGCACGACCCCCGTTGGCACGGGCGGGTGGGACTGCGCTTGGCACAACTCAAGTAGCGCAGGCGTCCCATTCGACACTGGAAGGATTGGCGCGCAAGCGATCTGCGCGAACGTACCCTAACCCGGATATTTCACCAAGCGTCGGCGGCAGGCCGAAGGACGGGTGGGAGGCCGAAAGGAGAGGCCAGTAGGGGCTGAGGAGAGCCGGCGCGGGAGTTTGTGAGGCTGCCGGAAGGCCGCGGAGGGTGCGAGCGGGGTGCGGGAAGCGATTTCAGACATGGTGATCCGATTCGGTCAGAATTCGGAATCGTGGAGTTGCTTGCCGCACCGATTTTCAGCAGGCGCAGCCGGATGGTCTGTACCTGAGCGCGCGCCATCCCCGTGCCAGCCAGCGCCAGCCGCCGCATGGCTTCAATCAGCACATAGGCCACCGCCGACAGGTACAGCCTGAGTTGGTTGGCGCGCATGGTTTCGGCGCTCATCCTTCCGGCAAACAGGCTCAGCTGCTCCTTGATGCGGTTTTCCATACGCGGATTCTCCTTGCCCTCGATCCGCTCAGCCTTGGCTACCGCGCGCCGGGCCCGCGACCCCCTCGTGCGCGTGCGGTAGGCGAACTCGGTGAACATCCGCGCCGCCTTGCCCGTGCGCCCGCTCTCGGCCGCGGCTTTGCGCATCGCTTTGCCGCTGAGCGCGCGCAACCGCTCGTTACGCGCCTGGCCGGACAGGCAGTCCACCTGGTTGTCCTCGCACCAGCGCATCAACTCTTCCCGGCAGAAGCCGGAATCGGCCCGCAGGAGCAGCGCACCCCGGGCCAGCGCTGGCGGATCTGTGAGACGATGCGCCGGATCTCCTCCAGGCTTCCCGCGCTGGCGTCCTGGTTGGCTTCGCACAGCCGCACGCACAACAGATGATCGCCGCAGAAAATGTACAGCGGCAGGTAGCAGTAGTGGTCGTAATAGCCGTGGAAAAAGCGGCCTTCCTGGCGGCCATGCAGCGGTGTGTCGGTGGCGTCCAGATCGACAATGATCCGCGTGGGCGCGGCGGCGTGCGATTCCAGAAACAGGTCTACCAGCAGAGAGTCGATCGCTTCGCTGTTGTAGCGGATCTTCTTATAGCGCTAGGCAGGTGTGGCATTCCGCGCCGTGCGCTCCAACCGGCACAGCGCGCTCTTGCTGACCAATGCCGTTTCCGGTTCGCGCTTGCCCGCCAGCAGGCCTATCAGCGGATCGTGTCGCAGCTGATCGTGATCGTTGAAGTCTTCGTAGCCCAGCGCCAGACCGTAAATACGCTGCGCCAGCATCTGCATGAGTAGACCTTTTGCTATAGGGACGGTGAAATATCCGGGTTAATGCAGCGCCATCCCGAAACGCTCGGCCAGCGTCCTGGCCTCTTCCGGCCGGCCTTGGCGCGTCACGGCTTCGACAATTCCTTTCTCAGCCGCGCGAAGGTTGGCGGGGTTCGCGGCGTGACTGTCGCGCGCGGCATCGGCGGCCTCTGTGTACCAGAGTTCGGCGGCCCGGGCCTTACCCTGGGACAGGCTCAGCGCGCCGAGATCGTTCTTGATCCGCGCGGCGTATTCCTGCCTGTGATTGTCGTATCGGACGGACATGTCCAGCGCGCTCCGCAGTACGGTCTCCGCACGCAGATTCATACCCGATTCGGCCAGGACCTCGCCGTAGTTGATCAGCGTGGGAAGCGCCAGCGGGTGGCCCTCCGGGAAGGACAAATACCAGATGGAGGCGGCGCGCGACAGCAGTTCTACCGCCTCGGCACGGCTGCCGCGACCGCGCAGCAGCACGGCGAGGTTGTTTAGAACGGACGCGGTTTCGGGATGGCCGGGTCCAAGCTCGGTTTCGCGAATCTTGAGCGCGCGGCGAAGTAGAGCTTCCGCCTCTTCCAGGCGTCCGGTCTGACGGTACGCCTCGGCGAGGTTATTCAGTGAGGTGGACAGCGCCAGCGTGTCCGGCTGCCCGTAGGTCTCTTGCAAGGCCCGCGCGCGCTCGATACTCTGCGCGGCGGCGTTGATTTCGCCACGGTCGATCTGTGTGGCGCCCAGGCTGTTCAGCGTGGAGGAGAGATCTTCGGCGGTGCGTTTCAAACGCGATTCGCGCGACTCCAACGCCCGTTGGAAATAGCTTGCGGCTCCGGCCAGGTCACCTCGGAGCCTGTGCACCTCGCCAAGGTTGTTCAGGCAGGCGCTGGTGTCGGAGGAGTCCTCGCCGGTCAGCCTGACAAACATCGGCAGTGCTTCCAGGTAGAGCTTTTCTGCCTGGTCCAGACGTCCGGCGGTGTGGTGAACCGAGGCGAGATTGTTCAGCGCTCTGGGACGGCGGGCATCGTTGGGATGAAACGATTCGCTTTCCCGTACCAACTCGGTATAGAGCGCTTCAGCTTCGGCCAGACGCCCGGCGGTGCGGAAGCGGGCGGCGTACACCATGCGTAACTCAAAGCTTGCGGTGGGTGTGACCGCGGATGGAGTGGTGGGCGTGACCGCGGCTGCGGCCGGTTGAGACGCGGCAGGCGCCTGGGCCTCCTGAGCGGGTAGAAAAGACACGGTTCCCAAAGCCGCCAGCAGGGCAGCGAGTCTCACGCTTGGCATGGATCAGGTCCTCGTTCTCGCGGAACCCGAGGGTTCCCGATGCTGTATTCACCCTGCCCCGCCGGCGTTTGGCCGGCCCCTGCAACATAAAACGTGCGAACCGCGAAAAGGTTCTCAGGAAGTACGAAAAATTTCCTACTCGCTATGCCACGCAGGAGCGCCTGTGTCCCTGGCGGAGGCGATCAGGACACCTTGGCGAGAGCGGAGCGCACCTGAAGCGTGGCGTTCCCAAGGCCGCCCGAGCGGAGACCGCGGCGCACCTCGGGGATGCGGTCTTCGTAGGCCGGGAACTCGACCGCCACCGTGGCGGGCATGTGTTGATGATAAATGTCCGGGTTGATGGGAAAGGAGAGCGAGGCGATTGCTTCCAAAAGCCGTTCGAGAAGGCGGGGTTCCACTTCGACACGAAGAAAAACCAGTTCGCCTTCGGAACCTATCAAAATCGGGGCGGGAGTAAGAGGTGTGTGGGGCATCGCCTTTAGCACTTTTTAGCGTGGGTGCAAGTAGCAGGCTCCCTGTTGGGATTGGAAGCCTAAATCATTCCACGTTCGAGCAATCATACCACACCAGACTGCCGCGGCGAAAGAGAAGAGAGGGGAAAGGATTTGGGCGGGACCGGAGCCCCGCCCGTGGGTGCGGCGTGCGAGCAGCCTGGGTTATGGCAACTTGGGTTCGGCGATGTCGTAAGTGACGTCGAGCGAGCGGAGGAAGGCCAGCAGGTCGGTCTTCTCTTTGGCCGAGAGCTTTACAGCCTTCAGGTTGGTCTTGTCCAGGTGAGGATTGTCCCTGCCGCCCTTGGTCATGAAATCGACGGCTTCTTCCAGCGTGGCCGCCGAACCGTCGTGAAAATACGGAGCGGACTTGGAGATGTCGAGCAGAGTTGGCGTTTTGAAGGCGCCCTTGTCTTTCTCTTCCTTGGTGGCCACGAACCGGCCAAGGTCGGGCGTGGCCGCGTCCATTCCCACCCCAACATTATGGAATTGCATGTCGCTGAGCAGCTTGCCATCGTGGCAGTTGTCGCACTTGGCCTTTTCGTGGAACACCTTGTAGCCGCGCTTGGCCTGTGCCGAAAGTGCCTTCTTGTCGCCGGTCATGAAGCGCATCCAGGCCGAGCGCTCCTTGGTGGCGACGATGGTGCGCATGAAGGCCGCCAGCGCCTTGGCGATGTTGTCCTGTGTGGCGGGACCGCCGAAAACGGCTTGAAACTGTTGCCGGTAGCCGGGAATGGCGTTCAACTTGGCGGCGATGTCCGCCGTGGAGGGGCGGCCGTCCTTGCCCGAAGCGCCCATGTTTGCGCCCGTCCAGGCGCCAACAACCTGGCGTTCCAGCGTGGGCGTGCGGCCATCCCAATAAATGGCGGGCAGATACCCGACGTTCCACATGGTGGGGGCGCTCCGGGTAAGCTTGGCTCCGTACGGCCCCTGGCCCAACGCCACGCCCATCGTGAGGCCCTTCTCCTTCAGGTGGCACGAATAGCAGGCGTGCGAGCCATCGCCCGAGAGGCGCTTGTCATAGTAGAGCTGCTTGCCCAGTTCCACCTTGGCTCCCGTCATGGGATTCTCGGCGGGGATCTTCATCAACTCGTAGTTGGGCACTTCGGGCCACTGTTGGCCAAGGCCCAGCGAAGCCAAGGCCAGACACAGTACGGGCGTTCGTTTCATGCGGTGCTTCCTTTCGTGACTTCCTACCCAGTAAAGCCGCCCGTGCGTCCGGCTAGCCGCGCACGCTAGCGGCAGGAATCTTTTTCGTCAGGTCGACCATTTCGGCGATCGACTCGCTGCCGATGGTGAAGCAGTCGATGCAATCCTGCGCCAGAGCGAATTGCAGCGATTCGTCAACCTTGCTTCGAAGGCGGCCGGCGCCCAGAATCTTCATGCCGATCACGCCTTTGCCGGAAGCCTTCATCTGCTTCAGCACGCCGAGGACGGTGGCCGGATCGGCGTCCATGGCGATTTGAGCCGGGTTGATACGGGCCAGGTCCACCTCCACCCAGGGTTCGGCGGCGGCCGTCTTCAAAGACTCCAGTGTGTGGCACGAGGTGCCCTTGGTGCGAACGATGCCCTTCTGCTTGGCCTCTTCCAGCACATTCATGGCGCCTCGCTTACGCTCGTTCCAGTCCTTATCGAGCATGCAATGCAACAGCACGATATCGAGATAGTCCGTGCCCAGTTCGCGGCGGAAGCGGTCCAGGTCGGCGCGCATTTCCGCCTCGGTGTTGGCGTGAGTCTTGGTGAGGATGGTGACGTTTTCACGTTTGACGTACTTCAGGGCAGCCTTGGCGTGGGGGTGCGTGCCGTACTGATCGGCGCAGTCCCAGAACGTGACGCCGTTGTCGTAACCGGCTTTGAAGAGACCGGCGAGTCCTTCGACACCCAGTTTCTTGGTCTGATTGGAACTGCCACCGCCGCCATTGGTGCCCGTGCCCATGGCAAGACGGCTCAACTCCACCTTGGCTGGACCGAGTTTGACACGATCGGAGGCGGCCTTCTTCGTGGTTCCCGCATAAAGATGATAGGGAAATTGTGCGAGGTTGACGGCTCCGGCCGTGGATGCGGCGGTGCGAAGGAAATTGCGGCGTAGCATGGGTGAACTCCTGGCCGGCATTGCTCTAGAATCCAGCTTACTTGGTACAGTATCACAGCCCAAGCGGGGAGGGGAGCAGCAGTTTGCAGTGTCCCGTGTTATTCGATTCGACCGCTTTTCTGCAAATTGTGGCGGGCGCAGAGAAGCCGAATGTTCTCAGGGAGGAGTGAGGTTCCCCCCTCGCAGAAGGGGAGGTCGTGATCGTAGTGGAGGTGATCCATTGACCCGCACTGAACGCATTGCCCCTTATCACGCTTCCACACCGCTTGCTTCACCCATGATGGGATGAGCCGGTTGTGTTCCTTGAAGGTATTTGGCGAGGCCTTCACCCGGTCTTCCGAGGTCATCGTCAACTTGAACTTGAAGACCATTCGAATGCCATTTTTCTCGACCCAAGCGTCGACCAATTCAAACAACCCGTTGTAGTTCCAAATGCCGTCGCGAACCTTTTCGTAGACACGCACCAGATGGGGTGCTGCTTCCGCTTTCTTGTATGCCGCGGCAGCTTCGAAAAATTTGCCGTTCTCCGTGGGCTTACCGGATGGCAGCGTGATCGGTTGGTCGATAAGCTTCGGGGTCGAAACGTTTGAACTCCTGGGCAGATCGTGCCCCCTCGTACACAATCACCATCCCGTCATCCTCAAAACGATCCTGGTATGGCGCACCAGGACGTACCGACATGAGGATAACCGAGTGAGTCGGATGCAAGTTGAAATTCATTCCTCGCTGGAGGCTGGTAGCTTCACGGAGACACATCTCCGTATAGGTGAGGATGTCATTCGCACAAAACACACTCCATTTTGCCACCAACCGGAGAATGCCCGGTTCTCCGTTGAAAGTTAGCGACCCTCGACGTACATAGTCCCGACTGCGGCTGGCGACGAACAAGAGCGACAATCCCCCTGTGAGCGCCGCCGCGGTTACCGTGCGGCCGACATTGACGTGTCCCGAGTCGGCGCCGGAATTCATCAGCTCCCACCCGCCCTGCATCCTCTCGGCCGCATGCTCGTCCATCGGCTTCGTGTTCCAGGAATCCAGCATGTTCATGCCGAACCTCTTCACGTAGGTGAAGGTCTTCACCTCAACCTGCGGAAGCCTCGCAGACCGGAACGGCGCACCGGTGAAGCTATGACCGCAGTCGCATGTCTCCGCGCCGGGCGGATTGATCAGTGAGCACTGAGGGCAATCTGGCATTTGTTTAAGCCACCGCAGAAACCGTCACGCCTGGCCAGTCGGCCAGCGGAAACTCGCAGGGTTCGCCAACCACATCGAGCCCCGCAAGCAGCTCTTCGAAGTTCGACACCTGACGCGCCCCGAACCGGGTTGCAATCACGAACTCCGCCTCGGCCCCCGTACGCTGGACGATCCATGCGATTCCCCGGCCCTCGGCGCTTCCGCCCGCGCCATCCACACAGAACGCATCGAACGCCGCCCCGCCCGGCGAGAACAACTGGATGTTGTCCGAGGAGAACTCGAACACTCCCGCATCGGTCGTAACCCGGGTCGGCTCGCCGCCCGGTAGCCCAATCCCGTACGATCCGGGATCGAGCGGCCGGAAGTCCACCTCGGGCGGCCGCGCACGCGCAATCTGAATCGCGCGATCAAGATCGCGTAGTGTCAGCGCCGGCTCCGGCAATACCGGCAACTCCAAGGTGCCCTCGACCGTGGCGTCGATGTCGAAGCCACGCTCGTCGGCATCCCTCACCTGTTGTTCCAGGTCCGCAAGGAATCTCTGACGCGCCGCGTCTCGCGCATCCCGGTCCAGCAGAGCCAGTTCCTCAAACCGGCGCGGCAACCGGGACAAAATCGGTTGGAGCCGACCCACGATTCCCTGAAACAGATTGATGCGGGTGCCGACGGTAAAGAAAACGTCCTGCTCCACGGTGTCTTTGTAGGCGAAGCTCAAGACCCGAATCACCGGACGCTGCTGGCCGAGGCGATCAATTCGCCCGATCCGCTGCTCCACCTTCATCGGATTCCATGGTAAGTCGTAGTTCACCAGGACACCCGCGAACTGGAGGTTCAACCCTTCACCGGCGGCGTCGGTGCATACAAGCAGCCGGACCTGGCCATCGCGCAAGCGCCGCTTGATCTCTTCCTTGGAACACGGAACCCAGTGGCCGCTCGCATCGCGCCAGGCGCCGCCCGCGCCCGAGTAGCAGGCCACCGGCATCCCGGCCATCTGGTCGGCCAGGTAATCCCGCAAGTACTCCATCGTGTCTGTGTATTGCGTAAACACGATCGCGGAATCAAACCCGTCGGCAATGCAGGCATCCAACTCGGCCTTGAGCCTCCGAGCCTTACTGTCCGCGCCCAACTGCGCGATGCGCCGGAGCAGGTCATTGATCCTGTCGCGTTCGTTGATCGCTTCGCCTTCGGAAGCCTCCGCTGCCAGACACGCCACTTCCTCGCCGGACATTACCTCATCGGATGTCTCGTCCTGCGAGGCGTCTTCCTCGGTGATGCCGCCGGTCCGCATGAGCCTTCCGTTCAGCGTCCGCTTGAGCGCTTCGAAGCTCGACGCCAGGCGCCGCCGGTACACCGTCATCACGAACCCCACAGCCGAACGTTTCTCTGGCGATGCCGCGCGATAGGCATCTCCGATGAAGTCCTCCACAGCGGCATACAGCGCGGCCTCACCCGGCGTCATCTCCACGACCACTTCGCGCGGATCGCGCTTCGGCACCGGAAGCTGGTATCGCCGCAGCAGCTCGCGCGTGTTTCGGACCATGCGATGTCGTAGCGGGCTCGCCGCTTGCAGCACTCGCGCAGCCGCGCGCCGCGTGTCCGCATCCATGGTCTTGCGCGGGATGGCGCTCACATCCCGCAAGGCGCGCACGGCCTTTCTGCGCTTCAGAGCCGAAACATCAGGCAGGATCTGGGCAGTGTCCGCCTCGGTCAACTCGCCAAAGCTCGCCTCCGTGGAGCGGAACAGCCCCGACAGATACTCCAGGTCATCCGGGCCGGGATTCCCGGCGGCGCGCTGGAAGTAACGCAGAAACACGCCGTCGTCCCTGCGCCAGTCATCCGGCAAACCAAGCAGATCCATCAGATCCCACAACTCGACGGGATGCACCTGCATCGGCGTCGCGGTCAACAGCAGCAGCGAGCCGCACTTCGGAGCCAGCTTCCGCATCAGCGCCAGCAGAGCGTTTGGTCCCTTTTCCTGCGTGCTTCCGGCGCCGCGTCGCCGTGCGTGGTGCGCTTCATCCAGGACGATGAGATCCCAATCCGCTGCCTCTGTCAGTTCCCGCTGCCGGTCGGCGCGACGCATCAGGAAACTGGACACGAGCACCACCGGCTCAGCCTGCCACTCGTCGCGGCGAACGGGCTTCTCAACAGCGCTCCGCCCGCCATGCACCGTCCGCCAGACCAGAGACGAGCCGTCGTAGATGGGCACGTTCAAGTTGAACTTCTCGTACAACTCGCTCTGCCACTGAATCTGAACGCTCTTGGGCGTCAGGATCAGCACTCGCTTCGCCAGTCCGCTCAGAATCGCCTGTCTCAGGATGAGGCCCGCCGAGATCGTCTTGCCGAGCCCGACCTCGTCGGCGATCAGGACGCGGCTGGGCCACTCACTCACGAAGCGCGTGTAGGTCCGCACCTGATGTTTCCACGGCGTTACGGCGCTCGTCATCTCGCCGACGCGCAGACCATGCGCGAGCCGTGGCGCCGCGTGGATGAATGTCCAGACGATGCGTCGAAACTCCTCGGCCAAGAGCTTCCGGTTTTCAGGATCCTCGCCAGCGCGGCGCACGGGCGGGGTAACGAAGCGGTCGTCCCGAGGGAGGAATTCGAGCAGTTTCTTCTTCGCCGCTTCCGGGAAGTCGAACACCTTCACGGAACGCGCGCGCCCTTCCCAAAGCCGCGCGAACGCATCCACCTCGTCTTCCAGGTGCGCCGCCTCGCGGCCGCCGAACCAGCCGCAGTGAACGTGAAAGCTCTCCCGGTTATTCACCCAGCCACCCGCCGTCTCGTTGATCGACCCCGAAAAACTCAGCCGGTTGCCTTCGCCATCGGTCAGGATGCCGACCTTTTCGTGATACAGTCCGGGCGCATGCGCGGGCCTGCCTTCGGGATCGACGGGAACCGCGACCTTCACATCCAAATGGCCCTGCGCCACCATCCAGGCCAGCATCTCGATGCCCCGGCCCGCCGCTTCGTCCGGCGGAGTCAGATCGGCGGCGAGCAACTGCGCCTCCAGGCGCGCCCGCCAGTCATAGCCCTCGCCGATCGCCTCCTGTTCCGCATTCTGAAGCGTGCAGCCCACAATCAGCCGCATGCGGCCGTCGTTTTGGATGAGCGCGGCGATCCCGCGCGACGCCAGCGCCAGCGCGTCCGCCGAAAAGTAGCCCGTCATCCGGTCGTACTGCACGGCCGAGGAGAGTGCCGGGTTGTAGAACAGATCGACCAGGTCGCCGTCCTCGTGGCGATAGCTGGTGCGCCACTCGCAATCGGTTAGTAGTGCCATCGGTTCAAAGGGATTCCCATTCCTCCCGGGCAATCCCACCCTGGCGAAGAATACGGACCAGCAATCCCCGGCCGATATCCTCCGTGTGGGGATTGGGAATCCGTAGTTTTCTGCCGCGCCCTTTCATGAATTGGTGATCGCCACCCGAAACAGGCGGCTCAAAACCCAGGGCGCGAAGATTGGCAATCAACTCCCTCCGTTTGATCGGGCCTATAGGCGGCATGTCAGGCGACTTCGCGAATTTCGATGCGATGACCGTCGATTTCCGGAATCGGCGAATGATCGGCAACGCTCAAAAGCACCCAGCCTTCGAGCACGCTCTCCAGTTGTTCCCGGCATTCCTCCAGAGTCTTCGCGTTCGCCCACACGCCCGCGAGTTGGGGGATTTCCCCGTAATACGAGCCATCGTCCTCGACAATTTCGTATCGAGCGTGGCGCATGGCGGCCCGGATGTACGCTGTGAGCATATGCCGATTATCCCATTGGGACCTGGTATGTCTACCCGTCCCCCTCCACTTCCCCGGTGGACAGTTCGAGCGGGATCTGCACAGGAATCTTCGGCGCCGGGACCGTCTCGGCGAAGGCCAGCTTGCGCAGCCGTTCCAGCGCTTCGAAATCGTTGGCCGCCCCGGCGAGGTTCGCATCCGGCTTCTTGCGGCCCGCCGACGCCGCGCCAGGGGGTAGCACGTTGAGCAGCGCCTCCATCGCGGTGAGCAGCGTGGGGTCGCCGATCAGTCGTGCTTCCTCGATCAGATTGCGCGCGGCTCCGGTGTTCTGTTCACGGCCAGTCTTGGCCGCCCAGTGCAGCGTGTCGAGCATGCACTCGTCGCTCACATGCCGGAGGCTGCCGTTGCGGTGGCGCGTCACGCTATCCCAGAGGATCACGTCGTCGCCCTTCACCTCGCAGACGACCTTTTTCACGTCCTGGTCGAAATCCAGGCCCACCACGCGCGCCAGCTTCAGGGCTTCGTCCGATGGAAATCGCGGCGCGCGGAACGCGTCCCAGGCCAGCACGTACCATTCGGTGAGCGCGTCCAGATGGTGCTGGCGTTTCACCGTGGCAAGCTGCTCCATGCGCCACTGCTTCACCTCGCGGCGCGCGGCTTCGAGCGCGTCCTCGGGGCGGACGGCGTAGGGGTCGAACTCCTCGAACAGGTCGCGCTGCTTCGCCTTCGGTTGCGGGCGCGCCGTGCCGCGCGTCAGCGGCCATGCCTCGGTGAAAACCTGAAGCGCGGGACCGAAACTGGCGAGATAGAGGTCGATCCCGCCGATGCCCGCTTCCTGGAACTCTTTCACTTTGTCGCGAACGGCCTGGCGGACCAGCGGCTCCACTTCCTCCCAATAACGCGATTCCGAGGCCGACGTTTCGCGCACCCGGCAGACCAGAAAGATGGTGGAGCGCGCGGCGGATTTCTCGCGGATGTGGAGGCTGCCTTCGGCCTCCGTGTTCACCGGCCAGGATGCGGTGATGGTGAAACCGGCGTCCATCAGGCCCTTGGCGAGCGCGTCCCATGCCCCCGCGGCTTTATGGGTGAACATCACCGTCATGATGCCGTCCGGCTTGAGCACGCGGCGCTGCTCTTTGAAAATGGAGGACATGCGCTCCTGATAGTCGCGGCCGGCGAGATTGCGCGCGCCGCCCTTCTGCCCGGCGAATTTGGCCGGATTGGCGACGGCTTCGCGGTCTTTATCGGTCAGGTGGTTTGCGAAAAGCTCCGGATAGAGCAGCCCCGCCGTGCGCTTGAGCCAGACATAAAAGAAGTCGGAGAGCTCCGCGTACATGACGTTGTCGTAGTACGGCGGGTCCATCACGACGCAATCGACCGAGGCGTCTTCGAGCGGCAGCGCGTCGGCGGAAGCGCAGGTGATGCGGACGCAGGGTTTCGGACGCGGCTCGGTGAAGGCGAGTTTGCCGTCGGAGGACTGGCCGAGAAGATCGATCAGTTCGCCGAGCGCTTTGCCGGTTTGCTCGATAGCCCAGTCGTAGCCGAGGCCGGTGATCGTGGGGGCCATCTCGCCGTAACTCCACTGAAAAGCCATATCGTGGCGGTCAAATTTGCCTCGTATTGCCACGCGGACAGTTGAGGTGGTCCCGGTTGTCAAGACCGTTTTTCGTCGGCAATAAGTTAGCGACCTGGGAGTCTGAATTTAGCGGGGCGACCGAGGCCGCCCCTGTCATTCCGGCCCTTGAGTCGGCGCTCGGGTTC
>JADZBH010000016.1 GCA_020852175.1 Bryobacterales bacterium | reverse complement strand
CTCTACGACAACCCCCGCGAGGTCGGCGCCGACCGCATCGTCAACTCCGTCGCCGCCTTCCAGAAATACGGCGGCCCCTGCATCGTCGTCGATCTCGGCACCGCCATCACCTTCGATTGCGTCTCGGCCCAGGCCGAATACCTCGGCGGCATCATCTGCGCAGGCATCGGCATCTCCATCGACGCCCTCTTCTCCCGCACCGCCAAACTGCCCAAGGTCGACTTCCGCGCCCCCGAACACTTAATCGGGAAAAACACCGTCGGCTCCATCCAAAGCGGCCTCTACTACGGCGCCCTCGGTATGATCGACGGCCTCCTCGAACGTCTCACCGCAACGCTCGGCCCTTCCACCCATACCGTCGCCACCGGAGGCCAGGCCCGCCTCATCACCTCCGGCTCACGCTTCCTCACCACCGCCGACGAAGACCTCACCCTCGATGGCCTCCGCCTCATCTGGGAGCGCTCCCGTTGACCGCTACCCCGCCCCCCTTCCAACACAACTACTTCAACTACTTCACCGAAGTGGAAGAACACTTCCAGCGCGCACGCGCCACCGGTCTCTTCCTGCTCTCCCCCCTCGACTGGGCCCTCATCGAAACCTGGAAGGATTCCGGCATCCCGCTCGAAGCCGTCCTCCGAGGTATCGACTCGGCCTTCGAAAAATGGCGCTCCCGCAAACGCCCCGGCCCCGCACGCCAGATCAACGGCCTCGCCTGGTGCGCACAGGCCGTCGCCCAGGAAGCCGCCGCTCTCTCGGAAGCCTCCATCGGCGCGCGCCCCGCCACCGAAGCCCCTTTCCCGCTCGATGCCCTCCAAGCCCACCTCGCCCGCATCGCCGCCGGAACACGCGCCGCCGATGCTCTCTTCCTCCCCGTCGCCGAAGCCCTCGATGCCCTCGCCGCCAACGCCGAAACCCACTACGCCAGCCTCGAAGACCTCGACCAACGCCTCACCGCGCTCGAGGAAAAAGCCCTCGCCCTCGCCCGCACCCGCCTCTCCGACGAACAACTCCTGGAAACCCGCCAGGCCATGGACGCCGAACTCCGCCCCTACCGCTCCAAGTTCTCCACCGACCAGCTCTCCCGCCTCGAACGCCAGTTCCTCGACCGCCGCGTCCTGGAACTCTCCAGCCTCCCCCGCTTCAGCATTTTTCACCTCCGCTGATCCCCCGCCCCCTCCTCCGTCGCGTTCCACAACGAGGTTTTTACATCATGGGACGCACGATGATCCTGCATGACACCCGCCTGGAAGGCCGTACCCCGCTCAACTACAACTACGTCTTCCTGGTCAACGGAAACCGCGCCATCACCTCCATCGTCAACGGAGTCGCCTCGCACGCCCGCGAATGCGGCGGCCTCGACCTGCTCCACATCTTCTGCCACGGCTACGAAGGCGATCTCAATATCGGCGGCCGCGTCTGCACGGGCATCGAACGCGGCGGCTTCGGCCTCCACCTCGGCCGCGAAGGCCTTACCCTGGTCAACGTCGGCCTCACCTCGGCCTGGAAAAAGCTCGTCCGCACCATCGTCATCTACGCCTGCGCCCCCGCCGATACGGCCCCCGGCAACGAAGGCACACGCGGCGACGGCCAGCGCCTGTGCGGCGAAATGGCCCTCTACACCGGAGCCGACGTCATCGCCGCGCGCGACACACAGTATTACAACACCGGCAACGCCACTTACCGCGGCGGCCGAGTCGTCGGCGACACCATCGACTTCGGAGCCTGGGAAGGCCCCGTCTACCGCTTCAGCCGCGACACAGGCTACCCCGTCACCATCGCCGCCGGCTCCTACAACATGTCCAATCCACGCGCCGTCTAGCGCCGCCCCGCTACGCCCCGCCGCGCCGGCAGGCCATGCCCTCGCGGCGCCCTCCGGCCACACCCGGCAGCGCTCGCAATCCACGCCCCGGCCAGGGCCGTCCGGCCACACCCGGCAGCGCCGCCCGGGCATGTATGATATCCCCCATGCGCTTTGCCGCCTGGGCTCCCTTCGGCCTCGGTCACCAGAAACCCAATCACCAGGTCGAAACCCTCCGCCTTCTCTGGCAGAACCGCGACCACCTCGGCTACGCCTGGCGCATCCTCCGCCACGGCGTCTGCGACGGCTGCTCGCTCACCCCGCGCGGTCTCCGCGACGACACCGTCCCCGGACTCCACCTCTGCCTTACCCGCCTCCGCCTTCTCCGCCTCAACACCATGCCCGCCGCCCCGCCCGGCGCCTTCTCCGACGCCGCCCGCCTGGCCTCGCTCGATAACCGCGCCCTGCGCAACCTCGGCCGCCTCTCCCGCCCCCTCATCCGCCGCCACGGCGCGCCCGGCTTCTCCCCCCTCTCCTGGGACGATGCCCTCGGCCTCGTCGCCGCCCGCCTCCGCCGCACTCCCCCCTCCCGCGCCGCCTTCTTCCTCACCTCCCGCGGACTCACCAACGAAACTTACTATGTAGCCCAGAAACTCGCCCGCCTCTACGGCTCCAACCACGTCGATAACGCCGCCCGCCTCTGCCACGCCGCCTCCTCCACCGCTCTCAAATCCACCCTCGGCGTCGGCGCCTCCACCGTAAGTTACTCCGATTGGCTGAAAACCGACTTACTCGTCCTGGCGGGAACCAACCTCGCCAATAACCAGCCCGTCTCCATGAAGTACCTCTACCACGCCAAACGCAACGGCGCCCGCATCGCCGTCGTCAACCCCTACCGCGAACCCGGCCTCGAACGCTACTGGATCCCCTCCATCCTCCCCTCGGCCCTGTTCGGCACCCGCTTCCTCGATGACTTCTTCCCCGTCCGCCCCGGCGGCGACGTCGCCTTCTTCAACGGCGTCCTCAAGGTCCTCGATGAGCGCAACGCGCTCGACCCATCCTTCATCGCCTCGCACACCTCCGGCTGGCCCGCCCTGAAAGCCGAACTCGACCGCGAACGCTTCCCCGATCTGGAAACCCTCGCCGGCCTCCCCCGCTCGGAAATGGAGCGCTTCGCCTCCCTCTATGCCGCCTCCGCCCGCGCCATCTTCATCTGGTCCATGGGCCTCACCCAACACCCCAACGGCGTCGATAACGTCCGCGCCCTCATCAACCTCGCCCTCTCCCGCGGCATGCTCGGCCGCGAAGGCTGCGGCCTGGTCCCCATCCGCGGCCACTCCGGCGTCCAGGGCGGAGCCGAAACCGGCGCCGTCCCCGACTTCATCCACCCGGCCAACGTCGATCGTTACTCCCAGCTCTGGGGCGCCCCGCTGCCCTCCTGGAACGGCTACAACTGCGGCCAGATGCTCGATGCCGCCTACAACGGCGGCCTCGACGCCCTCTATATCATCGGCGGCAACTTCCTCGAAACCATGCCCGAACCCGCCCGCATGGACCGCTCCCTCGCCCGCCTGCCCCTCCGCATCCACCAGGACATCGTCTTCAATACCTCCATGCTCCCGGCCCCCGGCGAAGAAGGCGTCCTCCTCCTCCCAGCCCGCACCCGCTACGAACAGGAAGGCGGCGGCACCCAAACCGGCGCCGAACGCCGCATCCGCTACTCCCCCTTCATCGGCGGCCGCCGCGAAGGCGACACCGTCGGCGAAGCCCGCTCGGAATGGGTCATCCTCCGCGACCTCGGCCTCCGCCTCCTGGACGGCCCCGCCCGCGATGCCATCAACTTCCCCACCGGCGACGCCATCCGCGCCGACATCGACCGCTCCATCCCCCTCTATCGCGGCATCGTCCAACTCCGCGCCGAAGGCGACGCCTTCCAGTACGGCGGCCCCCGCCTGCTCGAAGGCGCCATATGCCCGGCCTTCGACGACCGCAAAGCCCGCTTCTCCACCGTCGCGCCCCCCGCCCTCCGCGCCAAACTCCTGCTGGTCACCCGCCGCGGCGCCCAGTTCAACTCCATCCTCTGGCACGACCACGACGCTCTCACAGGCCTCGACCGCGACGAAATCCTCCTGGCCCCCTCCGACGCCGCCTCGCTCTCGCTCTCCCCGGGCGACCGCGTCCTGCTCCGCTCCCCCCACGGCGAATACCGCGCCCGCGTCCGCACCGGTCCCGTCGCCCCAGGCTGCGTCCAGGCCCACTGGCCCGAGGTCAACCCCCTGATCGGCCGCCAGTATGACCCGCTCTCCGGCGAACCCGACTATAACGCCGAAATCACCATCGAACGCCTCTAGCCACTTACCCGGAAGTTACCCGTCCCGCAAATACAAAAACCGCCGGAGCCCGCTTCTCGCGGAACCCCGGCGGTCCTTGATACTTATCTCTACTTGACGGCCGGCTTCTCCGGCTTACTTCCGCCGCCGCAACGCCAGCAACGCCAGCCCCGCGCCCATCAGCACGACCGTGGCCGGTTCGGGCACCTCGCCCCCCTGGCCAAAGTTCAACGATGTGACCGTGCCGCCCAACCCGAAATCGCCGCCAATGGCGTTGTTGATCGCCGTCAGCGCCGAAGCGTTCAACACAATCCCGGGGCCGTTGCCAATATCAACCGCCGTGTACGCCCGCGAACCGTATACCGTCCCGTCGCCCAAATCTATATAACCAGGCAAACCCGCGCCGCCGGCAATCGCCGCCGTACCCAGGTCCAACGTGTACAGCGTGTACGTCTCGCTTCCCTGCGGGCTCAAAAATCCGTCCGGAAACGGTACGTCCAGGTACAGCGTCGCCGCCGTCACCGGTCCCAACACGCCTTCCAAATCGAAAATAAACCAGTTCCGCAACACCCCATCGCCGCCGTTGCACACGTCTTCCGTGCCGCAAATGCCCGCGATGTAGTTGTTGCTCGATGAACTCCCGTTCGAGGAGCCCCCCGACTCATACCACCCGCGCCCGATCGCGTCCAACCGGAGCTGGCCGCCCGCCGTCTCCAGTTCCAGAACCGTGTTGTATCCACTTGTCGTGAACGCGAACACCGTCTCGCTCAGTAACGCCGCCTTGGCGCTCTCTTGTGTCCCCGCCGCCAGCAGTAATCCAACCACCGGCAGCAATCGCAGAGCGCTTTTGAATGTATTCATCCTACCTCCGACCTCCTTCTCCATTTTTCGTGAACATTTGCACATATGTCAACTGCCCGTTCACCCTACTTCGCCTTCTGATCGCCCGTCGAAATTCTAGTACTCTCACCGCCTGCTAAAAACAAATCATATCACTTTTGTTTCAGAATGAAAGAGGTCTGCCGTAGTATAATTCCACAGCGTCACACTCACAGAGCGAAGGTTCCACGAATGTCCGCACCCGCTACCGACCCTACTCCTCTCACCCCCTCCCACATCCTCCAAACCGGCCTCGGCTTCTGGGCCTCCAAAACACTACTCAGCGCCGTCGAACTCGGCCTCTTCACCGAACTCGCCCACGCCCCCGCCCACCTCGATACCCTCTGCCCCCGCCTCAGCCTCCACCCACGCTCCGCCCGCGACTTCCTCGACTCCCTCGTCGCCCTCGGCTTCCTCACCCGCCACGACGGCCTCTACGCCAACACCCCCGCCACCGCCCTCTTCCTCGACCGCAACAAGCCATCCTATCTCGGCGGCATCCTCGAAATGGCCAACCAGCGCCTCTTCCACCACTGGGCTCATCTCACCGAGGCCCTCCGCACCGGCCAGCTCCAAAATGAAGCCAAAAACGGCGGCACGAATATTTTTGAAGCCCTCTACGCCGACCCCGCACGCCTGAAGGGCTTCCTCCAGGCCATGTCCGGCATCAGCCGCACCTCCAACCAGGCCATCGCCGCCCGCTTCCCCTTCTCCCAATACTCCTCCGCCGCCGACATCGGCGCCGCCCAGGGCGACCTCATCGTCCAAATCGCCCTCGCCCACCCCCACCTCGCCTGCACCGGCTTCGACCTGCCCGAAGTCCGCCCCGTCTTTGAAGGCTACGTCGCCGAAAATTCGCTCTCCTCCCGCGTCCGCTTCGCCACCGGCAACTTCTTCTCCGATCCCCTGCCCCGCGCCGATGTCCTCACCATGGGCCACATCCTCCACGACTGGAACCTCGACGAAAAACGCCTCCTCATCGCCAAGGCCTTCGACGCCCTCCCCCCCGGCGGCGCCTTCATCGTCTATGAATCCCTCATCGACGACGACCGCTCGCAAAACGCCTTCGGCCTCCTCATGAGCCTCAACATGCTCATCGAAACCACGGGCGGCTTCGACTTCTCCGGCGCCGACTGCCGCCAGTGGATGCTCGACGCCGGCTTCCGCCAAACCCGCGTCGAACACCTCTCAGGCCCCGACTCCATCTGCATCGGCATCAAGTAGCACTCCGCGCTCCCGCCGCACGGCGGCCCTCCCGCTCCCTCCCTGCTATCCTGGGACCAGCGCCACTCCCTTATGCCTGTTCCCATCTCGCAAATGTGGACCGTCGCGTCCTACGTCCTCAAGCAGAAGCTCAAGGGCCGCCGCCGTTACCCCCTCGTGCTCATGCTCGAGCCCCTCTTCCGCTGTAACCTCGCCTGCGCCGGCTGCGGCAAAATCCAGTACCCGCCCCACATCCTCAAAAAAAATATGTCTCCCGAGGATTGTTTCCGCGCCGCAGAGGAGTGCGGCGCCCCCATGGTCGCCATCCCCGGCGGCGAACCCCTCATGCATCCCCAAATCCAGGAGATCGTCCAGGGCCTCACCGCACGCGGCAAGTACGTCTACCTCTGCACCAACGCCCTCCTGCTCGAAGAAAAACTCCCCCTCTTCTCTCCCTCCAAATTCCTCACCTTCTCCGTCCACCTCGACGGACAGCGCGATCACCACGACTTCTCCGTCTGCCGCGAAGGCGGCTACGACATCGCCGCCCGCGCCATCTCCGCCGCCCTCGCCCGCGGCTTCCGCGTCACCACCAACACCACCCTCTTCGATGGCGCCGACCCCAACTCCGTCCGCGCCTTCTTCGACGACATGATGAGCCTCGGCGTCGAATCCATGATGCTCGCCCCCGGCTACTCCTACGACAAAGCCCCCGACCAGCAGCACTTCCTCGGCCGCGCCCGCATCCGCCGCCTCTTCCGCTCCATCCTCTCCAATCGCAAGTCCTCCTGGCGCTTCAACCAGTCGCCCCTCTACCTCGAATTCCTCATGGGCAAGCGCTCCTACAACTGCACCCCCTACGGCATGCCCACCTACAACATCTTCGGCTGGCAGAAACCCTGCTACCTCCTCCAGGACGGCTACGCCGATACCTTCCAGGAACTCATGGATACCACCGCCTGGGACAACTACGGCACCCAATCGGGCAACCCCAAGTGCGCCAATTGCATGATGCACTGCGGCTACGAACCCTCCGCCGTCAACCACACCTTCGGCTCCCTCCGCGGCTTCCTGGCCACCGTCCGCGCTCAACTCTTCACCCGCTACCCGGACCCCGCCGCCCTCGACCTGCTCAAGGAACCCGTCCGCGCCGTCCATGCCCACAACCCCTTCGTGAACATCCAGGCCGCCCCGCTCCCCACCTCCGAGAATCAACCCCGCGAGAATCAGCCCGTATGAGCACGCCCCCCGCCAGGCCCCCCTCAATTTCCCCTGGCCCAGCCCCCTTCGACGATCCCGATTCCCTCGAAGTCGTCCCCGGCTTTGAAAACTCCGCCCTCGAAGGCGCCGTCCCCTCGCTCGCCTCCGAGGCCGCTCTCCGCGATGCTCTCAACAACGCCTTCGACTACCGCGGCGATGTCACGCTCACCCTTCGCGATGGCGCCTCCCACACCGGCTATGTCTACGACCGCGTCGAAGGCCCCACCCTCGACACCTCCCTCGTCCGCCTCTGGCCCCGCGAATCCGACTCCCGCCTCGCCATCCCTTACTCCTCCATCGCCGCCCTTGTCTTTTCCGGCCGCGACACCGCCGCAGGCCGCGGCTGGGAAGCCTGGCTCCGTCAATATTGGGCCCGCAAGTCCGCCGGCGAAACCAACATCGCCCTCGCCCCAGAACCCCTCGACTGACCTTCCCCCCGCATAACTTTCATCCGCCGCCCCATTCCCTCGTATACTATAAAGGTTCATTCTTCGATGAAGGACCTGCTGCACCGCTCGCACATTCCCGAGCCGGACGGGGATCTCCTCGCGCAACTCGAACCCGGCCGCCTTCCCGCCCACGTCGCCATCATCATGGACGGCAACGGCCGCTGGGCCCGCCGCCGCAATCTCCCCCGCGTCGCCGGTCATAAAGCCGGCATCGACTCCGTCCGCATGTCCGTGGAAACCTGCGCCCGCCTCGGCATCCGCGCCCTCACCCTCTACGCCTTCTCCATCGAGAACTGGAAACGCCCCCGCGCCGAAGTCACCACCCTCTGGCGCCTCCTCCGCGTCTACCTTCGCAAGGAACTCAACACTCTCCTTGAAAACGGCATCCGCCTCTGCCCCATCGGACGCCTCGATCAACTCCCCGACACCGTCCGCCGCGACCTCGACGAATCCATCCAGGCCACCTCCTCCGGCTCCCGCATGCAGCTCAACCTCGCCATCAACTACGGCGGCCGCGCTGAAATCGTCGACGCCGTCAACCGGATCCTCGACCAGGCACGCCGCTCCGGCTCCCTCCACTCTCTCTCCATCGACGAAGACGCCATCTCCGCCGCCCTCTACACCGCCGGCCTCCCCGAACCCGACCTCCTCATCCGCACCTCCGGCGAAATGCGCGTCTCCAACTTCCTCCTCTGGCAAATCGCCTACGCCGAACTTTATGTAACCGATACCCTCTGGCCCGACTTCTCCCGCGCCGAACTCCTCCGCGCCTTCCTCGAGTTCCAGCGCCGCGAACGCCGCTTCGGAGGACTCTCCCACTCCTCCCTCCCCTCCGCCGATTCCCCCGAGCCCCAACTCGCCGGCATCGCCCACTCCCCAGCCAAATGAAGCGCGTCCTCACCGCGCTGGTCCTCGTCCCCGCCGTCGTCTGGCTCTGTCTGGAAGCCCCCCAACTCCTGCTCACCGCCGCCGTCGCCCTGGTCGCCTCTCTCTGCTTCCGCGAGTTCCGCCGCCTCGCCGCCGCCCACGCCGGCTCTCATGCGGACGCCTGCCCTATCCACATCCCCTGCCCCCTCGGCTATGCCGCCGGACTCCTCATCCTGCTCGTTCCCACGGTCCACGTCAGCCTGCTTTTCCTCCTCTGCGCCCTCGCCGCCATCCTCGCCCTACGCGCGCCCGATCTGAAATCCGTCCTCCCCTCCGTCTCCGCTTTCGCCCTCTCCCTCATCTATATCTACGGCGCCTGGCGCTGCGCCATCGAACTCCGCCTCATCGCCCCGCACCTCCTCCTTTACGCCCTCTCCATCAACTGGATCGGCGACGTCGCCGCCTACCTCACAGGCTCCGCCATCGGCCGCCATAAACTCGCCCCCCGCGTCAGTCCCGGCAAGTCCTGGGAGGGCTTCTTCGGCTCTCTCCTGGCCACCACCGCCTACGGCATCGCCTTCCTCCACTACTGCCAGCCCTCCATGCCCCTCCACTACTCCGCCGCCCTGTCGGCCTCGGCCAACGTCGCCGGCCAGCTCGGCGACCTCGTCGAATCCGCCATGAAACGCGGCGCCGGCATGAAGGACTCCGGCCACATGCTCCCCGGCCACGGCGGCTGGCTCGACCGCCTCGACTCCTCCCTCTTCACCCTCCCCTACGTCTACTTCTGGCTCCGTCTCTAACCTGAATCACCGGCCTGTCAAAAAAGCTTCTCTCCACTCCTCAACCGCTTACGCCTTCCCTCCACGCGCCCGCCCCTTGCACGCTTCCACACTCACGGCGCAAGGAACCTCTCCATGTCTTTTTCCCCCGCCGCACCCCGCGACCCCATCGCCCCGCGCACCGCGCAACTCGCCCGAGAATACGCCGCCGCAGGCGAACTCGAACTCCTCTTTGTCCGTCAAATCGCCTCCGCCGAGGCCACCTTCCACTCCCTGCAACGCGCCATCGAACGCCTCGCCGCCGCACCCCGCCTCACCGAACGCGCCGAAGCCCGCCTCGAACGCCTCACCCACGCCCAAGCCCGCTCCCAACGTATCCTCACCACCGCGCTCAAGGAATTGAAGGCCCTCCAACTGCACCGCCGCGCCCCTCACTCCGCCGCCCCGCACCTTCCCGCCTTCACCACACGCCTGCTCGCCGACCCCGCCTTCCTCGCCAGCCACGCCCGCCAGCTTCTCCCCCCCATCGACGGCCCCAACGACGCCTCCCAAACCGCCCCCAAGCCCTCCCGCGCCCGGCGCCTCACTCAAACTGCCGCTTGAACTCCGCCCATTCCCCCCGCAACCCGGCCATCTCCGCCCGCAGCGCCTCCAACTCCGCTTCCACGTGCGCCAGCCGGTCAACACGCCCGCCCGTCACGGTGTGCCCCTCTACTTCGCCCGCCGTCACCGCCGCACCCAGCGTCCCCATCGCCGGTTCGCCGCACAACAGGTGCGTGTACCGCGTCTCCCTCATCCCCGGCATCCTGGGCAACTCCGCCGCCAGCGCTCCGCCTTCGTGCGCTTCCAGCTTGTGAATCGCCCCCAGCACCGCATCGGCATCGTCGAACTCATACATCCGCTCGGTGCGCGTCCTCAACTCGTTCAGCGTGTTCGGCCCCCGCAGCAGCATCGGCGTCAACACCGCCACCTCCCGCCTCCCCAGGTTCAGCGTCTCGTAAACCCTGTGCCCGTACTTCGGCACCCTGTGCTCGCTCCCGGTCAACACCGTCGCCAGGCCCTTGTGCCTCAGCCTCTCCACCGCCTCCTGCACCGTCCGCTCGTCGTAACCCGTCGCCGGGTCCCGGTTCGATTTCTGATTGCAAGCGTTCATCAGCGCGTTCAACGACAGCGGATAGTAATCCGGCGTCGTCAATTCCTTCTCCATCAGGCTCCCCAGAACCCGCGCCTCGATCTCGTCCAGAATCACACCTGCCATGACGGCCCTCTCTTCTTCTTCCTGCCCGCGCGCCCCGCCTCGGCCAGCACCACCCCGAACTGCAACTTCCGCGCCACCGTATCGATCCGCTCCAGCCGCACCGTCAGCCGCTCGCCGATCCGGAACTCCCGCTTCGTCTTCTGTCCCACCACCCGCCGCGTCGTCTCATTGAAAAAATACCGGTCCCCCGGTATCGAATCCACCGGCACCAGCCCCTCCACGAACCAATGGTCCAGCTCCACGAAGAAGCCATACTTCGTCGTGCTCAGAATCAGCGCCGCGAACTCCTCGCCCACATGCCCCGCCATGAACCGCAGCTTCTTCCACTCCACCAGCTCTCGCTCGGCCTCCGCCGCGCGCCTCTCCGCCGCCGACGAGCCATCCGCCATCGCCGCCATCTGGTTCTCCGTGTACGGCGGCCCCGCCTCGTCCAGCAGCGCCCCCAGCACGCGATGCACCAGCAGGTCCGGATACCGCCGGATCGGAGACGTGAAATGCGTGTAGGCCTCCGCCGCCAGCGCGAAGTGGCCCAGGTTCTCCGCCGCGTACCGCGCCTGCTTCAGCGACCGCAGCATCAGGTAGTGCAGAATCCGCTCCTCCGGCCGCCCCTCCAGGCGCGCGATCAGCTTCTGGTACTGCCTCGGCGTCACCTCGATCCCGGAATCCGGAATCTGAATCTCCTGCCGCGTCTTGCGCCCGTCGTTGTGCCGCGTCGTCACCGGGAACCGCTTCACCTTCAGCGCCCCCACGCCCAGCGTCAGCCCGAACTGCACCGCGATCTCCTCGAACTCCATCACCTTCTTCGGGTCGGGCTGCTCGTGCACGCGGTACACCGAAGGCATCTCCGCCGCCTCGATGTGCGAGGCCACCGCCTCGTTGGCCGCCAGCATGAACTCCTCGATCAGCCGGTGCGCGATGTTCCGCGGTCCCCGCGTCACGCCCGTCATCTCCCCCGCCTCGTCGAATTCGATCACCGCCTCCGGCAGGTCGAAGTCGATCGAACCGCGCCGCGTCCTCTTCTGGTTCAGCAGCAGCGCCAGCTCCTTCATCAGTTGAAACCGCGGCAGCAGCGCCCCGTACCGCTCCCGCAACCCCGCCACGCGCTCGTCCCCGCCCTCTCCCTCCAGCAACAGGTGCACGTCCGTGTAGGTCATCCGTTCGGCGCTGCGAATCACGCCCCGGCAAAACTCCTGCGCCACCACGTCGCCCTGCCGGTCGATCTCCACCAGCGCCGACATCACCAGACGGTCCTCGCGCGGCCGCAGCGAACAGATGCCGGTGGACAGCTCCAGCGGCAGCATCGGCACCGCACGGTCCGGAAAATACACCGAGGTGCCCCGCGACTCAGCCTCCCGGTCAATCGCCGAGCCCGGCCTCACATAGTGCGACACATCGGCGATATGCACCTGCAAGGCATAGTGCCCGTTGGCGAGCATCTCCACATGCACCGCGTCGTCGAAGTCCCGCGCCGTCTCGCCGTCGATCGTGACGATCTCCAGCCCCCGAAAGTCCCGCCGCCGCGCCAACTCCGCCGCCGGTATCTCCTCCGGCACGGCCCGCGCCTCGTCCAGCACCTCCGGCGGAAACCGGTGTGGAATCCCAAACTTCCGGATCGTGATCTCGACGTCGATCCCGAAATCGTCCGGCTCCCCCAGAATCTCCGTGATCCGCGCCGCCCCGTCCGACGTGTTCGACGGAAACTCGATCAGCTCGGCGTTCACCACCAGGCCGTCCAGGTCCTCTACCGTCCGCACCTCCAACACAGGCGCGGCCACGCGGTCCACATTCACGCCCCCCTTGGGCAAGGCCAGCGACGGAGGCACCTCGATCCAATGCTGAATCCGGCCGTCGTAGGGCTCCACATAGATCTTCCGCCGCCGCAGCCGCACCTGCCCCACCAGCGACGTATGCGCCCGCTCGATGATCTTGAGTATCTCGGCCTCGACCCGGCCAGATCGCCCCCGCCGCGTCAACCGCACCGCCACACGGTCGCCGTGCATCGCACGCGCCGCCTGCGCGGGCGGCAGAAACAGATCGCCCTCCACGCCAAACCGCGCCGCCAGCTCGGGCTTGTCCGGCGTGACGAATCCAAACCCGTCGCGGTGAACCGAAACCCGTCCTGTCAAAGGTGCTGATGAGGCGCGCGCCACGCCCAACCATCATAGCGGGCCTGGCCTTGCGGGCCGCCCTTGCCGGCCCGCTGCCTTACTCTCCCCGACTACCGCTGCCTGCGGTTCCGCCGCCAGGCGCCCACGCCCAGCAACGGCAGCATCGTGCCCAGCAGCATCCACGTCGCCGGCTCGGGCACCGCGGACTGGCCCGTCGTGGCCACCACGTTGTCGATGCTCGTGTTGCCCTCAACCGAGGTGTTGTAGAAACGGAACCCGCCGATCCCCGTCGTCGAGGTGACACTGTAGTTGGCGTACACGCCCGGATCCGAAAACGCGCCGCTCGTGATCGCGATCAGAACATCGCTCAGCACCGCCCCGCCCGCGTCGAAAAACTCCAGCCGCGTGCCGTTCGAATAGCCCGCCACGTCCAGCGACAGCGCCGTCAGGCTCAGCGCGAAGCCGTTGCCGAACGCGATCCGGATATTGTTGTCCCCGCCCGTGTTGTCCTGAATCCACAGGCCGTCCGGGTTGTTCCCTCTCCCGGCGCCAATCCCGTACACGTTCTGCGCATTCGAGTTCGCGCCGAACCACCCCGTCTCCCAGGCCGGAAAGTTCGCCTCGAAGTCCTCTGTCAACGTGGCCCCAGGGGCCGCGGAAACCGTAAGCAAAAGCAGCATCGCTGCATATCTGAGTCTCATCTTCTCCATCCCATTCTCCCGCCTGGCGTCACTCCTCCGGCAGGGCTAAGTGGGATCAGAATACGAGGAACGCCCCGTCTGGCGCAACAGGGAAACCACTTAGGTGCGTCCTCGCAAGCTACTGTCCCACCCCCGTCTGTTAAGCTGATCGGATCATGGATCTGCACGCCGTCCCGCTCGCCATCCCCGGCGGGGCAAACCTCATCGCCGGCCAATCCCACTTCATTAAAACCGTGGAAGACATCTACGAAGCCATCGTCAATACCGTCCCCCAAATGAAGTTCGGCCTGGCCTTCTGCGAAGCCTCCGGCCCCTGTCTCATCCGCGCCGACGGCAACGACCGGGAACTGCAAGCCGCCGCCATCGCCATGGCCCAGTCCGTGGCCGCCGGACACACATTCTTCATCCTCCTGCGCGACGGCTTCCCCTTGAACATCCTCGGCCGCATCAAGGACGTTCCCGAGGTCGTCCACATTTTTTGCGCCACGGCCAACCCCGTCCAGGCGATCGTCGCCGAAACCGCCCAAGGCCGCGGCATCCTGGGCGTCATCGACGGCGAATCCCCCAAAGGCGTCGAAACGCCCGCCGATGCCGAGGCCCGCCGCGGATTCCTCCGCACGATTGGATACAAACGGTGATCATCCGCAACGAAGACGAACTGGAAGCCGCTCTCAGCGCGCCCAACGAAGCCGACATCGAATCCGCACGCCAGTGGGACGGCGATCTGCTCCTGCTCGGAGTGGGCGGCAAGATGGGACCCTCGCTCGCCCTGCGCGCCGCCAAGGCCGCCAAACTCGCCGGCACGGGCTATAAGGTGGCCGGCGTCTCCCGCTTCAGCGACCAGCGCTCGCGCGCCCTGCTCGAAGAGGCCGGCGTCCGCACCATCTCCGCCGACCTGCTCGACGAGGACTCCCTCGCACGCCTGCCCGACTCGCCCAACGTCATCTACATGGCCGCCCGCAAATTCGGCTCCACGGGCGACGAAGGCTACACCTGGGCCATGAACACCTACCTGCCCGGCCGCGTCGCCTCCCGCTTCCCCGCCTCGCGCATCGTCGCCTTTTCCAGCGGCAACGTCTATCCCTTCCTGCCGGTCGCCAGTGGCGGCGCCACCGAGGAGACGCCCCCCGCGCCCATCGGCGAATACGCCATCTCGGCGCTCGGCCGCGAACGCATGTTCACCCATTTCTCGCAGGCCAACGGCACGCCCGTCGTCCTGCTCCGGTTGAACTATGCCGTCGAGCTCCGCTACGGCGTCCTGTTCGACATCGGCTCGAAGGTCTTCGCCCGCGAGCCCGTCGATCTCGCCATGGGCAACGCCAATGTCATCTGGCAGGGCGATGCCAACTCGGTCTGCCTGCGCTCCCTGCCGCACGCCTCCTCGCCGCCGCTCGTCCTGAATCTCACCGGACCCGAAACGCTCAGCGTCCGCTGGGTGGCGCAGGTGTTCGGACGCCACTTCGGCGTCGAGCCCTCCTTCACCGGCACGGAATCCCCGCGCGCCCTGCTGAACAACGCCGCCCGCTGCTTTGAACTGTTCGGCTATCCCACCGTCAGCGTCCGCGAACTCATCGAAGCCACCGCCCGCTGGATCGGCTCCGGCGGCCGCGCCCTCGGCAAGCCCACTCACTTTGAAGTCACGGATGGAAAATTCTAATGTCCTGGCAAGCCCTCGTGGCCCGCGGCGTGGCCATTCCCGCCCACCCGCTCGCCCTCGACTCCCGGCGCAAGTTGGATGAGCCGCGTCAGCGCGCTCTCTCGCGCTATTACATACAGGCAGGCGCGGGCGGCATGGCCGTCGGCGTCCACACCACCCAGTTCGCCATCCGCGAACCCCAGGTGGGCCTCTACCGCCCGGTGCTCGAACTGGCGATGGAGGAGGCGCGCCGCTCCGGCCGCCGCGAGGGCCTGGTTATGGTGGCCGGCGTCGCCGGCGCCACGCCGCAAGCCGTCCGCGAGGCCACGCTCGCCCGCGACCTCGGCTACGATTGCGCGCTGCTCAGCCTGGCCGCCCTGAAAAACGCCACGCTGGACGAAATGATCGCCCATTCGAGCGAGGTGGCCCGCGTGCTTCCCGTGTTCGGCTTCTATTTACAGCCGGCCGTCGGAGGCCGCGAACTGCCCTTCGAGTTCTGGAGACGCTTTGCCGGAATTGAAAATGTCGCCGCCATCAAGATGGCCCCCTTCAACCGCTACCAGACGCTCGACGTGGTGCGCGCCGTGGCCTCCTCGCCCCGCGCCGGTCAAATCACGCTCTACACAGGCAACGACGACAACATCGTCGCCGACCTGCTCACCGAATTCCCCGTCGAGGGCCGTTCGTTGCGCATCCGCGGCGGTCTGCTCGGCCACTGGGCCTGCTGGACGCGCAGCGCCGTCGAACTGCTCGCACGCGTCCATGCCGCCGCGCCCGCCGAGTACCCCGCCCTGCTCCGCTCCGGCGTCGAAGTCACCGATTCCAACGCCGCTTTCTTCGACTCGGCCAACCGCTTTCACGGCTGCATCGCCGGCATTCACGAGGTGCTCCGCCGCCAGGGCCTTTTGCAAGGCCGCTGGTGCCTGGACCCCCACGAAGATCTGTCGCCCGGTCAAATGGAAGAGATCGACCGGGTCTACTCGCAATATCCGCACTGGAACGATGACGCTTTCGTGCGTGAACATCTGGACACTTGGTTGAAATAGGAGACTCGACATGGCCGTAGACCCCAAGGAAAGAAAACTCGGATTCAACACCCGCGCCCTGCACGCCGGCTACGATCCCGACGCCACCACGCACGCCCGCGCGGTGCCCATCTATCAGACGACTTCGTTCACCTTCAACGATAGCGACCACGCCGCGCGCCTGTTCTCGCTCCGGGAATTCGGCAACATCTACACGCGCATCATGAACCCGACCACGGCCGTGCTGGAAGAGCGCGTGGCCTCGCTGGAAAACGGCGCCGCCGCGCTCGCCGTCGCCTCCGGACAATCGGCCCAGTTCCTCACGGCCAACAGCCTGTGCGAGAACGGCGACCACATCGTCGCCGCCAGCACCCTCTACGGCGGCACCTACACCCAGTTCGACGTCAGCTTCCGCCGCATGGGCTACAACGTCACCTTCGTCGATCCCGACGAGCCGGAGAACTTCCGCAAGGCCATCACGCCCCGCACGCGCTTTCTCTACGGGGAAACCATCTCCAACCCGCGCGGCAACGTGCTCGACATCGAGGCCATCTCGAAAATCGCCGCCGCGGCCAACATCCCGCTGGTCATCGACAACACCTTCGCGACGCCCTTCCTGTGCCGGCCCATCGATCACGGCGCCCACATCGTCGTCCAGTCGCTCACCAAGTTCCTCGGCGGCCACGGCACCTCCATCGGCGGCATCATCGTCGATGGCGGCAAATTCGATTACGGCAAAAGCGCGCACACGCTGCTGAACAAACCCTCGCCCGCCTATCATGGCCTCGTCTTCAGCGATCTGCCCGCGCCCCTGAACTCGATCGCCTTCATCCTGCGCGCCCGCGTCGAGGGCCTGCGCGACCTGGGTCCCTGCATCAGCCCCTTCAACTCCTTCCAAATCATTCAGGGCGTCGAAACGCTCGGCATGCGCATGGAACGCCACGTGGCCCACGCGCAAACGGTGGCTGAATTCCTGGAAAGCCACAAGCTGGTGAAGTGGGTGCGCTACCCGGGACTGAAGTCGAGCCCCTATCACGCGCTGGCCAGGAAATACATGCCCAAGGGTGCGGGCTCCGTGTTCAGCTTCGGCATCCAGGGCGGCTACGATGCCGGCAAGAGATTCGTCGACAGCTTGAAGATGTTCTCGCACCTGGCCAACGTCGGCGATACCCGCAGCCTGGTCATCCACCCGGCCTCCACCACCCACCAGCAGTTGAGCGCCGATCACCAGATGGCCGCCGGCGTCGAGCCCGACATGATCCGTCTCTCGGTCGGCCTCGAGGACATCGAGGACATCCTGTGGGACATCGAGCAGGCCCTGGCGGCCTCGCAGGGCAAGTAACGCCCCGCCGCGGTTAGTCGAATTCGAACGGACGCTTGGGAGGACCCTGCTGGGGGTCCTCCTTTGCTTTCTTGAACAGCTCGTCGAACTTCCTGTTCAGCACGTCCTTGTTCGCCTTCTCGGCGGCGACGGCCTTGGCGAAACGGGCGTCCCGCTCGGACTCTTCCTTCTTGAGACGCGCCACGGCGGAGTGCAAATCCTCCACCGGACCGGCCTTCGCCTTGGCCTCGTGCGTGATCACCGCCCCGGTGGCGATGTCGATGCGCAGCGTCGCCTCGCAGCACGGGCAAAGGACTTCCAGAAGCGGTTGGGACGGCTTGGCCATACGGGATCAGAATAGCGCAGGCGGCAGGGGGCGGGCGCGGAGACGGGGGCGGGGCAGGAGCGGAGACAGGGGCGCGCCGGAGCCCGGCTCAGCGCTTCGCCTTAGGCTTGCCCCTGGTTCCGCCACTTTCCTAAGGCGTTTTCCCATGCCGGGACAGCGTCCTTACTGAATTGTTTGTTTAGGCATAAATCTCTAAGTTGAAGGTGGGGACACTTCACCGTGCTACGGTCAGTCATCATATCCGCGGACACCGAACTGAACTCCTGGTTGGAGGATCTTATCCAGCGTACCGGAAGCGTGGCGCTCGTGAAGACCTCGGAGAAGCACCTGCCGGGCTACGACCTGGAGCGCTTCCTGCGGGCCAACGCGCCGCAAGTGGTGTTTCTGAGCACGGAGAACCTGGAGCAGGCGCTGGAAACCATTCAGGGCGTACACCAGCATCTGCCGGGGGCGCAGGTGGTGGCCGTGGACCGCGTGGCCGATCCGGGCGTGCTGTTGACGCTCATGCACCACGGCGTGCGGGAGTTTCAGGCGCATCCCTTCGATCTGGACAACTTCACGGCGATGGCGCAACGGCTGGAAGCGCTGCTCGATCGGACGCCGGCGCAGGTGCAGGAAGACGACACCCTGCTCGCGTTCCTGCCGGCCAAGGCGGGCAGCGGCACCTCCACCATCGCGTTGAACGCGGCCCTGGCGCTGGCTCGCCTGGATGGCATGAAGGTCCTGCTGTCGGACCTGGATCTGAACTCGGGCATGTTGGGCTTCATGTTGAAGGCGGACCCGCCGGCGACCATCTACGACGCGGCCGAGCACTCCTCCGAACTGGACGAGCACATGTGGCCCCAACTGGTGTCCAAGGTGGAAGGAATCGACCTGCTGGCCGGGGGACGGCTGGATCCGCGCTCGCGCGTGGATTCGATGCAGATCCGGCAGATTCTCAGCTTCGCGCGGCGCTTCTACAAAGCCATCTGCGTGGACCTTTCGGGCAACATGGAGCGGTTCTCGCTCGAGGTCATGCAGGAGGCCAAACAGGTGTTCATCGTCTGTACGCCGGAGATTCCGGCGCTGCACCTGGCGCGGAAAAAAATCCAACTGCTGCAAAGCCTGGACCTGGGCGACCGCGTCTGCGTGCTGCTGAACCGGGCGCAAAAACGGCCGCTGATCACCACCAAGGAGACACAGCATCTGCTCGGCGTGCCGGTCTACCTCGAATTCCCCAACGATTACCGGGGCGTGCACACCGCGCTCACCCAGGGCAAGGCCGTCGATCCGGCTTCGGAACTGGGCAGGCAGTTCACGCAACTGGCCGCGCGCGTAACCAAGCGTCAGGCGCAGGCAGCCGAGCCAAAGAAGAAAAAATCGCTCCTGGATTTCCTGGGCGTTCTGCCGGGCTACACGCTCTCGGCCGAGAAAAAGTAGACGCCCTCAACTGAGCGCCGGGGACGCGTTGCCCGCCGCCAGCGCGCCGCGGCGCGCATCCACGCGCGACAGCAGGGCCAGCCCGGCCAGGAAAAACACCACCAGCGAGAGAATCGCCAGCCGGAAGCTGCCCGTCCATTGCAGCGTCAGGCCGAGAAACAGCGGCCCCAGCCAGCTCGTCCCCTTGTCGCTGATCTCATACAGCGAAAAGTATTCCGCCTCACGGCCCGGCGGAATCAGAAACGAGTAGAGCGAACGGCTCAACGCCTGCGTGCCGCCCAGGACCAGGCCGATCAGGGCCGCCGCGGCGATGAACTGCGCGCCGGTATGGACGAACCGGTAGACGTAGACGAGCGTCCCCAGCCAGACCGTGAGCGACCACATGATGGCCTTCCGTGAGCCCATCCGCACGGCCAGGCGGTCGAAGCCGAGCGCTCCGGCGATGGCCACGAACTGCGTGATCAGGATGGCCGCGGTCAGCGTCTTCAACGGCAGTTTCAGCTCCTCGCTTCCGAACTGCGTGGCCATGTTGATGACGGTCTGAATCCCGTCGTTGTATATCAGATAAGCGGCCAGGAAGAGCAGCGTCTGGGGATAGAGACGGAGATCCCGGAGGGTGCGGGCGAGCTGGCCGAAGCCGGCGGCGATGAGGGGTTCGCGGGCCGGTTTGCGCGGGCCGCGGTTGTGGATGCCGGCCACGGGGATGAGCGTGAACAGACCCCACCAGAGGCCGCTGGTGGCCAGGGCGATGCGCACGGCCTGGCCGGTGGAAAGGCCCCAGGCCTCGGCGTTGGTGAACAGGGCGAGATGGGCGGCCAGCAGCAATCCGCCGCCGAGATAGCCGATGCCCCAACCGCGCGAACTCACGCGGTCCCGCTCCTCCGGCGCGGCGATCTCGGGCAGGAACGAGTTGTAAATCACGATGGAGCCGCCAAAGGCGATGTTGGCGGCAAGGAACAACGCGCCGCCGGCGAGATAGGCGCCCGGGCCGAGCGCGAACATGGCGGTGGTGGCGGCCGAACCGGTCCAGGCCAGGGCGGCCAGCATCTCCCGCTTACGCCGGCTGGAGTCGGCCAGCGCGCCGAACACGGGCAGGAAGAAGACCTGGAGCAGCACCGACAGCGAGACGAGGTAGGGCCAATAGGCTTGCGGGGCGACGGGGATGCCAAAGGGGTGGATCAGGCCGTCGGCGGAGGCGGCCGAACGGGCCAGCGAGGTAAGGTAAGGGCCAAGGAAGACGGTGACGACCGAGGTGCTGAAGGCCGAGTTGGCCCAATCGTAGACGTACCAGGCGCGCTGTTCGCGCCGCGAGGCGCGGCTGCCGGCGGGGCCCGGCGGCAGAGGGGCCGCCGCGCCGTCACTCACGCCTGGCGCCCCTGCGCCATCTCGCGCAACAGCAGGTAGTCCACCTTGCCGGTGCCCAGCCGCGGGAGTTTTTGCAGATAGTAAACCGTACGGGCGACGGCGACCTCGGCCTGGCCGTCGTGGCGGGCGGCGGCGAGCAGGTGCTCGCGTTTCAGGTTGGCATCCTCTGTGAACAGAACGATGGTTTCTCCGCGCCGCTCGTTGGAAATGGCCGTGGCGGCGTGGACGAAGGCTGGCGAAGCCGCCAACGCGATCTGTTCCACCACTTCGAGCGACACCATCTCGCCGGCCACCTTGGCGAAACGCTTCATGCGGGCCAGGATGGTGACAAAGCCGTCGGCGTCGATGTCCACCACGTCGCCCGTGGCGTGCCAGCCGGGACCGAAGACGGACGAAGGCGGACGGAGTTCGCCGGGCTTGTCATGGAGCAGGTAGCCGAGCATGATGCTGGGCCCCCGCACATGCAGGATGCCGCCGCTGGGGATGCCCTCGACGGGTTCAAGCTTGTATTCGACGCCCGGCACGATGCGCCCGACGCTGCCCCGTTTCTGGTTCATGGGCGAATTGATGGCGATGACGGGCGAGCACTCGGTGACGCCGTAGCCTTCCAGCAGGCGGATGCCGAACTTGTCGATCCAGGTTTGGCGGACGGCGTCGTTCAGTTTCTCGGCGCCGGAGACGGCATAGCGGATGCGGTAGAAATCGTAGGGGTGGGCGTGGCGGGCGTAGTGGGCCAGGAAAGTGGGGGTGCCGAAGATGACCGTGCAGTCGCGGTCGTAGGCCATCTCGGGAACCATGCGGTAGTGGAGCGGCGAGGGATAAAGGAAAATGCGCGCTCCTGTGACCAGAGGAACCAGGAGGCCGGCGGTGAGTCCGAAGGAGTGGAACAGCGGCAGCGCGGTCAGGAACTTGTCGCGGTTGGAGAACTCGACCATGGCGCGCGCCTGGTTGACGTTGGCCAGGATGTTGCGGTGGCTCAACACGACACCCTTGGGTTTGCCCTCCGAGCCCGAGGTGAACAGGACGATGGCGGGGTCGTCGGGCTTGGACGGACGCATGACGCCGCGCGGATTGCGCAGCGCCACGAAGATGAGCCAGAGCTTGTCGGCCAGGGTGAATTGGGGCCGCAGGTCTTCGAGGTAGTGGATGGAGACGCCTTCGAGCTGTTCGATTTTCGCGGCGAGCTTGGCCTTCTCGACGAATACGCGGGAGGTGAAAACCGTCTTGATGCGCGCCGTGTGGATGGCATTGCGCATGCCTTCGACGCCGGAGGTGAAGTTGATCATGGCCGGCACGCGCCGCGAGGCGAACATGCCCAGGATGAGCATGGCCGTGGGCGCGGCGTTGGGCATGAGGACGCCGGTGATCTCGCCTTCGGCGGTGAAGCGCGAGGTGAGCCGGCCGAGAGCGAGCGCGCCGCGCAGGAGCCCTTTGTAGGTGACGGGCTCGAACTTGATGTCCTCGACGATCTCCTTGTCGCGGCCATACAGATCGACGGCGTCGAGGAAGCTCTCAAACAGGGTGGAGGGCTTCCGCGCGGAGAACTGCATCTCTTCGAGGCCCCGGCGGATATGGTCGCTCGCCTTGCGGCGGCGTTCCTTGCCCGTCCGGCCTTCGGGCATTTCCAGCGACTCCAGCGGGAAAAAGGTAAGCGTCACCCTGGGGCGCCAGACGTGGGGGATGGGCGGAATGGGGCGTTTGAAGATGGAATGGATGGCGCCGTCGATGTGCACGGGCAGCAGTTTGGCTCCCGTCCGGGCGGCCAGGAAGGCGAGGCCGTCGTACACCTTCATGAGAGAGCCGGTGACCGAGATGCGGCCTTCCGGAAAGATGGCGACGGGTTTGCCGGATTCGATGAGATGAACCATCGCCTTCATGGCCATGGGGCTGGTGGTATCGACCACCAGGTGGGGAACGCCGCGCAGCAGGAAGCGGAACAGGGGCTGGGCGGCGATGGTGGTATGCACGACCCAGGTGAGGTCGAAGGGCAGGCACATCTGGATGAGCGCCCCATCGAGGAACGACTGATGGTTGGCGATGACGATGAGGCGTTCCGGGGCGCGTTCCGGAATCGGGCCTTCCACGCGGAAGCGGAACAGGATGCGCGCCAGGAGCCGGAAGATGACTTTCAGCAAACGGAACCTCGGGGCGGAAGGGCGCTAGCAACCGCTCTGCTGGATGAGCTTGGCCACGAGGGCCGTCCAGCCGGTTTGGTGAGAGGCTCCGATGCCCGCGCCGTTGTCGCCATGGAAATATTCAAAGAAAAGTATATGGTCCCGGAAGTGGGGATCGTTCTGCAACCGTTCCGTGCCGCCGAAGATGGGGCGGCGGCCGTTGGAGCCGCGCAGGAAGAGGCGCGCCAGGCGGCGGCTGAGTTCGGCGGCGGCTTCGCCAAGCGTGATGTGGCGGCCCGAGCCGGTGGGAAATTCGATGGTGAATTCGCCGCCGAAGTAGTGATGGAACTTCTGGAGCGATTCGATCAGGAGGTAGTTCGTGGGGAACCAGACGGGGCCGCGCCAGTTGGAATTGCCGCCGAACAGGTTGCTGGCGGATTCGGCCGGTTCGTAGCCGACGCAGTATTCATGGCCGTTCAGACGCAGACGGAAGGGGTCGTCCAGGTGGGCGCGGGAAAGCGAGCGGATGCCGTGCGGAGAGAGAAATTCGGTTTCATCCAACATGCGCGTAAGGATGCGGCGGAGACGCGCGGGCATGACCAGGGCGAGCAGACGGCGGTCCTCGGCGCCCTGGCGGGAGATGGAGGCGATGTTGGCGCACAGGTCGGGGCGCTCTTTTTCGAACCACTCCATGCGGCGGCGGAAACCGTCGAGCTGGGCAAGCGTGGAGCCTTCGATGGTTTCCACCGCGAACAGCGGGATGAGGCCGACCAGGGAGCGGACCTTGAGCGGCATGGCCGCGCCGTTGGGCAGGCGGATGCGGTCGTAGTAGAAGCCATCGTCCTCATCCCAAAGACCGTCGCCGCCGGCGCGGTTCATGGCCGAGGCGATGAAGAGGAAGTGCTCGAAGAATTTACTGGCGATGTCCTCGTACACCCGGTTGGTGCGGGCCAGTTCGATGGCGATGCGGAGCATGTTCAGGCAATACATGGCCATCCACGAAGTGCCGTCGGATTGTTCCAGCACGCCGCCGGAGGGCAGCGGACGGGAACGGTCGAACAGGCCGACATTGTCCAGGCCGAGGAAGCCGCCTTCGAAGATGTTGTCCCCGAGGGCGTCCTTGCGGTTCACCCACCAGGTGAAGTTCATGAGCAGCTTGTGGAAGGCGCCTTCGAGAAATGACGTGTCGGGGCGGCCGGTGAGTTTGCCGTCGATCTTGTAGACGCGATAGGTGGCCCAGGCGTGCACGGGCGGGTTGACGTCGTCGAAGTTCCACTCGTAGGCGGGAAGCTGGCCGTTGGGATGCATGTACCATTCGCGGAGGAAGAGGCTCAACTCTTCCTTGGCGGCCTGGGGATCGACGACCGAGAGCGGGATCATGTGAAAGCAGGTGTCCCAGGTGGCGAACCACGGATACTCCCACTTGTCGGGCATGGTGAGGATGTTGTCGATGTAGAGGTGGCTCCAGGAGCGGTTGCGGCCGTTGAAGCGCTCGGGTGGCGGCGGAGGCTGCGCGGGGTCGCCTTTCAGCCAGTCTTCCACGACGTAGAAATAATGCTGCTTGGACCAGAGCAGCCCGGCGAAGGCCTGGCGCTGGACAGCGCGGGCATCGGCGGACAGGGCGGTGGACTGGAAGGAGTAAAACTCATCGGCTTCCGCGTGGCGCTGGGCGATCAGGGAATCGATGTCGAGCGGATCCAGTTGCGGAGCCAGACGGACGCGGACGGAGCGGCTTTCTCCGGGGCCGAGAGTAAGTTGATACCAGCCG
This sequence comes from Bryobacterales bacterium, assembly GCA_020852175.1. Lineage (GTDB taxonomy): Bacteria > Acidobacteriota > Terriglobia > Bryobacterales > Bryobacteraceae > JAFLBB01. The sequence continues at coordinate 318,699 of JADZBH010000016.1, read as the reverse complement.
CAGCACTTAGTGCCCAGGTCGCGGCGGGCGGCGGCGGAGTTACCGTGGACGACTAAGTCGTGAAATGCATCCTTGAACGGGCCGGGGCGGTTCCAGCCGTGGAGGCGGTTGACGTTGGTTTCGTTTTCGGTGAACCAGAGCGGAGGGTCGTCCTCGAACCAGAAGTCGTAGTGGCCGAGCGTGGGGTGGGCGGCGTGCACGACGCCGGGGGCGGCGGCGTGAACCGAGGGGCGAGGCGCGCCGGAGACCCACGACCAGGAGTTGGCGAACCACAGCGTGGGCAGCAGGTGGAGGGTGGCCGGAGCGGGGCCGCGGTTGGTGGCCGTGATGCGGATGGCGAGGTCGTCGATATCCGCCTTGGCGAATTGGGTGGCGATATCCCAATAGCGGCCGCCGTCGAAGACGCCCGTGTCGAGCAGTTCGAATTCGGGGTCGTGATTGCCGCGGCGGCGGGCTTCCGCGACGAGCCGTGCATAAGGGAATTCGGCTTGCGGGTATTTATAGAGAGAGTGCGCGTAGGAGTAAGTGGGCGTGGCGTCCAGGTAATAGTAGAGTTCCTTGACATCCTCGCCGTGGTTTCCTTCGTTGCCGGTAAGGCCGAAGAGGCGTTCCTTCAGGATGGGGTCGCGGCCATTCCACAGGGCGAGAGCGAAGCAGAGGCGCTGGTGGTTGTCGCTCCATCCGGCGATGCCATCCTCGCCCCAGCGGTAGGCGCGCGAGCGGGCGTGGTCGTGCGGAAGGTATTCCCAGGCCGTGCCGCCGGGCGAATAGTCTTCGCGCACGGTGCCCCACTGTCGTTCGGAGAGGTAAGGCCCCCAGCGGCGCCAGTGGCGCTGACGGCGGGAGGCCTCTTCCAGGCGTTGGCGTTCGGCGGGCATAGGCATTCACCATGATGACTCATGCCGGCCGTGTGGCGCGGCGTCAGAACATGAACTTCAGCGCCAGTTGGATGACGCGCGGCGAGCCGGCGCCGGTGATGCGGCCGAACTGGTTGGAACTGGCGTTGGTGTTCGGGTTGCCGAGGTTGACGCGGTTGAAGGCGTTAAAGAACTCGCCGCGCAGTTGCAGGCGCATCTGCTCGCGGACGGGGAAGCTCTTGTTGAGGCCGAAGTCCACGTTGGCCATGCCGGGTCCGCGCATGATGTTGCGGCCCACGTTGCCGAAGGTTCCGGCGGCGTTGCGCGTGAAGGCGGTGGTGTTGAAGTAGGCGTTGACCAGATCGGCGCGGGAGCGGGAGGCGCTCAGGAACGGGTTGCCGATGAGGTCGGGGCGGTCGCCGTTCACGCCGGAGGCCGAAGCGTCGAAGCCGCTGGTGAAGTTGATCCAGTTGCCGCTTTCAAAGGTGACGATGCCGTTGTTTTCCCATCCGCCCAGGACCTGGCGGAGCAGGAAGTGGCTGCCGGTGAGCTTGGGAAGCTGCCAGATGTAGCTGCCCACGAAGCGGTGGGTGATGTCCAGATCGGAGGGGCCCCGTTCGGAGCGGAAGTTGAAGGGGTTCGACGGGGCGTCGCCGTCGGCCGAGGCGTCGTCGATCAGCTTCGAGAAGGTGTAGTTGGCCAGAATGGTGAAGCCGCGCGTGAGGCGCTTGTTCAGGGAGAGTTGCAGGGAGTGATAGATGGAGTTGCCGCGGCTGCTCTGGTCGGTGACCGAGCCGAAGGTGGGGGCCAGGACACGCCGGGCATCGAGGTTGCCGGTGCGTCCGAAGACGCCGGGGTTCATCTGGGAAGACATGAACAGATGGTTGCCCTTGGAACCGGCGTAGGCGGCGGTGGCGACCCAGCTTCCGGCGAACTGCTGCTGGAGGCTCAGGTTCCATTGCTGGGCGATGGCGTTGCGGAAGTTAGGGTTCCACTCGGTGACGGCCATGGGGAGGACGTACTTGTACGCGGCGTTCTGTTCAGGCGTGGTGGGCGCGGTGAAGGGGAACGGGTTGGTGACGCCCACATAGGGGTTCTCGACGGTGCCCTGCGCCTGCTGGACGGTGAGCTTGAGCGAGAAGGGCTGGTTCGTGGAGATCTGGTTGTTGGCCTGCTGGCGCACCTGCGAATAGAAGATGCCGTAGCCGCCGCGGATGCTGGATTTGCCGGAGCCGGTGGGATCGAAGGCGAAGCCGAAGCGCGGGGCGAGGTTGTCCTTCTGCGAGTTCAGCATGGAACGGTTGGTGCCGCCGTCGCCGGCAAACACGAGGCCGAGAGGCGCGGTGGGCCGGACGGTGGACTGGACGCCGGGCCAGACCTGGGCGAACTTGTCGAGTTCGTCGGTGTAGGGGAACCAGGGGTCCCAACGGAGACCGAGGTTCAGTGTAAGGCGGCGGCTGACCTTCCAGTCATCCTGGGCGAAGAGGCCGAGTTCGAAGACGCGGGGCTTGTTGTAGGCTTCGGCGATCTGTTCGAACTGGGTCATGCGGCCGAGCATGAAATCGGCGGCGGCTTCGCCGGTGTGGGTGTTCTGGAAACGAACCCATGGATCGCCGCGGAAGTATTCCTGCATGGTGAGCAGGGAGCGGCGGACGTCGCCACCGAACTTGAGCAGGTGGGCGCCTTTGGTCCAGCTCACCATTTCGCTGAACTGGAAGCCCTTGCGGAGATGGTTGAGTGGGAAGCGGGAGAAGGCGTTGAAATAGCCATCGACGACGGTGTGCATGCCCACGGGGGCGTCGGCGGTCATGGTGCGGGTAAAGCCGGCGCCGAAGTCGTTCCAGCCTTTATTGCCGGGGACGACGGAGAGCTGGCGGCGGTCGATGTCGGAAAAACCGAAGGTAAAGCTGTTCAGCATGTTGGGGCTGATGATGTGGGTGTCGGTGACGGCGAGGCTCCAGTTCTGATAGTCGATGGAGGCGAAAAAGCCGGGCAGGTTGCCGGTGGCCTCCTGGAAGGTGTTCATGTTGCGGAGCAGGCGGGCCGAGAGCTGGTTGGAGTTGGTGAGGCGGTAGTCGCCCTTGATGACGAACTGGTGGTCGTTGTTGGCCTGTTGGCTATCGGTGGCAAGCAGGCCGCCGGGGCGGTTGGGCTGGGGCACGAACGCTTCGAGGAACTTGGAGGAGGTCTGGCTGAGGCGGCTGGCGGGGATGACGGCATTGGGGAAGTTGCCGCCGAGGGGGTCGCGAATGACGCGGTTCAGGGCGCTGAAGTCGCCCGTGCGCATGGCGGGGGTGGGAACGACGGTGGTGACGGCGCCAGGGGCGGAGCGTTCATAAGTGGACTGCCAGGAGAAGAAGAAGAAGGCCTTGTCCTTGATGACGGGGCCGCCGAAGGTGGCGCCGAACTGGTTCCGCTTGAAGGGCGGGACGGTGTTGGCGAAGAAGTTACGGGCGTTCAGCTTTTCGTTGCGGAGGAACTCGAAGACCGTGCCGTGGAACTGGTTTGTACCGCTCTTGGTGACGGCGGACATGAAGGCGCCGGCGTTGCGGCCGCGGTCGGCGCCGTAGGAGTTGGTCTGGATGGAGAACTCCTCCAGGGCGTCGGGCGACGGGAAGATGGAGGGCGAGTTGAAGTAGGGGTCGTGGTTGTCGCCGTTGTCGAGCTGATAGTTGTTCGAGTTCGGGCGGGAGCCGTTGATGGAGACGCCGCCATTTTGCGCCTGGTCCTTGCCCGTGCGGGCGCCGGAGCCGGCGACAAGGTACTGGAGTTCGAGCGGATTGCGGCCGTTCAGGGGCAGTTCGACGATTCGCTCGGAGTCCACCACCTCACGGATGGCCCCAGAGCGTGTTTCCACCTGTGCCACTTCGGCGGTGACGCTGATGGATTCGCTGACCTGGCCCACTTCGAGGCGGACGTTCACGAGGCGGTTTTCGTCGACCTGGGTTTGGACCTTTTCAAGGACGAAACTTTTGAAACCGGCGGCCTCGACGCGGACGACGTATTCGCCGGCGTTGAGCTGGGGCATGGTGTAGCTGCCCTGGGCATCGCTGGTGGCCGCGCGGGTGAAGCCGGTGGAGGGCTGTGTGGCTGTGACCTGTGCGCCCGGGACGACGGCGCCGGTGCTATCCGAGACGGTGCCGTAGATGGTGACGGTGCCCTGAGCGAACGCGCAGGCGGTTGCAAGTAGACCGAGAAGCAAGAATCGAGACATGACAACTCCCTTGGTTAAGCTTTATAAGCATTATACGGGAGTTGGGAGGAAAAGTGGTGAGCCAAAGCAAACGCTTTACCTGGTCGCGCCACAAAAATGCATAGGCGGCGCTCAGCCCACGGCTGCACCCTCTTCCTCGGGAGTGAGATCGCGCGTGAATTTGCACTCCTTATTAGGACAGGCAGCGAAGTTGCCCTTTTTGAGGCGTTTTTCCACAAGGAAGGGCGAGGCACAGGTGGGGCACTTCTCCAGGATGGGCCGGGACCAGGCGACGAAGTCGCAGTCCGGGTAGGCGTTGCAGCCGAAGAAGGTTTTGCCGCGTTTGGAGCGGCGCTCGATGATGTCGCCTTTGCCGCACTGGGGACAGGTGACGCCAATCGTCTTCTGCTTGACGTACTTGCAGGTAGGGTAGTTGGAACAGGCGGTGAACTCGCCGAAGCGGCCCGATTTCAGCACGAGATGGTTGCCGCAGGTAGGGCATTTTTCGTCCAGCGCGACATCGGTTTTCTTCTGCGCGGTGGCGCCGAGCTGCTTGGTGGTCTTGCAGTCCGGGTAGCCCGAGCAGGCGAGGAACTGGCCGAAGCGGCCCTTCTTGAGAACCATGACGCGGCCGCAGTTTTCGCAGTAGACGTCTTCGTCCTGTTCGGTGATCTCCATGCCGGCGCCTTCGACCATGTCGGCGGAAGGCTCGCGCGTGTTGGTGCACTCGGGGTAGCCGGAGCAGCCGACGAAGGTGCCATGTTTGCCCCAGCGCAGCACCATGGGCTTGCCGCACTTTTCGCAGGTGAGGCCGGTGGGCTTCTCCATGCGCTTGATGTTGTCCATGATGGAGCCGGCGCGTTCGAGATCGACGTTGAACTTGTCGTAAAACTCGCGCATGGCCTGCCGCCAATCGACCTGGCCGTCCTCGATCTCGTCGAGCTGCTGCTCCATGCGGGCCGTATAGCGGACATCGAAGATGTCGTCGAAGCTCTTGACGAGCTGGTCGGTGACGACGAAGCCGAGTTCGGTGGGGCTGAACTTGCCGCCTTCCTTCTTCACATAGCCGCGGTCCTGAATGGTGGACAGGATGGAGGCGTAGGTGGAGGGGCGGCCGACGCCGTCGGCTTCGAGTTCCTTGACCAGGGTGGCTTCGTTGAAGCGCGGGGGCGGTTCGGTGAAATGCTGCTCGGGGGTAATGGACTTAAATTTGAGCACTTCGCCCTGGGTGACCTGCGGGAGCTTGTGCTTCAGCTCTTCATCGTCCTCGTCCTTCTGGTCCTTGCCTTCCTGGTAGACGGCGAGGAAGCCGTCGAACTTGGGCACCGAACCGGTGGCGCGGAAGATATACGCCGCGCCGTCCGAGCCAGGGGCCTGGACGTCGATGGTGGTCTGGTCGAAGACGGCCGGGGTCATCTGGCTGGCGACAAAGCGGGTCCAGATGAGGCGGTAGAGTTTAAGTTCGTCGTCGGAAAGAAACTTGGCGGCCTGGTCGGGTGTGAGGGCGACCGAGGTGGGGCGGATGGCCTCGTGGGCGTCCTGGGCGCTCTTCTTACCTTTATAGAAGTTGGGCTTTGCGGGCAGGTAGGAGGCGCCGTAGCGTTTGGAGATGAAATCCCGGACATCGTCCAGGGCCGACTCGGAGACGCGGACGGAGTCGGTACGCATGTAGGTGATGAGGCCGACGGCGCCTTCGCTGCCCATTTCGACGCCTTCGTACAGACGCTGGGCGAGACCCATGGTGCGTTTAACGGAGAAGCGTAGCTTGCGGGCGGACTCCTGCTGGAGGGTGGAAGTGATGAAAGGCGGCACCGGGTTGCGGCGCTTTTCCTTGGTTCCGACCGAGGCCACGGTATAGACGGCGCCGTCGATGGCGGCCAGGATGGCGTTGGACTGCTCCGCGCTGGCGACCTTGATGTTCTCGCCGTTCTTCTTGGCGAGGCGGGCGGTGAGGACGGGAGGCTTCTTGGCGTTCAGGCTGACGTCGAGGGTCCAGTATTCCTCGGGGACGAAGGCGCGGATTTCGCGTTCTCGATCGACGATCAGACGGAGGGCGACGGTTTGCACGCGTCCGGCGGAGAGGCCGCGCTGCACCTTGTCCCAGAGCAGGGGGGAGATTTTGTAGCCGACGATGCGGTCGAGCACGCGGCGGGCCTGCTGGGCATCGACAAGGTTGGTGTTCACCTGGCCGGGGCGCTCGAAGGCGGCGCGGATGGCGGGCGCGGTGATTTCGTTGAACATGACACGGTAGACCTTGGGGCCACCGGTCTTCCTGCCGCCGCCGGCGAGTTCTTCCATCAGGTGGTAGCAGATGGCTTCGCCTTCGCGGTCAGGGTCGGCGGCCAGGTAGATGGAGTCGGCGGCCTTGGCGGCCTGCTTCAGCTCCTGAATCAGCTTCCGCTTGCCCTCGATCACCTCATAGTGCGGGGTGAAGTCGCCGTCGACATCGACGGAGAGGTCCTTTTTCGGCAGGTCCTTGATGTGGCCGAGCGAGGCCTTGACGGTGAAATCCTTGCCGAGATATTTGGCGATGGTTTTCGACTTTGCCGGCGATTCGACAATGACGAGAGACTTGCTCATGAGGGAGAACGATGTTCCTTTCGGGACCGTCCCGGACGCCACGGACGCAGGGGCCGGCGGCGGAAGGGACAGACTCCATGAAGGTAGCACTCCCGGCAAGCGCCGGAGAACCGGCGGTGCGCGGAGCGAACCCTACCACACTCTAGCAAACTGCTTTCCAGGGAGTTGCCGGACCATGCCGGCGAGCTCCATTTCAAACAGGGTGGCAATTACTTCAGATGGCGAGTAGCCGTCCAGGGATTCCAGCAGGGAGTCGAGTTCGACGTTGTCGCGGGAGGTGACGGCGGCCACGATGGAGCGGGCAATGGGGGTGTTGGGGCCGAAGCGGGCTTCGAGATCGAGCGGGAGCTGGGCGGGGGACTCGGGCTGGGTGACCTGGCGGAGGAGTTTGTGGCGGAGTTCGGAGGGGAGGTCGGCGAGGAGGTCCTCGGCGTCGGTGAGCAGGCGGGCTCCCTGTTTGATGAGGAGGTTAGGGACGAAGCTCATGCGGGAGTGGATGGGTCCGGGGATGGCGTAGATCTCCTTGCCCTGCAGGGCGGCCGTGCGGGCGGTGATGGCCGAGCCGGAGTATTGGGCGCCTTCGACGGCCAGGACGGCATAGGAGATGCCGCTGATGATACGGTTGCGCGCGGGGAAGTTGTGCGGGTGGGCGGGCGTGCCGGGAGGGTATTCGGAGAGGATGAGACCGCTGGCGGCGATTTTTTCGCTGAGGCGGCGGTTTTCGGCCGGGTAGATATGGTCGATTCCTGAGCCGAAGACGGCGATGGTGCCACCGTTGGCGTTGAGTGCCGCGCGATGGGCGGCGGTATCGATTCCTCGGGCCATGCCGGAGACGATGACGACGCCGGCTTTGGCGAGGTCGGCCGCGACACGCTCGGTGGCCGAGTTTCCATAGGTGGAAGGGCGGCGCGTGCCGACGACGGCGACGAGCAGGGCGGAGAGAAGATCGAGGTTCCCTTTGGCGAACAGCAGGAGGGGAGGATCGTCGATGGAGAGGAGGGCGGCGGGGTAGGAGGGGTGGCCGAAGGGGAGGATGGCGAGACCTTCCTGGTTGACCTTTTCCCGGAGGGCGGCGGCGTCCTCGAAGGTGCAGCCGCTCGAAATGGAGCGGGCGGCAGCGCCGGAAAGCCCGTGGCCTTCCAATTCGGAGACGGGGGCGCGGAACAGCGCCTGCGGGGTACGGTAGGCCTCCAGAAGGGGGATGGCGCGCGAGGGTCCGAGTCCCTGGACAAGGCGAAGGGCGAGCCAGTAGAGTTCCTCCTCGGCGGTGAGACGGGGGACGGACGGGGCGGAGACGGCGGGAGCGGGCATGGTAGGCACCTGAATACTTGGTGGGGGCAGAGGGCAGTGAATCTCAGGGTGCGGGGCGGCGAAGGAGCGAGGGGAAATAGTACGAAGGCGGCCCGGGGGTGATTCACCCATAGGCCGCCTCCTTCACAGGGTAGTAATATTGACCCGCAGATTTTCCTCAGTATTCCGAGGCCTGCGTTAAGGTGAACGCCTGAGCCGGAGGGCGCCGGCAGGGGTTGTGAAACGCGGGGCGGAGCGGCTCCAGCAGGTGTTCGGGTGTGAATAGTTCCTGAGACCAGCAGGAGTTGGGAGCCAGGCGGACGTCGACAATCCAGCCTAGGGGCTCGGACCGGACGGCGGAGCGGGCGTAGCCGCGGAGGGATTGCCCTTTGGTTTCAATCGTGGTGGGTGAGCCGGGGGGGATCCGGCGCTCAGAGAGCACGGAGAGCCGCCGGGGGCCGATTTCTTCGAGATTGGCGGTGAGGGTATGCCGGCGGCCGGAGCCGTCGACGAATTGCAGGGAAACGAGTTCGGAACAGAGAAAATAAGTTGCCCGGTGTTGGTGATGCATGGGAACAGGAAAAGCACGGAGGATGCCAAAACGGGCGCGGACGGCGGGACAAGGGAGGGGTGAAGAATCTGTACTTCGGGTGATATGATCCGGGTATGGCGACACTGGTGAGCTTTGGTACGGATCCGGTTCCCTTGGACGAGGCGGCGCTGGCAGCCAAACAGGCGACGCTGTTCGAGAATCTGAAGGGTTTGGGCACGGTGATTGTCGCCTATTCAGGCGGCACGGATTCGGCGTTTCTCGCGTGGGCGGCGGCGCAGGCGTTGGGGGACCGGGCGGTGGCGATCACGGCCAACTCGCCTTCGATGCCGGAGTCGCACAAGCGGGACGCGGCGGAGTACGCGAGGCAATGCGGATTCCGATACGAGATGGTGGAGACGCACGAGTTCGAAAACCCGGACTACATTAAGAACGGCGCGGACCGTTGCTTCCACTGCAAAGATGAGTTATTTACAAGACTGGAGGAGGTGGCGCACGAGCGCGGCGTGCGCCATATACTCTACGGGGTGAACAAGGACGATCTGGGTGACTTCCGTCCGGGACAGCAGGCGGCGGCGGAGCATCAGGTGAAGGCTCCACTGATGGAAGCGGGCCTGCGGAAGGCGGAGATCCGGGAGTTGGCGCGGCGTGCCGGGCTCCCGTTCTGGAACCGTCCGGCGGCGGCCTGTTTAAGTTCGCGGGTACCCTACGGAACTCCTGTGACGGTGAAGACGATCAAGACGATCGAGGCCGGCGAGGAGGCTATGCGCGACCTTGGCTTCCAACAGTTCCGGGTGCGATTTCACGAGAAACTGGTGAGGATTGAGATTGACCGGGCGGAGTTGCCCCGTGCGCTCGATCTGGAGATGGCGGGCAAGCTGGCGGCCATCTTCAGGCCGCTGGGCTTTCACTATGTGACGCTCGATTTGGAGGGGTACCGGCAGGGTTCGCTGAACGCGGCGCTGGGGATGAAACCGGTGGGCGAGCGGACGGCGGAAGAGCAGACGGCGGACGGGCAGTAACCGCGCGGCTGACAGGGCATTGGGGACGAGGGGGAGCCGATATGGTGAGGCCGGGGTATGTGCTGGAGCACTGGCGCGCGGTGCGGAGCGACGCGGCACAGGCGGTGCGCGAGTGGTCCGAGAACGAGCGGGAGTTCCGTGCGGCGCCGGAGTTGATGAGTTTCTCCGAACTGGCGTGGCATGTGGCCGAAGCGGGGCACATTCTGACGGGCATTCTGCTGTCTGGCGAAACCGACTATCGACGCGCGGGGTTTCAGGAAGAGAAGCAGCGCCACGCGCCGCGGCTGGAAAAAGGGATGAGCCTGGCGGCCCTGGCCGGGGAGATGGAGCGTTTGACGGCGGAGCGGTGCGCGGAACTGGCCGGACAAAGCGCGGACTGGTGGGCGGCGAGCGTGCGGAAGTGGAGCGGCGAGGAGATGACACGGCTGGAGTTTCTGACCTTCGTGGTGGAGCATGAACTGACGCACCGCTCGCAGATGTTCGTGTGCATGAGGTTGAAGGGGATGACGCCGCCAACGACGCGGCGGATGCGGGCCGGAAAATGAAGGGCCGGGCTATTGACCCCGGCGAGCTGTTTTGTATAAAAGATGTTTTGTATAAATGGAGATTGCGCGTATGCAGGTGATGGCGGGCGGCGCGGTGGAGCGCCAGCCGGCCGGAGCGCGCAGACAAAGGAGGCCGGAAGGTAATACGGTATGGTGAATTGTCCCTTGTGCGACGCCGCGATCGATGTCGACGCCGATGAACTGGACGAAGGGGATTCGATTTCCTGCGATGAGTGCGGGAAGAGTTTGAGCGTTGTGTCGCTCGAACCTTTGGAGTTGGCTTCCGACGACGAGGACGATTTCGAGGACGAAGACGAGGACTTCGAGGACGAAGACGAGGACGAGGATGAAGAAGAGGACGAGGACGAGGAAGAGTGGTAGGGTCCTTGGCCGGAGAAGGTGGGCGGCACTCGCGCTGGGCGCGCTGGGATGGATGAGCGCGGGCGCGGCGGCGGGCAAACAGAAGAAAGAGAAACCCGCGCCGCCGATGGGGGTGATCGCGGGTTCGGTGTTTCGTGAAACGGGATTTTCGTTCGCGGGCGTCGAAGTAGTGGTGGTGTGGGAGGTGGAGGGGCGGAAGAAGAAGGAGTGGAAGGGGCGCACGGATTCGCGGGGCGAGTTCGCCTTCCGTGTGCCGGCGGCCGAAGGGCGGTATGCGGTGCGGGTGCGGGCCGATGGCCATGAACCGGTGGAAAATCAGGTGGACGTGGGCATTGACGAGCGGAAAGAACTATCGATCATCATGAAGTTGGAGAAGAAATGAAGTTGCGACTAATAGCTCTGCTGATCAGTGGTGCGTTGGCGGGCATGGCCCAGCAATCGCCGGCGCCCGGCCAGAATCCGCCCCCGTTGTTCAAGGGGGACAAGCGGGACAAGGAGAAGGAAGAGCAGACGAGGAGCGTATCGGGAACGGTGCGGGGCGCCAACGGCGAGCCGGCCGACGGCGCGGTGGTGCAGTTGAAGGATACGCGGACGCTGCGGGTGAGAAGCTACATCACCAAGGCGGACGGGAACTACTTTTTCCACGGGTTGGGGAAGAACGTGGATTACGAGTTGAGGGCGGAGTTCAAGGGCGCATCGAGCGACAAGAAGACGCTGAGCGTGTACGATTCGCGGCAGAACCCGGTGATCAACCTGCAGTTGGAAGAGCAGAAAAAGAACTGAGGACGCGATGAAGTCGCGCGGACGCGCGGGCGGCTCGAAAGCAAGCGGCTCGAACAGGAAAGGTGTGCGCCGGGGGGCCGCTGGCGGAACCGTTTGGCGGCGCATCGGCGGGCGGGGACGCTGGTGGACGCGGGCGCTGCGGTGGACGCTGGCGCTGTTGGCGGCCTGGGTGGCGGCGTGCCTGCTGTCGCTGGTGCTGATGAAGTGGGTGATGCCGCCGGTGACGATGGTGCAGGCGCAGCGGCGCGTGGAGTCATGGTTCGCAAAGGGCAAATATGAGAAGCGGCGGGAGGGTGCGGCCCTGCGGCGTATCTCGCCGCAATTGCAACATGCGGTGATCGCGGCCGAGGATGGAAGGTTCTATCAGCATCACGGGATCGACTTCGCTGAGTTGGGGAAGATCTATGAGGATGTTGTGGAAGACGGCGAAGGGCTGCGGGGCGGCTCGACGATCACGCAACAATTAGTGAAGAATCTGTTTTTCACGACGCACGGGAATCCTCTGCGTAAGGCGGCCGAGTTCGGGCTGGCTCCGGCGGCGGACTGGATTCTGGGCAAGCAGCGCGTGCTCGAGTTGTATCTGAACGTGATCGAATGGGGGCCGGGGGTATACGGGGCCGAGGCGGCGGCGCGTTATCACTACCGGACGAGCGCGGCGGCGTTGAGCCGGGATCAGGCGGCGCGCCTGGCGGCGGTGATTCCCTCGCCCCGGCGGCGGCGTCCGGCGCGAATGGACAGGTACGCTGGGGTGATTGAACGGCGGATGGCGGCGATGGGGTGGTGAGGTTTCAGACCTCCCGCGCCGCACCTTCCACGAACCGACTGAGTCTGGTTCATGTTGGCTGTTGACATAAATCTCAATATTGCCGATGAAATTATCGATTTCATCAATTTTTTCAATATTTCCTATTGATTTAGTTTTTTTTGTTGTGATATATAATCTGTGACCTTTGTCAGAGGCAACGCAGATTAGCACGGAAAATTCGCAGAAGGAATGATTAGGCCAGCCGCTGCAAATTGCTATCAGATGGAGGTACGTCTTCAATGTTATTACTGTTTTATTGTCTATTCCTGGCGGTTAGTGGACTTCTTGGCGCACAACAAGTAAGCGGTGGCAACACAACCGCCCGAATCCTACGGCCAAGCGAGGACAACGTACTTCCGGCCATACGAGCGGCTCGCAACAAGCGCTTCAACGTACGGCTTCCCTACTCGATGTTGGAACCGTTCCCATCCGGCGTTGGATATCCATCGGTCAGCTACAAATTTACCAACTTTCCCGAACTGCCCATCCAGGAAGCCGATACAGTCGTGGTGGGCACGGTAACGGACGTTCAACCATTCCTAAGTGAAGACCGAAAAGGAATATATACTGAATACAAGGTCAATGTGACGGAAGTTCTCAAGATATCAGCGCCGACGGTGGTGCGCCCGGGCCTTTCCATGACTCTGGCTCGTGCTGGCGGGGCGGCACAATTATTAGACGGCCACGAAGTCAAGCACCGCATCACGAACGATGTCGTGCCCACGAATAGAAAAGAATACTTATTATTCCTAATCTACGAGCCAACCCTGGAGACGTTTGACTATATCAAACTGTGGCTGATCGAGGATGGTGCGCTAAGGCCGGTCTGTCCGGACGATATTGGCCGCCGACATAGCGGAACGTCCCAGTATGCAGGGATTTCCAAGGTGGAAGTCCTGCGCCTCATCAAGGCAAAACTGAACCGATAACATAACCACACAATAGGAGCAAGGGAATGATTGTATCACGAGTCAAGATCTTCGCCGCCCCGATGATGATTGTACATGCCTTCTCCGTGGTCCTCACTGCCCAGAGTTGCGTCCTAGGAACCAACCAGTCCGGAAGCATTACTACTTCCGGATATTACAGCGCCTTTCCGAAGTATGGAACCAGGGTGTATTGGGAAGGTTCATGGCGGGCAATGACGTCCAGCGGAATCAAGTATGTCTACTGTGACTATGGTCCGGACTCGAGCGATTGCCCCTTGACCGGAGGAGGCGATTTCAATTTTACCGGAGGCCAGATTACAGCAATGGAGACGGCGCTGGCGAATTGGACAAGCGCCAAGACCGCCAACGGATCCAACCTGAACTTCACAAGAGTCTACTTTACGACCTATGGGTACGAACCATTCTCAATTGAGATCAAGAGGCTGAGTAGCAGCGCCTTCCCCGCGAATGTTTCAGCGACAGCGGCAACTACCAGCATGTTGGCCGTGGACTACAATAACGACGGCGTAACGGATGACTATAGGGGCAGTGATGGGATCATAGAAATTAAAGAAACCGTCAACACCTACATGACTCAAACCCTCGTACACGAGATCGGTCATCTCATGGGGCTGGCCGATTGCAACAGTTGTAACGCCACGACGATCATGGGCCCATACGAAAACATCCCCACAGCCCCTTCGGCGTGTGACAATGCACGGCTGTCGACCATGTTCCCTTAGCGGAAGTTCCACCTACGGCTGCTCAGCCACCCCCGCTCCTCTTTAGTCGCCGCGGTTGTCCGCCCTCCTCCGCTCACTCGATGGCGATGGGGCGGAGGGCGGTGCCGGCGACGGCCCCGCGGAGACGGTTCGTGGCGGCGATGTAGACGAACCGGTAGACCTTGTTGGCGGCCAGGGCTTCGAGGTTGTGGAACTCGCCAATATGGACGCCCTGCTCGACGAGCAGATACTCGTGGACGGCGTTGGAGACCTCCGGCGGCAGCGTGGGATCCACGCCCACCTCGACGCCGCTGGTATCGCCGCCAATGAAGAGCACGCCCTTCTGTTCGACCAGCCATTTGGCCCCGGCCAGCGTGAGTCCGGCTGAGTCGTGGGCGGCGAGTTTGGCGTGGTCCGCGCCGTTTTCGCCCCAATAACGGAGAGTGCCCGTCCGGATAAAGACGGCATCGCCGGGCGCGAGCGTGACGTTCTGCCGGGCCAGCGCGGCCTGCAGTTCGCCGGGGCCGATGGCGAAGTTGGCCGGCAGCGCCTCGACGCCCTTCCAACCCGCCACGTCGATCAGGACGCCGCGCAGGATGACGGGCGGAATCGTATCGGCTCCGGCGCGGGCGATGCCGGAGTTGGTGCCGTGTTGAGCTTCCTTGAAGCCGTTGTACCAGTGGTTGTCGGCGCCGGTGGTGATGTGTCCGAGGCCGTCGATTTGCGTACCCACGTTGTCGGAAAGATAAAGCGCCAGGGAGTGCCAGGCGAGGCCGCGGGGGTGTTTCGCGAAGGGGTTGGCGGCGGGGTCGCGCTTGATCTGCTCGGGACTCCGGAAGGTGACCAGGCTGGTGGGCGAATGGCCGGGCCACTTATAGGAACTGGCATCGATGGCGACGCCGAGGTCGAAGGTGCGTCCCGTGCGGATGGACTGAAGCGCCGGGAGGACGTAGGCGGGATGGGCGGCCGCGTTGAGGGCTCCGATTTCGTCGGCGGGACCCCAGACCCAGCCGAAGCCTTTGCCCGGGGTCCAGCCGCGCAACGGCGAGGACTGGGAAAGGAGCGGAAGGGCGAGCAGAAGCAGAAGCGGTAGCGTGCGCATGGGTGGGATTGTATCGAAACGGGCGCGGGCCGAAGACGGGGCGGGCGTTCAGGAGGCGACCCGGCCCGGTTTCCGGCTCCAGACGGCCAGCAGCGCGGAGAAGGCCTCGAAGAGGATGGGCTTGGAGATGTAGTCGTCCATCCCGGCGGCCAGACAGCGTTCCCGGTCGCCGGCCATGGCATTGGCCGTCATGGCGATGATGATGGGCTGGAAGCCGGAGCCGGTTTCGCGGATGCGGCGGGTGGCTTCAAAGCCGTCCATGCCGGGCATCTGGCAATCCATGAGGATCAGGCCATAGGAACGGCGGCGGAAGGCTTCGATGGCCTCGTGCCCGTTGACGGCGGTCTCGGCGGACATGCCGAGCGCGGACAGCATGCGCTGTGCGACAAGCGCGTTCACGGGATTGTCTTCCACCAGCAGCACGGCTCCGAAGGCGCCGGCGGGCAGCAAACCGGACGTGATGGGTTGCGGCTGGTCAGGAGCTTTGGCGGCGGGCAGCGGCAGGCGCAGCGTGAAACGGGAACCGGCGCCGGGCTCGCTTTCAACACCCAGGCTGCCGTCCATCCGTTCGGCGAGGCTGTGCGAGATGGCCAGGCCGAGCCCGGTGCCGCCATACTTCCGGGCCGAGGAAGAATCGGCCTGGCTGAACTTCTGGAAGAGGCGGCCGATCACGGGAGCGGGAATGCCGATGCCGGAATCGGCGACGGTGAACGAGAGATTCCAGACGCCGTCCGGGCCCGGTTCGCCGGCAACCGCGAGGCGCACCCATCCGGATTCGGTGAACTTGACGGCGTTGCCCAGCAGGTTGACCAGAATCTGGCGCAGGCGGGCGGCGTCGGTGAGGTACCAGTCCGGAAGGCCGGGTTGCCAGTCGAGGGAGAGATCGAGCGACTTGGCGGCGGCGGGCATGCGGAACAGTTCGGCCACCTCGCGGCAGAGACCGGCGATGTGGGCGGATTGCGGGTCGAAGCGAAGTTTGCCGGCCTCGATGCGGGACAGGTCGAGGATGTCGTTCAGGATGGCCAGCAACGCCTTGCCGGAGGAGGCAATGACATCCGTGCAATGGCGCTGCTCCTGGTTCAGCGGCGTCTGTTCGAGCAGGCTGAGCATGCCGAGCACGCCATTCATCGGGGTGCGGATCTCATGGCTCATGGTGGCCAGGAACTCACCCTTGGCCATCGCGGCCTCTTCGGCCTGGCTGCGGGCGCTCTCCAACTCGATGGTGCGCTCCCGGACGTGGCTTTCCAACTCCGCCGTACGGGCCAGCAGCGAGCGCGTGCGCCATCGGACGGCCAGGAAAGCGGCGATGGCGAGGGCCAGCAGGACCACCAGGCGGAACCAGAGGGTTTCGTGGAAGTGAGGGACGATGGCGAGGTCGAGCGTGGCGCCGGAATCGTTCCAGACGCCGTCGTTGTTGGTGGCCGTGACCTGGAAGCGGTAGGTTCCCGAGCCCAGGCGCGTGTACACGGCGGGTTGTCCGGGGCGGCCGTCCATCCAGCGTTCGTCGTTGCCTTGCAGGCGGTAGCGGAACCGGATGCCGCGCGGCTCGATCAGGCTGAGCGCGACAAAGCTGATCTCCAGGCGCTCCGTGTTGGCCGGCAGGCGGGAGGCGCTGGACAGGGGCAGTTCGCGGCCATTCACCAGGATGCGGCCGATGTGCACGGGGGGCGGCAGTGGGTTGGAGGGGATGTGGCGGGGGTCGATGGCGAGCAGGCCGGTCAGGTTGGCGAACCAGATGGGGCCGCCGGGATCATGGCTGCGGAAGCCCTGCCGGACAACGCCGAAGTTGGCGCTGTTCATGCCATCCAGCAGGCCGTACTGCCGGGTTTCGCCCGGCCGGGGCGTGCCGTTCGCATCCAACCGGACCCGGAGCAGGCTGCGCCGGCCGGCCAGAAAGATCTCCTCCGGCGTGGCGGCCACCTGGTAGAACTCGGTCTCCGGCGTATGGAGACCGTCGGCGACTGGCATGAATTCGAGGCCGTCCCCGGTGTAGCGGGCCAGCCCTCGGGATGTGGCGGCCCACACCTCTCCGCGGCGGCCTGCCAGGAGACTGTAAATGGTCAGGCGGGGATCCCTGTCGAGCCGGGTCCAGACGCCGTCGCGGTAGCTGAGGAAGATGCCGCGCAGGCCGCCCGCCAGCAGGCCCAGCGTGGGGTGGTCGAGCAGCGTGCGGAGGTTGCCCGTGACGATGCCGTCCGGATAGGGGATGGCGCGCAGCGTGACCTCGTCGGACCAGTACAGGGCCTGTGTGGAGGCCAGCCACACGCCGCCCTGCCGGGCGCGCGCCACCGCGCGAATGGGCTCCCGCCCGGCTGGCGCGGCCAAACGGCGGGCGTGGCGGACGGGCATGGTTCCGGGTGAGACGCCGGGCATGGCTCCGGGAAAGAGCACTGCGGCGCCCCCATCCGAGGCGACCCAGATCCGGCCTCGGGCATCCTCCTCGACGCCCCGCAGCACTCCGGGCGGAATGCCCTGGGCGGTGGAAAAGGAGCGCCAATCGCCATTGGGAAGACGCCTGTGTAAAGCATCGTTCGTACCGGCCCAGAGCGTGCCGCCGGAGTCCAGCAGAGTGGAGAAAATCTGGCCTTCGGGCATATCCACGCCGCTTTGGTAGTTGGCGAACTTGGAATCGCGCACACGGTAGAGGCCGCGCCGCACGGCTCCCAGCCAGAGGCTGCCCTCGCGGTCGATGTAGGTGGCCGTGATGACGTCTCCCTCCAGGGCGGCAGGGGGAAAAACGCGGGCGGTCTGGCCGGCCGCGTGGCGCCACACGCCTGCGCTCGATGCGATCCAGACGACGCCGGCTCCATCCGTGCGGAGGCGGACCAGTGCGTCGGGCCTTCCGTCACCGGCGAGGATGCGGTCCAGGCGGCCCTCCTTGAGACGGTAGACGCCGGCCGCGGTGCCGATCCAGAAGACGCCGTCCTTGTCCTGCACCATGGATTGAGCGGGAGCATCGAGGCGGGATTGCCACTCGACGCGGCCATTGGCGCCCAGGCGCAGCAGTTCGCCATTGGTGAGGCGGAGCCAGAACTTGCCCGAACGGTCGCTGTAGCAACTCAACAGGAGGCTGTTCCAGGGCGCCAGCGAGAGGGGAAGCTTGCGGAAGGCGCCACCGCTCCATTCGAACAGGGCGCCTCGTGAGACCAGCAGCAGGGAACCCGGGCGGCCATGGCCCATCCATTGCACGGGACCCAGAGGGTCGCCGGATTCTCCGGCCTGGCGCACGAACCGGCCCTGATTCATGCGCCACACCTCTCCCAAATAGTTCCACGCCCAGAGGCTGCCATCCTCGGCGGCGGTCAATTGAAGGTCGCGGAAATAGGACGCGCCGGGTAGTTGCGACCGGTCGAATAGAGTGAAATCCTGGCCGTCATAACGGATGATGCCGGCCGGGGTGCCGATCCAAAGGTAGCCATCGCGCGTCTGGGTGATCGCCGAAATCGACTCCTCGGGAAAGCCTTCGCGGCCTCCCCAATGGTCGAGCAGGTAGCTGGAAGGGGGCAGACGCGGATTGATGGCGCCCGCCGGGAAGGGGGCGAGACAGACCAGAAGCGCGCACACACCAAGGGCTCGCCGTCCGGCCAACAGGCGCGGAAAGAGGGCCGCTAGATGGCGCTGGAATGAAATCTCCGCACTCTCCTGGAATGCTTATCGGCGGAATCGGTACGGAAGTCCACTCAGTACCGGAACCACGCATGGGAAGGAGCGGGGCGGCGCCCGGAGCCAGGCAGGATGGGACGCAGGCCATCCTGCTGCGATTGTGCCACAAACAGGGGCGTTCGGGCCGCTCAGGGGCGGGTACGGCCGTCCTTCTGGACCTTGGCGAGCAGGGCGGTCAAGCTGGCGGCCACGGCGGGGTGGGCGGCGGCGACGTTGGCGGTTTCGGCGCGATCACGGGCCAGGTCGAACAACTCCAGCGGGTTGTCGACGGTGCGCGTGGGCAGTCCGGCGGCGCGGCGGGTTTCGGCGCCGGGCGGAACCAGCTTCCAGTTTCCTTTGCGGATGGTCAGTCCGCGGGCCTGTTGCACCAGGTACTCGCGGCCCTGCCTGGAGCGGCCGGTAAAGGCGGGGAGTAAGTTGAAGCTATCCAGGGCGGCGTCGCTGGGCAGTCCGGTTTTCAGCACGGCGGCGAAGGTAGCCAGCAAGTCGATCTGGCTGATGAGGGCGTCCGAAGTGGAGCGGGGCTTGATGGGGCCGGGCCAGCGGGCGATGAACGGGACGCGCGTGCCCGCCTCATAGGCGCTGTACTTACCGCCGCGCAGGCCGCCGTGGGGCGTGTGTCCGTTCAGGTGTTCCACGGCGCCATCTTCGTAGCCGTCGTCCACGACAGGCCCGTTATCGCTGGTGAAAATGACAATGGTGTTCCGGTCGAGCTTGTGGCGGGAGAGCGCATCGAGAATCTGGCCCACGGACCAGTCCAGTTCGGCCATGGCGTCGCAGCGGACGCCGCACTGCGTGGATCCCAGGAAGCGCTTGTGGGGAAGCCGCGGAACGTGTATGTCGTGCGTGGCGAAGTAAAGGAAAAACGGCTTGGAGGCGTTGCGGCCGATGAAATCGGTAGCCTTCTTAGTAATCGTATCGGCCATGTCTTCGTCGACCCAGAGGGCCGACTTACCGCCCGACATATACCCGATGCGGGAGACTCCGTTGACGATGGACATGTCGTGGCCATGGCTGGGATGGAGTTTGAGTAACTCGGGGTTTGCGCGGCCGGTGGGCTCTGGCCCGGTGGGCTTCGAGTAGTCCACGCGGATGGGGTCGGCGGGGTCGAGGCCCACGACGCGGCCATTTTCGACATAGACGCAGGGAACGCGGTCGCCGGTGGCCGGAATCAGGAAGCTGTAGTTGAATCCGATGTCGTTGGGGCCCGGGGAGATGGCATGGTTCCAGTCCAGGTTGCCGCGGCCCAGGCCGAGGTGCCATTTGCCGACGGCGCCGGTTTCATAACCGGCCTTTTGAAACAGTGTGGCCAGGGTGAAGTGGCCGGGTTCGATGAGGGCGCGGGCATCGCCGGGCAGGATGACGGCATCGCGGCGGCGGAAGGCATAGTCTCCCGTGAGCAGGGAGTAGCGCGAGGGCGTGCAGGTGGCGGCCGAGGAGTGGGCGTCGGTGAAGCGGATGCCCTGGCTGGCGAGGCGGTCGAGGTTCGGCGTTTTCACCTTCGTGGCGCCATAGCAGCCGACATCGCCATAGCCGGCGTCGTCGGCATAGATGATCACGACGTTGGGGCGTGTGGGGGTCTGAGCGAGAGCCGCCTGGGCGAAGGCCGCGGCGGGAAGTTGGAGGAAGCTACGTCGAGGGAACACCCATCATTGTACTGGAGGAATGGTTCCGAAGGTGGAGCGCGGCGGGGTCAGGGGAGCAGTTCGCGGTCCATCCAGGCGAGGTAGGCGGAATCGCCCTCGGCAACCGCCAGGGCGAGGATTTCCGGCGTTGTATAGGAGTGGAGACCGGCGATTTCGTCGCGCAGGCGGCCAAACAGGGGGAGCGCGGACTTGATGAAGAGTTGGACTTCGGCGGACTCCTCGATGTCTCCCTGCCAGCGGTAGAGGCTCCGGACGGGCGTGGAAATCTGTACGCAGGCTGCCAGACGGAGGTCCAGCAGACGGCGTGCGATGCGGTGGGCCTCGTCCTGCGTTGAGCAGGTGGCAAGAACGACGATCTTATCTGTCGTGAGTACTTTGGGAGAAGTTTCCTGTGGCATTTTTTTCGATTTTCGATTATAAACAAAAGACGTGGCATGGGTTCACTCGGAGGTGAATCCGGCAGGGACGAAAGCAAGAGATGATCGAACACTTACGGCGCGCGGGCTATCTCGTAGCAATTGTACTGGTGTGCGGGTTCGCGGCGGTACATTTGGCGGGGGAAAACGGAATCCCGGCGCTGCTGGCCAAGCGGAAACAGCTACGGGAGTTGGAAGAGCGGAACCGGGCGATTGAATCGGGCAACCAGGAACTGCGCAAGGCGAACGAGGGGCTGAAGAGCAATCCGGACGTGCAGAAGAGGGCGGTCCGTGAAGCGCTGGGGTACCTATCCGAGGGCGAAGAGGTTTTCCATACCGACGCGGACGCAGGAAAGTCCGTGGCGCCGCCAAAAGACGGCGCCGTAGAGCCTTAGGCCTGGCGCGGGTTCCGGGGGCGGCGCGGCATCACAGGGCGAACTCCTTGACACGTTGAAACATTTCATCGGCTTCCCGTTCCGTAGTGGATTCCACGGCGAACCGGAGAATGGGCTCCGTATTTGAGCTGCGGACATGGATCCAGCGGCCGGGCCAGATTAGCTTCAGGCCATCGGTGCGGTCCACGGCGGGGGCCGTGAAAGCATCCTCGACGGACTGCATGAGAGCGGCAAGGCGGCCATGCTGGTAGGCGACGCTGCCGAGGCGGCGGGTGTAGCGGGGCAGGCGCGCGGCAAGCTGCGTGACGGATTGGCCGGTGGCGGCCATGAGGTCGAGCAGAAAGGCCATGCCGTTGTAGGAGTCGCGGCAGTATTGCACGGCGGGGAAGATGATGCCGCCATTGGACCCTTCGCCGCCGATGACGGCCTGGACGCTTTGCATTCGTTCGACGACGTTGGCTTCGCCGACCGGGGTGCGGAACACGCGGCGTCCGTGGCGGGCGGCGATGTCGTCGATGACCGATGAGGTGGTGAGGTTGACGACGACGTCGCCGGGCAGGCGCGAGAGGCAGGCGTCGATGGCCAGGGCGAGCACATCGTCGTTGTCGAGCACGTTTCCGGTTTCGTCGCACACGGCGAGGCGGTCGCCGTCGGGGTCCTGGGCGAAGCCGATGTCGCATCCGGTTTCCCGGACGAGGGCCTGTAGATCGCCGAGGGTGTCCGGCCGCGGCTCGGCGACACGGGGAAACGGCTTGGTTGGGTCGACGGCGATGGCGTGGAGTTCGCAGTTCAGGTGCTCGCGGAGAAATTCGACCGAGAGCAGGGAGCCGGCTCCGTTGACGGCATCCAGGGCGACGCGGAAGCGGCGGCGGCGGATGCGCTCGACGTCGACGTGGGAGAGAACGCGTTCAAAGTGGATGCGTTTGGGGACGTTCAGTTCGGTGACCACGCGGCGCATGTCGGCGTTGTGGGCGTGGTGGAAGTCGCTTTGGTGCCAGAGGTCGATCAGTTCGCCGCGCTCGTAGGTGTTGCAGAACAGGCCCTGGCCATTGAAGAACTTGAGGGCGTTGTATTCGGGCGGATTGTGCGAGGCGGTGATGGCGATGCCGCCGTTGGCCTTGGTGGCGGCGATGTAGACCTGAATGGTGGGGGTGGGCAGAATGCCGGTGTCTATGACCTCGCATCCGGCGGCGAGCAGACCGCAGCGGACCGAGTGGAGGATCATTTCGCCGGAGGGGCGGGTGTCCCGGCCGACAACGACGCGGCCGCGGCCGACATAGGTGCCGAAGGCCTGCGAGAGCGCGGCGGTGAGGGCGGGCGTGAAAAATTCGCCGACCACGCCGCGGACGCCGGAGACGCCGACTTTGAGTTTGTGTTCGCGGACGCTCATGAAAAGCTCCTGACGTGATCCATGAGCGCGTCGTGGAGCGCGTAGGGCGGCGCGCCGCGCTGTTCGCAGATGACGCGGACGATGGGCTCGGTTTGGGCGACGCGGACGTGGAACCAGCGTTGCGGGGCGGTCTCTGTTGGAGGCCAGTCGATACGGAGGCCGTCGGAGGTGTCGGCGATACCGCCGGAGAACTGCTCCTGCAGGCTCATCAGCAGGGCCGGGATGCGCGTGGTGGCCAGCGGCACCTCGCCTTTCAACATGCTGAACCGGGGGTAGGTGGCGAGAATGGCCGACAGCGGCTGGCCGCGTTCGGCCAGCATTTCCAGAATGGTAAGCATGCTCACGATGCCGTCGTAGATATAAGGAAACCGGGCGAACATGATGGCGCCGGTGCCTTCGCCGGCCATGGCGACCTGTCCGGGGCGGAAGGCGGAGAGAGCGTCGATGGCCGCCTGGCGGCCGACGGGGGCTCGCAGCAGACGGCCGGAATGGCGGGCCACGACCTCGTCGATGAGGGCCGTGGTGGAGAGGTTCGTGATGACGGTGCGGCCTTCGGATTTGGGCAGGACGTGGTCGGCGATCAGGGGGAAGACGAGTTCCTCGCTGACGGGATCGCCGCGGTCGGTGGCCAGGGCGACTCGGTCGGAATCGACGTCGAACAGAAAGCCGGCCTGGGCGTTGAGCGGTTGAATCAGGGGCGCCAGTTGGAGAGCGACGGTGCGTGAGTTGGTGGCGGGCGAATGGGCGAACTGGCCTCCGTCGGTGGCGGCGTTGATCAGGATGAAGGAGAAGCCGTACTCCTCGTTCATCCGTTGCAGCAGGAGCGAACTGGTGCCGTTGCAGCAATCGACGACGACGCGGAAACGGCGCAGGCGGTCGAAGTCAAAGGCGCCGGCGAGCGAGGAGAGGTAGGCGCCGATGGAGGTGGAGTCCGCGGAAAGTGCGCCGAGTTGATTGTAGGGGACGAAGCGGAAGTTGCGGAGGTGGTAGATGTCGAGCAGTTCGGTGGCCTGCGTGGTGGAGAGGTAGGCCGCCTCTCGGCCGAAGAATTTGAGGGCGTTCCAGTGGGCGTCGTTGTGCGAGGCGCCGATGGAGATGCCGCCGGGCGCGCCGAGCCGCGTGATGGCATGCTGGATGACGGGCGTGGAAACCAGACCGAGGTCCACCACGTTGTGTCCGGTGGCCAGCAGGGCGCTGACCACGCCTTCGCGCAACATGAGGCCGGACAGCCGCGGGTCGCGCCCCACCACGACGGGGGCCCGGGAGGCGGGCAGATCGAGGAATGTGCCGAAGGCGGAGGCGAAGTCGAGGACATGTGTGGCGGTGAGGCCGTTGCCGACGACGCCGCGAAGTCCAACGTGGGAGATGCGCAGGGCGCGCGTGCTCATATGTTCTATTTGAGCAGAACGGCCTCGCCAAATACTTCGGGCGTGTGATGGCTGGGATTGCCGATTCGTTTCCAGACGATGCTGCGCGAGGGGCCCACGCCGTTCACTGGACCTTTGCCAGCCAGGCGGAAGACATTCAAGCGAAGTTTCAGGCCGGGCTGATTGTGCGCGGGCGCGCCGGGGACGCCGTCGAGGATGGAGGCGGCGGGAATTTTCATGGCGCCGTACCAGATCTTTTTCGTGGCGTCGATTTTGGCGGCCACCTCGAAGCCGGAGTTCCATTTCACGGCGTTGGGACCGTCCATGGCCTTGCGGTCGATGTCGAGATCGACCCATTCGCCTTGCGGCGAAACCTGGTATTCGCGGTAGCGGTGGATGGCGTTGAAGTCGGCGCCGATGAAGATTTCGGCGACATCCCAGTCCCAAAGTGCGTAGGTTTCGTTCTTCGTATCGGGGTTCGGCTTGAGGGTGAGCGTGTCGTAAGGGCAGGTGAAGTGGACGTAGAGATAGGCGGGGGTCCACAACAGGCGGAAGTCGTAGGCGTTGCCACCCTGATCCTTGCCCATGGGGTCGATGGAGGCGTGGGTGGAGGCAGCTTTTTTCCAGGCCGCGGCGGAGGGATCCGCGGTAAGGGCGAAGTCGCGCCGGGCGCGGGGAATTTTCAACGGCTCATCGGCCAGGGCGAGCGCCGGAGCCAGCAGCGCGGCGGCAAGAAGGGCGGGGCGTGTCATGTATGCTCTCATTATGCGCACAGCCATAGCCTCGATTTTGTTGAGCGTGGGGATGCTGGCGGCCCAGCCGCAACAGGCGCCGCCCGCTTTGCCGCCCGGAGTGACGGTGGAGGCCAACATCGCCTATGCCGAATATCCGGAAACGAAAGTGGATGTGTTCAAGCCCGCCGGGTGGAGCGCGAAGGGCCAGCCGAAGCATCCGGGGATTCTTGTGATTCACGGCGGCGGATGGACGGGCGGCACGAAGGAGTCGATGGTGTCGCGATGGGTTTTGCCTTACGTGGAGAAGGGTTTCGTGGCGGTGAACGTGGAGTACCGGCTGGCGCGCGCGGCCCCGGCGCCGGCGGCGGTGGAGGATGTGCTGCGGGCGGCGCAATGGTTTCAGAAGAACGCGAAGCGTCTGAACGTGAACAAGAAGAAGATCGTGGTGACGGGCGGGTCGGCGGGCGGCCACCTGGCGTTGATGGTGGGTCTGACGCCGAAGAAGGCGAAGCTGGGCAAGCCGGCCAAGGTGGCGGCGGTGATCAACTTCTATGGGATCACCGACGTGGGCGACCAGTTGCAGGGGCCGAACATGCGGCCGTACGCCGTGACGTGGGTGCCGGAGCAGGACGGGCGTTTCGCGCTGGCCGACCGCGTTTCGCCGAAGACCTATGTGCGGCGCGGTTTGCCGCCGGTGTTGACGATTCACGGCGACCTGGATCCGACGGTGCCTTACGAACACGGAACCAGGATCACCAAGGCTTTGCGCGACGCGGGCAACGACGCCGAATTGATCACGGTGCAGGGCGGCAAGCACGGATTTCCGCCGGAAAAGATGAAGGAGTTGCAGGAGCAGATTTTCGCGTTCTTGAAGCAGCGCGGCGTGATGCAATAAAGCCATGGCGCATCCAATCTTGAAAGAGCGGGAACGGGACCTGGAGAGCTACGAGTTCCAGATGGGCGTGGCGCGGGGGCGGCTGGCGCTGACAATGGATCTGTTGACCGATGCGCTGGTGCTGGTGGGGCAGCACGGCGTGTACTGCCAGAGCGCGCGGCAGCCGGGCAAGCCGGTCATGGACGTCCGGATCATCACGCAATTGCTGGAAGGCGCGAAGGAGCTGACCGTGGAGGCGATGGCGGAGATCAAGCGTGAGCGTCAGGAGAGGTCAACCTAAAGGTTGAAAGCGGGCGCCTCACAGGCGTTGCAGGAAGGGGTTGCGTTCGCGTTCCCGTCCGATGGTGGTGTCCGGGCCGTGGCCGGCGACAACGCGCGTTTCGTCGGGCAGCGCGAGCAACTTGTTCTTGATGGAGCGCAGCAGCATGCGGGAATCGCCGCCGGGGAGGTCCGTGCGGCCCACCGAGTCGCGGAACAGCGTGTCGCCGGCGATGAGCAGTTGTTCGGACGGGAGGAAGACACAAAGGCTGCCCTGGGTGTGGCCGGGCGTGTGCAGAAGCGTCATCGAGGTGGCGCCGCAGGTGAGCGTGGCGCCGTCGCGCGTGTGGACATCGACACCGGTTCGCTCGGGCGGGGCCATGTTGAGCCACTGGGCCTGCGTATCCAGATGATCGTAGAGAGGCTGGTCGGCGGCATTCATATAGACGGGCGCTCCGGTGGCGGCCTTGAGCTTGGCGGCGGCGCCGATGTGGTCGATGTGCGCGTGGGTGATGACGATGGCCTTCACCTTGAGCCGATGGTGATGGAGGATCTCTTCGAGCCGGGTGAGATCGCCGCCGTCGCCGGGGTCGATGACAATGGCCTCGCGCGTGGTTTCATCGCCGAACACGGAGCAGTTGCACTGCAACGCGCCTGTGGGCAGGATTTCATGGATCACTACTCTCGATTGTAGCGGGCGGCGATGGGGGAGAAACCTTCATAATAAGAGGGATGGATCTTGCGATTGTAGTGAAGGTATTCGCACGCTTCGTGCATGTGGCATCGGCGGTGGCGCTGCTGGGCGGCGTGATCGCCTTGAATTGCGTGGCCGGACCGGTGACCAATGAGATGGCGCGGCGGTGGCGCGTCGTGGTGCTGTGGTCGGGGACGGGACTGGTCCTGGCGGGTTTATGGAACCTGATGACCAAGGAGAATCCGCCGCCGGGGTATCACATGTGGTTCGGCATCAAGTTTCTGCTGGCCTTGCATGTGCTGGCGGTAAGCGCGATCGCGGCCAAGGAAAGTACGCCGGTGGAAAAGCGCGGGCGTTTGCTGGGCGGAGCGATGTGGAGCGGGCTGGCCGTGGTGTTGATTTCGGCGTGGCTGCGCTGGATGAGGTAATGATGACGGGTTATGAGGAGTTGCGTACGGGCGCGGCGTGGATTGATTTGCGCGGGCGCGGTCTGATTCGCATCACGGGGGAAGACCGGGCGAGGCTGCTGCACGCGATGACGACGAACCACATTCAGCAGATGGCGCCGGGGGACTGGTGCTACGCGTTTTTCCTGAATGCCCAGGGGAAGATACTCGCCGATGCCAACGTGTTGTGCCGCGAAGGAGAGTTCTGGCTGGACGTGGAGCCGGACCGGCGCGAATTCCTGTGCGAGCACCTGGACAGGTACATCATCGCCGACGATGCGACGGTGGAGGACGTGAGCGAGCGCTACGCCATGGTGGGCGTGGAGGGTCCGGGCGCCGCGGCTCTGGGCGTGGAGGGTTTCGTCGAGGGGATCACGGCGGCGGGCGGCGCGGGCGGGCGGGTGTATGCCGGGGCGGACGAGCGCGAGACTGTACTGGCGCGGCTGAAGGCTTTGGGCGTGGCGGAGGCCGGCGCCGAGGCCGTGAACACGGTGCGGCTGGAGAATGCACGGCCGCGATACGGCGTGGACGTGAAGGAGAACCACCTGGTGCAGGAGACCAGGCTGATGCACGCGGTGAGTTTCGCCAAGGGCTGCTACCTGGGGCAGGAGATCGTGGAGCGCGTGCGGGCGCGGGCGAATCCGCACAGGTACCTGACGCAGGTTTGGATCGACGGCGAGGCGGCGCCGGAGGCTGGGGCGGCGTTGATGGGGGGTGATGCGCTGGCCGGGAAGGTCACCTCGGCGGCCTGGTCGCCGGCGCTGGGCAAGGTGGCGGCGCTGGCCTATGTGCAGACGGCGTGGACCGCGGCGGGGAAAGAGATGACGTGCGATGGGGCGCGGGCGGTGGTGAGCGAGCGCACCGTGGCCTAGGGCGTGCCGTGCGGGCGGGAGTGTCCGCCTACTCGCCGCGGATGAGATCGCCGTAGGTTTCGCGGGCGCGGACGGTGCGGAAGGTATCGCCCTCGACGAGCACCTCGGCGGCGCGGGGGCGCGAGTTGTAGTTGGAACTCATGACGAAGCCGTAGGCTCCGGCGCTGCAGATGGCGAGCATGTCGCCGGGCATGACGTTGGCCAGGCGGCGGTTCTGCGCGAGGTAGTCGCCGGACTCGCACACGGGGCCGACGATATCGGCTTCGACGTAGCCCATGGCGGGGATGCGGCGCAGGGGAACGATCTCGTGATGAGCCTTGTAGAGCGCGGGCCGGAGGAGATCGTTCATGGCCGCGTCGATGACGACGAATTCCTTCGTTTTCGTTTTTTTCCGGTTCAGCACGCGGGCCAGCAGCACGCCGGCCGGCCCGGCGATGGAGCGTCCGGGTTCGACATGAAGTGCAAGGCCGAGCGGAGCGGCGCGCCGGCAGAGATCGCCGATGGTGGCGGCAATGGGGGGCGTGCGGTCGGCTTCGCGGTAGGGGATGCCGAGGCCGCCGCCGAAGTCGAGGTGTTCAATGGGAGCGCCGAGGGAGCGGAGACTGGCGGTGAGGGCGATCATGCGGTCCGCGGCTTCGCCGATGGGGGCCGGGTCCAGCATCTGCGAACCGATGTGGCAGGAGACGCCGGCCATGACGATGTGGCGCAGGTTGAGCGCGCGGCGGTAGACCTCCTCGACCTCATCGATGTCGATGCCGAACTTGTTGTCCTTGAGGCCGGTGGAGATGTAGGGGTGCGTTTTGGCGTCGATGTCGGGGTTGACGCGCAGGGCGCAGCGGGCGCGTTTGCCCAGGCGCGAGGCGCAGGCGTCGATGAGCGCCAGTTCGGTTTCCGATTCGCAGTTGAAGCAGCCGATGCCGGCCTGGAGGGCGTCCTCGATTTCGGCCGCGGTCTTGCCGACGCCGCTGAAGACGATCTCCGCGGGGCTGCCTCCGGCTTTCAGGACGCGGAAGAGTTCGCCTCCGCTCACGATGTCGAACGACGAACCGGCTTCGGCGAGCAGCCGGAGGATGGAGAGGTTCGAGTTGGCCTTGACGGCGTAGCAGACCTGGTGGGGCGTATCGCCGAACGCCTCGTCGTAGGCGCGGTAGCGGGAGAGGATGCCGTGGCGCGAATAGACGTAGCAGGGGGTGCCGGCCGAGGCGGCGACGCGGGCCAGTTCCACGTCTTCGCAATAGAGGACGTCCTGGCGGAACGAGAAACCCTCGCCCAGGTAATCGTGCGCGCTCATGGGGTGTGAGGCTCCTTTACTCTCATGATCACCAGAGTCTGGTCGTCGGCGATGGGCATGTGCTGGCGGAAGCCGTCGACGTCGTCGAGGATGCCGGCGGCGATCTCCTGGACGGGCCGGCCACAGAGGCGTTTCAGGAGCGGTTCCAGGCGGAGGATGCCGTACTCGCCGCCGTCCGGGCCGGTCTGGTCCTGGATGCCGTCGGAGTATAGCACTACAAGATCGCCCGGTTTTGTTTGAAACGTAACCTCGTCGTATTGTGTGCCACTGAGCAGGCCGAGCGGGACGCCTTCGAGCGGGGGCAGGATCACTTCCCCGCCCCGTAGGACGAGCGGCGGCGTGTTGCCGGCGTTGGAGATGGTGAAGACGCCCGTGGCCGGATCCCAAAGCATGACGACCAGGGTGAGATAGCGGCCCCCGACGCGGCGTTCCAGCAGGACGCGGTTCAGCGTTTGTAGAAGCTGCGCGGGCGAGCGCCTGCGCGGCGCGATGGTACGGAACAGGCCGCTGACCATGGCGCCATACAGGGCGGCGGCGGCGCTTTTGCCGCTGACGTCGCCGAAGAGAATGGCCGAGTACTCCTCGCTGTGCTCGACGAAGTCGTAGACGTCGCCGGTGATTTCGTGCGCCGGGCGGGCCAGGACGGCGACATCGAGGCCGGGAATTTCGGGCGCCTCGCGCGGCAGCAGCAGGGACTGGGCCTCGCGGGCGGCGGCGAGGTCGTACTCCATGCGCTCGTTGGCCGTGGCGATTTCGTCGTAAAGTTGCGCGTTGACCAGCGACTGGGCGATGAGAGGCGCGAGCACGGTGAGCGTCTGTTCGTGCTCCTGGGTGAAGTAGCCGACGCGTTCGCTTTCCAGATCGATGACGCCGACCATGTTTCCCCGGTTCAACAAAGGCACGGCGATTTCGCTGCGGATGCCGCGGGTGACCTCGATGTAGCGGGGATCGGACTGGGTATCCTCGACCCGGACGATCTGGCGGGTTTGGGCGGCGTAACCGGTGATGCCGGAGCCCACGGGAATGTTGTCGAGGTTGAAGCGCTCATCGTAGCGGAGGCTGAACTTGTGGCGGAGAACGGAGCGCTCGGCGTCGAGCAGGAAGATGCCGAAGCTGTCGAAGTTGATGATGGCGCGCACGGACTTGGCGATGACGTTCAGCAGTTCGTCGAGTTCGAGGATGGGGCTGAGTTGCTGCGACAGGCGGGTGAGGGTGCGCAGGGTGCGGTTCTGCCGTTCGATCTGGCGGTACAGGCGGGCGTTCACGATGGAACTGGCCACGCGCGAGGCGACCAGTTGCACCAGGGCGGAGTCCTCGGCGGTGTAGGCGTTCAGACGGGTGGATTGGAGATCGATGACGCCGACGAGGCGGTCGCGGACAACCATGGGCACGGCGAGTTCGCTGCGCACGGCGCTGACCACCTGGAGGTAGTGCTCATTGGTGCGGACATCGTTGACGAGCATAGGCATGCGGGCCGAGGCGGCGACGCCGGTGATGCCTTCGTCGAGCGGGATGAGGAGATTGCGCACCACGTCCTCGCGATGGCCGACGGCGTGGCGGATGCGAAGGCCGCGGCGGGCTTCGCTATAGAGAAGGATGGCGAACAGATCGGCGGGAACGACGCGCCCGATGATTTGCGCGAGATGCTGCAACAGGTCGTCCAGGTTGATGGTGGAACTGGTGACGGTGGTGACTTCGAGGAGAAAGTCGAGGAGTTCGGCGCGGTCGCCGAACCGCGCGGCCCGCTTGCGTGTGGCGGCCATTAGTAGCCGCCCGCCGGTTGTCCCGCCGGTTGAGAGGAGGCGCTCTCGACGATTTTCACGCTGGCGCTGGCGCCGATACGCGAGGCGCCCGCGGCGGCCATCCTGTCCAGGTCCTCGCGCGTGCGGATGCCGCCGCTGGCCTTCACGCCGATATTGGGGCCGACGATGGAGCGCATGAGGGCGACGTCGTGCGCGGTGGCGCCGGAGGAAGAAAAGCCGGTGGAAGTTTTCACGAAGCCGGCGCCGGCGAGTTTAGCGAGCGTGCAGGCGACGGCTTTTTGATTGTCGTCGAGCAAACACGTTTCCAGAATGACCTTGAGAATGGCTCCGCCCGCGTGAGCGGCTTCGGCCACGGCCTGGATGTCCTGCTTCACGCGTTCGTGGTCTCCGCCGCGCAGGGCGCCGACGTTGAGAACCATGTCGATTTCCTGGGCGCCGCAGCGGATGGCTTCCTGTGTTTCGTAAACCTTGGCGCCGGTGGTGGTGGCGCCAAGCGGAAAGCCGACGACGGTGCACACCTTGACGGGCGAACCGGCCAGAAGTCTGGCCACCAGCGGCACCCAGACGGGGTTGACGCAGACGCTGGCGAAGGAGTACTTACGGGCTTCAGCGCAGACCTTCTCAATGTCGGCGCGCGTGGCGTCGGGTTTGAGAATGGTGTGATCGATGAGCGAGGCGATGGAGGGTTCGACGCGGGTGAGCGTTTGAGAGGCCGAAACGCGGTCGGCGCCGGCGGCGATGACGGTCGCGGTTTTCCTGGCGCAGGTTTGGGGGCAGCGCTGGGTGCAGCCGGGACAAACAAGGTCGGCCTGGTTGTGGCCCTCTCCCGAGAGAGGACGGGGCCGGCCCATGCGGGCGAGGAGCTCGTCTCCGATCTGAGCGACGAGTTGGTCGAGTTCGGAAGGCGTCATTCTTTCTGAGCGCGGAGAAAGCGGCCTTCGATGGCGGCGATCTTGCCCACGCGGGCGGCGTGGCGGCCCCCTCCGAAGGCGGTTCCGAGCCATGTGCGGAGGACGCTTTCGGCCTGCGTCGCGGTGAGCAAACGGCCCCCCAACGTGAGCACATTCGCATCGTTGTGCTCGCGGCTATTGCGCGCTGATGCCACATCATAACATAGGGCCGCGCGAACGCCCGGCACCTTGTTGGCGGCCA
Organism: Bryobacterales bacterium; assembly: GCA_020852175.1. GTDB lineage: Bacteria > Acidobacteriota > Terriglobia > Bryobacterales > Bryobacteraceae > JAFLBB01. Next base: position 286,958 of record JADZBH010000016.1, on the reverse strand, counting down.
TGCAGGAGCCAATTCCGGCGCCGTCCACGATGACGCCGCGGGTGGCCGCGCCCTGTTGCACCAGCAGTGCGACGGCCAGGGCGATGTCGGGGTAGTCGGCCGGAGTTTCCTCATACACGCCGACGTCGCGCACGGTAAGCCCCAGTTCGGCGAAGACGGGGAGAAGCGCCTGTTTCATGGCGAAGCCGCCATGGTCGGAACCCAGGGCGATGGTGAGGCAGGGCCGCGCCAGCGCGGTGGCTTCGTGGGGGTCCACTTCCTTGAGTGTGACGCCCCGGCAGGCGGCAAGGTCGCGGGCCGAGGGGGTGACAATGGTCCCCCTGGCAACACGGAGCGTGCCGGAGGCGGGAATGTCGCGCTCGGTGATGACGGGGCGCATAGGCAAGAAACCAGGGTAGCGCGGCGGGAAGGCAGGTGCGCGCGCGCCACCTAGAATGGGAGGGATGGATTCGAATGTGCGCCGCGTGCGCGTTCCGCATCTGGCCGCCATGAAGCGGCGCGGCGAGAAGATCGTGATGGTGACGGCGTATGACGCCACCTTTGCCCGGCTGTTCGCGCAGGCCGGCGTGGACGTGATGCTGGTGGGCGATTCGCTGGGGATGGTGGTGGAAGGCCACGAAACGACTCTGCCGGTGACGATGGAGGCGATGCTGCATCACACGCGGGCCGTGGTTCGGGGAGCGGGGCGGGCTCTGGTGGTGGCCGATCTGCCGTTCGGTTCCTACCAGGCGAGCGAGGAGGAGGCGATGCACAACGCGGTGCGGCTGCTGAAGGAAGGCGGCGCGGACGCGGTGAAGCTGGAAGGCGGAGCGGCCATCGAGACCGTGGTGCGGCGGATGACGGGGCGTGGCATTCCCGTGATGGGACATGTGGGCATGACGCCGCAATCGGTGAAGCTGCTGGGCGGCTTCCGCGCGCAGGGCAAGACGGAAGAGGAGCGCGAGCGGATCCTGGACGACGCGCGGCGGCTGGAGGATGCGGGTGCGTTCGCCGTGGTGCTGGAATCGATTCCGGACGAACTGGCCGGCCGCGTGACGGCGGCGCTGCGCGTGCCCGCCATCGGCATTGGAGCCGGCACGGCGTGTGACGGGCAGGTTCTGGTGTGTTACGACCTGCTGGGGTTGTCCGGGGACAATGCGCCGCCCTTCGCCAAGCGCTACGCCCGGTTGAACGAGGCCGTGGTGGAGGCCGTGGGCGCCTATGCGGCCGAGGTGCGCGGGTGAGGGTGATCGAGACGATTGGCGGCGTGCGCGAGGCGGTGCGGGCGGCGCGGCGCGAAGGCGGGACAGTGGGGCTCGTGCCCACCATGGGAGCGCTTCATGCCGGGCATGTGTCGTTGATCGCGAGAAGCGCGGCCGAGTGCTCCGTGACGGTGGTGAGCATCTTCGTCAACCCGATCCAGTTCACCCAGGCGGAAGACTTCGAGAGGTATCCGCGGACGCTGGAGGGGGACGTTGTGGAGTGCCGCCGGGCCGGCGCGTCGCTTGTGTTCGCGCCGTCGAACCAGGAGATGTACCCGCGCCCCCTGACTACTTTCATCGAACCGGGGCCTGTGGCCGAAGGCCTGTGCGGCCCATTCCGGCCGGGGCATTTCCGAGGCGTGGCGACGGTGGTGGCCAAGTTGTTTCACGCGGTGGAGCCCGGCCGGGCGTACTTCGGCGAGAAGGACGCGCAGCAGTTGGCGGTGATTCAGACGATGGTGTCGGATCTGAACATGGCAGTTGAAATCGTGCCGGTGGCCACGGTACGCGAGGCCGACGGACTGGCGATGAGTTCGCGGAACCAGAGGCTGGGCGCGGCGGAGAGGAAGGCCGCGCCGGTGCTGTACACGGGCTTGCAGGCGGCGCTGGCACGGTTGGAGGCAGGCGAGCGGGAGGCGCGCGTGGTGCGCGAGGCGGCCCAGGAAGCGCTCGCGCGCGAGCCTTTGGTGCGGCTGGAGTACCTGGATGTGGTGGACGCCGGGACGATGCAGCCGGTGGAGCGAGTGACGGGGCCGGTGCGCGTGGCCGTGGCAGCCTGGCTGGGCGGGGTGCGGCTGATCGATAACGTCCGCTTCGAGGCGCGGTAGAGTGAGGACATGAAAACAACACTTTGCGCGGCCTTGCTTGCGGCGGCGCTCCCCTGGGCGCTGAGCGCTCAGAATGCCAAGGCATTTCTTGGCCGCTGGGACATGACGGCGACTCCGGCCACCGGCCCCTCATACCCGCAGTGGATGGAACTGGTGGAGAAGGACGGCAGGATCGAGGGTCGCGTGCAGCCGCGAGGCGGCGGATGGCGGCCGATTCAAGGCGCGGCGATGGACGGCGCGAAGATGGTCGTCGCCGTTGCGCCGGCCGGACGCGGACCGGCGGTGAACTGGGAGCTAACCAAGGCGGGCAAGAACGCGCTGGCGGGAGTTGAGAAGCGCGGCGACGCCGCCGGGCCGAAGCTGGCGGGCGTGCGCGCGCCGAAGCTGAACCGGAAGATGCCGAAGGCGTGGACGGCGCCGCGGGCTCTGTTCAACGGCAAGGACCTGGCGGGCTGGGAACCCATCGGCAACGTGGCGAACAACAAGTGGGTGGCGCGGGATGGCGAACTGGTGAACGATAACCCCGAGGTGGCGGGACAGCGCGGACCGGGCGCGGCGAACCTGAAGACGACGGAGAAATTTCAGGATTTCAAGCTGCACATCGAGGTGAACTGTCCGGAGCATGGCAACAGCGGCATCTATTTGCGCGGGCGGTATGAGGTGCAGATCGGCACCGAAGGCGGCAAGCTGCCGGATCACGAGATGGGTGCGATCTACAGCCACTATCCGCCGCCGAAGGACGCCGAACTGGGGCTGGGCAAGTGGACATCATTCGATATCACGCTGGTGGGCCGGCGGGTGACGGTGGTGCGCGACGGCAAGGTGTACCACGACAACGTGGAGATTCCCGGACCGACGGGCGGCGCGCTGGACAGCAATGAAGGCGAGCCCGGCCCGTTCTTCCTGCAAGGCGACCACCACGGCGTGATCCGCTACAGGAACATCACGGTGCAGACGCCGAAGTAGGGCCGGCAGCCCGCGGCGTGGTTAGCCCAGTTTGCGCTTGCGCAGTTCATCGACGGCGACGGCGAAGATGATGACCGCGCCGATGATGGCCTGCTGGAGATACGGCGAGATGCCAAGCAGGTCGCTGCCGTTGGCGAGCAGACCCATGATGAACGCGCCGACCAGGGTGCCGATGACGGTGCCCTCGCCGCCCCGGAGGCTGCCTCCGCCGATGACGACCGCGGCGATGGCCTGCAACTCGTAGCCCTGTCCGGCGGTGGGCTGGCCTGTCATGAGGCGCGAGGCCTCGATCATGCCGGCTAGTCCGGTGAGAGCGCCGCCAATCGTGTAGACAGTGATGGTGTGGAAGGAAGTGGGGATGCCGGCATAGAGAGCGGCGTCGGGGTTCGAGCCGATGGCGAAGGCAAACCGCCCGTGCTTGGTGTGTTCCAGCAGGATATGGACGGCGACGGCGCACACCACCAGCAGGAACCAGACAAAGGGGATGCCTGCGACGACGCCTTCGCCAAGGTAGCTGAAGCCGGCCGGGAGGTTGTGCACGGGCAGGCCGTTGGAGATCATGAGGGCCAATCCGCGATAGATGCCGAGCGTACCCAGCGTGACGATGAAGGGGTTGATGCGGAGTTGCGTGGTCATGAGGCCGTTGAGGAAGCCGCAGACCAGGCCGGTGGCGATGCCGGCAAAGACGCTGGGAACGATGGGCAGGCCGCGTTCCATGGCCATGGAGCCGAGCAGGCCGCCCATGGCGAGGATGGAGCCGACGGACAGATCGATGCCGCCGGCGATGATGATCATGGTCATGCCGAGGGCCATGATGTTGATGACGGCGGTTTGGCGGACGACGCTGGAGAGGTTGGTTGAGGTGAGGAAGTGAGGCGTGGCGATGGAGAGACCGGCGAACAGTGCGATCAGCGTAAGGAAGGGGAGGAGGCGTTGAATCACGCGCGGGCCTCCTGGGCGAAAGCGGCAAGGCGCATGATTTCCTCCTGGGTGGTACGTCCGGGCAGTTCGCCTGTGAGCGCGCCCTGGCGCATGACAAGGATGCGGTCGGGGACCTGAAGAAGTTCGGGCAGCTCGGAGCTGACCATGAGAACGGCGGCGCCGGCGCGGGCCAGAGCGTCCATGGTTTCAAAAACCTCCACTTTGGCGCCCACGTCGATGCCGCGCGTGGGCTCATCGAACAGGAAGACGCGAGCCTGTTTAACGAGCCACTTGGCGATGGCGACCTTCTGCTGGTTGCCGCCGCTGAGGCGTCCGGCGATCTGGCGTGGCGATTCGCATTTGATGCGGAGTTGCTGGATGAACTTGCGGGAGACCGCCTCCTCGGCGGCGCGCCGGAGGAAGCCGTGGCGGGCGACCTCGTCGAAGTGGGCCAGCGTGATGTTGTAGGCGATGGGAAGCGCGGTGGCCAGGCCGGTGTGCTGGCGGTCCTCGGGGATGAGGGCGAGCCCGGCGGCGACGGCCTGGCGGGGCGAGCGGATGGCGACGGGGCGGCCGGCGACGGAGACGGAGCCCGAGGCGGGGCGGTCCAGTCCGAAGATGGCGCGGCAGAGTTCGGTGCGTCCGGCGCCGATGAGGCCTGCCAGGCCGACGATTTCGCCGGCGCGGAGGGAGAAGCTGATGTTCCTGAGGAGAGGTGGGAGGCTGAGCTGCTCCACGCGCAGGAGTTCTTCTCCGGGGGGCAGCGATTCGCGCTTGTAGATGGCCGTGACGGGGCGGCCGACCATATGTTGAATGATGGACGCCGTGGTGCATTCCGACATGGGCGCGGTGTGCACGGTTTCGCCGTCGCGCAGGACGGTGACGCGGTCGCCGAGCGAGCGGAGTTCATCCAGCCTGTGGGTGATGTAGATGACGCCCGCGCCGCGTTCGCGCAGAGTGGCGACAATGCGGAAGACCTCGCGGGTTTCGGCATCTGAAAGCGAACTGGTGGGCTCGTCGAAGATGAGCAGCGAGGAGCCGCGGTGAATGGCGCGGCAGATTTCCACCAGTTGCTTGCCCGCGGGCGAAAGCCGTTCCACGCGCCAGCCGGCTTGAAGGGGAAAGTTGTGCGTGGCGATCAGGCGCGCCGCCTCTTCCAGCATGCGGCGGCGGTCGATGAAACCGAAGCCGCGCGAAGGGGGATTGCCGAGGAAGATGTTTTCGGCCACGGTGAGATGTGGGGACAGCAGGGATTCCTGGTGGACCATGGCGATGCCCAGGGCCGAGGCGTCGGCGGGACGGGTGAGGCGGACGGGCTGGCCTTTCCACAGGAAGGTTCCGCCGTCGGGCTGGTGGAGTCCGGCGACGACTTTCATGAGCGTGGATTTGCCTGCGCCATTTTCGCCCATCAGGAGGTGGACCTCGCCGGTCTGGACGTTGAGATTGCCGGAACGAAGGGCGGTGACGCCGCCGAAGCGCTTCTCAATCTGGCTGAGTTGGAGCAGCATCCAAAACTGAACAGTGTACAGGATTGGGGGGATGGCGCACATGAGGGGAGGCGCGTAGTACCGGCGTATCAGGAAAGATATGGGGCTGGCTCAGGTGAAAACCCAGTAGGCGGGGCGGTCCGGGGGCTTTAGTATGAGACACAAGAGAAGCCCATGCGTACGGCAAGCGCAGTACTAATCGCGACGGTCATGATCTGGCTGATTCCTACCCAGTCAGCAGGGCAGTCGATGGTGCAGGATGGCGTTGCCGCGGGCGCGGGCACGGTGGCTGGGACCGCGGCCGGGAAGCACGTGAGCAATGGCATCACGGCGATCTTCGGAAAAACCGCGGCGGCGGCTCGGAAGGCCGCCAATAGAGGGGAGCCTCCTACGCTGGAACTGAGCGATGAGGAGGTGCAAGCGCTAAGGAGGAGACAGGCGGCGGAGGCCGAGCGGCTGCGTCTTGAGAGGGAGGCAGCAGCCCGGAAGCACAGAACGCCTGGCAATTCCCTGGCGCTGAGGGCGAGAACGGAGGAGGCATCCAACTGGATGCCCACGCCGATTTGGCTGCGGCAGTTCACGCTGTCGCAGCCGGCAGTTCCCGCGCGGCGGGCGATCACCCCGGAGCGATTGATCAATATCGCCGAAGGCGCCAGTCGCGCGGATGTTTTTGGATCCCTGGGGACACCCGTGGCGCGGGTGGTTATCCCTGAAGGAAACCAGATTCAAGAGGTTCTGTACTACCAGGAAAAAGGCCACACGGTGGGCACGGTGCGTTTGAGCGCAGGCTCGGTGACGAGCGTCGTCGTGAACGCGAACTGAGGCCGCCGCGCGAGGGCGCGCCAGCCCCAGTTACTTTCCGGCCTGGATCTTTTGGGCCGTCCGTTCCACTTCAGCCCATACTCGCAGCAGGTTGCCGCCCCACAGCTTTTCAATCCGCGATTCGGTGTAGCCGCGCTTCACCAGTTCCAGCGTCACGTTGAATGCATCGGCGGCGCTGTTCCACCCTTCGATTCCTCCGCCGCCATCGAAATCCGAGGCGATGCCGACGTGTTCGATGCCGATCTTCCGCACGGCGTAGTCGATGTGGTTCACCAGGTCGGCGACGTTGGCCGGAGCGGTGGGCGGATACTTCCCGTCGATTTCAGCCAGGCGCTTCCGGTACTCTTCCCGCTTGGCGGGCGGCAGCATATCCGCGGCAGAAGGAGCGGGCGCGGCCGAAGGGTCTTCCACGGGACAGGGACGCGGGGCCCCCGCCCTCCCTGTCGCAGGCGGCGTGCGAGTCAAGCCCATTTCCCGGCGGAGCCTGGACAGCGCCTCGGCGCGGCCTGGGGTTTCGTCCTTCAGATACGGGCCGAAGCCGACAATCTGGATGACGCCGCCATTTTTCCTGAGGGCGAGCAGTTGTTCGTCGTCCATGTTGCGGCTGCTGCGGGCAAGAGAGCGGACGCCGGAATGGGAGGCGATGACGGGCGCGCGCGACAGGCGCAAGGCTTCCAGGTTGGCCCCCTTGGAGGGATGGGAGAGATCGACCATCATGCCAAGGCGGTTCATTTCGGCGATCACCTGGCGGCCCAGCGGCGACAGGCCGTTGTTGTAAAGGTAGCCCTGGCGCTCGCCGGTGTTGGAGTCGGCCAGTTGCGAGTTGCCGTTGTGGGCAAGCGACAGGTAACGGCCGCCGCGCTCATAAAATTCGCGTACGCGTCCGATATCGGTTCCGATGGAGTAGCCGTTTTCGATGCCGATGACGGCGGCGCGCTTGCCCTGTCTGTGGAGTGCAATGACGCCAGCGGGCGTCAGCGCCAGGCCGATCTGGTCCGGGGCGATCTTTTCCGTGAGCCGGTGGATGGCGTCGAACTTGGCGATGGCCTGGCGGTACGCGTTCCCGTAGCCTTCGGCCGTGAGAGGTCCCTGGCCGGTGTAGACGATCAGGAAGGCCGCGTCCATGCCGCCGTCGGCCATCTTCGGCAGGTTCACCTGCGTGGCGAGACGCATGGTGTAGTTGCAATCGGCGGTGAAGTTGGCCGGGGTGATGTCGTTGTGGGTGTCGATTTTAAGGACGCGGCCGTGAATGGCGCGGGCCTTGGCGAGCAGGGCGGCGTCGGCGGCGAAGGAGAGGGAGAACGCCGAAAGTCCGGCGAGGCATAGCGTGAGGGTGGTGCGTGACAAGCGAATCTCCAGGAGCGGCGCGGAACCGCGGCTACTTCTGCATGGAAGCATAAATGAACGTAATGACGCCGAGCACGCTGGCCAGGAAGATGCTGTGGCGGAGGGTGAAGCGGAACAGGCGCGACTCGTCGGAGGGCTGCATGGAGGTGGCCGCGGCGGCGACGGCGATGGATTGCAGCGAAATCATCTTGCCCATGACACCTCCGGAGGAGTTGGCGGCGGCCATCAGGACGGGGTCGAGTCCAAGACGGTTGGCGGTAACCACCTGCAGGTTGCCGAACAGGGCGTTGGCCGAGGTGTCGCTGCCGGTGAGGAAGACGCCAAGCCAGCCGAGCATGGCGCTGAAGAAGGGGAAGGCGGCGCCGGTGGCGGCGAAGGCGAGGCCGAGCGTGGATGTGGCGCCGCAGTAGTTCATGAGAAAAGCGAGTCCCAGCACGGCGGCGACGGTGACCATGGAGAAGAAGAGTTGTTTGCCCACGGCCACCAGGATGCCGGCATATTTCCCGATGGAGACGCGTAGAACGAGCATGGAGGCGAGCGTGGCGAACATGCAGGCCGATCCGGCGGCGCTCAGGAAGTTGAAGGTGTACTCGGCGGCATAGGGCGCGGGCGCGGCCACCACGGGCGGCATGCGTTGCACCATGCCGTGGAGTCCGGGCCAGGGGAACTTGGCGGTGGCGGCGTTCAGGATCTCCTGCACGGGCTTCTGGCCCCACAGGAGTACGAAGAAGACGAGGAAGAGATAAGGCGACCAGGCCAGCAGCGTGCGCCCGGCGCCATGGGGAGCGGGTTTCAACTGCGGGCTGCTCTCTTCGGTGAGATGAAACGTGTCGGAGGGTTTCCACACCTTCAGCAGGGCCACCATGACGATGATGGAGGCCAGCGCGGCGAGGATGTCGGTGAGCTGCGGTCCGATGTAGTTGGAGACGTAGAACTGCGTTCCGGCGAAGGCCGTGCCGCACAGGATGGCAGCCGGGAGCACGCCCTTCAAGGCGCGCATGCCGCCCATGACCATCACGAGATAGGCCGGGATGAAGACGGAGACCGGCGCGCAGATGCGCCCCACCCAGGCGCTGAGTTCGTTCACAGGCAGCGAGGTGATGCCTGCCAGGGTGACGACGGGAATGCCGATGGAGCCGAAGGCGACCGGCGCGGTGTTGGCCAGCAGGCAGATGGAGGCGGCATAGAAGGGCGAGAATCCGAGCCCCGTGAGCATGGCGGCGGCTACGGCGACAGGCGTGCCGAACCCGGCCGCTCCTTCGATGAACGCGCCCAGGGCGAAGGCGATCAGCATCGCCTGCAGACGGCGATCCTCTGTGAGTCCGCCGATGGAGTCCTTGATGATTTCAAAGTTGCCCGTCTCGACGGTGATGCGGTACAAAACGATGGCCCAGTAGACGATCCAGCCGATGGGGAACAGTCCGAAGGAGGCGCCGTACAGGACGGAGGCAAACGCGGTTCCGGCGGGCATGCCATAGACGAAGAGGGCGACGGCGAGAGCGCCGGCGAGTCCGGCGAGGGCGGCGATCCAGGCGGGCTTGCGCAGGATGCCGATCATGACGAGCAATACAAAGATGGGCAGGGCCGCGCAAACGGAAGACAGTGCCAAACTCTCGGCGACAGGAGTGTAGTGATGAGGCCACATGGCGTAGCGGATAGTTTATACGAGATTGTCACGCAGTCCCTGGCGAAAAGCGGCAGGCGAACAGAGCCAGTCAGACCGTCATCGCCGCTTCGACCTTCGCCAGGACATAAGGGCCTTCCGGGATGAGGGCGACGCGGGCGCCGGAAGGCAGTCCATCGAGCGTTGCGGCCAACGCGGCCGTCGCGGTTTCGTAAGCGCGGCCCCAGAGCGAAGGATAGTAGCCCGCCGGCAGACCCGGAACGTAGAAGAAGAGAGCGGCTCGGCGTGTCACAAGGGCAAGTTTTTCCAGTTGCCATTGATCGACGGCCACCGGCGCGGTGGCGATGGCATCGAGGAAGCCGCCGGCGTCCGCCGTGGTTTGGAGCATGGCGCGGAACTCCTCGGCGCCGGGTCCCTCGTCGCAGGAGGCCAGAAGCAGGATGCGGCCACCGGGTTTGACGATGTGCTGGGCGGCGGTGAGCCCCTTGATGGCCTGGTAGAAGGTAAGGTCCAGCGGATAGCCGGCCGCCGTGGTGATGACGGCGTCCACGGGAGCATCGAGCCTCTCCAGCAGGACCTGGGAGACGAAGTTGACGCCAGCGGCGTGGGCCTCGACCGGAGACCCGGCGAACACACCAGCGATTTCGCGCGTGCGCGTGAGCGAGACGTCGATCATGAACTGGTGACCGGCCATGGCGGCGATTTCCAGCAGTTCCTTGTGCAGAGGATTGCCCGCGATGGAGCCTTCGTGTGTCCGGGGGTCGCGCATGAAGCGTGGGCTGTGGAGCACCTTGATGGTCTCCTGGGCGGCGAGACCGGGGGCCACCAGTTTGCGGCCGCCGGAGTAGCCGAGCATCAGATGGGGCTCGATGAACCCAAGCGTGACGCGGACGCCGGCCGAGACGAAGCGTTCGTCGATGTAAACCGGCGTGCCCGTGGAGGTACCGCCCAGGTAGCGGTGGCCGCCGGGGTTCCGGGCGAAATGATTTTCAACGCGGTAAGAGGCGGCGATCTCGGGGCCGGTGATCTCCCGGATCTCGCCGGCCGTGGCCGGACGGTGGAGTCCGGTGGCGATCAGGATGGTGATGCCCTCGCGCGGGATGCCGGCGGCTTCCAGGCGGGAGAGCACGGCGGGTAAAACGAGCCGGTTGGGGGCAGGTCGCGTGATGTCGCAGACGCTGATGGCGGCCGTGCGTTGTCCGGAGGCGATCACGGAGAGCGGCGGGCCTGCGATGGGGTGATCAAGAGCGTGCTCGATGGCGGACTGCCAATCGCCGAGAGGCGAGGCTGACCGCGCTTCCAGCAGCCTATAGTCAAACCCCGAGGGGAGGTTCAGGGAAAGACCCGACTTGCCGAATGCGAAATTCACCTGCATGCCGCCACCGTATCAAAAATTTGGATCGTTGATCCCGTCTGGCGGCGGAAATCGCCTATTGGAGTAGAGAGGGAGCGCCGATAGGAATAGCGGCGCAGGTAGCCGGGACAGATCGATGCAACCGGGCGCGGGCTTGGCACATCGAATGCAATAAGAATCGCTAAATGGGAGTTCAAGCGGCCATGATGATCTCAGCCATAATCGCGGGGTTCTTGATTCTGGGGCTTTTCCTGGCGATGCTGTCTTCTTCTCCGAAGACCAACCGGTAAGCGCGCGCGTCCAGCCCTGTGTAGTTCCGTCACACCCCTTGTGTAGTTCGTTCCCAATGGTGCGCCCTGCGCGGTGCGTGTGCGCAAGCCTGGCCGCAAGGGACGGATAGAATGGTTTCGTGCGCCTGCTCTCCGCGCTTTTCACATGCCTTGCGATCGCCAGCGGGCAAACCCTTCCCTACGACCTGGTGATCCGGAACGGACACATCTACGACGGCACGGGAAACCCGTGGTTTGTTGGCGATATCGCGATTCGGGGCGATACGATCGCGGCAATGGGGAAGCTGCCTCCGCACGCATCGGCGCAAACGATTGACGCGCGCGGGCTGGCCGTGTCGCCTGGCTTTGTCGATACCCACTCGCACGGACGGCGCGGCATATTCGATGTGCCGTCGGCGGAGAGTTCAACGCGCCAGGGCATCACGACGCTGATCGAAGGGCCGGATGGCGGTTCGCCTGTCCCATTGCAGCCGTTCCTCGACCGTGTGCGCGCCGCGCCAGCGGCGGTGAACTTCGGGATGATGGTGGGCCACGGAAGCGTGCGCAGCGCCGTGATGGGCTCCCAGAATCGGAAGGCAACCGAAGTCGAGATCCGGAAAATGAAAGAAATCGTGCGGCAGGCGATGCTCGACGGAGCGTTCGGCATGTCCACGGGACTTTTTTATGTGCCCGGCAACTACGCGCCCGTGGAGGAGGTCATCGAACTGGCGAAGGTGGTGGCGGCCTATGGCGGCATCCACACCTCGCATGTGCGGAACGAAGCCGAAGGCGTGCTGGACTCGGCGCGGGAAACGGTGCGGATTGGCGAGGAGGGCGGATTGCCGACGCAGCAGACGCACGTGAAGGTGGTCGGGCGGAAGCAGTGGGGGTGGAGCACAAAGGTGCTGGAGATTGTGGATGAAGCGCGGCGGCGGGGTGTGGATGCCACGCTGGATCTGTATCCCTATACGGCGTCTTCGACGGGCACCGCGGCGATGTTCCCGCAATGGTCGATGGCCGGAGGGGCGAAGGCGCTGCGGGAGCGGCTGGTGGCGCCGGAGTCGCGGGCGAAGATCAAGGCGGAGATCGTGCTGGCGCTGCGGGACGGGCGGGGGGCGGGCGATGCCCGGAACGTGGTGATGGCGGCGTGCGGGTTCGATCCGGGGCTGGCCGGGAAGTCGCTGGCCGAATTGACGCGGGAGGCAGGGCGCGAGCCATCGCTGGAGAACGCGGCCGAAACGGCGATCGAGATCCAAATGAAGGGCGGTTGTTCGGCGGTGTATCACGCCATGGACGAAGCCGACGTGGAGCGTTTTCTGCGAGCGCCGTACACGATGATCGCCAGTGATGGCGAGCTGCTCGCGCCAGGGCGGACCATGCCACACCCGCGCAGCTATGGAGCGTTCGCGCGCGTGCTGGGGCGCTACGTGCGGGAACGGAAGACGATTTCGCTGGAAGATGCCGTGAGGAAGATGTCGTCGCTGCCAGCGGCGCGGTTCGGGTTGCGCGACCGGGGACTGTTGCGGCCCGGCATGAAGGCCGACATCGCGGTGTTCGATCCAACGATGGCGGGCGACACGGCGACTTACACGCGGCCGCACTCGTACGCGGTGGGCTTCCGGCATGTATTTGTGAACGGAAAAGCGGTGATTTTGGACGGCAAAGTGACGGCGGCGCGGCCCGGGCACGTGCTGACCGGGCCTGGCTATGCCGGGAGTGTGAAGCAATGACGGGCAATGGAGCGCGGAATGGCGGGCAGGGGGGACACATTCACGACATGGCGCGGCTGACGGTGGTGCGGCACGGGCAGGCCAGTTACCTGGCGAAGAACTACGATGAGCTGTCTCCGTTGGGGCGGCGGCAGGCGCGGCTTCTGGGCGAATATTGGGTGCGCATGGGCGCCCGGTTCGAGCGCGTGTTCACGGGCCCGCGGGTGCGCCAGAAGGACACTGCGGCAATCGTGGGCGAGGTGCTTCACGAGGCTGGGCGTGAGTGGCCCGCTCCGGTGGTGCTGGAGGAGTTGGATGAGTTTCCCGCCGAACCCGTTGTGCGAAACTTCACACCGCAACTCGCCGAGCGGCATGAGCACATCCGGCAGTGGGTGGAGGACTTCGAGACGGCCTCCGAGGCGGCGGGGAAGGAGCGGGCTCTGGACCTGCTGATTCAGGAGGTGACGGCGCGATGGCTGGCCGGCGAGGTGGCCGACGCGGAGGTGGGCACTTGGGATGAGTTCACGGCGCGTGTTCACAAGGCGCTGGGCGAGGCGAGGCGGGCGACGCCGCAAGGCGGCTCGACGGTGGTGTTCACCTCGGGCGGACCGTCGGCAGCGGCTGTGCAGTATGCGTTGGGGCTGCCCGGCAAGGCGACGCTCGACTTGACCTGGATGACACGCAATGCGGCGTTTTCGGAGTTTCTGTTTGACGGCGCGCGGTTCACGATGAGTGTCTTCAACGCGACACCGCACCTGGGAGAGCGGGCATTGCTGACCTATCGGTAGGGTGCTGCAAGGGCCGTGTGGTAAGCTGAAGGTTTCCGCCTTCGGGCGCGTAGCTCAGTTGGTTAGAGCGCCTGCTTCACACGCAGGAGGTCACAGGTTCGAGTCCTGTCGCGCCCACCAATCCCCGGCGGGCTGTACGCCAACAACGGGGGCAAACCCCAATCCCAAGACCTCCTAAGAACAGCCTGTAGCTTTCGTGGCTACACCGTCTCGGCCTGCGGCAGCGCTTCCGGCGGAGCCGGCGTCTCGGCCAGTTTCTCCGCCTCGCCGCTGCGCACCAGCGCCATCCGGTACAGGATCGGCGCGAACATCTCGTTCAACGCCACCACGCCAAACACCAGCGCCGCCGACTGGTCGCCCAACTGCGGAAAGCTGCGCGTGAACAGAGACGCCAGCGCCAGCGCCAATCCTGCCTGTGGCAACAGGCCAAAACCGGCATACCGCCGTACGGCCTCTTCCGAACCGGCGATCCGCGCGCCCAGGCGCGCGCCGCCCAGGAACCCGAGTCCGCGGACCACCACCAGGGTCACCGCCGGAAGCCCCACGATCGCCAGCGCATCCAGGTGAATGCTGGCCCCGGCTACGGCGAAGAACGAGATATACACCGGCAGCGACGCCGACTCGATCTCATGATGCAGGCGGTCGCCATAGCTGGTCGCGTTGCGGATGAAGACGCCCGCCGCCAGCGCCAGCAGCAGCGGGTCCAGGTGCACCCTTTGCCCCACCTCCGCCGTCAGGAAGCCGACCATCACCACGAACAGCGCACCGCCTTCGGAAAGGCTCCGCAGGAAGGCCGCCACCAGCACGCCGATCAGCACGCCCAGCACCATCGACCCGGCCACCTCCCACACCAGCGTTCCCAACCCCGCCGCCTGCTGTCCCGACGGAGACAACAGTCCGCGCGCTATTGACGAGGTGAACGCGAAAAACAGAATCACCACCAGGTCGGAAACGATCACCACGCCCAGCACCGTCCGGCTCACCGGACCGTCGGCGTTCAACTCCTTACGGAGCGCCACCACCACGGCCGGCGACTGCGCGGCCGCCGTCGTGCCCAGCATCGCCGCCACGGCCAGCGCCGTTCCGGTCTCCATGCCGCCCATGAACGAAAGCCAGCCGCGCATGAGGAAGGCCGTCACGCTCAGCAGCAGCCCCGTGCCCACCACGCCCACCAGCGTGATCCAGGCGATTCCGCGGAACAGCGGCCGCATCGTCTTCAAATCCAGTTCCGCGCCCGCCGTCAGGGCGATCAGCGCGATGGCCACGCCGTTGAAGATGCGCAACTGGCCGAGCATCCCTTCGGTCACCAGGCCCAGCACCTGCGGTCCCACGAGGACGCCCAACATCAGATAGCCCGTCAGCCGCGGCATGTGGATGCCCTTGGCCAGGTTGCCGGCAAACAGCGCGGTCAGCAGCAGAAAGCCGCCGGCCATCACCACCGAAGCCGGCACGGAACCGGCCAGCGGCGCCGGCGAAAAGGTCCGCGTGGCGTGCATCAGTCCAAGCAATGTCAGCAGCAGAATGGCTTGCATCGTTCTATGCCTCCGCCTCCGGTCCCTTGCGGCCGCGCAGGGCCAGTTGAAGCGCGATTTCCATGAGAATCGACCCGCCGATCACCGCCGTCACGCTCCAGCCGACGAAGGGCCCCGGATAGAGATCCTGCGCCTGCACCACCACGGCCACCGACAAGGCGCCCATCGGCGAGGCCACCAGGATGCCGCGCTCGTGCCGGCTCATGTCGCGCATCCAGAAGCGGCCCAACATGCCCGCCGCCACCCATTTCGACAGAAACCGCCCGGCCACGAAGACGCCCATGAAGGCCCACCCGCGCCAATCGTCAGGCCGCCACAGCGCCCCGGCGATCACCAGGAACAGAAAGTACACCGGACGCTCCATGCGCTCCAGCACCACGCGCACCTCGTCGCGCCAGGCGCCGCCCAGGTTGAACACGATGGCCCCGGCCAGGAAGCAGACGGCGATGGCCGACAGACGCAGATAGCTGGCCATGCCCGCCGTCACCGAGATCGCCCCCAGCAGCGCCACCGTGAACTGCGTGCCGCGCTCGATCCGCGTCAGCGTGGCCAGCACGACGATGCCCATGATCAGCCCCATGCCGAACAGCACGAACAGCCAGGCCGTGCCGGGCAACTGCCAGTTCACCGCGCCGTGCAGCGGCCGGAAAAAGGCGCTGACGAACATGGTTCCGAACACGCCGGCCAACTGCTCCAGTTCGATCACCCACTCCATGCGCGGCGAGGCCGCCTCGCGCGGCGTGAACGCGCGGAGAAAATGAGGAGCGCTGCGCGCCGACATGGCGCCCGCCGTGGCCAGCAGCAGCCCCTCGCGCAAGGCGCGCGGCTCGAGACCCTCCACCACGCCCTGCCCCAGAAATTTCACGAACAGCCAGCCCAGCAGCATCAGGATCGCCATCGGAATCGCCGTGGTCAGAATCACGGCCGCGCCCGTGTTGGGCGGCATCCGGTCATAAAACTGGCCCGCGAAGCGCGATCCGATGCCGAAGCCGATCCAGCCCAGCCCCAAGGTCAGCAGCGGCGCCACGCCCGCCAGCGTCGTGGGCGTCAGAATGCCCACGGCGGGCTGGCTGGCCACGAAGCCGAGTATGACGAACGGCAGGCCGGCCGTCACCACGTGGCCGATGTTCAGCGACCGCTCCCAGCGCTTCACGCGGCTGTGCCCGGCCACATAGGCCAGCGCCAGGAAAATCACGAAGCCGATGATGCCGCGCAGCACCACGGCGGGCGGCGGCGCGGGCATCACCTGGAACGGCTTCGTAAGCAGGTCGCGCGTCTCTAACGCCAGGCGTCCGGTGATCTTCTCGAAGTCGGTTTCCGGCTCCAGCATCGGAGGCCCGGCAGGCTCCGGCGCGCCCGCCTCGGGATCAACGGGCGGGGCTTCCTGCTTTTGCTCCTGTTCCCGTTCCTGCTTTTGTTCCTGCTTGGGGCCCTGTCTGGCCTGCTGCGCCAACACGCCGCCCGCGAAGCTTCCCAGTAACGCCGCCAGCAGCGCCAGAAGTAACCCGTTCGTTCCAGTCCGCATAGGCAGTTCGCACGCCCGCCTCATACCACCGGGGCATTTCGCTATGGTAGCGAAACATTCATTCGCTTCCTAACCGCGATGCCGCGCGAGCCTTCAGCCCTTGCCGCCGAAAACCAGCGCGCGCACCGCGGGCAGACGGTCGAACACGAGTGTCTCCACCATCGCATCGCCGCTGGACAATGGCACCGGATACCACCGCAGCCAAGGACGGGCCTTTTCCGCCTGTCCGCTCCCGGCCAGCGCCCAGGCATACAGCACGCGCCAATGTCCGGCCTGAAACGGCGGCGTGTTTTCCAGCAACCCGGCCAGCACCGGCAGCGCGTCGTTCCACTTGCCGTCGAACACGAGCGCCATCGCCAGAATGTCCGGCGGCGCATTCCCCTTCGCCCGCTCCTGCCAAACGGCCAGCGGCGCCGAAGGCTGCGCCATGTAGAGCACGGCCACCGCCTCGCGCTTCATCGCCGGCCCGGCGGCCTTCACCGCCGCCGCCCGCGCCATCTCCGCCGCCGCCGTCCGTTCTCCCGCCGTCAAACGCCAGAAGGCGAGTTGCGTCAGGCTCGCCGACGCCACATCGGCCGCGACGCCCGGCGCGCGCGCCAGCGCTTCGGCCCGCCGCGCTGCGCCCTCCTTGTCCCCCATGCGGTATTCCCAACGTGCTCGCGTCAATTCGAGCAGGGGCTGCCCCTTCGCCGTACCGCCAGCGTAGCGCTCAAACTCCTTCCGCGCCTCATCCCGCTTGCCCGCCATCAGGAGCGCGTAGGCGCTTTTCAACAGCGTGGCCCCGCCCAGGAAATCCGGCTGCTTCCGGTAGGCCGCCTGAAACTCCCCGGAAGCCTCCGCGAACCGTCCCAGCATGAATGCGATCTCACCCAGCGAATCCACCGGATTGGCGCTCGCCGGCTCCAGCGCCTGATAGCGCGCGACCGCCTCCCTGGCTCCGGCCAGATCTCCCGCGTAGGCCCTGGTGAACGCCAGAATGTTCCACCAATCGCCGCGGGACGCCTCGCGATCCACGGCCCGCTTCATCCACTCAGCCGCCTGCTGGTAATGGCCCCGCCGCAGACTCATCTCACCGGCCTGCATCGCCACATCGGCTTCGGCCGGCAGAAGTCCGGCCAGGCGCACGGCGGCGGCCAGGGCCTGCTCCGGCTGCCGCGACGCCGCCGCGAGTGCCGCCTGCATGCGCGTCCGGCCGATCTCATCGTTCGCCCGGGCCACGCCCGCGCTCCAGGCCTGCCGCGCCTCATCGGCACGGCCCGCGGCCAGCAGATTCGCACCTAACAGGAAATAGGCGTCGCCCCAGGCCGGGGCGGCCGCCACGGCACTTTGCAACAGCGGAATTCCGTTGGTCCCCGGAGCCTCCAGCGCCAGGCCGAACAGCGAGGCCGCCTGTGCCGGCACGGGCTCGGCCGCCTTGGCCCGCGGGTTCAATTTCTTCACCAGCGCCCCGGCCAGCGGCGACGATCCTTCGGCCGTCAACGCGCGGCTCTCCCACTGCTCCAGCGTCCGCCCCGACGCGCTTCGCAGAGTGGCATGCAGGCGTACATAGTCGCCTTCCCACTCGATCCAACTGCGCAGCACGCGCCCGGCGCGGTTTCCTGGCGGCTCCAACGCATTCGCGCCTTCCGACACGGACAACTCGCGCGAGCCGCTCAACTGCGCGCGCACCATGTGGCTCACCGTGCGCGCCACGCCATCCAGCGCCGCGTTTCCGCTCAGATTTTCCGTATGAGTAATCAGCAGACGGCCCTGGTCCGCCGTCTCCGGCCCGCCCCGGCCGCACGACGCCAAAGCGGTCAACGCCGCCAGCGCCAGCCCCGAGGCCAGACGCCTCCTACAGGATGCGCGGCTGCAGCGCCAGCAACTCCTTGAACTCGGGCAACTCCTGCATCTGGGCAAATTCGGGGTCTTCGACAAATCGCTTCCGTTCCTTGAACCCTTCTTCGAGGGCCATTCGCATGTACTGCAACGCCCGTTCGTTCATCCCGGCCTGGGCGTAGGTCTTCGAGAGATAGAAATGGAACTTGGCCCGCTCGGCCACGCTCCGCTCCTGCAACAGCGTCCCGGCCGTACTCCGGTGCTCGAACACCTCCGGGTCCAGTTCCAGGGCCTTGGCATAGCACTCCGACGCCTTGGCATAATTCTTCCGGGCAAACCATGCCGTGCCCAGGTTGCTCCACATGCCGGCCGAGTGGGGCGACAGCTTCAGCGCCTTGTTGTATTGCGACACCGCGCGGCGGAAACTGTGCCGTGCATAGTGCACCGTACCCAGGTTGTTGATCGCCTCGGCATAACGCTTGTCCAGCTTGATCGCGCGCTCATACGCCTTCCTCGCCTGGTCCATCTCGCCCAGGTGATGGTAGGCGATGCCGATCTTGTTCCAAACCAGGGCCTGCTCCGGCCGGATCGAGCGGAAGTAGTCGATCGCCTCGCGATAGAACTTGCGCGCCATGGCGATGTCGCCGCGCATCATGATCGAAACCGGTTTGACCGGCGCGGGAGAGACCTCCGCGGTTGGAGCCGGAACCGCCGGAACCGCGTTTTTTGAATCGGCTACCAGCGATTGGCCTGCCGCCGCGTTTTCCTGCGCCACCACTTCCTGCGCCACCGCGGCGAACGGCGGAAATGCCGCTGCCGCCAAAATCAGAGCGAAGTGAAGAACGGTCATGGCGGTTCTCCTATGGCTCTATTTGAGCACAACGCACGAGGCCGGACCAGAGCCAACCGGCTTGCACCCGTCGCACGCCTAACGGAAGATGCCCAGGAGCCGTCCCAGAATCCCGGGCTTGCGTCCGGCCGGAGCCGCCGGCGCCGGTTTCCTCGGCCCGGCCGCCTCCGGCGTCGGAATCGATTCGGCGCGCTTGGCCACCACGGGCCGCGTCTCGGCCTGCACCGGCCGTTCCGAGGGTTCTTCCGGTTCGGCGTCCCAACCCGCCACCTGAGTCGCGCTCGATCCATCGCAGTAGTTCAGCGGCTGCGTTCCGGCCAGGAACACCTCCTGCTTTGCCGGCGCTCCGCACCCGCTGCCAGCCAGTTTGCCAGTGGGCGGATCGATCGACACGCTCACAATCCCGTCCGGCGCCTCGAACGCATGGGCGTTCCGGTAGGGACGGAACGTATGCGCCTTTTTCATGAAGGCCGTCCAGATAGGCAGCGCCGACTTGGAACCCTCCAGCCCGAGTTCGCGGTTGTCGTCGTAGCCCACCCACACCACGCAGATCAGTTCCGTCGTGAATCCGGCGAACCAGCCGTCGTGCGAGGTGCCCGTCTTGCCCGCCGCGGGCAGCGCGAAGCCGCGTGAGCGGATGCCGGCGCCGGTGCCCGTCCGGACCACATCCTCCATCAGGTTCACCATCATGTAGGCGATGCGCGGGTCCAACGCCTGCCGCTCCCGGGGCTTCGACGTGAAGATCTCCCGCCCGTCCTGATCGCGGATCACCCGGATAAATCGCGGCGGCGCGTACAGACCCTTGTTCGAAAACACCGTGTAGGCCCCTGCAATCTCCAGCGGCTGCACCTCATAGGCGCCCAGCGCCACGGCAGGCGTGGGCTTGATGTCGCGGTTCATCCCGGCGTCGCGCGCCATGCGCACCACCTGCTCGTAGCCCACCATCTCGGCGAACTTGATGGCCGGAATGTTCATGGACTTGGTCAACGCCTGGCGCAGGCTCACCGTGCCGTGAAATTCACTCTTGAAATTGTTCGGCTCGTACGGCTTCTCGTCGTACCAGAAGGTGGTCGGCTCGTCCACCACGGTCGTGGTCGGCGTGATCGGCTGCGAGGGGTCCTCCAGCGCCGAGCGCAACACCGCCGCATAGACGAACGGCTTGAACGACGACCCCGGTGGCCGCCGCGCCAGCGCCCGGTTCAACTGGCTTTGCCCGTAGTCGCGCCCGCCCACCAGCGCCTTCACCTCGCCCGTCCGCGCGTCCAGCGCCACCAGCGACGCCTGCACCTGCGGCCAGCCCTTGGCCGCCGTGCGGCCCCGGCGCGTCAGAACCTCGTCCACCTCTTTCAGACCCTCCGACATCGCCTGTACGGCCGCCTGTTGCAAACGGGTGTCCAGAGTCGTGTACACACGGTAGGTGTTCGTCTGGAAGTCGTGATCCTGGAACTGCTCCACCAGCTTCTCGTTGATCAGGTCCACGAAATACGGCGCGTCGTCCGAACGCAGACCGTTCGCGTTCACCCCCAGCGGCGCCTGCAACGCCTCCTGCAACTGCTCCTCGCTGATGTAGCCGTTGTCCTGCATCATCCGCAGGATGATGTTGCGCCGGTTCAGGGCGTTTTGCGGATTCCGGAAGGGATTGTAACGGCTGGGCGACTGCGGCAGGCCCGCCAGCAGCGCCGCCTCGGGCAGCGTCAACTGCCGCAACCCCTTGCCAAAGTAGGCCTGCGCCCCTTCTCCAAAACCGTGCACGGCGAAACTGCTCACCTGCCCGATGTAGATGGTGTTGGCGTAATGTTCGAAAATCTCTTCCTTGGTCAGCT
The DNA here is from genome assembly GCA_020852175.1 of Bryobacterales bacterium. Classification (GTDB taxonomy): domain Bacteria; phylum Acidobacteriota; class Terriglobia; order Bryobacterales; family Bryobacteraceae; genus JAFLBB01. The sequence continues at coordinate 266,055 of JADZBH010000016.1, read as the reverse complement.
TGCGCTCCAGGTGCATCGTGATGAACACCTCGGGCACCTTGCGCCGCCATGTGCGCTCATTGGTCAGCCACAAGCTCCGCGCCAACTGCATGGACAGCGTCGAGGCGCCCATCGCGTTGCGGCCGCTCTTGATATCGACATAGGCCGACTTCAGAATGCGCAGCGGATCGAACCCTGCATGCTGGAAGAACCGCTTGTCCTCGGCGCTCAGCACGGCGTTCACCATCAGCGGCGGAATCTCCGGGAAATGGACAATGCGCCGTTTCTCCCGCTTGCTGTCGAACAGGTTGGTGATCAACTCCGGCTCCAGCAGATAAGAGGGCCGCTCTGTGTTGTCCCGCAGGGAGACAATCTGGGACACCCTTCCTTCGCGGAACCGGATCACGCCCGCTTCTTCCTGGAAATAAGAATCACCGCCCGGATAGATCTCAATCGAGTCCGGCTTCACGCGGAACCAGCCCATCCGGTTCGTCCGCGCCTCGCCGTAGCCCGCCCGCCGGATGTGCACGGCGATCTCCTCGGGAGTCGTGTCATCGCCCAGGTTTACCGCCTCCGGACTGGCGAACAGCTTCGAGGTATTGGAGAACGGCCCTTCTTCCAGCTTGGCGTCGATCAGGCGCGCGTAGTGGAGGTAGGTGTACACGAATGTGCCCACGCCAGCGGCCATCAGAAAGACGCCGAGGGCGAGGGCTGCTTTTCCTACGGGATGCTTGAGTAAACGCCGGATTCCGCGTGGAGCGGGCTTCGTTTCGGCCTGGCTGCGTCGGCCTTTGGATTCCAAGATAACTCCTATTTTGCCACGGCTTTCCCCCCATGGCGGGAGGCGCCGCGCCTACGAGCCGCTCTTCGCCCTCAGGTGCAGACGCACCGTATACACGAAAAGATCCACATTCTTTTGGTACCGGATCTCCACCCTCGGCGTCCCCGTCCGCGTCTCCACCCTCACCTCCGCCGCGGCCGCCGCCACGCCGTGTCGCGCCGCCACATTCAGCGCCGCCACGCGCCAGCGCTCCACGGGCCAACCGGCCTTCCCGTTCTGCTCCACCAGAGCCGTCAGGTCGTCGCCCAGAGCACGGTTCTTCCAATACGGCACGCTCAGCAGCGCCATGACGGCCACCGCCGCCGCCAGAACGGCCACCCCGGCCGCCTGCCTTGCCCGCATCGCGTTCACTTGTCCATTATCTCAAGCTCTTCGAGCTCCTTCCACATGTCATCCACCGCGTGCCAGTCGGTCCGCGACATGCCCACCAGTTCCACATCGGACACGCGCAGCGTTCCATGCCCGTACCGGCAGATATAGTCCGTCCGCGGCGACCGCAGCAATAGACTGTTCCATGCTCCCGAGGAGACCGGCATATGCAGCCGCCGTCCACAGGTCCGGCAGCGGTAGCGCTGGTCGAGCACGGCCAGGTAAACCAGCCCCACCGCCAGCAGCCACAGTCCCAGAATGGCCATCGTGTAACCCAAATCGGTGCCGAAGGGTTGCAGATTGAAACGGCGCACCGTCTCGGGCTCCGGCCACAGAGCGTGCAACCCCATCCACGCCAAGGCCATCACCAGGCCGATCCCGGCCAGTTTCGCCACCAGGATGCCCCAATATCTCATCATCTTATTCAGACTCCTCAGCGGCGGAAAAAGTTGCTTTTCGCCGGTTCCATCTTCGGATCCGCCCATCCGGAGATACGGCTCAAGCTCGCATCAGGTTCCGCGCCAGGAACCAGACATTGGCCGGTCTCTCGGCCAGTCTTCGCATGAAATACGGATACCAGGCCGCCCCGTACGGGACATACAACCGCAACCGGCAACCCGCCCGCAGAATCGTTCGCTGCAACTCCTGCCCAATCCCATACAGCATTTGAAATTCCATTTCCGCCGGGCCGATTCCCCGCCGCTCCATCTCCCGCAGCGCCCGCCGTACCAGTGGCCGGTCATGAGTGGCCAGCGCCGGTTGGCTGCCTTCAGCCAGCAGCAACGACATCAACCGCGCGTAATTCTCATCCACCTCCCGCTTCTCCACGTACGCCACCCGTTCCGATTCCAGATAGGCGCCTTTGCACAACCTGACCGGGATGCCCAACTGGTTCAACCGGCGCACGTCGGCCTCGCTCCGGCGCAGGTAGGCCTGAATCACGGCCCGCACATTCCCCGTACGCGCGTGAGCCGCTTCCACCAGTGCCAGCGTCCGGTCCACATAACCGCTCGCCTCCATGTCCACTTCCACCCGCGTCTGGCTCCGCAGCGCTTCCTCGCACAGCAGAAACACACGCTCCCGGCAGGCCCCGGCGTCCAGATCCAGCCCCAACTGGGTCAGCTTCACAGAAATCGTTCCGTTCAACCGCTCCTGCCGCAGCCGCAGAAGCGCATCCTGATAATCGGCCAGACTGGCCGCCGCCTCCAGGTCATTGGTGACGTTTTCGCCTAAATGATCCAGCGTCACCAGCATCCCCTCGCCCGCCAGACGCCGGCTCACCTCGACGGCATCCTCAAGCGTTCGCCCGGCCACGAACCGGCGCACCAGCCGTTCGGCCCCTCCCGGCTGCTCCATGCGCGCGCGCAGCCACTTCCGTCGCGACAAAAACAGGATCAGATTGCGCAGCACCATCGCGGGGGCGCCTCCACCGTCCCTATTAGGAGTAGGCGTTCCGGCGAGCCGAATCGTTGCACCCAGGCGGCGGGTTATCCGAGTCCCAACTCGTCTACCCGTTCAAGCACCGTCCCGCACTCCCGGCAGATCACCGCCGTACAGTCGCCGCACACCAGCGGACGGTCCACGCCCCGCGCGCATTGAGCGCAGTAAAACTCCACATCCCCGCCGTTGTCTTCGGCTCCTTTTTCCTTCCGCTCTTCCATCGCGCTTTGATTGTACCCGCCGCACTCGATAGACTGAAGAGGACATCCGCCGTACCGATGCTCCGCCGCCGTTTCAGCTTCGCCGCCGTCCTTGTTTCCCTCTGGCTCTCCTCGTGCCGTACCGGCCCCCCTCGTGAAAAGGCGATTGGGGAAGCCTTCGTCGGTCCCGTGTCGCTGAATCTTCGAGCCGACCTGGCGGCCCGCGCCACCGTTTCGGCCACCGTCCGCCATGGAGACCGCCTGGAGATCCTCGAACGCCGCCGCCGTTTCGTCAACGTCCGCACGGCCGAGGGCAAACAGGGCTGGACCGATGGCCGCATGCTCCTCACGCCGCCCCAGATGGCCCGCCTCCGCAAGGTGGCCGAGCGCGCCGCCGAGCTTCCTTCACAGGGCAAGGCCAGCGTCTTCGACGTGCTGAACGTCCACACCGAGCCCAACCGCCAGTCTCCCAGCTTCTACCAGATTCGCGAAGAGGAGATCGTCGATGTCATCGGCGGAAAAGCCACCCCGCGCGTCCCCTACCTCCCTGGCACGCCCGACGGCTACGACGCCGCCTCGGTTCCCGCCGATGCCCGCCTGGACGACTGGCAACTGGTGCGCCTCAAGGACGGCCGCGCCGGATGGGTCCTCGCCCGCATGGTCCTGATGTCGATCCCCGACGAGGTGGCCCAATACGCCGAGGGACACCGCATCACCTCTTACTTCTCCCTCGGCAAGGTGAAGGACGTCAGCCGCGACAAGTCCATCGAGACCCTGCGCGACCACTGGCTATGGACCACCGTTTCGACGCCTTACGCCAGCCACCACTTCGACAGCCTGCGCGTCTTTGTGTTCAACCCCTGGCGCCACCGGTACGAAACGGCCTACATCGAACGCAATCTGAAAGGCTACTATCCCGTCGTCGTCGAGGAGCCCTCTTCGCCGGGCGCCCTGCCCCGTTTCACCATCGTCGCCGAGGAGAAGGACGGCACGCTGCAGCGGCGCGTCTATGAGTTCCACGGCTTCCGTGTCCGCATTGTCTCCCGCGAACCCTACTTCGGTCCGCTGGAAAGTCTCGGCCTGCCCGTCATCGCCGAAGAATCCTCCTCCAAACCCGCCCCGGGCCCTGGCCTCTGGGAGAGCTTGAAGAAGAACATGCCGCGTTGGGGACTCTAACGCCGCTTACTTCCAGTCCGCCACGAAAATATTGAACTCGTAGCGCGACCGCGCGCCGCGATCCGAGCTGAACGCCAGACGCCTGCCATCGGGCGAAAACTCCGGGAACGACGTGAAGCCCCCGAAGTCCGTCACCTGCTCCAGGCCCGTACCGTCCACGTTCATCTGGAACAACTCGAACTTCCTTCCGTCGCAGGCGTGCTTGTTCGACGAAAACAGGATCTTCCGCCCGTCCGGCGAAAAGGTGGGAGCGAAGCTGGCGCAGTTGAAATGGGTCAACTGGCGCGCATTCGTTCCATCGGCGCCAGCGATGAAAATCTCCATTTTCATCGGGGTCGTCAGATTCTCCCTCAGCAGCGCGCGGTAGCTCTCCAGCGCCGGACCGGCCGCCGGATGGTTCGCCCGCCACACCACGTTCGCGCCGTCGCGTGAAAACACGGCCCCGCCGTCATAACCCTCGGTGTGCGTCATCCGCCGCTTGCCTCCGCCGTCCGGCTTCATGGTCCATAGATCCAGGTCGCCGGAGGCCATCGACGTATACACAATCCGGTTCGTCCTCCAGTTCACCGTCGCTTCGGCGTCATAGCCATCGGCGCCGGTCAGTTTCTTCACAAGCGTGCCGCCGGCGGTAGCCAGGAAGATGTCATAACCCGGATACACCGCCCACACATACCCCTTGCTGCGGTCAGCCGGCGGCGGGCACCTGGAATCGCGCTCGTGCGTCGAAGCATAGACGATGTGCCGGTTGTCCTTCAGGAAGTAGCCGCACGTGGTGCGCCCCTTTCCCGTGGACACCATCTTCTGGTCCGACCCATCCGCGTTCATCACGAAGATCTGGTCGCACTCCACGCCGTCGCGCGTGGACTGGAACACCAGGCGCTTGCCGTCGGGCGACCAGTAGGCCTCTGCGTTCTGCCCCCCGTGAGTCAACTGCCTCAAGTTGGCCAGATGCCCCGCCTGTTGCGCCGGCAGGGCCGCCGCCAGCGCCAGCATCATCCACACGAGCGCGATTCCTCTCATCGCTACCGGCCCTCGAACCTGTCGCGCCCGGCCACCAGCGCCTTCATCTTCCCGTCGGCCACGCTGCGTTGCAGCATCCAGAAGCCGCAGTCCGGATGCACGTACGGAATCCGCTCCACGCCCAGCACCTTGGCCGCGTGCTCCAGCCGCGAGGCGATCAGATCGGGGGACTCGATCAGGTTGTCCTTGATGTCGATCACGCTCAGCCCCATGCCGATTTTCGGATTCAGATCCCGGAAGGCTTCCAACTCGTCATAGCCGCGGCGCGCGAACTCCAGAATCAGGTGGTCCACCTTCAGCCCGTTCAGAAACGGCATCAAGTCGCGCCAGAAACCTTTCTGTATGCTCTGCCCGCCGTAGTTGCCGAAACAGATGTGGATGCCCCGCGTGCCCTTGATCCCTTCCAGCACATGGTTGATCGCCTCCAACGCCCACTCGCGGTCCTCCGGGTGGCCGCTGATGTTGGCCTCGTCGATCTGCACCACCTCGGCGCCGATCAACTCCATCTGCTTGCGCAGCACCTCGGCCACGGCCATGGCCAGCTTCGGCCGCGAGCCGTAGTGCCGGTCGGTCAGCACCTTGGTCAGCATGTGCGGTCCGGTGCAGGTGAACTTCAACGGCTTGTCCGTCAGGGCTTTGGTGAACTCGTAGTCGCGCACCAGGTTCAGCGTGCCTTCGCCCACGGCGCCCAGCACGATGCCCGCCGGGTCGCTCCGGTAAGCCACGCCCGCGTCCGCGCGGAAGCTCTGAATGTCGGTGATCGAATATTTCGTCCGGATGCCGTCCATCTTCGAAACGAAATAGTCGATCATCCCGTTGGTTTCCGGGTGCGATGGATCGAACCGGTTCAACTCGCCGTCGGCGACCACGTCGATGCCGGCCAGTTCCTGCGTTTTCAACACCACCAGGATCGCGTCGCGCAGCGTCAGGCGGCTCGTATCGCCGTGCAGCCAGTGAGGGACGGGATAGCTCCCGACAACCGTTGTGAGAATGGGCATAACCCGCATTGTAATATTGAGCCTGCATGCGCCTCACGCCAGTCATTCTCGCCGCCGTGCTATCCTTCCTGCCCGCCGCCGCTTCACCGGCCTCTTTTCGCGAGCATACCGTCGCCACGGGCCTGCGCGGCGGCTACCAGGTGGTGGCCTTCGATGTGAACCGCGACGGCCGCACGGATCTCATCGCGCTGGCCAGCGGCATGACCGAGCTGGTCTGGTATGAAGGCCCCCATTGGACACGCCATGTTTTGGCCAGCGGCCTGAAGCGCATGATCAACCTCGCCGCCTGCCCCGGCATGGAAGAGATCGTCGTCGCCCACGAGTTCGCCAATGTCCCCAGGAACTCGACGGGCATCGTCAGCGTCCTCACGCCGGGTCCCGACCGCACCCAGCCCTGGACGGTTCGCGAAATCGACCGGCTGACGACCTCTCACCGCCTGCGCTGCGCACGCCTGGACGGCACAGGCGCCACCGTCGTCGTGAACGCTCCGCTGGCCGGGGCGAAAGCCGATGCACCGGACTACCGCGACCACGTCCCGCTGGTCTACTACAAGCCCGGCGAATGGAAGCGCATCCTCATCAATGAAGCCAACCAAGGCGTCGTCCACGGCATCTACATCACCCCCTGGAGCGACCGGCGCGAAGAGATTCTCACCGCCAGCTTCCTCGGCATCCACCGCCACCGCCTGGAAAAGAACGGCTCCTGGACCCGCGTCCGGCTCTCGCCCGGCGACCCCGCCCCATGGCCCCAAAGCGGCGCGAGCGACGTCGCCCCCGGCCGCCTCGGCAAAGCCCGCTTCCTGGCCTCCATCGAACCCTGGCACGGCAACCAGGTGGCCGTCTACCGCGGCTCGAAGGACCAGTGGACGCGCACCGTCATCGACACAGCGCTCAACGACGGCCACACCATTTACACCGGCGACTTCGATGGCGACGGACGCGACGAAATCGTAGCCGGATACCGGCGCGCCCCCTATGGCGTCAACCTTTATCAGGCCGAGGGCGGCACCGGAGACTCCTGGCGGAAAACCGTCCTCAGCGAAGGCTCGGTTTCCGCCGCCGCCTGCGCCGTGGCCGATTTGAACGCCGACCGCCGGCTGGACATCGCCTGCATCGGTTCGGCCACCGCCAACCTTGTGTGGTACGAGAACCTCGGGAAGCAGTAAAATCAAAGTTTTGGCGGATCCTCAGGCAACCATCGTCATTCCGACTCTCTCGGCCGGCGGCGAGTTGCGCGCCTGCCTCGATTCGCTGCTCGCCCAGGACTTCGATGCCTTCACCGTCATCATCGTCGACAATAGCGGCCGGGGCCTCGCCCGCCTGGCCGCTCCGCGGGACCCGCGCGTGACCATCATCGAATCCCCCCGCAACATCGGCTTCGGCGCGGCTATCAATCTGGGCGCGCGGCGCACCGGCGCTCCGTTCATCGGCACGCTGAACGACGACGCCACCGCCTCGCCCGGCTGGCTCGCCTCGCTGCTGGACGCCCTGTCGCGCCACCCCCGCGCCGGCATGGCCGCCAGCCGCGTCCTGCTGGAAGGGCGCGGCGCCATCGACTCGGCCGCCATGCTGCTGTGCGCCGACGGCTCCTCGAAACAACGGGGCCGCGGAGCGCCGCCCGGCGCGTTCCCGCTCGAAGAGGATGCCCTGTTCCCCAGCGGCTCGGCCGCGCTCTACCGCCGCGAACTCTTCGACACGCTGGGCGGGTTTGACGAGGACTTCTTCCTGTACTGCGAGGATTCCGACCTCGGGCTCCGCGCCCAATGGGCCGGCTTCGGCTGTGTCTACGTCCCCTCGGCCCTCGTCCATCACCGTTATTCGCACTCGGCCGGACGCGCCTCGCCTCTCAAGGCGTACCTCGTGGAACGCAACCGTCTGCGCCTGGCCGCGAAAACATTTCCGGCGAACATGTTGTGGCGTGTCCCGGGCGCCGCGCTCGTCCGCTACCTGGGCCACCTCGCCTCCATCGGCTCCGGCGCCGGAGCCGCGCACGAATTCAGCCGCTCCAGCGGCGGGCCGCTCACGCTGGCCTGGTACGTCCTGAAGGCCCACCTCGCCCTGCTGCCGGCGCTGCCCTCGCTGCTCGCCGCCCGGCGGCGCATCCGCGCACGGGCGCGCATCACGCCCGGCCAGTTCCGCGCCCTGGCCCGGCGCTTCTCCATCGCGCCGCGCGAGGTCGCCTCTCAATGACTCACACGGCTCCCGTCCATCCGCTTCTCGAGGACGGACGCGCCCTCATTCTCGTGCCCGCCTACAACGAGGAGCAAGCCATCGGCCCCCTCATCGACGAGGTCTATTCGCTGTTCGGCAAAATCCCCATCCTCATCATCGACGACGGTTCGCACGACTCCACCGCCGCCATCGCCAAAGGCCGCGGCGCGCGCGTCATGCGCCTGCCCCATCACCTGGGTCTCGGCGGCGCGCTGCAAGCCGGCTACCGCCTGGCCTTCGAGCTTGGCTTTGAATTCGTCGTCCGCATCGACGGCGACGGCCAGCACGACCCCGCCTTTGTCACCGCCATGCTCGATGCAGTGTCCCGGCCCGGCGTCCAGATGGCCATCGGCTCACGTTTCCTCCACACCGGCGGCGGCTACACCAGCGTCTCGCGCGGACTCGGCATCCGCCTGTTCCGCACCTTCCTCCGCCCGATTCTCGGCAAGCCCGTCCTGGACCCGACCTCCGGCTACGTTGCCGTCAACCGCGAGGCGCTCGAAGTCTTCAGCCGCTCGTTTCCCCTGGAGTACCCCGAAATCGAAGCGCTCGTCGTTCTTCGCCGCCGCGCCTTCCAGTTCGTCGAAGTCCCCGTCTCCATCCGTCCCCGCCTGGCCGGCCGCAGCACCATCACCGCTCTCAAGTCCGTCTACTACATCGTCCATGTCATGCTGGGCGTGCTGGTCAACATCCTCATCTTCGACCGCCGCCGCTGGAGGTAACCCCCAATGGATCGTCTGCTGTTCATCACCACCCTGATCGCCATCGCCCTCATTCTCACGGTGCTCATCTCCCTCCGCCGCGCGCACATCCGGGCTGAGTACTCCGTAAGCTGGCTCGCCGCGGCCGTCATCCTCCTCGTGCTCGCCCAGGCCCCGGGCCTGCTTGGCCGGTTCGCCTCGTGGGTCGGCATCGAAGACCTGCCCACGGCACTGCTCTTCCTCGTCACCGGCGTCTTCCTCGCCGTCTTCTACCGTTTCTCGATCATCATTTCCCATCTGCGCGACGCCAATATCGCCTTGGCCCAGCGTGTCGCCATCCTCGAATTCCGTCTGGAGAACGTTGAAGATGGCCGCCTCTAAGCGCCAGCGCCCGGCACCGGCTCCCGTCAGTCCGGAACCGGGCGGCTGGCCCGTCTGGCAAATCGCGCTGCTCCTGCTCGCCAGCCTCTTCGCCGTCTTCGAACTCTATGGACCCGCCCTCCACGGACCCTTCGTCCTGGACGACGGCTACCAGTTCTTCGGCCGCCCCGACGTGGACCGCCTGCAACTGCGCCACTGGTTGAACAACGTCCGCCCCCTTCTGAACCTCAGCTTCTACGTCAACTACCAGTTCTCCGGCACGAACCCGTTCTCCTACCATGCGGTGAACGTCCTGCTTCACTGGTTGAACTCGGTTCTCGTCTTTTTCATCCTCCGCCGCCTGGTGCGCGCCTCCAATCCCGTACAGGAGGCTCCGTCCGGCTGGGCCGCCGGGCTCGCCCCTCTCGCCGCCGCCGCCCTGTTCCTGCTCCACCCTGTGCAAACAGAATCGGTGGCTTATGTTTCAAGCCGTTCAGAGCTTCTCAGCGTCCTGCCCGCCTACGCCGCCCTGCTTCTGTTCCTCTCGCGTCCCGCGCCCGCCATATCCTGGGGCCGCGCCGCCGTCGTCGTCGCCCTGTTCGGCTGCGCCGTCCTCACCAAGGAACATACCGCCGTCCTGCCGGCCGTGCTCCTGCTTGCCGATCTCTGCTTCCACCCCTCGGGCCCTGTGCGCGGCGTGAAGGCCAACTGGCGTCTCTACGCGCCGCTGGCGGCGGCAGCCGTCACCGGCCTGGTTTTCATTTGGAAAACCCTGTCCAAAACCAAAAGCGCCGGCTTCCAACTGGCCGGTCTCTCCTGGCACGAATACTTTTTCACCCAATGGCGCATGTTCTGGCGCTACCTGCGTCTGGCCCTGTTCCCCGCCGGTCTCAACGCCGATCCGGACATCGCCCTGTCGCGCACGCCGTTTGAGCACGGCGCCATCTTCTACGGCCTGGCGCTGCTCGCCCTGCTGGCCGCCGCCTTCCTCTACCGCCGCCGCTTTCCGCTGGCTGCCTTTGGCATCTTCGCCTTCGCGCTCCTGCTGGCGCCCACCTCCTCGTTTGTCCCCATCCGCGATCTCTTCGCTGAGCGCCGCCTCTACCTGCCCATGATCGGCCTGCTGTGCGTAGCCGTCGAATTCCTCCGCCGTCTCGACCTCCGCTCCACGCCCGTCCTGGCCGCGCTGGCCGCCCTGCTGGCCGCCTCGTCCTACCTCGCCTGGCAGCGTGCGCATGTCTGGTCCGGAGCCATCCCGCTGTGGCAGGACACCGTCGCGAAGTCGCCCAACAAATACCGCCCGCGCTTCCAACTCGCCTACGCGCTGTATCACGCGGACCGGTGCCCGGAGGCAGCCGCGCAGTATGAACAAGCCGCCGCGCTCGAAGCCGAGCCGGCCGAGAACCTCTTGGTCGATTGGTCCCTCGCGCTGGATTGTGCCGGACGCCCGGCGGACGCCGCCGCCAAGCTGGAACAGGCCGCCCGGCTCCACCCCACCGCCGTCGTTTACACCAACCTCGCCATGCTCCACGGCAAGGCCGGACGCCATGAGCAGGCCCTCGAAGCCCTCTCGCTCGCCGAACGCCAGGATCCCAGCTTCGCCCAGATCTACGCTTTCCGCGGCAACATATATTTCGCCATGAACCGCCCGGCCGAAGCCGCCGTCCAATACCGCCGCGCGCTCCAGATCGACCCCGCCAACCAGGCCGCCCAGCACGGCCTGCGCGCCCTGGCCGGCCAATGACCAGCCCCACACGCCGCCCGCTCACCATCGGCGTCAACGCCCTCTATCTCATCCCCGGCGGCGTCGGCGGCACGGAGGTCTATCTCCGCAACCTGTTGTCTGCCTGCGCCCGCATCGGCCACCCCCACCGCATCGTCAGCTTCACCAACGCAGAAACCGGAGCGGACCCGCTGCCGGGGTTCGCCGTCCCGCTCCCGGTCCGCGCCGGAAACCGCCCCGCCCGCATCGCCTGGGAACAGTTCCTGCTGCCGCTTGCCTGCGCCCGCCGCGGCGTGGACGTTCTGCTCAGCCCCGGCTTCACCGCGCCGCTGGCCGCGCCCTGCCCCACCGTCACCGTCTTTCATGACTTGCAGCACAAGCGACACCCGGAACACTTCCGCTGGTGGGATCTGCCCTTCTGGCGCCTGCTGTTGTTTCAATCCGCCGTCTCCTCGACGCGCCTGATCGCCGTCAGCCACAACACCAAACGCGACCTCCTCCACTGCTACCCCCTCCGGCCCGCCGCCATCGACGTCATCCACCATGGCGTGGACGCCTCGTTCTTCGATCTCCCCCGCACGCCGGAAGACCTGCTGCTGTGCGTCTCCACGCTGCATCCGCACAAGAACGTGGAGCGTCTCGTCCGTGTCTTCGGAGCTCTCCATCGGCGCCACCCCGGCCTGCGCCTCGTGCTGGCCGGCATCAAGGGCTTCGCCACGCCGGCCATCGAAGCCGCCATCGCCGCCACCGGCTGCGCCCGGGCCATCGAGATCACCGGCTGGCTGGGCCGCGATGAACTCCGCTCGCTCTATGCGCGGGCGCGCGTGTTTGTGTATCCTTCCACCTTCGAAGGCTTTGGGATGCCCGTGCTGGAGGCCATGGCCGCCGGAATTCCCACCGTCTGCTCGAACATCGCCCCACTGCGCGAGGTCGCCGGCGATACCGCGCTGCTGTTCGATCCGCACGACGACGCCTCGCTGCTGGCCGCGCTCGATCGCACTCTCGCCACTCCTTTGGACACGGCCCCCGCCCGCACCCGCGCCCGTGCGTTCACCTGGGAAGCCGCGGCCCGCGCTACGCTGGCCTCCTGCGAAGCCGCTACCGCGCCTCGGCCGTAAGCAATTCGCCCGCCGCCAGCGCCCGCCGCGTGAACCGCGCCAGCCGGATCGCTCCCTTGAAATAGTCCACGCGATTGATCCGCACCCCCACAGAGGTCCGCCCCGGTCCTTGCGGCGCCAGCGCCGCCTCGCCGCCCCCCTGCTCGACGCCGTTCACATAATTGCGGAACTCGCGCCCGTCGTACACCATCGCCACCGCGTACCACCGGTCCAGCGGATGCCGGCGCTCGCGGTTCATCAGCGTTTTCGTTCCGGATGAGGAAAACGCGAAGGCATCGAGATACCACTCGGAGCCCGCCAGCCGCGTCTCGAACAACAGCCGCACGGACGACCCCGTCTCCTGCAAATGGAAAAACCGCTGTTCCGCCCGGCCGCCGCTATCCGGGCGGAAAATCGTCTCGCAGGTGAACGTCCGCGCGCCCGCCAGGGGATGCACGTCGAAAAACAGCGCGTCGTCCTCGCCATCGAACTCCACGGCCTTGCCCCGAGGCGTCTCGATCACCCTCGGACCGCCCTCCGCCGACACCCTGTGTCCGCCGATGCGTTCGAGATTGTCGAAGCGCCACCAGGCCTGCCCGCCCTCCTGCGCGCGCATGAACGGCGCGAGCCCGGCGCACAGAAAGCGTCTTCGCAGCATAGGCCGCCTATGCTATCGCAGCAGGTCCTCGAGTTGGATCTTCGCGTCGGTCTTTTCGTCGCGGTATTTCACGATCACCGGCGTGTACAGCGAGATGCCCCACTCCTTGCCGCGGCCTTTCGTCACCGCGCGCGCACCGGCCACCACCACCGCGCCGGAAGGTATCACCAGCGGCTGCTCCTCCGTGGATGTGTACACGGCGCCCTTCACCAGGTCATACACCGGCGTGGAACGGTTCAGAATCACGCCCGTGCCCAGCACCGCGCGCGCCTTCACCACCGTGCCCTCGTAGACGCCCGTGTTGCCGCCCGCCAGCACGTCGTCCTCGATGATCACCGGCAGCGCGCCCACCGGCTCGAGCACGCCGCCAATCTGCGCCGCCGCCGACAGGTGGCAGTTCCTGCCAATCTGGGCGCAGCTTCCCACCAGCGCGTGCGAATCCACCATGGTCCCTTCGTCCACATAGGCGCCCACGTTGATGTACATGGGCGGCATGCACGTCACGCCGCGCGCGACGTAGCAGCCGTCGCGAATGCTCGATCCGCCCGGCACGATCCGTACGCCGGAATCCGCCGTCATGCGCCGCACCGGATAGGTGGCCTTGTCGAACATCGGCTGGCGCGACGCGTCAACCGACATGTCGATGATCCGCCCCATCCGGAAGCCGAGCAGAATGCCCTTCTTCACCCAGGCGTTCACCCGCCAGCCCGTCGGCTCGGCGGCGTCCGGAACGGCTGAGCGGATTTCGCCCGCGTTCAGCGCCGCCTTGAATCCGGCAAACAGCCGGAAGTCCGCCTCCGTGTAGGCCTCGGGCTTCCCATCGAACAGCTTCTCGATTTCAGTTCGCAACATGCGCGGTCCGCCCCGTCAACAACCCGAGCGCCTCCAGAACCTCGTCAATCTTCCGCCGCGACGCCTCCTCCGGCTCCACCAGCGGCAGCCGCCATACCGGCTCCAACAGCCCCATCCGCGCCATGGCGTACTTCACCGGGCCGGGATTGGACTCGACGAAGTTCACCTCCAGCAGCGGCAGTATCCGCTTCTGAATCTCCCGCGCCCCGGCGAAATCGCCCTCCAGGCAGCGTTCGGCCAGTTGCGACATCTCCGCCGGAATCTCGTTGGACGCCACGCTGATGATGCCCTTGCCGCCCAGCGCGGCCAGCGGGATCGTGATCGCGTCGTCGCCCGAGAGCACGGCGAAGCTCGCCGGCACATGGTGCACCACCTGCGCCATCTGCGTGATGTTGCCCGAGGCTTCCTTCACGCCCGCGATGTTGTCGATCGCCGACAGCCGCCGCAGCGTCCGCGGCTCCACGTTCACGCCCGTACGCCCCATCACGCTGTACACCACCACGGGCAGGCGCACCGCCCCGGCCACCGCCCGGTAATGCTGGTACAGCCCCTCCTGCGTCGGCTTGTTGTAATAAGGCGTCACCGACAGCAGACCGTCCACTCCCATCGTCTCCAACTCGCGCGCCAGCGCGATCACCTCGGCCGTGTTATAGCCGCCCGCGCCCGCCATCACGGGAGCCTTGCCCTTGGCCTCTTCCAGCGTGATCTCCACCACGCGCAGGTGCTCGGCGTGCGAGAGCGTGGGCGATTCTCCCGTCGTGCCGCACGGCACCAGGAAATGAATCCCGGCTTCGATCTGCCGCCGCACCAGCGCCCGCAGCGTCTTCTCGTCCAGAGTCCCATTGCCGTTGAACGGAGTCACCAGCGCCGTTCCGCATCCAGTAAACATGTGCCACCTCCCCGGTCCGCCCGCGCGCGTCATTCCGCGCCGAACAGAACCTCGCGAAATTCGTAAAATCCCTTCCGGCCGGCGATCCACCGCGCGGCATGCAAGGCCCCGCGCGCGAATCCTTCGCGGCTGCGCGCCGTGTGGCGCAGCGTGATCGTATCGGCGGCCGAATCGAACCCGATCTCATGCGTGCCCGGATGCGCGCCGGCGCGGCTGGCCGCCTGGTCGATCTTCCGGTCGAAGCCCGCCTGGCGCATCGCCTCGACCAGCGTCAACAGGGTTCCGCTGGGCGCGTCCTTCTTCGCCGAATGATGAATCTCCCAGGCCCAGGCCTCGTAGTCCTGTTGCGACGCCATCAGCCGCGCCGTCTCGGCCGCCACGCGCTCGAATACGTTCACGCCCACCGAGAAGTTGGAAGCATACACCAGGGCCGTGCCCGCTTTCTCCACCGCCGTCCGCGCACGGTCCAGATGCCGGTTCCATCCCGTCGTGCCCACCACCGTGTTCACGCCCAGCCCCGCCAGCGCCTCGATGTTGCCGATGGCCGCCTCCGGCGCCGTGAACTCGATGGCCGCGTCCACGCCCGCGAAGTTCTCCCGCGTCATGCCCGCGCCATCCGCGTTGTTGAACTCGTCCAGGCGCAACACCACCTCGAAGCCGTACCCGGCCGCCAGCGCGTCCATCATCCGGCCCATCTTGCCGTAGCCGACAAAGGCCAGCTTCATGCCAGCGCCTCGCGCGCGGCCACGTCGAACACCTTTGGATCCAACTCCGTGAAAAATTCGGCGTGCAACAGCCCCACCGCCTTGGCCACGTCCGCGTCGGCGATGACGAAGCTCAGATTCAACTGCGAGGCGCCCTGGGAGATCATCCGCACGTTCACGCCGTTCAACGCCTGAAACGCCCGTCCGGCGATGCCCTTGCGCTCGCCCAGCCCGTCGCCCACCAGCGCCACCAGCGCCTGGCCCGCCTGCACGTTCACCTCGGCGAAGGCCCGCAACTCCGCCACGATCGCCTCCAGCCGCGCCGCGTTGTCCACCGTCAACGACACGCTCACTTCGCTCGTCGTCACCATATCGACGGGCGTCTCGTGCCGGTCGAACACCTCGAAGATGCGCCGCAGAAATCCATGCGCCATCAGCATTCGCGTCGACTTGATGCTCACCGCCGTGATGTTCCGTTTGCAGGCGATCGACTTGATCGGATTGGCCGACTCGGCCCCTCGCGCCACGATCCGCGTACCCTCCACATCGGGCCGCCGTGAATTCAGAATCAACACCGGAATCTGCTTTTCCACGGCCGGCAGCACCGTGCTTGGATGCAGCACCTTCGCGCCGAAATACGCCAGCTCGGCCGCTTCGGCGAACGAAATCACCCGCACGCGCCGCCCGCCCGGCAGCACGCGCGGATCGCACGTCAACATGCCATCCACATCGGTCCAGATCTGAATCTCCTCGGCCCCGATGCCCGCCCCGGCGATGGCCGCCGAAAAGTCCGACCCGCCGCGGCCCAGCGTCGAGGTCACGCCAGCCCTGGTCGCGCCGATAAAGCCGCCCATCACCACCACGCCGCGCGCCGCCAGCACGGGCAGCCGCGCCGCCAGCCGCTCATAGGTTTCGGCATACTGCGGCGCCGCCTGCGTGTGCCGGTCGTCGGTGACGATCATCTCGCGCGCGTCCAGGTGCGACGCCGCGATGCCCCGCTGCCGGAACGCCGCCGCCACCACAAGGCTCGACATCCGCTCGCCAAACGCCGAAATGGCGTCCACCGAACGCGGCGTCATCTCGCCCAGCACCGACAGCCCGCGCAACAGTTCCGCCAGTTCGTCGAAGTGCGCGTCAATCGCGCCGCGCACCTCCTCCGGCGATTCGGCGTGATGAAACTCGCGCAGCCCGGCCAGCTTCGCCAAAGCCTCCTCGCGCCCGCCCTCGACGGCCAGCCGCGCGCACTCCAGCAGCCGGTTCGTGGTCTTGCCCATCGCCGACACCACCACCACGGGACGCCGCTCCAGCCGCGCCTCCACGATCGACACCACGCGGCCGATCGCCTCGGCCGACTCCACCGAACTGCCGCCAAACTTCATGACAATCATCGCCGCGCTCCGTTCCTCCCGCGCCCGTTCTAAACCAGGCCTTGCGCCTTCATCAGTTCGGCGTTCAGCACCGATGCCCCGGCCGCGCCGCGCACCGTGTTGTGTCCCAGGCACAGAAACTTCCAGTCAAACACCGGGCAGGGCCGCAAACGGCCCACGAACACGGCCATGCCGTTTTCACGCTCCACGTCGCGCCGCGGCTGCGGACGGTCCTGCTGCGGCATGTAGATGACGGGCCGCGCGGGCGCGCTCGGCAGCCCGAGTTTCTGCGGCGCGGCGCTGAAGTTCTCCATCGCCGCCCGCACCTCTTCCGCCGTGGGTTTCGAGGCAAGCTCCACGGACACCGAAACCAGATGGCCATCCACCACCGGCACCCGGTTGCAGGTGGCGCTCAGCTTCATCGGGTGGTTCGCGAAACCCCGCCCGTCGCAGGAGCCCAGAATCTTCTGTGTCTCCATCTCCATCTTTTCTTCCTCGCCGCCGATATAGGGCACCACGTTGGCCGTGATGTCCATCGAGGGCACGCCCGGATAGCCGGCGCCGGAGATGGCCTGCATCGTCGTCACCACCGCGCGCTCGATGCCGAACCCCACCAGCGGCCCCAGCGCCATCGTCAGCACGATCGTCGAACAGTTCGGGTTGGTGACGATCTGCCCGCTCCAGCCGCGCGCCTTTTTCTGCGCCGCCAGTACGCTCAGGTGATCCGAATTCAACTCCGGCACCAGCAGCGGCACGTCGGGCTCCATGCGGTGGTTGCGCGAATTCGACAGCACGGTGTGGCCCGCCTTGGCGAACTCCTGCTCGATTTCGGTCGCCACGGCCGCGTCCATCGCCGAAAACACGATGGGGGGCGCGCCGCCCGGCTTGCATTCCGATACCGTCAGGTTGGCCACGGCCTGGGGCATCACGCCCGGCAGCCGCCAACTGGTCGCCTCGTTATACTTCTTGCCCGCCGAGCGGTCGCTCGCCCCCACGAACCGGATCTCAAACCACGGATGGTCCGCCAGGAACTTCACGAAATGCTGGCCCACCATGCCGGTGGCGCCCAAGACTCCAACAGGAATGCGTTCGCTCACGCTGTCAACAACCTCCTCACCATGTGTGCATAAAGATCCACGGCCGCTTCCAACTCGCGCTTTGGCACGCGCTCCTCGCTGGTATGCGCCACGTGAATCGTTCCCGGCCCCAGCAGCAGGGGACGCCCCCAGGCTCCGCCGAATGCCGGAATATCGGTGGTGTAGCTCACCACCGTGGTCTCGATTCCCTCCACGGCCTCCATGCGGATCGCCGGCAGGCACAAAACCTCCACCGGCTCGGCCAGGCCCGCGCAGGCCGCCCGTACGGCCTCCTTCGTCGAGGCGCCGTCGTCCACCAGGCGGATCAGAATCTCCGCCTTGGCGTAGTCGGAAATCACGTTCGGCGCGCGGCCTCCCTGGATGGTGCCAATGTTCATCGTGCCCGCGCCCAGCACGGCGTCCGCGGGCAACTCGATCTTCCGCAGCGCCGCCAGCGCGTCCAACAATTTCTCGATGGCCGGTTCGCCCAGTTCCGGATACGCCGAATGCGCCATCTTTCCCCGCGCCACCACCTCATAACGCAGCGCGCCCTTGCTGCCCAGCGCCAGCTTGCATTCGGTCGGCTCGCCGTTGATGAGATATTTCGATCCGCGCCCCAGCCTGGACATGTGATACGCGCCCGCGCTGTTGCGCTCCTCGCCCACCACGAACAACAGGGCCAATCCGCGCGCGCCTTCGCTCAGCACGCGCTCGGCGGCGTGCAGCATCGCCGCGATGATTCCCTTCACGTCACAGGCGCCGCGTCCCCAAATGTATTCCTCGTCCTCGTGCGAAGGAATGAACGGAGGCACCGTGTCCAGATGCGTCGACAGCGTCACTACCGGCGCGCCAAAACACGCCAGCACGTTAAAACGGTTCGGTTCCACCTCGATCCGCTCCACCGTGCCGTCGTACCGCCCGGCCATCTCCGCCAGATAGTTATGCACGAAGTGGCCCACGGCCAGCTCGTTGTCCGTGATGGATTCAATATCGATCAGCGTGCGCGTCAGTTCGAACAGATGCATAGAATCTCGCACCCGGCGAATCGCCTGACACAGAAGGAGGGAAGAGAGAGAAGGGTATTCGGCTCTCCTCGGATAGCACTCCATCCATGAAGCGGATGACAGTGGGCAGGATTTGACCTGACCCCCCAACCGTCCGCGCGGGCTCGCGCACGTACGATTTCGGCGAGCATTACCGCTTGCCCCGTTCCCCCGCCGTCCGCTGGCCGCGGAACCGCTCGGCGGGCTACTATTGGCGCTCGCTCCTCTACCGGGAACTCTCAGATTAGCTGACCGCGGCAGGCGGCGTCAACGTCCGCCGCGCGTCTCATTCTTTCGGCAGCGTACCGGCCACGAAGAACACCGTGTACTCCGGCGGCCCGCTCCGGCGCGTCATCGGATTGGCCCGCGCGATCCGGAACGCCACGGGGTCGCCCGGCTTCAGGGTCCCCTGAATCGCCCGGATCTCTTCCACGCTGGACACCGGCTTGCGGTTGATCGACAGTATCGTGTCGCCCGCCTGCACGCCGATCTCCTCGGCGAAGCTGCCTTCCATCACCTGCGTCACCCGGACGCCCGCGCCTTCGCCGCCCTTGATCTGCTCGCGCTCGGCGGCGGTCAGACCCTTCACGTAGAGACCGAACTTGGCCTCGGCCGGCTCGCCCAACTCCTCTTCGGCCGGCGGCCGGTTCCGGGCAAACCGCGGATCGTCCTTGAACACATCGGCGCGGTCCCGCACCGTGATCGGCAGGTCCAGCTTCTTGCCCTTGCGGTCCACCGTCACCGTGATGCTGTCGCCAATCGCCGTATCGGCCACGCGCGCCACCAGGTCCTCGCCGTCCTTCACGGGCTTGCCGTTCATCGACACGATGATGTCCTCGGTCTTGACGCCCGCCTTGTCCGCCGGCCCGTCCTTGGTCACCTGCTCGACAATCACGCCGTGGTTCACACCAAGCGCCTTCAGCAGTTCCGGCCGTTCCTGGCCGCGCGTCCAGGAGATGCCGATCGAACCGCGCATCACGCGCCCATACCGCGTCAACTGGTTGTACACCTTCACCGCCATGTTCACCGGCAGCGCGAACCCGATGCCCTGGTTGCCGCCGCTCCGCGTGGCGATGGCCGTGTTCACGGCGATCACCTCGCCCCGGATGTTCAGCAGCGGACCGCCCGAGTTGCCCGGGTTGATCGCCGCGTCGGTCTGAATGAACTTCTGGAACTGTTGCGCCACGTCGCGCCCCTGCGCGCTCACGATGCCCACCGTCACGCTGGCCTCCAGCCCAAACGGCGAACCGATGGCGATCGCCCAGTCGCCCACCTGCACCGCGTCGGAGTTGCCCACCGGCACGAACGGCAGCGTACGGCCGGCGTCGATCTTGATCACCGCCAGGTCCGTCTCCACGTCAATGCCGATCAGCCTCGCCTTGTGCTCGGACGGATCGCCGTGCAGCTTCACCTTGATCGTGGTCGCCTCGTCCACCACATGGTGGTTCGTGATGATGTAGCCCTTCGGATCGACGATGAAGCCCGATCCTTCGCCCCCGCCCCGAGGCTGCGGTTGCGGCGCCTCGCCCAGCGGACCCTGCCGGAAGAAGCGGCGGAACAGGTCCATGCCCTCCTCGTCCTCCTCTTCCTCCTCGCCCGCCGGCGGACGCACGCGCTTCCGCGCCGTCTCCGGCTTTGGCTTGTACTCGGTGGATATGTTCACCACCGCCGGCTCCACCTTGTTGACAATCGCCGTGAACTCGTTTTGCAGCTTCACCGGCGCCGGTATCTTCAGCGGCGACGCATCGGTCACCGGCTTGTCGGACCCCTTGTCGGCCCTCACCTCGGTGTGGATCAGCGTGCCAATCAGAATGCCGACCGCCAGTGTGCCCAGAATCAGGGCCAGCGGCATCATCTTCGGTTCGCGAATTCGTTGCTTCCAGTTCATACGATGGTCGGCCTCCCCTTGGGGCCTCGTTCTGTATTTAATTATAAATGCGTTTGCCCGCCCCGCATTCGCGCCCCCTCGCCCCCTCAGCCCAACCGGGCCGTGAAGCCGGAATCCAGGTCTCCCAGCAGCAGCAACAACAGCAGCATCACGCGCCGCAAACCCGTCTCCCGCCCCTCGGCGTGAAACCATTCCTCCTGCGTGTGCGCCCCGCCCCCATGCCCGCCCGCGCCAATCGACACCGCCGGAATTCCCAACGACAACGGAATGTTCGCATCCGTCGAGGCGCAATCCAACTGCGCCCGGATGTTCAGGTGCCGGTCCACGCCCTGAAGATGCTCCAGCAGCGCCGCACCCGCCGGCAACCGCCCGCCCGGACGCGAACCGATCTCCCTCACCTTGGCCGTGACGCGGCCCGCTCCGCTTCCGTTGCGCCCCACCGTCACCGCGCCGTTTTCCGCCTCCAGCGCCCGCTCGAGCGACTGCGTCATCAGCGCGGCCATCTCATCGATCCGCGCCGCGCTCTCACTGCGCAAATCCAGCTTCGCCCGCGCCAGCACGGGTATCGAATTGATCGACGTGCCGCCTTCGATCACTCCGAAATTCCACGCCGTCCGCGGAGCCTCGCCTTCACCGCCCGCCAACCCCGCCATCGCCTCGCAAAAAAAGGCCACCGCCCGTCCCATCGCGTGGACCGGATTTCCCGTTCCGAAATCGCTCCACGAATGCCCGCCCGGCCCGCCAATCGTGATCTCGAACCGCCGGCTGGCCAGCGCCGCCGTCGTGATGTGGTCCGTCGACGGCCCGTCCAGAACCACGAACGCCGACGCCCGGCCCGCCAATCCCCCGGCACGGCACAAATACCTCATCCCGCTCAGATTGCCCTCGCCTTCCTCCCCCACGTTGGCCGCCAGCACCAACGGCAGAGCCATTTCGCGCAGCACGGACGACTCCTCCACCGCGCGCGCCACAGCCAGCAATCCCGCCAGGCCCGCTCCGTTGTCCGACACCCCAGGCCCGCGCAACCGCCCGTCCCTGGCGGCTTCAATCGCTTCCGGCGACCGCGGCGCCAGCACCGTGTCCAAATGCGCCGTCACCGCCACCACCGGCCCCTTCTCCACCACCGCCTTCGGACCGGGCCGGTGGGCCACCACGTTCCCCGCACGGTCCAGCTTCGCCTCCCACCCCCAGCGACGCAACTCCGCCGCCATCCACTCGGCCCGCCGCTGCTCCTGAAACGTCGGCGCCGCGATGCGGCACAGCTCCACATGGCGCTCGTTGATCCACTGGCGCTCCCGCCCGAACCAGTCCAATAGTTCACACACTCCGGGCAACGCCGCCAACCCCGCGGCTCCCTTCGAGGGCGCCGGCCCGGCGCCCCGCCCCAACACTGTGCCCGGCATGAACTTTCAGTGTATCGTGGCCCTCAAATCCGCTCTCCTCCCCCGGCATCCCACGCCCGCTTTTCCGCGATCCGGCCGGCGGGCCGCCGCCGTAACAAGTATTTCCCGAATCGCGGCGATATACTGAAGGCTGAAAGGGAGCTGCATGAAGCCTTACATTAAATTCGGATTGCTCACCACGGTCATCATCGGCACGCTGGCCTGGCTCGCCGTCGGCGGCATCAGCGACACGAAATCCTACTACAAGGAAGTCTCCGAGCTGAAGAAGATGGGCGACGACGTCTACACGAAACGCCTCCGCGTGGCCGGCGACGTGGCCGAAGGCTCCGTGCAGCGCAATGGCCATGAGGTCCGCTTTCTCCTGAAGCAAAACGACCTGACCGTCCCCGTGCTTTACGACGCCAACGACCCGCTGCCGGATACCTTCAAAGGCGGCGCCCAGGCGGTGGCCCACGGCCGCATGGGCCGCGACGGCGTATTCCACGCCACGAAAATCGACGCCAAGTGCGCTTCCAAGTACGAAGCCAAGCCGGGCCAGAATTATCAGCCCCCCGGCCAGACCGCCCCGCCCGCCTCCGGCGGCAAGGCGTCCATCTAATCCACCCGCCTCGCTAAGGAGCAAACCGCACTCATCATGGAAAATCTGGGCGCACTTTCCCTCATCCTGGCCTTTTGCCTGTCGATCTATGCCGTGTTCGGCTCCGTCGTGGGCAAATGGAAGCGGCGCCCCTTCCTGGTCAAGTCCGCCGAGCGCGCCGTCTACGCCCAGTGGGGCCTGCAAACCTTCGCCGCGGCCTTCCTCGTCTACGCCCTGCTGACATGCGACTTCCGGCTCGCCTATGTCGCCGCGCACGTCAATATCGCCATGCCCACGCTCTACAAATTCACGGCGTGGTGGGGCGGCCAGGAAGGCTCGCTGCTGCTGTGGTCCTGGATTCTGGCCTGTTACTCGGCGATCGTCGTCTGGCAGAATCGCTCCAAATTCCGCGAGATGATGCCCTGGGTCACGGCCACGCTGATGATCACTCAGGCCTTTTTCCTGCTGCTCATCACCTACCCCATGTCACCCTTCGAGGTGCTCGCCGTGGGCAAGGAGATTCGCGCCGTCCCGGACGGCAACGGCCTGAATCCGCTTCTCCAATACTGGTCGATGGCCATCCACCCGCCCACGCTCTACCTCGGCTACGTCGGCTTCATCGTTCCGTTCGCCTTCGCCATGGGCTCGCTCATCACGCGGCAGCCCGGCGACTCCTGGATTCACACGACGCGCCGCTGGACGCTGGTCACCTGGCTCTTCCAAAGCATGGGAATCCTCATCGGCGCCGGCTGGGCCTACGCCGTTCTCGGCTGGGGCGGCTACTGGGGCTGGGATCCGGTGGAGAACGCCTCGCTGCTGCCCTGGATCACCGCCACGGCCTTCCTCCACTCGGTCATGATGCAGGAAAAGAAGGGCATGATGAAGGTGTGGAACATGGTGCTGGTCAGCGCCACGTTCTTCCTCTGCATCTTCGGCACCTTCCTCACGCGCTCCGGCGTGGTCAGCTCGGTGCACGCCTTCGCCCAATCCCCCATCGGCCCCTATTTCGCCGTCTTTCTATCCATCCACATCGCCGCCACCGCGTGGCTCATCCTGGACCGTCTGGGCTATCTGAAAAGCGAAGCCCACCTGGAGAGCGTCCTGTCGCGCGAATCCAGCTTCCTGTTCAACAACCTCATCCTGCTCGCCTCCTGCTTCTCCATTCTCTGGGGCACCATGTTCCCCGTCATCAGCGAAGCCGTCACGGGTGAAAAGATCAGCGTCGACGCCCCGTTCTTCAACCGCGTGAATATCCCCATCGCCCTCTTCCTGCTGCTGCTCACCGGTGTCGGCCCGCTCATCGCCTGGCGCCGCAGCTCCTTCGAGAGCCTCAAGAAGGCCTTCCTCTGGCCCACCGCCGGAGGCATCGTCCTGGCAGGCGTGCTGTTCGGCCTCGGCATCCGCCACCCCTACGCGCTCATGTCGTTCGGCCTCTGCTTCTTCGTTCTGATCACCGTCGCCATCGAGTTCCTCAAGGGCGCACGCGCCATCGCCGCCAAGACCGGCCAGAACCTCCTGAGAGCTATGGTCGAGTTGACCCACCGCAACACGCGCCGCTACGGCGGCTACATCGTCCACGTCGCCATCGTCATGATGTTCATCGGTTTCACCGGCGCCGCGTTCAACAAGGAGCGCACGCTCCAGGTGGCCATGGGCGACCGGTTCGAGCTCGGCCGCTACCAGTTGAAGGTCACCGAGATCAAAGAAGGACAGAACGACAACTACTCCTGGGGCCACGCCGTGGTCGAGATCTACCAGGGCGGCAGGCACATCGACACCCTCACGCCCGAACAGCGCCTGTATTCCGCGGGCCAGGGCCAGCAGTCCTCGGTCGTCTCCATCCGCCGCCGGCTGCACGAGGACCTCTATTTGAACTTCGCCGGGATGCAGGACGGCAAAGCCATCATCCAGGCCTACATCTTCCCGCTGGTCGGCTGGATCTGGCTCGGCTTCGGCGCCCTGGTGTTCGGCACCCTCGTCTGCCTGGTCCCCTCCAAGGTGAAATACGAGTTCGCCAAGACCAGGGTGATGGGAGTCGCCCAGGGCGTTGCCAAGCCCAAGGCGGTGCAGGGTGACTAGACGCGCAGGACGCCTCGCACTGCTCCTCATCGCCAGCTACCTCTGCCTCGCCCAGGTTTCCAGCGACTTCATCGCCCCGGCCGTCAAGCGCGTGGGCATGCGCCTGGCCTGCCTTTGCGGCGCCTGCAAGAACTCCGTCGGCGACTGCCCCATGATCGGCTGCCACTATTCGGCGCCGGCCCGCGCGCGCATCGGCCAGATGCTCGACAAAGGCATGTCCGACGACGCTATCGTCGCCGTCTTCGTCAAGGAGCAGGGCCTCAAGGCCCTCGTGGTTCCGCCCGCCGAGGGCTTCAATCTCCTGGCCTGGTGGATGCCCGTCGCCGCCGTCCTCATCGGCCTGCTGGCCATCTACAAGTGGATCTCGCACATGCGCAAACCCGCCCCCGTTCCCGAGATGGACCCGTCCGTGCTCGATAAATACCGTGATTCCATCGATCAGAATCTTTCCAAACTCGAATAATGCCCCTCATCGCCGCCGCCATCGCCATTGTCCTGGCCGCCATCGCCTTCATCCTGTTCATCCGGCCCTCGGACCTGCCACAAGAGGAAGGCGAATCGCCCACCCGTCATCTGGAAGAACGTAAAGCCCGCATTTATGAGAACCTGCGCGACCTCCAGTTCGAATTCCGCCTCGGCAAACTGAGCGACGAAGACTACCAGCGCACCAAGCTCGACCTTCAGAAGGAGCTTGCCCAAACCCTCGCCGAAATCGAACAAGCCGCCCAGGGAGGCCAATCATGAGACTCCTTTTGGCCGCCTTGCTCGCGGCCGCCACGCTTTCGGCCGCCGTCGATGGCACGGTCGTCAACGGCACCACCGGCAAGCCCCAACCCGGCGCCACCGTCACGCTCTTCAAGCTCGATCAAAACGGCCCCAACGCGCTCGATACCATCAAGGCCGGTCGCACCGGCGAGTTCAAGTTCGCTCAGGACGTCCAGGGCCCTCAACTCGTGCAGGCCGTCCACGACGGCATGGTCTTCAACCACATGATTCCCCCCGGCCAGGCCGCCACAGGAATCACCGTCAACGTCTATAACTCCACCACCAGCGACGCCAAGGCCAAGGTGACCACCCACATGATTCTGCTGGAGCCCGGCGCCTCCGGCCTCACCGTCAACGAAAGCATCATCTTCCAGAACACCGGCACGACGGCCTACTACGACACCGCCCGCGGCACGCTGCGCCTGGCCCTGCCCGAGGCCGCCGGCGGCAAGGCCCGCGTCATGGTGGCCGGACCCAACTCGCTGCCCATCGAACGCGCTCTCGAACCCACCAGGACCGCCGGTATCTATACGGTGGACTTCCCCGTCAAACCCGGCGAAACCCGCTTCGACGTGTCCTATGCCCTGCCCACGCCCAATCCACCCGTATTCACGGGTAGGATTTTTCACGACGGGCCCGTCCGCGTCGTCGCCCCCCGGGGCGTCACCCTCTCCGGCGACGTGAAGGAACTCGGCGCCGAGCCGCAAACCCAGGCCGGTATCTTCGAACTCACCAAGCGGTCCTTCTCCATCGGCTTTGAAGGCACGGGTTCGCTCCGCTCCTCGCAGGGCGGCGTCGAGAACGTGGAGGAGGAAGGCGGCGCAGGGCTCCAGCAGATCCGCCCCAGGGTCTATCTCCGCTACAAGGAGATCCTCGCCCTCTCCCTGGCCGTCCTTGCCATCGGCTTCCTCATCCTCTACCGCAAGGGAGCTTCCGGGACATGAGCGGCGCCGCTCTCGACGTACGAGCGGTCTGGAAATACTTCGGCGACTTCCCCGCCCTGCGCGCCGTCACCCTGGGCGTCGCGCCTGGCGAGTGCCTGGCCATGCTCGGCCGCAACGGCGCGGGCAAAACCACGCTGCTCAAGATCCTCGCCGGCCTTTCCACCGTCTCCCAGGGCTCGGTGAGCGTCTTCGGCTCGGAGGGCCACTCCTCCGGCGCGCGCCGCAAAACCGGCGTTCTCGGCCACGGCATCGGCATCTACGACGAGCTCTCCGCCCGGGAAAATCTCGAACTCTTCGGCACGCTCTACGGCGTCGCCAACCCCGGCCAGACCGCTCTGGACTGGCTCGAACGGGTCGGCCTTAATCACGTCGCCCACGCCCGTGCCCGCGAATTTTCTCGAGGCATGCGCCAGCGGCTCGCCGTCGCCCGCGCCTTCCTGCATGCGCCGGACCTGCTGCTGCTGGACGAGCCCTTCACCGCGCTCGACGACCGTTCCATCGCCCTGCTCCAACGCCTGCTCGCCGAACGCCTGGCCGCAGGAGCCACCGTCGTCATGTCCACCCACCAGCTTCGCGAGGCCATGGAACTGGCCACGCACTGGGCCCTGCTCGTGCGCGGCAAACTCGTCCACAAAGGCGAGCGCACGCCGGAAATTCTCGCCGACCCAGCCTGGGTCTACCGCAACTATGGGGAGGACTCCTGAGCCCATGCGCCACGTCCTCACCATCGCCTGGAAAGACCTCCGCAGCGAACTCCGCACCAAGGAGTCCATCAACGCCGCCGCGGCTTTTTCCATGGTCATCCTGGTTCTGTTCAGCTTCGTCCTGGACATCTCGGGCGACGCCCGCGAATTCGGCGGCGGCCTTCTCTGGCTCGTCTTCGCCTTTGCCGGCGCGCTCGTGCTGAACCGCTCCTTCGCCCGCGAACAGTCCAACGACTGCCTGGACGCCCTGGTCGCCTCGCCCCTTCCCGGCTGGGCGCTCTTCCTCGGCAA
This sequence comes from Bryobacterales bacterium, assembly GCA_020852175.1. Lineage (GTDB taxonomy): Bacteria > Acidobacteriota > Terriglobia > Bryobacterales > Bryobacteraceae > JAFLBB01. The sequence goes on along the minus strand of JADZBH010000016.1, from coordinate 238,700 downwards.
GGCCCTCGCCAACTTCGCCCTCCTGGCCGTGGTCGAACTGATCGCCCTGCCCGTCTTCGGCATCCTGTTCAACGCCGACTGGCTCCGCTTCCCCGGCTGGATCGCCCTCACCTGCGCGCTGGCCACCTGGGGCATGACCGTCATCGGCACCATGTTCAGCGCCCTCACCGTCAATCTCCGCCTGCGCGAACTCATGCTCCCCGTGCTGGTCTACCCCATGCTCATCCCCGTCCTGATGGCGGCCATGCAGCTCACCTCCGCCCTGCTCTCGGGCACGGGCATCACCGGCGACGACTGGGTTTGGGTCAAGCTCCTGATCGGCTTTGATATCATCTTCACCTCGCTCTCCCTGGCCTTGATCGACGTCATACTGGTCAACTGAAGGAGTACCGCATGAAAACCAAGATCCTCATGGCCATGGCCCTGTTCAGCGGCCTCTACCTGGTCCGCAACCTCTACGTCATCCTTCTCCAACTGCCCGACGAAGCCGCCCAGGGCGCCATCTACCGCATCATGTACTTCCATGTGCCCGGCTGGATCACCTCGTTTTCGGCCTACTTCCTGGCCGCCGTCGCCAGCATCTACTACCTCGTCAAACGCGATTCCCGCGCCGATGAGTTCGCCGTCGCCCTCACCGAGGTCGGAACCATCTTCACCATGCTCGGCCTCGGCACCGGCATGGTCTGGGCCCGGATCATCTGGGGCGTCTGGTGGGTCTGGGACCCACGCCTCACCTGGGCCTTCATCTGCTTCCTCATCTACGCCGGCTACCTTCTGCTCCGCAAAACCATCGACGAGCCCGGACAACGCGCCCGCATCGCCGCCGTCGTCAGCCTGTTCGCCTTCGTCAGCGTCGTCATCACCTACAAATCCATCGACTGGTGGCGCACCCAACACCCCGGCGCCGTCCTCAGCTTCCGCACCGGCGGCGAGCAGCGCATGGACCCCGCCATGGAGCACATGCTCTTTCAAAACTGGTTCGCCCTCACCGCCTTCGCCGGCGTCATCATGATGCTCCGCCTCGGCCAGGAGCGGATGCAACGCGAACTCGACGCCCTGCGGCGGTACACCCACAACCTGTAATCTCCGAACGGATCCCCCCATGGACGAACGCAATTTTCAATTCATGTTCTACGGCTTCGCCGTCGCCTGGTTTCTTCTCGCCGCTTACCTGCTGACATTAGTCGCCAGGGAGAGTAAACTGCGCAAGGAAGTGGATACCCTCAAACGTATGCTCGAAGAACGGGAGAACAAAGGATGAACCGCAGAAGTCTGCTGAAGCTCGCCTCCTCGGCGGGGTTCGCCACCCTGATGACACGGCGCGAGGCCGCCGCCCAGGAACAGGCCGCGCGCGCCACCCGCGCCATGCCCTCGCCCAAGATCAAGGACATTCAGGTGATCGCCACCGCACCCACCGGCCTGCGCCTGATCGTCGTCAAGGTCATCACCGATCAGGACGGCCTCTATGGCTATGGCTGCGGCACCTTCACCCAGCGCGCCGACCTCGTCGTGCCCGCCGTCGAGAAGTACCTCAAGCCCCTTCTCATCGGCCGCCCCGCCGACCGCATCGACGACACCTGGCAGATGTGCTACAACTCCTCCTACTGGCGCAACGGCCCCGTGCTGAACAACGCCATCTCCGGCGTGGACCAGGCCCTGTGGGACATCAAGGGCCGCCAGGCCGGCATGCCCGTCTACCAGCTCATGGGCGGCAAGCTGCGCGAGGCCGCCGATGTCTACCGCCACGCCTCGGGCGGCGAAATCCAACAGGTCATCGACATGGCCAAGCGCTACATCGAAACCGAGAAGGTCCGCCACATCCGCGTCCAGGTCGGCATCCCCGGCATGGACGGCTACGGCGGCCGGGGAGGCGGCAACCGCGCCGCCTCGCTTCACAACGACCCCGTCTACGAACCCGCCGTCTACATCCGCCGCGCCCTCAAACTCTTCGAGGAGTGCCGCAAACAGCTCGGCGACGAGATCGAACTCTGCCACGACGTCCATGAACGCGTCACGCCCACCCAGGCCCTCCAGTTCTGCAAGGACGTTGAACAGTTCAAACTCTACTTCTTCGAGGATCCCTTCTCGCCCGAGGACATCGCCTGGTTCCGCCTCACGCGCCAGCAGTGCGCAACCCCCATCGCCATGGGCGAACTCTTCAACTCCCCGCACGAATGGTCCCCGCTCATCGCCGAGCGCCTCATCGACTACATCCGCGTCCACGTCTCCCAGGCCGGCGGCCTCACGCCCTGCCGGAAAATCGCCGCCATGGGTGAAATCTTTGGCGTCCGCACCGCCTGGCATGGCCCTGGCGACGTCTCCCCCATCGGCCACGCCGCCAACGTCGCCCTCGACCTGGCCTGCTACAACTTCGGCATCCAGGAATGGAGCGGCCTCGATAACCCGCGTCTTCAGGAGATCTTCACCGGCATGCCTACCTACAAGGACGGCTACGCCTATGCCAACGAGGCGCCCGGCTGGGGCATCGAAATCAATGAGGCCGCCGCGAAGAAATACCCCTTCGGCGGCTCCCAGACCACATCACGCGGAGGCGGCATGCCCTCGGGCCGCCAGGCTCTGAACGGCGGCTGGGGCGTCGTCCGCCGCCGCGACGGCACCGTCATTAAGCAGTAGCCTCCGGCGCGCGAACAGGCTCATAAGGCGGGCGGCGGCTCCGGCTCCTCCCGCCTCGCCTCCGCTCAGGCCTCCGTCTCACCAGCGCGGGTAGCTGTTCCACTCCTTGATCTTCTTCACGTCGAACTTCGGCTTCCGGTCGTACGTCATCAGCCCGTTGATCTCCTGCTCCACGTCGGTCAACTGCGTGTAGCAGTAGCCCGCGTTGAACGGCAGCTTCGAGGCCGCCTCGAACAGCCCGGCAATACGCGCCTGCGCCAGCGCCTCGTCCCGCTCCACGCCCGAATAGCCCCACGCCTCGGCCGACGCCTCCAGCCCCTTCGGCAGATACGCCACGCCGCCGAATTCGCTCATCCAGTACGGCGTCCCGTTATACGCAAATCCCGGAATCATCGCCGGCCGCCCGTTGTCCGGAATCGGCGAACCCGGCTTCCGCGACAGGCGCGCATACTTCTCCCGCAGCCGCGTCCCCGTGCCCGCGTAATCGTGCAACGAGGTCAAATCGGTGTGGTCCGTATGCTCCCACCCGTCGTTGTCCACCACCGGCCGCGTCGCGTCCAGCGACTTCGTCAGCGCGTACAGCGATTTCAGGTGCTGCTGCTGCCGCGTGTCCGCCAGGTCCGGCACCCCCCAGCTTTCGTTCACCGGAATCCACAGGATGAGCGAAGGATGGTTGTAATCCCGCTCCACCGCCTCGATCCACTCCCGTGTGAACCGCGCCGCGTATGTCTCGTCGTATTTCACCGCGTTGGCCATCTCGCCGGTCACCAGCAGCCCCATCTTGTCGGCCCAGTACAGAAACCGCGGATCCTCGATCTTCTGGTGTTTCCGCGCCCCGTTGAAGCCCATCTCCTTCATCATGCGGATGTCGTATTGAATCGCTTCATCGCTTGGCGGCGTCAGAATCCCGTCCGGCCAATAGCCCTGGTCCAGCACCGTCCGCAGAAACAACGGCCGCCGGTTCAGCAACAGTGTGTCGCTGCCCATCGCCACCGTGCGGAAGCCGAAGTACGACTTCACGCGGTCCAGCACCTGCCCGCCGCGCCGCAGCTCGAAGGTCACGTTGTACAGGTTCGGCGTGTCCGGCGACCACAGCCGCGGCGTCGCGTCCGTGTAGGACAGCACCTGCACCGGTTCGGCCAGCGTCGTCATGCTCACCGCCGCGTCTTCCACCACGGCGCGCAACTCCAGCCCAGACTCCTGGCGCGCCAGCCGCGCCTCGAACCGCGCCGTGCCCTCCATGCCCGCCGTGATCCGCACGCTGTCCAGGTAATTGCCGCCCACCGCTTCCAGCCACACCGGCTGCCAGATGCCCGACGTGCGCGTATAAAAAATCCCCCGCGATTTAGGCTGCCAGTACTGCTTCCCGCGCGGCTGGTACTCATCCGTGGGGATGTCCTCGGCGCGCACCGTGATCGTGTTCGCCCCCGGTTTCAAATGCGCCGTAATGTCGAACCGGAACGGCACGTTACCGCCCTCATGGCCGCCCGCCAGTTCTCCGTTCACCCACACCATCGCCCGGTAATCCACCGCGCCGAACCGCAGCAGCACCCGCTTGCCGCTCCACGCCGCCGGCAGCGTCACCGCCCGCCGGTACCACACCCATGGATGAAAACCCGTGTCGCCGATGCCGCTCAGCTTCGACTCGAACGCATACGGCACCATGATCTTTTTCGTGAACGCGCGCCCGCCCGCCTGCCACCTCTCGTTCAGGCCCGCGCCGGCGTCGTCGAACTCGAACTCCCACGCGCCGTTCAGCGTCATCCACTGCTCGCGCTCGAACTGCGGCTGCGGAAACTCCGCCCTCGACGCCGCCTGCCCCCACAGCGCCGCCACCGATGCCAGCGCCATAACCAGATGTCTCATGCCTTGTCTTCCTTCTCCGTCGTCAGAATGACGGCGCTTACGCTGCGCGCCGGAAAGCTCCACTCAACAGCCTCGCCCGCCTGCGCGGCCAGCGGCTTTTCCACCGGCTCGAACGTCTTCGGATGCTGCGTATCCACATACGCCCGCGGCTCGGAAGGCGCGATCTCCCTCACCACGCCCGACACGATCCGCCGCCCCGCCACGCGCAACACCGCCTTCACCGCGCTCCGGTAATCCGTGTTCAACACATGCAGCACGGTTTTATCTCCGTCCACCGACGCCGCCACGTCCAGCGCCGCCGGCGCCCTCTCCACCGCCGCACCCTGCCGTCCGCAGGTGGCCCGGTACAGCTTCATGATCGAACCTGCGGGCAGCAGGTGCGAACTTCCGCCCGGCGTCTGAATCATCACCGCGTTCACCGTCCAGCGGTTCCCCGCGAAATCGGCGCCCGTGCATATGCGCACCCGCGCCCCGTGACGCAGGTAGGTGTTCAACGACCGCGCGTGATAGGCCGCCGACAGCCACTCGGTCAAAATCGGATTCGCATTGTGCGGTTGCAACGAAAGATGCCCCTCGGTCACCGCCAGGCCGTGCCTGGAGTCCTGGCCGGACAGCGCATGCATCATCTCCTTCAGCCGCATGTCCACGCGCGCGGCCAGTTCCAGCAGCTCCTCCCAGGCGCGCGCCGGGTCTTTCTGATACTCGTAACCCTTCAACACCGTATCGGGCCGCGTGGGCGACTGCCCCATCATGTGCATCGCCACCATGTCGATATGTTCGCCCGCGCGCTTCACCAGCTCGCCCGCCCACAGGTTCCGGCCCTCTGGCGTCTCGCCCCGGTCGCCCCAGCCGATCACTTGAATCGACGCGTCGCGCCGCTTCATCGCCTCGGAAAACGACACCGTCGCCCGGATGGCCTCCTCCAGCGTGAAGCCGCCCTTGCCGTAGGAAGTCTCGTTGCCCAACTGCCACAGCTTCACCGGCATCGCCGCGCGAGCGCCGTTCGCCGCCCGCTCCTGGTGGTCCGCGTCGTTGCAGTAGGACACCCAATCGGCCGCCTCGGACGGCCCCGCCGAACGGTCCCCCTCCGGCTTGTTCCTGTAAGTGATAAAACCGTCGGACTGAAAGTTCACGCACACCAGCGGATCGGCCCCCACGCGCCTGCAAAAGGCCAGGAATTCGTGCGTGCCCACCCGGTTGGACTCATGGCCGCCCCACACATAGTTCCGCATGTGCGGCCGGCGCTCCACCGGTCCAATGCCCTCGCGCCAACGGTAGTAACGGCTGAACAACCCGCCCCAGCGCATGGTTTGCGGCCCCAGCCCGGCGGTCGCGGCCACGAAATCCTCGCGCCAGTCGTTGATCCGGTAGTCCCAGGCCGCCTCCACCGAAGAGTCCGTCGCCCCCAACGGCTCCATGAACTGCATGTAGAGGTTCCGCGAGATGTCGAACAAGGGCCGCGGGTTCACCACGAGTTCGTTGCCCCCGCCCGCGCCCGGCTGGGCCGCGGCATTCCCGCCCGCCACGCTCATGCCTCCCGCGGCGGCCAGCAGAACACGGCGTGTCGGTTGTCTCATGGCACCCATCAGTGTATCGTTCCGAACCGTTCACGGCCGCTCGCGTTTTATTTCTTCCACGCCTTCATGCACATCCCGCCGGGAGCCCGCCGCGCCGCCCTTGCCCCCGCACTACGCTCACCGCGGGAGACACACAACCATGCCCGATGAACTGCACCTGGCCCCACCCGGCGGACTCCCCCCGTCCCGCGTGCCCCGCTCCTGGCGCCACCCGTTGACACCCGCCCAAATCACCGTGCCCGGCGAGTATGAAGAGGAATACCAGCGTTTCCTCGGCGCCTGCCTGGAACACTTCCAGCCCCAGACCTTCCTGGAAGCTCACCTGGCCGGCGATTTCGCGCAGCTCCAGTTCCGCCTCCTCCGCATGGCCCGCATCGAGACCGGTCTCTTCTGCATCGCCTATGACGAATCCGGCTGCGCGGATTCCGGCGAGGAGGAGCGCCATTTGTGGGCTCTGGGCCGTTGCCAGGTGCATGTGGCCCGGCAGTTCTCCTCGTTGGTGCTCTCGGAAACCCGCCTGCGCCGTGAATTGGATCGCGTGATGGACCGCCTGCTCGCCTTGCAGGATTCGCGCCGCGCGGCCGCCCTGCCACCCCAAGAACGCCCCGCCCCCAGGCGCCGCCGCACCCCTCGTTAAATCGTCTCCAACTCCTCTTCCAGCAGTTGCCTCTGGTGCAGGTCGGCGTAATAGCCGCCCAGCGACACCAACTCATCGTGCGTTCCCTGCTCGGCCAAGCGCCCCTCGTCGATCACGAAAATCCGGTCCGCCAGCCGCACCGTCGAAACGCGATGGGAGATCAGAATCGTCGTGCGGCCCTTCATCACGGCCGCCAGGTTCTGAAGAATCGCCTCCTCGGTGACCGTATCGACGCTGGCTAGCGCGTCATCGAGAATCAGAATGGAAGGGTCGCGCAGCAGCGCCCGGGCGATCGCCGTGCGCTGTTTCTGGCCGCCTGAAAGAGTGATCCCCCGCTCGCCCACCACGGTGGCCAGCCCCTCGGGGAAACCATCCAGGTCCGGACCCAGCCCCGCCTGCGCCGCCGCGCGCCGAATCCGCTCCGTGCCCGCATCCGGCACGCCGAACGCGATATTTTCACCCAGCGTGGCCGAAAAAAGAAAAGTCTCCTGCGGCACGAATCCGATCCGCGCCCGCAACTCCTCGGGGTCGAACCGCCGCAGATCGATACCATCCAGCGTGACCGTCCCCGCGGCCGGATCGAGCATCCGGGGAATCATCTGCACCAGTGTGCTCTTGCCGCTTCCCGTCTGGCCCACGATGGCCACCGTGGCGCCCGCCGGAATCGACAGATTCAACTCGCTCAGCGCCGTCCTTTCGCCGAACAGCGCCGTGACGTGGTGGAACTCGATGGCCCCGCGTACCGGCGCTGGCAGCGGCTCGGGCCGCTCCGGCGCGGCGATCTCCGCCCGCTCCGCCATCAGCGCGTTCAACCTCTCCAGCGATGCCGTGCCCCGCTGCATCAGGTTCACCACCCACCCCAGCGCGATCATCGGCCACGCCAACATGCCCATATAGACGTTGAACATGAGGAAGCTGCCCAGCGTCATCTTCCCTTCCAGCAGCCGCGTCCCGCCCACCCACAACACGATCAGCAGCGCCATGCCGATCAACGTCTCCAACATCGGCATGAACATGCCCGAGGTGAGCACCAGCTTCAGGTTCTGTTTGATGTAGTCCCGGTTCAGCCGCTCGAACTGCCTCAGTTCGCTCTCTTCCTGCACATACGCCCTCACCAGGCGCACGCCAGCCAGGTTCTCCTGCACCCGGCTCGAAATGTCGCTGAACAGGCTTTGTATCCGCTCGAACCGCATGTGAATCTGCCGCCCGAACCAGATCACCGCCAGGCTCACCACCGGCGCCGGCAGCAGCGCCACCAGCGTCAGACGCCAGTCCACGTAGGCCATGATGGCCGCCGCCAGCACGAACGTGATCGAGGTCTCGGTCCAGTACATTACGCCCGGGCCCAGCATCATCCGCACCGCGTTCAGGTCGTTGGTCGCCCGCGCCATGATGTCGCCCGTGCGATAGCGCCCGAAAAAGCCGCCGTCCAACCGCATCAGGCGGGCGAACAGATCCTGGCGCATCTCATATTCGATGTCGCGCGAAGCGCCTATCACGCGCACCCGCATGATGTACTGGAACACGCCCTTCAGCACCGACAAGCCCAGCATCGCCGCCGTGAACCACAGCAGCTTGGTCAGCGCGAAGCCCTGCGTCAGCGAATCGACGCCCGCCTTGATGGCCAGCGGCAGCAGCGCGCCGAACAGGTCCTTCAGCAGCAGCGCCGCCAGGCCCGCCCCCAGGCCGCGCCGGTGCTTCCACAGAAAAGGGGAAAGGGTACGCCAGGCCAGCCGCATGGTTCAGATCCCGAACGGCTCCGTCAACGTCTTCATCCACTCGAAGGCGAAGGTCTTGCGCCCCTCGCGCGAACGCCACCAGCCCTCGGCGCTGAACGCCTTGTCCGGCGAGGCCACCACCGTCATGCGCAGGCCGCCCGTGTACTTGCGGAAAATGCGGCCGGCACGCCGCGTGTGATAGTCGCTCGTCACCAGCAGGAAACTGCGCCAGCCCCGGCGGCGCAACTCGGCCACCACGATCCTGGCCTCCTCGTCGGTGGACCACGCTTCCATGGGAAAACGGATGAAGTAGGACTCCGGGTAGCCGCGCTTCACGGCATAGGGGACCGCCAGGTCGGATTCGGGAATCTCGAAATGCTGCGGCGGCCCGTCCACCAGCGCCACCGGCACAAAGCCTTCACGAACGAGTTCTCCGCCCTTCAGCACCCTCTGCCCGCGCCAGTCGCCCGCCAGCACCACGGCTCCATCGGCCTTCACCGGCGGCGCGGCTTCCACCAGGAATGCGCCCATCCGCCGGAACCAGAACTCGCGCGTGGCCAGCAGTCCTCCGGCCACCAGCAACACCGCCAGCGCAGCCTTCACTGGACGCTTCATCGCCAAGGATTAGTTCTCTTCGCCGCCCCGCTGGTCCAGATGGCCAACGGTCTTCAAACGCTGGTACAGACGCTCCACCTCGGCTTCGTCCTCCGCGCTCAGCAGCGGATACTTCGACGGATCCTGACGCGCCGTTCCCTGCGCTTGGCCCTCTTCGCTCCGTGCCCGTTCGCCCCAAAACTCGTGATGCGGCACGCCGTCCAGCAGCGCGGCATGAGCATGGCGGTGCACCAACCCGAGCAGCTTATGATTCTGCTCCAACTCGCAGGCCACCACCAGCCAGATCTTCTCTTCGGAGTCGAGCGTGATGGACAACACCAGCGGCTGCACCCAGCCCGTGGTGTCCACCCGCTCCACCTCGTCCCACGAAATCTCGCGGCCGCCCACCTTCAGCAGCTTCTCCGACACCTCGACCGCCGGACGGAAGGCCATGGTGAACAACAGCCCGGCAGTGAACAGGAAGAGGAAGGAAGGAATGTAGCTGGGCGCCCATCGCCAGGCGTACCAGCCGCACAGAATCGCGAACGCCAGCGCCACGACTCCCGCGGCAAGGTAGTTCCGGGATGGGGTGAAGCGAATCATCCAGCCACCGTCACCTCTAGCCTACTCCCCCGGGCCCCCCTCCGACAACCGCTTCCGCCACAGGTAAAGATAATGGAACCCGCTGCCTGCCGTGGCCAGCGCGCAAAGTCCGTACATCAGTTCGGCCACGCGCCCGGTTCCGCCGGGAAATTCCGGTAGCAAATGAGCGTGGTGCACCATCGCCACCACCACCGTGCCCGCCTGCACCACCGTGCTCAACTTGCCCCACACCGAGGGATGAAACGTGCGGACGCGTCCCGTGGCCATCGTCACCCCGGCCAGCAGCAGAATCAGCGTATCGCGGCCAAAAACAATCACCACCAGCCACCCCGGCACGGTGCCCGCCCAGCCCAGGCTGGCAAACACGGTCACCAGCAACAACTTGTCGGCGATCGGATCGAGAATCGTGCCGAAGCGTGTGGCCAGATGCCAGCGGCGGGCGACAAAACCATCCAGCGCGTCGGTGAGCGCCACGGCCATGAATACGCGTACGGCCGTATCGAAACGGCCCTGCACGATGGCCCAGGCAATCCAGGGAAACAGCGCGATGCGGACGAAAGTGATGGCGCTCGGCAGCGCCAGCGCGGCTCTCATGGCGCCGGAAGGCTAGCTGACCAGCGCGTGGGCAACGCGCGTGGCCAACTGGTCGAAACTGAGAATCTCGTACAGCGACGGGTCGGACATGATCTTGGAAACCAGCGCCACATGCATGGCGTGTCCGGCGCGTTCGGCGATCACATGGCCCAGCAAAGGCCGCCCGATCAGAGCCAGGTCGCCAATCAGGTCCAGCGCCTTGTGGCGGCAGGGCTCGTCGGGAAAGCGCAGGCCGCCCTCGTTCAGCACGCCATCGCCATCGAAACAGACGGCCGATTCCAGCGTGGCGCCCCGGATGAGCCCCATGTGGCGCATCTGGTCCAGTTCATGCTGGAAGCCGAAGGTCCGCGCCGGGGAGATGTCGGCGGCATAACGCTCCGGCGTCACCTCCATCTCCAGAGTCTGCCGGCCCACCAGCGGATGGTCGAAATAGATGTCGCAGGTAAGCAGAAAACGGTCGCTCGGCAGAATCGTGATCCGCTTGCCGTTGCCCTCGACGCTGACCGGCGACTTGATGCGAAGATACTTGCGGCGCCTGCGGTAGGTGCGCAATCCGGCGCCCTGGATCATCTCCACGAACTGCCGCCCGGAACCGTCCAGGATAGGCACCTCGAGATTGTTGATCTCGATGTAGGCGTTGTCGATGCCCATCGAGTAGAAAACGCTGAGCAGGTGCTCCGTGGTGGAGATCAGCACCCCCTGGCGCATCAGGCTGGTGGCGTAGCTGACCCGGGCCACATGCCGCCACAGAGCTGGAATCAGGAAGTGTTCCAGATCCTTACGGACAAACACGATGCCCGTGCCGGCCGGAGCCGGGAGGATGCGGATGGAAACGGGCGCGCCGCTGTGGAGACCTACGCCGGAACACTCGACCGGACGTTGGATAGTGGTTTCGTATCGCAGAAGGATGGCTCCTGGTGCAGGGTATAGGATGACGACCTGTCCGTACTATGCAGGTGAGGAACCATATTCTATCTATTTGAAAACACAAACGCGGTAAGGCCAACAACGTGGTTATCCCGCCACGACGTGCCGCAACGCGTGTGGCTGGCGGACCGCACCCAGGCCTACCGGCGGCAATGGGCTATTCCCAGGCCAGCCAGCGGATTACGGGACCACCCAACCGGGTGCCCCCAGCGGCCAGTCTGCCCTCCTCGCAGCCAATCAGCGAGCCGACACGCTCCGTGGTGGCGATGCGCTGGAAGGCCGCCTGGTCACGGTCCAGTTCGAAGAGTTGGAAAGCGGCGGTCGCGGGCTGCTGGTCCACCAACCCCAGCACAACGCGGCCATCGTCGCACAAGGCAAGGCCGGAAATTCTGTGGCGCTCAAGTTCGTTGGGCGGCATGGGGACCTGGGCGGTCATCCGGCCCGAGGCGTCGAACTCGACATACGCACGGGCGGTTTGCGAAACCCAACCGGCCCTGGTGGCCGAGGCGGCCATCTCGGAATAGCGGTCGACGTGCCATTTGTCCAATTTGTTCGCGAACGAGTTGTTCGGCAGCCACGAACCGGCTGGCGTTCCATCGGCGCGATAGCGGCGGACGACATGGTGGGCGGGGTCGGTTTCGACGCCTTCGCGAGCCTCGTGGCCGAGCGTCCAAATGGAGCCGTCGGCCAGCACGGCCACGCGGCGGGCTTTGTAGGGCGAGGTACGAACGACGCGGTTGTGCTCCGCGCCAGGAGCGAAAATCGCCAGAAAAGAAAAGCCCTGGCTGGCCGAATTGTAGGCGGACCCACATACCGCGACCGTGCCATCCCGCCCGCGCGAGAAACACCCCTCCAGCACGTTGATCTGCGATGCGCCTGGAATGGCAATTGTCAGGCCCGCGATCTTACTGCCATTTCTGTCGAATATCTCAACGCGGGGACGCCCGGTATCGGCGTCCTCCAGCCGCATTAATGCGCCACCGCTCCAAACGGAAGGAACCGTCGAAGTGGTAAAGGGCAGTTCGGTGACCGAATCGGGACGCAACCCTGCCGCAAAGGCCCACGTGGCGCTCAGTGCAACGGCACAGGGAATGAAGCGCGAAATGATTTTTACGATGATTTGCATATCGCATTGCCTCCTATAACATGCAGGCAGGACGATTACAGGGGCAGGATTCACCACCCGCGATACACCCGTGCGTCACGCCGTTTTTCCACCCATAGTTGTAGGTTTCATCGGAGGGGTCATATTTGGAATCGATCCATTCGTTATCGTATGGTTCAGGATTGCAATCTCCAACGCAGGACACCTTTATCTCCCTATAGCCGTAGCCAACACACGAAGAAGGATAACAGGGGAAAAATGCCTGGGCCACCTTAGTCCCCATGAGTTTGTCGAGCAGAGTCAAGGTTCCGCGTTGGCCGCAGCGTCTCGCTGACTCGCGCAATAACGGATACTTTACTTCCATCGTATCCAAGCCTGCGAACAGTGTTGCCAATTTCACGCCGTTTCCGTCCAGCAGGATTGTCTGCGGTTCATTGAGCGTTCGCGGGCCGATTGCCATTCCCAAGGCCACCAAGAAAATGAGTCCTTTCAACATGCCGCCATTATGGTCGAAGGTGCTCACACGGTCAATTATAATTTAATAATTTTAATAATTATTTTGATAAAAATAGCCGAATAATTCAAGCCCCACAAAACACAAACCGGCGCCCCAGCGTGACATTGCTTACTCATCGTGGGTAGTGGGACAATTCTCCAGGCGCCATGCAGACATCCCTGCACGCCCGCTTGGCGATAGCCCTGCAACTGAGACGGCATACTCCTAATGACGTTGACGGAGAGAGATAAGTGGAGAGAAAACTCGCCAGAAAATCATGCCGTCCCAAGCCACGCCCGGAATCGGCTGATAACAAAGCCCTGCACCGGAACCCACTGTGTACGGCAAGTCACACGTTACGAGGGCTAGTGTGGCTGATTGACAGCAATATACCTTCGTCTTACACCCGATGGGCGAGACGGAGCCAACGGCGGAGGGGTGTCTGGAACGGCCCCTGCCCGCCTCGCAGCCTTTCCTCGCCGCCTGTCCTCACCACCAATCCTCGCCCCCTATCATGGTAGGAACATGGCAAGCAGCGCACAGGCACGGCCGCGGTTGTTTTTGATCGACACCTTCGGGTTTCTGTTCCGGGCATTCCATGCGCGGGCCAGAACGGGAGCGCCGCCGATGCGGACGCAGGGCGGGGTGCCCACCGAGGTGGTCTACATCTTCAACGCGATGTTGAAGAAGTTGTGCGCGGCGCAAAAGCCGGAGTACCTGGCGGCGGTGTTCGAGAGCGAAGGTCCGACCTTCCGCACGGAGCAGTTCGCCGAATACAAAGCCAACCGGACCGAGACGCCGCCGGAGTTCATCGCGCAGGTGCCTCATGCCCGGCGCTTGTTGGAGGCCATGCGGATTCCGGTGCTCGAATACGCGGGCTTTGAGGCCGACGACGTGATTGGCACCATTGCGCGGCAGGCGGGCGGGGCGGGCGTGGACGTGGTGATCGTGTCCAGCGACAAGGACATGTTGCAGTTGGTGAACGACCGCGTACTGATGCTGAATCCGGCCAAGGACGATACCCTGTACGACCGCGCCAAGGTGGAGGAGTTCATGGGGGTGCCGCCGGAACGCGTGGCCGATCTGCTGGCGTTAAAGGGCGACGCGGTGGACAACATACCCGGCGCTCCGGGCATTGGCGACAAGGGCGCGAAGGATCTGATCGTGAAGTTCGGATCGGTAGAGACGCTGCTGGACCGCGCCGCCGAGGTGGAACGCAAGCAGTATCGCGAAAGCCTGTTGAACAACCGCGCCCAGGTGGAGCTGTCCAAGAAACTGGCGACCATCGACACGGCGGTGCCGATCGAGTGGTCTCTTGAAGCCGTGGCGGCGGGGCCAGCCGACGGTGTGGCGCTGCGCGCGCTTTACAACGAATTGGAGATGTTCACGGCGCTGAAGGAGTTGAACGCGGCCGAGGCGGCCGGGGCGGGCGACGGCGGCGCGACGGAGGCGGCGCGAGGGATTGAGACGGCGGCGCTGGAGACGGCAGCCGGGTTGGCCGCGTGGCTGGAACAAGCCGGCACTCCGGTGGGGATCGTGGCCGGGGCGATGCAATTTGGACTGGCGTGCGAGGAGAGATGCGCGAGCGCGCCGGAGACGTTGCTCGCCTCCGTGCCCGAAGCGCTGCCGGAAGGCGTGACGCTGGCGGCGCACGATGCGAAACTACTGCCCGAGGCAGTACTGCCGCGCGTGTCGCACGATGTGGCGCTGTATGAATTCCTGCTGGAGGCCGATCCGGCGGGCTGCACCCTGGCGGCGATGACGTCGCGCAGGCTGGGCCATGCTCCTTCGGCGAGCGTGGAGCACGCGGCGGCCGATGTGCGCGCGATGGCCGCGGCCTTGAGCGCCGAGGTGGACCGGCGCGGTTTGATGGACCTTTACCGCGAGATTGACCGTCCGTTGCTGCCCGTGCTGGCGCGGATGGAGCGAACCGGGATTCGCATTGACGAGCAGGCGCTGGCAGCCCTGTCGGCGCGGATGGAGGCTGAGATCGAACGGGTGAGCGGGCTGATCCACGAGATCGCCGGACATGCGTTCAACATAAATTCGCCGCCGCAGTTGGGCAAGGTGATGTTCGAGGAACTGGCCATTCCGGCGATGGGCCGCACGGGCAAGACGAAGAACTATTCGACGGCCGCCGACGTATTGGAATCGCTGGCGCCGGAGCATCCCATCGCCGCGCACGTTATGGAGTTCCGGCAGTTGACCAAGCTGAAGGGAACGTATGTGGATGCGCTGCCCGCGCTGGTGCGCGCCTCCACCGGACGCCTGCACACGACGTTCAACCCGGCGGGCGCGGCGACGGGACGCCTGTCGTCGTTCAATCCCAACCTGCAGAACATTCCCGTGCGCACGGAGATGGGGCGGGAGATTCGAGCGGCATTCGTTCCCGAGCAGGGCTGGCGGTTGGTGGCCGCCGATTATTCGCAGATCGAGTTGCGGCTGCTCGCGCATTTTTCCAAGGACCGTGTGCTGGTGGAGTCGTTTCAGCGCGGCGAGGACATTCACACGCGGACGGCGGCTGAAGTATTCGGCGTGATGCCGGAACTGGTGTCCGGCGAGATGCGGCGCAACGCCAAGGCGGTGAACTTCGGAATCGTATACGGGCAGTCGGCTTTCGGACTGGCGGCACAATTGGGCATACCGAGGGGCGAAGCCGAACGGTACATCAAGAGTTACTTCGCGCGGTATGCGGGCGTGAAGCGATGGATCGAGGAGACCATCGCCACGGTGCGGGAAACGGGTTTCACGCTGACCCTGCACGGCCGGAGACGGCCGATTCCGGATATGAACGCGCGGAACCCGGCGGCACGCGGCTTTGCAGAAAGAACGGCCGTCAATACGCCGTTGCAGGGAACGGCGGCCGATATCATCAAGCTGGCAATGATCCGGATCGCGCGGCGGCTGGAGGAAGAAGGATGGCGGGCAAGGATGTTATTGCAGGTACATGATGAGTTAGTATTTGAAGCGCCTCCCGAGGAGGTGGAGCGGCTGAGTGCGATGGTGAAGAAGCTCATGGAGAACGCCGTGGAATTGGAGGCGCCGCTGTTGGTCGAGGTGGGAACGGGAGAGAATTGGCGTGATGCGAAGTAAGTGGGTGTTGGTTCCGGTGACTGTGATGGCAGCGGTGGTGGCCGCCTGCGGAGGCGCTCCACGGGAGGAGAAGAAGGCCGACGTTCCGAAGCCCAAGGCCCCGCCGCCGGCGGAGTACCGCGTGCGGTTTGAAACCACCAGGGGACCGTTCACGATAGAAGTAAAACGCGAGTGGGCGCCGAAAGGGGCGGATCATTTTTACGGCCTGGCCAGCGACGGCTTCTATGACGGCGTGCGGTTTCACCGGGTGATCCGCGGATTCGTGGCGCAGTTCGGCATTAATGGGAACCCCAAGCTGAACGCTCTCTGGTCGGCCACTTACATTCCGGACGAATCGCCTCTGCCGCCGAGGCGCTTGAGAAATAGAAAGGGTACGATCACCTTCGCCGTGCGGGGACCGAACACCCGGGCAACACAGGTTTTTGTGAACTTACGGGATAATCTCGATCTGGATCGGTCGGGCTTTGTTCCGTTCGGTCGCGTGACGGAAGGGTTGGACGTGGTGGAAAAGCTGTATTACTCCTATGGCGAACTGCCTCCACGCGGGCAGGGCCCGGATCCTGCACAATCGGAACTCCTGGGGGAGGAGTATTTCGCGCGGAGTTTCGCGCGGCTGGACAGGATTGAAAAGGCGGTGGTGGAATGAGGCTGATTTTTTGGGGTGTCTTATGGACATCGGTGGCGATGGCGGCCGGCCCGGTGATCATCGCCCATCGTGGCGGGGCGGCGCTGCGGCCCGAGAATACGTTGGCGGCATTCCGCCATGCCCTGAAGCTGGGCGTGCCGGTGATTGAATTCGACATGAACCTGACGGCGGACGATGGCATAGTGCTGCATCATGACTCGGTGGTGAATCCGGGCGTCTGCCGCGCGGAGAAAGCCATGCCCATCCGGTCGATGAAGCTGGCCGCATTACGGAGGCTGGACTGCGGCTCATTCGCGCGGAAGAACTCGCCGGGCTATCGGGCGTCGCCGGGCGCGGGGATGCCATCGCTGGACGAATTTCTCGAAGCGGTGAAGGGATCGGGTGCGCTGCTGTTGGGCGAGACGAAGATGCCGGACGATGGTTCGGTTCCGGTGGACAGGTTCGTGCGGCTGATCGAGGCGGCCCTACGGAAGCATGGCGTGGAGGACCGGTTCATCCTGCAGTCGTCCGATTACCGGACGACGGACATGATGAGGAAGCTGAACCCGCGCGTAAGAATCTGTCTGCTGAGCACACGGCGCTACAAGCCTGAGTATTTGGAGGTGGCGCGGAAGCATGGCGCGCACTATCTGATGTTGCGGTTGGACGATGCGACGGCGGAGCAGTTCCGGGCGCTCATTGAAGCCGGGCTGAAGCTGTATTCGGGCACGTCGAACAAGCCGGAGGAATGGCCCCGGTATGTGGAACTGGGCTTTGACGGCATCCTGACGGACGACCCGGCCGCGCTGGGCGAGTATTTGAAGGGCCGTTAGGCCGCTCCGCTTACGGTTTCATTCGTTCGGCCAGTAACTTCAGATAGACGCCGCCCACGACGGAACGCGCCTGGAAGCCCCGCTGCGTGCCTTCGGCTGTCCAATACCAATCGGTCATGGGAACGCGGGAAGGCGATTCATCGAGGAACTTATGGACGGGGGCAATGAGGGCCTCAAAGCCGGCGCGGTCCGGTGCGAGCACGGCGGACCAGGTGATCCAGTCGAGCTTGGTATATCCGGAACGGTTGTCCAGGGGGAGTCCGTACTTATGTTGGTTGCGCAAGTAGAACGCCACTTCCTTGCGGGCGATGGCGGGGTCGAATAAGTTGAGGCCGAGAAGCCTGTCCCAGACGAGGTTGTATTTCTGGCTCCAGGTGCCCGGTTTGTCGAAGGCCAGGCGGTAGTGATCGCCGTCGGCGGCCATAGGCTCCCAGCGGGCGGCCATTCCTTTTGCGAGAGCGCCGTATTCGTCCGCCACGGCGGCGTGGCCGAGCATGCGGGCCAGTTGTGAGAAACCGCCGAGCGCAAGGATGGCCTTGATCGAGAGATTGGTGTTGTGGGCGAGGTGTCCGGCGAAGTCGTCGGTGGAGAGTTGGTTGTCCGGGTCCATGCCCTTTTCCTTGAGATAGGCCGCCCATTTGACGAGCAGCGGCCAATAGGGGCGGGCGTATTCGGCGTTGCCGTCGCGCTGCGCGAGAGCGGCCAGCAGGATCAGCATGTTACCGGACTCCTCGACGGGCATCTGATTTTCTTCAGTAAGTTCGCCGCCGCCATACACCTGGCCATTGGCCAGCGGGTAAGTGCCCAGATCGTGCGGGGCGAAGGGGAAGCGCCAGCGGGGCAGGCTGGCGTAGTCGAGAACCGGCGTCAGCATGCCTTTCAGGAGCGTGGGGTTCAACGCAAGAAAGAGCGGCGCCGAAGGGTAAGTGACATCCACGGTGGCGATACAACCGTTGGAGAAGTTTTCCTTGGAAAAATAGAGTGGAGTCCCGTTGATGTCGGCAACGAGTTTATGTGCCGCCAGCGCCTGCCGGTACGCGAGGATGGCGATGTCGGCATACTGGGAACCGCCGGAGGCGGCCAGTTCCTTGTGCAGCGCCGCGTCGAAGGCGGCCGATCGGCCGCGGAGGGATTCGAATTCGGCATCGGCCTTGCGGAGCAGGTCCGCGGCGGTGCCGCCCGTACGGCGCCAGTAGGGGCGCAGGTTGCGTTGCAGATATTGGATGGAGAACTGGTCGTCGTAGGCTGCCATCAGCCGGCGCGAGACCGGGGCCGTGACCTGGCCGAGATCGAAGTAAGCGGCCAGGACGGGCTGGTTGCGCGAAGGCTGCGACGGGGCGTCGAAGTCGTCGGCCTCTGGGAAGCGGCCAGATTCGAGAATCTCGTTCCGTGCGCGGAGGTTGGTGATGGCGGTGGAAAGACCGGCTTGCGCGGGTGCGGCGAGATAGAAATGGCCCCAGTCGATGCGCAGGTTGTCGCCGGACTTACCGAGGATGCGCTGCTCTTCCGAACCGGTGCGGAGGACCTCCATGCGGCCTGCGCGGAGGCGGGACCAGGCGGAGCGGTCCTCGACGGTGTTCAGGGCGAGCGTGGCGCCGGCGTCGAAGTAGAGTTGCACCGAATGGGAGCGCGAATCCGCTGAGCGGACGTCGAAGAGGATGTATGACAAAGGGCGCGAGAGAACGTCGAGGTCGTCCATCAGGGCGGGAGTAAGAAAAGTAAGTTCGGCGCGGACGCCATCCTGCTCGAAGGAGTAAGTAGTGCGGGTGGCGCTGACTTCGAGCTTCGTTTGCCGGGCCGGAGCGGCGGCGCGTTGCCAGTTGCCCAGGATGCGGTAAGGTTTGCCGTCGATGCGAATGGCGGCGGCCATCTGCTGTTCGGTTCCGGTCCAATGGCGCGGAGCGGTAGCCGTGGCGGTGTCGGCAGGCGACCAGAGGCTGAAATAGGGGTCGTGCGCGATGAGCGGCACGGAGGGCGGACGCAGGTTGATCTGCGCGCCGAGCGTGGCGGCGAGCGCCAGTGCGAGGATGAGGGGACGTTTCATTGGGGGGCCTGCTTTCGAACGGGGAATTCGGCGGATTCAGTACGGGCGCTGGACATGATGGCGGCGATGCGCCGGACCACATCGGGGTGGAGGGCGGCGGAATCGCTGGTTTCCGCGGGGTCGGCCGCGAGGTCGTAGAGTTCGATGGCTCCGTGGCTGGCGCTCCGGCGGACTCCCTTCCATGTCCCGAGGCGGACGGCCTGATCGAAGCCGCGCTCGTGGAACTCCCAGTACAAATACTCGTGATCTTGTTGCGGACGTCCGAGGAAGGCGTTGGCCATGGAGATGCCGTCGATGCCCTCGGGAATGGGAGCGCCCGTGAGTTCGGCGATGGTGGGCAGCATGTCCCAGAAGGCGAACACCTGCTCGCTTTTGCGTCCGGCCGGTACGTGGCCGGGCCAGCGGGCCAGGAAGGGGACGTGAATGCCGCCTTCATACAGATCGCGCTTCCAACCCCGGTAGATGCCGTTGGAGTCGAAGAAGTCCACCGTGTGGCCACCTTCCTGATGGGCGCCATTGTCGGAGGTGAAAATGACGAGCGTGTCGCGCTCCAGATGGTGTTCGGCGAGTTTGGAGAGCACCTGGCCGACGGCGATATCGAGACGTTCCACCATGGCGGCGAAACCTTTTTCGGGTGCGGGCCAGGGTTTGTCCTTATAGGAGCCGTGATCGGGCACCTCCATGCCGTCGCCCTTCTGCTTGCCGAGTTCGTTGTTGGTGTGGGGATAGGTGAAGGGCAGATAGAGGAAGAACGATTCGGCCTTGTGGCGGTCGATGAAGTCGAGCGCCTTGGGGAAGATGATGCCGGGCGCGTACTCGCCGTTGGCTCCGTTGAAGTTCTTCGGGAAGAAGACCGGCGTTTCGTTGTGCCAAAGATGGGTGGGGTAGTACATGTGGGCGTGGAGTTGCGTGGGGTAGCCGAACCACTCGTCGAAGCCCTGGGCGTTGGGGCGGCCCAGGTTGACCGGTCCGCCAATGCCCCACTTGCCGAACATGCCGGTTTTGTAGCCGGCCATCTTGCACACCTCGGCGATGGTGACCTCGCCGGGCTGGATGGGAACCTCGGGCTCGCGGTTGCCGCGGATGGTGGCGTGGCCGAGGTGTTTGCCTGTCATGAGCGAACCCCGGGAGGGGGCGCAGACCGTGGCGCCGGAGTAGGCCTGGGTGAAGAGAGTGCCTTCGCGGGCGAGACGGTCGATGTTCGGCGTGGCGATCTTCTTCTGCCCATAGCAGCCCAGGTCGCCGATGCCCAGGTCGTCGGCCATGATGAAGACGATGTTGGGGCGCGCGCGGCTTGTCTGCGCCGGTAGCGGCGCGGCGAGCCGCGAGGCCAGGGGGACGGCGGCGAAAGAGGCCGAAAGAAAGCTGCGTCGTTTCATGGTTGCGTTCCCTGAACGTCAAGGTAATGAGTTTCGCTACATTCGCGGAGGCGCCGGGCGGCGGATTCGGGCGTGATGTCGCGGGCCGGACCGCCGAGCATTTCGAAACCGACCATGAATTTACGCACGGTGGCCGAGCGCAGCAGCGGCGGATAGTAGTGGGCGTGCAGGTGGACGTGGGGATGATCGCCGCCGCCGGCCGGACGCTGGTGGAAGCCCATGGTGTAGGGGAACGGGGATTCGAACAAATTGTCGTAGCGCGTGGTGAGGCGGCGCATCAGGTTGGCCAGGTCCAGTTGCTCGGCGGAGGTCAGTTCGCCGATGGAGTTGACGTGGCGGCGCGGAAGGAGAAGCGTTTCAAACGGCCAGACGGCCCAGAAGGGGACCAGGGCGGCGAAGGAGGCGTTTTCGCACACGATGCGTTCGGCGGCGTCGAGTTCCTGGGCAAGATAGGTGCACAGCAGGCAGGCGCCGTGCTGGCGCAGATGGGCCTTTTGCGCGTCGAACTCGCGGGCGTGTTCAAAGGGAATGCTTTCGGTGGCCCAGATCTGGCAGTGGGGGTGAGGGTTGGAGGCGCCCATCATCTGCCCGCGGTTTTCGAAGATCTGAATGGTGCGGACGAAGGGGAGGCGGGAGAGTTCGGCGAACTGGCGGCCCCATTCGGCGGCCACCAGGGCAAGCGCGCCGTCGCTCATGCGGGATGCCGTCAGGGAGTGATCGGGGGAGAAGCACAGCACGCGGCAAAGTCCCTGTTCGCCCCGGGCGCGGAGCAGGCCGTTGTCGAGCGCAAAGGGTTCCGCGTGCGGCAGCAGGGCGGCGAAGTCGTTGTCGAAGACAAAGGTGGAGGAGTAGCCGGGATTGCGATGGCCGCCGGCGCGTTCGTTGCCAGGGCAGAGATAGCAGGTGGGATCGTAGGAGGGAGATTGCGCGTGCGGCAGGCGTTCCACCTGCCCCTGCCATGGACGCTGGGTGCGGTGGGGAGATACGATGGTCCAATCGCCGGTAAGTGCGTTATAGCGGCGGTGAGGAACATCGTTGAGCGGGTTCATGCCGCGGCCTCCTCCCTGGCGCCGGCCACGGCGTGGCAGACAAAGATGGCGGGGGCAAGAGAGGTAGCGGCCTGGTAGCTCGCAGCCAGCCGGGCGGTGAACGCCGCGACGGCATCGCGTCGGACCAGGGAAATGGTGCAGCCGCCGAATCCGCCTCCTGTCATCCGGGAGCCATAGACGCCGGGGGCGGCGCGGGCGAGTTCAACCATGGTGTCGAGTTCGGTGCAGGAAACTTCGTAATCGTCACGCAAGGACTCGTGGGAAGCGTACATGAGGGCGCCGAAATCGTCGAGGCGGCCGTCGCGAAGGGCGGCAGCGGCGCTTTGGACGCGCTCGTTCTCCGTGATGATGTGGCGGGCGCGGCGGCCGGTGGACCCGCTCCAGCGGGGGAGCCAGCGGGCGATGCCGCCGGAGTTGAGATCGCGCAAATGCGTGACGCCGGCGATGCGCGCGGCGCGTTCGCAGTCGAGGCGGCGGTCGTTGTAGGCGCTCGAAGCCAGTTCGTGCTTCACCATGGTGTTGGCGACCACGAGAGAGGCGCCCTCGGGAAGCGGCAGATATTCATGCTCCAGAGTGCGGCAGTCGAGCAGCAGGGCGTGGCCTTCTTCGCCGAAGCAGGAGGCGAACTGATCCATGATGCCGCAGCGCATGCCCACGAATTCCACCTCGGCGCGCTGGCAGAGGCGGGCGATGGCCAGCGGCGGCAACTCAATCGAGGAGCAGGCCAGCAGCGCCCGGGCCGAGGCGACTTCGAGGGAAGCCGAGGAGGAGAGGCCGGAGCCGAGAGGAACGTCGCCGCGCAGGAGAAGGTCGGCGCCATGAAGGGCATGGCCCTCCCGTTCGATTTGCAGGGCGACGCCCTGGACGTAGTCCTGCCAGGTGCGCGAAGGCGCGGCGCCGCGATGATCGAGCGAGAATTCGATGGTGGAGCCGAGATTGGCCGAATGGACGCGCACGGTACGGTCGCTGCGCGGGGCGGCGGCGGCCCAAGTGGCGAACTGAATGGCGGCCGGCATGACGAAGCCGTCGTTGTAATCGGTGTGTTCGCCGATCAGGTTGACACGGCCGGGCGCGCGGAACAGGCGCGGCTTACGGCCAAACAGTTGGTGGAATTCCAGGGAAAGCGTATCGGTCATTTCGTGTGGGAAGCGCGGGAAGAACGCGCGGCGTATAAAAAGACGGCCCCGGCGAGGGCCATGAGCGAACCCCAGCAGAGATTGATGTTGTGGCCGTTGCTTCTGGCGTACTGCGCGGGTCCTCCGGCCAGTCCGTAGACGGCGAGGATGAGTCCGAGAAGGAGAAAGAGAAGGCCGATCGGTTTGCGGATGTCGAGTCCCATGGAGTTGTCCTACCAGAACAGAAGATTGAGCGCCGCGACGGCGGCGAGAATCAGAAGGCCGAGCGTGGCCGGTTTCTGATGCCAGGGAAGGCCGGCGTCGGATTGTCTTTCCGTGAGCGACCAGACCAGGCCGCGCATGTCCTGCTCACGATGCGGCCGCGTGACGAGGCTGACCAGCAGCGTGACGGCGAAACAGAAGGTGAAGGCGTAGATGGCAGTCCAGAAGTTCTGCGCCATTTCGCTGGGGTAGTGGGCAAGAACGGCGAGCCAGCCGCCTTTGATGCCCGGCGCCGAGCCCGCGGGAAGCGTGAGCCCGTGATGGAGCGCGGCGGCGGAGGTGCCGCAGACCAGCCCGAAGAAGGCGCCGTGGCCGGTGGCGCGTTTCCAGAACATGCCGAGCAGGAAGGTGGCGAACAGCGGGGCGTTGACGAAGGCGAACACCAGTTGCAGGAAGTCCATGATGTTGTTGAAGCGGGTGGCCAGGTAGGCGGCGGCGATGGAAGCGCCGATGCCTCCGACGGTGGCCGCGCGGCCCATCCAAAGGTAGTGCTGGTCGGACTCCTTGGGCCGGATGTAGGCTTGGTAGATGTCGTAGGTCCAGACGGTGTTGAAGGCTGTGACGTTGCCCGCCATGCCGGACATGAAGGAGGCCATCAGGGCGGTGAGGCCGAGGCCGAGCATGCCGGGCGGAAAGTAATAGCCGAGCATCATGGGGATGGTCATGTCGAAGTTAACGGCGCCGTCGGGCTTCAGGGGAAGCGCGAAGCCGCCGGGTCCGGAGGTCTTGGTGAGCGCGATGGCGATCATTCCGGGCAGGACGACGAGGAAGGGGAAGAGCATTTTGGGAACGGCGGCGATGAGAGGCGTGCGGCGGGCGGCGAGAATGGAGTCGGCGGCCATGGCGCGCTGGACGACGAGAAAGTCGGTGCACCAGTAGCCGAACGAGAGGACGAAGCCGAGTCCCATCAGCGTTCCGAACCACTCGACGCCAAGCGGGTTGCGCGAGGCATCGCCCATGTTGCTCCACAGCGACGTATAGGCCCCGGCGGAGAAGCCGCGCTCGGCGCTGACCGTGGCCAGGCGTGCCGTGAGACCGTTCCAGCCGCCCACGTTTTCCAACCCGAGAAGGACCAGCGGAAGAAAGCCGGCGACGATCAGGAAAAATTGCAGGACCTCGTTATAGATGGCCGAGGTGAGGCCGCCCAGGGTGATGTAGAGCAGGACGACGAGGGCGGAAAGGAAGATGCAGGCGTTGAAATCCCAGCCCAGAAGGACATTCAGGAGAAGCCCCATGGCATAGAGG
Source organism: Bryobacterales bacterium (assembly GCA_020852175.1). GTDB lineage: Bacteria > Acidobacteriota > Terriglobia > Bryobacterales > Bryobacteraceae > JAFLBB01. The sequence continues at coordinate 214,284 of JADZBH010000016.1, read as the reverse complement.
GAGATGCCGGAGGAAAAGACCGTCATGGCGGCGAAGGACAGGGCGTTGAAGCCGCGCGTTTTTTCGTCGAAGCGGAGCTTCAGGTATTCCGGGACCGAGCGGGCGCGCGAGCCGTAATAGAAGGGCATCATGAAGACGCCGACGAAGACCATGGCAGGCACGGCGCCCACCCAGTAGAAATGGCTGGTGGCGATGCCGTACTTGGCGCCCGAGGCGGCCATGCCCATCATTTCCTGGGCTCCGAGATTGGCCGAGAGGAAGGCAAGCCCGGTGACCCAGGCGGGTAATGACCGGCCGGAGAGGAAGAAGTCGTCGCTGGACTTCATGTATCGTTTCAGCGCATAGCCGATGCCGATGACGAAGAGCAGGTAAGTGAGCAGGATCAGGTAGTCAACGGGAGTCAGAAAGATGCGTGGCATGACGGGAATGTCCGTTAAGCGCTTAAATTATACTCTACGCACAAAGTAAGTGTCTTCTTCCTGAACAAGAAAATTGACCGTTCAGGCGCTTACGGTTTAGGGGCGGGGGCCGTGGACTGGCGGACGATGAGGCGTGTGGCGACGGGATACTCGCGGCCCTCGCTATCGCCGGAGGAAATCATGTGCCAGAGCGCCTGAAAGGCCGTGCGGCCGATGTCCAGGCGCGGGATGAGGACGGTGGTGAGCGCCGGTTGCGTGTATTCGGCGAAAGTGATGTCGTCGAAGCCGACGACCGAGAGCTCATCCGGGACGCGAAGGCCGCGGTCGAAGGCGCAGTGGAGCGCGCCAATGGCGGTCAGGTCGTTGCCGCCGACAATGGCCGTGGGGCGGGAACTGGACAGCAGCTTCGAGCAGGCATAGTAGCCGCCCTTGACGGTGAAGTCGGAGGTGACCGGGCCACAGGGCTCGATGCCAAGCTGGCGGGCGCTGTCGAGAAAGGCCTGTTTCCGGCGGCCCGAGGAGGGTAGATGGGCAGGCCCGCCGAGGAAACCGATGCGCCGGTGGCCCAGCGAGGCCAGGTGTTCGAGAGCCTCGGCGATGCCCTGTTCGTACTGGACGGTGATGTTGGAGATGTAGCGGTCGACACGGCCCAGGTCGAGGTAGACGGCGGCGATCTTGCGCTCCTGGAGCATCGCGCTGATGGAAGGATCCACCTGGGAGGTGACCACGGCGACGCCGGGCACCTGAAGGCCGACGAGACGCTTCACCGAGTCGAGCGTGCGCTGCGTGTCGTAGTTGGTGTTCAGCACGAGCGCTTCCATGTGGTGCAGCAGCGCCTGGTCCTGGAAGGCCGACGTGATCTCGGGGAAAAACGGGTTGCGGATGTCGGAGAGGATCAGGCCGAGAAGGCTCGACCGCCCCACGGCGAGGTTGCGGGCCGAGAGGTTTTGCGAATAACCAAGCTCGGCGACGGCTTCCAGCACGCGCTGGCGCGTGGCCGGCTTGGTATTGCGCGTCTGGTTCAGGACATGGGAGACGGTGGCGGTGGAGACACCGGCGCGCGCGGCGACGTCTTTGATGCTGACAGCCATGAATTTTCGTGAGGGCAACTCGCGCTACAGGGGACGCACGGTTACTAACTGCTCCGCGCCCTCTTCCACTATTAAGGGATTCCGCAGCGGCCTGCCCAATCCTACAAAGGATACCTCCATCACGTCGCCGTGTTCCAGTTTGACGCCGTCGCCAAAGCTGAAGGCTCCGGCCCCGAAAAAGTGGATGTGCACGTCGCCAGGCCTGCGGTGGGCGGGAAACTTGAAATGGTGGTGCTCCATGTTGGCCAGGGAGTGGCACATGGCGGCATCGCCGGTGAGGAGTGGTTTGGACCAGATCTCGCCGCCGCCGCGGAGGATGGCGGCCCGTCCGGCGATCTGGTTGTAGTCGAGACCCGTGGCGAGTTCGGGGCCGATCGCGCATTCCCTCAGCTTGGAGGAGGCCAGATAGAGGTAGTTTTTCTTTTCAAAGACGTGATCGGAGAACTCGTTGCCGGCGGTGAAGCCAAGGCGTCGTGGCGCGCCGGAGGGGTCGATCAGATAGACGCCGGCCAGTTCGGCCTCCTCCCCGCCGTCGCAGGCGAAGTTGGGGACGGCCAGGGGATCGAGGTGGCCGCGCAGGCTGGCGCCGGAACCTTTGTAGAACCATTCGGGCGAGGCGCCGGGGGAGCCGGGCGCGGGGCGGCCGCCATCGACGCCCCACTGGTACATCAGCATGGAGTCCGTGGGCTTTTCCGACGGACTGGCGTGCATGGCGTTGCGGTTGGCGGCGCTTTGGCGGTGGGTGAGTCCGGTGCCGGACACAAGGCAGCGGGCCGGCTCGGCGGGATGGTCGAAGGAGGGCAGCAGGCGCCAGGGGGATTCACCTGCGTGGACGGCATCGTAGGAGAGCGTTTCGCTTGTGGCGGCGGCGCGCGCGGCCGCATCGAGGGACAGACCCTGCACAAGGGCGTGCGAGGCCAGGTGATAGAGCGTGGGGAAGGCGAGGAGGCGGAGCGCGGAACCTTCAACGGCGGCGGCGGCGCGGCCATGGCGCGGGTGGCGGAGTTGAACCAGGCTGGGCATGAGAAAGACAGCATATCGCGGGCGGAGCGCGGCGAAGCAAGTTGGATTAGAGTGGAGGGCGTGAAAATCCTACTCTCGATGCTGGTGCTGAGCGGCGCGGCGATGGGCGCCGACAGGGCGGTGGATCCGACGTTTTACCGCGTGACGATGGGGAGCGAGCCTGCGCGGACGATGCCGCTGGCGGCGGCCGGTTGCCAGACGCAGGCGATCTTCGGCGAGGGCTCGCCGAGAACGGCGGCGATGCGGGGGCTGGCCCGGTTCGCGCGCGTGGTGGCGGACAAGGGCGCGGCCTGCGCGGCCCATGCCTTCCCCGGCGAGGAGCAGACCTGGTTCGTGGTGAAAGGCGCGGGCACGGTGAACGGCCGCGCGTTGCGGGCCGAGGACTTCGTCTATGTCCCGGTGAATGAGCGCGTGGAGTTGCGCGCGGGGGCGGGGGGCGTCGAGATGCTGGTGTTCGGATACAAGGTGCCGTCGGCGCGCGCGGGTTCGCCGGAGTTGCAGATCGCCAACGCGGGCGAGGTGAAAAAGCAGGTGGTGGGGAATCATCCGCCATCGACGCTGTACCAACTGCTGGTGGGCGACACCAGGAGCACGCGGGACCGGATGGCGGCGGCGGCGACGTTGACGAGCCTGTTCGTGATGGACATGGCGCCGGGCGGAACGAACTTTCCTCATCATCATGACCGCGAGGAGGAGTTGTACGTGGTGCTGGAAGGACAGGGCGAGATGGTGGCCGGAGGCGGCGGCGATGGCGTGGAGGGGCGTCTGCCGGCAAAGGCGGGCGATGCATATTACTTCCGGCTGAACACGACGGTGGGCTTTTACAACACGGGCGGCAGGCAGGCGCGGATTTTGGCGGCTCGGTGGTTGTATCCGTTCGGGGGCGCCCGTTAGCCAACCGCGCCGGGGGGCCCGCGGGCTGCTGAATCACACGTTGGACACTGCGCCGCATGCTACAATCCGTCACGGTGCAAGCAGGCGCGGGCAAGCAGGAATACACCCGGAAAGAAGCGCTTCGCGTAGTAGGACTCGAAGAGCGCCATCTGCGTGTGTGGGAGCGGAAGGGCCTGCTGGAGCGCACCGATGTGTACACGTTCACGCAGTTGATCGCATTGCGCGCGCTGGCGCGTCTGAAGGCGCAGAAGGTGCCGGTGGCGCGGATCGAAAAGACGCTGGCGGCGATCCGGGCGAAGTTGAGCGAGGTGAAGGACCCTCTCACGGAACTGGGCCTGCACGCCGAAGGCAAGCGCATCCGGGTGCAGCATGGGCGAATGCGGATGGATGCCGAGTCGGGGCAACTGCTGCTGGATTTCGCCGAGGAGCAGGTGAGGCGGCTGGTGAGTTTTCCGCCCGAGCGCAGGGAAAAGCAACGCGACGAAACGGCGCAGCGGAAGAAACGCGAGGCGGAGCACTGGTTTCAACGGGGACTGGAAATCGAGCAGATGGGCCAGGCGCTGGAGCAGGCGATGGATGCCTATCGCGTGGCCATCGCGCTGGACCCGGGCCTGACCGCCGCCATGGTGAACCTGGGGACGCTGTACTTCAATTCACGGCAACTGGACCGCGCCGAGAAGTTCTACCGGCGGGCTCTCGAAGTGAATCCGAAGTATGCGCTGGCGCTGTTCAATCTGGGAAACCTGTTCGATGAGAAAGGCGACCGGGGGCAGGCGCAGCAATACTATGTGCAATCGTTGAAGAACGATCCGAACTACGCCGACGCCCACTACAATCTGGCGCTGTTGTACCAGGCGGCCGGACAGAACATGAAAGCCGTGAGGCACTGGCGGACGTATATCCAACTGGACCCTTCGACGGCGTGGGCCGACGTGGCCCGGCGGGAGTTGCAGCGGCTGTACTCGCAGTCGGTGGTGAAAGGCGCGCGCGAGTAGCGCGCTCAACGGCCGCGGCCGGAGGCGCGGTACCAGAGGCCGACGGCGTTCTGGGCGGCGGTCCTCACGCGTTCCACATCCTGGCGCGACTCCAGCACCTCGGGCATGGCCATCAGCGCCAACTCGGCGTAACCGATCATCTCGGTAAGCAGGTCTTCCAGGGTATCGCGCGAGCCATTCGGCGATGGTTGCAACAGCAGGGCCGAGGGTCCGTTGCCAGCCGCGGCGGCAAGGGGCGTGATGGGTTCCAGGGCGGCGACGACGTGGCGGACCTCGCCCTCCTTGCCGAGCACGGTTTGCCGCTGGCAGCCCACGACAAGCGCGGCTGGGGAGCCAGGACGCCAATGTTCGAAAACCTGCTGGCGGCCCTTGGTCACGAGAAGCTCGTTCCATTGGCGGGCCGCGAGTTCGCGTTCAGGCTCCTCCAGCAGCGCCTCCCAGTAAGGGCGGCCGGACAATTGGACGGGCGGTGCGCCCAGCATGGCGGCCGCGGCCTGGTTGCAATGCAGAATGTGGGCCTCGCGGTCGAAGACCAGCAGCGGAGCGGGCGCCGAATCGAGAAATGCCGTGAAGAAGTCGCGTTCCTGGCGCAGGCCCTCGATATCGACAAGCCGCGGGTTCAACGCGCCCGCGGGTTCCGGGGTCCGCTCGCGCAACAGCAGCATTGTGCGGGCCCCGGCGCGCACGGCTTGAAAGCTGGCTTCAAAAGGCTCTCCGTTGGCCCGCCTGACGGTTTGGCGGCGGGGACCCGAGTGTGCGGCCGGAGAGAGAGCGCCCGCCGGGCCGGACGCGCCGGGGAAGAGGGTCGAAGCCGGGACGCCTTCCATCTCGCGTGGCTTGTAGGCGAGCAGCCGTTCGGCGGCGGCGTTGGCCCAGCGGACGTGAAGCGTGTCATCGAAAACAAGAACCGCCTCGGGCAGGCGTTGGAAGGCGTCCTCCATCCAGGGAGCAGCGGTGACCGGCGGGGGTTGCTGCGCGTCGCTGTAGTCACGCCACTCCGCGATGAGGAGATAGGCGAGTGGAAAGAGTATGACGGCGAGAGCGGCAAGACAAAAGATCACGAACTGGCGGCGCTGCTTCTCGAAGGCTTCGTAGGGCGGGTTTTCCAGGCGGGCCATCTGCTGGCCGATCGCGCCGAGAACGGTGGCTCCGGCGGCGCGCATTTCCATCTCAACCGCGTCACGCGAGGCGCCGGGGCGGGGTTTCGCGGCGAGGCTGGCCGCCTGTATGAGCATGGCGGCCCAGCGCCTGCCTTCATCCACGCCTGCGAGCGGAGCGGCGGCGGCTTCGTAGACGCGCGTCATGCCGGCAATGCGTGCTTCGCGGGCCTCGGGGCCTTCGCTGAACTCGGCGCCCTCGGCGAGCCGGTCGAGATTTTCACGGAGGCTCTGCTCGACGTTGCCAAGAACCTCGGCGGAGCGGGTTCGATCGGGCCCTGCGTACGGGGAACGGAGTTGGAAAAAGATGAGTGACAACGCCGCGACCGGGAAGGCGAGACAGAGCGCGAGCGCGACGCGCCGGAACAGGCGCAGAACGGGTGAGTCGTTTCGTCCGTCGTACTGCATGTCTCTATCCTGATTCTTGCCGCCCGGGGGATGCCCGCGCATGAAGCGGAAGTACCGAAAGTTGGCCGCCCGGTACTACGACCGCTTCGACTTTTTGTAGGGCTGAATTCGTCATAATAAAGTGGTTATCACGCAGACAGCCTCACCTTCCCTGCCCGCGGCGAGCCGTGCGGCGCGCGCCTTCGCCGATGCGTTCCGTACCGGACGATCCCTGGTGTATGTCAGGACGCCGGAAGAGGAGCGCGTGGGACGGATTCTGGCCGAGACGGGCGGTGCGTTGTTGGGCTCGCCCGTGCCTGTGTGGTCGTGGAGCCTGACGCGCGGACTATGGCGCGCCGGGGCCGCCGCCGAAGCGGGAACCGGCACGGCGGAAAGCGTGCTGGAATTCATCGCGGCGCACGAAGGGCCCGGCATCTTCCAACTGCGGGACTTCCATGAGCCGATGCGTGAGTCCGCCGCGGTGCGGCGATGGCTGCGGGATTTGTATGAGTTGTGCCGCGACCGCGGAAAGTACATCGTGGTGACTTCGCCGGTGCGGGCCGTGCCGGCCGAGTTGGACCGCGCGGTGTTGTATATGGAGTTGCGTCCGCCGGATTTGACCGAGATCGTCTCCTTCCTGCGCGACGAGACGCGGGACCTGCCGTCGCCGCCTGACGATGCGCTGCTGCGGACCCTGGCGCCCGCGTTGCAGGGATTGACCCTGGATGAGACGCGTTACGCTTTGCGGAGGGCCCTCGCGGCGCGGGGCGCATTGAGCGAGGCATCCTGGCAGGACCTGCTCGAGGAAAAGCGGATGCTGGTGAACCGGGGCGGTGTGCTGGAGTTCATCTCCACGCCGACCACGATGGACATCATCGGCGGCCTGGAAAACCTGAAGCGGTGGCTGCTGGAGCGGCGGAAGCTGTTCGACATGCGGGAGTCGCTGAGCCAGGAGATCGTGCCCAAGGGACTGCTCATGATGGGCATTCCAGGCTGCGGCAAGAGCCTGTGCGTGAAGGCGATCTCGTCGCACTTTCAGTTGCCGCTGTACCGGATGGACATGGTGGAGGTGTTTTCGGGACGCTACGGTAGCCCGGAGGTGGCCTTCGCCGACGCGTGCAAGATGATGGAGGATCTGGCGCCGGCCGTGCTGTGGTTCGACGAAATCGAGATGGCGGTGACCAGCACGGAGTCCAGCGGCGAGCAGGGGCGCATTTTCGCGTTCTTCCTCACATGGATGCAGGAGAAGACGCCGGGGCTGTTCGTGGCGGCGACGGCGAACCGGATCGACCTGCTGCCGGCCGAGATGATTCGTAAGGGGAGATTCGACGAGGTGTTCTTCGTGGACCTGCCGACCGAGGAGGAGCGGATGGAGATTTTCCGCATCCACCTGGCACGGCGTGGCTACGATCCCGAGACGCTGAACATTCCCCAGTTGATGGAGTTCACGCAGGGCTGGACGGGCGCCGAGATCGAACAATGCGTCATCGGCGCGATTACCAGGGCGAAACTGGAGGATGTGCCTGTGAAGGCGCAGGATCTGCTGACGCTGGCCGCCAAACAGGTGCCGCTCTCGCGGACGATGAAGGAACAGATCAACCACATCCGGGCGTGGGCGTTCGAGCGGGCGATCAAGGCTACGCCGCCGAAGGGGTATGCGAAATAGGGTGGCGGCGCGCGATCGCACGCCGTGTGTTCCGACGCGCCGGCATGGCTTAGTCTGGTGAGGATGCCGAGGGTTTCGCTTACGGTCTGGGTGGTGGTGGCGGGGATGTGCGTGTTCTGGGGGCTGCTGGGGTCGCTGATGCTGCCCGCGGCGCGGTCGCACGATTTCCTGAATCTTTATACCGGAGCCAGGCTGGCGCTGGAGGGGCGGTTCGCGGAGATGCACGAACCCGCCGTGCAGTTGGCCGAGGAGCGCAAGATCTATCCGGAACTGGGAACTCTGGTGCCGTTCGTGCGGCCCTCCTTCTATTCGCTTGTCCTGGCGCCGTTGGGGCTGCTGCCTTACGGTACGGCCTTCGCGGCGTGGATCGCCCTGCAAACGGTTCTGCTGCTGGGAGCCTGGGCATGGGCTTGGCGGCGGTTTGGCGGCGATGCGCTGGTGTTCTCGGCGATGTTCTTGCCGGGACCGCTGGGAATCGCCTCGGGGCAGGACTGCGCCGTGCTGCTGGCGCTGCTGGCGGGCGCATACGAGTTGGAGCGGCGGGGGCGCGACAAGGCGGCGGGCGCGGTGCTGGCGCTGATGCTGGTAAAGTTCCACCTGGTGCTGCTGTGGCCGGTGGCGCTGCTGGTACAGAGGCGCTGGCGGATGCTGGCGGGCTTCTGCGCGGCGGCGGCGGCCGAGGTGGCGGCGTGTCTGGCGTTGGGCGGCTGGCCTGGCGCGGAGTCCTATGTACGGCTGCTGCTGAACAAGGACCTGGACCGTTTGTCGCCCACGCCGGAGTTCATGATCAGCGTGCAGGGCCTGGCGGCGAACCTGGGCATCGAGGGCGTATGGTTTCCGGCAGCCTTCGGCGCGTGCGTGTGCGCCGTGCTCGTTTGGGCGCTGCGCGGAGCGCCGGCGTGGCGCATGTTCGTGCTGGCGCCGCTGGCTTCGTTGCTGGTCGTGCCGCACGTCTACGGCTACGACGCGGCCCTGCTGCTGGTGCCGGTGTGGCTGGCGATCTTCGAGGGATCCTGGCCGCCGGGGCGCATCGCGGCCACGCTGTTCGCGACGCCCGTGCCGTTCGGCTTCGCGCTGGCGGGAAAACCCTATTCGGTGGTGGCCTCGGTCTCGCTGGCGGCCTTCTTCCTGATCCAGGCGGCCGAGGCCGCCAGAGCGCGAAAAGCGTAAAAAATTCAGACGGCACGGGAACTTTCCGTGAGCTTTTCCGGAATCCCCATCAGGAACCGATGCTGGGTAAACCGAACGGAATGCCGGATGACACGTCGAACGGACCGCGAGCATGAACTGGTTTGGATTGCTCTTCGATGCGCGGCGGGCCGGCGATGCCGAACTGGTGCGGCGTCTGCGGGCGGGCGATGAGGCCTGCTGGCGGGAGCTTTACCGGCGGCACCACGCGCGGCTCTACCGGTATGCGTTGCGCATGACCGGAACGGAAGCGGCGGCGGGAGACATAACTCAGGAGACCTTCGTGGCGTTTCTCGAACTGGCGGACCGGTACGATGCGGCGCGTGCGCCACTAGGCGCCTGGCTGCTCGGAATCGCGCGGAACCGCGTGCGGAAAGCATTGGCCTCGTCGGCGGTGTGGGAACCGGCGGACGAAGCCGGAGAACCGGCGGCGCGCGAGCGGGACCCTCTGGAAGCCATGACGCAGGCCGAACGGCTGGCGGCGGTGCGCGCGGCCGTGGCGGCGTTGCCGGAGGCCTATCGCGAGGTGGTGGTGCTGATCGAGTTCGAAGAGATGACCTACGAAGAGACGGCGGCGGCGCTGGGAGCGCCCGTGGGAACGGTGCGGTCCCGGTTGCACCGGGCGCGTGCGCTGCTGCAACAATCGCTGGCCGGGCGGAGCGTGGTGCGATGACGGCGCTGGACAGGGTTCTGCGGGAATTGGGGCGGGAGCACCGCGCCGCGAGCGCCCCGCCGGAGGTGGAGCGGGCGCTGAGGGCCGGGTTCCGGCGCCGGCATGAGGGAGCGCGGTGGCGATGGGCTTGGAGCGCGGCGGCATGCGCGGCGGGAGCCTTTGCAGGGCTGCTGCTGTGGCCCCCGGAAGAGAGATTGGAGTTGCGCGTGGCCGCGCCAAAGGCGCCGCAAGTAGAAGCGGCCGTGCCGAAGTCCCCGCAAGTAGAGGCGTCCGCGCCGAGGCAGTCGGAGGTGCGCGTGGCACGAAAGGCCAGGCCGAAGCCCTCGCTTCGGCCCTCGGAGCCCGAGCCTCGGGAGATCGCCACGGACTTCTTTCCCCTGCGGCCGGGTCCGGTCCTGGAACCGGGCGAATGGGCCCGTGTGGTTCGGGCGCGGATTCCCCGCCGGGAGTTGTTGCGGTTCGGCCTGGGCGGAGGCGAGGCGATGTCAATGGGAGACGCGGCGCGCGAGATGCCGGCCGACGTTCTGTTCGGCACGGACGGCACGGCGCGGGCCATCCGGTTTGTTCATGTCGGTAATTCAGTCCAAGGAGCACGGTAAATGACACACAAAGCGATTTTGCTGGCCGCGGCGGCTGCCCTGAGCCTTGCCGGGCAAACGGCACAGACCGAAGGCGGCACGGTGAAGATGAGAAGCTTCAGTTGGGAGGCCGCGGCGGTGGCCGGAGCCCCGCCCCAGGAAGCCACCATCGGCTTCGTGGCGGCCGAGGATGCGGTGAAGCTGCGAAGCGGCATGAAAGGGGCGCCGTATTCGGCGACGATCGAGAACGGGTTCCTCCAGGTGCTGGCCGACGGCACCAGGATCGAGCGCAAGTCGCACTCGAAAACGGCGCGAGACTCCGAAGGCCGCACGCGCACCGAGACTACTCCGGCGGCGGTGGGCGCGGCGGTCGTGGAGATGCCGGCGATGGTCTTCATCCACGATCCGGTGGCGAAACGGACGATCATCCTGAATGAGAAGGAGAAGACCGCGACGGTGATGCCGCTGCCAGACCTGGAGGCGCTGAGGGGCAAGGCCGTTACGCTGCGCCGGCAGCCGAAGCCGGAAGCGGGCGGTGCGGCCGAGGCCGGACACAACGTGACCGTGGTGCGCGAGGTGGAGGTGCGGACGGTTCGGGACGGCGCCACGGGCGACGTGTTGACCGAGAACCTGATGCCCGCGCTACCGCGCGTGCCGATGGGAGGCCCGCCGCCGGGCGGCCCGATGGGCATGCCGGCGGTGAGGGTCTTCCGCTCGGGCGAGAGCAAGGACGGCCGCGTGGAGACGCTGGGCAAGCAGACCGTCGAGGGCGTGAGTTGCGAGGCCACGCGGCGGACGCACACGATTCCCGCCGGGCAGATCGGCAACGACCGTCCCATCGAGATCGTGACCGAAACCTGCCTGTCGCCGGAGTTGATGACAATGGTGTCGTCGCGGACGCTGGATCCGATGCACGGCGAGACCACGATGCGGCTGACCGGCCTGAGCCGCGCCGAACCGGCCGCGAGTCTGTTCGAGGTGCCGGCCGGTTACACGGTGCGCGAGGGTCCGGGACCGATGATTCTGGAGCGCAAGCGGGAAAGCAGGTAGCAATCCCTTCGGTCGCGACTAGGCGCTTCCCCCTATGTCGCCGGGGCGATGCTCTGCCGAAATGGTGACTATGTGGTGGCTCGCCGCTGGTCTCCTGCTTGCCCTGCTTCTGTACGGGCTGCGGAAGAAGGACGTGTGTAGTGAACATCTTGCCGCGGCTGGGCGGGCCGCGGAGGCGCGTAACTGGGGGGAGTTCGACCGGCGGATGGCGCAGGCGCGAACTCTCGCCCAGCGAATCACCGATGGACGTTCGCGCCAGGAGATGGGGGCCGACATCGAATATCTGGCGGCGCACGGGGCCTATGCGCGGAACCGGAAAGACGATGCGGTGGCGCACCTGACGCTGGCATTACGGGGATTCGAGGAACTGGGCGAGGCGTCGCGCGGGGTGAAACTGGCGGCGGGCCATCAGTTGTGGGGCGAGATCGCCTTCGACACAGGCGATTTCAACGAAGCCGAGAAGCATTTCCGGCGCGCGGCGGTGGCTGTGGAGTTCAATGAACGGCCGGAACGGGTGCTGGCGTCGTTGAAAAGCCTGGGCGACGTGCTGTTGACGCAGCAGAAGTACGAGGATGCGCGGGCTGTGATCGAAAAGGGAATCGAGTTCGAACGGAGGCTCCTAAAGGACACCTTGGAGCCGAAGATTCAGCAAAACTCGACGGTGATCGCGATGGCGATTCCGGATCTCGCCCTGGCGCGGCGGGACTTTGCCAGCGCGGAGCGGTTGTACCGGGAGAAGGTGGAGTTTCTGGGGCAGATGGAGGCGCCGCCAGGGGAGAGCGAACTGACACGGCATCAGTTTCACCTGGCCGCGGCGCAACGGGAATTGGGACGCGTGCAGGATGCCCTGTTGACGTTGCAGGCGGCCGTGGAGTCCGCCGAACGGGATTTTGGCGCGGAGCATCCGCGGACCGAGCAGGCGCGGAGGCGTCTGGCGGACACCTATTTGCTGGCCGAGGGCGAGCGGTAGGATTCGCGGCAAGCAGAGGATGTCAGCGGGCCCGGGCGGCCACGTCGCGGAACACCTCTTCGGTTTGAGCCGCCATGTGGGATAGCGTCCAGCCGGCATGGACGCGGGCATGGCCCAAACGGCCCCGGTGCATGGCGGCATCCCATTCGCAAACGGCGGCGAGCATGGTTTCGGCCAGAGAGGAGGCGTCGCCAGGGTCGAACAGGTATCCACCCGCCTCACCGATCAATTCCGGGAAGGCGCCCCGGCGCGGGGCGATCACCGGGACGCCGTTAGCCAGAGCCTCCAGCGCGGGCAGCCCCTTGGGCTCGTCGAAAGCGGTGGGCATGGCGATCAGATCGAGTCCTTGTAGAAAAGCCATCTTGCCGGACCAGTCAGGCGCGCCCGCGTAATGGAAAGCATCCTCGCAACCCGCGTCGCGGAACCTCCGCCGCTGCTCGTCGAGGTAGCCTCTCCGTTCGGGCGCCAGGTAACCGGCGGCGCGGAGCGTGGCCCGGCGGAGTTCGCCCCGGGCGCGTAACTGGAGCAACGCGCCAGCCGCCAGGTGAAGGCCTTTTTCCGGTGCGATACGTCCCAGGAAGCCAAAGACGGGGGCCTCGGGAGTGCCGGGCGTGCGCAGGGCCGAGCCCGCCGTATCGACACCGAGGCGCACGACGTGGATTTTCTCGCGCGGGATGGCGAGGTAGCTGGACATGAACTCGCGTTCGTACCGGCTGACCGCGATGAAGGCATCGACATCGGCCACCTGGCGGCGAATGAGATCGAGGGCCTGGGATTTGTAGGGCTCGCGGAGACCGTCGAGAAAGAACTCCTCGCCCTGCAGGGTGCACACGACGGGGCGGCCCGTGGCCTGGCGCAGGGGGCGGGCCAGCGAGATCAGCAGCGTATAGGGGATGGTGACGACATCAGGAGGCGGCATGCGGCCCAGCCAGTGGAGGAGGTGTTCGATCTCCTTGCGCTGGCGGCCGTGTTCGCCTTGGAGGATGGAGACGGTGAGCGCTCCCAGATGGTTGGGATCGACCTCGACGCCGCGCCCGGCGAAGGCCTTGATGACGCCGGGAAGATCCCAAACCGTATCGAGAAACTTGGGCAGGCGGCGGAACAGGCCGCTCATCTGGGCGAGATAGACGGAGATGCCGCCGAAGAAGACGCGGGGTTCGGAATAACCGGCGCCATCGGTGCGGACGGGCGTGTAGAGGGGGATGAGGGTGAGTTCGTGGCCGCGCCGCTTCAACTCGCCGGCCAGGGCATTGTCGCGCAGGCAGGAGCCGCAGTACATGTCACCGGCGCCGGCGATGAGGGAGAGAATCTTCATCGGGGGCGGCGGCGGATCAGGCTGTGGCGGGTTCCAGCATCGTTTGGAAAGCGCGGCGGGCGTAGAGGTGTTCGAACAGGTTGCCTTCGTGCGGCTGGTCCCAGACGATCTGGATGGTCTTGATGGGACCGAAATTGAGGCGGCCGATATGTTGCGCGGCGAGCAGACGCTGCTGGAAGCCGCGATCTTCCGTGATGGCCGTGCACACGAGCGTGGGGCCGAGTATGCCGGGCATGGCCGCAACGGGCGCTTCGACGACGCTCGCGTAGGGGAACAGGAACTCCTTGTTGGCGGCGGGGTGTGAAGGCGAATCGCACCAGACGATGGTGGGCAGCAGGTAGGCGCAGCCGTCGTGTTCGGCCAGGCGCGGGCCGCGGCCGGCGGCTTCGGAAAGGTCGATGGCGCCGGGTTCGGCGAGGATGCCGTCGATCATCTGGTTCATGCGGCGGGCAACGCCGGGGTCGGCGAAAGGAGCAATGGCGGCTTCCGGGTCGTCGGCGGCGCGGGGTTGGATGGCGGCGAGTTTCGCGGCGAGAGTTTCGGCGATGGCGCGCCCGTGGCGGGGCGTCCAAACGCCGCTCGCGTTGACGCAGGAACGGCCGGAGTTTTCGGCGATGGAGGCGGCGATGACGTCGATGTACTCGGGCCAGCGGTCCGCCATGTCGTCGCCGATGACCACCTTGCTCCAGCCGGGGCCGTGGACCTCGACGCGCGGATCGCGCGCCCAGACCCTGGTGGTGGAGACATCGCCAAACACCATGCCCCGGCCGCAGCGGCGCAGGATTTCGCCCGCGCCCGCGTGGTCCGCGGGGTAGTAGCTGAACGCCTCCGGGGGAGCGCCGGCCCGGATCAGCGCCTGAATCATGCGGTACGGGGTCCAGGGTTCCTGGCCGCCGGGTTTCAACACAAGAGGCGTCTTCAGGGCGAACGCCGGCGCCCAGAGCGAATGCACGCCGGGCGAGTTCGAGGGCAGCACGACGCCGAGCGAGTCCGTGCGGCGGAAGTAGCTCACGACCGTGCCCGCGGCTTCGCCATGGCCGCGGTCGAGAATGGAGAGGTCGAGGTTGCGCGTCAGCCCGCGCAGGACGCCGGCCATGTTGGCGAGCACGCCTTCGATCTTGGCCTGATTCCGGCGCACCATGTTGTACGGCAGTCCGGTGGTGGCCGAGGTGGCCTCGACATACTCCTGGGGCGTTTGCGTCCCTTCGCCGAGCGGCAGCGTCGAGTTGGCGAAGTGCCCGGCTGCGCTGGCGCACAGGCGGATCAGTTCTTCACTGGTGAAATCGGAGAGGCGGCCGGCCACGGCTTCCAGTTGGAGGAAGTCGCGGCGGATGAGTCCCACGTTGGCCTGGCTGATTTCGACGAAGGGTTCCTTGGTGCGGTGGTGGATGGCGCGCGCGCGGTCCACGCTGTAGTAAGGACGGCCCTGGCGGAGTATGGGGAGATGCCGCATCAATAGACCCCGACGACGACGTTCGAGCCGAGACTGGCGAAGGGGCGGACATTGCGGACGCCATCCCAGGGATACTGTTCGCAGGGAGCTTCGCGCTCGCATTCGTCCCGTTCCAGGAAGCGGGGGATGAACGTCTCCTTGGTCAGCGTGGTAAGCCGGACGCGCCCGGTGGCGCCGTACGGAACGAGCGTGGCGGGTTCGTTGGGATCGACCACTTCGAGCACGGCGCGCGGAGCGGGCGGGTAGTAGATGATGGCCCAGTTGTCTTCCGGCACGGGCGCCTTGTGCGTGGCCAGCCCCATCAGCGTGTTGCCGTAAGTGGGCGCGAAATAGATGCCGTCCAGCAGTTCCTCGACGGCGAAGCGGTGGAACTGGGGCGTCATTTCCGTGCCTCCGCAAAAGATGCCCCGGATGCCGAGCTTGCGCAGGTTCACCTTTTCGCAGAGGGCTTCCAGCAGTTTGGGCGTGGTGAACATGCACTGGATATTGTCGTGGGCCTTGAGCAGCGTGAGGGCCTGATCGACAACGTGTTGTTTGTAGCGCTCGGCCATCTCGAATTCGCCCCACTTGATCAGCTTCACCACCCAGCGGGGATCGAGGTCAACCATGAAACAGATGCCGCCGCGGAACTGGGCCAGGTGTTCCACGGCGAGGCGGAGGCGGCGCGGACCCGACGGGCCCACCATGAGCCAGTCGGCGCCCCGCGGAAAGGCGGTGCCGGGCAGCGTGTGCGAAAACTGCTCGTAGTCCGTGCGGAAGTCGTTCATCTGGATGCGGGCCTTGGGAACGCCCGTGCTGCCGCCGGTTTCAAAGATGTAGGTGGGCAGGTGGGCCAGGCCCTTGGGAACCCACTGGCGCACGGGACCGCCGCGCAGCCATTCGTCCTCGAAGTAGCCGAAACGGTCGAGGTCCTCGTAACAGGCGATCTCCTTGCGCGGGTCCCACCCGGCGCGGGCGGCGAAGTCCAGCCAGAACGGACAGCCGGTTTCGGGATTGAAATGCCAGGCGACGATTTCGCGTACATGCGCGTCGAGCGCCTCCTTGTGCGCCCGTACGCGCTCCCGCAGTTGAGCGCTCATGGTTGGGGTAACCGTTGACATCCACATAAAGTATATCCGCGCCCTTGTTCCGGTTACCCGCGGCGAAGTCCGGGAAGGCGCGCGGCTTCAGGCAAGCAGCGGTTTCACCACTTTGCCGTGGACGTCGGTGAGCCGGAAGTGGCGTCCCTGGAACTGGTAGGTGAGCTTGGTGTGATCGACGCCGAGACAGTGGAGGATGGTGGCCTGAAGGTCGTGGACGTGAACCGGATTCTCGACCACGTTGTAGGAGAAGTCGTCGGTGACGCCGAGCGAGAGACCGGGCTTGATGCCGCCGCCGGCCAACCAGACGGTGAAGCAGCGGGGATGGTGGTCGCGGCCATAGCTATCGGCGGTCAGGCGTCCCTGGCAGTACACCGTGCGGCCGAATTCCCCGCCCCAGACGACGAGCGTGTCGTCCAACATGCCGCGCCGGGCGAGGTCGGTGATGAGCGCGGCGGCGGGCCGGTCGGTTTCCTGGCAACGCGAGGGCAGGCCCTTGGGCAGACCGGCATGATGATCCCAGTCGCGATGGTAGAGCTGAATAAATCGGACGCCGCGTTCGGCGAGCCTGCGAGCAAGCAGGCAGTTATAGGCGAAGGTGCCGGGCTTGCGGGCATCCTCGCCGTAGAGAGCGTAGGTGGAGTTGCTTTCCCGCGACAGGTCGATCAACTCAGGCACGGAGGACTGCATTTTGAACGCCATCTCGTACTGGGCGATGCGCGTGGCCGTCTCGGGGTCGCCGAATTCATCGAGCTTGTTCTCGTTGATCTCCTTGAGCGCATCGAGGAAGACGCGGCGGTTTCCGGCGCTGAAGCCCTCGGGGTTGGACAGGTACAGCACCGGGTCGCCGATGGAGCGGAACTTCACGCCCTGATACCTGGTGGGCAGAAAGCCCGAGCCCCACAGACGGTCGTACAAGGGCTGCCCGCCACCGCCGCCCAGCGAAAGCATGACGACGAAGCCGGGCAGATTTTCACTCTCCGAACCGAGACCGTAAATGGTCCAGGCCCCCATGGAGGGACGGCCGGCGATCTGCGAACCGGTTTGAAAAAACGTCACGGCGGGATCGTGATTGATGGCCTCGGTGTGCATCGACTTGATGAAGGCGAGGCGGTCCGCGATGCCGGCCGTGTGGGGCAGCAGTTCGCTCACCCAGGCGCCGCTTTGGCCGTGCCGGGCAAAACCGAACTTCGAAGGCACCATGGGGAAACTGGACTGCGTGGCCGACATCTGCGTGAGACGCTGGCCGTTGCGCACGGATTCGGGCAGGTCCTTGCCGGCGAACGCGGCGAGGCCAGGCTTGTAGTCGAACAACTCGATTTGCGACGGGCCGCCGGACATAAAGAGATAGATGACGCGCTTGGCCGCGGGCGTGTGCGTGGGCAGGTGAGGCAAGCCGCCGTTTCTGGCCTGCAGCGTGGCGAAGGCGGCCTGCCCCAGTGCGCCGAGCGTGTGTCCGAACCATTGGCGTCGATTCATCGCGTCATTCCTTGGTCACGGTTTCGTCGAGGTTGAGGATGAGGCTGCCGGCGGCGGCGAAGGCGGCGGCATCGGGGGCCGGGATGGCCGTGTCGCGAGGTGAGTCGCCCGAGGCGAGATAGCGGAGCGCTTCATCCGGATGAGCCTGATAGTAAGCGCGGAACCGGCCCAGGGCGGCGGTGGCGGCGGCGAGTTCGCGGGCGTTGGGCTCATGTGAAACAACGAGCAGCCATCCGGCGCGAAGGCGTCCGGCATCGTCGCCGGCGGCGCGCCACATACGCTCGCCGAGTTTGCGCGCGGCCTCGACATAAGTGACGTCGTTCATCAGATCGAGCGCTTGGAGAGGCGTGTTCGTGCGGGTTTCGCGCACCACGCAGGTTTCGCGGCTGGGCGAATCGAAGTTGACCATCGAGGGCGGAGCGACGGTGCGGCGCCAGTATTGATATAACGTGCGCCGGTAGAGACCGTCGCCCGTGTCGGGCTTGTAGTCCTCTCCGTTGGAAAGCTCCTTCCACAATCCCGCGGGCTGGTAGGGCTTCACGCTGGGGCCTCCGGCTTTTTCAACCAGAAGGCCGCTGGCCTGCAACGCCTGGTCGCGGACCATTTCAGGCGCCAGGCGCTGGCGCGCCCCCCGGGCCAGCAGGCGGTTCTCGGGGTCGCGTTCGCGCAGCGCGGCATCCACCTTCGAGGACTGCCGGTAGGTGGCGCTCATGACGATGGTCTTCATGATGTGCTTCACGTCCCAGCCGGAGGTCATGAATTCGACGGCGAGCCAGTCCAGCAGTTCCCGGTGCAGCGGCAGTTCGCCTTGCGAACCGAAATCCTCGACGGTTTTCACCAGGCCCATGCCGAAGAGCATCTGCCAGAAACGGTTCACGGTGACGCGGGCCGTGAGCGGATTGTCGCGCGACACAATCCACCGGGCTAGGCCCAGGCGGTTGCGGGGCCACTCCGGATTCCAGCCGCCCAGCACGGCGGGCGTGGCGGGCTCGACCGGTTCGCCGGGCGCGTCGTAGGCGCCGCGTTTCAGCAGGAAAGTGGGGCGGCGTTCGGCGCGCTCCTGCATCACCATGACGGTGGGAATCGTGGCGTTATACGCATCGCGGGCGATGCGGGCCTGGCCGAGCGCGGCGCGCGCCTGGCGCAGTTCGCCGGGAGCGCCGAGATCGAGAAAGGCCAGCCACAGCTTCTCGCGTTCGGCCTCGTCGCGGGCGGCCTCTTTCTTCTGCGCGATCGTGGCGGCGGTTTCGGCCACGGCGATGGCGGCCACCTCGGAGGCGGGCATCTCGCGGCGCCACACGCGGACGCCGTCAATGCGTCCGTTGAAGCGCAGACCGCCGCCGGAGCCGATACGCCAGGGTTCATTGGGATCGAGCGGCCAGATGCCCTGATCGAAGAGGATTTTCATCCGCATCGGCTTGCCGTTCACATAAATGCGCGCGTGCGAAGCCTTCATGCTGCCGTCGTAGGTGACGGCGACGTGCTGGCGTACGTTTAGCGGCAGCGCCTCTTCGGTCTCGACGCGGAAGCCCAGGTCGGTCCAGCGGAAAATAACGTGGAGGCGGAGCTTGCCATCGATGAGATAGAGACCGTGGCCCGATCCTTCCCAATAGTCCTCGGCCTTGGAGAGAATGGCGCCTTTGTACTCGCGAGGTTCGATCCAGGCGGCGAAGGTGAACGGGTCGCGGTAGTTCAGGCGGACCTCGGCGGCCGGCGCCAGTTCACGGCCGTCCTTGCCGGTGAAGTCCCCGCCCGTGTCGTCCCGGAGGGCGAGCGCTTCCTGCGGCGTCCAGTCCCGTCGGACAGGCTCCTTGTAAGTACGCGCCCATTTGCGCTCGGCCTTGCGGGCCGCGGCTTCCAGTGCCCGCACGCGGGATTCGGCCTGGCTCACGGCGGCGTCGAGCGCGGCCAGGCGGAGGGCCTGCTCGGGCAGCGGCGCCTTGATGTACGGCTCCTCGTTGCCGAAGTTGTAGACGAAGCCCTTTTCAGGGACGTTGTTGTAGAAGGCGAACAGCGAATAGAAGTCCTTCTGCGTGAAGGGGTCGTACTTGTGATCGTGGCAGCGGGCGCAGCCGAGCGTCGAGCCGAGCCAGACCATGGCCGTGGTTTCGGCGCGGTCGGCCACATACTCCACGCGGAACTCTTCATCGACAATGCCGCCTTCGGCGCTGGTGCGGTGGTTGCGGTTGAAACCGGTGGCGATTTTCTGGTCCAGCGTGGCGCCGGGAATCAGATCGCCGGCAATCTGTTCGATGGTGAATTCGTCGAAGGGCTTGTTCTTGTGAAAAGCGGCGATCACCCAGTCGCGCCACCGCCACATGTCGCGCGGACCGTCGCTCTGGTAGCCGTTGGTGTCGGCGTAGCGGGCGGCTTCGAGCCAGCGGATGGCCATGCGCTCGGCATAGCGGGGCGAGGCGAGCAGACGGTCGACGGCGCGTTCGTAGGCGGCCGGCGAGGCGTCGTCCAGGAAGGCGCGTAACTCTTCGGGCGTAGGCGCCAGACCCGTGAGGTCGAGCGTGGCGCGGCGCAGCAGGCGCGCGCGGCCCGCGGGTGGCGATGGGCGCAGTCCCTCGTGCTCCAGGCGGGCCAGGACATAACGGTCGATGGGCGTGCGCGCCCAGTTGGCATCGCGCACTTCGGGCAGCGGCGGCTTCAGCGGCGGTATGAACGACCAGTGGCTTTGATAGTGCGCCCCTTCGGCGATCCACTGGCGCAGCGTGCCGATTTCCCTGGCGGTCAGCGCCGCATGGCCGAGATAGGCGGGCGGCATGCGCAGCGCCTTGTTGGCGGAGATCGCACGCTGCACGATGCCGCTCTTGTCCGGATCCCCGGCGACGATGCCGAAGCGTCCGCCGCCCAGCTCGGCCTTGGCTTCGGCTTCGATATCGAGGCGCAGCTTGCTCTTGCGCGTGCCCTGGTCCGGGCCGTGACAGGCGTAGCAACGGTCGGAAAGAATAGGGCGGACGTCGCGATCGAACCGCACCTCGGCGGCCTGGGCGCTGAGGCCCGCGGCCAGCGCCAATCCCAGAGCGATCCGCATCGTTCTAGCGTGACACGATTCCATGCCGGCGTGGTTCAAGGAATGGGCGGCGGGGCCGCGGAGACGGGCGGCGCCAATCCATCCACGGTGCGTGGTTCCATCAATTCGGTGCGCGTGCCATCGGGGTCGAAGAGGTTCAACTGGCGGCGGCGGTTCACGCCGGTCCGGACCTCGAGCGGACGCCGGTAGCCGGTGGCCAGGGCGCGCGGAGTGAGCCAGCGCAGCGCGGCGTCCATGTCCGGCACTTCGAGGGCGATGTGGTGCTGGCTTCCGCGGCTGGTTTCAGCGGGCAGTTCCTTGTAGAGCATGAGTTCGATGTAGTCGCTGCCTTCAGGCACGCGGACATTCACCCAACTGAGCGCCTTGGGGTCGCGCGTGCCGCGCCAGGTTTCCTGAAATCCGAGGATGCCGTGATAGAACGCAAGCGACCTGCCGAGCGAACCAACGAGGATGCCCAGGTGCAACATGCGCGCCGATACGCGTTCGGCGGGCAGGAAGCGGCCCCGCTCGCGCACGCTCCAACCCGCGGGTTCGTATTGCACGATCTCGACGGTGTGGCCGTCGGGGTCCTTCACGTTGAAATTCGAGTTGCCGATGCGGCCCTTGGGCACGCTCCCGGGAACCTTCACGCCCTTCGATGCGAGATAGAGGCGCATCTGCGCGGCGTCGGTGGTTTCAATCGAGATGTGGGCCAGGCGGTCCGTGCCGGCGGCGCGTTCCGGGAAGAGTTCAATGTACTGGCGGTCGTTGATTTTGATGAAGGTGAGCGAGAGCGAGCCGTCGGGGTTCTTCAGGTCGAAGCACTCCTGGTAGCCGAGCAGCCCGGTGTAGAAGTAGCGCGCGGCCTGAACGTCCTTGACATACAGGGCAATGTGGGCCACGCCCGTGATGGGAGGCCGCCGCACCGGTTGCGTTTGCGCGCAGAGGCAGGCCGCCAACGCAAGCGGCGCCAGGAATCGCATGGGGACAGTCTATACCAAACGATGGCGAATCCCGGGCTCGCTGCCGCGGAAAACGCCGCCGGGCAGGAGCCGGACGAGATCCGGGCGAGATCCTGCTAGACAACAAAATATCCTGCGATACAATAAGAGGCACGTCTGGGACCGATCACGACAACTCCTTCTCCGTCCGCCATGCCGCGTCACTCGACAGCCAGCCTCGCGCTTTTTCGCTACGCCATTTTTCTGGCGTGTTGCACGCTGTTTCTGGTGGTGGCCGGGGCGACGGTGACATCGAAGGAAGCCGGGCTGTCGGTGCCGGACTGGCCGCTCAGCTACGGGCAGTTGATGCCGCCCATGTACGGCAACATCTTTTTTGAGCATGGCCATCGCATGGTGGCCACGACGGTGGGCTTTCTCACCATCATCATGGCTGTCTGGCTCTACCGGCGCGACGATCGCGCCTGGATGCGGCGGCTGGGCTTCGCCGCGCTGGCGGCGGTTTGCTTTCAGGGCTTGCTGGGCGGGTTGACGGTGTTGTATCTGCTGCCGAAATGGGTGAGCATTTCGCACGCCTGCCTGGCGGAGATCTTCTTTTCCACGACGGTGGCCCTGGCGCTATTCACGGCGCCGTCGTTCCGCGACGAGCCGGAGATGGTGGACGCGACGGGCTCGCTCAGTTTACGCACGCTCGGGCTGTGGCTGCCTCCCTTCATGCTGGCGCAGGTGTTTCTGGGCGCGGCCTACCGGCATAAGGCGCTGGATATTTTGTGGCACGTCGGCGGCGCGGTGGTGGTGACGGGGGTGGTGCTGTTCGTGGCCGTCTTCGCGCTGCTGAGCTATCCGCACCACAGGACGCTGCGAACTTATGCCATTGTTCTGCTGGGCGTGACGTTCGTCCAGGTATTTCTCGGGGTGGCTGCCTACATCAGCCGCGTGGTCACGGCCGAGGCGCCGCAACCGATGCCCGTCATGGTGTGGTTCACGGTGGCCCATGTGGCCACCGGAGCCCTCACGCTAGCCACCAGCACGTTGTTCGCGATTCAGGCGGCGCGGCACGTCCGGCCGGTGGTGATCGCTCCTATGAGATCCGCCGCGAATATGTCACACTAAATGCTTCTGGCGTCCCCTCACCCGATGACCCCGCACACACGGCCCCAACTGCGCGACTACGCGGCTTTGACCAAGCCGCGGATCACCTGGCTCATCATGATGAGCACGGCGATCGGCTGTCTGTTCGGGCATCGTCCGGATTTCGGCTGGCTGGCATTTCTGCATACGCTGGCCGGAACGGGACTGCTGGCCAGCGGCACGGCGGCGTTGAACCAGTGGTATGAGTGGGACGCCGATGCGCTGATGCGCCGCACGAGCAACCGTCCGATTCCGGGCGGCCGCATGCCGCGGGCGCACGCGTTCTGGTTCGGCATCGGGTTATCGGTGCTGGGCTTCGTCGAACTGGCCTGGGGCGCTAACCTGCTGTCGGCCGCGCTGGGCCTGTTCACGCTGGCCAGCTATCTGCTGCTCTACACGCCATTGAAGCGGGTAAGCCCGCATTCGACCACCGTCGGGGCGATTCCCGGCGCGATGCCGCCGCTGATCGGCTACGCGGCGGCGCATGGCCACCTGTCGCTGGAGGCGTGGGCGTTGTTCGCTATCCTCTTCCTGTGGCAGTTTCCACACTTTTACTCGATCGCCTGGATGTACCGCGACGATTACGCCAAGGCCGGCATTCGCATGTTGCCGGTGGTGGAGCCGGACGGCGCTTCCACGGCGCGCCACATATTGTTCACCTCCGCGCTGTTGATTCCGGCCAGCCTGGCGCCGTCGTTCCTCGGCATGACCGGCAGGCTCTACCTGTTCGGCGCTCTGGCCGCGGGCACGCTCTTCTTTTATGCCGCCTGGCGCGTGGCTTCGGAGAAAACCGCGGCGCGCGCGCGCAAGGTGTTGTTGGCCTCGGTGGCCTACCTGCCCGTGCTGTATGGCCTGATGTTGATCGACCGGTGACACGCCGAGCCCTTCCCGCGTTCCTGCTTCTGGCGGCCTGCTCCCGCACGCCCGAGCCGCTTCCCAGCTTTCAAACCATTCCCGCCTTCACGCTCACCGCACAGGACGGACGCACCTTCGCGAGCGAGCGCGAACTGCGCGGCAAAGTGTGGGTGGCCGGCTTCATCTACACCACCTGCAAGGGTCCCTGCCCGCGCATGAGCCGCCTGATGAAGACGGCCGCCGGGGCCACGAGCGGCCTGGCCAACGTGCGCTATGTGAGCTTCACCGTGGATCCCGAGCACGACACGCCGGCCCATCTGGACGCCTACGCCAGGCGTTATGCGGCCGACACGCGGCGCTGGAGCTTCCTTACCGGTACGCGAGAACAGTTGCACGCCCTGATGCGCGACGCCTTCACGCTAGGCGACGTGGACGGCTCGTTGAACCACTCGACGCGGCTTGTGCTGGTGGATGCCCGCGGCACGGTGCGCGGCTTTTACGGGACCGCCGACGACGCCGATGTGCCCAAACTGATCGCGGGCATCAAACAACTGGCCGGCGAAAGCGCCCCCTGAGCCTCATGGACTACCGTTCCCTTCCCGCGCTCAACGCCACGCTCAACGCCCTTTCGGGCGTATTGCTGGTGGCAGGCTACTATTTCATCCGGAACAAACGGCGCGAGGAGCACCGCTACGCGATGCTGGCGGCGTTCACCGTCTCGGTCGCCTTCATCGTCTCCTACCTCGTGTACCACTACCAGGTGGGTTCGGTGCGGTTTCAGGGCGTGGGCCCCATCCGGACGCTCTACCTGGGCATCCTGTTGACGCACACCGTTCTGGCCTCGGTGGTGCCCGTGCTGGCGATCCTGACGCTTCATCGCGCGTTCCAGAAGCGCTTCCCGGCGCACCGGAAGATCGCGCGCTGGACGCTGCCCGTGTGGCTCTACGTTTCGGTGAGCGGCGTCGTGGTGTACTGGATGCTCTACCGGATGTAGGGGCCCCGCGGCTACTTCTGGTTCAGGTTCTTGAGCGCGCCGAGCATGGCCGTGATGACCGCCTGCTGGGCAATGACCACTTTGGCCAGCCCGGTCACAAGGTTCTGCACGTCGATGATCAACTGGGTCTGCTCCCAATCCCCGACATTATTGTTGGCCTTGTAGGCCGCGGCCTGCGGCGAATTCAGCATCTGCTGCCATCGCTGGCTCAACGCCTGGTTTGCCGTTTCCACATCCTTCAGTTTCGTCTCGGCGGTCTGGATCGACGCCTTGGCCATCCCAGTGGCCACCGAGTGCTGCACCATGTCCATCAACGTGCCGTGCCTGGCCATATGATTCTCCAAATACCCAGTTCTTTCGCCGCCCTCGCGGGCCATGCTCCAGAAATTAGCACAGTGAAGGGAAGCGCAAGGGGACTTACCGCAGCGTGGCGCGAAGCCACTCCACCATTTTTGTCTTGTAGGCCTGCCACTCGGGTTGGCTCTCCCACCGGCCGACGCCGTGCGGCGCGCCTTCCACGGCGAACACCTCGCAGCGGTTGCCCGATGCTTTCAGTTGGTCGCAGAGCAGCGTCGATTGCTCGAAAGGCACGGTGACGTCCTTGGTGCCATGAATGAACAGGAACGGCGGCAAGCCGCGCTTCACATAGGTGATGGGCGAGGCCTCCTTCAACTTGGCCAGTCCGGCGGCATCGGGTTTATCCACGCCCAGGAACAGGCGCAGGCTCTTGCTCACCTCCTCGCGTCCGCTTTCACGGCGTGCCAGGTCGTGCGGCCCGTAGAAATCGACGACCGCCGCGACGCGCGTCTGCTTCGTGGGACGCACACCCACGAAAGCCACCAGGTGTCCGCCCGCCGATTCGCCCATCAACGCGATCCGGCGCGTGTCCACTTTATATTCCTTCGCGTGGGCCTTCACCCAGCGCACGGCGGATTCCACGTCCACCACCGCGGCCGGGTAGGGATGCTCCGGCGCCAGCCGGTAATTGATGGTGAACCAGGTGAACCCGGCATCGGTCAACACCGGCAGCAGGGGTTTTTCGTAGCTGCGCTTGGAGCCGTTCTGCCAACCGCCGCCATGGACGACGATTACCGTCGGGAAGGGTCCCTTGCCCTCGGGCACGGAGGCGTCCAGCGTCAACGGGACGCCTCCATGCCGCGCGAACTCGATGTCGTTGCGCTCCTGGGCGGCGTAGGCCGCGCAGGCGAGCCAGACGAAAAGCAGATATCGCATCGGGCGGAGTTTATCACAGCAGCCATCAGGGCCGTCCGTGTGTGGACACGCGCGGCCCCGGAGAGCGAACGCTAGCTCACCAGCGCCTCCAAACGCTCGACGATCGTACGCAGATTGCCCGACTGGGCCGCGATCTCCTCGCCAGCCGCCGCGTTTTCCTCCGCCGTCGCCGCCGTGCTCTGCACCACCTGATCGATCTGGCGAATCGCGGCCGTGATGTGTTCGATGCCCCGCGCCTCTTCGCGGCTGGCCCCGTTCACGCCCTCCACCTCCCGCTTCACCGCCGCCGCGTTCTCGGTGATCGCGCGGAAGGCCTCGGCCAGTCCAGCCAGCCTTTCGGTCCCTTCGCTCGCGCTCCGCACCGATTTTTCGATCAGCCCGGTCGTGTCCCTGGCCGCCTGCGCGGAACGCTGCGCCAGGTTGCGCACCTCGTCGGCGACCACGGCAAAGCCCATGCCGGCGTCGCCTGCCCGCGCCGCCTCCACGGCCGCGTTCAGCGCCAGAATGTTGGTTTGGAACGCGATACTGTCGATCACCTTGATGATCTGGGCGATCTTGCCGCTTTCGGCTTGAATCCGCTCCATCGATTCGGTCATCTCGGTAAGCGAAGCATTGCCTTTGGCCACATGGCCTTCGGCCGCTTCCATCAGTTCCGCCGCCAAACCCGCCCGCGCCAGGTTGTTCTGCGAAATCGCCGCGATCTGCTGCAACGAAGCCGACGTTTCCTCGAGCGACGATGCCTGCTCACAGGTTCCTTGCGCCAGTGTCTGGCCCGAGCGCGCCACATGGTTGGCGGCCGTCACCACCTGCTCGGACGAGGCGTGCAACTGCCCCGCGGCCTGCCGTACAACGCCGCTAAAAGTGCGGATGAACGACATCGACAGGGCGATGATCCCGATCGTGAGCAGCGTGATCGTCCCCAACAGGAGATTGGCCCACAGGGTGTGCCGCTCCACCGCCTCCGACGTACGGCTGTCCAGCATACGGTCAAATTCGGAGACATAGCTCGCGATCTGCCTCTTCGTGCCGTGATACCGCGCATCGAACAAGACACGCCGCGCCATCTCGATGTCCGGCGGCGCCTGCTTCGTGAATTGCCCGCCCGCCTCCGCATACTGGCCCTTGACGGCGTTCATCGCCGTGGTCTCGGTGCCAGCCAGCGTGTTCGACAGGTCCTCCCCCTGCTTCAGCTTGTCGAATTCCGCCCTGGAGAAGCCGAGATCCTTCATGCGCTGCTGCAAGGAAATCCGGCGTCCGTCCTCGCCCGCCTTCTCCCCGTTCCTGACGGCGATCACATCCCAATACATCTTTTCGAAAGAGGAATCGCCCGTCGCCACGTAGCTGCGCGCCAAGCGAGTCAAATCGTCGGAGCTTTGCCGTAGATGCACGGCCAGCGCCCGCGAGTCAAACCGGTTGTCCGTGCTTCGGCGCAAGGCCCGTTGCACCTGAAACAGAGCCGCTACGGCGAGGGCGAGTACGATCATGACTCCAACGGCCGTCCGGCTCAGGAGTCTGGTCTTTTGTTGAATTGTCATTGTTCCGCCTAAGGGTGTGAGCAGAAGTGTCCGCTGTATTACTCATCGGAGGATTTCGCCAGACACCGAACGAAATGCGGCGGGAGCAAGCCGGCGGGTTCGCGCGCCGCGCCGTCAGGAACGGGCGAGGGCGTAGGCAAGCACGGCCCAGGCGGCGATGAAACTCACCCCGCCCAGCGGCGTGA
Source organism: Bryobacterales bacterium (assembly GCA_020852175.1). GTDB lineage: Bacteria > Acidobacteriota > Terriglobia > Bryobacterales > Bryobacteraceae > JAFLBB01. The sequence continues at coordinate 186,956 of JADZBH010000016.1, read as the reverse complement.
CGGCGCCGAGCCAGCGCGTGCCGGTCACGGCAAGCAGGTAGAGGCTGCCGGAAAAGATGGCGATCCCGGCCAACAGCAGTACGCACACGGCGGCGGCCTGTCCCGGCCTGATCGCTCCAATCCGGGCCATGACCGGCACGGCAAGCAATCCGAGCGCGTGGACAAAGTGATAGAAGACGGCCTTCTCGTAGATGCCCATCGAGTAGGCGTCGAGTTTGCCGCGCAGTCCGTGCGCGCCGAACGCGCCGAGCATGACGGCGAGCGCGAGCGCGGCGGCGCCCGCAGCGCTCCACATCATGAGCGGACCCCGGCGGCGAAGAAACGGGCGGAGAAAGCGCTATGGAGGTGCGGGAACATGAACCTCTTCATCGTAGTACACGGCGCGCGGACGGCCGATCAGGCGAGCGGGACGCGGTACACCTCGCCCGTCTCGGCCACGGAGAACCAGATGTGGCCCGCGTGCACCGTCATGCCGTGCGGAACAATCAGCAGATCGTCCACCAGCGGCTCGCGCAGCGGCATCATGAGTTGGCGCTTGATGGCGCCGGTGCGCGGGTCCATCTTGAAGAAGGCGCGGTAGATGGAATCCGTGCACCAGAGAGAGCCGTCGGGGTCCCAGCCGATGCCGTGGGGGCGCACGCCCGGCGCGGGAAAGCTGCGTTTCACGCTGCCCGTGGCGGGGTCGGTGACATAGATCGTCATGGCCGGGGGCACGGCGATCCAAAGCTCGCCATCGCGCCATTCCAGACCGTGTGCGCCGGTGGCGCGCGGATGGGCGCCACGCGGCGCCCAATGAACCACGCCCGCGCCGGGGCAGGCAAACGATTGCAGCGCCTTGCCCGTCCGCGCATCGGTGCGCACAATGCGGGAATCGTAGGTGGAGGCGATCCACAGATCCTTGCCGTCGAAGGTGATGCCGGAGCCCTTGTCGGTTTCCGTGTCGAAGTCGCGCAGAACCTTGCCGCCGGACCAATCGAGCAGCGCCGCGTGATTATTGCCCTGATCGTAGACCCACAAGCCTCCGGCCGCGGCCTGCAGCCCGTTGGGATTCTTGCCGGGCGTGGGGAACATGCGTTCGGCCCTCCCGGCAACCTGGGTGGGGAAACGCGCCGCGGCGAAGGAGGCCGAGGCCGCGGCGAATAGAAACGAACGGCGCGCAAGCATGACGTTATCCTACCTCTATGCCAAACGGCCCACAGGCGCCCGCGCCGAAGCCCCCGCCGGAACCGGCCGAGCTCACCGTGAAGGCGGTTGGGCTGGGCATCTTCCTCGCGTTCGTCTTCGGAGCCGCCAACGCCTACCTGGGCATGCGCGCCGGACAAACCGTGGCCGCCACCATTCCGGCCGCGGTCATCGCCATGGCTCTGTTCCGCCTGCCGGCCTTTCGCGGAACGATTCTCGAACAAAATATCGCGCGCACGGCGGCCAGCGTGGGCGAGGCGCTGGTAGCGGGAGCCATTTTCACCATCCCCGCCTTCATGCTTGTGGAGGTGGACGGCGCGCGGCTGTGGAGCGGCTTGCGACCGCACTTCTGGGAGGCGACGCTCATCCTGCTGGCGGGCGGGCTGATCGGCGTGTTCTTCATCATCCTGTTGCGCCGGCCATTGTGCGTGGACGCCGGGCTGCCCTGGCCGGAGAGCGTGGCCTGCGTGGAACTGGTGAAGGCGGGCGGCGAGAGCGCGGGCGCCTCGAAGCTGATCTTCGGTTCGATGGGTATTGGCGCGCTGATCCACTTCGCCCGGAGCGATAAGGGGCTGCACCTGCTGACGGAGTATATGGAGGGCTTCTGGGCCTTTCCGAAATCGGTAATCCGGCACTTCGACTTCGACAAGAAAATCATCGGCGCGGTGACGCACGGGGGCGGAATTCCGTGGTCCACTCCGGCGCTGTCGCCGGCGCTGATCGGCGTGGGGTATCTGATCGGCCCCGAACTGGCGTCGATCAATGTGGCGGGCGGCATCATCGCCTGGTGGCTGTTGATTCCGCTGTTGCTGTTTTTCGATCCCGACCTGGCGCACCGGCTGGGCGGGGAGGCCGCGGCGGGCACGGCCGTGCAGTCCTACACGCTTTGGTACAACGTGGTGCGGCCCATCGCGGTGGGGGCCATGCTGGTGGCGGCGGCAAACACGATGATCGGCCTGCGCGGATCCATCGCGGCCTCGGTGAAAGGCGCGCTGGCGGCTTCGGCCAAGGCGGCCGGCAGCGGCACGGACGCGGTGGAGCGGACCGAACGCGACCTTCCGGCCAAGTGGGTACTGGCAGCGGCGGGCCTGCTTATCGTCCCCATCACGGCGATGTATTTCCACTTCACACAAAGCTGGCTGGCGGCGCTGGCGGCCGGGCTGTTGATGACGATCACGGGCTTCCTGTTGAGCGCCGTGGGCGGTTATCTGGTGGGGCTGGTGGGCAGTTCGAACCAGCCCGTGAGCGGATTGACGCTGGCCGCGCTGGTAATCAGCGCGCTGCTGCTGCTGGCGCTGGGCGTGAAAGGAAAGGCGGGCGTGGGCGCGGTGCTCGGCGTCGCCTCGGTGGTCTGCTGCGCCATCTGCGTATCGGGTTCGTTGATTCAGGACCTCAAGGCCGGACACCTGTTGGGCGGCACGCCGTGGAAGATGCAGGTGGTGGAGGTGCTGGCGGTGGTGCTGCTGTCGTTCTTCCTGATCGCGCCCATCGTGGCGCTGCACGAAGCCAACCTCGACACCGGGGGCATTGGCGGGCGCGCGCTGCCGGCGCCGCAGGCGGGGCTGATGGCGCAACTGGCGGCGGGCATCATGGGCGGACAGATGGCCTGGGGACTGCTGGGCATTGGCGCGGCATTCGGCGTGGCGCTACTTTTGTGCGGCGCGCGCGCGCCCATGCTGATCGCCGTCGGCATGTATCTGCCGTTCGATACCAGCTCGGCCATTTTCGTGGGAGGCGCGTTCCAGTGGCTGGCTGGCAAAATGGCCGCCCGGCACGACGAGACGGCCCGCAAGGCGGCCGGAGATCGCGGCACGCTGATGGCCAGCGGACTCATCGCCGGTGATGCCGTGATGGGCATCCTGCTGGCGACCGCCTTCCTGGCGGGCGCGCCGTCACTGGCCATCGAAGCGCTGGCGCCCGCGCGCGGATGGCTGACCGCGGGCGTGTTCGTGGCGCTTGGCTGGATGCTGGTGCGGCGCGTACAGGCGCGCACGCCTCACAGCCGCCGGAGTTCCGCCAGATAGATCGCCGTGATGGGCTTGCCTGCCTCGGATTCATGCGAGGAGTAATAAGACAGCCAGCCGCGGTTGGCATCCAGCGCGAAAAAGCCGGGATATGAGTTGTCGCCGCCGCTGGGCAACTCGACCACGTCTTCCAGGCGGTCTCCGTCGAGCCAGGACAGCACGCAGCGCGGTCCGGCGGCCGTCTGTTTGCGCCCCCCCACCAGCCAGCGGCCGCCCCAGCGCGCCAGCAGAGGTCCGCCGATGTAACGGCCCAGGTCCGTGCGCCGCCACGAGGTGAACGGCGCCTGCGACCGCAGCAACTGTGCGTTCCGATTGCCGCCGCTGCGGGCCACGGCGGTCAGCGCGCCTGTGCCGTCGATGAGAAACGCGGTTTCGTCGCCGAAAGTCTCCTGGAACAGGGCGGCGGTGTGGAACACAAAACCATCGCTGCTTTCCAGTAACGCCGATTCCACGGCTTCGTCCTGCTCGGCGCGCGTGGCGGTCTCGATGAAGGCGCGCTTCCGCCGTCCGCACAGATAGGCCTTCCCCGCATGGGAAGCCGCGCGCCAGATGTAGTGGCCGTAAGTGCCTTCCAGCAGGCGCGGTCCCTCCCACGACACGCCGTCTCGGCTCCAGGCGGCGTAGCCGAGGTGCTGATTCATGTCGTAGCGCGCGGGCGAGGTGTCGCCGCAATACCATGTGCCGGTGTAAACGAAGAGTTTGTCCTGGAAGATGAGAAAGTGCGGGTCGCGCGTGTCGCGTTTGGAAACGGAGAAGCGGTGCACCTGTTTCCACTGGACGCCGTCCCGGCTGGCTAGCACGAGAATCGCCGAGGTGGGATGCACCATGTGGCCATCAGGACAGGTGCGAAAGGTAAGATAGTAAGTTCCCTGGAACATGACTAAGTCGGTGAAGGCGTTGTGTTCGCCATTGTGGAACAGTCTCCGCACGGATTCCACATGGATCGACGGCGAGGCGGCGCGCAGGCCGCCCGCCAGCGCGAATCCCGCCGCTCCGAGTAACTCACGCCGTGTCCGCATGGCTTAGCCCTCGATTTCCAGCGTGCGGGAGAGAGGAGCAAAGCCCGTCAGGAAGACGGCCGGCCCGGGGAGCCGCGCTTCAATGCCCCGTCCCGATACGGCCTGGTGCTCGGCCAAGCCCGGACCGAAGCGCACGCTACTGCCGCCGGCCGTGTAAGTAGCATAACCGGATTTCAGCAAGTGACAGCCGGATTCATGCGGGTGCGGCTCAACTCCGGTAAGTTGTCCGCCGGGCCGGAGCGCCACCTCGATCATCACGGGCAGGTCCTTCGGCCCTTCGACATCGAACTTGATCGTGAAGCCCTTGGCCGTCTCGGTGACCGTGGCGCGGTAGGTGAGATAGTTCATCTGCGTCTTCTGGCGGAGGCGGCGTTTGTCGCCCCACTCCTCGGTGCCCACGTGCTCGGCCGGGTGGAGCGGCTGGTAGTAGGGCGCTTCCATCGACTGTTCCAGCACCCATTGGGGACGCCCGTCCACGTCGCGCGCCCGCCAGCAGCGCTGCGGTTTGAACTGCGCCTTGCCAAAGAACAGGCTGCCCATCCGCACGGCCTCGATGACGGCCTTGCCGTTACGCATGCCGAAGAAGCGGCTGCGTCCGTCCAGCATGATCGTGGCGCTGCGCGCGCCGCGGCGCACGCGGCCCACCTGAAGAAACGGCATCTCCCTCACATAGTCGGAGGGCACGGGCTTGGGCGCGGGTCCGGGCTGCTGTAACTCGGCATACTCCATCGTGTCGCTGAGCGAGGGCGGGAAGCGCCGCGACAGCGTTTCGTAGACGCCGTTACCGTCACGAACGGCCATGTACTTCAACGACAACGAATAACCGGCCATGGTTCCCGCCGTGTAGAGATCCTGGCGCCGGGAAATGTCGGTGACCACCTCTTCGTCCGGATGCAGCAGGTAAAGCATGGCGTCGAGGTTGCGGCGGACGGGTTCCAGCAACTCCGGCTTGTTCAGCTTCGCCGCCAGAATGGTGAACGCGCGGTCGGTGATGCCGTTGTAGCCGCCCGTGGAGCGTTCCGTGTACTGGCCGTCGCTGTCGATGTCGATGCCCTCGGCCAGCCATTCGCCAATGCGCTTTTCATAGGACGCGTCGGGATAGAGTTCGTGAATCTGCGCCAGCGCCGAGGAGACGACCCAGCGGTGGTTCGGCGTGTGAATGCCGCCCGTAGCCAGCGCGCGGCCGGAGCGGCGCAGCACCGGTTCGACGATCTTTTCCACTTCGGCGGCGCCGTGGAGACGGGCCAGATGCCCAATCTGGCCCACTCCCCAGATCATGAACGCCGTATCGGGCGGCGAGTTGAAGTTGGTGATGAGCAGGTCGATGTTGCCTTCCGGCGAAGTGTGCGCGTCCAGGTAGGCGCATACCAGTTTCATGCGTTCCAGCATGGCCGGCGACTTGTAGTGGCGCGAGCGCGTCAGCATGTAACCCAGGCCGAAGGTATGCAACGCACCGCCGGTGGAGCCGCCGTGCACGAGTCCGTCGGCGTCGGCGAAGCCGCCGTAAAAGCGGCTCCCTCTGGTTAGAATTTGCGCTTGCAACCGGGCGTCGATGGCTTTGTCATGCGCCTCCACCATTTCCGCCGGGGGTTGCCACGCCGCGGTTGCGTTCTGTGCCGGTAAAGCGCCGGCGGCGGCCGTGGCCAGCGCGGCGCGCCGTGTCATGGGAGAAATCATCTCCTCTAGCGTACCGGATTGGCTTCCCGCTCCTGGCGTTTGAATTCGCGGTGAATTTGCAGCGCCACGAGCAGCCACACCACCACGAAGCAGGCATTCAGAACGGCGAAATTCTTCGTGGTCCAGGCCATGGCCGTGCCGCCATACACGACGGCCGCCTGCACCATGTCGCCAAAGCGCACGAAGAAGGTGTCGATCGCCGCCTTGGCCTTGTACTTGGCCTCGCGCGAGGTGTTCAGGAACAGGGCGTGCCGGACGGTGTTGTTCAGGGAGTAGTCGGTCGAATTTTCCAGAATCTTAGCCACCCGCACGATGCCGAGCACGGGAGCGAAGATCAGGAAGCCATAGCCGCCCAGGGCGATCACGGGCAGCACGAACAACGCCACGCCGACGCCCGCGTATTTGAAGACGCGGGAAACCAGGAAGGTTTGAATGAGGAAGCCGAGCAGGTTCACCCAGCCGAAGAAGTCGCCGTAGAACTGGCCGATGAACGCGCCGCGCTGGGCCGCCGAGGCCTCGCCCGCTCCAAAGCGCTGGATGGCCTGATCGGCCACGAAATCGCCAAGCAGGAACTCGCCCGTCGTGTTCACCAGATTCAACAACAGCACCAGCGTGGCGATCAGCAGCAGATAGCGGTCGCGGAATACAAGCTGGAAGCCGCCCGACTTGCTCAGCGGCGCCTCGGCCGCCTTGGCCTCGGCCTTCCCGGAGCGCCGCTGCTGCCGCAGGTGGCTCGCATAGGTGAGTCCGGCGCAGGCGGCCAGGATCACGATGGTCAGCAGCATGAGGTGATGCGGCGAGAAGCTCTTGAACATCTCCTTGGCGGCCAGCGAGCCCAGCCAGGCGCCCAGCGAGGCGCCCGCGCCAATGATGGGGAACAAGCGCTTGCCCTGTTCCTCTGTGTAGAGGTCGTTGGCGAAGGCCCAGAACTGGGCCACGACAAACATGTTGTAGACGCCGAGCCACAGGAAAAAGGCGACCCCTATATGGACACCGGCCTGGCCGAGCAGATAGAAGACCGCCAAGTGGGCGGCGAAGAACATCGTGGAGCCGGCCACCAGCGCCAGCCGGCCCACGCGCGAGCCGAACCAGCCGTAGAGAGGCACCAGCAGCAGCATGAGCGCGGCCTGCCCCGCCGAGGCGTAGCTTTTCACCTCCGCCCCGGCCTCGCTCAGGATGAGCGCTTCGCGCACGGTCTTCAACACATAGTAGGAACCGAGCAGAAGGAACACGTTGGCGGCCAGCAGCAGCGCGCCGGCGCCCTCGCCGTTTTCCACGCGCGAGAACGGCGACAGGAACCGGTCCAGGATCGTCCTGCGCGGGGCGGGCAGTGTCTGGCTGGCGGCGCTCATGTGGATTCCTCTGGTGCGCCGCTACAGTTCGAAATGATCGCCGCGCCGGGGAATCGTGACGGGAACGTCATAGCGTTCCTCGATCGCTGTCTTGAGTCCCTCCTGGTTCACCGTTTCGCCATGGACCAGGAAGATGCCTTTCAAACGCTTGGCGATAGGCTTGATCCACTGCAACAGTTCTGCCTGGTCGGCATGGCCGGAGAGTTCCTGCAGCGTGACCACTTCGGACCGCAGCCGCACGGGTTCGCCGAAGATGGGCACCTCGGGCCGCCGTTCGACAATCTTGCGGCCCAGCGTGTGTTCGGCCTGGAAGCCTACGATGAGCACGGTGTTCCGCGGATCCTCGATGTTGTTCCGCAGATGGTGCAGAATGCGACCGGCCTCGCACATTCCGGAGGCTGAAATCACCACCATCGGCCCGCGCAGGTCGTTCAACGCCTTGGATTCGGAGGCTTCGCGTACATAGCGCAGGCGGCGGAAGCCGAAAGGGTCGTCGTGGTTCGCGATGTAGCCGTAGGTTTGGGCGTCGAAGCATTCGGGGTGGGCTCGGTACACCTCGGTGGCATTGATGGCCAGCGGCGAATCGACAAAAATGGGGATGTCCGGGATGCCCTTGCCGCAGCACATCTGGTGCAGCAGGAAGACGATCTGCTGCGTCCGCCCGACGGCGAAGGCGGGGATGATCACGCGCCCCCCTCGCGCCGCCGTACGGTTGATGGTGTCGCGCAGTTTGTCGAGGACAACCTCGTCGTGCTTGTGCAGACGCGCTCCATAGGTGGATTCCAGAAGCAGGTAATCGGCTTCCGGCGGCGGCTCCGGGTCGCGAATGATGGGCAGTCCCGGACGGCCTACGTCGCCGGAGAACAAAAGGCGCACCGACCGCCCCTGCGATTTCACGCGCAGCAGAACGCTGGCCGAACCCAACAGGTGGCCAGCGTCGGAATATTCGAACTCGACTTCCTCGGAAACCGGAGCCGGCTCATGATACGCCCTGGCGCGGAACAAGCCTAACGCGCGTTGGGCGTCGGCCACCGTATAGAGCGGTTCCACCGGGCCGTTGCCGTTGTTTTGCAGAACCGAGCGGCGGCGTTGATTCCTTTTGTTCAAGAATTCCGCGTCTTTCTCTTGCAGATACGCGGAATCCATCAACATCGACTTGCACAGGTCGATCGTGGCTGGGGTGGCATGGATGTCGCCCTCGAAACCGCCCCGCGCCAGCGACGGCAGGTTGCCGCTGTGGTCGATGTGCGCGTGCGACAGCACGACCGACGCCACGGATTTCGCCGGGAATGGAAAGTGCCGGTTCCGCTCAAACGTATCCTGCCGGCGGCCCTGGTAGAGGCCGCAATCGAGAAGGTAGCGCTGGCCGTTCACCGCCACCTCGTGCATGGAACCGGTGACGGTCTGCGCGGCGCCCCAAAAGGTGATTCGCATCATGTACAGTGTAGCCGCACAGCGGCGCGCTCGTTCTTTCCCATGTGCGAACCTATCAGGATTGGGGGCAAATGAGAAGACAGTCAAGATTCCTGCGGCTGGGCCTGGGTCTTCTGCTGGCGGTTCACGTTTCGTCGGCGCAACAGACCCGGGGTGCGGAGATTGAAGCCGAACGTGAGGCGAAGTCAACCCATCTGGAACCGGACACGCCGTCGAAGCTGGAAGAGCGCCTGATCTACGTCAAGGACGCCAAGGTGCTGGAGAGGATCACGGCGGGCATCGCCGGCTTCCGCGTGAAGCTGGGCGGGTTGGCGACCGGCGGCGGCTTCGCGCTGGGACCGCAGTACTTGCGCGAGGATCTGGCGCGCGGCACGATGTTCGCCGGCGTTTCGGCGCAGGCCTCGACGCGGCGCTGGCTTCGCCTGGAAACGGCACTGGGCCAGCCCAGCACGGCGAACGGACGCCTGTTCTGGGAGGCGCGCGCCTTGCACCACAACTATGGCGGCCTGCCCTTTTACGGCCAGGGGCCGGATTCCGAGAAGATCCGGCGTACGAACTACCGTCTGGAGAACACCACCGCGGACGGCGTCGTGGGCGTGCACGTGAACAAGTGGCTGCGCACGGGTTTCTCCTCCGGCTACATGTGGAACAATACCGGGCCTGGCACGGACGAGCGCTATGCCAGCGCCGAGCGTGTCTTCCCCGTCTCCCAGGCTTCCGGCATCGACCGCCAGACCAATTTCTTCCGCTGGGGCGTCTTCGCCCAGGCCGACTATCGCGACAGCAAGACCGGTCCGCGCCAGGGCGGCAACTACACGGCGCGTTACGACAGCTACAACGACCGCGTGCTGCGCCGTCACGGCTTTCAACGCCTGGACCTGGAAGCCCAGCAGTATCTGCCGTTGTTCAACAAGCGGCGCGTGTTCGTTCTGCGGGGCCGTACGGTAATGACCGTCCATGACCCCGATCAGTCCGTACCGTTCTATTTACAAAGCGTACTGGGCGGACCGCAGGACCTGCGCGGCTTCCGGCCCTACCGCTTTCACGACGAGAACATGATGGCGCTGAACGCCGAGTACCGCTGGGAGGTCTTCTCCGGCATGGACATGGCGCTCTTCGCCGATGCCGGCAAGGTGACGCCCAAGCGCGGCGATCTCGATTTCCGGAACCTGGAAAGCGCGGTGGGTTTCGGCCTGCGCTTTAACGCGCGCAACGCCACATTTATCCGCATCGACGTCGGTTTCAGCCACGAAGGCTTCCAGGTGTGGTTCAAGTTCAACGACGTCTTCGCCCAGCGGCCCTTTGGCAGTTCGGCGCCGAGCCACATTTATTGAGAGGAGGCATGACGATGAGCAAACAAACCCTGCCCGTGTTACTCATGCTTCTGGCGGCCCCACTGTGCGCCGAAGGCAATTCGCGGTTTTACCCCGATGACCCTTTGCTCGCCGAACCCGCGCCACGCGACGCCTCCAAGGCCATCCGGCGCAAGATCAGCGATTACTACGATTTCTTCGCCCACCTCTTCGCCCATCCAGGCGAGCAGACCGGCGAAAAGGAAAACGGCCGCATCGTGCCGCCCATCCCGGCGCGCGCCGTGAACACGCTGGGCGAACCGATGGCCAGCGCCTGGTGGCAACCCCGCCACTATTACAAGCGCATGAGCTTGGCCGAACTCGCCGCCGGCCCCGGCATGAGCCATGCGCCTTCCACCGATGGCAAGTGGACGGTGGTGAAGGCCAAGAGCGAAGGCGTCACGCCGGGCTTCGAAATTCTCGATTCGCGCAAACGCCGCTATGTGCTTAAATTCGATCCGCTGGAATACCCCGAGATCGCCACGGCTCCCGACACGCTCGTGTCGAAGATCTTCCATGCGCTGGGCTACAACGTGCCGGAGAACTACATTGTTCACTTCCGCCGCGAGGATCTCGAACTGGGCCAGGACGTGCAACTGCTGGACGCCAGGGGCAAGCCGCGCCGGATGACGCAACGCGACGTCACCGAGCTGCTCATGCGCGTGCCGCGCGGCAGTGACGGGCGCTACCGAGGCGGCGCCAGCCTCTACCTTCCCGGCAAGCCCATCGGACCGTACAAGTATTCCGGCATGCGCCGCGACGACCCCAACGACATCGTCAGCCACGAACACCGGCGCGACCTGCGCGGCCTGGGCGTCTTCTGTGCCTGGGTGGGCCATGACGATTCGCGCGCCATCAACTCGCTCGACATGCTGCACGCCGGGGGCGGCGCCATCTTCGTGAAGCATTACCTGATCGACTTCGGCTCCACGCTGGGCAGCGCCAGCAATGGTCCGAACTCGCCCCGGTCCGGCTTCGAGTATGTCTTCGAGAAGGGTCCGGCGCTGCGCAACTTCTTCAGCCTCGGTCTATGGACTCCCTACTGGGCGCATGCGCGCTATCCGGCTTACAAAAGCGTTGGACGTTTTGAATCGAAGCTCTTCCGCGCCGCTGAATGGGTGCCCGAATACCCCAACCCGGCCTTCGTGAACCGTCTGCCGGACGATAACTTCTGGGCGGCGAAACAGGTGATGGCCTTCACCGATGAGGAGATTCGCACGATTGTCCGGACCGGACAGTATAGCGACCCCGGCGCCGCCGAATGGATCGCCGCCGTACTCATCGAGAGGCGCGACAAGATTGGCCGGGCGTTCCTCGAGGGCGTGCTGCCCCTGGACCGTTTCCGCATTGAACGGGGCCGCCTAGTGTTCGACGACCTCGCCCGCGCGCACCGGTTCACCCAGAGCCCAGGCTATCGAACCAGCGGCGGGGACTACCGGATCGCCTGGTCGGTTTTCGATAATGGGACCGGCGTGAGCACGCCCCTGGCGGCGAGCGGCGCGGAGATTCCCAGGGCGCCGGATGCGGCCTACCTGGCGGCGAAGATACAGGGACAGGATGCGAAGAAGACAGTTACGGTTTATCTGCGCGGCGGCGCTGGCGGTTGGCAGGTGGTGGGCGTGGAGCGCGGCTGGTAATCAGGCGGCGTACGCCGCGGAGGCAAACTACGTTTATGTGGGCGCGGTGAAGGCTCGCGAAGCCTGGATCGCCTGGGGCTCCACCGGAGGCCGCGGCAACACAATCGGGCGCGACAGCCGCCCGCTGGGCCCTGCCTCGGTGGAACTCGGCGGGAAACACCACGAAACCACCGGCCGCAACTGGATGCATGTCACCGGTCTCGCGCCGGATACCGCGTATCCGTTCCGCGTTCTGGTGAACGGCGCGCCGTTCGGTTCCGGGGAGTTGCGCACCATGCCCGAACGCACTACCCGCCTGCGTTTCTTCGTCATGGGCGACTATGGCACCGGGGCCGATCCGCAATACCGCATCGCCCGCGCCATGGAGCAGGAGTTCGCACGCCATGCCAAATCGGACAATCCGGTGCGCTTCCTGATCACCACGGGTGATAACGTCTACGGCACTCCCTTCGGCCTCTACACAAAAGGCTCCGGTGACAGGGACCGCCACTGGGCGCGCCGTTACTTTGAACCCTACAAGACATTGCTGCGTCATATTCCCTTTTATCCTTCGCCGGGCAATCACGACGGCAACGAGAGCGAGAACCGCGGCGACCTCGCCGTCTACCTCGACAATTTTTTCTTTCCCACCGGACGTCCCGAGCGCTGGTACAGCTTCGAGATTGGCGGGCTCGCGCAGTTTTATTCGATCGATTCGACGCGTAACAGCGCCACCGGGCCGCGGCGCAACGTGTGGCGCGACCTGCCCGAACAGCGCGATTGGCTGCGCGCCGAACTTAACAAACCCGCCGCGCCATGGCGCATCGCCTACTGGCACCATCCGCCCTTCACGGCCGGGCCGCGCCACGAGGCCAGCCTCTCCTGGATGCGGGACGCCGTGGACATGCTCGCGCGAGGCGGCGTTACGGCCGTCTTCAATGGACACGAACACAACCTGCAAATCGTGAACCGCAACGAAGCAACCGGCGGCGTGCAGTACATCGTTTCCGGCTCCGGCGGCGAGTTGCGCGACGGCGACATCCGTCAGCGGCTCGACATGGCCAACATCACCGGCGCCAGTTCCCACCATCAGTTTCTGAGCGTGGAGATCGACGGGGGCACCATGCGCGTCATGCCGCTCGGCTACGAGCCCATCGTGGTGCGCGACGGGCGGGGCGGCGAGGTAAAAATGCCGATCGAGATCCGCCGCCGCTAACACCGGCGCCCGCGTACTCTGCTACACTCGCCTACCGTATGCGAAAAGCAGGCATGGCGGGTGAATTGATGGCCGAGTTCCTCGGCACGATGGTGATGCTGGTGTTTGGCGCGGGCGTGGTGGCCTCGGTGGTGCTGTTTGGATCCGGCACTCCGGGCGAGACGGTGAACGGCGGGTTCACCAACATAAACCTTGGATGGGGGCTGGCTGTCGTGATGGGCATACTCGTCGCCGGCAAGATCTCCGGCGCGCACCTCAACCCCGCCGTCACGCTGGCCCTGGCCTTGCGCCGCGGCTTCCCCTGGGGCAAGTTCCTACCTTATGCACTGGCCCAAACCGCCGGAGCCTTCGCCGGGGCGGCCATCGTCTTCACCGCCTACCAGGCGGCTTTTCTGAAGGTCGATCCCACGCTGGAAAAAACCGCCAGGGTATTCGCCACATTCCCGGCCTTCCCCGCGTCACCTCTGACGGGCTGGACCGACCAGATTGTCGGAACCGCCCTGCTCATCCTGTTGATCCTGGCCATCGTCGACGAACGCAATCAGCCTCTGGGCGCCCTGGCGCCCTTTGCCATCGGCGCCGTGGTGGTCGCCATCGGCATGTGCTGGGGTACGCTGCACGGCTATGCCATCAACCCCGCGCGCGATCTTGGCCCGCGCCTGTTCACCGTCGCCGCCGGCTTCCGCAACAATGGCCTCACCGACGGCACCGGCATCTTCTGGGTTCCCCTCATAGGACCGCTCATCGGCGGCGCACTCGGCGCGTTTCTCTACGACCTCGGCATCCGCCGTTACCTTCCGTAGCGATTTCGGCCACCGGCCCGCCGAGGGGCGGATTCCTGGACAGGTATAGTGGCGCCGCCCGCCGCAATGTTCTAAACTGTAAAAATCGAGTACTGACGGTTCCCGTCAGGCAGTGGAATGAAGAGACAGCCTCGCATTTGGGTCGTTCTTCTCCCTCTGCTGGCCTCGTGGCTGGCGGTTCGCACCGTCACGCCTGTCCTTCGGAGCCTTACGCCGGCTCAACAACGGCACCGCGCCCAGCGTCATGCGCGTTCCGGAAACATCCGCTTCGACGGTGATCATCACCACGAAGAGGTCCCTCAAATCCTGGCCGGGTGTGAAAGCGGCAACCAGAGCACGGAGTCCGCTTCCTCGTGGGCCGAACTGGGCCCGCCAGGGTTTCAGTTTGCTCTCCACCGTCTCGCCGGCAAGCTTTCCGTTCCGCCCACGCCTTCCACCACCGCGGCGCCTTCCACTCTCCCCCCTGGTCGCGCTCCTCCTTCCTCTCTCTCCTAAGCTGTCTTAACTCAACGTGCCGTGCGCGAAGTCTCCGCGCACATGCTGGGCGCCGTACCCGTTCCTCGCATGTGCCGCTGGCGCGCGGAAGCCCCGCGGTCAACCAACGTCCACCCAGCAAATGGAAAGAGAACGATGGAAAAACTGATTCAGGGATTAGAGTATTTTCAAACCGAGGTATTTCCCCGCGAGCGTGAACTGTTCGCCCACCTGGCGCACCATCATGAGCCGCACGCCATGATGATCACCTGCGCCGACGCTCGCATCGACCCCAGCCACCTGTTGCAGACCAGCCCCGGCGAGCTCTTCATGCTGCGCAACGCAGGCAACATGGTGCCCGCCTACACGAGCGGACTGGGAGCCGAGGCGGCCACCATCGAGTACGCCATGTCGGTGCTCAAACTGAAGCACATCATTGTATGCGGCCACACCGACTGCGGCGCCATGCGCGCCGTGCTGAAACCCGAGACGGCCAGCGGGATGCACGCCGTCCAGAATTGGCTGACACACGCCAGTTGCGCGCGCCGTATCGTCCAGGACCGCTACGGCCGTGAGGAAGAGCCGGTCCGTCTGCGCCGTCTGGTGGAAGAAAACGTGATGGCGCAGCTTGTCAATCTGCACACGCATCCTTCGGTGGCCTCGCGCCTGCTGTCCGGCGCCGTTCATCTGTACGGGTGGGTGTATGAGATCGGCACGGGCCAGATCCACGCCTACGATCCCGGCAGCAATGAGTTCCGCCCCCTGCAGCCTGGCGATTCCTTCCAGGATTTGCCCGCCATGCGCCTGGCATTGGCGCTCACCGACTGAAGGAGATGACCATGAAAGAAACGACCGGCGCCACGCGCACTGGATTTCCACCAGGGAGGGACGTCCTCGCCTCGGTGGTTGTGTTCCTGGTGGCTCTGCCCCTGTGCATGGGCGTGGCCATCGCCTCGGGTGTTCCTCCGGCGGCCGGACTGATTACCGGCATTGTCGGAGGAATCCTGGTGGGGTTCATCGGAGGGGCCCCGCTCCAGGTCAGCGGTCCAGCCGCGGGACTCACCGTGCTTGTTTGGGAACTGGTGCAGTCCCACGGCCTGGCCCTGCTGGGCACTGTGGTTCTCGTGGCCGGCCTCATGCAACTCATCGCCGGCCTGTGCAAGACCGGCCAATGGTTCCGCGCCATTTCACCCTCGGTCATACACGGGATGCTGGCCGGCATCGGCGTGCTCATCTTCGCCTCGCAGTTCCACATCATGGTGGATGACAAGCCGCGCGGCTCCGGCCTGGCGAACCTGCTGTCGATTCCCGAATCGGTCTATAAGGGCATCTTTCCCATGGACGGGGCCAGCCATCACGTGGCGGCGCTGCTCGGCGCCATCACCATCGTCACGATGATCGCCTGGGAACGTTTCCGGCCGAAACGGCTCGCCAACCTGCCCGGTCCGCTGCTGGCCATCCTGCTGGTATCGGCCATCGCCATGCTCCTGAAACTCGACGTCAACTATGTGAAGGTGCCCAACGCGCTTGTCGAATCCTTCCTCTACCCGTCGATGGAGACGCTGCGCCAGGTCTTCACCAAGGAGATGTTGGGCGCCGCCGCCGCGCTGGCCTTCATCGCCAGCGCCGAAACGCTGCTTTCGACGGCCGCCGTGGACCAGATGCACAGAGGTCCCCGCGCCAGCTATGACCGCGAACTCGCCGCGCAGGGCATCGGCAATATCTTGTGCGGCTTCGTCGGCGCGCTTCCCATGACGGGCGTCATTGTCCGCTCCAGCGCCAACGTCACCTCGGGGGCCGCCACGAAATGGTCCGCCATCATGCACGGCTTCTGGCTGTTGGGCACCATCGTGCTGCTGCCCGACGTGCTACGCCTGATTCCCACCTCGGGCCTGGCGGCCATTCTCGTCTACACCGGCTTCAAGCTCTTCAACCCTTCGCGCGTCCGGCTGCTTGCCCGCTTTGGCCGCGGCGAAGTAGCCGTCTTTCTCGTCACGCTGCTCGGCATCGTCGGGACGGACCTGCTCACCGGCGTCCTGCTCGGCGTCATTCTCGCCGTCGGCAAGCTGCTGTACACCTTCACGCATCTCACCGTGCGCTGCGTGCCGTGCGAAGCCGAACGCCGCGTGGATCTGTTCCTGGAGGGCGCCGCCACCTTCGTCGGACTGCCCAACCTAGCTCGCGAACTCGACTCGGTCCCCGCCGGGCGCATGGTGCACCTCCACTTCGAGAAGCTGAACTACATCGACCACGCCTGCCTGGAACTGATCCACAACTGGCGCAAGCAGCACGAGGAACTGGGCAGTTCGCTCGTCGTGCAATGGGAGGATCTGGAGGAACGTTACCGGGCGCCTCTCGGCGGCCGCCCCGTGGATGCGCACTCCAAGCTCATCTCCCAGGCCGAGACCGTCGGCAGCGGCCACTGATCCATTGCACCAACGCGCGTGCCGGCGCACCCCGTCCGTGCGCCGCGCCGGGACCTGGCTTCAAGTCCTCGCGACGGCCCGCCCGGCCTCGCGCAACTTCCCCAGCAGTTGGCCGGCGCGTTCACGCGCCTGGGCCATCCGGCGTTCCTTCAACTCCTCGTATCCGCGAATCGAGAGCGGCACGGCCGCAAGTTCGGCCGCTTCGGCGCACGGAGCGGACTTGAGAATCTCCTCCAACAGCCCTTCATACCAGTCGATCAGCGCCCGCTCGCGCCGTCTGTGCGCGCTTACGCC
Source organism: Bryobacterales bacterium (assembly GCA_020852175.1). Taxonomy (GTDB): domain Bacteria; phylum Acidobacteriota; class Terriglobia; order Bryobacterales; family Bryobacteraceae; genus JAFLBB01. The sequence continues at coordinate 170,087 of JADZBH010000016.1, read as the reverse complement.
AAAGATGTCCAACGGCCCGCCCCGCAGCGTTTTCAAACGCGCCAGCAGCCGCAGCAGCGGACGCCCCCGCGGCCCGATGGCGATCTTGCGCCGCATGCCCCAACGCCGCAACAGCGGCGGGTGAAGCAGAAACTCGATGCGCTCGGCCTGATGCCAGTCCGAGGCCAGTTGCCTTGAAAATTCCGGCGCCGTCAGCAAGCGGGCCACCTCGTACTCATCCTTGTACGTCATCAACATGAACAGGGCTTCCTCCACCACGGGCGACAGTTCGGGCCGCTGCTCGCGAACGCGCCGCACCGCGGCCTCGTACCGGGCCGCCCACCGCGAGTCCTGATAGGCCCGCAACTCCGCCATGCGCTGCTCGTGCGTCAACCGCTCCGGAACCGGGGCGGGGCCGCCCTCCGCCTGCGCGCGCCAGTCGCGCCCGCAGGCCAGCGCCGCCAGGTTGCGCTCCACCTCGACGTTGTTCAGCCGGATGGCCGCCTCGATCGATTCGGCCTTCAGCGGTAGCAGCCCTTCCTGCGCGGCCGCGCCCAGCAGAATCATGTTGGCGAACATGTGCGAGCCGAAATGGCGGGCGGCGAGACCGGAAGCATCCAAACAAATTTGTGATTTCGTGTTTGAAACAATTGTGGCCACCGGCGTGTAAGCGTCCGGCTCGCCGAAGAGTACGAACCGCGCCCGCATCGCGGCCGCCGTTGGCGCGGACGCCGTGTTCACCACCGCCCGCGTCCGCCCCGGGTCCAGCAGAGGCAGGTTCGCCGCGCCCGCCGCGCCCAGCGCGTCGAAGGCAAGCAGCACGTCCGCGTTGGCCGCGTTGATCCGCGCGGGGGAGCCGTGAGGACCGCGGGCAAGCGTCAGGTGCGACACCACGGCCCCGCCTTTCTGCGCCAGACCCGTCTGGTCGAGAGTAGCCCCGTGCAGCCCTTCCATGGTTGCCGCCGCGGCCAGAATCGCGTTCACCGTCACCACTCCCGTGCCGCCGATGCCGGGCATCAGCAGCCGCCATACGCCCTCCAGCGGAGCGGGCGGCGCCGGGGGCGGCGGCGCGAACGGGGGCGCTTCTTTCCGCACGGCCGGCGACGGTCCTCCTCCCGGCTTCAAATGCAGCCGCACGAAGCTCGGGCAATCGCCCAGCGCGCACGATTCATCCTGGTTGCACGACGCCTGGTGAATCGCTATCTTCTCGCCGTAAGCCGTGGCCACCGGCACGAGACTCATGCAGTTGGACTCCCGCAGGCAGTCGCCGCAGCCTTCGCACACGCGCGGATGAACCACCAGCCGTTGCAGCGGCGCGGCGTACTGCCCGCGAGAGCGCTTCCGCCGTTTCTCCGCCGCGCACTCCTGGTCGTAGATCAGGACCGTCACGCCCTCCACGCGTTCCAGTTCCCGCAGCGTCTCCTCGATCGCCGAACGTTCGCGCAGCACCGCGTTGGCCGCCAGCGGCCGGTCGTAGTATTGGCGTGTGTCCTCGGCGAGGATCACCGTGCGCTTCACGCCTTCGGCCTCCAGCTTGCGCGTCAGCGCGGGTATGGGAATCGCACCCACTGCGTCCTGCCCGCCGGTCATCGCCACATGGCCGTTGTAGAGAATGCGGAAGGTGATGTTCACGCCCGCCGCCACCGCCGCTTCAATCGCCAGCGAACCCGAATGGAACAGCGTTCCGTCGCCCATGTTCTGGAAGATGTGGCGCCGTTTCGTGAAGGGGGCCATGCCAATCCACGCCGCGCCCTCGCCGCCCATCTGCGCCGCGAACTCGTAGCCGCGGTGCACCTCGCCCAACAGCATCCCCATGCCGTGGCAGCCGATGCCGCCTCCGGCGATCTGCCCATCGAGCAGCATCGTGCTCCGGTTATGCGGACATCCCGGACAGTAGTTCGGCGCGCGCACGGGGGCGGCCGAGCCTCCGCGAGACTCAGCCGCGTCCAATGCCTCTATCCTTCTCCGCGCACGCCGGTCCAACTCCGGAGGCAGCGGCGGCAGCCAGCGAACGAGCAGCCGCGCGATCAGGTCCGGATCCAACTCTCCCGTCAACGGCGTCAGCGGCGCGCCGCGCGCGTCCGACTTCCCCTCCACCAGCGGACGCGCCGGCGCATTGAATAGCGCATCCTTGATTTGCAGTTCGAGAAAGCTCCGTTTCTCTTCCAGCACCAGCACCGTTTCCAACCCCTGGGCGAAGGCGCGCGTGAACGGCTCCGACACGGGATAGGTCAGCGCGTACTGCGCGATGCGGATGCCCATCGCGCGCAACGCCGCCTCATCGAAACCCAGATCGCGCAGCGCTTGCCGCAGGTCGTGATACACCTTGCCCGCGGCGGCGATGCCGAAGCGTCCCTCGCCAGCCCCGGCTCCATGCAGGCGGTCCACCGGGTTGTGTTCGCGAAAACGCCGCACCGCGTCCATGCGGCGGATGTAGGCTTCCGGCTCAAGGCTGTTAGCCACGGTTGGAACCAGCATGCCGCTGGATACCTTGTGGAATTCGCCGGGAATCACGAAGCTGTGGCGGTCCAGCGACACGTCCACGCTGGCGCCGCCGTCGCACACGTTGGTCACCAGCTTCAGCGAACTCCACGCACCGGAATAGCGCGACAGCGCGATGGCATAAAGGCCGTAGTCGAGAATCTCCTGGGGCGAGCCCGGCTGCAGAATCGGCAATCCGGCGTTCAGCAGGCTGAAGTCGGAATGATGGGGGATGGACGAACTCTTGCAGGCGTGGTCGTCGCCGGCCAGCACCAGCGCCGCCGAAATGCCCGGCGTGCCCGCCAGATTGGCATGGCGCAACGCGTCGCCCGACCGGTCCACTCCCGGACCCTTGCCATACCAGATGCCCACCACGCCATCCACGCGCGCCTCGCCGGCGGCCGGCAGAATTTGCGTGCCCAGCACGGCCGTCACCGCGAGGTCCTCGTTCACCGCCGGGCTGAAATGAATGTCCCACTCGCGCAATAAGGCTGCCGCGCGCGACAGGGCGATGTCGTATCCGCCCAGCGGCGAGCCCTCGTAGCCCGAGATGAACGCCGCCGTGCGCAAGCCCGCGCGGCGGTCCAGCCGCATCTGGTCCAGCGGCAGGCGCACCAGCGTCTGAATGCCGGTCAGATAGTGATGGCCGGACTCGGCTGTGAACCGGTCGTTGAGCTTCACGGGATTATGGTATCGCTCATGCCCCAAACGGCGAACAGCCGGAGAGGCCCCCTGGGTCCTCTCCGGCTGCTTGCCTGGCTTGCGCGCCGGCTACTTGATTGTCACCATCGCCCCGTTGCTCTTTTCGCCATTCATCGTCACCACCATCTGGTAACTGCCCGGCGGCAGGCCCGGCAGCTTGAAGTTCACCTGCATCAACCCGATGAAGCCGGGCGTCAGCCCCGCGAAGGCGATCTCCACAGGCGCGTTGTTGATCGCCGCCGATACGGTTCCGAGCGGCCGCGACAAAGGCTCGCTGCCGGCCGGGGCGCCCGTCGCCACGGGGTTGTCCAGGCGTCCGCAGCCCGTCAGGTACGCCACCGCGTAACTGCCCGCCTCGGCCCCATTGCTCGCGTCGTTCACCGAATAGTCGGCGTTCTGCACCACCGCGCGCTTGTTGCCGAACTGGAACATGCCCGGCGCGGCCGCCATCACGGCCACGCTGCCCGCCGGACTGGACACGCCGTTCACCTTCACCACCACCGGCACGGAGGCGCCTTCGATCACCTCGAACGGCACTTGCGCGTTGATCTGCCCCGCGCTCACGAACACGAGCGGCGCGTCCTTGCCGCCAATCTTCACCGATGTGCCGGCGATTTCGGCCGGCAGCGGCACCGTGCTGGCGCTGTAGGTTCCCGTAGCCAGGCTGTCGCCGAAGATGCTCACCAGCGCGCCGGGCGCGACCTTCGCCGCGAAGCTGGCCGCGTTCACCACGCCGCCGGCCGAGATGACGGGCGGCGCCGCCACCTCGATGGTGAACTGGCCCACATAGTCGTAGATCTTGTCGGCCCGCACCTCGTGCGCGTGCACTCGGTCTTTCTTGAACAGGTTCGGATCGGAGAAGTTGAAGCCCGTCACCTTCACCTGGGTCTCGCCCACTTTGTACGCCAGCGTCTTGGGATTATCGACCGGGTAGCCCATCAGGTTCTCCGTCCGGGCTCCCGGATTCACACCAAACGGCGGGAAAAACTGTGTCGAGGTGACGTTCAACGGCGCGAACGCCGAAATCTGCGGCGCGTTGGATTTGTCGAAGTAAAAATTGATCGTGTAGTTGGTCCAATCGTAGGAGTTCAGCTTCTCCGTATAGATGGTGTAGGTGTGCGTGCCCGCCGGAAGAGCCAGGTCAATCGCCGCGTTGGCCGCCTTCGGCCCGTTGATGATCTCGCCTTCGAGATCGTCACCCTTCACCAGGAAGATCGTCGGCTGGCCGCCCTGTTGCGCCGTCTTGAAACGGTGCGCGCCCACGCCCTGAATCTTTCCTTCCGCGTCGGTCGACGTGATTTGCAGCGCGGTGAGTTTCACTGCGGCTCTCGATGTGCCGGCCCCCAGGCATCCCAGTGCCAGTGCCAGATAAGCAATGCGTGTCTTGTTCATAGCTGTCCACTCGAACACGCGCCGCCGGGCGCCGGATCGGCTCATGCACCGCTTGATCGCACCGCGCCGCACGGTTCTTTCCCCGGCGATCTGTTAAGCTCGAAGCTTCCGAGGTACGCTCCGCACGGGAGCGTTGAAAAGGGAACCCGGTGCAATTCCGGGACTGTCCCGCAGCGGTAATTGGGAACGAAGGCCGCCCCCGACACTGGCTCTCTCCGGGCTGGGAAGTCGCGGCCCGTAGGTAGCCCATGAGTCCGAAGACCTGCCTGGGAACAGCGACGCGCTGACTCCACTTTGCTCTCGAAGGAGGGGCAGGGGAAGTGCCCATCAAATTCCAACGCTTTCACGCCGCCTTACGCCATGCCGCCTGGTTCCTGCTGGCCGCCGCCTTGTGCGGCGCCGCCCCGGCGCGCATTGTGTCCACCGCGCCCAGCTTCACCGAATCGGTCTACGCGCTTGGCGCGGGCACGCGCCTGGTGGCCGTCTCCACCTACTGCCACTACCCGCCCGAAGCGGACAAACTGCCGCGCATTGGCAGCTACCTGGAGCCCAACATAGAGGCCATCGCCCGGCTCAACCCCGGCCTCGTGCTGCTTCATGAGCAGCAGAGCGCCGCGCGGGAAAGTTTCGCCGCGCTCGGCATCCCCGTGCTCGCCCTGCGCAATACGACGCTCGAAGAGACGTTCACCTCGATCCAGCGCATCGGCGATGCCCTGGGCCTTGCCTCCGAAGGCGCGCGCACCGTGCGGAACCTGCGCGCGCGGTTGCGCGCCATCGAAACCCGCCAGCGGAGCAAGCCGCGCCGCACGCTTCTGTTTTTCGTGGGCCGCACGCCAGGCCGGCTCGACGGTATGATCGCCGTCGGCGGCGGTTCTTACCTGAACGAACTCATCCGCGTCGCCGGAGGCCGGAACATTCTCGACGATTCCAAGGTTTCCTACCCGCAGCTCTCGCTGGAGGGGGTCATTCGCCTCAACCCGGACGTGATTGTCGACATGGGCGAGATGTCGCAAACCAAGGGCGTCACCGAGGCTCGGAAACGCGCCGTGATCCGGTTGTGGGAAGGCCACCGCGCCATCCGCGCCGTGACGCAACACACCGTGTTCGCCGTCGCCGACGATATTTTCGTTGTGCCAGGCCCGCGCGTCGTCGATGCCGCCGAAGCCTTCGCCGGCATGCTGAACAAGGCGCCCGCGCGATGAGCCTGCTCGCGCTGGAATCCGCCATCTATGCCTATCCCGGCGCGCCGCCCGTGTTGAACGGCGTCTCCGCCGCGGCCGGCGCGGGCGAGTTGATCGCCATCATCGGACCCAACGGCGCCGGTAAATCGACCTTGCTCGATCTGGTCGCCGGGCTCAAGACGCCGGCCTCGGGCCGCTGTCTTGTCGATGGCCGCGACTCCGCCGCGACACCGCGCGGCGCCTGGTGCCGGCTTGTCGCCCACGTGCCGCAACAGGCCCCCGCCAACGTTCCCTTCACCGTCGAGGAGGTTGTTCTCACCGGACGCATTCCCTACGGCCGCGGCCTGTATGAAAACGACGACGACTACCGTGCGATGGAAGAGGCCATGGAACGTATGCGCCTGGCTCCGTTCCGCGACCGCTCCTTCCAGACTCTCAGCGGCGGGGAACAGCAGCGGGTGCTGCTCGCCGCCGCGCTCGCTCAGCAGTCGCCCGTGCTTCTGCTCGACGAGCCCAGCGCCCATCTCGACCCGCAAAATGAAGCCCGGCTCTGGGCGCTGCTTCATGACCTGCGCGCCCTCGGCCGCCTCATCCTCGTCGTCACGCATCACCTCCTGCTCGCCGCGCACCATTCGGACCGCATCTGGCTGCTTCACCACGGCACGCTCGCCGCCGATGGCACTCCCGGCGAGGCGCTACAACCGGAACGCCTGCAAGCCGTTTTCGGCGTCCCCTTTCATCGCCACACTGGCGAGCACGGCCGCATGGTCCTCAGCTATGGCAATTGAACTCCGCCACCGCGCCCGCACCGTCCTGGCCGCCTCGGCGCTGGCCGCGCTGCTGGCCGCCGTCATCTGCCCGTTCCTGGGCGGTTCCGGCATGGACTACGCGAAACTGCTCCGCCACGAGCCGCCGGACTGGCCCATCTTCGTCAACCTTCGCCTGCCGCGCACACTGCTGGCTCTGCTCACCGGCGCCGCCCTTTCGGCTTCGGGCGCCATGTTTCAAGCCCTGCTCCGCGACGCTCTCGCCACGCCCTCCAGCCTCGGCGTCACCGCCGCCGCCGCACTGGGCGCCGTCGCCGCCATCTCCCTGGCTCCCGTCGAGACCACATGGTTCCCGCTCGTCTGGCTGTGCGCGCTGGCCGGCGCGGCCGCTGTCATCGTGCTGGTGGCCCTGCTCGCCCGATCGCGCAAACGCTTCTCGGCCTACACGCTCCTTCTCACAGGCATCGCCGTGAACGGCATCTGCTCGGCCATCGTCCTGCTGTTGCACAGCCTGGCCGGCATCACCAAGTCGTTCCAAATCACCCACTGGCTCATGGGCGGCATCGGCGCCGTCGAATACTCCGTCCTGCTGCTGCTGGCCGCCGTCGTCGTACCTGTGTGCTTTTGGGTGCTGCGCCTGACGCGCGTGCTGAACGTCGTTTCCTACGGCGACACATGGGCCGCCGGCCGCGGCGTGAACTGCCGGCAGATCACCTGGCGCGGCTTCGTCGCCGGCACGGTACTGGTTGGCACCACCACCGCCGTCACGGGACCCATCGCCTTCGTCGGCCTCATCGTGCCCCACCTGCTGCGGCGCGTCGTCGGGCCGGACTACCGCCTGTTGCTGCCCGCGTCGGTGTTCGGCGGCGGCGCGTTTCTCGCAGTCTGCGACACCCTGGCGCGCAGCGTCCTTGCGCCCATCGAGATTCCAGTGGGCGTGATCACGGCGCTGCTCGGCGGCCCCTTCTTCGTCTGGCTGCTCTGGTCGCGCTGAAACACGCCTTCTCCCGAACCACTCCCTTCCAAACATTTCTTGACAGTTTTGTACATCTTGCGGCATTTCCCTTCACGCACCTTCGGAGGTATCGTGGGCAGTGCGCAGCCGCCACGCCGTGCCGCTCGCCAAGGAGACCAGCCATGAACCCACGCCGCCGTTTTCTCGCCACCGGAGCCGGAGCCCTGATCGTCAGTCCGGCCATCGCCTTTGGCTCGCAAGCCAACTCGACGCCCGAGCTTGGATTGATCGGCTGCGGCAACCGCGGCGTTTGGATCACAGGCCACTTCCTGGAACAGACGGGCGCCAAGGTCACCGCCATCGCCGATGCGTTTGAAGCCCCCCTGGCCTCATTCCGCGAAAAATTCGGCGTGGACGCCAAGCGCTCCTTCACCGGGCTGGACGCCTACCGTGAACTGGTGCGCACCAACGTCGACGCCGTCGTCATCGAATCGCCGCCGTACTTTCACCCCGATCACGCCATGGCAGCCGTTCAGGCGGGCAAGCACGTCTACTGCGCCAAGCCCGTCGCCACCGACGTGCCCGGCACGCAGCTTTTCCTGCGAGCCTCCGAGGAAGCCGCGCGCCGCAAGCTGAACTTCCTCGTCGATTTCCAAACCCGCGCCCGCCCCGTCTTTCAGGAAGCCGTGGCGCGCGTGCACAACGGCGGCATCGGCGATCCGGTGTTCGGCCACGTCTACTACCACGCCGGACGCAACCGCGCCGCCGACACCACGGGCCTCGACGCCGCGCAGGCCGAGGTGAAGGGCTGGCTCCACACGCGCCGCCTCTCCGGCGACATCATCGTCGAGCAGAACGTTCACGTCATCGACGTCGCCTGCTGGTATCTGAACGGCCATCCCCTGCAAGCCACCGGCATCTGCGGCCAGGGCGCGCGCCACGTGGGCGATGTCTCGGATCACTTCCAGGTAACGTATCTGTTCGATCGCGGCGTGAAGGTGGATTTCAGCTCCGTGCAGTTCACCAAAGGCTACAGCGACCTTTGCATGCGTCTCTACGGATCGGGCGGCGCCTGCGACGCCCACTACAACGGCCTGGTCCGCATCACGGGCGACCAGCCCTGGAACGGCTCGGAAAAGGACAACACCTTCAACGGCGGTACCTTCCAGAACATAAAGGATTTCATCGGCGCCGTGCGCTCCAGCGCGCCGCCGTTGAACAATGCCGCCGCATCGGCCCAGTCCAACTACACGGCGATTCTCGGCCGCATGGCCGCCGCCCGCCAGCGCCTGGTTACCTGGCCGGAGATGATGGCCTCCAACACGCCCTACGACGGCAAGAACCAGATGTGAGCGCCGCGCCACGCAAGGGGTGCGCCGAGCCACGCCGGCAGCGCGCCCGCAACCAACCCGGCAGCGCGCCCGCAACAGCGATATGCTGTACGAACCTGGGAGAGTGACATCATGACCACACGCCGCAGCTTTTTCGCTTCAAGTGCCGCCGGCCTCCTTAGCGCCGCCGGCGCCACGCGCGCCGCCACCACCGGCTACCCGTACGCGGAGTTCGAACAGCGCATCGCCCGCAAGGATTTTCGCGGCATCACCAAGGACGTGCTGCCCACGCCCTGCATGGTGGTTGACATCGACCTGTTTGAAAAGAACCTGAAGACCATGGCCGCCAGCGCCAAGTCTTCCCCCATCCTGCTGCGCCCTCACGTCAAGGTGCATAAAAGCGTGGACATCGCCCGCCGCCAGACCGCCCTCGGCGCCATTGGCGTCACCACGGCCACCATCGCCGAATCCGAACTGATGTCCGGCGCGGGCATTCAGGGCGTGCTCTGGACCAAGCAGCCGGCCAGCATGAACAACCTCATGCGCGCCATCGCCCTCACCAAACGCGATCCGTCATTCATGTTCGTGATCGACGATCCGCTCGTGGCCGGTCAAGCGGAAGCAGCCGCCGCGGCAGCCGGCGTGAAGTGCCGCGCCGCCGTGGCCGTCTTCGCCGGACTCACACGCCAGGGCATCGCCAACGGCCAGCCCGCCGTCGATCTCGCGCGGAAAATTCACTCCTCGAAACACATCGCGCTGGAGGGCTTCATGGCCTACTCCGGCACCGCCTCGCACACCAAGGGCTTCGCCGCGCGCCGCCGCAAAAGCGCCGAGGACCTCTCCGGCGTGCAGGAAACCGTGGCCCTCGCCCGGAAAGCCGGACTGCCTGTTGGCATTGTCAGCGGAGGCTCCACCGGCACCTACAACATGGATCACGAACTCGGCCTCACCGAACTGGAATGCGGCTCTTACGTCTTCATGGACTCCAGCTACAAGAAGGTGGGCGGCCGGTCCAACGACGACATCTACACGGATTTTGAAAGCGCCATGTCCGTGCTGGTCACCGTCGATAGCAAGCAGCATCCCGGCCAGGTCACCATCGACTACGGCAACAAGGCCATGATCCAGGTGACCGACCAGGTGAAGGGAATGCCGTGGCTCCAGGTGGAGCGCCAGGGCGCCGAGTACGGCATCCTGCGTTGGAAGGACGGCGGCAACGAGATCAAGGTGGGCGACCGCCTGGAGATCTACTGCAGCAATCTCGACATGAGCACCAACTGCTACGACCGTTACTACATCGCCAAGGGCGACCGGATTGTCGATGTGTGGCCCATCATGGGACGCACGGGCGCGGCCCAGCGGTAGACACGGCCCGCTGGCAGCCGGAGCAAACCCGCAAGCGGACGACGCGTCCTACAGGTCCTGTCCGTCGGCCCCCGCCCTACCGGACCAGCGCCCGCAACGGTCCCAGCAAACGCGCGGCCAGCCAGAACAGGAAGCCGAACAGGGACGACTGCACCGCCATCGCGCCCACGATGCACACCGCCATGACGATCTTGGAAAAAGGATTCGCCAACGCGGGCGCCAGCGAGCGGACCAGCGTCGCCAGTCCCAACCCGGTGGCCAAACCAGGCGCCAGCAGATAGGACAGCCGCTGCTGCGTGCGCGTCTGCGACTTCAGGAGATTGCCCGGCCAGGCGAACCACGCCACCGCGAGACTCACTACCAAACCGGCTGCGAGGTAGAGAAGAAGTTGCCGGCGCATCGCACCGAACAGCATACCGAACCGCGGCCCTGCCCGCACCGAAAATCGACTTCTGTCCGGTGCGGTGGCGGCCCGGTTGAAGGAATGCCGCCACCTGTCCGCCCGGCGCCGGTTGCGTCACACGCACGGCGATAGGGAGCCCGTTCGGGCGCAGTGCGCGTGCCCGGCATATACAGTCAGATTAGTCTAAACTGCAAATGATTGTCAATAAGAATTTCGTGATCGCGGAATAAATTCATAAAAAAACATAGAAAACCGCCAACGCAACCATTCAAGTTGCAAATGATTAGCGGCATGAAAATCGTTACGCCTTCATCCGCAGCAGCCACCGCACCGCGTTCTGTTGCAGCTTCACGTATTCCGGGTTCCAGATCACATTCAACAGATGGCCCGGCGACAGATAGCACACCCGGCCCTTTCCCAAGTCGAACGCCCACCCGGCCGGAGCGGTCGCTCCCTGTTTGTCGTAGTCCAATCCCTGTTCGTTCACGCTCTCGGCGAAGATGTTGGCGCGGTCCTTGTCATAGATCATGTAGTGCTGCTCGTCGGTGACGATGAAATCCTTCACGCCCTTCGTGATCGGGTGGTTGGGGTTGGTGATTTTCACCTTGAACGTGCGGATCGGCGGGTGCCCGGCGTAGGCCGCGCCGAGCGTGGCGCGAAAATCGGGGTCGGTCAATCCCACATGCGTCACATTGTGCAGGAACAGCGCCGAGCCGCCCTTCTCCACGAACGCACGCACGGCTTTCCCCTGGCCCGGTTGCATCCAGAAGGCCGGCTTGGCCGGGGTCTTGGGCACGGGAGGCTCGGAAACCAGGGGCGGCTTCCCCGTGACCACCCAGGCGGCGTTCGTTGTCTCGTCCGGATAGCCATCGGGCCAGATCATGCCGTCGCGCAGGATGATCAGCAGCTTGTAGCCCTTCAGCGTCTCATCGCTGAGCGCTTTGTAGTTGTCGTTGAAGTCAATGCTCACGCCCACGCCATCCTGAATCGTGCGGTTCAGTCCGGTGCGGATGTAGTCCGAGTTGTGATAGCGGTCGCCGATCAGCGCATAGGCGGTTGCTTTCGTGGCGGCGTCTGCGCGAGGGGCCAGTGCGGAGGCCAGCGCGGCGAGTACATGGCGGCGAGTGGTCATGGCAGGGCAGTCTATCGCATACGGGAGCGCCCTGCCCGGTACATCCGCGCCCATGAACCATCCGAACCGCGCCTGCGTTTGATACAGTGTCAGATTCTCCCAGCAGGAGGTCCTTCCATGCACCGATTCACACGACTTTCGATGGCCGGCGGCGCCCTTGCCACCGCGGCCCTGATTTGGACCGCCGGCGCGGCCGCTCCCGATCCGGTAAAGGCGCCCAATTTCCGCACCTCGGCCACCGGATATAACGACACGCCCGTGTTACCGGGCCAGAAGTGGAAGGTGCACGACATCGACCGCCCGCACCCCGCCGTCGTGACGCCTTCCGCCAAACCGGGCGGACCGCCCTCGGACGCCATCGTCCTGTTTGACGGCAAGGACCTGGCGCAGTGGGAGATTCCCGCGCCTCCGCCCAACCGGAAGAAGAAGTCCAGCCCCCGTCCCACCAGTTGGAAGGTGGAGAACGGTTATTTCGAGGTGGCGCCCGGAGCCGGCACCATCCGCACGAAACAGAAGTTCGGCGACATGCAGCTTCACATCGAGTGGGCCTCCACTCCGATGATCTATGGAGACAGCCAGTGGCGGGGCAACAGCGGCGTCCTCCTGATGAGCCGCTACGAGATTCAAGTGCTCGACAGCGACAACAACCCCACCTACGCCGACGGACAGGCGGGCGCCATCTATGGCCAGTGGCCGCCGCTGGTGAACGCCGTGCGCAAGCGCGGCGAATGGAACGCCTATGACATCGTGTGGGAAGCGCCTAAATTCGATGGCGGCAAGCTTGCCCGCCCCGCCTTCGTCACCGTTTTCCTCAACGGCATCCTGCTGCACAATCGCCAGGAGGTGATTGGCGAGATGACCCACCGCGTGGTCAGCGTCTACAAAGGGCACGAGCCCGAGGAGCCTCTCGCGTTGCAGGACCACGACGTGCCGGTGCGCTACCGCAACGTCTGGGTGCGCCGCCTGAAGGGCTACGATCAGCCCTAGGGCGCGCCATGAAACCGCTGTACGTCCGCGTGCACGCGCGCGACAACGTGGGAATCATCGTGAATCCCGGCGGCCTTCCCGCGGGCGCGTCCTTCGACGGCGGCCTCGCGCTGCGCGAATCCATTCCGCAGTCGCACAAGGTGGCGCTTCATCTCATCGCCGCCGGTGCGCCGGTGGTTCGTTACGGCGAGGTGATCGGGCTGGCCACGCGCGCCATCGAACCCGGCGATTGGGTGCGCGAGGATACGCTGGAACTCCCCGCGCCGCCCGCGCTCGATGCGCTGCCGCTGGCCACGGCCACGCCGCCGCCCCAGCCGCCGCTCGACGGCTATACCTTCGACGGCTACCGCAACGCCGACGGCAGCGTGGGCACGAAGAACATCCTCGGCATCACCACCACCGTGCAATGCGTCGCGCCCACCGTGGAGTTCGCGGTGCGCCGCATCAAGTGCGAGATTCTGCCCCGCTATCCGAACGTTGACGATGTCACGGCCATCACGCACGGATACGGCTGCGGCGTGGCCATCGACGCGCCCGGGGCCGCCATCCCCATCCGCACGCTCCGCAACATCAGCACGCACGCGAACCTCGGCGGCTGGCCCGTCGTGGTTAGTCTCGGTTGCGAAAAGATGCAGCCGCAGCGTCTCTTCCCCGCGCCGGGCTCTGGAGCCGCGCTGCCCGTGCTCGATGGCGAACCGCACATCGTCCGCATGCAGGACCAGGAACTCACCGGCTTCGGCGGCATCACCGGCTCCATCATGCGGCTGGCCGAACTCCGGCTGGAGGAGTTGAACCGCCGCTCGCGGACGCCCTGTCCGGCCAGCGATCTCGTCGTTGGTCTGCAATGCGGCGGCAGCGATGCCTTCTCCGGCGTCACCTGCAACCCCGCCGTGGGCTTCGCCGCCGACCTGCTGGTGCGGGCCGGAGCCACGGTGATGTTCAGCGAGGTCACCGAGGTCCGCGACGCCGTCCACCTGCTAACCCGCCGCGCCGCCACGCCCGAGGTTGCGCTCGCACTCATCGCCGAAATGCGCTGGTACGACGAATACCTCGCCCGCGGTTCGGCCGACCGCAGCGCCAACCCCACGCCCGGCAACAAACGCGGCGGGCTTTCGAACATCGTCGAAAAGGCTCTCGGCAGCGTCGCCAAGGCGGGAACCTCCGCTCTGGCCGCCGTCGCGCCGTCCGGCGAGCGCGTCACAGCCAAGGGTCTCGTCTTTGCCGCCACTCCGGCCAGCGATTTCATCTGCGGCACCCAGCAACTGGCCGCCGGCATGAACCTGCACGTCTTCACCACGGGGGAAGGCTCGCCCTACGGTCTCGCCCTGGCGCCAGTCATCAAGGTGAGTTCCCGCACGGCCCTGGCCGAGCGCTGGCACGACCTCATCGACGTGGACGCCGGCCGCATCGCCACGGGCGGCGCCACCATCGAGGACATTGGCTGGGAGATTTTCCGGCTGATGCTCGACGTCGCCAGCGGCCGCAAGAAGACCTGGTCCGATCGCTGGGGCCTGCACAACGCGCTGGTTCCCTTCAATCCCGGCCCGGTCACCTGACCAGGGCCGCGCCGGCGGCCCAGCCGCGATCAATCTTCGATGGTCATGCTCGGCCCGCCCTCGGCCGCGTTCAACTCCGCGCGTTGCGCCGCTTCGCGGGCCATCTTGTAGAAGGCCGCCGCCGCGGGGTCCTTCTCGCCGCGCCATCCCACGGCGTTGCCCGTATCGCCGCCCACGCGGATCTGCGGATCCAACGGCAACTCGCCCAGAAAGTGAACATCCATTTCCGCCGCCGTGCGCCGTCCTCCGCCTGTGCCGAACACGTCGATGCGCTCGCCCGACTGAGGGGCGATGAGATAGCTCATGTTCTCCACCAGGCCCAGCAGAGGCACGCGCACCTGCCGGAACATATTCACCGCTTTGCGTGCGTCCTCCAGGGAGACGTCCGAAGGCGTCGTCACGACGATTGCGCCCGACAGCGGCGCGGTTTGAATCAGGGAAAGCTGCACGTCGCCCGTGCCCGGCGGCAGGTCGATCACCAGAAAATCCAGTTCGCCCCATTCGGTGCCGCGCAGGAACTGGCCAATGACGCTGTGCAGCATGGGACCGCGCCAGATCAGCGGCTTGTCGCCCGGATTCAAAAAGCCCATCGACATCAGCTTCAGACCGTCCTTTTCGAGCGGCACGATGCGGTTGTCCACTGCATAGGGCTGCTGCTGCACGCCGAGCATCAAGGGGATGTTCGGCCCGTACACGTCGGCGTCGAGCAGGCCTGTGCGGTAGCCAAGCCGCGACAACGCGATCGACAGATTGACCGACACCGTTGTCTTTCCCACGCCTCCCTTGCCGGAACCCACGGCGATCATGGAACGGATGCCGGGAATGGGCGGTTTGGGCGCGTCGGGCTGTTGTTGGGGATTCACGGTGAAAACCTCGTTTGCTGTATTTTCGCGGACGTCAGGTCCGGTAGCTGGCATTGATGCGGATGTAGCCGTCGGTGAAATCGCAGGTCCAGAACTTCGCCTTGCCGCGGTGGTTGCCGCGCAGCGCGAACTCGATGTGAACGTCCTTCTCGTCCAGGCGCTTTTTCAACTCGCGTTCGCGGAAGGGCGCGGCCAGGCCGCCCTTGCACACAAGGATGCCCTGCATGGCGATGTCCGCCTTGGAGGGATCAAACGGCACGCCCGCGTATCCGGCGGCGCAGATGACGCGGCCCCAGTTGGGATCCGAACCCGCGATGGCCGTCTTCACCAGCGGCGAGTTGGCGATGGAACGGGCGATGCGCGCCGCATCGGCGTCGGTGGCGGCGCCGGAAACGTGGATGGTCACCAGTTTTCTTGCGCCTTCGCCGTCGCGGGCGATTTGCGACGCCAGGTCTTGCATCACCTTGGTGAGAGCCTGCTGGAACAGCGGATAGTCGCCGGGCTTCAGCGCCACGCCCGCCGCTCCGTTGGCCATGAGGGCCACCGTGTCGTTGGTCGAGGTGTCGCCATCCACGCTCAGCCTGTGATAGCTCTCCTCGGTGGCGGCCGTCAACATTCGCTTCAGCACGGACACGGGCAGCGCGGCGTCGCACATCAGGAACCCCAGCGTGGTGGCCATGTTCGGCATGATCATGCCGGAGCCCTTGGTCATGCCCGCGATGCGCACCGTGCCCCCGCGAATCGCCAGTTCGGCCGTCGCCGTCTTGGGCGCCAGGTCGGTGGTCATGATGGCCTCGGCGGTCTTCTGGAATCCATCGGGCGACAGTTGCCGGGCCAGTTTCGGCAACGCGTTGGTGATCAGCGAACCTTTCAATTCCACGCCAATGACGCCAGTGGAAGCGGGCAGCACCTGGTTGGCCGGTACGCCCAGGGCGGCGGCGGCGGCGGCCACCGTGTCGCGCGCCACGGCCATGCCGGTTCGCGTGGCGCAGTTCGCGTTGCCCGCGTTGATCAGAATGGCGCGCAGTTTGCCCTTGGACGCGGCCAGATTCTTGCGCGCCAGCAGCACGGGCGCGGCGGCCACCTGGTTGGTGGTGAACACGGCGGCGGCCGCCGCTGGCGTGTCCGAGACGATCAGCGCCAGATCATCCTTGACGGTCTTGCGGATCTTGGCGTAGGTGCTGGCGTAGCGGTAGCCCAGGGGAAGTGTCAATTGGCGGGATCTCCTAACCGTTCATTTTCGTGCAACCGCTGCCCGTTCAGGAAGGCGGCGGCGGCCACCCGCTTGCGTCCCTCCAGTTGCAGCTCGGCGATCTCCAGCACCGTGCCTGCGCCGCAGGCCACGCGCAGGCGGTTCTTCACTGGCAGCAGGGTGCCGGGCGCGGCCGCCGATGGCTCCAGCGATGGACGCGCCGACAGCACATGCAGCGTCTGGCCGCGAAATACCGTCCAGGCGCCGGGCCATGGGGTGAAGCCGCGCAGACGGTTGTAGATGGCGTGCGCGGGCAGATTCCAATCGATGCGTCCGTCTTCCTTTTTCAGAATGGGCGCCAGCGTGGCTCTGGCATTGTCTTGCGGTGTGGCCTGCAATGCGCCCGCATCGAGTCCGGCGAGAGCCTTCACCAGAAGCGCGGAGCCGGTGGCGGCCAGCCGCGCGCCTAACTCGAGTGCCGTCTCCTCCGCGCCGATGGACGTGGACTCCTGCAACAAAATGCCGCCCGTATCGAGTCCGGCGTCGATGCGCATGATGGTGATGCCCGTCTCCGGATCGCCGTTGGCCACGGCCCATTGCACAGGCGCCGCGCCGCGATAGAGCGGCAGCAGCGAGGCGTGCACGTTCAGGATTCCCAGCGGCGGAATGTCGATGATCGACTGCGGAATGATCTGTCCGTAGCCGACCACGACGACCGCCCGCGGAGCCAGCGAACGGATCTGCTCCACCACCTCGGGGTAGCGGACGCGAAGCGGTTGATGCACGGGCAGGCCCAGACGCAGAGCGGCTTCCTTCACGGGTGGTTGCGCCAGCACTCCGCCGCGCCCCTTCGGACGGTCCGGTTGCGTGAACACGGCGGCCACTTCGTGGCCCTCGGCGGCGCACGCCTCCAGCGTGGGTACTGCGAACCGCGGAGTTCCCATGAAGAGCAGCCGCATGGGAATCAATCCCACTCGCCGGCTTTTTGCAGTTTGCGGATCTTACGGCGGATGAGGTCGCGCTTCAGGGCGCTGAGATGTTGCAGGAAGAGGATGCCGTTCAGATGGTCAACCTCATGTTGCATGGCGCGCGCGAGCAGTTCGTCGCCGGTGGTCTCGAACTCCACGCCCTGCACGTCGCGGGCGCGCACGGTGGCTTTCATGGCGCGCTTGACGTCCTCACGGAAGCCTGGAATGGAAAGGCAGCCCTCCTCGCCCAACTGGGAACCTTCGAGTTTGACGATTTCCGGGTTGATCAGCACGAGCCGCGCGGCGGGATCCTCGCCGTTGGAGGTGTCGATGACGGTGAGGCGCCGGGCGGAGTTCACCTGTGGCGCGGCCAGGCCCACGCCTTTGTGGGCGTACATGGTTTCAAACATGTCATCGACAAATTGTTGTAATTCCGGCGTTCCGAAATTTTCCACTGGGCCTGCCACCTGTTCGAGGACGGGGTGGCCGAGTTTGACGATCTTGTAGACCATTAGTAGTTCCGCACCTGTTCGCGATAGCCCTGGAAATTGCGGGAGGTTTCCGCCAGGGAATCCCCGCCGAACTTATCCAGGAAGGCCTGGGCGAGCACGATGGCCACCATCGCTTCTCCGACGACGCCCGCCGCGGGAGCCACGCAGACGTCGGAGCGCTCATAGGCGGCCGCGCTCGGCTCGCGCGTCAACAGGTCGACCGATTCCAGCGGGCGGCGCAGCGTGGAGATGGGTTTCAGAAAGCCGCGCACGAAAATGTCCTGCCCGTTCGTCATGCCGCCTTCCAGGCCGCCGGCGCGATTGGCGCCGCGCGTGAAGGCGCGCTCTTCCTTGTTGTAGTGAATGGTGTCCTGCACCTTCGAGCCGTAGCTGAGGGCGCCTTCTTCGGCGAACCCGACCTCGACGCCCTTCACGGCCTGCATCGAAACGATGGCCTGCGCGAGGCGGCCGTCCAGGCGCGAGTCCCAGGTGATGTGCGAGCCAAGGCCGGCGGGCACGTTGTGGGCCACCACCTCGAAGATGGCTCCGATGGTGTCGCCGGTGCGGTAGGCGACGTCGACGGCCTCCTTCATGCGGGCCTCCGTGTCCGGGTCCACGCAACCGAGCAGCACCTCTTCCTTGCCGGCCTGCGAGGCAATCTCCTCCCAGGAGGCGGCGCGCTCGAGACGGACCGGGCCGACGGCGATGACGTGGCTGAGCACCTCGACGCCAAACTGCCTCAGGAACTGCTTGCAGACGGCGCCGACGGCCACGCGGGCCGCCGTTTCACGGGCGCTGGCGCGTTCGAGAATGTAGCGGGCGTCCGGGAAGTTGTACTTGAGTCCGCCCGCCAGGTCGGCATGTCCGGGACGCGGACGGGTGACCGGTTTTTTCTTCGCGCCGCTGCCCTCGTAGTCCTCCACGGGCAGCGTTTCCGTCCAGTTCTTCCAGTCGCTGTTCTGGATGAGCATGGCGATGGGGGAGCCGATGGTGATGCCGTGCCGGACGCCGGAAACAATTTCAGCCGTATCCGTTTCGATCTTCATGCGGCCCCCGCGGCCGAAGCCCTGCTGGCGGCGCCAGAGTTCGTGATTGACCGCCGCGAGACTGACGGGAACGTGGGCGGGCAGGCCGGTGAGCGTGGCGACGAGACACTGGCCGTGGGACTCGCCGGCGGTTTCAAAACGGAACATCGGAGGTAACTTCCATGATATCGGAGCGGTTTCACGGCCAGCAAGCGGAAGCCGCCGGAAGTTCCCTCGCCGCGAGACGGCCGGGCGCCGGGAGGGCCGCCTTAATCGTTCAGAAACGCCGTGGTCTTGAGGCCGGAGATGTCGAAACGTTTCCGGCACCGCATGTTCTTGCAGTTGGCCTGATTGTCGACCAGAACCATGTAGCTTTGCGCCTTGGCGAACTTGGCGCGGTCGCGTTCGTCGCCGCCGCCGGGCATACGGTCCTTCTTCTTCCGTACGACCCATTCCAGGTCGTAGCTGTCCGAGGTGCGGCAATAGGGGCAGTTCAACTGCGCGGGCTTGCGTGCGCGGGATTCCGAATAGAAAGCTTTTTCGTCCATCTACTGATTGCCGATTGTCTCGAATGCGCGGTCGAGGCGCAACAGGAACTCGCCGATGTCGGAGCGGCCGATGTTCATGGGGGGCGACAGGCGCAGACAGTTGCCGTGAAGACCGCCCTTGCCGATGAGAAGCCCTTGCTGCCGGGCCGCCTCGAGAACGGCGTTGGTTTCGGCGGGCGCGGGCGTGCGCGAACCGCGATCGGTGACCAGTTCGAGCGCCTGCAGCAGGCCCATGCCGCGGACCTCGCCGATCAGGGCGTGCTTGGCCTGCAGGGCGAGAAGGCCCGCGCGGAGATACGCGCCGTTTTCTCCGGTGCGGGCGCGCAGGCCGTGATCCTCGATGAAGTCGAGCACGGCACAGGCGGCTTCCGAGGAGATGGGGTTGCCCCCGAAAGTCGAGATGGTGGGCGCAGGGACGGCGCGCGCCACGGCGTCACTGGCGAGCGTGAGGCCGATGGGAAGGCCGTTGGCGAGGCCTTTGGCCGAAGTCAGCATTTCGGGTTGCACGCCCCAGTGTTCGATGCCGAACCATTTGGAACCGGTACGGCCCCAGGCGGTTTGCACCTCGTCGGAGATGAAGATGCCGCCGTGCTCGCGGACGATGCGGGCGACGATGCCGAAGTATTCGGGCGGCGGCGTGATGAAGCCGCCAACACCCTGGATGGGTTCGGCGATCATGCCGGCGACCCGGCCCGAGGTGGTGGTGCGAACGAGTTCCTGGACGTCATGGGCGCACCGCAACTCGCAAGACGGGTAAGTGAGGCCGAAGGGGCAGCGGTAACAGTAGGCGTTGTGCGCGAAGGTGATGCCCGGAGCGGCGGAACCCGCGGGGCGCCAGGCGTGGTTGCCCGTGAGCGCCGCCGAGAGTTGGGAGCGGCCGTGATAGGAGTGGCGCAAGGCGACGATGTCGGAGTGGCCCGTGTACAGGCGGGCGGCGTGGATGGCGGTTTCGTTGGCTTCCGAGCCGGAGTTGGTGAACATGGCGCGCGTGAGGGCGCCGCCGGGCGAAAGGGAGGCGAGCTTGCCAGCCAGACGCAACATGGGCGCGGAGGAGTAAAGCGTGGAGGTGTGGCCGAGCGTATCGATCTGGCGGTGGACGCGTTCGTTGATCTCGGCGTTGCAGTGGCCGATGGAAACCGTGACGATGCCGCCGAAGAAGTCGAGGTACTGGCGGCCGGACTCGTCCCAGACGTATTGGTCCTTGGCGCGGGCGAGAGTGAGCGGTTCGCCGTACAGGTGGGACACGGCGGGGAAGAGGTTTTCGCTACGCGCGAGCAGGAGATCGTCCCGTTGCACCATACAGGCATGGTAGCAGCGGCGCGGGAGCGGCACGGCAGGAGAGGGCAAAAAGCGCCCGGGCGGCAGGCGATAGAATGAAGGCGGCACCGTGACGGAACCGAGCGCATTGATGAATCTCGTGGAAGCCTCGCGGCGGCGCGCCCTGGCGCACCGCGTGGCGGGCCATGTCATGACGGGCGCGTGCGCGGCCTTGGGCGGAGCGGCACTACTGCTTGTTGCGGGTTCGGACCTGTTCGATGGGAGATGGCTGGTGCTGCTGTTCGGCGCGGGCGTGGGGTGGAGTGCGTGGCGGACGATGCGGAACCTTCCGGGACCATACGAGGTGGCGCAGGAGATCGACCGCCGGATGGAGTTGAGCGACACGCTCTCGACGGCGTACTACTTCGGCGAGGAAGGCCGGCGCGGCCAGGTGAGCGCGGAATTGTGGCGGCTGCAGCGGTTGCGCGCCGAGGAGACCTCGCAGGGGCTTCAGGCGGCGGTGATCTACCCGTGGGCGCTTCCGCGGCGGACGTACTTGGCCGTTGCGTTGTTTGTGGGGCTGTCGGGGCTGCTGATGCTGCGCTATGGTCTGCTGGGCACGCTGGACGTGCGGGCGCCGATGGTGCAAGGGCTGTCGCAGTACTTTACACCGGGCAAGGAGAGCGCGGGGAAGAAGGACGGCGGCGGTCGCAAGCAGGGCGAAAACCCGACGGGCATTCCTCTCGATGAGCAGACCGAGGAGGCCAAGGACCTGAACCCTGCGGGCCCGGATGCATTGTCGGAGGTGACGACGCCGGACGTGAACGCCGGTGTGGAGACGAAGGACCTGCTGAAGTCCATGACGAAGGAGATCAAGGCGCAGTCAGAGGAAGGCGACGCCATGGAGGAGGACGCCGAGGGAGACCGTCAGGCGCGGGGCGAGGGCAAGGACGGCGGTTCGGACAGCAGCGATACGGCATCGCCGGATGGGCAGAAGGGAATTCCGCAGGAGGCCAAGAACGGGCAGCAGGGCAAGGAGGGCAACAACGCGAGCCTGATGGACAAGATGCGCGACGCGATGGCGAACCTGCTGGCGAAGATGAAGATGCCACAGCAGGGGACGCAGAAGCAGGGTGGACAACAAAAGGGCGCGCAGGGCGGCGGCGAGATGCAGGGCAAGAAGGGCAGCCAGCAGAAGGGACAGACCCAGGGCAAGGGATCGCCGGCGGATGACGCCGAAGGCGCCGACGAGGGGCAGCCGAGCGAGCAGGCGCAATCGGGCCAGGGCAAGGGCGGCGATAAGGGCAATGAGCAGCAGGCTCAGCCGTCACAGCAGAGCGGGATGGGCAAGCAGGACGGCGATAAGGAGATACGCGACGCCGAGCAAGCCAGGGCGATGGGAAAGATCAGCGAGATTTTCGGCAAGCGGGCCGAGAATATGAAGGGCGAGATGATGGTTGAGGTCAAGTCGAGCCGGCAGCAACAGTTGCGCACGGCGTACTCCGACCGTCAGAGCGCGCACCGGGAGTCGGGGGGCGAGATCCAGCGTGACGAGGTGCCGCTGGACCTTCAGCATTACGTGCAGCAGTACTTTGAAAACGTCCGGAAGCCGGGGGCGGGCAAAGCGGCGGCGGAAGAATCGAAGCAGTAGCTACTTCGCGCTGACTTCCTGGGCGCGTTCGACAACGCGTTGGGCGAAGTAGTTGGTGACCTTGGCCTCGTTGCGGGCCACCTCGTAGTAGGCGGCTTTGCGAAGCTGATCCTTGCGGTTGAGGAGCGTTTCGCGGATGGTCTGTTGGACGCGCGGGTCATTGAGATCGCGCTGTCCGGCCGGTTCCTTGGAAACTAGCTTCAAAATCCGATAGCCCTCGGCGGTGGAGATGACGGGAGATGTCTGTCCGGGTTGGAGGGACATGACCATCTTGCGAAGCTCGACGTTGGCCTGTTCGAGAGCCGATTCGGGAATGAAGCCCATGTCGCCGCCATTGGGCGCTGTGTTGGGATCCTCGGAGAAGCTCTGAGCGATCATGGCGAAGTCCTCACCCTGTTTCAGACGCGCTTCGATCATTTGGATCTTGCGTTTGGCCTGGTCGTCGTTCTGGGCCTTGTCGCTGCGGAGATTGCGGACGTTGGGATCGGGCTGCGGCGTGACAAGGATGGTGGCGAGATGGACCTGAGGCTCGGCGAGGTTGAAGCTGGCCTTGTTGGCGTGATAGAAGCCGGTGACGTCCTTGTCGGTGATGGAGATTTTGGAGGTGATCTCGCGGTTGAAGAGCTTGGCGATGGACAGATCGCGGCGGATTTGGACCTTGAGGTCCTGGATAGTGATTTTGCGGGCGTCCATCTGCTTCTGGAACTCTTCCTGGGTATAGGGGGCCTTGAGTTCGCTGAACTTGGCTTCGACGTCGGAATCAACGGCCATGAGGCCGAGCTTTTCGGCGCGCTGGAGCATGATTTCGTTGTCGATCATGCTGCGGAGGATGTCGAGCTTCTGGTTATCGATGAGGTCCTCGTTGGCTTCGGGATTGGAAGACGAGAACTGGATCTTGAACTGTTTGTCGAGGTCGGCGTACAGCACGGGACGGGCGTTGACCTCGGCGGCGACGTTGGTGGGAGCCGCGCGTTTGCAGCCCTGGATGGACAAAAGCAGGACAAACAGAATGGCGGGGGTCGATTTGGCCATGAACCCGTCTATTGTAGCGCGGGATGACGCAGATCGAACCGGCGGGAGCGGCATCAGTGGGACTTGGGCTGAGGGATGTAGGTACACAAGGGGTCGGTGCCGAGGGGAGTGCCAGTGGCCTCATAGGCGCGGGCGCGCGAGCCTCCGCACAGGGCGTTGTATTCGCAGTAGCCGCAACGGCCTTCGAACTGGCGGGGATCGTGGAGGGACTTGAACAGCGGCGCGTCGCGATAGACCTCGGCCACGTGGTGTGTGCGGACGTTTCCGGCGGAGATGGGGAGGAAGCCTGCCGGGCAGATCTCGCCGGTGTTGGATACGAACATGATGCCGTGGCCGTCGCGTATGCCCGCTCCACGCAGGGGCCCGCTGCGCTTCATCTGTTCGCCGGTGATGCCCATTTCCCGCATGCGCTCGATGGCGACACGGCGGTAGGAAGGGGCTTCCGTGGTGGCGACGATGAAGGGTGCGTCGCGGGAAACGGAGAAAATCCAGGACATCAGGCGCTCGCCGTCCTCGGGTGATAGCGGCTGAAGGACTTTGCCGCGACCGACGGAGATGAGGAAAAAGAGGCTCCAGCGGGCGATTTCGTGAGGTTTGAGGAGTTCGAAGACGGCAGGTATGCCGGGGGCGGTTTCGGCGGATGCGAGAGTGTTGACTTGAATGGGTAGGCCGAGACTCTCACCCCAACGAATCGCTTGCACGGTGCGGTCAAACGTTCCGGGAACGCCGCGAATGGCGTCGTGGGCTGCGGCGGTGGGGGCGTCGAGGGACAGGCCGAGACCTTCGATGCCTGCATCTTTCAAACGTTGGAGGACATCCAGTGTAAGCGCGGCCGTGGCTGCGGGAGTAATGGAGACGCCGACACCGCGGCGCCGGGCTTCGGCGATGAGAAGAAAGAGGTCCGGACGGTTGAGCGGGTCACCTCCGGTGAGGATGAGGTGTGGAAGTGGATCGCCGAAGCCGGCGATCTGGTCGAGAAAGGCTAGACTCTCCTCGAAGGTTAACTCGTCAGGATGGGCGGCGGGCATGGCTTCGGCGCGGCAGTGACGGCAGGCAAGCGCACAGGCCTGTGTCATTTCCCAATAGATATTTAGCGGCGTGCGGGAATAGTCGCGCGGGGCGTGATGCGGCCCAGAGTGTGGATGGAGCGAACCCGTCATGATTTCAGCGTACAACGGGCGGATCTATGGCGCTTACGGCTTGCGAACGGCGATGCCGACTTCGCGGAGCTGCCGGTCGCCGATTTCCGAGGGCGCTTCACACATGAGGTCCGTACCTTTCGACGTCTTGGGGAACGGGATGACGTCGCGGATGGAGGACTCGCCCGCGAGAATCATGACCATGCGGTCGAGCCCCAGGGCGATACCGCCGTGCGGCGGAGCCCCGTATTCGAGCGCGTCCAGGAGGAACCCGAAGCGTCGGCGGGCCTCGTCGTCGCTCATGCCGAGCGCGGCGAAGACTTTGGATTGGACGTCGCGGCGATGAATACGTATGGAGCCGGAGCCGAGTTCGACGCCGTTGAGCACGAGATCGTAAGATTTCGCGCGGCAACCGGCTGGGTCGGCGGTCAGTTTTTCGATGTGTTCGTCCTTCACGCTAGTGAAAGGATGATGAGCGGCAACCCACCGTTTGTCCTCGCCATCCCATTCGAACATGGGAAAATCAACCACCCAGAGGAAACGGAAATCGGTGGGCGAGAGAAGCCTGTGACGGTCATTGAAATGCTGGCCGAGTTGGATTCGGAACGCACCACAGGCTTCATAAACCGACTGAACGGGACGAGGGGACTTAGGCGCCTCGCCCACGCCGCACAGGAAGAGCAAGTCGCCCTCTTTAGCGCCGGTGCGTTCGCGGACATGCGCGATGGGGCCAGCGAAATCACGTTCCAGCCGCTTGATGTCGTCGTACACTCGGAGGCCGCGTTCCTGGCCGAAGGGCTTCACATCGTCACGGTCCTTACGGCTGAGCGCCCCAACGTTCGGAATGTGGATGGCGACCAGTGGCATGCCATCGGCGGTGAGTCCGGACCCCGGGAACAGGCTGGCGACGTCGTAGAAGGGAGGCAGGCGAAGGTCTGGCTTGTCGATCCCGTAGGAACGCATCACTTCGTCGTAAGTAAGGCGGGGGATGGGCGTGGTGATATTGAAACCGGCCACTTCGCACACGCACTGAACGAGGGGTTCGATGACCTCGAAGATCTGCTCCTGCTGCGGGAAGGACATTTCGAGATCGATTTGGGTGAACTCAGGCTGGCGGTCGGCGCGCAGGTCCTCATCGCGGAAGCAGCGTACGATTTGAAAATACCTGTCGTAGCCACTCACCATGAGAAGTTGCTTGAATATCTGCGGCGACTGCGGGAGTGCGTAAAATGTGCCAGGTTGCAACCGGCACGGGACAAGGAAATCACGAGCCCCTTCAGGGGTGGAACGAGTCATGAAGGGCGTTTCGATCTCGAGAAATCCCTGTTCAGCAAGGCTATTGCGCACAGCAAGTGAGATCTTGGATCGAAGAATTACATTGCGTTGCATGCGCGGGCGGCGAAGATCGACAAATCGATACTTGAGGCGCACTTCCTCGCTGACGTCGACGTTGTCTTCCATCGGGAAGGGTGGCGTCTTGGATTCATTCAATAGCAGGATCTCTTCGGCAACAATCTCCACCTCTCCGGTACTAATGGCGGAGTTCACGGTATCCGGCGTTCTGGGTTTCACCTTCCCCCGGACGGCCACAACAAATTCCGGGCGCAATCTTGCTGCCTTCTGATGCAGGAGAGAATCACCACCAGCGTGAAAGACGCATTGCGTGACACCTTCACGATCGCGAAGGTGAATAAAGATGACGCCGCCGAGATCACGCCTGCGGTGAACCCAACCCATGAGAACGACACTGCTGCCCGAGTCCGCCAAGCGGAGGGCCCCGCAGTCGTGAGTACGGCGCAATTCGCCGAGGAAGTCGAGAGAAACGCTAGATTCCATGTTCGGTCGCGATGGAGAGCTTGCTGAGAAGGTGTTGCCGCGAGACGAGTTCTTGAGAGCCGGTTGACATCTCCTTCAGCAAATACTGGCCAGACCGGACCTCGTCATCGCCAACGATTAGAGTATATCGGGCGTTCAGCTTGTGAGCAAGTTCCAACGCTCGCTTCAGTTTGGCATCAAAACCCACCTCGACGCTCGCACCGCCGCCGCGAAGCGTGTGCGCCAGCGTCGAACAGAGGCGGGTGGCAGATGCGCCAAGAGGGGCGATAAACACGTCCAGCACCGATGGGCGATTCCCAAACTCCTCCTCCAACGCCATCATCAACCGATCCTGGCCTATTGAGAAACCAATGCCCGGCGCAGGAACGCGAGAGCCCAATTGCGCAGCCAGTCCATCGTAGCGACCGCCTCCCAATATCGAATTTTGCGATCCAAGCGCACTTTGAGTGAACTCAAAAGTAGTGCGCATGTAGTAGTCCAGTCCTCGAACCAACCGCGGATAAATAATGAACGGGATGGCCAGGTCCGACAGCATGCCCTTCACGACGTCGAAATGCTCGCGGCACCTCTGGCAATGGGAATCCAGAATGGAGGGAAGAAGGTTGATCAAGTGCTGATCGGCCGGAACTTTACAATCCAATACGCGCAACGGGTTAGCATCCGATCGCCGCTGACAATCCTGGCACAAGTGAGACTTGACACTGTTCAACGCATCCCGCAGTTTCGCTAGAAATGCAGGACGGCATTCAGAACACCCTACCGAGTTCAAAAGAATCTGAAAATCCTTAACACCAGTCGCCTGAAGCAGGTCAAATACCATGGTGATCACTTCGCCGTCCACTTCCGGCCGCTCCGAACCGATCACCTCGGCTCCAATCTGATGAAACTGCCTGTACCGCCCTTTCTGCGGCCGCTCCCGGCGAAACATGGGGCCCATATAGTACAGCTTCTGAATGCCAGGCAACTGATCCAGCCGATGCTCAATGTAGGCGCGCATCACCGATGCCGTGTTTTCCGGACGTAACGTTATGGAACTCCCATCCCGATCACTGAAAGTGTACATCTCCTTCGATACAATATCGGTCTCTTCGCCCACCCCGCGCCTAAAGAGCTCCGATTCCTCAAACACAGGCGTTCTGATTTCCGCGTATCGGTACCTACCGAAAATATCCCGTACTCTGGTCTCAACGAATGCCCATTGTCCGGAGGCTGGCGGTAGAATGTCGCGAGTCCCTTTGACCGCCTTAATCACGCCTCCCCCTCCCGGTAAGCCTTGGCCAACTCAATATAACGAGCAGCATTCATCCGAAACCTAGCCTTCTCCTCCAGACTCACAGAGCGGACGATCTTTCCGGGCACACCTAGCACTACACTACCGGGTGGGACCCTGAACCCCTCCGGTACTAACGCACCAGCACCGATTACACTTCCGGCCCCGACAGCAGAACCGTTCAGCACAATAGCACCAATTCCGATTAAACACTCGTCTTCAACTTCACACCCATGTAGAACCGCTCGATGACCGACTGTGACATATTCGCCCACGTTCAAAACGTATTTGCCGTGATCCACATGCAATACGCAGCAGTCTTGGATATTCGTCCCTCGCCCAATGCGTATCTTATTCACATCACCCCGAATGACCGCATTGCACCAAACACTCACATCCTCGCCCACAGTCACGTCTCCAGTTACCTGAGCACTAGTATGAATGTAGGCGGACATTGGCACGGCTGGGCATGTTTCGCGGAACTTGGCTACCATATAACCTCTTTCTGCAAGAGGATAGCACACACCGCAGCTACGCAACGACAAACACTACTCTCCCTAAACCTCTGTAGCCTTCCCATGGAGCACGTCCAAAGGCACCTTGTATCCGATTAGACAAAACTGATCGAGCGCGAATAGAGTGATCGACTCTATTTTCCTAGACTTAGCATACGCTACTTCCTTCTTCCAGGAGGTAGTCCAATCTCCGATACCGCACAAAAAGGCTTGCTGAGAAGACGGAAAACCCTTGCCAGAGGCAAAGTCAACTGTGTACCGACCCAAATTGACATTCTTGGCATAAGTGTACGTAAAGCTTTCAGTCTTAAGGCACGTCAACGAAGCAGGCGTCCACGACAGAACTGGAAAATTTACAATAGAGTTAAGAGACGACTCATTTACATCCGTGGGATACAGTACTTCAAATTTTGAATTGCCATGATATAACCGCACGTAGGCAATCACATTAGAAGTGAATTCTCCAATCAGATTCGCCAGATATGTCAGTTCAGTCACATATGGCGCTGGATCATCCAGTTGCGATGAGATCAACTGCATTGGTCGGCCCCACTCGTTCGCGAATCGGTTCATCGAATATTCATCATAGTACGGCATCCCCGATTCAGCTAATGGGAAGTACCACCATTGTACCTCTCCAAATTGTAAGTACGGCGTCACCCCCTCCGATGCCATAAGGTCAGCCATACCGCGGTACACGTCCCGCCAAAACATAAACGATGCAGGTGAAAAATTCGTCTGAAGCGCTGGCGTATTCAAGTAGACCGCCTCGCCATTCGGATACCGCTGCGCTATCCCAGCAGCCGCGCTTCTGTCACCATGCTGCAATTCCATGCTGAACGCGCACGTAACCTCACATCCCACACTATTCAGATACCTAATAAATGCACGCGTCCAATCGCGGCACGCCCTATTTAATCTCGGTTCTGCGTTTACGTCTGTATGCCACAAGCCATCCACACCGCCTGACAGATGATCACCAACACCTTTCACTTGAAAAGCACCGGTGCTTGGTGAGGCAGACACATGGATCGAATTGCCATCCTCCCCCATCGAACGGGAGTAGATCGTCAACTGATCTCCTACCGCGACACCTCGAATTGCGGTGTACCCTCGATTCAACTCCAGTTCAAAAGACTTTGCAATCGTTTCAGCCGTATCGCCGATTCGATTCTGATGTATGAGAATGAGGTCTGTGTTCGGAGGATAGAAATCTCGCCCCACCACCAGAGTCGTCACTTCACCAAATACTGGCACTCCAATAAATTGGAATACTGTACTCGCATATACATGCCCACTACGGACCAGTTCATAGTACCAGAGGGCGCCAACATAGTGATTTACTCGTCCTCGAAACCCTAGGAACTGTATCAACCACGCTGTCCGTTCAGCTGGTATTGCCAACGAGTGATCTGTGTCCCAGTCCGTGGCGACGTTAATCGTGTCTTCTGTAGGAAAGGATTCCATGGCGGCGGTTCGAGATAGAATATCTAGGAAGTCAATGTACAGATACCTTCCATTAACGCCACTATGCCGTACCTCAACCGTATGCGGCCCAGCGCTCACTTGTCCCAGCATCACCCTCGCGAGTTGATCTTCCTCGGATACAAACAGATCCTGCGTGCTTATTAGCTGTCCATCTATGACTACTTGAATTAAGGCTGCAGAATCTGCATACCTTGTTCCGAGCGCCAGTTCGTGGGACTCATACATAATGTACGAGAGACTAGCCGACGCCCCCGTCATCGCCGTGTAATGAATTGAACCGCCAGAGAAGTTTCCGACCGTCGAATACCAAGTCCCCTGGTATACCCATTTCGCATCAGTGTTCTCACGCCGCTGACTCCCTTTTGTAGGAATCGAGTAGCTACGTCCGGTGCCCGCAACATTCCACTTTGACACCGCAACTTCAAATTCTGAACGCTCGTATGCTCCGCTCTGAAGTTCGGCGGCATAGGTCCACCTCATCTTTCTCACACACTGCGTTGGCACCGTTCGTCCGTCGTCCGCGATAAGCCCGCCGAATGGAATCGTTACCTTCCATCTCGTGGGAGACATCCCTCCATGGAACGAGACTGCCGTCGTCATCCATTCCTCGGTCCTGGCCCCCGACACATAGCCGTACGCACCGATTCGATTTCCATTCGCACCTATGGTGCTGTTCACCACCGTAAAGCCCGCCCCGTGATAGGTCAGTGTCACATCAGGCCCCACTGCGATTGCCTTTGCATAAGTAGACCACTGATTTACGATACCGGCGATGGCCTCCACGATGGATTGGATAGTGTCTGATCCGAGAACCTGATACGTGTAATGCTCATCCAATAACGATATACCAACATAATCTCCACTCGTGGGTGTACCGATAAGGGTAAAGGTCGCTGTGGCACATTGATACGAACCCTCAACGCTCGTGGCCAAAGGGCGGAGCTTGACCTTGAACAATTCGTCAACCCCGTTCTGTCTGGTCCAAATACGAAGTCCGTCCCAATCGACCGTATGATAGAGATCCGAATCGATAGGAATGCAGTTTAAGCGCTCTTCCTCGTACGAAAGTGTCAATCCGCTTAGATCTCCGTCCGGCAGCGGCCGCATGAAATGGGGTTCAATAACATTGTCTCGATTCCACTCCACAACGGCCCAGTCGAACTGCTGCCGCCAAGTCCCGGACAGCGTGAATCCACCTTCGCCTGCGCCGCTCAACGCTGCAATGGCAGACGGCCTTTCAAAGTATACCTGCAAGTCTCGGTCAGGGCGCAACTTCACTGGCGCTTCCGTCATGATTGCTCCTACAGTCGGATGGAGACTGTGAGATTTCTGCCAGATGTAGCGCCTGCTCCTACTCCTACTGAAGTGATGTCCACTGTAATCCTGTCCATACTCACCAAGGGGTCAAGCAACGCACCTTCTACCACCTGCGACATAACCTCTCCCGCGGGAATTGTTAATTCGCATAACTCCACTGCGTTTCGCTTTACCTTCAGCACCAAAGCGCCCCCAACTGGCGCATCCTCCACCGAGGCAAACACATCCCGTATGCTTCGGCTCTCCGACACGATGATCGGCGGAGCAACACTTGACTGTATTGCCAGATGACCATCCACCTGGATCACGACCTGCCCTCCACGCAGCACTCGTAACCCTCCCAACGGCAGATGAGTGAGACTTACCGTGCCTGTTTCTGAATTTCCTCGTGCGTTGGTGAACATCAAGTCAGCTGCG
Organism: Bryobacterales bacterium; assembly: GCA_020852175.1. Taxonomy (GTDB): domain Bacteria; phylum Acidobacteriota; class Terriglobia; order Bryobacterales; family Bryobacteraceae; genus JAFLBB01. The sequence goes on along the minus strand of JADZBH010000016.1, from coordinate 138,847 downwards.
AATACCCGTACACTTTCCATCGGCACGCTGAAAGTGAAATCACCACTTCCAGGACTACCAAAAAACTGCTTCGGGAAAGACATCGTCGAAGTTCTACGCAGTAAAGGAATAACCGGTGTGCCAGGCACATGTTCCTCAATAGGTGATCCTAACGCACCACGCTCCACCACCACAGTACTTCCACCCACAACACTTCCCATGGCTCTCATCAATTCACGCCCAGCCGCAAGAACCGCACCATTAGAAAGCGTTACAGAAACATCCACTGTAATCTCAGAATCTTCAACCGAGACGTACCCACCCATCTCCGGGGCAGGTGTCATTGTCAACTCGTCTGCATAGTGAACGTTCAGAGTTCCTGCATTGATTGTGGCCGTATTATCTAGGCTTGCAAACCCGATGCTCCCTACGTCCAAGAATCCACCCGCCCTTGCTACCACACCGAATGTGGGCCTCGATGGCACATCGCGATCCCAATCACTTCCTACTACTCCGCCAATTGCATGTCTCGTAATTTCAGATAACTCCTTTCGCGATTGTCCACCTGCTGCATTCACACCGTACACGCGAAACTGAATCGTACTGCCACTAAGGTTCGGTACTTCCAGCACGCAAGGTGCTCCCGTCGAACTCCCGCCAGACTGCCACCCACCGTCTACTACACAAACAGAGCTGCTCAGGTCCGGCATCATCTCCCATTGAGGGACAATTGACATAGTCGTATCACTATTGCCCGTAATTGTTCTCTCTTGTCCTTGCCCACGGCCCGAATGAACTCGAACCTTATGGCCTATAAGTCCGCCTGGCTCTAGAATGGCCGTGGCAACGGTCACACTCCCATCGGCCGCCATACTCACACCCATTGGAGGCAGATATTCCATACGCCATTCCGTCACTGCTCTCGCGAAATGAGGATCAGGGGGCCCTCCTAACAGGTACTCCAATCCACCGTCCACAAAGCTTCCAAGCGCAGGCACACTTTCGGCTATCCTCCGCATTTGCCACGGGTCGCTACCTCGGTACACGTTCATGAGTGCCGTCTGCGTTGAACAGCGAATCTTGGAAATGTTAACCTCTGCTGTGCTCGTCCCCGACGGAATCACGGCCCGTATGCTGGATGAAAGGAGCGACTCCCCTCCTTCGCCATCCGTCTCAGTGATGGCATAGTAAAGGACCTGTGGACCGCTAAATGTACCATTGCCCATTGCAACATCGGCTATCAGGGGCACCACCGGACGCCGCTCGACTGTTAGTTTCGGCTTAGCCGGCATAGCATAACCAAACTGCACTTGTAGGCGGTGGCTCCCATCCGCCATCTCAATAGGGATCTCGATAACCGAATGTGACAATCTCCCCTCGCCATCCAGGACGTCGCCTAGTAACGGCCGCGGATCAGCAGCCTGCACCCCTCCCCCAACGGTTGATCGTTCACTCCAGTTGCTTGCATCCGCATACCATTCGTCAGCGTGAATCTGCGCTATGATCTTTACTCGTTCGCAATTTAACCTCGGCGCAACAGATAGCACCCGGAAAGCTTGTCGCACCAGTCCGGCGGACGGAACGTTCAGCGTGATCACATCTCCCGGACTTACAAGTGCTGCCTTTAGGCCACTCTCTAGTTCCACATACAGGTTGCCCCGAATGTTCTTATCCACTACTCTCTTGCATATTCGGAAAGCCTGCGCGTGCCCCGTTACGCCCATGGCTGGTACTTGGTAACCGACTTCTTGACCAACTCTGACTACATCGTCAATATCAACAAGAGAGAGCGAATCAGCAACATAATCGTTTTCATCATCCACGAATTCTACTTGTACCCGATTCGCCGTTTCTGCATAGCTCCTCGAATACAGCCTTAATCTAGGACCTCGCCCTGTAGACAGCACGATCCCACCGGCAGGGCCTTGTCCGTCACCGAACTCATAGCTAGGCCATCCGCCATTGAGCATCATGGTGCTATTTGACCCGACAGGTTTAGCCGGTTGCTGCCTTTCAATCGAACTTTCTACGTATGCGCTCATCCTGCCGTCTTGCCGGTACCTGAGTCCAATACTGTTTCCAACCTGAATACCTCGAATCACCTCTCCAATAGGCCGCTTTATCCTTATCAATGCATTGCAGCTTCCGGTTGGTTTCAGCATGACACCGCCCTTCCCATCACTCACACTATTGAGTTCATCACACGCCGCTGCTATTTTTGCAAAACTTCCCACGTCCAGTTCATTTTCTCTGTACCCTGCTCTTCTCAGTAAATCTAGCAATACCCAGGCAGGATTCGTCGTGTAACTGGCGCCTGTCAACTCTCCTCCTTCGGAATAAATGGGCAGGAGCATCCCTTGGAGCAATACTTTTATTTCAGCATGGCCCGGCTGAGTCGCCATTGAACTGGGAATTACCGCCGAGATCCGCGCCACACCCGCGCCAGGATCGCCCACTGGGTGACCGCTCGAGGAGGGACTGTCGTAGTTAAATGCTCCCTCGCGCTCTCCTTTCGTTACGGTGTTGTACCAACCCGTGGTAGTCATATTCATCCCCGCAACCCCTAGGGGAATTTCGAAGTCGTTCACCACGACCTTAACAACGTCCGCAATCGGTCCTTCGCAAAGGACTACCTCCAGGTGCGTCAAATTTCCATCGGTCCGCGCTACGGTAATGATTCCTTCAGTCCACACCGTTCCATAGGCAACTGGGATCAGACGGCCAATTGTTCGCTCCACGCCCTCTGCGCTGGAAGCCTCCATCCGCCCTTCACCGAAGCCCCTTACCAGTTGCGATACTGGAACATACTGAAACCCGCCAAACCGTCGAGTCGTGCGCTGGGCGTCATCATGATCGAACAGCCCACGTTCGACACAGTCTGCCTTGGTGTAGTTGCAAGTCTCGTACGGCTTCTCTCCTGATAGATTGCCTACACCTGATGGCAGCCCGGCGGAATAGCCGCACCCGTAGAAGGGCACGTAACGGCTTACAGCACTATCCGTCACAGCCAGTTGCCTCTCCGCAAGTGTTCTTGGAAACAGCCAAGGGCACCTACGTTGAATTCGACGGGATGGGATGTGCGCTCGTAAACTTCCCATCCTGTTAAGAAACGAAATTCTCACGCTTTCACAATCGGCGTCATCCGGCGGGTTGACTGATCCTCTCATGACTACGTGCGTGGGACACGCCGCAACTCCTCCCGTTAAGTCAAACACCACGAAGCGTACGATGATTTCTGCACCCTTCCACTGCTGCTGAACCGTGAGTGCCGACAGTGCTTGGTCGGCATTCGCTAAACGCAGAGTAACGCGTTGCGCACCCCCCCACTCTTCCGCAGTACCTGCGCGGTACTCTATCGAACCGTGCTCCAATACGCGTGCTTCGTAAATCTCGCCGTCCACGATAACCCCATGTGTTGCCCAGCGGTAGGCAAGACTATCGTTGATACGGCACTCGAAGAGGAACAGAGGAGTACCTGGAAGGCTATTCTCCTTGATGATTGACAGTTCCTGCACAGCAGCCTCCCCTTTCTCTGCGCTAGCCCGCCACAATCCGAAACCGGCAGTCAAACCAATTGGCTGCCTGTCGGGTCCCTACGAAACTGCCATCTACGATTCGTGATCCTAAATGAATCCCCGCCACTTCTGCGGACGGTTTGTAACCAGAAGCACATGCTTGATGCTCTAACTGCACGCCCCTAACTTCGACTGTTCCGTCTGGGATTACCTCAATAGTAAACTGCATTGGCTCGCTTTCCATTGTGACCAGCCCGCTCACTCTCACCCTGTGCCATTCTGGTCCAGCCACAAATCCGGACCGCCACACACCAGTGCCCGATCTCATGATCACTGCCCCTGAAGCTGCACCTTCAGTTCGCACCCAACATGAACCGCACAGCCACCCTTGCCCAGATACGTTCACATCCTGACTGAGCGATTCCACACCAGCTGACTGGCTTGCCACCTCGTGAACAGCCATGCCGTGGTCACCCACCCCTATCGCCGTGACATCGCAAAAGGCGCTGCGAATCCACGCAGCCTCCGTGAGATCTTCCGACTGCCTGAGCATGTTCGCCATAGGATCCACAAACACAAACCCTTCTTCTACTTTATTCACCATGTACGCAAACTCAGCCAGAGCATCAAACTCAGCGCCAGTGAGGCCAACGTATTCCAAGTCCCAAGTACGCCTTAAGGGCCGTAACACACCTCCTCTGAGAAATGAGCCGTCAGCTAACTCATTAACACTTCCGGACTGTACGATTGTTCTCGTCACATTCCACTGAACTGCTGATTTGGATTGAAGTTGGGGAAGCAGCATGCTTTAGTCCTTGACTGACCTGATCCCTACCCTTACTTCACCGACACCACTGTTGCTCATCCTAGCTACAAACGTTCCTGGAATCACTAAACAATGTTCCGCTGTTTGCCCGTTCATGGGATCTTCAAAGACGAAGTAGCTCTGGCTCTGAGCATGCTCTTCACAGAACGTAAGGAAGACGGTGACCTCGTCCTCACTAAGACCCCTATAGTGGAGCAGCCACTCCCGCTGCGGAGAGCTCTCTTGTTGATACGCCTGTCTGCCTCCACCCCAAAACTCCACTTCTGTGTAGTTGCGTCCCGTCGCTTGACTTACCGGCAATTGTGCCGTCGCTCCGCTTTTCAGATGGGGCCACATTACCATAACGCTCTCCCTTGCTTACACGTACGGTTCCGTAGCTCCACCAGCACTAATAACCGCTTGCCTCACCGCCGCAGCCAGTTCCTCACTCCGGTCGAGCAATGATCTGGCATCTAACGCCTCAATCCGAATCTCGACACGCTGAGCGCCTGCCCCCGAACTATTCAGCGTACGTGGTAGTCCAGGAGCATCGTAATCCACTGGCCCATCTGGCGTACCCCATCGCGATAGCGCTTCGACGGGGTTCATACCTCGACGCCAGGAGTACCGCTCCAATTCAATGTCTTCCTGTCGTTCACGCCCAGCGCCAAACAATTGGAATATACGTCCAAGCGCTTGCCCCATTAGTCCGCCAGATATACCTGTGTCAGATAGATCCTTCGACGAATCAAACCGGCCCGTCGTTGGTGCGAACCAAGTCAGTGCCTTCTCTATGGACAGTACACCTTTGGACCCCTCGCCCTCTCCCGTATCCCATCCAAATCCCTTAGTGTTGATCATCCATGTTGCTCCAGATTCGTGCAGTACGGGTATGTGCTGTGATTTCACGACGCTTAGATCCCGCACAGTTTTTTCCGTACTGGCCGCCATGTCCTGCACCTTGCTCAACGTCCAGGCCAGTTCTAGACCATCTCCCAGTACGTCACTCGTTATTAGTTGTTCGAGCATCTGTTCGGCGTCCATTCTCGCTTAATCTCCTTTCCTCGACCGCTACAACCTCGTAGGCTTCCACCAGGGTCACGGGCATGTCTTCATGAATCCGTCCGCCGCTTCGCTTCCATCCCCTGAATTGTTGAAGCCACTGAATGCTTTGAACGGAGATGACAGGACGCGGACACTCAGCCGATTCCACTCCGTTCCGACTCCACACCGCTCGTTTGCCTGTTTGCAGCTCCTGCCTAACAAAGCCACACCGCCGCGCTCTCTCCCACTTATGCACGCGGCATACCTCGCACTCCCACATGCGGTCATTCGCGGAGAGAAAGTGAAATGCGAGGATTAGTTTTTTTCCTGCTCCGTTGTAAGGCCGGCAGCTTCTTGTACACGCTGTAAGATCTCCGCGGCAAGCTCCGCCGGCGCTTCTTCGCTCACTTCGTGCGCCGCCACCTCCCGGCCATCCACCACAAGTCCGCCAATTGACTCAATGCCCCACCGCAATAGGATCTCTTGCAGTTTGAGGGTCTTCACCTGCGCTGCCAGTCTCTCAATCGCCGTTTCGCCAGCTTTCAAAAATTCTGCATCGTTGTAGAGCGGATAGATCTCCTCCAGCAGCTTGATTCTCTGCCTTAGTGTCATCCGTTTCACTCGGAACCACACGCCTGCGACCACGGCCGATTCATGCCTTACCGTACTCTCAATCCCCGCCTCAGCCAAATGCGATGTATAGTTCATCGTCACCGCCTCCTTGTGCCCGCGAATCTCGTATTTCCCACTCCAGGCTCACTCCTTTGTCGTCAAGATACGGTGGCGTCAATACCACACGCGGCATGTACACGGCGGCTACCTGGCCCGCCATCGCTCCCAACTGAAACATCACTGGTACGGCCTCTCGTGTCCGGCTCGCGGCGTGCAACTGTGTCATCTCTTGTGAATCATTTGCCTTCAATCGCAGGTCCACCCTAACGTCGCGTACGCCACCCGTAATGCATCCGCCGGCCACGTTGCCAAACTCCCGTCGCCTGTAGTCAATCTGGTTCGTCAGCCTGACGCTCGCCATCAACACATTCATGCTCTGCATCGTCGTCAGACCAACCCACGCCTGGCCAATGCTACCTGGCACCAGTCCGCTAAGGTTTGCTTGGCTCACCGGTTCCGGCGGAAACTCGTTCAGCCCTGACATTCCCGCGACAAAGCTTGACGAATCAATCAACCGTCGGCCTTCTCCCGTGTAGCCGATTTCGTGAAAGTCACCGTTAACCCCAATTGACAACTCATTCACCGCGAACCCTGTCACACATCGCTGGATCGCCTCGATCGGATCCCAATAGTCTGCTATTGTCAGCGTTCTTAACCCGTCGCCCAGTGTGTATGAGATGGTGCGCGTCAGGGCGTCGCCCTGTGTCACTTCCGCCCCGAACGGAAAGTTAATTACGATCGTCGAAGGGCTTGGCACGCTGTCCACGAAGCGTATCTCACCGCCGGCGCACACTGCCTGCCCCACGGTAAGTCCGTGTGGCGTCGTCGTTGCAACCGTCAACCCGCCTGTGATGCTCGCAATCGTGTTCCCAGTGCTCATGAGCGCCTCACCGCCCATCGTCGCACGCAGCAGTGCATCGTGTGACGGTGCTGCATCCCCCGTGCACCACTCTGTCAGATAAGCCCTCAGCCTGATTTTGCTACTCTCTCGTCCGTTCGATGGTGTACCCACGAAGCTCCTGCCGCCGACCTTGTCCAGGCGGCGGCTCTCGATCCGCTCTTCGCGTATACTGAGGCCGCTTACCGGTATCCTCGCTGCCGTACTTACGTTACCAGCCATCCCCGGCGTCGTCTCCAGCACCCCGTACGTTCTGTTTTTGTATGAAGAGATTGTGCAGCTCATAGCTCTCGATCATGCCTTCCTAATGTCAAGTGCGACCGCCACTCGACAGCTCTGCAAGAATTGTTTGCCTCCCAGTCGCGCCGGGCTAACATCCACCGACCACGCCCCGTCATAGTACGCACCCGCCAGCCAGGAACCCCTCTGTGCGGCCAGCATCTCTGTGATCGCCGCAATCGCCGTGCTCGTCTGTTTCGTTAACTCCTCTACCGCCACGCCGCTCACCGTGCACTCCACGACTACTTCGGCCCGTCCAGATACGGCATTAAACTTGCCTCTCATATCGTTCTGCATCTTACGGCAGTACACATGGCATACCGGCAGTTGAATTGACGTTGACTTCAGCAGCAACTCCAGTGGCGCTTGGCCGCGAATCACTGTCACACCGTTCGGCGCCAACAATTCCCGGTCTTCATCGATCATCAGCTCTCGCCACTTAGCCGTCAACCCGTCGCCTGACTCAAATACATCGGCCAGCGCGAATGCGCATTCATCCCCTATGTGCAACATACTCATCCCCGGCCAAACACCTTGCTCCGCCGCAGCACAAAGTCCACTTCCTCTGCCCATGCACCGGCTGATTCTCCGCCGTGCACCAGCGCGCCCAGTTCATACAGCGTCGGAAGACCTACTCCAACTGCGTTCTGCCGCCACAGCACCCCTCCCCCCTCCGCAGCGTACACGTCGTATGCTGTCACTCCAGCCCCATGCTGTCCCGGATGCACACGAATCGTCGAGTCCGCCGTTGCCGTCGCCACCCTAACCTCGCTCAGTTCTCCTCGCCGCCCTTTTGCATCCACCCACCGGATCGCCACTTGATACGCGCCCGCGGCCACAAGTCCACCCATGCTCACTTCCAACTCCGCGATAGCCCCACGTGCCACAGGGTTGTAAGTGCACGGAACCCCCGTGTCCAGCAACTCCTCCCACGCTGTTTGAGCAAGTCCGGTGAAGTGCTGATACTTACTCGCATACCGCCCGTTCGCCGTTCGATGATGCGCGTCTGAGTACATCAGTTCCAGCGTGTGCAGACTATGCCATTTTTTTAGGCCTTCGCTTACGATCACACGATCCAGACGCGGCACGCCGTTCGCCACGCCCAGCCGCGCTTCCAAACCTTGGTTGAATACGAACCCGGATAGCCTCAGCCGGCAGTCTCGGTCAGCCAACCGTAGCTTTGTCTCGATGCTGATCCCTTCGGCTCGGCTTACATCCTGAGCCCCGCCATCTACTTGTAGAATCTCATCTATCGTCGAAACCGCTCCGTCGCTCAGTATTGCCATCGTTTCTCCCCTATTGCACGTCTCCGCCGCCTCTCATAATTCGTTTATTCGCCCTCACGTAAGTCGCTCGGCACGATATACTCGACCGGAATCTCCATCAAGCTCCGCCGCGCGATCCTCGCTTCGCCCTCTTGTGCAAACTGCACCTCGACCTTGCTCGCCCGCCGAGCGATTCCCTCCACCAGCATCTTGGCCGCTATCCGGGTGGGCACTTGCATCACCCGGCCTCCCACTCCGCCATTCTTCGTTGGCAAACTCGTTATCCATGCGTCGGGCCCATCCAAACCGGCTTCTTCCATCCGGACCCGCTGGTAGTAGTCTTGGATTTTCATTGCCCGTTCTCATCCTCCACCTGTGTTGGGGCGCGGCTCACTGCCACGCCCCTTCCGCCGTTCTGCTAGCTCCGCACGACTACTGCATGGTTGTTACGCAGCACGCCCACACCGTACAGAACGTCCACCGTGAACTGCTGGGAGAGCGTGTTCGGCTGGTAGCTCATCACCACCCGCATGCCGAAATTTCCCAGCTCGGCGTACTCCGCGATAGCGCCCGTGCCAGGCAACGGCTGCGGCAATCGGCGCATCACCAGGCCGATCGCGTCCGTGGCGAACGCAAGGTTGTGCGACGTCACCGGCGTGCTCCCCGTCTTGGGCACGAATTGCGATCGGAACACGAAGAAGTTCTTCATCCGTCCAACCGCGCCGTCGATCAGCGCTCGCAACCCGGCCTCGCCTGCGGAACTGTACTCGCTAAACCGCGAAATCTGGCGAATCTGCGAGTACGCGTCCCCACCCAAAATCATGTACCGCGGCAGGCGCGCCGGTACCTTCGCGTTGAACAGTACAGTCTCGGCCTGGTCCACAACCGATTCGGTCAGCGCCGTTCCGCCCGTACCCAGCGGCGAGTTCGCCGAGAACTGCCCGTACAGCCCTAGCAAGTCGCTCTCAATCTTTTCCGCCAACGCCACCACCGCAGGTTGCATGTACAACGACAGGAGGTCGGGTACAGCCAACACCTTGGTCACGTCGGGAATTTGGAATGTCGCCTCGGCATGCGTGTTCAGCACCAGTGAAGCATTGCCTAGGTTCGGATTCTGCGTCGTCACGCTGCCGCCTTCGGAAATGTTGTTGGCAACCAGCGTCGGCGGAATCGGCACGTTGACCGTATCGCCCGCCTGCGCCAGCGATGGCTCGAACTGGCGGTTCACCAGGTTGCCCATCACCAGATTTCCCATCAGGGACGGCAACGCATCTGCAGCTACCAGCTTCACGATAGCTTGCGCCACGTTCGCTGAAGTAATCATTGGCATTGTTACATTTCTCCTCGGTTAGTTTCTGAGCACATACCCGTGCTCTTCGTGTGTTCGTTGAGTGCTGGAGTCTTGGCGCAAGCCTCCCCCCTTCCTCAACTTGGATCCGGTAACTTACAACCCGTTCCGGTTTTGACCGATAACTCGGCCGATCGCCTCCCGCACCCGCTTCACCGTGCCCGGGTCCATTCCCGGCCTGATCTCTTCCAGATCCACTCCCGCGTTTCGCTCCGGCCGCATCACCGGCATGCCACCCCCATGGGAACGCCGCGGCGGAAGCAGCTCCGGATTGTTTCGGACAAATTCGGCGAGATACTGTGCGGCCCGAACGTCTTTTCCGTCCACCACCGCCACCCAATTCCCCTTGTCTCTCTCCACCAAATCTCCGCGCACCGCCCGATATGCCAGCTCTGTATTCTCCACGCCCAGCGCCTGCGCCTGCTTCTTAATTAGAGATTCCTTCTCTAAGTTCGCCCGCTCCACTCGAAGCGATTCGATCTCGCTCTTGCTCGCGGCCAACTCAGCCAGTAACTCCTTGACCCTGCCCTCTCCGGCCTCGCTCCCCCGTGCCTGCTCGGCCCGCATGGTCTCCTCATGCTGGGCAAATAACTCGTACAGACGTTTCTCCAGGAACGCTTCCAACGCTCTGGTTCCATCCCCTGCGTCTTCCTGCCTTATGGGCGCCGGCTGCTCTGCGTCCGCCGGCTCTCCTTGCGCTCCCTTTGGTTCCTCCTCATGCCCTTCCATTTCTGGCCCCCTCATGAGTTCTCGATCTCTTTCACGATCGCGTCCTTCACCTCCTGCCTCATATCGCTCAGGAATTGCAAGGCCAGCTTCTTGTGGATCTGTTTCTCCAAAGTTCGTGATCCAATCCGCAGCGCCAGCAGCCTCTCGGCGTCGCTCAACTCCGATGTGAACTCCCCGATGTCGAACTGATCCATACCGGACACGATCACCACAGCCGACTCATCCCACGCCCGCAACACATGCTCCAGCACCCGCTTCATGCCCTTCTTCACCCACGCCCCCAGCGCCCGCAGCATCTCCTGCGTCACCTGGAAATCCCGCTGCTTGCTTAAACCAGACTGCTGAATCGTGTTCCCGCTCGCGCCGCCTTGGCCCGACAAATGGCACACACGGAAGATCTCCATCTTCAATCGCTCCAGATTCTGCGAAGCGATCTGATACACCTTGCCTTCCGGCTCCGTCCAGCCAAACTTATCCCCGGGCGACAGTTGAATGAAGTAGCTCTCCCCGGCGATCTGGTTCCATTCCCGGTCTGAATACACCACGGGCGTCGCGTACAGCCCCATGCTCAAGGCCCACGAAAGCGCGTTCGCCTTGTTGAAGTGCTCCACCTGAACGTTTCCGGCCCGCTCCATCATCCATAGCCCGGGCGGCGTTTCCAGCTTCACTATGGGCAGCATGCCGTGGCGGCTTAAACAGTGCGGCCCTTCCCTCGCAACCTCCGTCCGTACGTTCCCGCTTCCATCCGTGTGCACATCCACGATGCGCATGCCCTCTCGCGTGTACTCGTAAAACCGGTCGCCCCTTTCCCCGGAGCCCGCCTGCCCGCTCGCCCTCTGCGTCCGCACCGCCACCTTGGCGTATTCAGGCACCCCCAACTCATCCACACCCCAGTCCACAATCTGTTCCGGTGCGCAATTCACCAGATACGCTTGGTCGCTATCCACTCCCAGCGCTCTTCCTTCCACGCCGCCCTCCGGCGCCGGGAAGTCCACGATCAGGTGTGCCTCGCCGAACACCATCGCATCCCGAACTACCGTCCGAAATAGATCCGTCAACGATGTGCCGCGCTGGTCACAGTTGTCCAGAAACCGCGACACAATCCGCTTCGCTCTGTCCCCCGCCTCGTGCGTGAACACCACCGGTTCCCTCCGGAATGCCGCCGAAACGTACCAGTCGATGATCGAACCGATATAGTTCTCGTAGTACGCCGATGCAATGCGCTCCCGGTACACCTCCAGCGGTTCCTTCTGCCGGCGGGACAGGAATAACTCCGCGTTTCGCTTCATAGACTCGCCGCCGTAATATAGGCACCTCGCCGTGTGCCACGAAGTCACTCTGTCCCTGTAGTCCGATCGTTCCTGTATCATCGTCCTCGGTTCTCCATCGCTCGCTCCTGCGGCCGCCCTGGCTCCACACACACCACGCCCCGCGTAGCGCCCCGGCGCTCCCCATCCTGCTCAACTTAGAAAAGTGGTAGCGCGCGTTCCCCTACCGTCCCTGTCTCCGCGAATTCTTGCCACAGCAGATATCCCAACGCGTCCGAAAGGTGGCTCCTGTCCCCATCGCTGTCTTTGTCTAACATGGAAGAGCCGTCTTTGAACTTCATTTGAATGAAGTCCTGAATCAACTCCTTGCACCGCCCGTCCACTTTCAACAGCCGCTCCCCGGCCGCGTTTTTCATCAGCGCGTTCACCAGCGCCACGCGATCCCGCACCGCTGGATTCCTCCTGGGCGCGGTCAACGTGTAGCGAATCCCGCCGCAACGTCTCAAACTCCGCCGCACCAGATCGTAGTCGCTCGCCCCTTTCGTGCTCCTGGCGTGCCCGCTGGCGTCGCCATACACCCGCAACTGCCCTTCGTGCAGCCCGTACCGGTTCGCGAACTCCCCGCACATCTCTTCCGTGCCTGACCGCCTCAGCACAATCTCATCGATCACGTGCACCTCTTTGCCCACACGCTGCGCCACAACGGAACACATGGGATCGACGTTGAAGTCAAACGCCCACAGCAGCGGTTGCTTCGCCTGGTAGGCGCACGCCGCGACATTCTTTGCGCGCTCGAACGCCCCATACACCAGGTTCGAATCCGCCGCCGTGTACTCTCCCAGCACCTCCTGCTGATAATCGCGCTCGGTGTATGAATTCTTCAGCACGTCGTAATATCTTGGGTTCCGGCCGAGTATGTGCCGGTTCTCGAAAGGTTTCGCCAAAACCAACCCATACTCGCTGTCCCGGCTCTCCACGAACCTCCGGTACACCCAATCCTGTCCCTTCGGCGTCCACACACCAAACCCGCAGTACTCCCGCGCCCTGGGATCGCGCAACCGCGCCTCCAGTTGCTGCCAGGCCTCCTCCGTCGCATACGTCAACTCGTCCACGCCAAACCAGCTCAAATTGAGCCCGCGCAACGGCGTACTCTCCGCCAGCCCCCGCAGATAAATCGTCGACCCTATGTCCTGCAGTACAATCTGCTGCCCTGTTCGCTTGTAGAGAAATGGCAGCCTGTGGCTCTCCAACGTCTCCACCAGCGCCGGCACAGCCGCATCCAACAACATCCGGTAAGTCGGTGCCCCCAGTAACCCCCGCCCGCCCCGGTTCTCATAACTGAGCCGGATTGCTTCGTAACAAAGAGCCTTGCTCTTGCCAGACCCCACCGGCCCCGAGAACCCCTTGAACCGTGCCCTCAGTCCGTGAAACGCTGCCTGCGACTCCAACGGCGAATACCGGATCACCCTCCGGTGCTTCACTCCTCCTCCTCGCGCCACTCAAGCTCCACCTCTCGCGGCGACCCCTCCGGCAACGTCCGCCACAAGTGCAACAACGCCATCACCTCCCGTAGCGATGGGGTCATCGTCGCGCTCCCCTTCTGCCGTAGCACCTGTGCCACCAACGCCTTCATCGCAACTTCCGGACCCCCTGCCATCCCTTCTTCCACGCTCCCCTCCGGCACGGCTTGTGTTCGTCGTTTTGTTGATTCGCGTCTCACCCTGCAACCCTCCGGACATCCCCAGCCTAATCGTCCTCCTCACGCACCCCCCTCTCCCCTGCCGCAACACGCCGGAAACAAAGATAAAAATCCCAACTGAGCCCAGTGAACACTCCGGGCGTACGCCAGCCACGTAGCTGAACTAAGGAAGTGTAGAGTCGTGATTAAGGAAGCCTGGCGCTAAGTCGGCCCCTCTGGACTAAGCCCGCAGCAGCGGCTGCCCCGCGAATGCTTGGCGCAACGTGAAGATGAGCACTCCCAGGTAGCCGAGTGACACCACCAGCAACGCCGCCGCCTGCGCCGTGCGGCTGCTGCCCCTCATGCGCGTCGAGATCCACCAGGCCGCCAGTGGCACCGCCTGCAATGCGTGCAGCCCCACCGCATGGGCAACCCGCAGATCCCCATGCATCGTGGACCAGTTCAGGAACAACAGTCCCGGCCCCCCATCGCCCGCCCCAATCGTGTGGCCTTGCAGCACCACCATGATCACGCCCGCCAAACTGCCCATCATGAATAAAACCAGTCCCGTGCGAATTCCGGCAACCAGCACCGCGTCAAGCACAATCTCACGCCACACGTAGCCGAGAAAAACCCCGAATACCAGCAGCGAATTCAACAGCATCATCAGGCCCATCACCGCGAATATCGAGGCGTCCAGTGGCGTCTTGTTGTTAAAGTGCGACGGTATGCCGCGCGCCGCCTGCACTGCGATCAGGAAGCTCTCGCTGAACATGGCAACCGCGATCCCACTCGCCAGCCACTGCCTGACGCGCCAGCCCCCAAGCGGCCCCAGCAGCAGCCCCATCGTCCATACATAAATGGCTATCGAAAGGCTGTATTTGATGGGCTTCAGCCAGATGTTGGCGCCGTATACCTGCGTCTCGTCGAACGCCCCGCAAAACACAAAGACAAGCGCCAGTCCAACGTGAATCCAGCCCGTCCATTGCAGCAGCCGGCTTCCCTGTCCAATCTTGGTGAATAATGCGCTCATGGTCTACTCTCGCAGGCTGGCATAGGCGCTGTTGAAATACAGCAACGGAATGCCTCCGTGCACCGCCGCCGAACTGGCCCGCGCGATCAATACGTCGTGATCGCCCGCCGTCACCGCCTGCTCGACCTCACATTCAATATCGGCCAAAGAGGCATCCAACAGCGGCGCGCCACTGCTGCCCCTATGCCAGTCAACTCCCTGAAAACGGTCCTGGCCCCGCATCGCGAAACGGTTGGAGAGGTCCCGCTGCTCGGCACGCAAAAAACTGAGGCCAAACCGGCGCTGCGCATGGAACAGTTTCAATATGGTCGAGTCGTGCCCAACGCTTATCAGTATGAGCGGCGGGTCCAGTGACACAGACGTGAAACTATTCACCGTAAGCCCGTGCGGCGCCCCATCTTGCCCCATTACGCACGCCACTGCCACGCCTGTGGCAAACTGTCCGCAGCAGCGGCGGAATTCACGTCCGTCCAAAGGATTGGCCCCTCCTTCCAACCGGTGATTTGACAAAGGGTTAAAGCCAATCATATCATCTGGTTGTGGGCAGCGCGCGACATTCAGCGCGACGGCGCAGGGGAGGAAGACTTGATTAAACTCGATATCATCAACGAAGTCGTCAACAAAACCGGCATCACCAAGACGAAAGCCGAGATGGCCGTCGAGACGGTCTTCGAGAGCATGAAACGGGCGCTCAGCTCGGGTGAACGCATCGAACTCCGCGGCTTCGGCATCTTTAACGTACGCCCTCGCAAAACGGGCATCGGACGCAACCCGCGCACTGGCGCCGAGGTGGCAATCCCCCCCGGTAAAGCCGTTCGCTTCAAGCCTGGCAAAGAATTGCAGGCTCTCTAACCCTGTACACCGTGTCTCCCTTCGCTCCGGCCGGCATCGCGCACGGAAGCTTCCGGCACACGCTCGGCCGGGTCTGGATCCACGTTCTTCTGCTCGCGCTCACCCTGCTCACCACCACCGTGATGGGCGCACGCTTGGTGGATAACTTCGCGCAAAACATCCCCCCGTTCTCTGACGACGACCTGGACGCCTTCGCCCGCCTGCTCAGCCAACCCTCGCTCCTGGCCGCCGGCCTGCCCTTCAGCCTCACCCTGCTCACCATCCTGATGGCTCACGAAATGGGCCACTACCTGGCCTGCGTCTACTACCGCATCGACGCCTCCCTGCCCTACTTCCTGCCCTCGCCAACCATCATCGGCACCCTCGGCGCCTTCATCCGCATCCGTTCCCCCATCACTACCCGCCGCGAATTATTCGATGTCGGCGTGGCCGGCCCCCTCGCCGGCTTCGTCTTCCTCGTGCCCGCCCTCTTCATCGGCGTGGCCTACTCGAAGGTGATCCCGGAAATCAACTCGCGCGGCGATATCGCCTTCGGAGTGCCTCCCCTTCTGGCGTTCGCGCAATCGCTGCTCTTCCCCGGCGCCGCCCCCGGCGATATCTACCTCCACCCCGTGGGCCGCGCCGCCTGGGTGGGCCTGCTCGCCACGGCGTTGAACCTCCTCCCCATCGGTCAACTCGACGGGGGCCATATTCTCTACTCGTTTGCCGGACGCTGGCACCGCGCCCTCACCAACGTCTTCATCGCACTGTTGCTTCCCCTCGGCATCCTATACTCGAAAAGCTGGATCTTGTGGGCCGTGATCCTCTTCCTGTTCGCGCGCAAGCATCCCAGCATTCATGACAGGTTCCCCTTGGGAGCCGGACGTGCCGCGCTGGCGCTGCTCAGCTTGGCCATCTTTCTGCTGGCGTTCAGCGTCATCCCCATCCGCCTGCTGGAGCCTGCCACCGGTCAGTGAGCGGACCATGAAAATCTCGGCCACCATCATCACCCTGAACGAAGAGCGCAACATCGCGCGCGCCATCGAAAGCCTGCGCTGCTGCGACGAAATCGTGGTCATCGACTCGAAGTCCACCGACCGGACCGCCGAAATCGCCGCCAACCTCGGCGCCCGCGTCATCGAAAACCCCTTCCCCGGCTTCGCCAAACAGAAAAACTTCGCCTCCGGCCTGGCTTCGCACGATTGGATTCTCTCCATCGACGCCGACGAAGCCCTCAGCGAAACCCTCGAAGGCGAAATCTGGCAGATCAAGAAACACGGACCCCGCTTCGACGGCTACACATTCCCCCGCCTGGCCCAGTATCTGGGCCGCTGGATCTTGCACGGCGGCTGGCACCCCGACCGCAAAGTTCGCCTCTTCAACCGCGACAAGGCCGAATGGGTGGGCGACTATGTTCACGAATCCGTGCGCGTCCGCGGCCGCGTCGGACACCTGGAAGGTAACCTCCTCCACTTCACCTGCGACTCCCTCAGCCAGCACCTGCGCACCCTGGACAGCTACACCACCCTGGCCGCGCAACAGATGATCGACCAGGGCCGCCGCGTGGGCTGGCCCCAACTGCTGCTCGATCCGCCCTGGACCTTCTTCCGCACATACTTCCTCCAGCGCGGCTTCCTCGACGGCCCCGAAGGGTTGGCCATCGCCTACATGGCGGCTTACTATAACTTCCTGAAGTACGCCAAGGCGCGCTTCCTCGCGGGACGTTGACCGTGCGCATTCTCCACATGGATGCCGGACGCGAAATGCGCGGCGGCCAGCACCAGGTCCTGTTCCTCCTGCGCGCCCTCCGCGGTCTCGGCGTCGATCAGGCCCTCTGCGCTCCGCCGGATGCCCCCCTGCGCCAACTCGCCGCCGGCGAAGGGTTTTCCGTGACCGCTACCGCCCGACGGGGCGAGTGGGACATCTACCACGCGCACGACGCCCACTCGCACACGCGGGCCGTGATGCAGCGGTTGCATCCCCTCATCGTCTCGCGCCGCGTCGCCTTCCCCGTGAAAACCGGCCTGCTCTCGCGCTGGAAGTATGCCCGGGCCGATGCCTACCTCGCCGTCTCGAAGTTCGCCGAAGCCCGGCTTCGCGCCGCCGGCATCCCCGCCGAAATCATTCACGTCGTGTACGATGCGGCCCCTCCCCTGCCCGCTGCCTCCGGCGACCGCGTCATCGCCCCGGCGACGGACGATCCGCGCAAAGGCTCGGCCCTCGCGCGCGAGGCGGCCCGGTTGGCCGGCGTGGAATTGCACTTTTCCCGCGACCTGCCCGCGGACCTGGCCTCCTCCCGCCTGCTCGTCTACCTCAGCTACGAAGAGGGTCTCGGCTCGGCGGCGCTGCTGGCTCACTCGGCCGGCGTACCCGTGCTCGCCTCGCGCGTGGGCGGCCTGCAAGAGGTGGTCGAACACGGCGTCTCCGGCGCCCTGGTCGCCAATGATCCCGCCGCCGTCGCCGATGCCCTGCTTGCCCTTCTGGGCCGCGACGCCGCGGCTCTGGCTCAAATGCGCGCCGCCGCACACCGGAACTGGCAGGCCCGCTTCACCATCGAAATCATGGCTTCCGCCACCCATAAGGTCTATGCCTCACTCGTGGGTCAAAAAGCATCTTAAAACATACATCTTCAAAGTTGTTTTGGTACTCTAATAAGAGTTTTTCCTACTTCAGAGACTCAAGGAGAAGCTCAACTCAATGAAACCTGCCTTCTTATTAGGCTTGGCCCTGGCCCTCTGCGCCACCGCCCCCGCCGCCTCAATCAGTGTTCCGCTCTTCGGTCCCGGCTTTGAATGCCAGAAATCCGTGGTCCCCGGAGGCTGCGCCACCTCGCCCACTTATCTATGGGTCAACGGCGACTACATTGGCCAAACCGAAACCGGCACCCCCCTGGCCTCGGCGAACCAGATCATCCTCTCCCTGGACTACATCAACCGCCTGAATCCCAGCCAGTCCCAAACCTACGACGTCGTCGTGAACGGTACGGCTGTCGGCAACTTCACGATCCCCGGTTTGAACGACTCTCTCCAGTACACGGTTACGGATTCCTTCGACTTCTCCCCCATCGCGGGCCCGGATTTCACCGTCCTGTTCCAGATCACCTCTCCTACCACTCCTGGCGGCCTTGGTTCGATTGGCTGGGAACACGGCGTTGAATCCTCCATCTTCACTCTGAGCGACGAAGGTGGCGCCCAAACCCCCGAGCCCGGCACCTTCGCTCTCATGCTCGCCCCGGCTCTGGCCGGCGTGTGGGCTCTGCGCCGCCGCAAACGGTAACCTCGCGCGAGAATGGGGCGGTAGGCACTCATGCTCGAAGCCGCGCTGGCCGCCCTGTTCGGACTCCTGATTGGCAGTTTCCTGAACGTCTGCATCCACCGGATGCCCCGCGATGAATCCATCGTGTGGCCGGGCTCCCGCTGTCCGTCCTGCCGCCATCCGATCGCCCCTTACGACAACATTCCCGTTCTAAGCTGGCTGCTCCTCCAGGGCCGCTGCCGCCACTGCTTCACACGCATCCATTGGCGCTATCCTCTCGTGGAAGCGCTCACCGCCGCTCTCTTCGCCCTCGCCGTGCTCACCTGGGGACCAACCGCGGCGGCTTTGAAATACATCCTCTTCTCCGCCCTCTGCGTGACCTTGTTTTTCACCGATCTGGAAACGCGCATCCTCCCCGACGAATTCACCCTCGGCGGATTGTATGCGGGCTTGGCGCTAAGCGCGACCGTTCCCCAATCGGGCACACCCCTCCCCTTCCTGCTCCCCTCCTGGCCCTCGGCGCTCGCGAGTTTCCTCGACGCCGGCTTGGGCGCCTCTTTCGGAGCTGGAATGTTCTGGCTGGTCGCCGCCGTCTACGCCAAGGTGCGCGGACGCGAAGGTCTCGGTTTCGGCGACGTGAAGATGGTGGCCATGCTCGGCGCGTTCCTGGGTCTGATGAACGCCCTGGCGGCGATCCTGGTGGCGTGCGTGCTTGGCAGCATTCTCGGCATCGCCTGGATCTGGCTGCGCAAACACTCCGCCCGCCAGTACGAACTTCCTTTCGGCAGCTTCCTCGCCGCCGGCGCACTGCTGGTCGCCTTTCGAAGCGAAGGGCTCCTGAACTGGTATGGACGGATCTCGCCTTGACTCTTACTCGACGCCGTAATTGATCTCCAGCCGCCTCACCGCCTTCGACGAGATCCACAACACAACGGCTGTAACGGCCATCACTCCAAGCACGGACACCACGGCTGCCGGCGGTTCAGCCGGCGCGGACAACAGACGCACCAGCAACGGCGCGTTGGCATTCACCGGCGGCGGCGTCGGACATAACGCCTGCACATAGTAAAGTACGCTCAGCTTCTGCAACAATGTGGGCAGAATTCCGTTGATACTCTCCCAGAGCAGGATGACCACCGCGGGAAGAATCGGGTTGCGCAACAACAACCCCGATGCCAGGAATACGCTGCCATAGCCGGCGCACGCCAGCCCCGCGGCGGCGGCATACCAGAAGAGATGCACCGCGCCTTCCACCTGCCAGAACGCGCTCAGTTGCGCCGGATCCTGCGGCCACAACATAAGCGCGAAACTCAACGCAGCCCCCGTCCCGAAAATAAGCACCGAGGCGATGAGCCCGGCCAGATACTTGCCCGCAAGCAGCACCTCGCGGCGCGCGGGAATCAGAAACCAGAAGTGCAATGTCTTGTCCATCATCTCGCCCCGGAACAGGTTCATGAAGATGCCGAGACAGCCAAAGAAGATGGCCAGCCGCAAATAAAAGTACTGGAAAACACCAGCGAATATCTGGCGGTCTTCGTCGAAATCGTTCAGCGGACGCGATCGCTTGCTCTGTAATATCCCGTTCTCGAATCGCAGGTCCCAACGGTTCGTCCCGTCGAAAAACATCATGTAGCGCCGCTCGATCTCGCGCTCCTCGTTCTCACCGCCAATCTCGCGGCGCCGCCGGAAGGCGCCCGAACGGAAGTCCGTGATCGGCATCCCCGCCTTCTGCAGCACCTCGCCATCGGTGTCGCCGCGGCGAATGGATTGCAATATCCCGGACTCAGTCTTCTGCGCGCCCCAGCGCTCGCGCTTCCACTTCACCTCCACGCCATGCCCAAGGAAAATCACCGAAGGAAACAACGCCAGCAGATACACCCAAAAGCTGCGCTTGGAAAAGAATACCCGCGTCAGTTGCAAGCGCGCGATGGTCCACACTTGGCGCATCCGGATGGCATTAGTCATCGGTCGCCTCCAATCAGGTATTCGTAAAGCGCGCCCATGTTTTCGTCGGCGGGCACGACGCTTTCCACCAGGTGGCCCGCTAGCGAAACGCGCGTGAGCGCCCGTGAAAATTCGCGGCGGTTGCGCGTCATCACCAGCAGCCCGTGCCGGTCGTCCTGTATCTGTACCTGCGTGATGTGATCCAGTTCAAATAAAAGTGAGGCGACGCGCGACGCGTCGCGGCAGCGGACCAGATACTGGCTCGGGTGCTCATGAATCTCCTCGCGCACGCTCCGAATCTGGCCCTCCGCGATGATCATGCCGTTAGCGATCAGGATCACCTGGTCGGATAGGATGTCCACCTCCTGCAGCACGTGGCTCGAAAGAATCACATGCCGTCCCATCGCGGCGAATTCCCGGAAAAGCGCGATAGTCTCGGCCCGCACCAGCGGATCCAGACCGTTCAACGGCTCGTCAAGCACAAGCACCTCGGGATCGTGCGCAATAGCCTGCGCCAGCCGGATGCGCTGGCGCATCCCCTTCGAGTACGAGGCCACCTTGCGCGAGGCGGCTTCCTGCATCCGCACCCGTTCAAGCGCCTTCACGGCCCGTTCCCGGGCTTCACCTGCGGGGAATCCGGCCAGCATCAATCCCGTGGTCACGAAGTCCATGCCCGTCGTGCCCCGCGGCGCGGCGTCATATTGCGTCGCATAACCCAGCACACGCATGAGCTGTTCCGGCTCCCGGGGCGAAAAACCTCTCACCGACAACGCGCCACGATCGGCGTGGATCAGCCCCGCCATCAGGTTCATCAGCGTCGTCTTGCCGGAGCCGTTAGGACCCACCAGGCTGGTTATACCCGGCGGAATCCGCAGCGTAACCCGGTTCACGCCGAGGACTTCACCATAGAATTTCGAGACGTCGTCGAATTCGACTTCCGGCGTGGTCGTGCTCACGACACCACCTCCACTGGCCGCAGCTTACGCCGCAAGACAACGGCGAGCCCCGCCACCATCAGACCCAGGCAAACCGCACACTGCCAGGCGTCCGGCCCAGGCAACGGCTCAAGACCCAGCATGGCGCGCCACACCTGCTCCATCGAACGCCCTGGGTTCAGCGCGGAGGCCCAGTCCACGCGCAGAACCGCATTGGCCAGCTCCGCCGCTCCGCCAAGGATGAAGAAGAGTCCAAGCACCAGCGCGCCGGCCACCACCCGCCATCGCACATACGCCGAGCAGGCCATCGCAATCAGGCTCACCAACAGGATCCACAAAAAAAATCCCCCCATCACAGCCAGCCCCAGCCGGTAATTCTCCGCGAACCATCCCCAACCCGCCATGCCCGACTGCATGGCAAACAGCAGCAGCCCGGGAATCCAGGTCACGGGCGAAAGCACGCCCGCCAACACGAACATACGCGAGAACACATAGGTGGTGCGTGTCAGCGGGCGGCTGAAGTACAGCGGCAGCGCTCCGTTGGCCAGGTCGGGCGCGATCAGACTCGGCCCCGCGAAGGCCGACAGCACGATGGCCGCGAACGATTGCACGTTCATGAACACGAAAAAAAACTCGCCGTTCACCTGGAATATGTTCGACGCGGCCCCGCCAAATCCCTGCAACAGGTCGAGGTGGTGCGAAAAATAGATGAACAACGCGCAGCCTGCCGGCCAAAACAGCGCGAGCACGAAGAGTATGGCGATCAGCCGCTGTTGCATCAGGCTCTCCCAGGCAAAGCGCGGCAGCACCAGCAGGCGGTCCCATTCACCCGTCAGCGGTCCCTGGTAACGCTGATACCCGCGCCTATAAACGGCCATTCGATGCCACCCCCTCCGGCGCCGGCGCTCCCGCCGTCCGCGGTATGTGGCCCACGGCCTTCAGGAAGATCTCCTCCAGCGAATCGCGCCGGTGTGTCAGGCGTTGCACCTCCAGGCTTTCCCGGCCTGCAATCCGCCACAATGCATCCAGTCCCACCTCGGGCGGCAGCACTATACGCCAGCGCCCGCCGCCTTCATTCACGCCCTCCGCTCCCTGCTCGCGAAGCGAGGCGGCCAGGTTGCCGTCATCGCCCGCCACTTCAAGCTCCACGAAACGCCGGTTGGCGCGCCGCTCCTCTTCCAGGTTGGCGTGGTGCGCGATTACGCCGTCCTTGAGGATCACCACCTCGTCGCACACCTCTTCCACATCGCGCAGCAGGTGCGAACAAAGAACCACGTTCATGCCATGCTCGCTCTTCATTTCCATCACCAGCTTCAACATTCTCGCCCGGGCGGCCGGATCCAGGCCGTTGGTCGGTTCATCCAGAATCACCAGTTCAGGACCGTGAATGATCGCCTGCGCCAACTTCGCCATCTGCTTCATACCCAGCGAATAGGTGCCAAGCGGACGGTACCGGGCCTCTCCCAGCCCGACGTGGAATAAGACTTCATGAGCCTTCTCCAGCGCCACGCGCGACGGCAGCCCGGACAGCTCTCCCAGGATGCGCAACATGCGAACGGCGCTCATGCCGGCGATCAGTGCCTCGTTCTCCGGCATGTATCCCACTCGCGACTTCACCTGGCATGACTGCTTGTGGCAGTCGAATCCAAGCACGCGCGCCGCGCCGGCCGACGGCCTGTGGAAACCCAGCAGCGTGAGGATCAACGTCGATTTCCCAGCCCCGTTTGGCCCCAGCAAACCAATCGCCTTGCCGGCTCCGGACGCGCCAAGCCGGCAGGAAACTCCCTTCAGAATCTCCCGCCGGCCTAGCTTCACTCGCAGGTTGTCCAGCTCGATAACGGGGGTCATAGCCTCGATTTCAACTGCTTCGTCACGGTGCGCCTTTCGCCGCTCTGCCCCGCTTCTCCGGCGCCCTGCATCAGCATGGCGTCGAGAATGAGGCTCGTTAATCGACTACGGCTCGCGGCCCGAATTCGTTCCCTTTCTCCATCAAGAATAATCAAGAGCGGGTCCCGGTTCTCCATCAGCGTCTTCAGTCGCGGGTTCGATGCCAGGCTGGATAAATCGGCCAGCACACCGTTCGCATTCAGCCACAGGAAGCCCGCATGGTGCAGACTGCCCGTGGCGGGATAACGTTCGGTGAACTTGAAGGATCGCGGCAACGAACCGCTGCCGTCGCGCGTCGCTATCGCGCGCGCCGCCAGCGACCTGTCCGTGGAGACGATCAGATAGCCGCGGTCGTACGTCCAATACAACGCCGCCGGAAGCGCGCCCGACTGCAACACCGTCCACGTGCGCCCATTCACCTCCTCCCGCCTCAACGTCATCCGGCGCGAGGCTGGCTCCTGCGAAAGACGTACGTTATAGACTTCCACAATCCGTTGTACGGCGCCGTCGAGCACCGTCGGATGCACCACCTCGATGGCGGCGATCCAGCCGGGAATGGGCAGCGAGGGCCGCTCCAGGGCCAGCGTGAAGTCGGTGCCCAGCGACCCGGCTATATCCGTGCGCACATTGACACCCGTCTCGGCTTCGAACCGCGCCAGATCGGCCGGAATGCCCGTGATCGAGGAAAAAATCTCTTCAATCGTCTGCCGCGGGTCTCGCACCGAGAGGGCCAGCGCCGCGACGGCCTCCGAGGAAACGTATTCGGCCGAAGCGGCCGTGCCCGGAGCCGCAAGCCACGAAGCCAGTCCCCGCCTCGGCCCTGCGAAGGAGAGCGTGGCGGCGTTCTCATCCTGTCCGCTTCCGGATCGCTGTTCGAAGAATACGTAGCGTAGGTTCTCCAAACCCAGCGCGCCCAGTTCAACCTTCCCGGGGCCGGGCGCGAACTTGGAAACGTCCATGCCCAACAGCCAACCGGCGCCTTCCCGGTAGCGCGCGGCAATCTCAGCGGCAAAGGGCGAAGCAGAGCCCGAACCCAGCATCGAACGCATGAAATTCAGCCTCTCCTCCGATTCCGAAATGAGCAGCAGGCCGTTCTCGATACGGTAAGGAAGCTTCCCGTCAAACTCCGGAGCTAGACGGTCCAGCGCTTCGGTCAAGCGCTCGGAACGTCCCGGCTGCACCTCGGCCAGCAACAGCGGCGTGACGTGCTCGCCACCGTCCGATGCCCGCGAAAGCGTGAACAGAACCTCCTCGCCCAACAGCGGCGTGACCGATTGCAGCTTGTCCATGAGGTTGCGCAAACGCCGCCCCTGTTCCGACCCCCACCACTCGCCGAGCATTGCGTTCTCGCCGGCTCGATCTTCGATGAGACGCATCGCCTCGCGTAGCGTACCCCCTACGTTGGGAATCGCGAAATAGACCCCTGTGCTCGACGGCAGGTAGCGCAGCAGCCGGGCCTCGGTGCGAAGCGCAGGCCCCGGCAGCGAGGCCAGTTGCTTCTCGATTCCCTTGAACTCGGCGAGCAAAGCAAAGTACCTCTCCGCCTCCTGGCTCCAGGCGAACGGGGCCTGAACGGGCACCCCGGCCAGCGCCTGCGTCGTGGCCGACTGCTGGCCCGCCATCAGCCGCGACCGCTTGCCCGGCTGCGTCACATCGACGGCGCCCTCCGCCACGGAGACCAGTGACCCCGCCGCCCCCGTGGAAACCGCGAAGATCGTACCCTTCACGGAAGCCACCGAATCACGAGTCACCACGCGCAGGCGGCCCCGCCTCTGCTTGGCCGCTTGAACAATGACATCGCCGTGGTGAAGCTGAATCGTGGAGCCGCTCCAGGCTGTCCGCAGCGCCAGTTCGGTCCGCTGGTTCATCTCCACCCGCGACCCATCCGACAGCGTCAACACGGAGCGCGATCCCGTCACTGTCCGGACAACCTCCGCTTCCGTCAGCCAATCGCCCGGCTTCAAACTTTCCCCTGTCACTCGCTGCAGCACGCCCGATACCGATGCCACTGTGGCGCGCGGGCCGCCTGGAGCTAACGCCGAATCGAGTGTGTCCCGCCCCAGGTAAAGCGCTGCCGCGGCGGCACACGCGGCGGCCGCATACTTCATCCATGACGCCGCCTTGTGACGCGCCGGTAACGGCATGGCCACCACGCGGTCCTCACGCGCCGGGTCCTCATACGCCCGCCGGCATTCGGCGCACCGCCCCAAGTGATCCTCCAAAAGCGTCCCGCGGGCGGCCGTCAGTTCCCCCGCGCGATATGCGCCGAACTCCGGACGGAATTCGGCGCAGGCGAGTGAAGTGGACCGCAGGATCTGGCCCCAGGCTCGCTCCCTGGCTTCGGCGGTTTGCTCGGCAGGGGCGCGCTCGGCGCGCATCTCGTCCAGAACTTCATCAAATCGTTCGTCGGTCATGGCCTGCCTCCTTTACCTGCTCAACTCTTTCTTGAGTACCGCGCGGATCCGGTGCAGCCGGCTGCCGATCGTGCCGCGCTCGACTCCCATCTGCAACGCCAAGTCCTCATAGCTATGCCCTTCCAGATAACACAGCACGAAAAGTTCGGCGTCATCCCCAGGCAGCTTCGCCAGCGAGCAGCGAATACGCTCCTTCAGCAGCGCCGTGCTGTCCTTCGCCGAATATTCGCGCGCCGGATCCAGTTCCACCTCCGCCTGCCACCTCTTCCGCCGCAATATGTCGATGGCGGCGTTGACCGCGGCACGGCGGAAATACTTGTCCAGAACATCCGTGGAAGTGTCCGGCCTGTTGCTCACCAGGCGCAGAAACACTACCTGCAATGCGTCCTCGGCGTCGGTTGGATTGCCCGTCACGCGCAGGGCAGACTGATAGACGGTCTCCGCGTAACGCAGGTAGAGTTGCTCCAGATCGGGTGGCGGCTTCACAAAACCAGGTATCGCGGCAGCGGCCTGAATCGCAGTGCCCATGTTTGGTCCTCAACCCTATGTACGAGGGCCGCCAGGGGTTTATTGCAGGCTCGACGAAAAATCTCGCTACCGTACCGCCCTCACGGCTTCACGACGCTGCCGTCCAGGGCGCGATCCAAATGGTATACACCGCCTCCCGTGATCGGCTTCAGCGGATACCGCGCCGCCACGGCTTCCACCAGATCCAGGCCAAGCCCCGGTTTGCCGCTGCCGTAAAGGTAACCGCTGCGAATCTCGCCCATCCCCGGAAAGAGTTCTCGCACGGCATCGGGAAAATGGTTCTCCTCCTGAATGCCGAATCCAGGACTGCTGATGTCCACGTGGTAAGCCGCGATTTGATTCACCGGGTCATTCTCCCCGCCCTCCTGAAACGCCGTCCGCGCACCGTTGATCTCGCACATCACCGCCACCTTCTTGGCCGGCGTGATGCCGCCGATGGAAGAAACGCGGCAGCGCGCGAAGTCGATCAGCCGTTCGGCCAGGAACGGCATGTATTCAAATGGGTGCGTGAATAACTCCCCAACGGCCTGTGGCGTAGTGGAAAGCTTGCGCAACTCGCGGTACCACGCCAGTTGCTCCGGCGGCAGGACGTCCTCGACAAAGAACATCTGCAAAGGTTGCATGCGGCGCGAAAACTCCGCCGCGTTCATGCCCGTCAGGTGCGAATGCACGTCGTGGCACAACTTGGGCGTCATCCCCACCTTGGCCCGGATCTGCTCGAACAGCCGCGGCACGGTATCCACGTACAGTTCTTCGTCGAACGCCGGACCCGCGTATCCACCCTCGGGACGGCTTCCCTTCCCGGCCTCGATAAACCCTCCTCCGCCATAGCCGCCGAACTGCACGCGAATGTGCCGGTAGCCTTTTTCCTGCGATCCCAGCACGGCCTCGCTTGCTTCGGCGGCATCGCGCCCGCCCACATGGTCGTAACAGGGCACGGCGCCCCGCACCTTGCCGCCCAGCAAATCGTACACCGGCATGCCCGCGCGCTTGCCCTTGATGTCCCACAACGCCATGTCCATCGCGCTCAGCGCGTTGTTGTTCACCGGACCGTTACGCCAGTAGGTGCGCAGGTGCGAACTCTGCCACAGGTCCTCGATTTGATCGGCATCCTTCCCGATCAGCCATGGGATGAGATGGTGCTCCAGCGCGGCAATTACCGCGTGCGTCTGGTAGTGGTTCGAGGCCGAGCCAATCCCGTACAACCCCGGCTCGGAGGTGATCAGCTTGAGAAAGATCCAGCGGTACTCCGAACCGCCGCTGGTGGCGATCACCTTGGCGTCCTTGATGGTGAGCCTGGGCAGTCCGGCGGAGCGGCGCGCGGCTTCCTGCGCCGCGGCGGCGGGCATCAGCGGAAGTGCGGCGAACAGGCGTGAGAAATGGCGGCGTGTGTGCATGGCGTTTCCTTATGCCGTCATCGTACGCTTTCTGCCGTAAAGGAAGTAGACGGCCAGCCCCAGGGCGAGCCAAACCAGGAAACGCAGCCACGTTTCCAGCGGCAGGCTCAGCATCAGCAGCAGGCACATGAAAATGGATATGAGCGGCAGCAGCGGAACCAGCGGTACGCGGAAGGCCCGCGGACGCTCCGGCTGAGTGCGGCGCAAAACGATCACACCCGCGCTGACGACGATGAAAGCAAACAACGTTCCGATGTTGGTCAAATCGGCCAGCGTTCCAATGTCGAGAATTCCGGCCGGTATCCCCACCAGCAGTCCGGCGGCGATCGTGCTGATGTATGGCGTCTTCAGCCGCGGATGCACGCGCGAAAAGGCGTCCGGCAGCAGCCGGTCGCGCGACATGGCGAACCAGACGCGCGCCTGGCCGAACTGAAAAACCAGCAGCACGCTCAACATCCCGGCCACGGCGCCCACGCTTACAATGCGGCGCAAACCCTCCATGCCGGCCCCCTTGAGCGCCTCGGCGACAGGCGCGGCCACGGCCAGCGTCTGGTAGTGGGCGATCCCGGTCAGCACAACCGCCACGGCGACATACAGCAATGTGCAGACGAATAGCGACGCGATGATGCCAATGGGCAGATCGCGCTGCGGATTGCGGCATTCTTCGGCCGCCGTCGAGACCGAGTCGAAACCGATATAGCTGAAAAAGACGATCGCCGCGCCCGTCATCACCCCGGAAAAGCCGTTGGGCAAAAACGGGTGGTAGTTGTCGAAGTTGATCGAGCTCGACGCCCCAAAAACAAAAATCAGTATCGCCGCCACCTTGATCGCGACCATCACGGTGTTGGCGCCGGCCGATTCGCTCACGCCGCGAACCAGCAGCACTGTGAGCGCCATGATGATGAGGAAGGCGGGCAGATTGAACCATGCACCCGTCGCCACGCCGCCGGCGAACATCGGTTCGGAAAGATGGGGAGGCAGATGGACCCCGAACAACGAATCCAGAATCTGGTTGAAATAGGCCGAAAAACCGACGGCGACGGCCATGTTGCCGACAGCGTACTCAAGAATCAGATCCCAGCCGATGATCCACGCAAACAACTCGCCAAGCGTCGCGTAGGCATACGTGTAGGCGGAACCCGCGATGGGAATCATCGACGCCAGCTCGGCATAACACAGCGCTGCGAAACTGCACGCGAAGGCGACCAGCAGGAAGGAAAGGGCAATACCCGGCCCCGCGCCTGGACGTCCCATGGTGGATGTAGCGTTCATCCCGTGCCGCAGTAAATCGAGCACGGGCGCATGCAGTATCGAATGGAAGGTCAGCGTCTCGCCCGCCGCCGCCGTCCCGGTGAGAATGAAAATACCGGATCCAATGACGGCTCCCACGCCCAGCGCGGTAAGGCTCCACGGACCCAGCGTTTTGTTCAGACGGCGGTCCGGCCGCTCGCTGTCGGCAATCAACTCATCGATGTTCTTCTTGCGGAAGAGCCGGTCCATCGAATGAGGATACACGGCTGGAGTCCGGCCCGGGCCCATGCCCGCGCCGGAACACGCCGCCGCGAAACCCTAGCGCTTCCTCTGGCCCTTGACCACTTGCTTCACTTTTTTCTTGGTCGATCCGCGGGCCACGCTGTCCGGGCGCGGAGCAAGCGGTGTTGCCTTTTTGCGCGCGGTGCGCTTTGCCTTCTTGCGTTCGGTCTTATCGGCGATATGCTTCGTATTCATTCTTCAATCTTCAATCCTGCGAATTTTTCAATAATCTTTTTCATGCCGTGGCCGGGAAACAGAATGGTGAGCTTCGCGTCGTCACCATCGCCCTCCCGGCGCAGTACCTTGCCACGGCCATACTTCGGATGTTCCACCTCCGAGCCCGCGCCAAACTTTCGCTTGGGGCGCGCGGGCCGGGCGGCGATCGTGGGTTGCGGTGGCGCCACAACCGGAGCGGGCGCCGCAGCCGGGACACTCGACGGGGGCCGTATGCCACGCGACTGGAAGAACTCAGAGATGTTCTCTAAAGAATTATAAGTCTTTCCCGTGTATAAATTCCGGCGGGCCGACTCGCGCGCCTCGTGGCGCTCCAATCCCAGGTTCACCTCGCCCGCACCGGTACTGAAATCGGCCCGGTCCGCCGCGCCCTTCTTCTCCATCACCTCGGCCGGAACCTCGGAAAGAAAACGCGAGCGGATGGCCGGCTCCAACGGACCGCCTCCAAACTTGCGGCGCGCCCGCGCCCAGGACAGCGTCAGCTTCTTCTGCGCCCGCGTCATGCCGACATAGCACAGCCTCCGCTCCTCCTCCATCGCCGATTCGCTTTCGCGCGACCGCGCGTGTGGAAACAGCCCCTCCTCCAACCCGGCCAGAAACACCAACGGCCACTCCAACCCCTTGGCGTTGTGCACGGTCAGCAGGGAAACACGGGCGCTCTCGTCCAGTTGATCCGAATCGGCCACCAGTGCGGCATGGTCCAGGAAGTCGGCCACCCCCTCGCCACGCTCTGCTGCTTCGGCAGCGGCATTCAGTAACTCGTTCAGGTTCTCCAACCGCGACTCGTTCTCCACGGCCTTGTCCTGTTCCAACATGCGCCGGTAGCCCGTCCGATCGAGAATCGCCTCCATCACCTCGCTCACCGCACGCGTCCTGGCCATCTCGTGAAGGTCCAACATCAGGCGGCGAAAGGCCGCCAGCGCCGCTTCGGCGCGCGAGGCCAGAGTTTTCCGCTCCAACAGGTCGCCAATCGCGTCCCAAGTGCTCATGCGCTGCTGCGCCGCATGTTGCTCCACGAAGTCCATCGTCGTCTTGCCGATGCCGCGCGCGGGCGTGTTCAAAACCCGGTTCAGGCTGATGGAATCCTGCGGCAGCAGGCTCAGCTTCAGGTACGACATCGCGTCCTTGATCTCGGCGCGCTGATAGAAACTCGTGCCCCCCACCACCACATAAGGCACGTTGTAACGGCGCAGCGCCTCCTCCATCTGCCGCGACTGTGCATTCGTCCGGTACAGGATGGCAATCCGTTCGCCCGGCGCGTAGGCCAGCGACTTGCGTATCTCATCGGCGATGTAAAGCGCTTCGCCCTCGGCGTCGAAGGCCTGGTAGACGGTGATCTTGTCTCCGCTGGCGCCCTCGGTCCACAATGTCTTCCCCTTGCGCTCGCGGTTGTTGGCGATCACCGTCGAGGCCGCCTCCAGGATGCGCTTCGTGGATCGGTAGTTCTGCTCCAGACGGATCGTGACGGCCTCCGGATAGTCCTTCTCGAAATCGAGAATGTTGCGGATGTCGGCCCCGCGCCAGGAATAAATCGACTGGTCCTCGTCGCCCACAACGCAGACGTTGGAATGGTGCGTGGTGAGCAGACGCATCAACTCGTACTGGCTGCGGTTGGTGTCCTGATACTCATCGATCATCAGAAATTCGTACCGGGCATTATAGGCGTCGCTCGTAGCCTCGTCGGAACCGAGCAGACGGACCGTCTCCAACAGCAGGTCGTCGAAGTCCAGAGCGTTGGCCTGCCGCAGCTTGGCCTCATACAGTTCATACACCTGGGCGAGTTTCTTGCCGTTCGGGTCGCGCGCCTGGCGCAACAACTCCTCCGGACCGTCATGGCGGTTCTTCGCGTTCGATATGCGGCTCAGCGCCTGGCGCGCCGGCAGCGCCTTGTCGTCCACCCCGGCATGCTTGTAAATCTGCTTGACCAGCGCAAGCTGGTCGTCGTCATCGTAAATGACGAATTGGGGCGTGAAGCCCGGACGCAACCGGTCCAGCGGGGCGCCGTCGCGGCGCAACGCCCGCACACAAAAGCTGTGGAACGTGGACACCTGCGGCGTCCGGAACACACCCGCGCCGGCCAGCAGGTTGTGGACCCGCTCGCGCATCTCGCCGGCCGCCTTGTTCGTGAAGGTGACGGCCAGCACCGATTCCGGCGGTACGCCATGGTCTTGAATCAGATGGCAAATGCGGTGCGTCACCACACGCGTCTTGCCGCTTCCGGCCCCTGCCAGAATTAACAGCGGACCCCGGACATGACGCACGGCCTGTTGTTGCTGCGGATTAAGTCCGGCGAGAAAGTCCATGAGAATCTGAGCTTCAGTGAGGGGGAGGTTTTCATTCTAACATGGGGTCCCAGGGCGATCCGGCTCATCGAAACGACATACAGCTTTTGACAAATTGGGCGAATATAAAGGAAATATCGACAACAAACATCTGTAAAATGCGTTATTGTCCAGTACTCATGGTACTGTTATCATCTGGGTTAGGATGTCCAAACCTCCCTCCCCCCCCTCTGAAACTCTTCCCCAGTTGCAAGCCGCTCTCCGCCAACTCTACCGTCGCCACCTGATGCTCACGCGGATGATCCGGTCCCTCGAACTCTATTCACAACTGAGCCGGAGCCAGTGCCTGGCCGGGATTTCTCTGCTGGAGCAACCGGCTGGCCGGCACGTGAACTGAACCTGCCCCCTCGGGCGGGCTTTACCCAAACACCCTGTGCTAGTAACCTAACAGGTTGCCGGTGCGCCTATCCGAGTGGCCGCTTCAAGAGGAAGTCCGCCCCTAGGTGCATCCAAGAGTCGATGCTGATCGAATTCGGACTGATCGAAAGGGCCAGTCAGGGAGACGATGCTGCATTCAACCAGATCGTGCTGGCATACCGGAAACGGATCATGGGCACGATCTCGCGTCTTATCGGCCGGCCCGAAGACGTGGAGGATGTGGCCCAGGAGGTCTTCATGAGGTTGTACTACTCATTGGACCAACTGCGTTCATTGAACGTCTTTGAACCCTGGCTGTACCGGCTTACGGTCAATACCTGCTACGACTACCTGCGCCGCCAAAAGCGGCGGCAGGAGTCGCGCATGGCCGATTTGAGCGAACAGCAGGTGGTCATGGCCGACGCGGCGGCGGCGGGCGGCCAACGTACCGAGGAGGTGCGACGGGCCGGAATTCGTGAGTTTGTGCAAGGACTGCTCAGCGAGGTCAGCGAGGAAGACCGCCTGCTGCTCACGCTCAAGGAAGTGGAAGGGCTCTCGCTCAAGGAACTGGAAAGCGTTTACGGCGTGAACGAGAATGCGCTCAAGGTGCGCCTCTACCGGGCCCGGCAAAGGGTCCTGAAGGCCTACGAGAAATCCGGCGGCGAACCTCGCGGCCGCGGCGCCGCGGCGGATAAAGAAACCGAAGGCGTCCCGGACGCCGGCCCGGAAGATGTGATATGAGAGGTAGTGAAATGACCGATCCATTTCGGAGGTTGAACGATTTGTGGGCGCGCTACGCCGATGCCTGCGAACCGCCTCAGCCCTCGGCTGACTTCATGCCCGGCGTGTGGCGTAAAATCGAGGCCCGGCGCGGCTTCCTGTATCACCTCAGGTTCTATTCCCGCCGCTTGGCCGCCACGGCCGTCGCTTTCAGCCTGTTCCTGATTGCCCTGCACTTCGCCCCGGTTTCCGCCCCCTCGCGCGACGTATACTCCATGACCTACATGGACACTCTCGAAGCCGACTCTTCTCCCGAAGTGATGGCGTACGCCGTCTCTTCGGCATCCATTGATGCGTTCACCGCGCAACAGGGGGATAGCCGGTGAAGCGTTCCACCTTCCAGGCCGCCCTGTACGTCGCCCTGGTCTTTGTCAGCGGCATCGCCGTCGGCGGCTTTGGCCATTGGATGTACGCCTCGCGCAGCGTGAACGCTACGTCCGGGCGGCCCTCCCCGGAGGAGTTCCGCCGCCGCTATGTTGCCGAACTGGAAAACCGCTTGAAATTGAACGAGGAGCAGGTGGCACAGTTGCAAACCATCCTCGAGCAGACACGCATGCTCTACAAACAGGTGTACGACAAGCATCGCCCCGAATACACGGCCATCCACGAGGCTCAAACCAACCAGATTCGCCAGTTGCTCAGCCCCTGGCAGTTGGCTGAGTATGATCAGTACCGCATCGAACGCGATGCGAAGATGAAGAAGAAAGACAAAACTCCTGGTTTTTGAACTATTTAGCCATCTCCCTCCGCTGTTCCCCTGAGTTTTCCCCGCAGTACCACTGAGCAGTCCCTACCCCATCCGTACCCGCAACCGTCCGGTACCAGTCCGGGAAATTGTTGTAACGCGTACTATTTACGGATCATCATCGCTCTGCAAACATGTTGTGAGACGGGTGTTTACCCTAGACCACTGATCCTCCGGAGACCGATTCGTGACCTCACTTCTTTGGCAGTTCTCCTACCTCCAGGTGCTGGACTACCTGACTACCATCGCTTTCCTCCTCATGGGCGTTCAAGAGGGAAATCCCTTTGTTCGCTGGAGTATGCAACTGGCGCCTTCGCCGTTCCTCGGGCTGGCCTTTGTAAAATTGGCAGCCCTCATGCTGGGTTTCTACTGCCTGCGGATGGGCAAGGAACGGCTGCTGTCGCGAATCAACGTCATGTTCGCCCTTCTGGTGGCCTGGAACCTGGTGGCGCTCATTCTGGGCGCGGCTCGTCTGCCCGCCTGAAGCGCCGCATGCCCTGCCCTCAACCCTGAATCCCGACAAGCGTTATTCTTCTCACAGTGAAAATTTTCTCCCAAAACAGGAATTTTGCTTGTCACACCCTTCACCGTGTGGCATACTGGAATCACTTACTAGTTAGTCTTCCAAGACTAACCTGCATTCCTAGTAGCGAGTCCTAGCTCGCTGCTACCCCCTCTCAACGCGAGGCCCCGGGGTACCCCCCCGGGGCTTAAAATTTTTAGGCTCTCTTCCCCCCACTCTCTGCCGCCCAGCCTGAGCCCGCCCGGTCTTAACCAGCTTGGCTAAAGTCAATCACCGGTTTTACAACCCCCTGCTCCGGGTCAAGCCACACCGGGAACTCCGCCGCCACATTGGCAGGCAGGGTCAACGGTGCGAACCAGGGTGTCGAATCGATCACTCCTTGCTGCAAGCGCGAAATCACCCATCCAAAATCCGATTCGTTCGCGTTGCGGCTGAACAGCACGGTCACCTCGCGCGCGTGTAACAGCGGGTTGTGCAGGCTGATGTCTCCCGGGTGGTGGCCCACGAAGACCAGCCGCCCCCCGTGTGCGACATGGTTCGGCGCGGCGCTCATGGCCGCGGGCGAGCCCGTGGCATCGATCACCAACTCGGCCAACAATCCTTCGGTGGACTCCGCCACCCGCGCTCCCCCCAGCCTTCCCTCGCCCAGCGTCCCGGTCAGGAACCGCCGCCGCGCCGGGCTCCGCTCGGCGATCGTGACATGAACTCCCGAACCGCGCAGCCCTTCAAACGCGGCCAGGCCGATCGGGCCCGCGCCGATCACCAGTACCCGCTCGCCCGGTTGCGGCGCTCCCCGGCGCACCGCGTGATGGCCGATGCAGAGCGGCTCCACCGTCGCCAGTTGCTCCAGGGTAAGCCCCTCGCCGCGATGCAGCTTCGCCACAGGCAGGCTGAACCGTTCACACATTCCGCCGTCGATATGGACCCCCAGAGTGCGCAGACGGCTACAGCAGTTAGTCCGGCCCGCACGGCAGGTAGGACATTCCCCACAAGACAGAAAGGGATTCACGCACCCGATGCTGCCCGGCTTCCATTCGGATTCGCCGTTCACCGCAAGCACCTCCACCGCCAGTTCATGGCCCAGGATGCGCGGATACTCGACAAACATCTGGCGGCCATTGTAGGCATGCAGATCACTGCCGCAAACACCCACGCGCAACGTCCGCACCAGGGCGTGGCCGGGCGGAGGGGCAGCGGGTTCGGGTACGTCTACAAGCGCGATCGTGCGCAGAGCGGAGAGTTGAAGCGCCTTCACCCGGGCTAGCGTATCATGGGATTCCGCCATGGCCCAGCGTGTCGATTCCCATCACCACTTCTGGAACTACTCGGCAAGCGAGTACGGCTGGATCGGCGATTCCATGGCGGCCTTGCGGCGCGACTTCACTCCTGACGATCTGCGCGCCGTCATCGCCCCGGTCGGCATCGACGCCGTGGTCAGCGTACAGGCCCGCCAAACCGTCGAGGAGACCGACTTCCTGCTCGCCTACGCCTCCCGGTACGATTTCATCCGCGGCGTCGTCGGCTGGGCGCCCCTGATGGAGCCCGGCGTGGAAAACAGGCTCGAACACTTCAAAGCGCACGACAAGTTCAAAGGCGTCCGCCACGTCGTGCAGGACGAACCGGACGACAACTTCATCCTCCGCGATGACCTGAACCGCGGCGTCTCGAAACTGAAGGCCCTCGGACTGGTGTACGACATCCTGATCTTTGAACGGCACCTGAGGCCGTCGATTCAGTTCGTGGACCGCCATCCCGATCAGGTCTTCGTGCTCGACCACATCGCCAAGCCCGGCATCAAGGCGGGCCGGCGCGAGCCCTGGGCGTCGGACATTCGCGAGATGGCACGGCGGCCGAACGTCTACTGCAAGATCAGCGGCATGGTGACCGAAGCCAACTGGGAAACCTGGACGCCGGACGAGTTGCGCCCCTACATCGACACCGTGTTGGAGGCATTCGGACCGAAACGCCTGATGTTCGGCTCCGACTGGCCGGTGATGCTGGCGGCCTGTCCATACGCGCACTGGTGGCAGGTGGTGAATACGGCCATCGCCGCACTCAGCACGGACGAGCGCGACCGCATCCTCGGGCTCACAGCCGTAGAAGCGTATAAACTATAGGTAAGGATTCTTACCCGTTTCATGGGGGCCCTGGAGCAGCCTGGGATCGTGCCCTTTTGGCGCGAATTTTAACCAGGGAGGCTTCATGAGCACCTTCAGCAGACGTCAGGCCCTCACCGGCGCCGCCGGCGGACTTCTTCTTGTTAAACCGGAAACGGCCTTCGGCACGCCAGCCAACTCGGCCATTAGTTTCGGCGTCGTCGGAACCGGCGGACGGGGCCGTTACGTCGGCGCCTTCATGGCACAGGACAAGAACGCTCGACTGGCCGCCATTTGCGATAAATTTCCCGACCGCATCGACCAGGGTAAAACCGAAATTCCCGGCGCGGCAGGCGTTCCCGCCTATCGTGACCTGAACGAGTTGCTTGGAAACTCCAGCATCGACGCCGTTCTCATCGCCACGCCCGTTTATCTGCACCCCGAGCATTTCGAACTCGCCGTGCAGAGCGGCAAGCACATTTACTGCGAGAAACCCGGCGGAGCCGATGTCTCCGGATGCAAACGCCTGCTCGCCGCCGGCGCCAGGGCGCGCAAGGACCGCACCATCCAATTCGGCTACCAGCAGCGCTTCAGCCCGGAATATCTCACCGCCATGAGCCACCTGAAGTCGGGCCGCATCGGCGACATGAAATTGATGATGAGTTACTGGGTGCTCGGCGGTCCGCCGCCCACCAGTTACCGCAACCGCTACGACGGGCCTGATGAGAAGCTGCGGAACTGGGGCCGCTGGGAGGAAACCTCGGGCGGCCCCATCGTCGAACAGGACTGCCACGGCGTGGACACCCTGAACTGGTTCGCCATGGACGTCCACCCGGACCGAGCCAGCGGCACGGCCGGACTCCGCTACCCGGTACCCTACGGCGACTGGAAAACCGACTACCACAACATCGCCTTCCACTATCCCGGCAACATCGAGGGCTGGCTCATCAGCATCAAGCACACGGCCGGCTACCGCGACGTGAAAGAACAGCTCTACGGCTCGAAGGGAATGTTGGAAACCTCGCGCAAATACTACAAGCTTCACGGCCCCGAAGGGAATTGGAGCTACCCCAACGCCGACGATCTGCGCGACCGCAGCCTGATCGAGAAACGCGACTCCCCGCGCGAAATCACCATCGACGCCGTGGAGGCCTTCTTCCGCGGCATCGTCGAAAAGAAGCCCATCCACATGTGGAAGAGCGCGGGCGAAAGCACGCTGACGGCCATCATGGGCCGCATGGCCGTGCACCAGAAGCGCGACGTCACCTGGGACGAGATGATGCGTTCGGCCTGATGCAGGAGGGGGCTCCGCGCGGGGCCCCCGTCTCTCTCATCAGGACAGCTTGCGCAGGTACTGGTAACTCTGCCGGATGCTGTCCAGCGGGTCGCCCGGCGTCGTGTCCTGCTCGACGAAGAAATACCGCACTCCGGCCTTCTTCGACGCCGCCAGCACCTTCTTGAAATCGATCGTGCCGTTCCCGCATTCCTTGAACGCGGTGCGCGGCACCTCGCGTTCCTGGAAGTAGACCTTCGTGCCCTTGTCGACATCCTTCAAATGCAGGCTGAGCACGCGTTTGCCGAGTTGCGTGATGATGGCCGCGGGGTCCTGCCCGCCAATGGTGAGCCAAAAGATGTCGCACTCCAGCATCACCTTGGGCGAGCACTCCTTGAGAATCCGGTCCCACACGCGTTCCCCCGGCGCCCCCGCGAACTCGAAACAGTGGTTGTGATAGTAGAAGTTCATGCCCGCCTTCGCGGCGAGTTCCGCCGCACGGTTCATGGCCGCCAACGACGCAGGAATATCCCCGCGTTCCTTCTCATTCAGATAAGAAAGCCCCAGACTCTTGAGGCCCAGCTTATGTGCCCCGGCGATCGTGGCCTCCGCCTTGTCTCCGGCCAGCGCCGGCAGGTTCACCATGGCGCACGGCATGGTCATCCCCGCGTCGGTGATCAGTTTCCCGTGCTGTGCCAGGAATTCGGGCGAACCCTCCACCTCCTTGTACCCAATCCGCGCCATCGCCTTCAGCACCCCGGCAGGGTCTTTCGGCAGGATGTTCCGCACCGTGTAGAGCTGCGCGCCAAGCAGCTTCGGATAGACAGTGGCCGCCGGCGCTGTCCGGGCCAGCACCGTGGCGAACGAGGAGGCAAGCAGGGAACGGCGGGTAAGGTGGGTAGCACGCATGGCGACTTGATTGTATCCCGCCAGCGCCGTCTACCGCCGCCACTCGACACTTAACGTACACTCGCGCGGACGCCGCGCCGGCATGAGCATCACGACAGCCGTGAAGCCGTTCTCCGCCTCGGGCGATTCGACGACTTTCGCCTTGCAACCCGCCGCGGAAGCCTTGAAGCGGGCCAGCGCACGGCCGGGAAGCGGTTGCGAAAGCCCCAGCTTCGCGTTGGGCAGAGGCGGCGACGCGTGAACGGCCGCCCCGCGTATGTAGACGGTGGTGGCCGCCTTCACCACGGCGGTCAGCGTGGCGGCTCCCACCAGCTTGTTGTCATGGACCGTCGCCCCCTGCCGGAGCCTCTGGCCGGGTAAAACGGAGTCCGGCCGCGGAGAACGGTACAGGGCATGCTCGTTCGTCCATTCGAACCATACCTCGTATGGTCCCTCGGCGTTCTCGAACCGGATGCGTTCGCCCATCACCTTGGGCTTGCGCGCGCCCTCCAACAGCCGCGCCTGAATGCTGGCCGCCGGAGGCACTCGCTGCGTGTAGACACAGACCACCGAAGCCGGGCCGCCTCCCTCGAATACTTCCAGTTCCAGGCGGCCATTGCGAAGCGTGAATTCAAAGTCGCCGTGGGCGGTGAACTTCAACTCGAAGCGCCCTGTGGAGGCCGCCTCGTCAAAGTCCGGCGCCCGCCCGCAGGCGACCAGAGCCACGGCTGCGGCAAGCAGGAGCATTAGTTCACCGGCGGCATCGTCACGTCGTCCCAATCGTCGCTGCGGAACAGCGAGGCTGGCAGGCCATCGGCGTTAAACAGATTGCCGTTCGGAAATGGCGCCCAGTTGTAGCGCACCGCGACGGGGTTGCTCACCTCGGGGCTCGATACCACCACCGTCTTGCCGTCAATGCGGGCCGTGGCGCGGAAAAACGCCCTGTCCGCGCCCGCCACGAAAAAGCCGCGCGGTTCGCCGCCTCCCTTGGCCACAAGGCCGCGTCCGGAATGGTCGAGCCAAACGCGCAGGCTCGATCCCTCGCGCGTCACCTGCCGGTAGCGCGGGCCGGAATATACAATCTCCTCGCCGTGGGCCACATGGCGCGCCGCCAGGGCCAGGCGCGCGCCCACGTCCTGCTTGTTCCTCGGGTGGATGTCCTTCTCTTCGCCAATGTCGGTGATCACCGCCATGCCCGTGCCGCGCAGGTCCAGCGTCTTGTCCTGCGCTTCCTGCACCAGCGGCCAGCCGCTCGCGTTGCCCGGCGCCCAGTTGGCCAGTTGCACATACAAGAACGGGAAATTGCCGACGCCCCACTGCGCGCGCCAGTCGCGAATCATCTCCACGAACTGGTGCCGGTACTGGTTGGCGGTCTTTCCGCCCGCATTGCTTTCTCCCTGGTACCAGATCGCCCCCTTGATGGCATAAGGCAGCAGCGGCACGATCATGGCGTTGTACAGCCCGCCGGGCGTGTGCGCATGGCCGGGCCCCAATGGCCCCGCCGGCCGAGAGCCCTGCCTGCCCTTCGCCTCCCATTCGGCTACCGCCTTGTCATGCCGCACCTTGGCTGCCGGATAGCGGCTTACATATTCCCGCCAGTTGGCGAGCACCCAGTTCATGGAGAGATCGGACTCCATCAGGCTCAACCGCGTCCAGGCCTGCACAGGCGTACCGCCCCAGGCCGATTGAATGAAACCAATAGGCGTCTTGAGATGCTTGTGCAACTCGCGCGAAAAGAAATACCCGACCGCGGAAAAGTTGGGAATCGACTCCGGCGTAACCAGCGCCCATTTGCCCGTCACATCGTCCAACGGCGTCTCCGAGGTCTTCAGCGCCACCTGAAAGATACGAATCTGAGGATACTGCGCGGCGGCGATCTCCGTCTCCGGGTTGTTCGAGTTCTTCACCGTCCAGGCCATGTTCGACTGGCCCGAACCCACCCAGACATCCCCCACCAGCACGTCCTGAATCGTGATCTGGTTATTCCCCTTGACGGTGATCGAAGTGGGTGTGGCCTGGGCGTGGATGGGCGTGAAGTAGACCTCCCATTTACCCTCCGGCGTGGCCGCCGCCGTGCTGGTTTGGCCCAGCAACGTGACGCTTACGGTTTCACCGGGCGAGGCCCAGCCCCACAGGCGGAGCGGAGCATCACGCTGTAGCAACATGTGATCCGAGAGAAGTGCGGGCAGCCGCACATCGGCGGCAAGCGTGCCAGCCAAGGCAAGTGTCAGT
Organism: Bryobacterales bacterium; assembly: GCA_020852175.1. GTDB lineage: Bacteria > Acidobacteriota > Terriglobia > Bryobacterales > Bryobacteraceae > JAFLBB01. Next base: position 98,140 of record JADZBH010000016.1, on the reverse strand, counting down.
AAGAGAATGCGTTTCATGAATTTCACTCCGGAAGATCGGCCGCGCCGGGCTCGGGCAGCCAGAAACTGGCGATGAAACCAACCAGGTACACCAGAAAACCGACGATGGCGGCGGCCGTGGCAAGCTTCATTGACGGCGAAGCGCCCGGAACGGCCGTGGCCAGTTGTGCCGTGACAGCGGCGAACGAGGTACCCAGCATGCGCCCGCCGACATTGGCCGCGAAACTCTCGCCGGTGCCGCGCAAGTGCACGGGATACATGCGGGGCAGATAGTTGCCCCAAAAGCTAAACTGCGCCACCGTGAGGAAGCCGCAGACGAAGATGCCGTACTTGGTCATCTCCAGATTCGACGTGGCGAAGAAGTAGAACACCACGGGCAGCGCGATCAGTCCCGGCGCCTGGAACAGGCGGATCAGCCAGCGGCGCGACACGATTCGCACGGCGAGAATCGCCAGCACGATGCGACCGGCCAGTCCCCCAAACTCCTGCCACGCCTGCACGGAACTGACCACCTTTTGCTGCAACGGACGGGCAAGTTCGGCCACCTCGGGCAGTCCCGGCACGATGCGGGGAATGTGCTGGAGGGCGCCGAAGGCCGCGCCGTAGCTCATGGCGAACATCAGCATGGTGATCCAGGTGGTGCGCGCGTAGCGTGGCGCGAAAATGGCGGCGATGGAAGGGCGTTTCAGCGTACCTTCGGCTTTCTTACGCGCCCACTCGGGCGACTCGGGCAGGAACGGCCGGATCAGTATGAGCGGGATCGCCGGAATCACGCCGCTGATCAGCGTGTAACGCCACGCCGCGTGCGTGCCGTGCAGCGCGGGCAGTACGTCGGCATAATGGACGGCCAGATAATAGGCGCCCGTCACCATGATGCCGCCGATGGAGGAAAATGCCTGCGTATACCCAAGCACGGCTTCCCGCTGCTTCGGTTCGGGAAACAGTTCGGCCAGCCAGGCCACGGCGGCGACAAACTCCACGCAGACGCCGATGAACGTCGTGACGCGGAAAAACAACAGCATGGGCAGCGAGGTGGAGTAGCCGGCCAGCACGGCCGAGAAGGCATATAGCAGAATGCTGAACACCAGCACACGGCGCCGCCCGAACAGGTCCGTCAGGTAGCCGCCGATCATGCCAAATACGCCGCCGGCAATGGCGGGAACATAGAAAAGCAGCGAAACCCAGTTGGCGTAGCCAGGCGTACCGGCTTTCAAACCGCCCAGGTCGGCCAGCGCCGGACCAACAATCAACGGCAGGACGAGGATTTCGTAGATGTCGAACGCGAAGCCGATGGCGGCCACCGCGCAGATGAGCCATTGCGTCAGTGTGAGCGGACGGCGGGGTTCCGGCATGGAAAAGGAGAGTGTATCGCGAAACGGACGCCCGGACGCGGCGCCGTGGCGTCCAGGCACAAGAAAATTTTGAAGCAGGCCGGAAGTCGATTACGCTGTTTCAGTAACGGGCGCGTGGCAGAGCGTATTGGAATGAGGAGGAAGCGATGATGAACTTAATGGGATCGTTAGGATCGTCGGGGGTCACCGACGTCTTGAAGACCGTCTTGAAGGCTTCGCCCCCTGGAGCCGTGGCCGAGGCCATGTCCTCGCTGGTCAAGGATACGGGCCTGTTGGACCAGGTGAGCAAATTACTGGACGGCGTCGTGAAGAAGCCCAAGCCGGGCGGACTCGGCAACATTGCCGACACGGTGAAGAAAATCACCGATGGAGTCCTGAAGCAGAACGGCTTGCCGACCGGATTGCTTCCAGCGGATTTTTTCGATCAGCAGGGCGGCAAGTTCAAGAGCGCCGGGCCAGGCGGAATGGGCTCGTCGATCGGCAAGATGGTGGAGCGGGCCATGGCTGCCGCCCAGGCGTCGGGCAAGCTGGGTGGCGCCAAAATGGCGGGGGCCTCGGTCGGCGCGGCGGGCGTGACTGGAGCCATGGCGGGCGCCGGGGCCGGAAAGCTCGCGCCGGGGGCGGGCAGCAGCAAGCTGGGCGGCGCGGGCATGACGCCCCAGCAGGCGGCGATGGTGGAGGGCATGCAAGCGATGCTTCGGAAAACCATGTTCATCGCGGCGCTCCAGCAGATCATTCAGGAAACCGCCAGCAAACAGGACTTCAATCTGGAAACGTCAATCTCAAAGGTGTGGATGAAGCTGAACGCGCTGCGCCCGCAAGGACGCCAGGATATTCAACAGGTCAACGAACTCTTCGGCGCGCTGGGCGGCATGATGCAAACGATGAGCGAAATGCAGAAAGGCGTCATCCAGAACCTCAGGTAGAAGCCGCGCGTTCTGTCCGCCGGAGGCCCTTTGCGGCATGATGGTGAGGTGACCGAGGAGCAGCGGCGCGCCTACGAGGCACTGGAACTGGAACCGGGAGCCAGCACGGGCCAGGTGCGCGAGGCCTATCTCGACCTGGTGAAGGTGTGGCACCCCGACCGGCACCAGCAGGAGTCCGAGCGGCTGCGCCAACGGGCCGAACAGAAACTCAAGGAGATCACGGCCGCATACGAAAAGCTCTGCGCCCTCCTGGGGCCGCGCGCGAACGAGCCCGAACTGATCCCCATGGACTTCGGCGGCTCATGGGGCTATGTGAATGCCCGGGGACGCACCGTGATTCACCCGCTCTTCTCGGCGGCCCGCACGTTCCACGAAGGCTTGGCGGCCGTGGTGATGGTGGAAAAATGGGGGTTCATCGACCCCGAAGGCGGCTTTCGCGTCACCCCGCTGTACGAGGAGTGCGGCGACTTTCACGAAGGTCTGGCCGCCGTGAAGTGGTACGGGCGTTGGGGCTACATCGATCGTGCCGGGCTGTATGTGATTCAACCCCGCTTCCAGGAGGCCGGTCCGTTTCGCGGCGGACGTGCCGAGGTGCGCTTGGGCCCCCGGCACGGCTTGCTGGACAAATCGGGCGACGTGGACTTCCACCACAACCGGATCGACGGGGCGTAGGCCCGGCGGCAGCCGGAAGCTCTGCTATTTCTCCGAACCCTCGGTGGGAGCCACGCCGCGTTTCTCACCAGGCGCCGCCGCGCCCTTCAGCGCCAGTCCGGCGCCGCTGCGAATCAGCGACGTTTCGCCCGGCCCCTGGAAGAAGCGATAGCCCTCCCGCGTGCCCTTCCAGGCAAGCGGCCCGGCCAGCACCTTGCCATGCTTCAGCACGGCCGCCTTGATCCGGTCCACAAGGGCCTCGTAGCGCGGGTCGCCCTGCTTCAGTCCGGAAAAGCTGCTCAGGTCGGTGGATGCCACGAAGACGACATCCACCTCGGGAATCGCGGCGATCTGTTCGGCGATCTCCACGCCGGCGGGTGATTCGATCATGGCCACGATCATCATGTTGCCGTTGGCGATCTCCCGGTAGTCGCGGCCATAAAGCGCCCCGTAATAGCCGCCACCCTGGCTGCGCTTGCCCTTGGGCGGATAATTGGCGAACTTGATGGCGTTCTTCACCTTCTCGATGTTTTCCACCATGGGGATGATGATGCCCAGCGCGCCCATGTCGGTGGCCTTCTGCACGTCGCCTTCGGTGGCGTCGGGCACGCGCACGAAGGGGATGCCGGGAGCCCCCTTGCAGGCCATGATCATGTGCGCCACGTCCTGATACGTCAGCGGGCTGTGCTGCATCTCGATCCAAAGAAAATCGAAACCCGAACTGGCCATGGCGCAGTAGGTGTCCGGATCGGGCACGGAAACCGTGCCTCCCACCACCTGCTGGCCCTGGGCGAGCTTCTGTTTCACTGTGTTCAACACCCTTGCGGAAGGGGTTTGGGCGAAGAGGTACGGGCAGGCCAACGCGAGCGCTGCCGTTCCCAGGAGTGTTCTGTTCATAGCCGGGTGGGCTCCTTAGCGATGTCAGGAATTATAGTTGGTAGCGGGACCGGACGTGAGGGTGCGGCGTTATACTGCCCGCATGAGTATCCTCACACGCCGTTCTCTTCTCTCCGGCACGGCCGCGGCGGCGCTCCCTCTCCTCGCGGCCAGGCGCAAACCGAACGTCATATGGATGATGGCCGACGACCTCGGCTATGGCGACCTCGGCTGCTACGGCCAGAAGACGATTCAGACGCCGAACATCGACAAGCTGGCGGCGCAGGGCTTACGCTTCACAGACGCCTACGCGGGATGCACGGTCTGCGCGCCGTCGCGCAGTTGCCTCATGACGGGCCTGAACACCGGGCACACGCCGATTCGCTGCAACGTCGGCGGAGCGCCGCTTCTGCCCGAGGAACGCACGGTGGCCAACGTATTCAAGGACGCTGGCTACAACACGGCGCTGTGCGGCAAGTGGGGACTCGGCGATATCGGTACGACAGGCGTACCGTGGAAGCACGGCTTCGACGAGTTCACCGGCTTCCTGCACCAGGCGCACGCGCATTTCCAGTATCCCCGATACCTCTATAACAACGACAAGGAACTGCCGCTCAAGGGCAACGACAAGCCGGGACGCCAGACCTATGCCAACGACGTGATGAACGAGCGGGCGCTGGACTTCATCCGCCGCAACAAAGCGAATCCCTTCTACCTGTATCTCTCCTGGACGTTGCCCCACTTCGAGCCGCACGTCCCGGAGGACTCCATGGCTCCCTACCGCGGCAAGGTGCCCAACGGCGAGCCATACTCCACCAGGAACGGAAGGCTGAAGTCTCAGGACGAACTCGGTCCGGCCTATGCCGGCATGGTGTCGCGCGTGGACAGGTACGTGGGCGCCGTGGCGGCTCTGCTGCGTGAGTTGCAACTCGAGGAGGACACGCTCGTCTTTTTCACGAGCGACAACGGCGGCATCATGGGCCGCTTCCACAACGACTATTTCCACAACACCGCCGGCTTGCGCGGACAGAAAACGACCATGTACGAAGGCGGCCTCCGGGTACCGATGATCGCCCGCTGGCCCGGACGCATCGCGGCGGGCAAGACAAGCGGCTTCGTCTGGTATTTCCCGGACTTTCTGCCCACGGCCGCCGATGTGGCCCAGGCAGCCACACCAAAGGGCCTGGACGGATTTTCCGTGCTGCCCACGCTCACCGGCAAGCGGCAGAAACCTCACGAATCTCTCTACTGGGAGTTGCCGCGCTACGACCAGAAAACCAAGAGCTTCCTCAAGGAGAAGCCCATGGCGGCGCTGCGGCGCGGGACGATGAAACTGGTGCGTCCGAAGGCGGACGCGGCGGTGGAGTTATACGACTTGGCCGCGGACCGGGGCGAAACCGCCAATCTGGCGGACAAGCAGCCGGACGTGACGGCGCGACTGGAGCGCGAAATGAACGCCTCGCGCACCGAACCGAGACCGCAGAGCGAGCCGCCCCATCCCTGGTGGGACGTGCGCAGCTAACCCGCCGGGCATCAGAACGGGAACTGGGCGGCATTGCTCGCCGCCTGGTCCTGAAACAGTTGCACGGGCTGTACTCCCGACGTGCCGCCGGGAACACGAACGTTCACCTGGTAGAGGCCGGTAAAGCCCGGCGCCAGCCCGCTGAAGAGAACCTCGGCGTCGCGGCCGCCAATGGTGACACGCGGGCGGACGCTGGTCTCCTCCAGGAATATGTTGGCCATGCTGGGCTGCGTGGCCCCTAAACCGGTGCAGTAGATTTCCAGATACTCGCCCCGGCGAATGGCTGCCGCCATCGAACCCTGTACGAAGATGCCCGGCTGGCGGGCGAAGATGGGAACTTCGACCGAATTCGACACCTCGGCGGGCGTGCCGGCGGCGACGGTCACCGTGGCGGTGGCGGCGGCAAGCCCCGCGGGCGCGACGAAGTTGATCTGCCGGTCGCTCACATAGAGCAGTGAGGCGGGCAGGCCGTTGATCCGGATTTGCACGCCCGCCAGAGAATCGGAAAAGGGAGGCGTGCCCGAGACGGTTTCCCCGGCGGCCAGCGAGGCTCCGAAGATGGTGCCGATGCCCCCGCTGACGATTCCCGGCTGGAAGGATGCCGCGTTCACCACGCCGCCGGCCGCGATAAACGGACGCGACAATGCCGTGGCCGCTGCGTTGGCCTGCGTGCCATCGAGCGAGAAATTGAGCTGATAGACCGGCCCCGCGCCAGGCGTCCACTGGAAGCGCGCCAGGCCGCTGGCGTCGCTCACCACGCTGGCCGGCGACACGCTACCGCCGGAAAAGGGCGCGGCGTTCACTCGGTAGCCCGCATACGGCACAAGGTTGGAGTCGGCCACCTGCACGACGACGGGCGCTGGCAGCGCGGCCGCCCCCGTGGCGCGCTGTTTGTCGCCCGAAAGCACGCGCAACCCGAGGACGGAGGTTGCCGCGGCCACCTGAAGACGGGCGGTCTCGGTGGCGTAGGCGGGGTCCGAAGGCGTGACGACAATCTCATCGATTCCGGGCGAAGCCGCCGTCCAATCGAAAGAGACCGTCGCGGAGCCGGCGGGGATGGTGAGCATGGACGGAACGGCCGCCAGGCCGTTGACCGCCCGCAGTTGGAACGTGATGGCTTGCGCCGCCGGTTCGTCCAACGCGATGGACGCTCGCGCTGTGGAGCCGGCAACGACGCCGGAAGCGGGCCAGAGCGAAAGCTGCACCGCCCGCCGGAGAGTCGTGTCCGCCTCGCCGCGGTTCGACGTGGCGGTGTTGAAAAAGCTCTCGAACGACTGCCGGAACGCTTCCAGCTTGTCCAGGTCCGCCTGCGCTGGCTCCTGGCCCGAGGCGGTGATCAGCACGAAGCCAAACCGGAATCGCCGCTGCGACATGGTGGGGTCCGGACGCCGGGGACCGTAGCGGTCGATGATGTCCTGCACGCTCACGTCGTGCCGTGTCCCGTTGAAGCTCACGCCGGTCTGCGGAGTGCGGCTGGAATTGGTGATGATCGAGCCGGTGACATAAAAAGAGGGGGGCGCCTCATCGGGGGTGCGGAAGCCCATCAGATATTGATCCAACGGCGAGTAGCCTTCCACGGTTCCGGTCGTCGTGAAGCGGGGATTGGCCGAGGGGCCGTCATCGCGGATGCGGTTGCCTTCCAGCAGCGAAGCTTCGGAGTTGAACAGGAAGCTCCAGTGCGCCAGCGAACGGCCGAGCATCGGTTCGGCCGAGGGATCGTCGGGGTTGCGCGCGCTGACGAACGCCAGGAACAGGTGCCCGGCCTCATGCGCCAGCACGGTGGTGGGCGTGTCGCGGCTGATCGTGCGTCCCGGAACGAGGGCGTTGGGATCGCGCGGGTACTGATTCAACGGCCCCATCTGCATCAGGCCCTGCAAGCGGCGCGGCGAGCCGAACAGGGTTCCGGCATCCACCGGAATGTCGCCGTACCCCTCCCGCGTGTTGCTGCGCGTGGTGATGAGATAGGCGATGGCGTCGGGCAACGCGATGCCGAGGTTGTTGAAGACTACAAGATAGTCGTAAGCGTCGTCGTGCGTTTCGTAAAATTTCTGGGCGGCGAACACCTCGTCCACGCGCTCAGCGCCGGAGAAACGTTCAGCGAGCGTGCCCGCATAGGTTTGGGCGCTGGCCGTCGAGAATGCCACGATGGCGCTCTCGGCGGGAAGATTGCCCGGCGTGATGCCTGTGACGGCCTCGGCCGTGGTGACCGAGGAATAGGCGGCTTCGATCCGGCCGTCCGGGAACAGGCGCACCTGAAACGTCTGGCGCGGGCCATTTCCGTTGGCGGCATATTCCGGAACGTTGATCCAGGACACCACCAGTACGTTGGCCGTCGAGAGCACGCGGACCGAAGCGCCGGAAATCGAGGGGTCCAGGTCGCGGAAAAGAGGGGCGATGCGGGGCGCGCCCGCGTTCAATCGGCCCAGCGAACGGTCCGAGGAGGAGACGTCAGGCGCGGTGAAGGTAAGGTTGCCGTCGGAGTTGATCGATACCGAACGGTAGGTTTGGCCGAAAAAAGGGAAGGCAAACGGGAGCACCGTAAGGCGGCTGTCGTCATCGTCGAGTCCGCTGAGCGCGCTGCCGGCGGCGGCCTGGGCGGCATCGTAGGAAGGTCCGGCCAACTCGTACTTGTAGCCGGCGGATTGCGGAAGAAAGCGAAGAGTGCCCGTGCCTAGATTGAACGGGTTGCGGCGGGCAACCACGCCGCCGGTATCGTCCAGGATGGCGATGTTGCCGATGTCCCGGGCAGCGGACGGTCCGCGCGCCGCGAGCGAACGGAAGGAGGCCGCCTTGCCACGCGCAAGGCTCGACCGGTGGAGGGCGACGGCTTCCCTTGTAACCAGCGCGTGCGTGCCGCAGGAAAGCCAGTCCTGACGCGCGTGCGCGGCCGGCAGGACGCCGAATATCAGAACGAGAACAGGGAACAAAAGGCGGGCAGACCGCGTATCAACCGGGGAGTGGTGATTCATTCGTCGACTACACCCTCATTGTAAGATACGGGCTTGGAGGAAGAACGGTTATGCCTTTCTGCACGGGTTGCGGCGCCCAGATCAATGACAGCGCTCGATTTTGTCCGGGGTGCGGTCGCCCGAACGGAGGAGCGCCGCGGCCGCAAGGCGGAGGAATGGAGGTGGGCTACACGTCGGACGAACCGCTGGAATACGAGGTCTTCGGCGACAACCTGCAAGTGGCGCGATTGAAATTGAAGCCGGGCCAGGAACTCTACGCCGAGGCGGGCAAGATGGTGTACAAAACGCCCAGCGTCTCCTGGGAAACCCGCATGAGCGGCAACTCGCTCGGCGAAAAAATCTGGGGAGCCTTGAAACGGAAGGTGATGGGCGAATCGCTGTTTCTCACCTACTTCCGCTCGAACGGCTCGGGCGAGGTGGGCTTCGCGGGCGACTACCCCGGACGCATCCAGGTATTCACGCTCGACGCCGCACGGTCGATCCTGGTGCAACGCGACAGCTTTCTGTGCGCGCAATCCACCGTGCAGTTAAACATAGCCTTCACGAAAAAATTGGGCGCCGGCTTCCTCGGCGGCGAAGGCTTCATCCTGGAAAAGCTGACCGGCCCCGGCACGGCCTTCATCCACGCCGGAGGCGACCATCTGGAGTTCGAACTGAAGCAGGGCGAAATGCTCCAGGTGGACACCGGCTGCATCGTGGCTTTCGAGGAGTCCGTCACCTACGACATCCAGTTCGTGGGCGGCATCAAGACCGCCATCTTCGGAGGCGAAGGACTGTTCCTTGCCACGCTCACCGGCCCGGGCAAGGTGATTATCCAGTCGATGACGCTCGAAAAATTGCGGCGGCAGTTCGTTTCGCCCGCCTCGGGCGGCGACGAACGCTCCGGCCTGGGCTCGATCACCGGCTTGCTCGGCAGCGAGGACTGAACGCGGCATCCTTCGGCGGCAACGGCCCGCTGGTTTCGGAAGAGACCTCGCGGGCTCTTTTTCTGTGCAAACATTTTGAGTAAAATATGTTTCAATCATAATGTGTGAGCGTTCGCGTCCGGCGCTCGCTGGGCGGTAACCGATCGAATGCATCGGTTTAGCGAGGAAGAAGAACGGAGACCCGACCATGAAGGCACGTACGCAGTGGTTCCATTTCGCCGCACCGGCTGTGCTGTTGCTCGCCGGCGTGCAGGCTGTATCGGCACAGAATATTACCGCGGCCCCGGCGTCGCTCTCGTTCGCCTACCAGATCGGATCGGTGAATCCGACGGCCCAAACCGTGCAGGTCACCGGCACGGCCGGCCAGATGGTGACCGTGACCAAACAGGCGACGCCGATTGGCGCGAGTGACTGGCTTTACTTCTCCTCATCGAGTTCCCTGCCCTTCACCATGACCGTGTTCGTGCTGGCGAACTCGTCGTTCCCGGCCGGCGTCTACACGGCCACCATCACGGTGACGCCGGGAGGCGGTTCCACTCCGGCCCTGATTATCCCGGTGACCTTCACGGTGAGCGCCAATCCGCTCTTCACGGCTTTGCCCGCGTCGCTCGTCTTTCAGTACGCCCTGAACGGCGCGGCGCCCCCCAACCAAACCGTTTCGCTGGGTTCGTCCAGCATTGCGTCGCTGAACTTCACGGCGACACCTTCGGTGAACAGCGGCGGAAGCTGGCTCACCCTGGCGCCGCCGGCCACCGGAGCCACGCCGGCCACCATCACGGCGGGCGTCGTTGTCAACAATACGTTCGCCGTGGGCACTTACACGGGTAAGATCACGCTCACCTCGACCAGTACCGGAAATCCAACTCTGGACATTCCGGTGACCTTGATCGTGACGCCCGAGACAAACCTCACCGCGGCGCCATCGTCGGTTTCCTTCACATACCAGCAAGGCGCCTCCGCGCCCATGCCGGCGGCACTCACCGTCGGCAGCACCGGCGTCGCGGCGGGCATCGCAGTGACGACGGAAGCGCAAGGCGGTGGCGCCGGCCCAAGCTGGCTGTCCGTGTCGCCGACTTCCGGCGCGACTCCGCTCAACCTCTCGGTGACGGCGAACCCGCAGGGCCTGGCCCTGGGTGACTATACGGCAAGAATCGTACTGACCTCTCCCGGCGCCTCGAACAGCCCCGTGAAGGTACCCGTGACGTTCAAGATCACCGACAAGCCGGTCGTGACCCTATCGGCGGCTTCGCTCACGTTCCATCATCAACTGGGTGGCGGCGCGCCCGCGGGCGAGGTGGTGATGCTGACCAATTCCGGCGCGCCCATGCCTGCGGCCTTTACGGTGACCACGGCGGGCGGCGGCGACTGGCTCTCCGTGACCCCCGCCTCGACGCAAACGCCAGCGGCCTTCCTGGTTTCGGCCGAACCGGGCACCCTGACCGCGGGCGAGTACGCGGGCAGCGTGAGCATCGCCGTGCCGGGCGCCGCCGTGACTCCGCTCACCTTGCCCGTGACGCTGCGCGTATCGGCCGCCTCCAGCCCGTTGATGCGCTTAAGCCGGCGGCGCGTGAATTTCGTGTATCAGACCGGCCAGGGCGCTCCGGCGGCCAGGACCATCGGCGTAAGTTCGACGGGAGCCACGGTGGCTTACGCGGTTTCGACCAACGTAGGCACGGGCGGCGCCTGGTTGAGCGTCGGAGCGGCTTCCGGCGCCTCGCCCTCCGACATTACCGTCAGCGTGAATCCCATTTCCCTGGTCGCGGGAGTCTACTCGGGAACCGTCACTGTGACCCCGAACGGCGTGGGCGGACCGGCGCAGTCCGTGGAAGTGAATCTGCTGGTCAGCGACTACCCCGTGCTGGACGTTCCCAATGACCCGCTCCGGTTCTCCTTTGCCACCGGCGGCGCGGCGATTCCCGACAAGTCGATTCCCGTGACGGCCACCTCCGGCGCCATGCCGTTCACGGTGAGCACGACGCTGATGAATGGAACCGGCTGGCTGTTCGTGGGTCCGCTCAGCGGTAGCGCCACCACGACGGCGCAATCGCTGACCGTGCGCGCCAACAACGCCGCGGCCAGCGGAACCTACCTCGGCCTGGTGACGGTGTCGGCAAGCAACGCCACCGGCGCGTTGAGCTATCACGTGCCGGTGCTCTACACCGCCAGCAGCAGCAGCACGTTGCAGGTGTCGCCCGCTTCGCTGCGCTTCACGCAGCCGGCGGGCGGGCAACCGCCCGCTCCTAAGACGCTGACCGTCTCCTCGACGGGAAATCCCCTGGATTTCACAACCACGGTAGAGACCTTCAGCAACAGCGGCGACTGGCTCTCCGTGTCGCCCGCGGGCGGCCTGACACCCCGGGAACTGTCCGTATCGATCAAGACCAATACGCTGGCCGCCGGCGACTACACAGGAACCATTCGCATCACCTCGGCGGCGACCGGGGCGACCCAAATCGTACCCGTGATCCTGGAAGTCCCCCCGGCCGTCAGCCAGTTGTCCGCCACGCCGGCCAATCTGAGCTTCACTCACACGGCGGGCGGCACGGCGCCGCAGGCACAGGTGGTCACCGTGAAATCGGCCGTCTCGGTGAACTTCGCGATCACCACCACGACCACCAGCGGCGGGCCGTGGCTGTCGGCCACGCCGGCCAGCGGTTCCGGCGAATCCGCGGTCACCGTGAGCGTGAATGTCACAGGCTTGGCTCCGGGCGCCTATTCGGGCGCGTTGGTGGTCACGGCTCCCGGAGTCAACAATTCGCCGCTCCAGATTCCGGTGACGCTCACCGTGAGCGGTCCTCCGGCGGGCAACCTGACGACGTTCCAGAATGGGGCGAGTTTCCTGGCCGCCCCGGCGGCCCCGGGGCTCATCGTCACGCTGCGCGGCACCGGCTTGGGCCCCTCGCCAGGCGTGAGCTTCAACTTGACCCCGCAAGGCTCGGTGCCCACGACGGTGGGCGAAGCGCGCGTCTGGTTCGACGGCGTGGCGGCTCCCGTGCTGTACGCCTCCTCGTCGCAGATCAACGCCGTGGTGCCCTATGAAGTCTACGGTCGGTTCTCGACGAAGGTGGATGTGGAGTACAGGGGCGTGCGGTCGAACCAGATCGATGTGCGCGTGGCCGACTCGGCGCCCGGCATCTTCAGCCTGAACTCCACCGGCTCCGGCCAGGGCGCCGTATTGAATCAGAACGGTACCGTGAATAACGCGGGGAACGCGGCGGCGCGAGGCGAAGTGATCGTCCTCTACGCAACGGGCGAAGGCCAGACCACGCCCGCCGGGGTGAGCGGTTCCGTGCCGCGCTCCGCGCCGGAGTTGCGGAAACCGTTGAGCCAGGTGAAGGTGCGGATCGGCGGAGTTGAAGTGACTCCCATGTACGCCGGATCGGCGCCCGGCTTCGTGGCCGGGTTGATGCAGATCAACGCCACCGTGCCGGACAACATCACGCCGGGTGCAAGCGTGCCGGTGGAGGTGATCGTGGGAAATACCACCTCGGCGGCCCAGTCGATCTCGGTGGCCATCAAGTAGGCGCCGGAGGCCGGTTGGGCGGGGCGGATGTGCGAACGTACACATTCGCCCCTTTTTGTTTTGAGGGGCGGACGGACCGGCGGCGGGGGCGGGTTACACTGGACGAATGAGTCCGCGCGATGCGAAGACTGGGGACGCCGCCCCTGTGCGCGTCCTGATCGCCGACGATGAAGAGAACCAGCGCAACGGCCTGAGAAGCATGATTTCGGGCTGGGGGTTCGCCACGCAGGTGGCGGCCGACGGCCAGGAAGCCCTGGAGCAGATTCCCGTATTCGATCCGCAGATCATCCTCACGGATCTGATGATGCCCCGCCTGGACGGCTATGAACTGCTGCGCCAGTTGCAGAGCCGGGGCGCGGAAATTCCAGCGATCGTGCTGACGGCGTTCGGCAACATCGAAACGGCGATGAACACGATGCTCGATCTGGGAGCCTTCTGGTTCCTGGAAAAGCCGATTCAGCCGCGTGTGTTGCGGATGCTGCTGGACCGGGCGGCCACGCAGGCCCGGTTGAGCGAAGAGGCCGAGATCCTCAAGCGGCAGTTGAGCTACCAGGGCGTCATGGGCGACCTGGTGGGCGTGAGCGAACCGATGCGCGAGGTCTTCTCGCTGGTGCAGCAGGTGGCCCCCACCAAGGCGCAGGTGCTGATCACCGGCGAGTCCGGCACGGGCAAGGAACTGGTGGCGCGGGCGATTCACCAGTATTCGCCCAGGTCGGGGGGCCCGTTCGTGGCCATCAACTGCGCGGCCCTGCCGGAAACGCTGATGGAAAGCGAACTGTTCGGCCACGAAAAGGGCGCCTTCACCGGCGCGCTCGAACGCCGGGCGGGCTGCTTTGAACTGGCGCAGGGCGGAACGCTCCTGCTGGACGAATTAGCGGAAATGCCCATCGGAACCCAGGCCAAGCTGCTGCGCGTGCTCGAGGATTCCAAGGTGCGGCGGCTGGGCGGCAAGACGGAAACCACCGTCGATGTACGCGTGCTGGCGGCGACCAACCGTCCTCCGGAAGAGGCCGTGAAGAAGGGCATGCTGCGCGAGGACCTGTACTACCGGTTGAACGTGTTCGAGTTGAAACTGCCGCCGCTGCGGCACCGTCTCGAAGACCTGCCCGTGCTGTGCGATGCGATCCTGCGCGATGTGAACGAGAAGAACGGCACGCGCGTGACGGGCATGGACGCCGACGTACTGGTCCGGCTCACCCGCCATTCCTGGCCCGGCAATGTGCGCGAATTGCGAAACGCCATGGAGCGGGCGGCCATCCTGGCCGGACAGGGCCCGGTGCAAACGGGCCACCTGCCGCCGTCTCTGGGCACGACGTTGCTGGCGCCTTCGGCCGACGCCGAACCGGGCGCGCCGGCTCCGGCGGCTGCAACAGGCGAGTTCATCTCGCTGCCCGTGGGCACGACGGTGCACGAGGCCGAAAAGGCCATGATTTTCCTGACGCTGGCCCATACCAAGAACAACAAGACGCGCGCCGCCGAGATTCTGGGCATCAGCCTGAAAACGCTCTTTAATAAGTTGAAGGAATACGGGCCGGCCGCGACGCCGGCCACCGAGGGAAACTAGGGGTTCGGAGGCCCGCCGGGCATCATGTCGCTAAAAAAGCAGCTCCGCATTGCGATCGTGCTGCTGGTTACGCTGCTCGTGTTCGCGCAGTGCGTGGTTAGCCTGCACATCGCCGCCGCGGCCAATTTCAACGACGCTTTCGAACGCGCCCAGGCGATTGCTCAGCAGGTACGGCACCTGGTGGAGCAGCGCGTGAACGAACAGGCACGGGCCGTTCAGCCGCCGCCGGCGACTTATGAAGCCACCAAACGGTTGTGGGAGCGCATCGTCGACGACGACCTTGCCTTGCCGGAACTGCTCGAAAAGACCATGGCCAGTTCCAACGCGGTGATCGAAATTCTGATCTGCGACGAGAACTCGAGGGTGCTGGCGGCTTCCACTCCTTCGCGCGTGCACCTGCCGTTCGATCCGCTTCCCGCCTTCTCCGAATGGAAGGAACGGTCGCTGTGGGACCGCCTGGGCGAGGTGCTGGGCGGACGGCGTGACTATGCCATCGTCGTGCCCCTGGGCGCGTCGGACATTCACAAACCCGTCCTCACTATCCATGTCGTCGTCAGCACGGTGCTGCTGCGCAACGCCATCATGCCCCAGGTGCGCAGCCTGGTGGTGGTGTCGGCGCTGTCGCTGCTGACCTCGATCGTTCTGGCCATCATCTTTTCAAACCTGATCGTCACCCCAGTGGTGCGGCTGGGAAAGCGCATCGACAGCATCGCCACGGGCGATTTCAAGGAAGAGGACAACCAGCCTGAGGGCAAGCGCGAAAGCAAGGAGTTCGCCGACGTGCAGTCGAAGCTGGACCTGTTGAGCCGGCAGTTTCGCGGGGCCAAGGAAGACGTCTTGCAGTTGCGCGGCAACATTGAACGGATGCTCGAACGCCTTGAGGAGTCGGTGCTGCTGTTCGATTCCACCGGAAGGCTGCTGCGGGCCAGCCGAACCGCGGCGCGCGTTGTCCCCGGACTGCCGCCGGAAGAAAACCGGACGCTGGATGAAGTGTTTCCCCCCGGAACGCAACTGGGCGATCTGGTGCGCCAGGTGATGAAGGAGGGGCACGGCGTGCGCGATGCCGTCACCGAGCTGCCGCGCGAGAACGCCTCGCCCCTGCGCCTGCTGGTCAACCTGGAGTTTCTGGAAAATTTCCCCCACGCGGGCAAGAGCGGCGTGCTGCTGACGCTGCGCGATGCCGAAACAAGAAAGCAGTTGCGGACGCAATTGGACGTTTCCACGCGGCTGGCCGCCATCAGCCGGCTCACTGGCGGCGTGGCGCACGAAATCAAGAACCCGCTGAACGCCATCGCGCTGCACCTGGAAGTGCTGCGGTCGAAGTTGAGCGAACACCCTGAGGTGCAACCCGAGGTGACGGTCATCGGAAGCGAGATCGCAAGGCTGGACCGCGTGGTCAAGACCTTCCTGGACTTCCAGCGGCCCATGGATCTGAAAATGAAGCCGGTGAACGTGGTGGAGGTGGCGCGCCAGGTGTCGGCTCTGCTGTGGCCGGAGGCCGAGCGCGCCGGTGTCAGTATTGAACTGGATTCGGCCAAGGCCGTGGTGAAGCTCCGGGCGGATGAAGATTTACTCAAGCAAGCGCTCCTCAATGTGGTCAACAATGGCATTGAGGCCATGCAACAGGGGGGCCGCCTGAAGGTGGGGGTGGAAAAAACCGGAGAAGAGATTACGATCAGCGTATCCGATCAGGGACCCGGGATTCCGCCGCAAATGCAGGAACGAATCTTCAACCTCTATTTCACCACCAAGCCAAAAGGATCGGGAATTGGTCTGGCCATGACCTTCCGCATCGTGCAGTTGCACAACGGATCCATCGATTTTATGACTCAGCCTGGCGGCGGAACGACGTTCCGCATGCGATTCCCTTTGCCTGAAGACGACACGGTGGTTCCGGGGCCCGAGGGGAATCCGTTACTGGCAGCCAGCGCCGAGGCCGCCGCGGCCAGCAAGATGCGCCGCCCGGAGGGGCGGCTATGAGACTGCAAGGCGCCTTGCTGTGGCTTCTTCTGGGCGGAAGCCTGGCCCTGCATACCGGGTGTCTTTTCCCGAAGAAAAAACCCACGCCGGCACCGGCGCCGCTGCCTCCGAAAAAGCCCGCCACCCTGCCGAAGCAGGAACCGCTGCCGCCTCCGCCCAAGGTGGAGGCACAGGCGCCCCCCCTGTCCACGGTACCGGCGCCGCCGGAAGGAATCGACACGCCCGAACCACCGCCCCAGCATCCCCGGCGTCCTAGGAGACCCGTGGCTGCCCCTGCGGCTCAGACGGCGCCCGAGCCGCCGCCGCAACAGCCGGCGCCGGAACCGCCCAAACTGGTCCAGTTGCTCACTCCCGCCGAGCAGCGGCGCTATCAGGGCGAGTTGGATGCCTACCTGCGCAGTGCGGATGCGATTCTGGCCAGCGTGGCGATGCGTTCGTTGGATACGCAGCAGGCCGATCTGGTGGTGCGCATCCGTTCGTTCTCGCAACAGGCCCGGGACGCCAGGGAAGCCGACCTGATGACGGCGCGGAATCTGGCGCAGCGCGCCGACGTGCTGGCGCGGGACCTGCAGCGTACCCTGCGATAAGTCCGAGCACCCGCCCGTGCACGCAAAAATGCCGGGCGTGGAATCTCCCACACGCCCGGCATGGCCCAGTTCGGCCTCCGAACCTCACTGGGCGGCTTTACCGGTCCCAGACAACCGGCAAAGCAAGTTGTAGCCCTCCGCTTCAGCGTGCGCCGGGCGTGGCGGTGGAGGCAGACTGGCGCACTTCACTGTCCGACGAGAAGACCCGGACCTCGACGCGGCGGTTCTGCTTCCGTCCCTTGCTCGACTTGTTGTCGGCGAGCGGCGTTTCCTGGCCAAGGCCGATCACCGTAATGCGGTGCAGCGGCACCTTGTGCTGCAACGTCAGGTAGCGGACCACGGCATCGGCGCGGCGGCGGCTAAGCGCCAGGTTGGCCGTTTGGGAGCCGCTGCTGTCGGTGAAGCCCTGGACTTCGATCAGGTAGCGATGATGCTGGCCCATGCGTTCCGCAAGGCCATCCAGCAACTCCGAGGCTTCCTTGGAAAGAACATCCCGGCCCAGAGTGAAGTAGACGGTTTCGTCGGCGACCACAGAGTAGCTGTCGAGCCCGAGAATCCGCTTCTCCACGGTGTCCAGCCTCGATATGCCCTGTTCGGCGAGTTTCTTGCCGGCGTTAGCGGCCATCATGGCGTCCTCCGCCTTGCGCTGGCCTATCTTGGCCTGCTCATCGGCGTCCTTGGCGGCCTTGGCCGCGTCCTGGGCGCGCTGGTCGGCGGTCTTCGCCAGTTCATCGATCTTGGACGCCTTCGCTTCCAACTCCTCGATGGCTTTTTCGTTTTCGGTGTTCTTTTGCTCAAGCGAGCCAACCCGCTGTTCGACTGGCTGGACCACCGATTTCACATGCTTCTTAGTGGCGCAACCCGTCCCGGCCAACAGCAGCAAGCCAAGGCCGATCAGGGGGAGTTTCACGGTACTGCGGATCATGTCTGGATACATCTTTGTCTCCTACGTAACCAAGTTCAGAATCTGGTCCACCCTACATGGGAGTGGATCGTAATTTTAGCTGTAGTGGGAACAGGTTTCGCCGGAGATTCGCCCGTCACCCCGGAGTTGTCCCCCGACAGCCAGCATCAAATAACGGGTAAAGCCGGAACCCGCGCCGCAGAGAGGGAGGCTGCGGCGCGAGTACCGTCGGAGGGGTCTTGGAGGAGTACGACCCACTTTCGCTTTGAGAACACCTGGTGACTCTCTGGGCGAATCCGATTTTGTTCGGTGGTCCAGTCCTGGAGGGAACCGAGGACCACCCGGAAAGCCGCTGCAGGGAGGGAAGGACTGGAGTCAGCCTGTAAAAATTTCCTACCCGCGTCCAGTATTATTTTCACAACCTAACCCATTCCTACCTTCATTTACCGGCTTTCCAACCAGTTATTCATACTCCAGCAACTGTAGGGCCAAAGCAGGGGCTCGAACGGCGGCACACGCCCCGGGCGCCTGGGCGGCAAGACGCGAACTCACACCGGAACCTGGCTCCGGACAGTACTGGGAACAGCCGTCGCGGCGTCCCGGCTGCGTCCCTTGGACGCTGTGCTACAGTGTCAGTTTCATGAGCCCAACCCAGGAGTTGCGAAAGACTCCTCTCAACGCCGTCCACCGCGCCCTGGGCGCCCGCATGGTCGATTTTGGCGGATGGGACATGCCCGTGCAATATTCGGGCATCATCGAGGAGCATCACGCCGTACGCCGGGGGGTGGGGTTGTTCGACGTCAGCCACATGGGCGAGGTCGAGATCACCGGACGCCAGGCGTTCGATCTGGTGAATCACGCCGCGACCAGCGCCGTAAGCAAGATGGCGGAGGGGCAGGCACAGTATGCCGGCCTGCTCTACGAGCACGGCGGGTTCGTGGACGACATCCTCATTTACAAGGTGACGCCGGAACATTATTTCTTATGCGTGAATGCCTCGAATCAAGAGAAGGATTTTGAGCATATCGCTGCCCTCCGGCAGAGCCTGGGATACGATTGCCGCGTGGAATTCACCAGTCCCCGGTATGCGCAGTTAGCCGTACAGGGCCCCCTGGCGGCGGCCGTGGTGCAGCAACTGACGCCGGTGGATTTGAAAACCATCCGGTATTACCGCTTTGCCGACGGCGAGGTGATGGGCCTCGCGGCGCGGATTGCGCGTACCGGCTACACGGGCGAAGACTGCTTCGAACTGTTCGTGGCGCCCGAACACGCCGGCGCGTTGTGGGCCAGGGTATTGGAAGCTGGCGCCGGTCATGGCATCAAGCCCTGCGGACTGGGCGCGCGGAACACCTTGCGGCTGGAAGCGGGCATGGCTCTCTACGGGCACGAGATCGGACCCGACATCAATCCGGTCGAGGCCGGACTCCTGCGGAACATCGACTTGAACAAGGAATTCACCGGGCGCGCGGCCGTGGTGCGGTGTGCCGAAAAGGGGCCTTCACGGAAGTTGTGCGGCCTCGAGATGGTGGGGCGCGGAATCGCGCGCGACGGCTACGAAATCCATGTGGATGGCGCCGCCGCGGGCTGGGTAACCAGCGGCGGTCCCTCGCCGACATTGAACAAGAACATAGCGTTGTGTTATTTGCCGGCGGAGGCGGCCGTGCCCGGCCGGACGGTGCAGGTGATGATTCGGGGCCAACTGGTGGACGCCGTCACGGTGAATCCGCCGTTTTATAAGCGAGCAAAATAGGTCATGGCATATCCAGAGAATTTGCGGTACACGAAAGAGCACGAGTGGGTGCTGGTGGAAGGCGATACCGGCACCATCGGCATCACGGATCACGCGCAGAGCGAACTGGGCGACATTGTATATGTCGATTTGCCGGCGGTGGGCACGAAGATCGGGCAGGGCGCCTCGCTCGGCTCGGTCGAGTCGGTGAAGGCGGTAAGCGACATTTTCGCCCCGGTAACGGGCGAAGTGACCGCGGTGAACGATGCCTTGACGGCCGCGCCGGAGATGTTGAACCAGGAACCCCACGGGGGCGGCTGGCTAGTGAAGGTGAAGCTGGGCGCGCCGGATGAAGTGGGCAAGCTGATGAGCGCGGCGGAATATCAGGCCTACATCGGCGCCTAGCATCGGCGGCATTCCACTCGGCGGAAGCGGAAGGGGAGCGGGCGAAGGGAAGCGGGGCGAAGCCCGCGAAAGGTCTGAACGAGAGCTTTGCGATACCTACCTAAATCAGAATCGGAGAGGCAGGAGATGCTGGCCTCCCTCGGTTTGTCCAGTACGGCCGAGTTGTATGCGCACCTGCCTGGGGAAGCATTGCTGGAACGCGATCTGGCGATCGAACCCGGGTGGTCCGAGTATGAGATCGTCGACTGGTTCCGCGCGCGGGGCGAGGCGAACACACGGTTCGCCGCGAGCTTTCTCGGCGCGGGCGTCTACGCTCATTACCGTCCCGTGCTCGTCGATACCGTGGTTTCGCGGGGCGAGTTCCTGACCTCCTACACGCCCTATCAGGCCGAGATCGCCCAGGGGACTCTCACCACCATCTTCGAGTTCCAGACCATGGTGTGCCAGTTGACCGGCATGGACGTGGCCAACGCGTCGATGTACGACGGCTCGACGGCCGTTCCCGAAGCGGCGCTGATGGCCATGCGAATCACGGGCCGCGAACATGTGCTGGTGGCGCGGAGCGTGCATCCGGAGTACCGGCAGGTGCTGGCCACCAACGCCCGCAACCAGGAGATGACGGTGGACGAGTTCGGCTACGACCCGGAGACGGGCCTGGCCGGACTGGCCGGTCTGGAAGCCAAACTGAGCGCGAAGACCGCGGCGGTGATCATCCAGTCGCCGAACTTCTTCGGGTGCGTGGAGCAGGTGAAATCGCTCGCCGAATTGGCTCACAAACACGGCGCGCTGCTGGTGGTGTGTTTCGCCGAGGCGGTGTCGCTCGGGCTGGTGAAGCCGCCCTCGGAAGCCGATATCGTCTGCGGTGAACTGCAAAGCTTCGCCATTTCGCCGAGCTTTGGCGGCCCCTTCGCGGGCGTCATGGCGTGCAAGGAGAAGTACCTGCGGCAGATGCCGGGGCGGCTGGTGGGCCAGACGGTGGACGCCAACGGAAACCGGGCGTTTTGTTTAACGCTGTCCACGCGCGAACAGCACATCCGTCGCGAGAAGGCGACTTCGAACATCTGCACCAACCAGGCGCTGGTTGCCCTCATGGCCACCGTGTTCATGACGGTGTACGGCAAGGAAGGGCTGCGGGAACTGGCGTTGCAGAATCTGTCGAAGGCCCGCTACCTGGGCGGAAAGCTGCGGCGGCGCTTCACCGGCGCCTATTTCAACGAACTCGTTGCCTCGCCAGCGAGCGGCACGGTGGCCGAAGCCAACGCGAAGCTGGCCGCCCGCGGCATTCTGGGCGGACTGGATCTGGAGCGGTTCTATCCGGAGTTACGCGGCAACATGCTGTTGTGCGCCACCGAGATGAACAAGCGCGAACAGATGGACATCGTGGCGGAGGTGATGGGCGCATGATCCGCAAGACACGGCTGCACCTGGTGCAGAACGAAGGATTGCTGTTCGAGGAGAGTTCGCCGGGCAAGAAGGCATACCAGTTGCCGGATCTCGACGTACCGGCCGTGGACCCCGCCGCGGCGCTGGACGGCCAGGCGCGGGAGGAGATTGAAGGCTTCCCCGAGGTGAGCGAAGTCGAGGCGATCCGCCACTTCACACGGCTTTCGACATACAACTTCGCGATCGATCTGGGCATGTATCCGCTCGGGTCTTGCACCATGAAGTACAACCCGCGCGTGAACGAAGCCGTGGCCCGGACCGAAGGCCTCGCCTGGGCTCATCCCTATGCGCCGGTCGAACACATCCAGGGCTGCCTCGAAGTGATTCACCGGCTGGAAGCCAACCTGGCCGAGATCACCGGCATGGATGCGGTCACCCTGCAACCGGCGGCCGGGGCGCACGGCGAGTGGACCGGCATCATGCTCGTGCGGGCGCTGCTGGAGTCGCGGGGCAACCCGCGCAAGAAGATCCTGGTGCCGGATTCGGCCCACGGGACCAATCCGGCGACGGCGGCCATGTGCGGCTATTCGGTGGCCAACATTCCTTCCAACGCGAAAGGCATGGTGGACGTGGCCGCGCTGGCGGCGGCGGTGGACGAAGACACCGCGGCGATGATGGTGACCAACCCCAACACGCTGGGCGTGTTCGAGGAGCAGATTCACGAAGTGGCGCGCCTGTTGCACGCCAAGGGCGCGCTGCTCTACATGGATGGTGCGAACATGAACGCGCTGGTGGGCCTGTCGCGCCCCGGCGATTTCGGCGTGGACGTGATGCACCTGAACTTGCATAAAACTTTTTCGACTCCGCATGGCGGCGGCGGTCCCGGCGCCGGACCGGTGGCGGTGAAGAGACACCTGGAGCCGTTTCTGCCCTCTCCGCGCGTGGTGCGCCGCGACGGGCGCTTCGAGGTCGAGGAGAATCAGCCCCTGTCGATCGGCAAAGTGCGGGCGTTCCACGGCAACTTCGGCGTGCTGGTGCGCGCGCTGGCCTACATCATGGCGCACGGAGGTCCCGGTCTGCGCAGGGCCACGGCGGACGCGATTCTGAATGCGAACTATATCCGGACGCACCTGGCCGGATACTACGAGTTGCACACCGAGGCGCCCTCCATGCACGAGTGCGTCTTCAGCGACGACAAGCAGTCGCCCAAGGGCGTGCGCACGGGCGACATCGCCAAGCGGCTGATCGACTACGGCTTCCATCCCTACACGGTGAGCTTCCCCCTGATCGTGCACGGCGCGCTGATGATCGAGCCGACCGAGACGGAGAGCAAGCAGGAGTTGGACCTCTTCATCGACGCGATGAAGAGCATCGCCAGGGAAGTGGAAGAGGATCCACAACTGGTGAAATCGGCGCCGCACCGCACGCGCACGCCGCGCGTGGACGAGGTTCTGGCCGCGCGTAAGCCCGTGCTGCGCTGGAGACCGTAACGCCCATGCGCGGATGGCTGGCCATTGCCGCGCTGCTGGCGTTGATCCGGCTCCCGTTTTTGTGGACGCCGGTGCAAGGCGACGATCCTTACTACCTGTTCGGAGCCGAGCGGGCGCTGATCGACCCGCTCCATCCTTCGCACGCGCGCTACCTGTTTCAAGGCCGGGAGGTGGACATGCGGGGCCACCCGCATCCGCCCGGAAACGCTTGGTATCTAGGGGCCGTGCTGGCCCTGGCGGGTGACGTCTCGGAATTGCCGTTTCATGCCGCCTATCTGCCTTGGAGCGTGCTGGCCGCCGCGGCGGCCTATGCCCTGGCGCGGCGGTTCACCAGCCGTCCGGTGTGGGCGGCGCTGCTGTTTCTGGCCACGCCGGCGTTCGTCATCAACGGAAACTCGCTCGAATCCGACATGCCGTTCGTGGCCTGCTGGCTCGCGGGTTTCGCCCTGTTCGTGAAGGCCGTGGACACCGGACGCGCGGCATGGCTGGCAGGCGCGGCGGCGGCATTGGCCGCATCGGCGATGATCGCCTATCAAGCGCTGGCGGCGGTTCCGATTCTCCTGTTCTATCAGTGGCAGCGGCGGCGCGGCTGGCTGGCCGCGTGGGGAGCCGCGCTGATCCCCGCCTTCACCATCGGCGCCTATCAGGCGTTCGAGCGGCTTTCCGGCGGCGCGCTGCCGGCGCGTGTGTTGAGCGGCTACTTCACGCAGTACGGTCTGCAAAGCGTGATGAACAAGCTGAGCAACGCGGCCATGCTGACGATCCATCTGGCTTGGGTCATCTTCCCCGCCCTGCCTCTGCTCGCCTGGCGCAAGGGCGCGCCGGTGCGGCAGCAGCGTGACCGGACGTTCCTGTGGGTGTGGATCGGCGGGTTCTTTGCGTTCGCTCTCATCGTGTTTTTCGCCGGTTCCATGCGCTACCTGTTGCCCGTGGTGCTGCCCGTGGCCATCCTGGTGACAGAAAAACTGCGCGAGAAACCGCGGTGGCTGGCGGCCGGCTTCACGGCGCAACTGGCCTTGTCACTGGCACTGTGCACGGCCAACTACGATCACTGGGCCGGATACCGCGACTTCGTGGCGGCGATGCAGCCGCAGATGAAGGGCCGGCGCGTGTGGGTGAACGGCGAACTCGGACTGCGCTATTACGCCGAGACAGAAGGAGCCATGCCGCTGGCCGTGGGGCAGGCCGTCAGGCCGGGCGATCTGGTGTTGACCAGCGATCTCGCGTTTTCGACGAAGTTCACCACCGGCGGCGGCGTGCTGGCGCCGCTGGCTGAACGGAAAATTCAACCGCGCCTGCCGCTGCGATTGATCGGGCTGGAGGCGCACTCGGGATACTCGGCGGTGGCGATGGGATTCCTGCCGTTCGGAGTCACCAGTGCGCCAGCCGACATCGTGCGGGCCGAACTGGTCCTGGAACGAAAACCGGTGGAAATGTTCCTGCCGGTGAACGCCCCCGATGCCGGCCAGCACATTGTCAGCGGTGTCTATTCGCTCGAGGACAACGCCTGGCGTTGGACCGCCGGCCGGGCGGTGTTCCTGCTGAAATCACCCGCCGCGGCGCTGCCGCTCCGGGCCAGCCTGCGAGTCTACGAGCAGTCGCCCGCGAGCCGCGTGAAGCTGCAAATGGACGGTGAAACTCTGCTGGACACTGCCGTGAAGCCAGGTCCCGTCGAACTGGTGACCCTTCCCGTGAAGCCAGCGGGCGAAAGCGCGACCGTGACGCTGACCGTGGACCGCACCTTCACCGCCGCGGGCGACCAGCGCGAGTTGGGCGTGATTCTGACCTCGGTGGGATTTCGTTGATAGAATTCGGTGTGAGATTGATGCGACTTCGCCTAGTGGTGGTTTTGGCGGCCGCCGCCGGGCTGGTTTGGACCGGACCAGCCGCGGCGCAGCGAAAACAGAAACCATCGAAAGAAGAGATTACACAGACATTGGAATTGCTGCCGGACCCGCCCAGCGCGGTGAAGGCGGACACCGCGCGGCTGGCCTTCCATGTCGCTCCCCTCTCGGCCCGGGGTTTATTGTCGCAGCAGGTCCGCGACGGCATCAAGGCGCTGTGGAAAAGCAACCGGGGCGGCCAGATTGTACGGCTCCGCGCCTGGGTGGCGGGCACCGGAGACATGCGCCGCGTGGCGAGCATCGTCAGCGAGATGTTCACGGACAAGCACCAGCCGCTGCCCGTTGTGAATGTGATTCAGGTCGGTCTGCTTCCGTTGGACGGCGCGCAGGTGATGCTGGAAGCCACCAGCGTGATGAAGAAGGCCGGGAACCCCCACGGGTTGGCCTTTCTGAGCGGGCAGGCCGGTTCTGCGCCGATCGACCCGGCGAATCCTTCGATGAAGGTGGCGCACCTGGCCGAAAAGGCCGCGGAGGACCTGAAGACGGCTCTCACGGGCGTGGCCCTGGAGCCGAAGGACGTGCTGCGGGTTAGCTGCCTCGCCACTTCGCTCGAGGACTACGCCAGCGCGCGGCAGGCCGTGGCCCGGGAGTTTCCGCAAGCCGCGCTGGCGTTCGTGCAGGCCGTCCGGTCGCCGTCGTCGCACGTGGTGGAATGTGAAGCCGTGGCGCGGTTGAAATCCCCCGCGGGCGTTCCCGCGAAGTTCGTGCAGCCCCCGGGCTTGAGAGCCTCGCCGAACTTCACCCATGTGGTGCTGGTGAGCGCGCCGCGCGTGGTGCTGACATCAACCCAGTTGGCGTTTCGCGGGCAGGACAGCGATGTCCGCCTGGCCTTCACGCGGCTGCAAGGAATCCTGGAGAGCGCGGGCAGTTCAACCAGGCAGGTCGTGTTCTCAAGCGTATATCCGTTGACGGAGGCCATCATGGCCAAAGTCCGGGCCCTGCGGTTCGAGTTTTACGATGCGAGCAAGCCTCCGGCAAGTACAATGCTGCTGTTTGAAGGGCTGCCATCGCTGGACGCCAGCTTTGGCGTGGACGTGGTGGCGGTGCCGGAATAACGGCGGCGGACGGCGGCAGGCTGAAAGCAAGAAAGGTACTCATTCATGTCGAAGCTGGTGGTGAGTTTTGGCGAGATCATGTTGCGGCTGGCGCCTCCCGGTATGGAGCGTTTTCTCCAGTCGCCGCAGTTTCTGGCGACCTTTGGAGGCGGCGAAGCCAACGTCGCCGTGGCGGTGGCCGGTTTTGGAGGCGCGTCACGGTATGTGACACTGCTGCCTCCGGACAATCCGATCGTGGACGCCTTCATCGGTGAAATGCGGCGGTTCGGCGTGGACGCCAGCCATATCGTGCGCGCGCCGGGACGCTTCGGCATCTATTTCGTGGAGCCCGGCGCCAACCAGAGAGGATCGAAGGTCGTCTACGACCGCGCGGGAAGCTCGATCGCGCTGGCCAAACCGGGCGACGTGGACTGGAAGAAATGTTTGGACGGCGGCGCCTGGTTCCACATCACCGGCATCACGCCGGCGCTTAGCCAGTCCGCCGCTGACCTGTCCATTGAAAGCGTGAGGGCCGCCCGGGCAGCGGGGTTGACCGTGAGCATCGACCTGAACTTCCGCAAGAATCTGTGGAAGTACGGCAAGACGGCCGCCGAGGTGATGCCGGAACTGCTGAAGCACGCCCACGTCTGCATCGCCAACGAGGAAGACTGCCAGAAGTCGCTGGGCATCACGAGCAAGGCCGACGTGCATTCGGGCAAACTGGACAAATCGCACTACGAGGCCTTGAGCAACCAGGTCTTGACCGCCTATCCGAACCTGAAGGCCATCGCGATTACCTTGCGCGAGTCCCACAGCGCCTCCCACAACGGCTGGAGCGCCTGCCTGAACAACCGGGAGAAGTTCCATCTCAGCCGGCACTACGACGTCACCCACATCGTGGATCGCGTAGGCGGCGGCGACTGCTTCGGCGGCGGCCTGATCTACGGCATGCAATACCTGGAAGGTCCGCAGGAGGCTCTGGAATTCGCCGTGGCGGCCTCGTGCTTGAAACACTCGATTCCGGGCGATTTCAACCGCTTCACGGCTGCCGAGGTGCACGCGCTGATCAAGGGCGGCGGCTCAGGCCGAGTGCAGCGCTAAGTCACACGGTAGTGAATCTCGTGCCACCCAGGGCGGCCGCCAGGGGCGGACACCGCGTGTGTTTGCCCCTTCTTTGCTGTACCATGGTGCGATGCCGAACACTTTGGGGAAAGGGTCCGGTTGGCGGTAGATCGTTCTTTGGATGGTGAACTGGGTTGTGAACCGGCAAAGCCAAAGGAGGTCGTAGTATGCGTGAGCGTTCCCTGACGCATTCCATCGCGTTGGTCGTCCTGGCTCTGGGCTTTCTGACGCCGGCGCTGGCCCGGCGTATTAACGAGACACCGTACGAATTCCGCTATGAAGCGCGCATCAGCGCCGGACTCTCGATCGAAGTGAACGGCGTCAATGGCGACCTGCTCGTCGAGGAATCCGAAGGCAGCCAGGTGGAGGTCGTGGCCCGGAAGTCGGGCGGCCTCGATGATCCCTCGGAGGTCAGAATGGCGGTGGTGGAGCATGACCGCGGCGCCACCATCTGTGCCGTGTATCCAAACGGCGCACAAGACGCCGGGCGGGGGTGCGCCGCGGGAGGCGTGACCATGCCCGTCGGCAGCGACGTGAAGGTGGATTTCACGGTGCGGGTACCCAAAGGCGTGAAATTCGTGGGGCGCACGTCGCACGGCACGGTGCGAGCGCACCGCGTGTCGGGCGGCGTGGAGGCGCACACAGTAAACGGCAACATCGAAATCGACGGCTCCGGAACCGTTCACGCAACGTCGGTGAACGGATCCATTGTCGCAATGATGGAACCGGGCACGCGCGGCGAAAGCAGGCTGCAAACCGTGAACGGCAACCTGAAGCTGACGCTGGCCTCGCTCGACCCGGCGCGGTTGTTCGCACAAACCGTGAACGGCGGCATCGACCTGGCCGTCCCCGCGGCGCGCACCCTGGAAGAGAGCGCTCACCACCTGGTGGCGCAACTGGGGCCTGCCGGTTCTTTATATTCGCCGGAGATCCGGATGCGTACCGTGAACGGTGATATCCGCCTGGAATACCGGCGTTAAAAGCGGCCTGGCAGCCACCCGCGTTCCGAAAAAATCGGGCGGCCTGATGAGGGCCGCCCATAGCATTCGGAAACACGAGCTGAGTCAAACTCTATAACTGCAACAAGACACCGCGAGGAGGGCGGCGGGAGTTTCGTCGCCGCCTGAACCTGCCCGGAGGAGAGTGCCGGGGGTTCGCTGCCTCTGTCTCTACTCTATGCGGACGGATTTGCCCCGGCCATAGGAAAAAGATCACATTTCAGGCTGGGCCAAGGGGACCAGCCTGAGTGAAGAGAAGGTCCCAATCGCTCGGGGAAAGACACTACTTTACATTGCAAAGTAGTTACTGCATACTGTTCCCATGGCACGGCGACTTCATGTGGCGATCATCATGGACGGCAATGGGCGGTGGGCGGGCTCACGGGGATGGCCGCGCCTGGAAGGACACCGGCGAGGCGCGGCTACGCTCCGGTCGGTGGCCGAGGCGGCGCCGGGCCTTGGCGTTGGCGAACTCACCGTCTACGCATTTTCGAGCGACAACTGGAAGCGGCCCTGCGAGGAGGTCGCCGGTCTGATGCGTCTGTTCGCGGAGTATCTGGAGAGTGAAACCCGCCGCTGCGTGGAAAACGGCATCCGGCTGCGCGTGGAGGGGCGGCGTGACCGACTGGAGGGCGCGCTGGTCGAGACTATCGAACGGTGCGAACGCCGGACGGCGGACGGCGGACGGATGACTCTGCGTCTGGCCGTGGACTATTCTTCGCGTCATGCCATCGCCGAGGCGGCGTCTCGGGGCAGGACGCCGGACGCCGTGCCCGACGTGGACCTGATGATCCGGACGGCGGGTGAACAACGGTTAAGCGACTTCCTGCTCTGGGAAAGCGCCTATGCCGAGTTCTGGTTCACAAAAAAGACCTGGCCCGAATTTTCTGTCAAGGACTTGGAATTGGCTATTTCGGAGTTCCGCCTTCGTGTGCGAAAATTCGGAGCATTACCGGCTCCCCATGAGACCCGAACGCTTGGATTGGACCCCCGGCGAGACCCGCTTGCTGCAATCGCTGCGGACGCCTGATGCAGTCCAGCAATTCCTGGACGAGAACGTGGATTACAACCGCGAATTGCGCGGCCCGACGCTACGCTCCCCTCGCCTGGTGATGCGGGACCGCACGGCGCAATGCCTGGAAGGGGCTATGTTCGCCGCCGCGGCACTGAACTTTCACGGCCACCCGCCGCTGCTGCTGGATTTCGAGGCGCGGCGGGATTGGGACCATGTCGTGGCCATCTACAAGGTCCGCGGCGCCTGGGGCGCGATCGGGAAGTCGAATTACTCCGGACTCGCCGGCCGGGCCCCCGTTTACCGAACCCTTCGCGAACTGGCCATGTCGTACTTCGAACACTATTTCAACCGCCGGCGCGAACGGACGCTGCGGCGCTACTCCCGCCCGGTGAACCTGGAAAGGTTCGACCACTTGGACTGGCGCACCCGCGCCAAACCGGCCTGGGAGATCCCAGAGTACCTGGCCGAGGCTCCGCATCACAGCCTTCTGACCAGCGCCCAGGAACGCCGCCTCACACCTGTCACACGGCGTATCTATACGGCGGGAAAAGTGGGAATCGCGGGGTAATCGCGGCAGGACGCTCAACCGTCCCGGCCTCGGAACTGCACCTGTGGGGAGCGGTTCCAGGACCCCTGCCGGGCGACGGCCTGAAGTGCCCAGGTACTATACACCAGTACGAAGTGTGTCGAGCGCTTGCAAGCCGCTTGCCAAAGTGCGTTGCAATCGTTTGTAATTGCCGTTCGGTATATGAAACACCCCATTCACCACGGAAAACGCGCCGTTTGACATGGGTCCCCGGTTGACATTTGAATGAAAGGAGGTTTACTCTGGGGATTCAGCAGCCGTAGCTCGAAAGACAACTTCAGCGAGGTGTATAGTGGGCCCGTGCCTGACCTTTCAAATTGGGGAACGAGTCGTATACCCGAACCAGGGCGTTGGAACGATCGAGAACATCAGCACCCGGTTTTTCGGTTCGCAGATGGAACGGTTTTACCTCCTCCGTCTTGCCTCCAACAGCATGACCATCATGGTGCCTTTTTCACACGTCGGTGACGTGGGTTTAAGAAAGGTGACCCGGAGCAGCGAGATCAAGAAGGTCCTGGAGTATCTTGCCACCGGCAAGGTCCGCAAGATGGCGGATTGGAAGAACCGGTTCAAGGAGAACTCCGAGAAGATGCGGTGTGGCAGCGTCTTCGAGGTAGCCGAAGTATTCAAGATTCTCCTGCTGCAGCAAATGGAAAAGACCCTGTCGTTCCGCGAGAAGAAAATGCTCGACCGGGCGCGGCAGATGATGATTTCGGAGGTATCCACCTCCATGGCGGTCCCTCAACCGCAGGCAATCGAGGTAATCGGGAAGTCGCTGCAACGCTCCGGCCTGAACATGCCTGAGCCGATGTAAGCCATTCGGAACGGAATTCAGAGCAACGCCCCGCCCTGCCTCGTGCACGGCGGGGCGTTTTTGTTTGACGGAGGTATGGGGCCCCGGAAAAAACGGCCGTCCTTGGCCTGCGCGCCTAAGTGATTTCCCCGGGCCGGGAACTAGGTAAGATACCCATTCGCCTTAGAACCATCGTAGGCAAACCTAAATACTAATAAGGGTTTCGCCGCCTAGTAATAGTGACAGTCCTTCCCTAACATAGCCAATGAGGGAGGCGGACTTGGCGAATCGGTGCCTGCATTGCGGAACAAGACTTCCGCTATTCCGGAAGGTGACCGGCGGCGAATTCTGCTGCGAGGAACATCGCCTCGCCTACACGCATGAGCAGTCGAATCTGGCTCTGTCACGGCTGATCGACGAACAGCCCAACGTGCAGGCGGCGCGGAAACCGCGGCGGCGCGGGATCGCGTTACCACTTCCCAGGGCGGCCAATGGAAATGGCTCACACGGCAAGGGCGCCACGGCCGACGGTCCCGACCCTGCCTTCTGCCAGTGGTTGTATGCCACGACGCCGCGCACCCAGAACTACCGTTCGCGGTTGCGCGCGGGCCATTCGTGGATGTCGTGGAGCAGCGAGGTCACGCTGCCCCCGGCCAACTGGCGCATCCTGCGAAAGCGGTTGACGATGGGCGCGTCCCACGACACGGCCGGGTGGCTAACGGCGCGGGGAGGAACGGGAGCGGTATGGGAGGACGAAGGTCCGGGGACGAACGGGCCGGCCGCGGCTCCCGTGCTGCCGGGCATGGGACGTTTGGACACCGCCGATTGGAATCGCGAGGCGGAGTGTGCTCCGCCGGAGCGTGAACCGGTCGCCTGTGAACCGGCCTCGATGGCGGCGCTGGTGCGCGCCGTGCATCCGGTGGAGGTACGGAATTGGACGGCGCCGATGCGCTCGTCGCTGCCCAAGCCCTGGAAGCCGGAGCCCTGGACGCCGGCCCTGCCCGTGCACGCCGAGGCGCGTGTACGGTTCACCCTGAACGGCGAGCTGGACATGGTGCGGACGGCGCCGCTGATCCGCAACAGCCGCATTCTGGGCAAGGGAGTTTTGCTCTCGAACGGCTACCG
This sequence comes from Bryobacterales bacterium, assembly GCA_020852175.1. Taxonomy (GTDB): domain Bacteria; phylum Acidobacteriota; class Terriglobia; order Bryobacterales; family Bryobacteraceae; genus JAFLBB01. The sequence goes on along the minus strand of JADZBH010000016.1, from coordinate 66,777 downwards.
GACGGCCCCACCGGAACACCGGACCTGGGAGAGCAACGGGACGATTCCGCAAGGTCCGCGGAGCCTGCGGGGAGAGACCGAACACATCCAGTCGCTGAGTTCGCTGCCGGTTCTGGCCGCGAGTGGCTCGCGGGCGGCGATCCCGCTGGTGGAAGGCGACCCGGTGGTGAACTGCCGGCCGGTGTACCCCCTGGCCCCGCCGGCCGCCGCGGGAATGCGTCTGACGCGCGCGCGCCGCGTGGCGATCCCCACGATTTATTCAGAGTCGGGCCGGAAGCCGTTGCCGGGCCGGCTGGCGCACATCTTCCCGCTGCCGTTTCTGGTGCCACCGCTGCCTCCGCGCATTGGCGAAGCAAGTGTCCGGACCCCCGTGCAGGGAATCAAGGCATTGACCCTGGCCCCGAGGCGGGGCGTGGAAAGTTATCAGGTATCGGCGCCGGCCCCGCGCGCCGTGGCTCCCGAGGCGGTTCCCGCGCAGCGTCCCGTGGCGGCCTTGAAGCCTGTGCTGGATTGGATCACGGCGTTCGGCCGTCCCGTGGCTCCGTCCTGGGAGATCGCTCCCCGGAATCAGGACGCACGGCGTGCCGTGGGTGTGCTCGTGTTGGACATGGAAGCGCCTCCGGTGCCTGCCGCGGCGTCACTGGGTCTGGATCCCGCGGCTATGCCCCATCCGCCGGTTAAGCTGATGAGGCTCACGCTGCAACGCGTGGAGATGCAGCGGTGGAAGCACAGTCCGATGGCTTTCACCACGCCCCATACGCCGGAGCGGGAGGCGATCAAGCCCCGTGCGAAGTTGGAACCGCGGACGCTGGCCCTGCAATCGCAGGCGGCGGGTGACACCGCCTCGCCGGTGTGGCGGCGGAAGCTGGACGAGGCGTCCCAGGCATGGCGGGGGATTCCGGCGGCGCCGAAGTGGGGCGGCCTGCTGGTGGCCGCGCTGGTGCTGGCCGTGGGCCTGGGCACACGCGGCAGTTACACGACCGAGGCGACAGCGCCGCGCAACATCCCTTCGGAGATGATGCCGGGCGCGAGCCATGAAGGCGGACTGGCGGGACTGCACAAGACAATTCTGAACCGGGCGGCGATCGCGCTGACCGACGACTTCCGCGCCGGGCTGGCCGATTGGGAAGGGCAAGGCGATTGGGCCCGGTCCTGGTCGTACGATTCGGTGGGTTTCGTCCGAACCGGCTCCCTGGCGTTATATTCGCCCACCATGTCGCTCACCGATTACCGCCTGGAATTCCTGGGGCAGATCGAGAAGCGAAGCCTGTCCTGGGTGGTGCGGGCCAAGGATAGCAGGAATTTTTATGCCATTAAGATCACTCTACGGGACGACGGGCCGGTGCCGTCGGCCTATCTCCAACGTTATGCGGTAATTGACGGCCGTCCGACGGAGGCCGTACAGAAGCGTTTACCGATGCAGGTGACGCAAGATACCCTCTACCGGGTCCTGATGGAGACACGAGGACCAAATTATGTCCTAACGGTTCAGGGGCAAATTGTCGATGCATGGACTGAGCACCGGTTGCAGTCGGGCGGCGTCGGGTTCTTCAGCGCCAAAGGAGAACTGGCGCGGCTGCGCTGGGTGGGCGTGTGGCATCAGTATGACGCGCTCGGCCGGCTGTGTGCATTTCTGGCGCCCTATAGCATTTCGGATCGAGAGAGGAGTGGAGGGCAATGAACCCGAAGAAGAGGCAACCGGATACCAAGCCGGTGTTCAACGAACGGGCGGGTGCAACCAGCGCGCTTGGGCGCGCGGTGGCGCTCCACCTGGAAGGCAAACTCAAGGAAGCGTTGAAGGAGCTGGACGGCGCCATCGAGCGCGGGGAGAGCTCGGCCGAAGTGCATTCGGCACGCGGACACATTCAGTTCGAACTGGAGCAGTTCGAGGAAGCCTCCACCAGCTATCAGAAGCTGATCGAGTTGAGCCCGAGGCATCCTTCGGCGACCTTCAACCTGGCGGTGTGTCTGGAAAAGCTGGGCCGTTGGGGACAGGCCTGCGAACAGTTCCAGAAGGCATTTGAAAGCGACGGCAAGCGGCTGGACGCGCTGGTGGGCTGGGGCGTTTGTCTGCTGCACCTGGACCGCCCGCAGAACGCTCTGGACGCCTTCGAGCGCTGCCTGGAGCAGGAACCGGGACAGGAAACGGCTCTGTTCGGCAAGGCTGTGGCATTACAATTGACGGGCCGCGCCGATGAAGCGGCCGACGTGTACAAGTCGGGGCTCGACCGGAATCCGAACTCCGAAGACGCGCTGGTGAATCTGATCAGCATCGGCATCGCACGCAAGGATCTGGACATGATCCGCGAGTACAGCGAGCGGCTGCTGACCCTACGGCCCTATTCGCAGGCGGCCATCGAGGGCCTGGCCACGGTGGCGTTCTCGACGGGCGACTTCGAGGCGGCGTCGAAATTCTGCGCCAAGCTGGTGGAGTTCACGCCGGAGAACTACGAGCGTTGGTTCAACCTGGGCGTCGCCTACCAGCGGACAAACCGTCTGGAGCAGGCGGCCAAGGCGTACACGGAAGCGGTGAAATACCGGTCCGACGCCAAGAACGCCTTCGTGAACCTGGGCGTGGTGCTGCACGAGTTGGGCGACTTCAAGGGCGCGCGCGACAGCTATGAACGGGCGTTGAAGATCTCGCCGGACATTCCGGCGGTATTGTACAACCTGGCGCTGTTGCACGAACAGCAGGACTCCAGCTACGAAGCCGAAAAGCTCTACGAGCGCGTGCTGCAAGCCAACCCGGACTGGGAAGACGCCTGGTTCCGGCTGGGCTATCTACGGCTCCAGCGTTCCGAGTTCCGGGGCAGCATCGAAGCCTTCGAGAACTGCCTGCGCAAGCGCAATCCATGGCCCGAGGCGCAGGTGAACCTGGGCCTGGCCTACTGGAAGATGGGCGACCGCGATTCGGCGGGCATCACTTTCCAAGGTGCGCTCGAAGCCGATCCGCAATCGGTGGACGCCTTGCGCGGACTGGCCGCGCTGGCGATTGAACGCGAGGATTTCGAAGTGGCGCTCGACTGCCAGGCCAAGTTGATCGACCGCGGCGAACGCTCGCCCGAGCTGTTCTACAACACGGGACTGCTTTTACAGAAATCCGGGCAACTGGACGACGCCATCCGCCTGTACCGGGAGGCTCTGGCAGAAAAACCGGACTTTCCCGAGGCTCTGCTCAACCTCGGCCACGCGTTGAAGGCCCAGGGCCACGCCGAAGAGGCGCGGCTGTACTGGTCGCAGGCTCTGGCCTCGAAGCCCGAGCTCGCCGCCGGCTACTTCGAAGTCGGCCAATAAGAGTTTTTACCTCCGAAGATATTCGACGGGCGTACCTTTCCTACGGGGTACGCCCGATTTTTTGTCCCTGACGATGCCTGGCTCAGCGCAGGTGCTTGTAGATGAGATCGAGCAGTTCGCCGGACATGGCGTCGGAAGCGGCTTCCCCGTTATGGAAGGCATGGGCGGCGCAGTGGCGCAGATGGTTGCGCATCAGTTCGCGGGCCACGCCGCGAAGCGCCTCCTGTACGCTGGCGACCTGGACGATGATGTCGGCGCAGTAGCGGTCCTCCTCCACCATCCTGGCGATTCCCCTCACCTGGCCTTCGATGCGGCGGAGGCGCTTCAAATTGGCCGCTTTGATGGGGGCTTCGACGGCGTGGGCTTTTTTCGTGGGCTTCTGGACGGGCATGGAGAGCCTTTCAGGAGAGTTTCGCGCCGCGAAGACGCAGACTGTTGGTGACGACACTCACGGAACTGAGAGCCATGGCGGCGCTGGCGAACACGGGTGTGAGCAGGATGCCAAAGGTGGGATAGAGCACGCCGGCGGCGATCGGAATTCCCAGGACGTTGTATAGGAAGGCCCAGCCAAGGTTCTGCCGCATGGTGCGCATGGTGAGGCGCGACAAACGGATGGCGGCGAGGATGGCGGTCAGGTCGCCTCGCATGAGGGTGACGTCGGCCGAGTCATAGGCGACGTCGGAGCCGGAGGCGAGAGCGAAACCGACATCGGCCTGGGCAAGGGCGGGCGCGTCATTGATGCCGTCGCCCGCCATGGCCACGACTTTCCCCTCGGCTTGCAGGCTGCGGATGGCTTCGATCTTGCCCTCGGGCGTAACCTGGGCGATCACCTCGTCCAGCGGTCCGCCGGCCGAAGCAAGTTGGGCGGCAATGGACTGAGCGGTGCGGTCATGGTCGCCCGTGAGCATGAGTACGCGAAGGCCGAGAGCGCGCAGACCGGCGATGGCCGCGGGCGAGGAGGGCTTGATGCTATCGGCGAGGGCCAGCACGCCGGCGGCGCGGCCGTCGATGGCGGCATAGATGAGAGTGTGCCCATCCAGGGAAGCATCGAAGGCCGGCGCAGGGGGCTCGATGCCGTAAGAGCGGAGAAAGGCCTCGTTGCCTGCCAGGACAGCGCGTCCTTCGACCGAGCCCGAGGCGCCGAAGCCGGGGCGGGCTGCAAACTGAGCCGCGGAGGAGAGCGTCAGATCGCGGGAGCGGGCGTACTCGACGACGGCGCGGGCGAGCGGGTGTTCGCTGGATTGTTCGAGCGAGGCGAGCAGGGCGAGCGAGGCGTGGTCGAGTGTCGAGGCGGCAACGGCGGGACGGCCCTCGGTGATGGTGCCGGTCTTATCGAGCGCGATGGTGTCGAGCGATTCCAGACGCTGGAGCGCCTGGCCGCCCTTGATGAGAATGCCGGCGGTGGCGGCGCGTCCGGTGGCCACCATGACGGCCGTCGGCACGGCCAGGCCCATGGCGCAGGGACAGGCGATGATCAGCACGGTGACGGCGGCGGCGAGCGCACGGCCGAAGGCGGGCGCGGGGGCCAGTGCGAGCCAGAGCGCGAAGGTGAGCAACGCGATGGAGACGACCACGGGAACAAAGATGCGGCTGATGCGGTCGGCGAGGTCCTGCATGGGGGCGCGGGAGGATTGCGCGTCGCGCAGAAGGCGGACGATCTGGGCCAGGCGCGAGGAGGCGCCGAGAGTGGTGGCGCGGATGCGCAGCGCTCCGCTCGTGTTGAGCGTGCCGCCGGTGACGGCTGAGCCGGCCGATTTGTCCACGGGCAGGCTTTCGCCGGTGAGCATGGATTCGTCCACGGGGCTCGTGCCGCCGATCACGTCGCCGTCGGCGGGGATACGCTCGCCGGGCCGGACCAGGATCTCGTCGCCCGCGACGAGTTCCTCGACCGGGATGTCGGCTTCCCCGCCCTGGCGTGCCACGCGCGCGGTTTTCGGTTGGAGGCGGCCGAGGCCGCGCAGCGCCGCGGCAGTTTGGCGTTTGGCGCGGGCTTCCAGGGTATTCCCGGTGAGGATGAGCGCGATGATGAAGAGCACGGCCTCGTAGTAGTGGCCGTGACCGAGTCCGTGTGCGTGGAACCAGCCGGGGGCGAGCGTGGAGGCAGCCGAGTAGAGGAACGCCGAACCTGTGCCGAGCGCGACCAGCGTGTTCATGTCGGAGGTGCGGTGGCGGAAGGCGGACCACGCCTTGACGTAGAAATGCCGCCCGGCCCAGGCCATGATGAACACGGTGAGGGGAAGCAGGAACAGGCCGCTGATGACGGGGAAGAACATGGCCGCCATGGCAAGCGAGCCGGCGGCCAGACTGACGGCGGCCTTGGTGCGCAGAACGCCGTATTCGGCGTCGAGCCGCCGGTCGAGGTCTTCCTGTTCGGCGAGGACATCGGCCGCCTGTTGCGGCAGCTCCGCGCCATAGCCCGTGGAGCGCACGGATTCCACCAGCGCCTCGGGCGTGGAGGCGCCGGGACGGTAGGAGACCGTGGCGTTGTGGAGCAGCAGATTGACGGTGGCCGATTCGACGCCGGGCTGCTCCTGCAGAGTCTTCTGAACGAAGGACTGGCAGGCGGCGCACGTCATGCCCGAGATGGGGATGGTGACGCGCGCGGTCTCCGGCTGCGTGGAAGGGGCGGTCATGTCAGGACTCCGGCGTGGCGTTGAACCCGATGCTGGAGACAGCGGCGGCAATGGCCGCCGGAGCGGACTGGCCGGGGTCGAAGCCGACCTCGGCGCGGCCCACCTGAACGTCCTTCACCACGACGCCGGGCACCTTGGACAGGGCGGCGGTGACGCGGCGGACACAGGCGCCGCAGTGCATGCCGTCGATTTTCAGAGTAAGGGAAGTGGACACAAGCGCTCCTTTCAGATTCCAGTATATATACCCCCCTCCCCTATGTCAATAGATAGGGGGAGGGGGTATTACGGACGATCTGGCGGCGGGCGCTACCGTACCAGGACTGTGACGGTGTTGGCGGCCTGCCCGTCGACGGAGAGCACGAGCGGAAGCTCGCCCCGGGGAGCAAACGAAGCGGGCAAAGGGCCGATGTTCACCTGGTCGAGACCTTCGTACTGTCCCTGGGCAACGGCGCCCAGCACCGGGATGGAGACGCCGCCCAACGTGGCGGTGACCGTCTGCCGGTATCCGCGAATTCCGGTGCCGAACAACAGCAGGTAAACCTGTTCGCCGGGGCGCGGTTCGATGGGGGCCGGGGCCAGCGTCCGCGGGTCGAAGACGAGGCTCTGCGATTGCGCGCCCGAGGCATCGACGGTGAGCGAGAAGGCGCTGGCGACGCCGGAGCCCTGCAGATTGGCGGTATACAGGCCCGGGCTGGTCCGTGCGATTTCGGCGGCGCCGGTGATGGTCGCGCCAGTGCCGGAGGTGACGGCGATGCGTGCCGCGCCGAGGGAGGCCGAGACGGGAACAAGGTAGTTGATCTGCGTGGGTGAGACGGCGAACAGGGACGCCTGATGGACGACTCCGGCCGAATCCGTGATGGCGACGCTGGTGCCCAGCAGCGAGACGGGCAATGTGGCCTGCGTATTGGCGGCGATGCCGGTGGCGAGTCCCGCGCCGAACCCCGAGGCGATGATGCCGGGAGCCAGCGGGCGCGCGGCGGCGAAACTGGCTGAAGAGACGCTGACGAAACCGGAGACAGAGGCTCCGGTTTCAAAGGCCCGGCGCGTAAGATCGCCGGCGGGGTTATAGGTATAGCCGATGGCTCGTCCGGAGCCGTAGTTGGCGCGAACGAGTCGTCCGGCGCTGTCGTAGCTGTAACGGATCTCCTGTGCGGGAGCATGGGCGGCGGTCAGGAGAGCGGCGAGTGTGAGGACGGGAGCAAGGAAAGGCTTCGTGCGCATGGTGTTCTCCTGAGCTAGCGAATGGACGGCGCGGCGCCGTCCGGCAGGATCGCGGTGAATTCATCCCAGACGGCGGCTTCCGGCTCCGTGGCGAGCGGCGGCAGGTAGGGTTGCGAGAGAAAAGCCGTCGGCGGGACGTCGACGCCGAGCGGCGGCAGAGCGGCCAGGCGGCGGAGTTCGGGCGTGAAGGCCGCTTCGCTTTCAAGCCAGCCGCTCCAACGCGAAGCGCTCAGCAGTTCCGCCGGGATGGGCCGTGCACCCCGCAAGAAGGGATGCGGTGAGACGGCAATCGGAATGATGGTTTGGAAATGAAGGGCGCCAGGCGAGGCGGACGCGGCCGGCGCGACGGCGGCAGAGGGCAGCACGTCTGGAGCGGGAGGCGGAGCAGGCGGAGCCGGTCCAAGGCGCGCGCTCAGAGCGAGCGCGGGCGTGGGCGGCTGTGGAGCGATGATGGCCGGCGCCAGTCCGGTGGGATCGCTGTAGGCAAGCGGGTTGCCGGCGGCGTAGGCGTACGGGTTGGCGCGCGCGGCGGCCGTGGAGACGAGAGGATCGGGCGACAGGAAGCGCGAACTGACGGCGTCGTAGAAGCGGGCGCGCATGAAATAGAGACCGGCGCCGGGCAGCGAGATGACGCCTTCGGAGGCGCGGAAGGTGAAGGGGTTCGAGGCGCCGCCGGAGCGGGAAACGGTTTCACCGTAAGGCGTGACGTGATAGGTTTCGGCGATGGCGCCGAGGCGGTCCGCGACGGCAAGGGCATTGCCGGCATCGTCGAGCAGGCCATACAGCGCGCCGCCCTGGGCATCGATGGAGTAGAGCCATTCGCCGGCGGGCGTGAAAACGTGATACGCGGCGTCGGCGTTGCCTGTGCGCTCGATGGCGGGCGACGGAAGCGTGGTCGCGTAATTCCAGACCCAGCGGCGCCCGGCGCTCACGATGTTGCCGAAGGCGTCGTAGTCGAAGTTGAGAGTGCCAGAGGCTCCGGTGGCTTCGCGCAGGCGCGAGGCTCCATCCCAGCGGAAGGTGCGCTGGCTGTCGGAGGCGAGGCGTCCGGCGGTGTCGTAGCGGAACAGCGCCACCTGGCGGGCGGCATTGACGGCGAACTCCTGGACGCCCTCGGTGAGTGAGGGTGAGACGGCCGGCGTGCGGGAAACGGCAGTGAGGCGGCCGGCTGGGTCGCGTGTGAAGGTGAGAACGATGTTGACTCCCGTGCCGCCAGTGTGGGCGATGCGGGCGGGCAGGCCGCCGGAGCCGTAGGTGTAGTCGGTGGTCACGCCGTTGGGACGGTTGATGCGTGTGAGGCGCCGGGCGCCATCGTAGGCGAACGAGGTCGCGCCACCGAGCCAGTCGGTGAGGCCGGCGAGCAGGCCGCGGTCGTTGTAGGTGTAGCGGACGACCCGGTCCTGCGTGTAGGCGACAGAGGCGATGCGTCCCGCATCGTCGCGTCCGATGTTGATGCCATTGGAGGAGACGAGGCGTCCGGCTGGATCGTAGGTAAATGCGAAGTTGGTGCCGCGGACGGGCATGCCGCGATCTTCGCGGACGATTTCGATTTCCGAGCCGTCGCTGAACTGGAGGCGGTTGAGGGCCCCGGCGGGGTCGTAGGAGAAGTTGCCCGTGGCGCCGTCGGCATAGCGCAGCGACAGAAGGCGGCGCCGGGCGCCCCAGGTAAAGGTTGTCCGTTGTCCCAAAGGGTTCTCGAACGCTTCGATCAGGCCGGAGGCGTTACGCTGCCATTTCCAGGCGGATTGGGAGGCGTCGGTGAACGAGGCAAGGTTGGAGTCCGCATCGTAGTCAAGCGCGGTGGCGTCGCCGGAGGGCAGCGTTTCCTTCCGCAGCAGCGCCCCTCGGAGCCAGGAGAACTGCGTACGCTCATCCAGCGGGTTCCGGAAGGCCGAGAGACGGCCCGAGGCGTCATACTCGAAGCGCCAGACGGCGCCGGCGGGGCCGGTGGCCGAGGCGAGGCGGCCGCGGCTGTCCCGCGTGAAGGAGAGGGTCTGGTTGGCTCCGTTGGTGAGTGACCGGACGCGGTCGCCATCGTAGGCGACGGTGAGGAGCGAGCCGGCCGAATCCGAGAGTCCCACGAGGCGTCCGGCTTTGTCATAGCGGTAACGGGCGGCGACGCCGGCCGGATCGGTGATGGTTTCCAGACGGCCGAGGGCATCGTAGACATAGCGCCAGGCTTTGCCGCCGGGTTCGGTGTGAACCAGCAGGCGGTTGTTGGCGTCGTAGCTGTAGAGACGCCGCTGGCCGGCGGTGTCGATCCAGGAGATCAGGCGTCCGTTCCGGTCGTACTCCAGCGTGTGGCGCCGGGCGCGTTCGTCGGTGACGCCGACCATGCGGTCACGGGCGTCATAGGAGAAGCTACGCGAGTTTCCATCGGGCCAGACGATGCGGGAGCGGCGGCGCGCCGTGTCGTACTCAAAGCGGGTGAGGTCGCCGGACTCTTCGCGCATGTTGGCGCGCGTGCCGTCGGGGTTGTAGGCGAACTCGACCGTGCCGTTGGTGGGACGCTTCACGGCGAGGAGCCAGCCGCGGGAGTCGTAGGTGAAGCTGGTGGTTTGCCCGGCACGGCTCACCCATGCGGTCAGGTTGGCGTTGGCGTCGTAGCGGTAGATTTCGCCGGAACCGTCCGGGTAGAGCATGCTGGTGCGCTTGTAGACGGTGAAGCTGGCGATCTTGAATTCGCCATAGGTGTACTGAACGGGCTCGCCCGTGGGGAGCGTGCCGCGCAGAAGGTTGCCGGCGGTATCGAAGGTGGAGGTGAAGACGGGGCCGCCGGACTGCTGGCGCGTACGGGGCATATTAAAGGCGTTGTAGTCGTACTGGGTGCGGCCGCCTTCGGGATCGGTGAATTCGACAAGGTTGTTCTGGCCCTCGTGGCGGTGAATGGAGACGCCGCCGGCCGCATCGACCACGCGCGTCATGCCGGGCGAGGGCGTATCGTAGGCAACGGTCATGGCATTGCCCCGGCTGTCGCGCTGACGGATGACACGGGCGTAGTTGTCGTATTCCTGCGCGTAGGGAGCGTTGCCTTCGGGCTCGGTCTTGAAGAGCATGATGGCCGAACGGGGTCCGGCGGTGGTGTAGGTGTAGCTGGTGGAGCCTCCTCCGGGGAGCGAAACGGCGCGCAGAGTGTCGCCGGAATATTCGTAGTCGAAGCCACGGCCGTTGGTGTCCTCGACGCGGGCCAGGCGGCCGGCGTCATAGAGGAAGCGGAGCGAGCGGCCGAGGCCATCGCTGATTTCAACGGGACCGTTGGGAGTTTGCGTCAGCGTGAGAGCATTCCCGGCGAGATCCTCGATCTTGACGACGAGGCCGGTCGGGGTGAAAGTGAGAATCCGCTGCTCCAGCGGGTCGAAGAAACGGTAGGAGGTGGCTTCCGAGATGAGTTGATAGGGGAATTGCTCGGCATTGACGGGGAACCAGTCGTTGCCCTGTTTCTGGAATTCGATGCGGCGGCCGGGGTAGAGGCGGACGGTGGCGCGCGCGTCGCGGACGCCGATGCGGGCGTCATAGTTGTGCATCCAGTTGGGACCGAGGGCGCTGGAGATGCCGGAGGATTTCAGCAACGTGCCGTAGTGCCGTTCGAAGCGGAGGCGCATGGGGCCGCCGAGATCGAGATCGAGCTCGAAATCGTAGAGCTCGCCGGAAGCCGTATTGATAGGGTCTCCGGCGACGCCGTGGTTGGTGGCGCGTTCGCCCGCGGTCAACAGAAAGCTTTCGCGCAGCAACGGGTCGGGCTCGACGGCGGAGTAGGAAATGATGACGGCTTCCTCCTTGCCGTTATAGCCCTGGCCGCCGCCGGCGATTTCCAGCACCGGGCCGCCCACCCAACCGGCGAAGACGACAGCCTGTGTATCGAGCAGAACGCCGTCCTGCGGCGTGCCGGGAGCGATGCAAAGCTGAACGGGATTTTGCAGGTCGGCGCCGTATTGGAAGGTGACCAGTCCGAAGTTGCTTTGGCCGCCGCCGCAGGTGCCCGCGCTATTGGAAATGGGCGTGACGAACTGTGTGCCGCCGAACCGGGCGACAATGCGAAGTTGTCCGCCGCCGATGCCGAGGCGCAGCACGGCGTCCTCGCCATCGCTGCCGAGCAACTGGGAGTAGACCGGCGCGCGAACGCCCGTGACAGGCGGCAGGGGGGTGCCCGTGGGAAGCTGCGGCTGGTTCACCGGGGTGACCGGTTCGGGATAGATGCCGCGCAGCAGCGTAGGCTGGGCAAGCGCAGGCGTGGCGGCCCTGCCGAAGTTAAACTGCGTGAGCCAGATGTCGGTGGCGCCGCCGCGATACAGGCTGGGGCGCGGCGTGACGGTGGGGAAATCGGTGGACGAGGTAATGCCCGCGACGAGCACCGTTCCGGCGCGGTCCACGGCGATGTCGATTCCCGAGTCCAGGTTCCGTCCGCCCATGAGAGTGGCATATTCAATGGCCGAACGCTCCACATTCAGGCGCACCAGGTAGGCATCGACGCCGCCGGTGATGGAAGGAAACCACGCGTCGGCCGTGGCGGGAAAGTTGGGGGAGTCGGTTTGGCCGGTGAAATAGAGGTTGCCGCCTGGTCCGAGCGCCACGCCGTTCAACGTGTCGTTGCCGGTGGCGCCGAGGTAAGAAAGGTAGGCCGTGCCGGTGCCGGACGGATTCAAGATGGCGAACCAGCCTTCGTTGCCGCCGCGCGTGGTGCGTTGCAGGGCGTCGGGCGTGGTGGGAAGGTCGTTCGAGTTGGTGGCGCCCGCGGCCAGCGCAGCGCCGTTACCGTCCACCAGCAGGGCGGAAACGGAATCGTCCAACGTGCCGCCCAGGAAGGTGGAATAAAGCAGGCGGTCGCCCTGCGGCCCGAGCTTACTTACGAAAATGTCCTGGCCGCCTTTCAACTCGCGCTGAGGCGCGCCGCCCGTGGTGGGGAAATCGCGCGAGCGGGTGTGGCCGGTCACGTAGACGTTGCCCGCCGGATCGGTGGCCACGCGAAGCGCGGCGTCGGCCGCGTTGCCGCCGAGATAGGTGGAGAAAATGCGCTGGGTTCCGGTGGAGTTCAACTTCACGAGGAAGGCGTCGCTGCCGCCCCCGGCGAAGGTCTGGTCGTAGCTGGAGGTGGAGGGGAAATTGACGGACGAGGTGGCTCCGGCGATCAGGATGTTGCCCGCGGTGTCGGTGGCGATGGAGTAGGCGCGGTCGTCCTCGGTGCCGCCGAGGTAGGTGGAAAACAGGATTGGGTCGATGATGAGGGGACGCGAGCGGTCATAGGCGCCCAAGTGGAAGCCCGCGCGGTTGCCTGCGAGAAGGCGAAAGCCGGCTTCAATGTACTCGGGGCCTCGGGGCCCCTCCTGGTAAACCAGCGGGCGCTTCTGGCGGACGGGTCCGCCGGGCGTGGAGAGCAGCAGATCGCCCGAGTCATCGACGCTGAGCGGCCCGCCGCCTTCGATGCGCAGGGCCAGCGCGGCGGGGTCGGCTCCGGGCGCCAGGACGAAGTCATATTCGAGCGAATCTCCGGCGCCATATAGGAGGAGATCGACACCGGGGCGGACGCGCGCCAGACGGATGCGCTCGAACTGGCGGGCGGGATGGGATGCCGTCCCTCGGAAGTAGTGGACGGCTCCGGCGGCCGGACGCTCGCCGGAGGCGGCGGGCAGCGCGCGCGCACCGTCGATCGAAAAAACAAGGTCGTGGGGCTGGCGTTTCGGCGTGGCGAAGCGGAGACGGATGGCGTCGCGTTCCACCAGCACGGAGTAGTAACGCCCGCGAGCGGCGAACTGGACGGATTCGGGAAACTGGCCCCGGTTCTCTTCAAAAGCAAGGGGCAGCGACGACCAGGCGCGCAGGGCGCGCGCGCTCGAAGCGGGCGTAGTGGCTTGCGGCGCGGACGTGGCAGCGAACAGAGCGGTTGGAATCAGGAGAAGGGCCAGGAATGAAGAACGGTGCAACGCACTACCTCCCCAAGGTGAGAGCAGGCGGCGCCACGCGAGGCGGCGGCCTTGCTTGGAAGCTAGAGCGTAACACAGGGCGGCGGGAAGCCGGACGGTCCGCGGCGCGTTGGCGACGGAGGGGGGTGGGGCGACGTGTCGAGATGGCTACACATCGCCCCCTGGCGGGCGTCTCCCTCAGCGCACCGCCACCGTCACGCCGGACTGGCTCCGGGTATTTCCGATGGAAACCACCACCTCCTGCGCGCCCGAGGCTACCGCGCCTGGAACCTCGACGTTCATCTGGAAGAGGCCCGCCACCTGGCCGGGCGCGGCTCCTTTATATAGGACATTCGCGTTCTGTCCGCCGATGGTGACCACCACGGGCAGAACGATACGCGGGACGACCGTGTTGGAGACGCCGCCGGTGACGCCGGGCGGGTCGATGGGGCCCTCGCCGGTGCCATACAGCAGGACGATGCCGCCCTTGTCCACAGGGTTCGATGCGGAATTATAGCTGTAGTCGGCATTCAGAATGGCTCCCTGGCCGCGGCCGCTCGCGTTGGCGGTGAACAACGCGGGCTTGGTTTGCAGCACGGGCACGGTAACCGGCAGGGACCGTACGCCGCGGTACTCCGCAACCATTTGCGTGTTCTGCTTACCGGCGAGTTCGTAGGGAACAATGACGCTGGTTTGCCCCGACAGGACATACACGAGGGGCGCGGCGATGTTGTCGAAGGTGACGCGCGTCTCGGCCAGCAGCGTGCTCACCGTGCCCGAGGGCGTCAGGGCGAGCGTGGTTATGCGTGGCGGGCCGATGCCGCCGCCGGTGAGGACAACAATCTCGCCCGGCGCCACTCCGCCGCCGGCATAGCTGGCCGCGCTGGAGACCGAGGAGATGAAACTGCCCGTGCCTCCGCCGCCGTACTTCGTGATGAAGGCATCGCCCAGCGGCAGAAAGCTGGGCTCCCAGCCGCCGTAAGCCGTCTGCATGGCGCCTGGAGTGACCGGGAAGTTCGGCGAGAGCGTGGACCCGGTGACATAGACGCTGCCTGAGGCGCCCGCGGCGACGCCGAAGACGAACTCGTCGCCACTGCCGCCGAGATAGGTGGAATAGACAAGCGCCGAGCCGTTGCCGTTCAGTTGCGCGACAAAGCCATCGCCCAGGGGAAACTTCGTGGCCGGATTGGCGCCGCCGAAGGTGCGCTGGCCGGCGTCGGCCGTGGTGGGGAAGTCCGTGGAAAGCGTGGCCCCTCCCACCCAGGCATTGCCACTGGAATCGACGGCGATGGCCGCTCCCCAATCGTCGCGCGCGCCGCCGAGATAGGTCGAGTAGACCAGCGCCGAGCCTGTGGGGTTCAGCTTGGCGGCAAAGGCGTCGCCGCCGGGCATGAAGATGTTACCGCCCGCTCCGGAGTAGGTGGTCCGGTAGGCGCCGGAGGTGGTGGGAAAGTTTGGCGAACGGGTGAAGCCGGTGACGTAGGCGTTGCCGGAGGCGTCGACGGCGGCATTCATGGCGATGTCCTCGTGGGAGCCGCCAAGGAAGGTGACGTATTGGAAGGCCGAGCCGGCGGGGTTGAGCTTGGCGACGAAGCCGTCGCCAAAACGGACGTCCGTGCCAGCCGAAACGCCGCCGAAGCGGGTTTGCGCGGCGCCCTGGGTGACCGGGAAGTTGTTCACGCTCGCGGTGCTGCCGGTGACGTATGCGGCGCCCTGGGCATCGAGCGCGATGGAGGTGGCCAGGTCGGCATCCTGGCCGCCCAGCAGCGTGCTGTACAGAAGACTGGTCCCGGTGGCGTTCAGTTTGGCGATGAAGACGTCGGACCGACCGGCCAGGTTGCGCTGCGGAGCCGAAGCGGTGGTGGGGAAGTCGGCTGAACTTGCGGTGTAACCGGTGACGGCGGCGTTGCCCTGCGCATCGACGGCGATGCCCGCGCAGCCGTCCTCGCTTGTGCCGCCCAGGTAGGTGGAATAGACAAGCGCGTCACCGGCGGGGTTCAGTTTCGTGACGACGCAATCCATCAGGTCAGGCCGCGTCAAACCGGGCGGGTTGAAGCGCGATTTCAGGACGCCGGTTGTCACGGGGTAGTCGGTGCTGCGCGTGCCCCCGGCGATATAGACGTTGTTTTGAGAGTCGAGCGCGATGCCCGTGGCGCCGTCGGTGCGCAAACCGCCGATATAGGTTTGAAACACCGGAGCGGAACCGTTGGCGGCGGACTTGGTGACGAAAATGGTGCTGCTGCCGCGCGTGAAGCCGCCGAATCGCTTGGCGGTGGGAAAGTTGAACTCGAAGGTCAGGCCGGTCGTATAGACGTTGCCCTGCGAATCGGCGGCGATGCGGGACCCGGCGTCGCTCTGCCCCCCGCCAAGGAAGGTGGTGAACTCGACGACAGGATCGATGATGAGGGGCCGATCCGGATTAAAACGGCCGATCTCGAACGAGAGAACGTCTGCCTCCCTGCGGTAGCGCCCTTCAATCGGGATACGCCGGTGGTTGACGGTCTGGTACAGGACCGGCTTTCGCCAGACGACCTCACGGCCGTCCAGCGAGATGCGGGCGTTGCCGTCGTTGTCGACGTCAATCGAGTCCGCGCCGTTGAACTTCATGCGGATGTGGCGGGCATCGGCTCCGGGGTGGACGACGAAATCGTGCTCCAGGCGGCTGTCGGAGCCATAGTAGACGATGTCGATGCCGGGGTAGACGTTCCTGTAACGGACACGCGAGGACGAAGGTACGTTCGTGATCCAGTGGTCCGGATCGTTCCCATAAAAGTAGTTCGAGCGGCTGGGCAGCGCCTCTTCGGGAACGGCTTCGGCTTGGGGAGCCGCGCCGTCCAGCACGGCGTGCAGATAGGAGGGCGGCCGGCCTCGACCGCGATCCAGGGCGAGCACCGCGTTGCCCTGGTCCAGCAACACGCCCATCGAACGGGCGCGAGCGACGAACTGGTACCGCGGATCGGCCTGGCCGAGATTGGGTTCGAAGACCAGGGGTGGCCCGGAGGCGCGAAGAGGGTCGGAGCGGAACGGGTCAGGGTCGTTAATGACTTCGTCATCCTTCTTTAATATCCACCAACGAGAAGCATCGGGACCAAATATCTCGTCGATACATATATATGTGGCCTCATTGATTTCCAGATCATCGTCACAAACGTTCACATATGTGGGCCCCGCCTGACCTAACCCCAGAAACGCCGCCATCAGCAGCACCAGCATCACCGTGGCGCGCATCCGCCATAAAGACGAAAACAGGGAGTTCATGCGAACACCTCCTTCCTGAATGGCCGTAGCGAGGCCGCGAGGATGATTCCGGCCAGGAACATCGAGCCGTAGGCCCACTGGTCCACGGTAAGGCCGGCGTAGCGCGGCGGATCGACGTGGAGCGTATCGAGCCAGAGGCGGAACGCGCCGTACAGGACGAAGAACGAGGAAAGGAAGAGTCCGCGCGGCTGGGGACGGCGGGCCAGCCAGACAAAGAGCGGGATGAGAAACGCGGCCAGGAAGAGGACCTCGATCACGGCGAGGTCGAACCGCGGCAGGTCCGGATAGGCGACGGCGAACGGACTTGTGGAGGCCACGCCCGGATGGTCATGGACCAGGGCGCAACCGGTACGGCCGAGAATCCAGCCCATGGGAAAGACGGCGGCGAGGGCGTCGAGATAGTCGAGGGCGCGGGAGGCGGGGATGCGGCGGGCGGCGAAGTAGAGCGACGCGCCGAGCAGACCGCCCGCCAGCCCTCCGAACGAAGCCATGCCGCCCGCGAGCAACATCGACTGCCAGTCGAGGTTCGCCAGCACGCCGGGCAGGTACGCCAATTTGAACAGGCGCGCGCCGGCGGCCCCGGCCAGCACCATGCTGAGCGACATGGCGGCGGCGGTGGGCACGTCGAGCCCGGTAAGGCGGGCGCGGCGCAGCAGCAGGAAGTGGGCCGCCAGTACGCCCAGAACGGCGAAGAGCAGTGCCCAGTGGATCCACATGCCGGCCAGGTAGAGGGGCTGCGGTGCAAGATAAGGGAGCATCCGGTTCACCTTTCCACGCGAGAGTGAGAACTCCTGCCTGAAGTGAAAGCCGGATGCGAAACATCACGGCACCGGCGATGGAAAACCGGCGCCGGGCGCGCGGGATAGTACTAAAAGTCCAGCCGGAGGGCGAACTGGCCCTGGCGGGGCGTGTTGGCCTGGGCCGAGATGCGGCCGAAGGCGGCGTTGCTCACATTGCCTTGCGGCGCGGAAAAGACCGTGCGGTTGAAGGCGTTGAACAGTTCGGCACGGAAGGTGACGGTGACGTGCTCCCGCAGGGCGATCCTCTTGAGCAGGCCGAAGTTTTCATTCAACATGCCGGGTGCGCGAAGGCCGGTGTAGGAGCGGGCCGAGGAGCCAAACCCGAGCGCCGCCGGCACGCTGAAGGCCGCCGGGTTGATCCAGCGGTCGGTGGCCGGATCGAAGTTCTCCCGTGTGCCGGCCAGCGTGGCGCCGGAGACGGCGTTCGGGCGGAGCAACGCGTTGAACAGTGGCAGCGTGTTGTTGGCGGTGAGGATGACGGGCACGCCGGCGGCGTACTGGTGAATGCCGGTGAACACCCAGCCGCCGGTAAGCTTGCCCAGCGCGCCGCCCTGGCGCAGGAAGGCCTGTCCGGGGCCGAACGGAAGCTGGTAGCTGTAGCTGAGGTTGAAGACGTGGGGAATGTCGGTGATGGCGATGGCCTTTTCCAGGCGGCGGTTGTAGAAAGTCTGGCCGCCCTGCCCGCCGCCCGCCAGAACGTCGGAGTCCGAAATTGTTTTGGCGAAGGTGTAGGACATAAGCACGTCCAGGCCCTTGGCGGCGCGGACGGTGAGTTGCGTCTGGAGCGAGTGATAGGTGGAGTTGCCATTCGGATCGGCGCGGTTGAACAGGTTCAGATATTGCGGGAATGGACGCAGAGCCTGCGCCACCGAGCCGCGGAAACCGGCGTAAGGCGGCGCGATGCCGGCGGCGATGGCTTCCGGCGAATTGTAGGCGCGCGTGAGCAGCGAGCCCATGGCGAGCAGCGACGGCGGCAGTTCGTTCATGCGCACCAGGCCATTGCCCAGGCGCGTGCCTTTGGTACCGAGATAAGCCGCCTCGACGTTGACGCGCGGAACCAGTTCGCGTTCGATGGTGAAGGTCCAGTTCTGGAAATATGGAGCGCGGCCATCGTCGCGGCCAATCAGACGGACGTCGCTCCCATTGGCCGCCGCGGGATCGATGAACGGCGGACGGGCGAAGTTCTGCGGAAAACCGGCATCCCAGCCGAAAGCGGGCGTGACGCCGGCATCGAGCGATTCAAACACGGGCGTGGCGATGAAGCCGGCGCTCGAATTCAGCGAGTCGCGCAGCCCGGCATTCGCATTGCCAAGGGCGTAATAGATGCCGTACCCGGTGCGAACCACGGTCCTGCCGTTCACCTGATAGGCCAGGCCCAGGCGCGGGCCGAAGGCCTTGTAATCGGTGTCGGCGAACGAGGACCGGCCGCTGCGTCCCGCGCCATCGCCCAGGAAAATGAGCGCGCCGGGGCGGTTGCCCGCCGCCGGATTCGGCGTGGCGGGATCGAAGGTGGAGAGGTTGTTCAGCTTTTCCGAGCGCGGGAAGAAGATGTCCCAGCGCAGCCCGTAGTTGACGGTGAGTTTGCGCGTGGCCTTCCAGTCGTCCTGCGCATAGGCGGCGAAATAGCGGTAGCGGTTGCGCGGATAGTAAGCGAACACGCGCGTGGTGCCGCGGTTCACCGCGCCCAGCAGGAAACTGGCCGCGGCGTTGCCCGTGCGGGCCACTCCGGGCAGCGCGGTTTCCAGGGCGTTGAACTGGAACAGGCCCGCGGCCTGGTAGTTGTCAATGCCGTTGGTTTCCGTCCACCGGTAATCGACGCCGAACTTGAGGCTGTGATTGCCGCTCACCTTGCTGATGCTTTCGTTGATCTGAAACGTGTTGTTGGCCTGCTTCACGGTGCCGTTGCAGTTGGTGTCGCCCAGCGCGTCATAGCCGGCCGAGACGAACTGAACGCAGGGGAAGGCGTTGTCGGCGCCCTGGTTGATGCCATTGAGCCCGAGCTTGACGGGCCAGTCCTGGTTCAGCGAGTAGCTGTCGATGCCGGTGAGAAAACGCGTGTAGCCGAGGTTGATGTGGTTCAACAGGGTGGGCGACAACACGAGATCGTGCGTGACGCGGCCCCACACGTTGCGGCTGGTGGTGGCGCGGCGTTGCGTGGTGGGACCGGGCACGCCTTCGGGCTCGCGCTGCAGGAAGCGCTCCATGTAGAAATAGCCGCTGATGCGATTCATGTCGTTGAACTGGTGATCGATCTTGACGTTGCCCTGATTGGTGGACGCCGAGCCGCGGCCGGTGGAGACGAAGTTGTTGAACAGTCCGCTATTGCTGGGCGCGGGCAGCAAGGGCAGGATGTTGCGGGATACGGCGCTGAAACGCGACGCGGGAATCTGCGCGCCGGCAAAGGGCGTGCGCGTGAAGCCGGCGGGGGTGGAAGCGGTGGAGGCAGGATCGTAGATGGCCTGGCCGAGCCGGGCGAAGTTGCCCTGGCGGTAGTCCTCGGGCAACACGTTCAACAGAGCATTGGCCGCGCCCTGGCGGTAACGGAAACCGGAGTAGACAAAGTAGAAAAAGGTTTTGTTTCGGCCGTTGTAAAGGCCGGGCAGCCACACCGGACCGCCGAGCGACGCGCCGAACTCGTTTTGCCGGTTCACCGGACGCCTGCCCTGGAAGAAGCCGCGGGCATCGAACTTGTCGTTCCGCAGATAGTCGAAGAGGGCTCCATGCAACCTGTTCGTGCCCGAACGGGTGGTGAAAATCTGCACCCCGCCGCCGGTGCGTCCATACTCGGCGTTGAAGTTGGCGCGCAGCAGTTTGAACTCGCCGATGGTTTCCACCGACGGCCTGGCCGAGCCGGGAATCACGCCGCCGCTTTCGACGCCCGTGGAAGCGATGCCGTCCACCAGCACCTCCTTGGCGCGGTTGGGGGAGCCGCTGATTTGCGTGTTCACCGAATCGCCGGTCACGCCGGGAGCCAGAAAGATGAACTGTTCCAGATTGCGCATGGCGCCGCCGACGAACAGGGGAAGCTCCATCAGTTTGTTGCGCTGGATGGTGGTGCCGAGGTCGGAAGTGGAGGTTTCGAGAATGCCCGCGGCGCCGGTGACTTCGATGGCCTGCTCCACGGCGCCCACTTCGAGCGTGTCGGTCAGCGAGATAGTCTGGGCCACGTTCAGAACAACGCCCTTGCGCA
The DNA here is from genome assembly GCA_020852175.1 of Bryobacterales bacterium. Taxonomy (GTDB): domain Bacteria; phylum Acidobacteriota; class Terriglobia; order Bryobacterales; family Bryobacteraceae; genus JAFLBB01. The sequence continues at coordinate 46,484 of JADZBH010000016.1, read as the reverse complement.
CATAGCGGCGAAAGCCGGCGGCTTCGATGGCCACTTCATATGTGCCCACGGGCAGTTGCGCGATGACATAGTTGCCGGCTTCGTTCGTCATGGAACGGTAGGCGACGTTGGTCTCCGCATTCGTCGCGGCGACTTTTGCGTTGGCTACGACGGCGCCGGTGGGGTCCAGGACTCGGCCCGTGAAGGAGCCAAGAAAGGTCTGCGCGGAGATCGCCCCCAGATTGAGAATTAGAACAAATACTGCGATACCAAAGCGAAGAAGCATACCTATAGGCTACCGCTCACGAAAACGGGCGTGCAATCCCGGCGGCCCGCCTCGCTCGATGGCGGCCCGCGCACGGACGCGGCGCTTGCGGCACAATCGAGTCAGCAACCATGAGCCAGGCGCATCGCGTATCTGTCATCGATTCCCACACCGGCGGCGAACCCGTGCGCGTGGTGGTGAGCGGCGGACCGGACTTGGGCGGCGGCACGCTGGCCGAACGTCTCGCGCGTTTCCGTTCCGAGCATGACCTGTTCCGCTCGGCGGTTGTGAATGAACCGCGCGGATCGGATCTGTTAGCGGGAGCGCTGCTGTGCCGGCCGGTGAATCCCGGGGCCTCGGCCGGAGCCATTTTTTTTGACAGCGCAGGCTACCTCGACTCGTGCATTCACGGCACGATGAGCGTGGTGGCCACGCTGGCGCATTTGGGGCGGATCGCGCCCGGCAGGCATCTCATCGAGACTCCTGCGGGCGATGTGACGGCGGAACTGCAGGAGGCGGGCACGGTGTCGGTTCGCAACGTGCCAAGCTATCGCGGTCAAGCCGATGTGCCGGTACAGGTGGAAGGCTACGGTCCGGTGATCGGAGATGTGGCCTATGGCGGCGGCTGGTTCTTCCTGGTGTCCGGCCATGGCGAGGAGTTGACGCTGGCGAACGTGGAACATTTAATGCAGTTCGCGGGGCGCATCCGCCAGGCCCTGGCACAGCAGGGCATCACTGGAACGGACGGAGCCGGAATCGATCACATCGAACTGTTCGGACCGGCGGAGAGCGAATCGGCCGATATACGGAGCTTCGTGTTGTGTCCCGGAAAGGCGTACGGCCGCTCTCCCAGCGGCACGGGCGTCAGCGCGAAACTGGCTTGCCTGGCCGCCGATGGCGTGCTGGCCGAAGGAGCCGTGTGGCGCCAGGAGTCGATCACCGGCACGATATTCGAAGGTTCGTACGAGTTCGCGGGAGCGACAGACGGCCTTCAGACGGTCATTCCGGCGATCAAGGGCTCGCCTTTCGTGAACGCCGAGGGAGTGCTGCTGCTGTCTCCGGCGGATCCGTTTTGTTATGGGATCAGGGGGTGAGCGGGCGTGCGCCGCGCCAGCGGACGCCGAGGCCGAGCACGTCGCGGCAGTAGTCGAGCGAGCGCTTCATATGTTCCATCTGCTGCACCTTCAGCGCGTCCATGTAGCGCTCGCGATCGCCGGCGACATCGGCCACCAGGTGTGGCTTGTCGTACGGACGGCCCCGGCGCGCCAGGGCGAGGAACCGCGCCAGGTCGCGTGCGCGCGCACGCGAAAACCACTTGTTCCAGAACGCGGAATCGTACACCGGGATCAGCGACGGCGGCCGCGCCGTGATCGGCTTGCAGTAGATGCGCACGCTCGGGGGAACCAGTTCGGCGGCGCGCGAGACGATGGCCTTGAAGTCGTTCGTGCCCTCGCCCAGCGGCACCCACTGCACGGCGATGCCTTCGGGCAGCTCGTACACCACCGAATCGCGCAGATGGAAGGTCACGGCGAGCGGCCCCAACTCTTCCACCGCGGTCATCGGATCCTCGGCGACGAACACGGGATTGCCCGTGTCCAGGTAGGAGCCAACGAACTCCTTGCCCGCGCCTTCAATGACCGCGCGCGTCTCCCATGCCTGTAACTCCTTGTGGTTCTCGATGCCGATTTTCAGATTGGCGTCCATGGCCTGCGAACGCACCTCGCGCAGGATGCCGATGGTGGTTTCCATGTGCCGCTCGACGGGGCCTGGCGGCATGGAATAGCGGTCACCCGCCAGCAAGGCGCGCACGATGGGCGAGCCCATGGCCTGGGCGCGCTCGATGTTTTTGCGCAACGCGGCCACCACCTGCGGACGGTCCGCGGGCGTCTTCGGCAGAATGGCGCCGCCGCCGGTTTCCACCGGCATGTCCATCTCGTGCGACCATCCGCGCACGGCGGCCCAGTGTTTGGGATCCTGTGCCGCCGGATCGAGCGAGTCCTGCAGGAAGATGCTGTCGAGCTTTTCGCCGGCGCAGTATTCAAACAGGCGCCGGTCGTTCCATCGCTGGAAGCGGAGGCAGTAGGTATTCATGCCGAGCGGCCAGGCATGAACAGGCCGGGCGGCGGAAACGGGCGCGGCGGCGGGAGCGGCGGCAAGGGTAAGCGCGGTGCGCAGCAGATTGCGGCGGGTCACGGTCACGAGTATATAGCCGCGGCGGCCCGTTCCACAGGAGCGGAGAAAATCTTGCAAAAACCTTTTTAGTTAACGCTCAAGCCGGAGGATCGTGAATGTGATACGATGCCGCCCATGAAAGCTTTGGTGATTTTGCTGCTGGTTTCCGTCTGCTCCTGGGCGCAGTCGATCACGGGCGCGCTTTCCGGAACCGTGACCGATCCGTCCGGCGCCGCCATCGTGAAAGCTTCGGTGCTGTTGCGGCACACGGCCACCGGCGCGGAACGCTCGTCGGAAAGTAACGAAGCCGGCCGGTTCTTCTTCGGCTCGCTGCAACCGGGCGCCTACACGCTCGCCATCGAGGCGCCGGGCTTCCGCCGGCTGGAGCGAACCAACGTCAACGTCCCAGCCGCCGAAACCGTGAGCCTGGGCGATCTGACGCTCAGCGTCGGCCAGGTGACCGATTCTGTGCAGGTGGAGGCGCAGGCCGCCGTGGTGCAGTCGCAGACGGCCGAGCGGGCGGGCGTGCTCACCGGTTCGCAGGTGGAGAATCTGGCCATCCGGGGCCGGAACGTCACTTCGCTGGTCTCGCTGCTGCCCGGCGTGGTGGATTTGGACGAGTCCGAGAACCTCTCCGTGAACTGGAACTTCAACGTGCAGGGCAACCGGCGCAACACGAACAACATTACGATCGATGGCGCGACGGTGAACGCCGCCGGCAACAACTTCAACTCCGTCGTCGCGGTGTCCATGGACGCCGTGGCCGAGGTGAAGGTACTGTTGTCCAACTACCAGGCCGAATATGGCCGCATGTCCGGCGCCAACGTCTCCATCGTCACCAAGTCCGGCACGAAGGACTTTCACGGTCTTGCCAGCTACTTCAAGCGCAACGAATGGCTGAACGCCAATGACTTTTTCAACAACCGTCTGGGCCGCGTTCGCCCGCGCTACCGCTTCGACACCTGGAACTACAACATTGGCGGACCCGTCTTCCTGCCCGGCAGTTTGAAACGTTTGCGGGACAAAATGTTCTTTTTCTGGAGCCAGGAGTTCTGGCCGCTTTCCGTACCCACGGCGCTCACCCAGCGCACCACGGCCACCGCGCTGGAGCGCGCGGGCGATTTCTCGCAAACTCTCGACGTGAACAACGCACTCATCACCGTCCGCGATCCCTTCAACAACCGCCAGCCGTTTGCCGGCAACATCGTTCCCGCCAGCCGGCTCGACGCGAACGGGCGGGCGCTGCTGAACTTCCTGCCCCTGCCCAATTTCACCGACCGCGGCATCTCGCGCGGCAACTACAACTATCTGTTCCAGGACGTGGTCGATCAACCCAAGCGCACCGACACGCTGAAGATCGACTACAACGCCACGGCATCGGACATGTTCACGTTCTCTTACAGCGCGCGCAACGACATCAACGACGGCAAGGTGGGCATCCCGGCCGGCACCGGCAACTACGATGTCTACCGCCAGCGCTCGGAGAACCTGGGGAAGCTGTTTCTGGGCCGCTACCAAAAGATCTTCTCGCCCACGCTGATCAACGAGTTCAATGCCTCGTACTCCACGCGCCCCTTGAACAACACGATTTCCAGCGAAGCCCTGCCGTCCATCCAGCGCGACAAGATCGGCTTCAACCTCGGCCAGCTCTACCCGGCCAGCAACCCGCTGAATCTGATTCCCAACATGTCCTTCGGCGGCGTGCCCAACGCCGTCGCCGTCAGCATGGACGGCCGCACGCCGCTCACCACCACGCACGAAATCATCTCCATCTCGAACAACCTGACGAAAACATTCAACACGCATACCGTGAAACTGGGCGTCTACTTTGACCGTTTGTGGGCGGAGAACCAGCCCACCGGCGGCGCCTTCAACGGTTCGTTCAACTTCGGACGCAACGTGAACAATCCGCTGGAAAGCGACTACGCCTTCGCCAACGCCGCTCTGGGCGTGTTCAACCAGTACGACGAGCCCACGGCGCGCGTTTTCCCGGTCACCTACGCCACCAACATCGAGTGGTTCGCGCAGGATAACTGGAAGGTGACGCGCAAACTGACACTCGATTACGGCATGCGGTTCCAGCTTCTGCCGCAGTCCTGGATCGACGGCGACGCCATGTCCGGCTTCCGCGCCGCGGCCTATGATCCGGCGCGGACCGTACGGCTGATTGAACCCTACCGCGACGGCACGGCGCGCGTGGGCCGCAACCCGAATACCGGCGCACTGGCCGCGTCCACGCTCATCGGCTCCATCGCGCCGGGCCGCGGCAACGCCGCCAACGGCATGGTGTCTCCGCTCACCGATTCCAGCATTCCGCGTTCGCTTATGAAGGAGCGTGGCGTGCAACTGGCCCCGCGCCTCGGCTTCGCCTATGACCTGTCGGGCAACGGCAAGACGGCCATCCGCGGAGGGTTCGGGATGTTCTACAACCGCATGTCGCACGGCGTGGTGCTCACCGACTTTTCCGCGCAGCCGCCGCTGATCAATCTGCCCTCGCTGTTCTTCGGCACGATGAACGGCCTGAAGAGCGCCACCGGCACGCTCTTTCCGGCCAACGTGCTGGGCCTGGACCCCAACGGCAAGATTCCGCGCGTGATGAACTTTTCGCTCTCCGTGCAGCGCGACATCGGCCTGGGCACCATCGTCGATGCCGGTTATGCCGGTTCGCTCGGCCGCAATCTGCTTTGGCAGCGCAACCTGAACGCCTTGCCCCTCGGCTCCAATTTCCTGGCCTCGTCCAAGGACCCCACCAACAACGGCGTCCTGCCCGTGAACTTCCTGCGGCCCTACATGGGATACGGCAACATCAACGTGCGCGAACCCGGAGCATCCTCAAACTACCACTCGCTCCAGATTTCGGCGAACCGCCGCTTCGCCTCGCGTCTCCAGTATGGCGTGAGCTACACCTGGTCAAAATCGCTTGACTACAACTCCGACGACGCCACCACGGTATCCAACATCATTCCCGTGCGCGTGTGGAACTATGGCCTTTCCTCGTTTGACCGCGCACACATCGTAAAGGTGAACTGGCTGTTCGACGTGCCCAACCCCGTGGAGAAGAATCACCCTCTGCGGTGGGCGGTGAACGGCTGGCAGGTGAGCGGCATCTATTCGGCCGCCACGGGCGCGCCCGCGGGCATCGGCTTCAGCACCGTGAACGCCGTCGATATCACGGGTTCATCCACGGAAGGCCCGCGCATCGTGCTTACGGGCGAACCTTCCCTGTCGCGCGGCCAGCGCTCCTTCGACCGCTGGTTCGACACGAGCGTCGCCGCTTTGCCCGCCACCGGCACCGTTGGCAACGCGGCCCGCACGAACATCCGGCTGCCCGGCATCAACAACTGGGATCTCACGGCTTACAAGAACTTCCGCTTCAAGGAGCGCGTGAATGCCCAGCTTCGCGGCGAGTTCTATAACGCCTTCAACCACACCCAATACTCGAACGCCGACACCACCGCGCGTTTCGATGCGCAGGGCCGCCAGGTGAACACACAGTTCGGCCAGGTGACTGCCGCGCGCACGGCGCGCCGCATTCAGTTGGCCATCCGCATCACGTTCTGACAGGGTCGGCCGCGGCCTCGCTTGACGGAAAAGCTGTGCGAAGGGAGATGCTTCGGAATAGACGTATTTACGATACTTATATAAAGTACACATTGCATTTGAATTGCTTTCAGGGTAGCCTTATAGAACCGGGCCTCACCATAAGGTGAGTGCTTCCCCGGCGATCAGGAGCCACCCTTTCCATGTCCAATTTGATAAGCGGAGCCAAGATCCTTCTGGAGTGTCTGGTCCGGGAAGGAGTCGAGTGCATCTTCGGGTATCCCGGCGGAGTTACTCTCCCCTTTTATGATGCCTTGTACGATCATCCGATCCGGCACGTACTGGTCCGTCATGAGGAAAATGCCGCGTTCGCGGCGGAGGGCTACGCACGTTCCACGGGCAAGGTGGGCGTTTGTTGCGCCACTTCCGGACCCGGCGCCACAAACCTGACCACGGGTTTAGTGGACGCGATGATGGACTCGATTCCCATCGTGGCGCTGACCGGGCAGGTAAGTTCGAAGCTGATCGGCAGCGACGCGTTTCAGGAGGCCGATACCTTCGGCATCACGCGTCCCTGCACGAAGCATAACTACCTGGTGAAGAACCTGGCGGAACTGCCGCAGGTGATTCACGAGGCATTTTACCTGGCCAGTTCCGGCCGTCCCGGACCGGTTCTGGTGGACATTCCGAAAGACGTCTTCCAGGGGCACTATCAGTATCAACCGGTGAACTCGATTCACCTGCCCGGCTACAAGATTCACCTGGACGGCCACGCCGGCCAGATTCGCCGCGCGGCGCAGATGATGTGGGAAGCCAAGCGCCCGTACATTTATGGCGGTGGCGGCGTGCTCGCCTCGGGCGCGACGAAGGAGTTGCGGGAACTGGTGGAAACGCTCGACGCGCCGTGCGTGCTGACGCTGATGGGCCTTGGTTCCCTGCCCTCCTCGCACCCGAACTTCATTTCCATGCCGGGCATGCACGGCAGTTACGCCTCGAACATGGGCATGACCGAGTGCGACCTGCTGATCGCCTTGGGCGTTCGCTTCGACGACCGTGTCACCGGCCGGCTGGCCGCCTTCGCGCCTCACGCCAAGGTGATCCACGTCGATATCGACCCGGCCGAGATCGGCAAGAACCGCGCCGCCGACCTGCCCATCGTGGGCGACGTCAAGCGCGTGCTGACGAAGTTGAACAAGAACCTGCAGGAACTGGCGCCGGCGATGCAGGCTGCCAATTCCGGCTCGCGGAAAGAATGGTGGTCCCAGGTTCGCACCTGGCAGACCGAGCACCCGCTCCAGGTCGAAACCTCGGCCGATGAGATCAAGCCGCAACACCTGATCAGCGAGATCGACCGGATCAGCGGCGGTAACGCCGTGGTTTCCGTCGACGTGGGCCAGCACCAGATGTGGTCGGCGCAGTTTATCCGGTTCAACGAGCCGCGGCTGTGGCTCAGCTCGAGCGGCCTCGGGTCGATGGGCTTCGGTCTGCCGGCCGCCATTGGAGCGGCCTTTGCCCGTCCCGATAAGACAGTGATCGCCATCATGGGCGACGGCGGCTTCCAGATGTCGGTGCCCGAGCTGGGCACGATCGCCTCCCACGGCCTGCCGGTGAAGATGATCATCATGAACAACGGTTATCTGGGCATGGTGCGCCAGTGGCAGGAGCTGTTCTACAACAACCGTCTCAGCTCGGTCACGCTCGACAGCTTCCCCGACGCCGAGAAACTGGCCGGCGCGTACGGCTTCAAGGGCCGGACCATCGAGAAGCCCCAGGAACTTCGCGCCGCGCTAGAGGAGTGCTTCGCCGAACCCGGACCGTATCTGCTGAACGTCAAGGTGACGCCATTCGAGAATGTCTTCCCGATGGTGCCCGCCGGCGCCGCGATCAACGAGATGGTGTTGTCGCAACCCAAGCCGGTGGCGGTGTAGGATCGCGCACGGAAAAGAGAGCAACTCAACATGCTGCAAGTAATTTCGCTGTTATTGGAGAACAAGCCGGGCGCGCTGATGCGCGTCACCGGTCTTCTTTCGGCGCGCGGGTACAACATTGAAAGCCTCACCGTGGCCCGGACCACGGACCCGACGCTTTCGCGCATGACCATCGTCGTCGATGTCGATTCGACGCTGCGCAAGCAGGTGATCAAACAGATGAACCGTCTGATCAACGTGCTTCAGGCGGCCGATCTCAGCGAAGGTCCGGTCGTGGCTCGCGAACTGGTGCTGATGCGTGTGCGAGCGGCCATGGAGTCGCGCGGCGCGATTCTCAAGGAAGCGGAAATTTTCGGCGCGAGGGTCATCGATTCCACGCTCGAAGGCTTCGCGCTGGAAGCCACGGGCGAGGCCGAAAAGCTCGACGAATTCATCGACGTCATGCGCAGCTACGGCGAAATCGAAGTGACGCGCTCGGGCACCGTCGCCGTGTCGCTGGAGCCGCGCAAGCTGCGCCTGTCTTCTCCCGTGGCCACCGGCGCGGGAACCAAGTCTCAATCCACCACTGGAGTGCTCAATGGCTAAACGCTTTTACGAAAAAGATGGCAACCTCGCCCTGTTGAAAGGCAAGACGGTCGCCATCGTCGGCTACGGCTCGCAGGGCCACGCTCACGCGCTGAACCTTCGCGATTCCGGCGTCGAAGTGATCGTGGGCTTGTACGAAGGCTCGAAGAGCTGGGAAAAGGCCCAGCAGGCCGGCCTGCGCGTGATGAGCGTCAAGGACGCCGCCGCGGCCGCCGACATGATCATGATCCTGGTCAGCGATCACATCCAGGCCGAAATCTACGGCAACGAGATCGCCCCGTCGATGAAGAAGGGCAAGACGTTGATGTTCGCCCACGGCTTCAACATCCACTTCGGCTTCATCAAGCCGCCGGCGGACGTGGACGTGTCGATGGTGGCTCCCAAGGCGCCCGGCCATCGCGTGCGCGAGCTTTACACCGAAGGCGTCGGCGTGCCTGCCCTGGTCGCCGTGCATCAGAACGCGTCGGGACAGGCGCTGGAAAACGCCCTGGCTTACGCCCAGGCGCTGGGCAGCCTGAAAGCCGGCGTCATCGAGACCAACTTCCGGGAAGAGACCGAAAGCGATCTGTTCGGCGAACAGGTGGTTCTGTGCGGCGGCACGGCCGAGTTGATCCGCGCGGGCTTTGAAACGCTGGTGGAAGCCGGTTACGCGCCGGAAATCGCCTACTTCGAGTGTCTGCACGAGCTGAAACTGATCGTCGATCTCATTTACGAGGGCGGTCTCGCCTACATGCGCTACTCGGTTTCCGATACGGCCGAGTACGGCGACTACTCGCGCGGACCGCGCGTGGTGACCGACGCGACGCGTGCCGAAATGAAGAAGATTCTGGCCGAAATTCAGCAGGGCAAGTTCGCCGAGGAGTGGATGGGCGAAAACAAGGCGGGCCGCGCCAGGTTCCTCGCCATGCGCGAAGCCCAGCGCGGGCAGAAGATCGAGGTGGTGGGCCGCGAGCTGCGCGAAATGATGACCTTCCTCAAGAAGAAGAAGGAAATCGGCATTCCGCAGGACGCGCCGGCGGCCGCGAACAAGTAAGCAGGCGCACGCCGCGCCGGTAGTGATTCAATAAGGAGGCGGCCCCCAGGGGCCGCCTTACTGTGTTCAGGAACGAGCGGACATGAAGATCCAGACCTTCGATACGACACTCCGTGACGGCACCCAGGGCGAGGCCGTCAGCTACTCCGTCGAGGACAAGCTGAGCATCGCGCAGAAGCTGGACGAGTTGGGCATTGACTACATCGAAGGCGGCTGGCCGGGTTCGAATCCGAAGGATAAGGAGTTCTTCGCCCGCGCGCGCGAGTTGAAACTCAAACACGCCAGGCTCTGCGCGTTCGGCGCCACGCACTTCGCCAAGTACGCCGTGGACAAGGACCCCAGCGTGCTGGAGCTGGCTTCGGCGGCCACGCCCGCCGTCTCCATCTTCGGCAAGACATGGGACCTGCACGTGGAGCGCGCGCTCGGCATCCCTCTGGAACGCAACATCGAGCTCATCCGCGACACGGTGAAGTTCCTGAAGTCGCACGGCAAGGAGTTGATCTACGACGCCGAGCACTTTTTCGACGGCTACACGGCCAACCCCGGTTATGCGTTGAAAACCTTGGAAGCGGCGGCCGGAGCCGGAGCCGACGTGCTGTGCCTCTGCGATACCAACGGCGGGCGGCTGCCGCACGAAGTGGGCGCGATCGTGGCCGCCGTGCGCGAGCGTTTCGATGGCGTCATCGGCATCCACACACACAACGACTCCGACGTCGCCGTGGCCAATACGCTGGCCGCCGTCGCCTCCGGCGCCACTCATGTGCAGGGATGCATGAACGGCTATGGCGAGCGCTGCGGCAACGCCAATCTCGCTTCGGTGATTGCAAACCTCGAATTGAAACTTGGCCATGAAACCATCGGCGCCGCGAAGCTGAAGTCGCTTGCCGGCGTCTGCCGGTACATCGCCGACCTGGCCAATCTGCCGCTGGCGAACGACCGGCCTTTCGTGGGCCACTCGGCCTTTGCCCACAAGGGCGGCGTGCACGTTTCGGCCGTGCTGAAGGACAGCCGGACCTACGAGCACATCAACCCGGAACTGGTCGGCAACCGGCAGCGTGTGCTGCTGAGCGACATGTCCGGACGCGGCAACGTGATTTATAAGCTCAAGGAAAAGGGCCTGGCCGACCGCCTCGGCGAGGACGCGCGCCGCGAACTGCTGGACCGGATCAAACATCTGGAATACCTCGGCTACGAACTGGAAGCCGCCGAGGGCACCTTCGAACTGCTCGTGCGCGAGGCGCTGCACCCGAACGTGCATTTCTTCGAGGTGATCAACCTCGATGTGAACAATAAGATCTCCGAGGGCAAGCACGCGCTCACCACCGCGACGGTGAACATCAAGGCGCAAGACGGCGTCCACTCGGCCACCGCGTCGGGCCATGGCCCCGTGCACGCTCTGGATGTGTGCCTGCGCCAGTGTCTTTCCGCGCTCTACCCGCCCATCATCAACGTGCGCCTCACCGACTACAAGGTGCGCGTGCTCGATCAGAAGAAGGGCACGGCGGCCAAGGTCCGCGTGCTCATCGAGTGGAGCGACCACAAGCGTTCCTGGGCCACCGTCGGCGTATCGGACAATGTGGTCGAAGCCTCTTGGCTCGCCATGCTGGATGCGATCCGCCTGGAACTCATGCGGATCACCGAAGGAGATCTGACGCTCGACAAAGCCGTCGAGGACTACTGTTGGGGAGTGTAGGCGCCGGCCATCACGGCAAACTGAACGCCACGATCGTGTTGCCCGCGGCGATGGCCACATACTGCTTCCCATCGGCCATGTATGTCATCGGCCCGGCCTTCCACAACTGCGACGTGTTGAAGTGCCACAGCACCTTCCCCTTCGCCGCGTCGGCTGCCACGAACGCTCCGTGTCCGTCTCCGTAAAAGAGCAGGTTTCCCGCCGTTGCCATCAGGCCGCTTGCCAGAATGCCGCCGCCCACGTTCTGAATCTCGAACACGGACTTCCCGTTCCTGATGTCGATCACTTTTAGAAACTTCTCTTCGTTATCGCCGGGCGAGCGCCGTGTCGACCCGCCATAATACGATTTACCGGCCTGCCAGGACTCGCTCCGCAACGAGTAGATGCTGCATGACTCCTCGGCGAACAGGTAGAACCAGCCGCGCCTGGCGTCGAAGGCCGTCGAGGTCCAGTTCGTCGCGCCTTCCACGGATGGACAACTGCGCTGGCCCTCGGCCGTCGGCATGTTGCCGGGCAGCAGCACGGGTCTTCCCTTGGCGTCGATGCCGCTGGCCCAGGTGATGTTTCCCACGAACGGAGTGGCTTGCAGAAACTCGCCCGTGACGCGGTCCAGCACATAGAAGAAGCCGTTCCGGTTGCCCTGCAGAAGCAGCTTGCGCCTCCGGCCCTTCCATTCGAAGTCGGCAAGCACGGGTGTTTCCGTCGCGTCCCAGTCATGCACGTCATGCGGCGTGAACTGGTAGTGCCAGCGCAGCTTGCCCGTCGCCGGATCCAGCGCCACTACCGACGACGTATAGAGGTTGTCCCCCCGCCGCGCCTCGCCGTCGTAGTCCGGGCATGGGTTGCCGGTCGGCCAGTAGAGCAGGTTCAGTCCGGGATCGTAAGTGCCTGTCAGCCACGTCGTGCCACAACCATGCTTCCACGAATCGCCCGTCCAGGTTTCGCCGCCCGGCTCACCCGGCGAGGGAACGGTCCAGAACCGCCAGACATGCTCGCCCGTCCCGGCGCGATAGGCATCCAGGAAGCCGCGCGCTCCCTCGTCGCCGCCGGAGATGCCGGCGATCACCAGATCGTTCACCACCAGCGGCGCGCCCGTGGAGCCATAGTTCTCACGGTGGTCCGCCATCTCAACCTCCCACATCAACTGTCCGGTCAGGCGGTGCAGCGAGAGCAGATGCGCGTTGTCGGTCGTGAGGAAGACGCGGTCGCCCAAGACGGCCGCGCCGCGGTTGATGCCGCTCGCCGTATCGCCCACCAAACCTTTTGTTCGCGGGCGGCCATAGTGCCAGATCTCGCGTCCCGTGCGCGCATCCAGCGCATAGGCTTCGTTCACCGAGGTTACATACATGATGCCGTCCACCACCACCGGCGTCACCTGCAAGGAACGAGGCGCTCCCACGAGCGGGAACATCCACTTCGGGGCCAGTTGTCCGATGTTGCCGGAGTTGATCTGGTCGAGAGGGCTGAACCGGTTCCCATCCATCGTGCCGTTGTAGCTGGGCCACTCGCCCGGCGCGGGCCTGGCCACGCGCCCAAACGGTACGCCTTCACCCAACCTGGACGCCATTGAACGGCCGGGCGCGGAGGGATCCGCGCGCAAACGCGTGAGAAAGGCGAGCAGGTCGCGCCGCTGCGTGGCCGTGGCCTGCAACGGCGGGATGAAGGCCGCGTCGCGTTCCACGCGCGCCACGCGCGACTTGTCGAGGATGTGCAGCTTCCGGTCCGGCGTGAGCAGTTGAATGTCGAAGTTCGATTCGTTGCGCGAGATGCCGCGCAGCGTCTGGCCCGAGGTAAGCGTGATGGCCAAAGGCCGGTAGACAGGCCCGGCCCATCGCCGCCGCCGGGACGTGCTGGACTCAGCCGCGCCGTGCAGCGCGGCCTCGATCTCGACGGCGGAGCGGTTCGTGGCGAGACCGGTCAGATCAGGCCCGAGAATGCCTCCCTCTCCGCGCACCATGTGGCATTCGGCGCAACGTCCCTCACCGGCGAAGAAGCGCTGGCCCGCGTTCACGTCACCCGGCACGGCCGGCGAAGCCGCGGCCGGGGACTTCAGGAACAGAACATAGCCGGCGATCAGATTCAGTTCGTCCGGAGGCAGCGGAAACGCCGGCATGGCGGCTTCCGGAATGCCATTGCGGATCAGGTTCACCACCGCTTCGTGCGACGTGGCCCGCGTGCGCCTCACGTTCAGAATGCCGGGTCCATGGCCGCCGCCGTTGCCGTCCTCGCCGTGACATCCGGCGCAGCGCGACACATAGGCCCGTTTGGCGGCGTCCGGCGGTTGAGCGGCGGCCACCATCGCGGCGGCCGCCAGAAGGATGTGCGCGCGCATTTACTTGGCGAACTTCTGCACGCGCCAGTTCTTGATTTCGGCCACGTAGAGCGAGCCGTCCGAATCGACCGCGATGTGGTGCGCGAAATCGAGCTTGCCCGGCGTCTTGCCGAATGACGAAAGCACGCCCAGCGCCTGGCCGTCCAGGTTCAGCTTGACGATGCGGTTGTTCTCGCCGTCGGCCATGTAAAGGGCATCCTCCTTCGCGGCGTAGGCCAGGCCCCAGGGCTGGCCGATGCCGGTCCACTTGGTGAGCAGCTTGCCGTTCAGGTCGAACACCTGGATGCGGTTATTCGTCCGGTCGGCCACATACACGCGCCCCTGCCTGTCCAACGCCACGTCGTGGGCGATGTCGAACTGGCCGTCGCCGGTTCCCTTGCTACCCCACTTGCGGAGGAAAACGCCCTCCCTGGTGTAGGACACCACGCGCGAATTCACATAGCCGTCCGAAACAAGAAAGTCGCCATTTGGTTGAAACACAATCCCGGTCGGACGATTGAACGCATAGGGCGAGTTGTCGTCGCCCGGACCGCGCCCGGCATTGGCGATCACCATCAACAGCCTGCCCGCGGGCGTGAACTTCAATACGGCGTTGCCCGCGACATCCACGGTCCAGATATTGCCTTCCGGGTCCGCCTTGATCCCGTGCGCGGACATCACGGGCACATCCTCCCAGGCCTGAATGAATCTGCCGGACTTGTCGAACTCCACCACGGGATGCTTGCCGCGGTTGAACACCCAGACATGATCGCGGCCGTCCACGGTGACGCCCGAAGTCTCGCCGAAGTTCCAGCCGGCAGGCAACTGCGCCCACCCAGGCACGACTTTGTGCGGCAATTTGGGCACTGTGTTCCAGTCCGCGGCGAAAGCCTGCGCGGACAGGGCCAGCAGAAGCAAGCAGGATCGAAGGTGCATGGGAACCCAGACTACGCGACTGCACGGCACGGGTCAAGATGCGCGCGCAAGAGCAGGATCCGGATCCTTGCGCCGGAACCGCTCCTGTGTAATTATGCATATGAGTGAATAATCATGCAGAGACCTCCTCTGCGTTGGAGGAGCCCGTGGCCATGCCCGCCCGTACCTTGCCGGCCAGTGAACCGCTGCCTCGAATCTGGAGCGGCCAGTGCCGCCGGGATCAGGACCTGACCACGGAGGAGTTGCGCCGCCTGTTGGCGCTCGCCGCCGACGTGAAGCGCTCGCCCCATCGCTACCGGAGCGCGCTGGCCGGCCGCTATCTCACGCTGCTCTTTGAAAAGCCTTCGCTCCGCACGCGTCTCACGTTTGAATTGGCCGTGAAGCAGTTGGGCGCCGACTGCGTGGTATCCATCGGTCCCATCGCCGAACGAGAACCCGTGATGGACGTGGCGCGCAATCTTGCCCGCTGGACGCACGCCATCGTCGCGCGTGTCTTCCTGCAACAGACCGTCGATGACCTGGCGCATTTTGGAGGCGTGCCCGTGGTGAACGCGCTCAGCGACCTGTATCATCCCTGCCAGTCCTTCGCCGACCTGCAGACGCTCGCCGAGCGCTTCGGCGACCCGGCGGGACGCAAACTGGTCTTCGTCGGCGACGGCAACAACGTGGCCCACTCGCTGATGCTGAATTGCGCCCGGCTGGGCGTGCACGTAACCGTGGCCACGCCGGAAGGCTTCGAACCAGACCAGAACATTTTCGAGGAAGCTCGTATCGAGGGCGAACGCACCGGCGCGCGCGTGGCGCACAGCTACGACCCGGCCGAAGCCGTCACCGGCGCCGACGCCGTCTACACCGATGTCTGGGCGAGCATGGGCCAGGAAAAGGAAGCCGACCGGCGCCAGGGCATCTTCGCGCCCTACCAGGTAAACGCGGCGCTCATGGCGCGGGCCGGTTCCGGCGCCCTGTTCATGCACTGCCTGCCCGCCAAACGCGGACAGGAAACCACGCACGAGGTGATGGAATCATCCGGTTCGGTTGTCTACGACCAGGCTGAAAACCGCCTCCACGCGCAGAAGGCTCTCTTATTGATGTTGCTGGGTGGCTGAGCGGCTTCGCGCCGTCCGCCGCCTCCTCCCCGCCACCTCGTGGCGGGCCTGTTCGCGAAAGGATTCGTATGGCTCAATACAAGAAGGTTGCGCTCGCCTACTCAGGCGGATTGGACACGTCGATCATCATCCCGTGGCTCAAGGAACATTACGATTGCCGGGTGGTGGCCGTGTGCGGCGACATCGGCCAGGGACCGGACGAGTTGAAGGGCTTGAAGGCCAAGGCCAAGGCCACCGGCGCCGATGAGGTGTATGTCGAGGACATGCGCGAGGAGTTCGTGACGGACTACCTATGGCCCATGCTGCGCTCGGGCGCCGTGTACGAGCACAAGTATCTGCTGGGCACCTCCATCGCGCGGCCTTTGCTGGCCAGGAAACAGGCCGAGGTGGCGCTGAAAACCGGTTGCGACGCGCTGTCGCATGGCTGCACCGGCAAGGGCAATGACCAAGTCCGCTTCGAGCTTACTTACATGGCGATCGCGCCCGATCTTCCGGTGATCGCGCCGTGGCGCGAGTGGGACATCAAATCGCGCGAGGATGCCATCGCCTATGCCGCGGCGCACAACGTGCCCATCGCGCAAACCACGAAGAAAATCTATTCGCGCGACCGCAACATCTGGCACATTTCGCACGAAGGCGGCAAACTGGAAGACCCCGTCAATGCGGTGCCCGACGACGTGTGGATGCTCACCACGCACCCATGGGAGGCGCCCGCCAAGCCAGGCTTCGTCACCATCGGCTTTGAAAAAGGCCGCCCGGTCGCCCTCAACGGCAAGCCCGTGCCGCCGGTGAAACTGCTGGAGACGCTCAACAGGCTTGCCAGCCAGCACGGCGTGGGCCGCATCGACCTTGTGGAGAACCGCTTTGTCGGAATGAAGTCGCGCGGCGCCTACGAAACGCCGGGCGGCACGATTCTGATGACGGCGTACCGTGAACTGGAATCGCTCGTGCTCGACAGGAACACCCAGCACTACAAGCAGAAGCTTTCGCTCGACTACGCCGAGCTGGTTTACAACGGCTTCTGGTTCACGCCGTTGCGCGAGGCCCTGGACGCCTTCTTTGAAACGACGGCCAGGGACATGACCGGCGAGATCCGGATGAAACTCTTCAAGGGCCATTGCGATGCCGTCAGCCGGGTGTCGCCGAATTCGCTCTACTCGCTCGACATCGCCAGCTTCACCATGGGCGCCGAGTATGACCAGAAGGATTCGCGCGGCTTCATCAAGCTGAACGGTCTGCCCATCGCCGTGAAGGCCGGCCTCAAGAAAAAAAGCAGAAAGCGCTAAGGAGCCCCATGAGCGGGATGAAGCTATGGGGGGGCCGTTTTGAAAGCGGCCCCTCCGAAGTGTTCGAGCGCTACTCGTGGTCGCTCGATTTCGACAAACGCCTGGTGGATGCCGACACGCGCGGCTCGCAGGCGTTCGCCCATGCACTGCGGCGCGTGGGCATCCTGACCGAGGAGGAAGCCGGACGGCTGTCCGGTGCCTTCGAGGAGATTCGCCAGGAGGCCGAGAACCCGTCCTACTTCGACGGCGCGCCCGACGAGGACGTCCACACCTTCGTCATTCGCAAGCTGAAGGAGAAGGTGGCGGACCTTGCCGGCAAGATCCACACCGGGCGCAGCCGCAACGAGCAGGTGTCTCTCGACACGCGCTTGTGGCTGCGCGAGGCAAGCGCGCTCACGCAGAGCAAGCTGGCTGATTTGATGGCCGCCTTGCTGGACTTCGCCGGCCGTCATCCCAACGCAACCGTCCCCGGCTACACGCATCTGCGCCGGGCGCAGGCCGTGTTGTGGCCCCACTACCTGCTCGCCTACTTTGAAATGTTCGCGCGCGACTGGCAGCGCTTCGATCACGCCCGCCGCGCCGCCAACGTCATGCCCCTGGGCTCCGGCGCGCTGGCCGGCAGCGGCTTTCCTTTTGACCGTGAGGCCATCGCCCGCGAACTCGGCTTCGAGGCCGTGACACGCAACTCGATGGACGTCTCCGCGGACCGCGACTTCGTCCTCGACTATCTCTACGCGGCCTCGGTCTGCATGATTCACCTGTCGCGCCTGGCCGAGGACTGGATTCTCTATTCCAGTGAAGAGTTCGGGTGGCTTGAGTTGAGCGACGGCGTCACCAGCGGGTCTTCGCTCATGCCGCAGAAGAAGAACCCCGATTCGCTCGAACTGCTGCGCGGCAAATCGGGCCGCGTGCTGGGCGGGCTGAACGCGATGCTCTTCATCCTGAAGGGCCTGCCCACCACCTACAACCGCGACATGCAGGAGGACAAGGAGCAGTTGTTCGACGCCGCCGATACGATGCTCGCCTCGCTCGACATGGCCCGCACGGTGGCCGAATCGGCCGTGCTGAAGGAGGGGCCGCCGCTGGCCGCCGCCGAACAGAGCTGGGTGGTGGCCACCGACCTCGCCGAGGCGCTATCGCGCCACGGTCTGCCGTTTCACGCGGCGCATCAGGTGGTGGGCCGCCTTGTCCTGGAGAGCGTGCGCGCGGGCAGGACGCCCTCGCAGTGGGACGCGGCGTCGCTGGCCGCCTTCGCGCCCGAGTTCGCCCGTCCCGGCGTGAGCGAGGACCTCGCCCGCCTTCTCGATCCGCGCGAAGGCATGAAGACGCGCGTGGTGAAGGGCGGCACGTCGCCGTCCTCTGTCGCCGAGGCGCTTGCCGAAGCCGCCGAAAGGCTGCGCGCGTTCCGGAGCTGATCATGACGAAAGCCTTCCGGCACGGGCAGATCCTGAAGCTCATCCTGCGCGGACGTATCTTCACGCAGGAGGAACTGGCGCGCGGACTGGCGGAACTGGGCATTCAAGCCACCCAGGCCACCCTTTCGCGCGACATTCAGGAACTGGGCATCGTGAAGAGCGCCGAAGGCTACACGCAGTTGGGTCCGCCCGCGCGCGGTCCCGATATCGCCACCGTTGCCTCCGAGTTTCTGCTGGACGCCCGCGTGGCGCAGAATCTCATGGTGCTGAAGACGTCGCCAGGCAACGCCAACGCGCTGGCCGTGGCGCTGGACCGCGCCGATTGGTCCGAGATAGTGGGCACCATCGCCGGCGACGACACGATTCTGGTGGTGGCGCCGGATCACACGACGGCTGTGAGACTTCGGGGCCGTATGCTGGATTACCTCGTATGAGCTACGATCCTTTGGAGTCGCAAGCCACGCTGGAGCGTTTCATCGGCGAGTTCGAGGCGGGGACTTATCCGGTGGCGCTGTGGACGCACCGCGAGCACGTCATCATGGCCTCGTGGTACCTGCTGCATCTCACGCGGTTCGAGGCCACGCCCACCATCCGCGCGGGCATTCAGCGCTACAACCTGGCGCAAGGCGGACAGAACACGGCCACCACCGGATATCACGAGACTCTCACTGTGTTCTGGATTCACGTTCTGTCGCACGCGCTCGAAGCGGCCAAGGGCGGCGTGCTCACTCGCATCCGTGCCATGGCTGCTGAATTCGGCGGCAGTTCCAGGCTGTACGCGGAGTACTACAGCTATGACGTGTCACAAAGCGTCGAGGCGCGGTATGCGTGGGTGGAGCCCGATGCAAAGCCGCTGCCGGAGTTGCCGTAGCCGTCAGCGCCTGCCGAAATAAGGATCAGGCTCCGGCACCGCCGCGCCATCCTTGCGCGGGGAACTGGCTCCGTAGTTCACCTTCGACGACGAGTCGTGAATCACGGCCTGCCCGCCGCCCATCGCGGAAGCGAAGCTGGGCTCCAGTTGCACGATGTGGCCCCGCTGGCGCAACTCGTCCAGGACGGTTGCCGGAACCCGGCGTTCGATTTTCACGTCGCAACCGGAAAAATTCAGCTTCGTGAAGCGTGGCGACTCCAGCGCCGCCTGAATGTTCATGCCGTGGTCGGCCACGTTCGATACAAACTGAGCGTGCGCCTGGGCCTGATTCAGCCCGCCCATGATGCCGAAGCCCACATGCTGCGTTCCCTTCTCCATGTAGCCGGGAATGATCGTGTGGAAGGGGCGTTTTCGCGGCGCCAATTCGTTCGGGTGGCCCTTTTCCAGCGTGAACAGCGCGCCCCGGTTGTGCAGGTGGAACCCGTAGCCGTCCACCACGACGCCCGAACCGAAACTGAGATAGATGCTCTGAATCAACGACACCACCATGCCGTCGCTGTCCACCGTGGAAAGGTAAATGGTATCGCCCGCCGAAGCGAGCGCCGCATTCCCGGCATCGTATTCGCAGGCAGCCTTGGCCGGATCGATCCGCCGCGCGCGCTCCGCCGCGTAATCCTTGGCGATCAGACGTTCCGTCGGGATGCGCGACGTGCGCGGGTCGCCCACATAGCGGTTCAGGTCGGCATAGGCGAGTTTCTGCGCCTCGATTTTCAGGTGGAAGGCATCGGCCGACAGAGGCTCAAAGGATCCCAGCGGGAAGCGCTCCATCAGGTTCAGCATCGACAGCGCCGCCAGCCCCTGGCTGTTCGGCGGAAGCTCGAAGACACGCCAGCCACGATACGTGGTGGAAACCGGCGTTACCCATTCGGCCTGGAACCCGGCCAGGTCGGCGGCGTTCATGGGACCGCCGTGGCGCCGGCTGGTCTCCACGATGGCCTTGGCGATATCGCCCTTATAGAATGCCGCCGGACCCTGCTTCGCGATCAGTTCCAGCGCGGCGGCCAGTTGCGGATTCCGGAAGACCTCGCCCAATTTGGGCGCCTCGCCATCACGCAAGAAGACACGCCGCGCATTCCCGTCACGCAACAGCTTCACCTGTCCGTCGCGCCACGCCGTGCCGATCCATTCCGTGACCGGGAAACCATGGCGGGCATAATAAATCGCCGGCGCGAACAGATCAGCCCACGGAAGCTTTCCATACTTGCCGTGCAACCGCCCCCAGCCCTCCACGCAACCGGGAACGGTGACGCTCCAGATGCCTTCCTCAGGCACGACGCCATGGCCCTGCGCCCGCAGCGCTTCCGGCGTCATGCCGCCCGGCGCGTAGCCGCTTGCGTTCAAGCCCGCCAGCTTCCCCGAGCCCGGCTCGCGCACAATCGCGAACAGGTCTCCGCCGATGCCGTTCATCATCGGCTCCACGACGCCGAGCGTGGCGTTGGCGGCGATGGCCGCGTCCACGGCGCTGCCGCCGCGGGCGAGAATCATCGCGCCCGCCTGCGAGGCCAGCGTCTGGCTGGTGGCGGCGATGCCGCGCTGCGTGATCACCATCGACCGCGCCTGCGTGCGATCCTGGGCGGCGGCGTGGGGAAGCAGAGTCATGAGAAGGAGTCCGGTGAGGGCGTGGTCCCGCATCGCTGTGATTGTACCGGCTATTGCTTCAGCGAGGCGAGAATCCTGCTCTGGTATTGGCGCGCCTCGGCGAGCACGGCGGCGGCATTCAACGTCCCCGGCACTCGTCCGCGCACTACCCAGCGGCCATTCACCATCACGTCGGAGACATCGCTCGCCTTCAGTGCATAGACAAGTTGCGAATAGACGTTGTAAAGCGGCACGGCATGCGGAGCATTGGCGCGGACGAAGATGAGATCGGCGCGCTTGCCCGCTTCGAGCGAGCCGGTCAGCGAGTCCATGCCGAGCGCCCGCGCCCCGTCGATGGTGGCCATTTCGACGGCTTTCCGCGCCGGCAGCGCCCGCGGATCGCCGTTCATCACCTTGGCCAGTTTGGCCGCCAGATCCATCTCCTCGAACATGCTGAAGTCGTTGTTCGACCCCGCGGGCCCATCGGGACCGAGGCCGGTGGGGATGCCCGCGGCCAGCAGTTTCAACACGGGCGCCACGCCCGAGGCCAGCTTCATGTTCGACGAGGGGCAGTGCGCGATGCCCACTCCCCGGCGCTTCAGAATGGCCATGTCGGAGTCGTCAAGCCACACGCCGTGCGCCCCCACGGTCCGGCCGTCGAACACGCCCAGTTCTTCCAGTACGGCCGTGGGCGACTTGCCCCGCTTGGCCCGCGTGTCATCGTTCTCCTGCCTGGTTTCCGACAGGTGGATCAGCAGCGGCGCCCGGTAGCGGTTGGCCAGGGCGCGGCAACTCCGCAGCGTTTCGTCGGAGTTGGTATAGAGCGCATGCGGCGCGACGGCGGCTACAATCAGCGGGTCGCCCGCATAGCGCTTCAGAAATGCTTCCGTGCGCGCCAGCCCGTCGGCGGGCGTCCTGGCGTCGGGCACGGGAAAGCCGATGATCGTCTGGCCCAGCACGCCCCGCAACCCGGCGGACCTGGCCACGGCGGCGATCTCCTCCTCGAAGTAGTACATATCGGTGAAGGTCGTGGTACCGCCCAGCATCATCTCCAGAGCGGCCAGACGGGCGCCCGCGCGCACGAACCCGGGCGACACGTTGCGCGCCTCGGCCGGAAAGATGAACTTTTCCAGCCACTCCTGCAATCGCATGTCGTCGGCGATGCCGCGGAACAGCGACATGGGCGCGTGCGTGTGCGTATTGACCAGTCCGGGCATCAGAATGGCTTCGGCGCGGTGCAGCGTCTGCTTCGGCGTGTAGCGTTTCAAGAGTCCGGCACGCGTGCCGGTGGCGACGATCGAATCCCCCTTGATGACGACGGCGCCGTTTTCGATGATGCCGCCCGAGGAATCCATCGGCGCCATCCACCGCGCCGAAAGCAGCCAGTCTGCGGGTTCGGCGGCGCATGCGGCCCAGGCAAACAGAACGGGAAGAAGACTACGAAAGCATCTGGTCATGGAAAGGATGCGGGAACAGTTCGGAAAGCTGGAACACCTTGGATTCGCCTCGCGGGTTGCAAAGAATCACCTCCAGTTCCGCGCAGTGATCGCGCAGCACCTGGCGGCAGGCGCCGCACGGAGGCGTCAGCGAGGGCGACTCCGCGGCAATGGCGATCCGCGCGAAGCCGCGCGCGCCTTCGCTGATCGCCTTGAACAGTGCCGTACGCTCGGCGCAGATCGTCAGACCATAGGAGGCGCTCTCCACGTTGCAGCCTGTGAACACCCGGCCGTCGGCGGCTTCCAACGCCGCGCCCACCAGGAAATGCGAATAGGGTGCGTGCGCCCGCAATCGTGCCTCCAGCGCGGAGGCGATCAACGTGGCGCGGCCATTCATCGGGCCACCTCGGGCAGAATGGCCTTCAGCAGCCGCACGAAGGTGCCGCGGACACGCCGCCCGGTTTCGAGCACCTCTTCGTGCGAAAGTTTTTCGGCCGAGATGCCTGCGGCGAGGTTCGTCACACAGGAGATGGCGGCGCACCGCAAGCCCATGTGCGTGGCGGCCAGCACCTCGGGCACCGTGGACATGCCCACCAGATCGGCCCCGATGCGCTCGAAAAAACGAATCTCGGCGGGCGTTTCAAAGTTGGGCCCTTTCAAGCCGAGATACACGCCTTCATGCAGCGGGATGCCCAACTCGCGCGCCTTCGACAGAATGCGGGAACGCAACTCCGCCGAATAGGCATCGGTCATATCGAAAAACCGGGGCCCCAGCGTATCGTCGTTGGGGCCCAAACAGGGGTTTTCACCCATCAGGTTGATGTGGTCGCGGATGAGCACCAGCGAACCCTGTCCATGGGAGAGGTTCAGGCCGCCCGCCGCGTTGGTGAACAGAATCGACTTTACGCCGATCTTGCCCATGACGCGCGTGGCGAACGCCACCTGCTGCGCCGTATATCCCTCATAAAGATGAACGCGGCCGCTCAGCACCGCCACGGGCACGCCGGAAACCGTGCCGAGCACCAGTTCGCCCGCATGGCCCACCGCCGTGGAACGGGGCCAGCCGGGGATGTCCGCGTACGGGATCTTCGTGGCGTCTTCCACTTCGGCCGCGAATCCGCCAAGACCCGATCCAAGAACCAGGGCGGCCCGGGGCATAATGGCCGATATTCGTTGAATTGCGCGGACCGCAGCTTGCACCATAAGAAGTTGGGGCGAAAAACCAGTGTAGTGCCTGCCGTGCCGCCGTGGAGGCGCTAGAATAGGCTACAGGCCCAGGCAAGGGAAAAGAAACCCGAAAGCCTGTCGCGCCGTCAGAGATTCTTACGTTGTGCCAGTTCAGGGAGTTCGGTTTCCGATGCAATTGTTGCGTGTTTGCGTGATCGCTGGAGTGATGCCGCTGATGGTTTGGAGCGCGGCCGTGCTGCCGCACACCGCGCCCCGGTGGTTTGAGCCGAACCGCGGGCAGTTCGCGGGCGACTCCCAGTTTGTAGCCCGGACCGCCGAGGCCACGGTGGAGGTGGTGCACGACGGAGTCCGGTACCGCAAGGGCGGCGAGCGTTTGGATCTGCGCTGGGCCGGCTCGTCCGGCGCCAGGGCCGAAGGCCTCGATGCCTTAGGCTCGCATTCTCAATATTTCCGAGGGCCGCGCGAGCAGTGGCAAACCGGAATCCCGCACTTTGCGCGCGTCCGCGCCAGGCAGGTGTACAAGGGCATCGATGCCGTCTACTACTGGCGGGACGGCCGTTTTGAATTCGATTTCGTGGTGGCGCCGGGCGCCGATACGCGGCAGGTACGCCTCCAGGTGAATGGCGCGCGGGAATTGCGCGTGCATGGCGGCGAGCTGGTGGCCCAACTGGCCGGAGGCGAGGTGCGTATGAAGCGCCCCTTGGCCTATCAGACCATCGCCGGCGTTCACCAGCCCGTGAAGGCGCGCTACGAACTGCTCGGCAAGGAGGCGCGCCTCGTGCTGGGCCGCTACGACCGCCGCTATGAACTGGTGGTGGATCCCGTGGTGTATGGCGGTTATTTCGGCGGCGACATCCTGGACGGCGCCACAGCCACGGCGGTGGATGAGCGCGGCGACATCTGGGTGGCCGGCTACGCGAACACAACCATTGCCGTAACCCCGCCGCTAACGCCGGTTCAGGACATCTCCAACGGCCAGCGCGACGCCTTCCTGGCCAAATTTGAACCGCAGGCCGACGGCTCCATGAAGCTGGCCTACTATTCCTACTTCGGCGGCAAGTTGAACGACGAAGTGACGGCGATGACGCTCGGCAGGAATGGCTTTGTCTATCTGGCGGGCACGACGGAGTCCGCGGATTTCCCCACAGCGGGCAACGCGCTGCCGAAAATTGAAACCACCGACGCGACGACGGTCACCTCGGCGGTGAACGCCTTTTTGGTGGCTCTGAAGCCGCAGGACCCCAACGGCGAATATGTCTGGTATAGCCAGACGTACGGCGGGTTGGCCAAGGATGTGGCCAGCGCCCTGGCCGTGGATGAGGCGGGCAACATGTACCTGGCCGGTTACACGACGTCGGAAAAGCTTCCGGGCATCACGGCCGAGTCGGCCAACAACCTGCAAGGCTCCGTGCGCGGCGGTTGGGAAGGCTGGCTGATCAAGGTGAGCATGACGGAGTCCACTCCGCTGCGCTATGCCACCTTCCTCGGCGGCAACAGCACGGACATCATCACCGGGCTGGCGGTCGCACCCGATCAAACGCTGTATGTGACCGGCTACACGGCTTCGACGGACTTTCCGATTACGCTGGATCAAGGTGAAAAACCGGCCTATACGATTGACGCATTCCTGGTGAACCTGGATACGAATCGCGGCGGCCTGGACGCGCTGCGGTTTGGACGGCTCGCCGGAGGCGGTGGTTTGGACGTTCCCGTGGCGATCAGGGTGGACGTGCAAGGAGGAGTCTGGCTGGCGGGCTACACCACGTCACAGGATTTTCCCGCGACAGCCACGGCGCACCGGCGCGCTCCGGCGGGTGAGTCCGATGTGTTTCTCACCCGTTTCGATCTCGGCAAACCGCTGGGCGAACAAATCACCTATTCCACCTACCTGGGCGGACGAGGCACCGAGGTCGCTTATGGCCTGGCGCTGCTGCCGGGCGGCAAGGTAGCCGTGACGGGCTACACGCTTTCGGAGGATTATCCCTATCTGGACAGCGTGCCAGGCAGGCCCGTGGAAGCCGTGGATGCATTCCTCACCGTGCTCGATCCCACGGTAAGCGAGGGCGCGGCGCTGGTGGTGTCGCGGTCCATCGGCGGCGGTTCGATCGATGTGGCCACCAGCGTGGCCGTGGGCCCCGACGGCGGTTTGTATGTGGCGGGCCTGAGCAACTCCTCGGATCTTCCGGTGACGAACGGGTCGTCCAAGGTTTCGGCGCAGGGCGCCGAGCAGAGCTTCCTGTTCAAGTTGCTGCCGCCCACTATCGCCAGGCAGCCGGCGAACTAGCCGCGGTTTCCGCGGCCTTTACAGCGGATAGCTCAACGTCTCTCGCAGCCATTCGCCGTTCGTCCGCAGAGCCTCTTTCAGTTCCTCCAGCAGACGCCCGCGCTGGTCATACAGGCGGTAACCCTCGCGCGGACGCAGGTACCCGCGCGCCTTGGGCTCCTCGGCGAAAAGCGCTTCTTCGCCGAACTCCGCGGCGCGCTGCTCGTAGCGCTCGCGGTTGTCCAGCAGGGCCTTCACGATAAACGGCATCAGCATCGAATAGTCGGCCTGCACGCTTTCGGTGGCCTCCAGATAGGTATCCTTGTCCACCTTGCCCCATGTCACGGCTTCCGCCGGGAAGCAGGAGCTGAGCGAACCGTCGGTAACCGGCGAGGAGACGATCTGCACGTCGAAGTTATACCCGCGCACGTGCGGCAGGCCGAGAATCTGGCCGAGAGCGGGCTCTGGTTGCAGGTTGAAGTTCTTCGGAACGCCTCCGCCCAGAATCAGCGTGCCCAGCGCGCGCGCGGGGTTTTCGAACAATCCCCAATAGTGATACGCGCAGGACTCGAAGACCTCGAGATGCAGATCGAGATCGAAGGCGTACGAGGGGAGCAGGCCGGCTTCGCGCATGGCCCACAGCTTCATCGAATTCAGAAAGACGCTGCCGTCGCCAGGAGCGCCGACGAACACGGGAATGGCCAGACGGTGGCAGGTGGAGAGCAGTCCGGCCTCGACACCTGAGCGCGATTCCTGCGCGGCGTAGCGCGCCCCGAGACGGTTGCGGAATTCGGTGCCCGACATTTTGGCTTGAAACTCGGGGAGTTGGAGCAGTGCGCTGATATACCGGTCCTGGTCGAACAGCACGTCCTCGTCGAAGGCCATGTCGGTCACGCGGATGGTCTTCTCGTCGCGCAGGGCTGCGTCGTCGCCCCAGATGGGCACCTCGTGAACCGGATTGCCGCGTCCGGTAAGGGAGCGGTGGCCATCGTGATAGCAGACCGCGTCGGTGGTGGAAAGATAGGCGACGTAGCCGGCTTCAAGCAGCGGCAAGAGCCAGGTCTGGTGCTGGCCGCTGACCGTGACGGGCCCGGCGACGGCGATGGTGAGCGGGCAGCCGTGGCTAATGGCGGTGTCGAGAATCGTGTAGACGCGGCGCAAGAAGCCGCCGCCGAACGCGGGCAGGCAGTGGCGGAAGAGTTCGTCCAGTGAGTGGACCTTGTCCACGCGGCGCGTGAGGACAGTCCTTCGGGAATGCTCGTGCATGGGGTTCACGTAACAGGGTAGCAAGCCGCCCTGGCGGCCCTTACAGCAGCATGCCCGCGATGCAGGCCGACATCACGTTGGCCAGGGTTCCGGCCATGACCGCGCGCAGACCGAGGCGTGCCAAATCAGACTTGCGCGTGGGCGCCAGCGCGCCGATGCCGCCAATCTGGATGGCGATGGAACTCAGGTTGGCGAAGCCGCACAGAGCATAGGTGGCGATGGTGAAACTCTTGGGATCGAGCGCGGACTTCAGCTTGCCGAGTTCAATGAAGGCCACGAACTCGTTCAACACAAGCCGCGTGCCCAGCAACTGCCCAATGTGCGGACAATCCTTCCAGGAGACGCCCATCAGCCACGCGGCCGGAGAGAAGATCCAGCCCATCAACTGTTCGAGCGAGACGGGCAGCCAGGACGCGCCGGTGGCGCCCTGCACCCAGCCGAAGATGCCGTTCACCAGCGCGATCAGAGCGAGGAACGCGATCAGCATGCCGCCGATGTTGAGCGCGAGAAACAGGCCGTCGTGCGCGCCCGTGGCGGCGGCGTCAATGACGTTCACGCCGGGCTTGGGAATCTCGACCTTCACTCCGCCCGCCGTCTCGGGCTCGCCGGTCTCCGGGATCAGCATCTTGGCCAGCACGAGCGTGGCCGGCGCGGTCATGATGACGGCCGTCAGCAGATGCTCGATGGAGACGCCCGCCATGCTCACATAGGCGGCCATCACGGCGCCGGAGACGTGCGCCATGCCGGAAACCATGATGGTGAACAGTTCGCTCTCTGTCAGGTTGGGGAGAAACGGCTTGATGGTGAGCGGAGCTTCGGTCTGGCCCATGAAGATGCTGGCGGCCACGTTCGTCGATTCCGCGCCGCTCACGCCGAGAAAGCGTTGCATGAAAACGGCCATGGCGCGCACCACCACCTGCATCACGCCGAAGTAATAAAGGATCGAGAAGAGCGAACTGATGAAGATGACGATGGGCAGCACCTGAAACGCGAAGACCACGCCGAAGCCGCCATCCCGCGCTCCCAGAGGACCGAACAGGAATTTGCTGCCCACGGCCGCATACTCCAGCAATGCGTTCACGGCGGTGGAGGCGGCCTGGAAGGCCCGGCCGAAGGGCGTATTCAACACCAGAAACGCGAAAGCCAACTGCAAGGCCATGCCGATGGCGACGGAACGCCAACGGATCGCCCGGCGGTTGGCCGAGGAGAGATAGCACAGCGCCAGGACCGCGGCCAGACCCAGAAGCCCGGTGTATCGGTCCATGTGCCGCTCCGGTTAGCTGACGACTTCGAGAATGAGTTCGCGGTCCTCCGGGGGCTCCTTCGAAAGGCGGAAGGAGTCCTCGATCAGTTCCGCCGCGTCTTCCAGACGATCCTCGGAGGTGTGGTAGATGCGGCACAGCACGGAGCCGGCATCCACTTTCATGCCGGTCTTTACCTCCAGAATCACGCCCACGGCGGGGTCGATGGCGTCTTCCTTCGTGTCGCGTCCGGCGCCGATGAGAGCCGCGGCCTTGCCAATCAGTTCGGCGTCGATGGCGCTGATGTAGCCCGCGCGCGGCGACGCGATTTCGCGCACGCCCGTGGCGTTGGGCAGCAGGTCGAAACGGTCCAGCACGTTCGGATCGCCGCCCTGCGCCTTGATCACTTCCTTGAACTTGCGATACCCCGAGCCGTCCAACAGCAGCTTCTGCGCCAATTCACGCGCTTCGTCCAGCGTCATCGTGATGCGGCCCAGGAAGATCATGCGCGCGGCCAACTCCAACGAGAGGCGCGTCAGGTCCGTGGGACCGGCGTTTTGCAGCGTCTGCGACACCTCCATCACTTCCAGGGCATTGCCCACCGCGAACCCCAGCGGCTGGTTCATGTCCGTGATGAGCGCCACCACGCGCTTATCGGCGCGCCGGCCGATGCTGACCATCATTTGCGCGAGACGGCGGGCGTCCACCTGGCGCTTCATGAATGCCCCCGCGCCCACCTTCACGTCGAGCACCAGCGAATCCACGCCCTCGGCGATCTTCTTCGACATGATGCTCGATGCCACCAGCGGAATGGATTCCACCGTGGCCGTGGCATCGCGAAGGGCGTACAGCTTCGCGTCGGCCGGAGCCACCTCCGGCGTGGCGCCCATGAACGCCAGGTTGTACATCCGCAACTGTTCGCGAAATTCGTCGACGGTCAGCGTGGTGCGGAAGCCGGGAATCGATTCCAGCTTGTCGAGCGTGCCGCCCGTATGGCCCAGCGCACGGCCGCTGATCATCGGCACCATCGCGCCAGCGGCCGCGGCCAGCGGAGCGGCGATCAGACTCGTCTTGTCGCCGACGCCGCCGGTGGAATGTTTGTCCACTTTCACGCCAGACACCGAGCTGAGATCGATGACCGCGCCCGAGCCGAGCATGGTGTTGCACAGGACCGTGACTTCGTTGTCCGTCATCCCCGAGAAGTACGTGGCCATGAGGAAGGCCGACATCTGATAGTCGGGAATCTGGTCTTGCGTATACGCGTTGATCAGAAACTGAATCTCTTCGGACGAGAGCTCCTCGCCGTCGCGCTTGCGCTGAATGATGTCAACTGTACGCATGAATTTGGTAGGGTATCACGTTATCTGGTTGAAAGTAAAGGCGAGTTTCTAAGGCCGTCTGACTCCGGATGGAAATGGGCCGCACGCGCGCCCGCCGCCGGGTGCACCGGAGGCGGGATACACGGCAAAGAAGAAAGTTAGCGGAGCAGTTGCTCCCTGTAACAGAACTGTAACAGAATAGGGGACTGACCATGCGAACACCCCACCCCCTCTCCCCGCCGAGGGACCGCGTTCATCCAACCGGTCACGGCAGGCGGCTGCAAACCATCCAATTTCTAGGCGCGGCTTTAGCCATGACGGCGGCGGCAGGATGCGGCGGTTCCGGAATGGCCGAGCCCGCCGCGAAGCCCTCGGCGCAGTCCTCGGCGGCAGCGACTGTTGTCGGTGTCACAAAACCGAAGTACGAGGCGCTCTCTAAAGAGGTGGTGCTGTCGGGCGAGTTCCGGCCGTACCAGGTGGTGGATCTGCACGCCAAGGTGGCTGGCTATGTGAAAACGATCACGGTCGATGTCGGCTCGCTGGTGCGGTCCAATCAAGAGATCGCCACCCTGGAGATTCCCGAATTGGAGGCGGACCTGGCGATGGCAACGGCGGAGCGCAGACGGCGTGAAGCCGAGGTGAATCACGCCAAGGCCGATCTGGAACGGGTGGCCGCGCAGCGGGAACTGGCGCAGGTGTCGCTGGACCGGTTGCAGGCGGCAGCGAAGGCCGAACCCGGGATCGTGGCGCAGCAGGAGATTGACGAGGCCAGCGCGCGGATGCGCGCCTCGCAGGCACAATGGACGGCGTCCAAAGCGGCGGCCGAGGTGAGCGAGCGACAGGTGAGCACGGCCAAGGCGGCCGAGCACCGGGCCGACACGATGTGGCGTTACCGCACCATCGCCGCTCCGTTCGAAGGCGTGGTGACCAAGAGGTTCGCCGACCCGGGCGCGATGATCCAGGCGGGTACGGCTTCGCAGACCCAGGCTATGCCACTTGTGCGGGTGGCTGAAATCCGGCGGTTGCGGCTGGCCGTGAGCGTGCCGGAGTCGGTGGTGCCCATGGTGGGCGCGGGCACGCCGGTGGAGGTGAGCGTCGGAGCGTTGAACCGGACCTTTTCCGGCAGAGTGGCGCGGTGGACCCGCGAGGTGGCCTCCAGCAGCAGGACGATGGAGGCGGAGATAGACGTGATGAATCCCGATTTGAAATTCGCGCCAGGCATGTTCGCCGACGTGGTTTTGCAGGTGTCGCGGAAGGACCGCGGGTTGACCGTGCCGGTGACGGCCGTGGCCAACTCCGGCGGCAACCGCAGCGTCATGGTAGTGGAAGGTGGAAGGATCGCGGAACGGACGATCACCACGGGCATCGAATCGGCGGCAAGCCTCGAGGTGCTCTCCGGCGTGAACGCCGGCGATCTGGTGGTGGTTTCCAATCGAGGCATGCTCAAACCCGGCCAGCATGTCGAAGCGCGGGCGGTGGCGGGCGAATAGATGCCGGGCTTCTCGATTCGCAACCCCTACTTCATCATCGTCTGCGCGCTGATCGTGTGCCTGGTCGGGGGCACCGTTCTGATGCGCATGCCGGTGGACATGTTTCCCAAGCTCGATTTGACGGCGGTGGTGACGGCGACGCTCTATGCGGGAATGCCGCCCGAGCAGGTGGAAAAGAACATCACCGAACGCCAGGAGCGCTTCTTCACGCTGGCTCCGCGCATCGAACACATCGAGTCGCGCTCCCTGACGGGCGCCGGCATCATCAAGCTGTTCTTTCAGCCGGGTAGCGATCCCAACGCGGCCACCTCCACCGTGGCCAACCTCGCCCTGGCGGAAATGCGCCGCATGCCGCCCGGCACGCTTCCTCCCTATGTGCTTCAGTTCGACGCATCCAGTATGCCCATCTGCCTGGTCGCCCTGAGCGGCGAAGGCATGACCGAGGCGGCGCTGCGCGACGTGGGCCATTACCGCGTGCGCACGCAGGTGGCCAAGGTGGCCGGCGCGGCGGTGCCCCCGCCGTTTGGCGGACGTTACCGGCAGATCATGGTGTACGTCGATCCGCAAAAACTCGAGGCTCACAAGTTGTCCTCCATGGACGTAGTGCGGGCCGTGAACGAATCCAACGTCATCCTGCCGTCGGGCAACATCCGCATCGGTCCGGTCGACTACCCCATCTTCACGAACTCGCAGTTCACCGATCTGGACGGCATCCGGACGCTCCCGCTGCGCACCGTGAACTCGGCGCAGTTCACCGTCGGCGACGTGGCCAACGTGCGCGACGCGGCGCAGATTCAGTACAACATCGTGCGCGTCGATGGCCAGCCCTCGGTGTATCAACCGGTTCTCCGGCAGGGCGGCGACACGAACACCATCTCCGTGGTCAACGACGTGCGGCGCGAGGTGGCCAACCTGCTGGACGTGCCCGACAACCTGGTGGCGCGCGTCGTGTTCGACCAGTCGAAGTTCATCAAGAATGCCATCGAGACGCTCGTCCACGAAGGCGCCATCGGCCTGGTGCTCACCTCGCTGATGGTCCTGTTGTTCCTGGGCAGCCTGCGCGCGACGCTCGGCGTGTGCTTCTCGATTCCGCTGTCGGCGCTGGCGGCGTTCATCTGCCTGTATGCGGCCGGCGGTTCCATCAATACGATGACGCTGGGCGGACTGGCGCTGGCCTTCTCGAGGCTGATCGACAACTCGGTGGTGGTGCTGGAAAATATCTACCGGCACCTGGACATGGGCAAAAGCGCGATGGACGCCGCGCGCGACGGGTCGAACGAGGTGGCACTGCCGGTGCTCGCCTCGACGCTCACCACGGCCGTCGTCTTCTTTCCCGTCGTCTTCCTGTTCGGCGTCAGCCGCGACCTCTTCTCCGCCCTGGCGCTCGCCGTCGTGCTGTCGCTGATGGCCTCCTACTTCGTGGCCATGACCGTCGTGCCGCTGTTCTGCTCGCGTTTCCTGAAAGAACAGGTGCACGACGCCGCGCACGGCCACCCGCACGGAACGGCCGGTCCGAAATGGTTCTACTACTTCAACCGCATGTTCTTGTGGGTAATGGAGACGTACGACATCCTGCTGGGCAGACTGCTGTCCCGTCCCGTCTTCACCGTGCTGACATTGCTGGCATTGTTCGCCGTCAGCCTGCTGTTGTACCCGAGGCTGGGCATGTCGTTCTTCCCCCGCACGGACCCGGCCCAATTCGTGGTGAACATGAAAGCGCCACTGGGCACCAGCCTGGAGGAGACCGAGAAAATGGTGCGGCGCGCGGAAAACATCGTGCGCGAGGTTGTGTTGCCGGAAGACATCGAAATGATGGTCTCCAACATCGGCGTGGTGCCCGACTTCTCGGCGATCTTCACCTCGAACTCCGGGCCGCACACGGCGTTCCTCCAGGTGAGCCTGCAGGAAAAGCACAAGATCGGCAGCTACGAATACATGGAGCGCATGCGGCGGAAACTGCGCGAGCAGATGCCGGAGTTGACGGTCTACCTGCAAACCGGCGGCTTCGTGGACGCCGTGCTGAACTTCGGCATGCCGGCTCCGATCAACGTGCAGGTGAGCGGTCCTAACCTGCCCACCATCTTCCAGACGGCCACCGGTTTGGCGCGCGAGATTCGCGGACTGAAAGGCGTTTCCGACGTCTACATTCCCCAGGATCTCGACATGCCGGCTCTGCGCATCGACGTGGACCGCCGCAAAGCGGCTTTGCTGGGGCTGTCCCAACGCGAGATCGCAAGCAACCTGATCACCTCGGTGGCGTCGAACTCCATGATCGCCCCCACGTTCTGGACCGACCCCAAGAGCGGCAACGACTACTTCCTCACGGTCCAGTATCCCGAGCGCACGGTCTCCAGCGTCGCGGCGCTGGACGATATTCCCTTGAAGGTGCCGGGCTCGCACGTGACCAGCCTGGACGCCGTGGCTCGAATC
Source organism: Bryobacterales bacterium (assembly GCA_020852175.1). GTDB lineage: Bacteria > Acidobacteriota > Terriglobia > Bryobacterales > Bryobacteraceae > JAFLBB01. The sequence continues at coordinate 13,093 of JADZBH010000016.1, read as the reverse complement.
ACGCGTTCCACTTCGCCCACCGAGGTGGCCCACTACGGGTTGCGCAAGGTGGTGGATGTCTACGTGAACATGGAGGATGAGGACCTGGGAGCGCTGGGGCGCCGCATTGAAGGCGTACTGGCGCGCACCAAGATGCCCAAGGACGTGCTGGTGAATCTGCGGGGCTCGCTGGAAGGCATGCGGGCTTCCTTCCACAGTTTCGCCGTCGGCCTCGGTTTGGCCGTCACGCTGCTGTACCTGATCCTGGTGGCGCAGTTCCGTTCCTTCCTCGACCCGCTGCTGATTCTGCTGGCCGTGCCGATGGGGCTGATGGGAACGCTGGGTCTGCTCTTTGTGACGAACACGACCATCAACGTACAGTCGTTGATGGGAGTCATCATGATGGCCGGCATCGTGGTGTCGAATTCGATTCTGCTGGTGGAGTTCATTCGGCGCTTGCGCGAGGACGGCATGCCGCTGGAAGACGCCGTGCCCATGGCGGGACGCGTGCGGTTGCGGCCAATTCTCATGACGTCGCTGGCGACCATCATCGGCATGACGCCGATGGCCCTGAAACTGGGCACGGGAAGCGAAGCCTATGCGCCGCTGGCGCGTTCGATTATTGGCGGCATGACGGTATCGCTGGCGCTGACGGTGTTTCTGGTGCCTGCCGCCTACAAGGCCGTGTATGGAAGGAAGAAGGCGTGAAGACGCTGCTATTGACGATTGCCGCCGGTACGGTGCTTGCGGCCCAGACAACCCCCACGCTGACCCTCGATGAGGCCGAACGGATCGCTCTGGGGAACCACCCGCGCGTGACTGCCGCCAAACTGAGGACGGCCGCCGCCGAGGAGGCCGTGAAGCAAACCCGGGCGGCCTACCAGCCGCAGGTGAGCGCCTTGATGAGCGCCTCGGCGGCCGAGCACGGCACAATGATTGGCGCCGGACAGTTGCAGCCACAAGGTCTGTTCTCCCGTACCGCGGCTGGCTTTTCCGTGAATCAGTTGGCCTATGACTTCGGCCGGATACGCTCGCTCACACAGGCGGCCGAATCGCGCGTGGCGGCGCAGAATGAGCGCGGCAACGCGGTGCGGCTGGAAGTGCGCCTGCGCCTGCGGGACGCCTTTTACCGGACGCTGCAAGCGCAAACGCAACTAAAGGCGCTCAACGAAAACGTAGCCATGCGGAGGCTCACGCTGAAGCAGGTGGCTGCTCTGGCCAAAAGCAATCTACGCTCCACGCTCGACGTGAGCTTCGCGGAGTTGAACCTGGCGGAGGCCGAATTGGCCTTGACGCGCGCCGAAAACGAAGTGCGCGCGAGCGAAGTGGACCTTGTCGCGGCCATGGGCTTTCGCGATTCGCGCCGCTACTCGCTGGCTACCCCGCTCGATCCGCCGCCGCTGGCCGGTTCGCCCGACGGCATCGTGGCCACGGCGCTCGCCAACCGGCCGGAATTGGCCGCCTCGAAAATGGATATCCAGGCGCTCCGCCGGACCGCCGACAACGAGCGCCGCCAGTTGCTGCCGAACATATCGTTGATTGGCGTGGGCGGCTACTTTGGCCCGCGGGCAAAGGGCATTCACCCGAGCTACGGAGCGGCCGGGGTAAACGTGAGCATCCCCATCCTGACGGGCGGACTGTTCACCTCGCGCCGCGACGAGGCCACATTGAAGGCCGAGGCCGAGTCGCAGCAGTTGCGCGAGTTGGAAATCGGCGTGGCGCGCGACGTGCGTCTGGCCTGGGTGGAGGCCAACAACGCCTGGCAGCGGCTGGAGTTGACGGCCAAGGTGCTGGAACAGGCGCTGCGCACGCTGAAACTGGCTCAGGCGCGCTATGACCTGGGTCTGGCGTCCATCGTCGAACTCAGCCAGGCCCAGTTGAGCCGCACCAACGGCGAGGTGGAATCGGCGGCCGCGCGGTATGCCTATCTACGCGCGCGCAACGTGCTGGACTATCAGGCCGGCGTGATGCCGTAACCGTTACTTCGGGCCGATCTGCGGCAGCGGCACGCGATAACGGCCGTTCCACACCTCATCGAACAAGCCAAGCAGCGCGGCGTGGATGCCGCCGTTGGTGGCTGTCAGATGCGCGCCGCCCACGGTGAACGCGCCGCCGCGCATGTCGGTCACCTGGCCGCCGGCTTCCAGAATCATGAGCGAGCCCGCGGCCATGTCCCAGGGGTTCAAGCCGAACTCCCAGAAGCCATCCAGACGCCCGCAGGCGACATAGGCCAGATCGAGCGCGGCGGCCCCGGCGCGCCGCACGCCGTGGCTGATCATCGCCGCCTGATGGAAGAAGTGGACGTTCACGTTCTCATGGCGCCGGCGGCTGGGAAAACCCGTGGCCAGCAGCGCCTCCTCGACCCGCGCCGCTTTCGAGACGTGAATGCGGCGGCCGTTCAAGTAGGCGCCAGCGCCGCGCTCGGCCGTGAACATCTCGTCGCGCACGGGATCGTAGACCACGCCCGCGATGAGTTGCCCGGCCTGTTCGAGCGCCAGCGTCACGTTCCACATGGGAAAGCTGTGGGCGAAATTCGTGGTGCCGTCCAGCGGATCGACATACCAGCGGAAATCGCTCGCGGCCTCGTGCGCGCCGGTCTCCTCGGCCAGTATGGAGTGAGAGGGAAAATGCGAGCGCAGGCGGTCCAGAATCAGTTGTTCGCTGGCGCGGTCGGCGGCGGTTACCAGATCGAACTCGCCTTTCAGTTCGAACGCGGGACGGCGCTCGGCGAACTGCAGCAGCAGGGAACCGGCTTCGCGCGCGATGGAAGTGGCCGTTTCCAGGTACGATGCCATTTATTCGGCCTCGTACAGGTAGAGGATGTCGTGCTTGAAGATGAACAGGTTCGGCTCGCCGGTGCGGGTCAGGCGGATGAAGTTGGCGTCGTAATACTCGATGATCCCGGTGTACTCCTCACCTTCGATCAGCTTCACCGTGACGGAGGCTCCGGCCTCGATCAGGTGGCGCAGATAGCGGATCTCTTCAAAGGTTTGCTCGGCGGGACGAGCTTTCGCTTTGGTGGCTGCGTTTTTTGCAGGGGGTTTGGTGATCAAGGACGGCTCTCCAGAGAGGTTATTCCTCATAATAGCCGCCGCGGGAGATCGCCCGCAAACCCGGCGGCTTCACCTGAACCTGGACGGCTCTGAATCCGCCGTCCGCGGGCGCGGGCAGCGCCTTGGGGTAATAGGCGAGAAGATACTGCGTGCGCAGGTCGCGCAGAATCTCGGTGAAGGTCTCGTCCAGCCGCTCCACGCCGGGAAAGAAGGCGCGGCCGCCCGTGGAACGCGCCAGTTGCGTCAGTGCGTTTTCCCCGCCGATATTGCGCCCGGCATCGCTTGTGATGGGGATGACCACGACGGGATACAAGACGGTATCGGCGCGGTGAAGCGACCGCAGGGCGGCATGATAGTCCGTCCGGCTGGTGGTGTCCCCTCCATCGCTGATGACAATGATTACGTGGCGTCCGTCGCGGCCTTCCAGGCGTTCGCTGGAAAGCGTCAGCGCGTCATACAGCGAGGTGCCGGCGCTTGCGCTCAGCGATTTCAGGCCGCGTTCAATGCGGCGGGCGTCGCGCGTGAAGTTGACCACCAGCGTCACTTCGTCGTTGAAGGCATACAGCGCCAGCGAGTCCCGCTCGTTGCCCTCGCGCGTGATGGCGCGCAGGAAGCGGGCCGCGGCGCCGGTTTCAAACTTCAGATCCTTGGCCGTGGAGCCGCTCACGTCGATCAGCAGCGAGATGGAGAGCGGCTGGGCTGTGGTGCGCTCGAAGATCGAGATCGTTTGCCCGACGCCGGAGTCGGTCACGGCGAAATCGTCCTGGCCTAGCGTGCCCACCAGGGCGTCCGAGCCGTCCTTCACCGTCACCAGAAGGCGCACCAGACGCACGTCGGAGCGGAAGGTGGGCGTGGCGGGCGGTTGTGTATGTGTCTTGGTCTGCGCGGGCGCCGCGCAGGCGAGCGCCAGGGCGGCCATCAACGCCCGGGCAGGCGTTCGTCCCATGCTCCCTCCACCCACACTTCGCCGTCGGCGAAATGCTCCTTCTTCCAGATGGGGACGGTGTTCTTCAACCTGTTAATGCCCTCCAGGGCGGCGTCAAAGGCGGCGCGGCGGTGCGGCGAGGTGACCACAACAGCCACGCTGGTCTCCCCGATCTCCAGACGTCCCAGGCGATGCACCAGGGCGATCCTGCCAATGTCATGCGCGGCGGCGATTTCCACGCCAAGCCGGGCCATCACCTGGAGTGCCATGGCTTCGTACCCTTCATAGTCGAGGAAGAGCGTCGGACGGCCCTTCGTGTTGTCGCGCACCACGCCTTCAAAATTGACAAACGCGCCATCCGTGGCTGCCAGCAGTTGCCGGGCCACCGCGCCGCCATCCAGCGGATCGCGCGTCAGCCCGAAAAAATGGCCCTCGGGCGTGACCATCCGGTGCGTCCACGCCGGACCGTCCGACACGCCGCCGCTGACCGGCGGCAAAAACGCGATTTCGTCGCCTTCGGCAAGCAACGCCGTGCGCGCGGTGAACTCCTGGTTGCGGGCCATCAGGATGCTTTTCTCCATCTGGCGGAGGCGCGGCGCGGGCGCGGCGTAGTGGTCGAAAACCGCCTGCACCGTGGCGCCCGGAGGCAGTTCCAGTTCATCCGACGCACGGCCGGTAAAGTCTTTCACCTGGCCGAAAAATAGGACCTTTACGCGCACGTCCGGTATGGTCACAGATGCATGGAGGGCGCCTGCGGTTTCGGTAACGGCGCTATACTCGTGACCTTATGGAAGCGTCACGGGAACGGGTGAATGAGACGCGCCTCCGCGTGCGTTACGCCGAGACCGACCAGATGGGCGTGGTCTACCACGCGAACTACATCATTTGGATGGAGGTAGGGCGGGTCGAGTTGTGCCGCTCTCTGGGGCTGCGCTATCGCGACCTGGAGCGGGACGAAGGCGTGCTGCTGGCCGTGGTCGAGGCAGCCTGCCGCTTCGCCCAGCCGGCGCTCTACGACGATGAAGTGATCGTGAAGGCATGGGTGGCCGAGGCCAGCCCGCGGCTGGTGCGCTTCGGCTACGAGATTCGCAACGCCGAAACCAACGTGATTCTGGCCACCGGACATACGCGCCACGTCTTCCTCGGCCCGGACCGAAAGCCACGCAAACTACCCGGCGCGCACAGGCACATTTTCGGAATCATGGAGGAGTAGACAATGCGCCGGAGAGCCTTTGTCGCCGGTTTGGCGCCGGCAATCGTACGCGGGCAGGCATCGCGCCGGCCCAACATTCTCGTCGCCATGGCCGACGATCTGAGCTATCCGCATACCTCGGCGATGGGCTGCTCCGTGGTGAACACGCCGGCGTTCGACCGCGTCGCCGAAGGCGGAGTGCTCTTTCGCAATGCCTTCGCCGGAGCGCCGGGCTGCGCCCCTTCGCGCGCCGCCCTGCTGACCGGACGCCACATCTGGACGCTGGAGGAGGCCGGCACGCACGCCAGCCTGTTTCCCCGGAAGTTCGCCGTCTACCCGGAGCTGCTCGGCAAGGCGGGCTACCATGTGGGACTGACCGGCAAAGGCGCCTCGCCCTGCAACTTCAAGGACGCCGGATGGCCGCACAACCCCGCGGGTCCCTCGTACGACGCCGTGAAGGAGACACCGCCGCTCGAAGGCATGAACCCGCTCGATTATGCCGCCAACTTCGGGCGCTTCCTCGACAAGCGGCCCAAAGGCGCGCCGTTTTGCTTCTGGTTCGGAAGCACGGAGCCGCATCGCGTGTACAAGAAGGGCATCGGCGTGGCCAGCGGCAAGCGGCTCGACAGGATCGTGGTGCCGCCCTTCCTGCCCGACACGCTCGAAGTACGCAGCGACCTGGCCGACTATCTCACCGAGATCGAACACTTCGACCTGCATCTCGGCCGCATGCTCGACCTGCTTTCGAAAACCGGCGAACTTGACAACACCATCGTCGTCGTCACCGCCGACAACGGCATGTCGTTCCCCGGCGCCAAGGCCGCGATGAAGGACTACGGCTGGCATGTGCCCATGGCCGTGATGGCCAAAGGCCACTTCCGCGGAGGGCGCGTTTCCGAGGACCTGGTGAGCTTCACCGGACTGGCGCCTGCTTTTCTGGAGGCTGCTGGCGTGGCGCGTCCGGCCGGACAAAACGGGCGCAGCCTGCTGCCGCTGCTCCGTTCGTCCAGGAGCGGCGTGATCGACTCGAAATTCGATGCCGTGTACGCCGGGCGGGAACGCCACTCCCACTCGCGGCGCGACAACCTCGGCTATCCCACGCGGGCCATACGCACGCGCGAATTTCTCTACCTCCGCAATTTCAAACCCGATCGCTGGATGGCCGGCGACCCGCCCGGTTTCCACGACATCGACGACGGGCCTACGAAACAGTGGATGATGGCGCATCGCGACGATTCCGCCGTGAAACCTCTGTTCGACGCGGCGTTTGGCAAGATGCCGGGCGAGGAGCTTTACAACGTGCGTCTCGATCCCGGCTGCCTGAACAACCTCGCCGGCCAACAGCAGGGCGTGGCCCGGGAACTGTCGGCGCGTCTGATGGGCGAGTTGCGGCGGACGGGCGACCCGCGCGTAACCGGCAAGGGCGATGTGTGGGAAAGCTACCCGCGCTTCTCTCCCATGCGGCCGGAGTTGGGCGGCTTCGCCGAGCGCGGCAGGTACAACCCGGCGTTTCAGAAGTAGCGCGGACGGCCGTTACAACTCCGCCGCTTTCGGATCCTCGGGGAACCGCCCCTTGTCATCGGCGGCCACCAGCCATTTGTCGAGCTTCGCGCCCAGTTCGGCCTGCACCTTGCCGTGCGCGGCGCTGCCCGCCAGGTTCTTCACCTCGTACGGGTCGTCGCGCAGATCGTATAGCTCCACATCGGGCTTGCGCTGGGCCATGAAGAGCGATTGCACGGCGTTCAACTTACCCGCCGCGTACAACTCCTTCATCACGCCCAGCGTGGGATAGCTGGTTTCAATGTAGTGGTTGTACTGTGTGTAGGGCCGGTCAGGCATGAAATTCCGGATGTACTTATAGCGGGAGGTGCGAACGCAGCGAATGCGGTCCACCGTCATGTCGCAGCGATCGCGCGCGGCGTAGATCTCCGGGCGCGGCTTGGCGCCCTTGCCGAACAGAGGCCGTCCATGGAACAGTTTTGGCGTCTCGATGCCCGCGGCGGCCAGCGAGGTGGCGGTGATATCGAGCGACACGCTGAGATCCTGGCGCACCGTGCCCGCCCGCAACCCCAAAGCCCTGCCCGCGTCTCCGGAGGCCCAGGCCAGCAGGGGCACGCTGATGCCGGCGTCGTAGAGCCACTGCTTGCCGCGAATCAGGCAGCGGCCATTGTCGCCGAAGAAGAAGACCAGGGCGTTGTCCAGCAGCCCGTCTTTCTTCATCTCCTCCCACAAAACGCCCACGTCGGAGTCCAGCAGGTTCACGGCATCCAGAAAGTTGGCGTACTCGTCGCGCACCACAGGATGGTCGGGCCAATAGGGCGGCAGTTCGAGCTTGGCCGGATCCACCAGCACCTTGTTCTCACGCCGCGCGCGCGGAAATTGAGGCCCCTTGTGCGGCGCCGTGAAATTGATTTGCGCATAGACGGGCTGGCCGGGCTTGCGTCCGTTCCAATGCGGGCCGTCGAAGGCGTGCTCGGTGGCGAAGTTGAAGTCGGTCTTGCCGGAACCAGCCACGTTGCCCCGGATCTGGCGCACGTTCGTCGTGTAGTAGCCTGCCTTCCGCATGCGGTGCGAAATGAGATCGACGCCTTCCGGCAGCCGGTAGCCGTCCTTGCGGTGCGAACGGTGGTTCTGCGCGCCCGTGGTGATCTGATAAACGCCCGTGTTGAAGGCGCTGCGCGAGGCCGAACACACCGGCCCGGTGCAAAAGCAGTGATCGAAACGGACTCCTTCGGCGGCCATGCGGTCCAGGTTCGGAGTGCGCGCCTGCGGCATGCCATAACAGCCCAGTTGCTTGCCCATGTCCTCGCCGAGAATCCAGATGATGTTCGGCCGGGTGGCGGCCGCCGCGCGCAACGAATGAGCCGAAACCAAAGCGGGCGCGGTGGCGAGAAAAGACCGTCGATTCACGGTAGCAGCATACCAGGATCCGGCCGGAACGGGGGCAGGCCAGGCCTTCCAGTTTGTTAGCATGAAGAATCCCCCCGATGCAGCAAACCGTTCCGGGCATATTGTCGCGTATCGCCGATCACAAACGCGCCGAGTTGAGCGCGCGGACGTGGAACCGCGCGGAGTTGGAACGGGAAGCCGAGGCGAGCGCGGGCGGGCGGCGCGGCTTCCGGAAGGCTTTGGAGTCACACACGCCGGCGATCATCGCCGAGGCCAAGAAGGCCTCGCCCAGCAAAGGCGTGTTGCACGCCCGCTACGACGCGGCGGCCATCGCGGCACAGTATGCCGAAGGCGGCGCGGCGGCCATGAGCGTGCTCACCGACGAGCGGTTCTTCCAGGGCTCGCTCGACGATCTGCGCCTGGCGCGCCAGCATACCCCCGTGCCGGTGCTGCGCAAGGATTTCACCATTGACGAGCGGCATGTGCTGGAGGCCGCGGCGGCGGGCGCTGACGCGATCCTGCTGATTGCGGCGATTCTCACTACGGAGCAAATGCGCGGCTTCCGCGAACTGGCGGCCCGCTACGCGATGGACTCGCTGGTGGAGGTGCACGACGGCGAGGAACTCGATCGCGCCATCGATTCCGGCGCCGGCATTCTCGGCGTGAACAACCGCGACCTGAACACCTTCGAGGTACGTTTGGAAACCTCGTTCGCGCTGGCCTCGCGCATCCCGCCCGGCATTGTGCGCGTCAGCGAAAGCGGCATACACTCGGCCGCGGATGTGCGGCTGCTCCGCGCGGCGGGCTACCAGGCCTTCCTGGTGGGTGAGCATCTCATGAAGTCGCCGGACCCGGCGGCGGCGCTGCGGGCGCTCGTATGCTGACTCCGCCGTTCGTCATCAAGGTGTGCGGCATCACCACGCCCGGCGACGCGCTCGACGCCGCGGCGGCCGGAGCCACGGCCCTCGGCTTCAATTTTTATCCCTCCAGCCCGCGCTATGTCGAACCCTCGTCGCTTGCCGCCTGGATCGACGAGACGCCCCAAGGCGTCCTTCGCGTGGGCGTCTTCGTGAATACGCCTGCCGGCGAGGTGCTGCACACCGTCGCGCGCTGCCGGTTGCATGTGGCGCAGTTGCACGGCGAACCGGCTGCGGTCCCAGTCCGGACGTGGCTGGCCCGAAGCGTGGACGCGAATTTTCACCCCGCCGAACTCACCGGCCAGGCCGAAGCGTGGTTGTTGGACGCCCCGGCGGGCGCCATGCACGGCGGTACAGGGCGCGTGTTCGACTGGAGTCTGGCTCGCGGCTTGCGCTCGCCCGTCGTGCTGGCCGGCGGCCTGGATGCCTCGAACGTGGCGCGGGCGATCGAAATGGTCCGGCCCTGGGGCGTGGATGCCTGCTCGCGTCTGGAATCCAGCCCCGGCCGGAAAGACCGCGCGCGCGTGGAGGCCTTCGTGGCCGCGGCGCGGGAGGCGGCACGGGCGCTGGCCCCGTCAACCCAACCCGGCGCCGTGAACGGATAACCAAGGACATGAGTGTGACCAAGCTCGAACCGGATGCACAGGGACATTTCGGTCCCTATGGCGGGCGCTATGTGCCCGAGACGTTGATGGCGCCGCTGGAGGATGTCGAACGGGCCTGGCGCCAGTCGCGCGAGGACCCTTCGTTCCAGGCCGAGTTGCGTGACCTGCTGGAAAACTTCGCCGGACGGCCCACCGCGCTCTATGAAGCCAAGCGTCTGACGAAGGCGCTGGGCGGGGCGCGCATCTTCCTGAAGCGGGAGGACCTGCTGCACACCGGCGCGCACAAGATCAACAACTGCCTGGGACAGGTGCTTCTGGCCCAACGCATGGGCAAGCGGCGCATCATCGCCGAAACCGGCGCGGGCCAGCATGGCGTGGCCACGGCCACGGTGTGCGCGCTGTTCGGCATGGAGTGCGTGGTCTACATGGGCGAGGAGGATATGGCGCGCCAGCGTCTGAATGTCTTCCGGATGCGGCTATTGGGCGCCCGGGTGGTAGGCGTCGGCTATGGCTCGAAAACACTCAAGGATGCCATCAGCGAGGCCATGCGCGACTGGGTCACCAACATCGCCACCACGCATTATCTTCTGGGCTCCGCGCTTGGCGCCCACCCCTACCCGGTGATGGTGCGCGACTTCCACCGCTGCATCGGCGAGGAGGCCCGGGCGCAAATGCTGGAGCGCATTGGCCGCCTGCCGGACACCGTGTTTGCCTGCGTGGGCGGCGGCAGCAACGCCATTGGCGCCTTCCATGCCTTCATTCCCGATGCGCAGGTGGAACTGGTGGGCATCGAAGCCGGCGGCCGCGGCATCAGGCCCGGAGAGCATGCGGCGCGCTTCCAAGGCGGAGCCCCCGGCGTGCTGCAGGGCGCTCGCAGCTACCTGCTGCAGGACGGCGACGGACAGGTGCTGCTGACCCATTCGGTGTCGGCCGGGCTGGATTATGCCATGGTGGGTCCCGAACATGCCTGGTTGCACGACCAGGGCAGAGCTTCCTACGCCTACTGCGAGGATGGAGCGGCGCTCCGGGCGGCGCTCCAGTTGTGCCGCACCGAGGGCATCATTCCAGCACTGGAAAGCTCGCACGGTCTGGCCGAGGCCATCCGCCGCGCGCCGGGCGAACCGGGCAAGGTGTTCCTGGTGAACCTCTCCGGCCGCGGTGACAAGGACATCGACATCTACCGCGCGCATTTTCCCGAACTGGATGGGGCGGCCCGGTCCGCTACCGAAGGAGGCGCCGCGTGAGCCGCATCGGCGAGTTGTTCGCGAGAAAACGGGCGGAAAAGAAGCCTGTCCTGATTGGCTACGTCACGGCCGGCGACCCGTCGCCCGAACGCATGCCGTCCCTCATCGCGGCGCTGGAGCGCGGCGGCGTGGACCTGATCGAGCTGGGCGTGCCGTTTTCCGATCCCGTCGCCGATGGCCCCGTCATCATGAAGGCGAGCGAACGGGCCCGGGCGGCGGGCATGACGCTGGCCCGTGTGCTGGAGCTGGCGCGCGCCGTCCGCGCGAAATCGGAGATCCCCCTGCTGCTGTTCAGCTACATGAACCCGCTGATCCGCTATGGATTCGATCAGCTGGCCGGCGAGGCGAAAGCCGCCGGAATCGACGGCTGCCTGATGACGGACCTGAGCGTGGAGGAGGCCGCCGAATTCGTGGCGCCGCTGCGCGCGGCGGGTTTGGATACCGTGTTTCTCGCCGCGCCCACCTCGCCGCCGGAACGCCTGCGGAAGGTGGCGGATCACTCCTCCGGTTTCGTGTATCTTGTCTCGCGGACCGGTGTGACGGGTGAACAGGCCCGGCTGTCGGCCTCCGTGGGTCCGCTGGTGGAAGCGTTGCGCGAACGGACGGCTCTGCCGCTGGCGGTTGGCTTTGGAATTTCCACGCCGGAACAGGCGCGCGAAACCGCCCGTCTGGCTGACGGCGTGGTGGTGGGCAGCGCCTTCGTCCGGATCGTGGAGGCGCAAGGGGCGGGCCCTGGACTGGAGCCCGCTCTGGAAGCCTTCGCGCGAGCATTGAAAACCGGCATGGAGGGCTGATGGACCACCAGGGATTGGAGCTGCCTGCCTGGGCGGACATGTCGTCGCCGGAGACGGCGCGGGAGACGTTGAACCAGGCCCGGGTGCGCATTGACGAGATCGACGCGGGCATCACACGCCTGCTCAATGACCGGGCGCGCGTGGTGGAGATCATCGGCCAGGCGAAACAAAGATTGACCATGCGCGTCTACGAGCCCAAGCGCGAACAGGAAGTAATGGCCAACGTGGCGCGCTGCAACGCCGGACCGCTCTCCGACGATGCGCTCAGCCGTGTCTACGAACGCATCATGGACGAGATGCGCAACCTGCAACGGGGCCGGATACAGTCGAAAGAGGGGGCCGGGCAATGATTGTCGTGATGGAGGAGGGCGCCGCCGAGACGCTGGTGCAGCGGGTGATCGACCGGATGGTGGATCTGGAGTTCACCGTACACCGCTCCACCGGGCTGGTCCACACCGTGCTGGGCGGCGTGGGTCCGGAGGACCGCATCGACCCGAAAGAGTTCGAAGTGATGGAGGGCGTGAAAGAAGCCCACCGGATCATGTCGCCCTACAAACTGGCCAACAGGCACTTCCGTCCCGGCGGCACGGTGGTGAAGGTGGGCGGCGTGGAAATCGGCGGCGGCGCCATGGTGTTGATGGCTGGGCCGTGCAGCGTTGAGAGCCGGGAACAGATCCGGCGCTGCGCCTCCATCGTGGCCGAAGCCGGAGGCAGGGTGATTCGCGGCGGGGCGTTCAAGCCGCGGTCTTCCCCCTACAGCTTCCAGGGACTCGGCGAAGAGGGCTTGCAAATGATGCGCGAGGCTGCCGATGAGTTCGGTCTGCTGGTCATCAGCGAGGTGATGGACTCCACCCAGATTCCGCTCATGGTGCGCTACGCCGACATATTACAAGTGGGCGCGCGGAACATGCAGAATTTCAACCTGCTCCGGGAACTCAGCAAGCTCCGCAAACCCATTCTGCTGAAAAGGGGCATCGCGGCCACCATTGAAGAACTTTTATTATCTGCCGAGTACCTGCTCTCGGGCGGTAACTATGAAGTCATCCTTTGTGAGCGTGGGATTCGCACCTTTGAAACCTACACCCGAAACACGATGGACATATCGGCCATTCCCGTTGTGCATAAGTTATCCCATCTGCCGATTGTCGCCGACCCTTCGCACGGCACAGGACGGCGCGACCAGGTGATCCCCATGGCGCGCGCGGCGGTTGCCGCCGGCGCCGACGGTCTGCTTGTCGAGATGCACCCCGACCCGGACCGTGCGCGCAGCGACGGAGCACAGTCGTTGCGTCCGGAGCAGTTGACGGAACTGGCGCAACAATTGCGCATGATCGCCTCCGCCGTGGGCCGTACTCTGTAAGCGCAAGTCCATGGAGAGTATCGCCATTGTCGGGGTCGGTCTGATTGGGGGCAGTTTTGGGCTTGCCCTGCGTGAGGCGGGATTCCAGGGCGCGATCCTGGGCGTGAGCTCGCCGGGCGCCGTGGCCGAAGGCAT
>JADZBH010000015.1 GCA_020852175.1 Bryobacterales bacterium | reverse complement strand
CGGGACTTCAAGAAGATGACGCCGGATGAACTCGCCGCCGTCCGCAAGAGGGCCATCGCCGGCGCGGGAGTCTACACCGGTCCGACGTTGGAGTATTGGAAAAAGAAGGTCTGAAGCGAACTTCACCCGAGGCGAGTTCGTCAGTCTAGGCTAAGTCTAGGCTAACTGCGGCCTCAGTGACAACAACTCGCACCGCTGGGGATGTCCCCGCAAATCAAGCTAAGCGGGGGAGCCAAAGAAAACCAAGGCTCTGTGCTGGCGCGGCCCGCCACGTCAGCCTGAGGGCTATGCCGCCGGAAATCGAATGTCCCGGAGCAGGTCGCGAAACCGCGCATCGGATCGGAGCGGCTTGAATCGCGGATCCGAGTTCACGAAGATCAGAAAGCCCGTGTGTTCCTCGACTGCCCTGTTCAGCCATTCGAGGGCCCGGTCTTTATCGTCGAGCCCGGTGTAGATCACCGCCATACCGTACGGCGAAATGTAGTGCGTCTTGGATTCTGCCAGAAGTTCCGACAGGACCTTCTCCGCCGGCGGCCGGTTCCCCAGGCGCGCATACGCGTGAGCGATGGATACTTTGCGGATGGCGATGTCCGGGCCTTTTCGGGGCGCGGACAGCGCTTCCGCGAACATGCCCGTCTGCTCATAGATCCAACCCAAGATCATGTGCGCCCAGCCAAGCTTGGGATCAAAGGCAAGCGCCTGGCGCGTGGACTCCAGGGCCTTCTCCAAGTCGCCGGCCAGCAAGTAGTGGAAGCCGAGGCAGCAAATCAAAGAAGAGTTGAAGGCGTCGAGTTCGAGCGCGCGCCGGCAATCCCGGGCGGACTCTGCGGGGCGGCCCGTAAACAGCAGGATGTGCGCCAGGAAATGACGCACTTCGCCGTCGGCTGGGTCGAGGCGAACGGCGTGGCGAATACCCTCCTCCGCTTCGGACCAGTTCCAATCCAGGTGAAGCTTACCCAATGCCAGGCACGCATGGGCCAGCGCCTGTGTCTGATCCAGTTCCAGCGACCGGGAGGCGGCGTTCATCATCTTCGTGAAAGCCGGGCGGGGCGTAAAGAATCCGAACAGGGCCGGGTAGTACAGATCGCCAGCGAGACCCGTGAACGCGGCAGCATAATTCGGGTCGATGTCAACTGCCTTGGCGTAATCGCCACGCAAGTACGCTTCATGGGCCTCTGCGTTCAGCGGACGCGCCCGAGCCGCGGAAACTCCTGCCTCCGGCCGCAGGCCGCGCTCGATGCCTTGCGCGATTGCGTGGGCAAGCTCCGCCTGTGAGGCCAGGATCTGGCCAAGGTCGCGGTGGTACGTTTTGTCCCAAAACGGAGTCTGATCGCTGACGCGGATCAACCGTGTGGTGAGGCGGGCTTGGCCTCCCACCCGCTGCACGCCTCCGTCGGCGACATAGGCGACCTTCAGGTCCCGTCCGATCTGCTCGATGCTGGCGCGCCCGTCGCCTGGTATCGCTTGGCCGAAGTGTGTGCAATGACGCCCAGGCGGTCGGGATAAAGCCGGTTCAGCACCAAGATCATCTCCCGGTGAAGGCCGTCGGCCACAAAGGCCTGCTGGGGATTTCCGCCGACGTTCTCGAACGGCAGCCGGCGACCATGATCCTGCGGTTGGGAGCAAACAGCGACCGCCGCGCCAGGAATACTCCTCCCGCCGCGCTTGCAGCGACTGCGGACAGTATCCAGCGGCGTGTGCGCAGGGATGTAGCCGCGGGTTGCAATCGCTGCCACTCGTCGAGGTCTGCGGACAGGTGCGCCACGGACTGATATCGGGCTTCGCGATCTTTCTCCAGCGCCTTCAGAATCACCCGGTCCAACCGGGCAGGGATCGCGGCGTTTAGCGCTGACGGCTTGACGGGCGATTCGGTGAGGATCGAACCCATGATGCCGGCGGCCGTCTTCCCCCTGAATGGAGGCTGGCCGGTGGCCATTTCATACAGCACGATCCCCAGTGGAGAAGATGTCGCCACGCACGTCAACTCCGTCGCCAAGCACTTGTTCCGGCGACCTGTAAGCGAGGTTGCCGACGAGCGCACCGGAGGCTCTGAGAGCCAGCGTGCGCGCGCCCGGCGGCTTAGGTTCCGCGCTGATGCCGCGAGACTCCACGCCTCTCTTTGCCAGGCCAAAATCCAGGATCTTTACTTGCCCGTCCTGAGTGAAAAGATATTGGCCGGCTTCACATCCCGGTGCACGATGCCCTTGGCGTGCGCCGCCCCAAGCCCCACGCAGGCCTGTCGGCTTAGGACAGCGAACTCCACGAGCGGAACGGGCTTTCCGGGACTGCGATCCTTAAGCGGTTGGCCTTCCAACAGTTCCATGACGAGGAACGACCGTCCCTGAACCTCGCCCACGTCGTAGATCGTGCAAATGTTCGGATGATTGAGGGCCGAGGCGGCGCGGGCCTCGCGCTCGAACCGTTCCAGTGCCTCTGGATTGCCGGCTCCAACGCGAGGAAGGAACTTCACGGCGACAAAGCGGTCCAGGCGCTGGTCGTGAGCTTTATAGACCTCACCCATGCCACGGGCGCCGATGAATTCCAGGACGGTGTAGGGCCCGATTCGCTCGCCCCTGGGCACTGGTTCCCGGACCGCCGGTGCGGCAGCCGCTCCCAATCCGTCCGACTCGAGAAAGTCGGCCGCCGAATCCTCACAGGCCAGCAGTGACTCCACTTCGCGGCGGCGCGTCGGATCGCTGCTGCACGCTTCATCCAGAATGCGTGCCTGCTCGTCGGCGTTCTTCTCGTGCGCGGCGAGAAACAGGCTTTCGACCTGTCGCCACCGTTCGATCACCATTTCCGGAATCTCGGGGTCGATCATAGCACCAGGTGGTCTCGTTATCCAGTGGCCCTGGTGACGCTTCAGGAACTTCGCACAACCGCCTGCAACTGTCGGGAAAGGCATGAGAACTCGGATGGAAGGCCCCAGCCGAGATTCGCGGAGCACGATTTGAAGTCGGGAGGCAGGCCAGAGGCGTGAAATTCCGT
>JADZBH010000014.1 GCA_020852175.1 Bryobacterales bacterium | reverse complement strand
TCCGTGGCCCGGCTGCCGGGCCGCATCATCTACCTGCGCCGCCGGTGGCTGACCGATGCGCAAGACGAAAACACATCGACCGTGACCGTGCCTTTCGGCCCGGTCCGAATCATTTTCTAAGGAGACTGTTTTATGCCCGTACCTGAGATTCCATCTGACAACATCATTCAAGACTTCGGCGTCTTCACGCCGCCTGCGCCTCTGCCCAGCCCCGCTGATCTCTCGGCAGGGAAGCACGGCAGCCAGCTTCGCCACGGTCTGGTGAATTTCGACGATCCGGCCAGCAAGGCGAAGTTCAATACGGTACTCGGCTGGCTGGCCTCGTTTGGCGTGCCGGTGGATGGCTACACGCTGTTCACGCCAACCGAAGGCGGCATCGGTTCGGCCCAGATCATCTTCCTCGATTCACAAGGCCGCCGTAGCGTTCAGGACGCGACGATGCTTTTCAACATGCCTGAAGTCGCTTTGCAGCAACTGCTCCTGGCCTTCGATCTTCCGGCGAGGCGAGGCTTCCTGGCGTTTCCAGGTTTCGACACGCTGACCGATCAGGGAAACGACCCAGTGGGGGAGCCTCTTCCGGCGATGAATACGCCGGGCTGGAGCGCGGCCTTCTCGCGATATTACTCTACGTCTGCCGCGTTCTCGGCATCAAAGTATCCTATCGGCGCGACGTTCCGCCGCGTGGAGCGCGATGAAGAGTTCGCGGTCGCGCGGATCATTTTCGGGTGGGAGCCGGGGCCAACGCCGTTTCAACCGAGACTCGACATGCGCTTCGTGTGGGAGCGCAAGCGGTGAAGATCGGTTTCCTTTTCCTGGCTCTTGCCGCGTCTGCTTTTGGGCAGGCGCGGTGGGAGTTTGGGAGCGGGCTGGGGTGGGCGTCATTCGCAGGGCTTCCCGTTTACTCTCCTTCAACGGCTGAGCCCCTGCCTGACGCTCCCCGGCCCGTTATTTCTGAACCCGAGCCTGCGGTCACGGCCCGCTTCATCCCCGTGTCGCTGGCGGCGGCCGCCCCGAAGTCGGGCCAGGGCCGCGAGGCGGGCGTGTGGCACGTGGAACTGTGCAACCGCAGGGCGACGGTTGTTCGCGTGCCGCTGCCGATCATGTTGGAGGTCGCGCCCGAGGTTCGAGTGATTCCAGGCGAGTTCTATTCTGCGTTGCTGGACCAGCGAACGAAGCGCAACCCCTGGCACATCATCAATGATGTCGTGGCGGGGGCGGGCGGCATTACTGCCGTCACCGGACTCGCGAAAGGAAATTCGACGGTTGCAGCCATTGGCTCCGGCGTGACGGCGGCGCTGGGCATCCTCGGGTCAATATCGAAAGGGCAGGTAAGCGTCGCCCCGGCATACGCACTGCCGCGACCCTGTCAGGAACTCGCCGAAGTCTCCCCAGGCGCGTGCGTCGAATGCAATGTACTGGCCAGCCTGATGCGGCGGGCCGAAACCATCGGACCAAGGAAAGTGAGAATACCGTAGATGCCCATGGCCGTCGATATGAAACCTTCTGCCGAAGTCCGCGCGTTCATCCAAGCGCACGAGGGCCTGCGCTTGGCCGTGTATTGCTGCCCTGGCGGCGAGTGGACTCAAGGATGGGGTCACACCAAGGGCGTCACGGCGGATTCCCCGCCAGTCTCCGTGACCGTGGCCAAACGGTGGCTCGATGAGGACCTGGAGGCGGCGGCAGCCATCGTGCGCAAGCACGTGCGCGTCCCGCTGGAGCAAGGCCAGTTCGATGCGCTCACGTCGCTCATATTCAACATCGGGCCGGGGTTGCCCGGAGTGCGAGACGGCATCGTTTGGTTGAGGCGGCGGGCTGGCGGCGGGCTTGCCGTGCCATCCACGCTGCTTTCCAAGCTGAACGCCTGCGACTACGCGGGAGCCGAAGCCGAGTTTCATCGCTGGAAATATTCCGCGGGCAAGGTGCTCGGCGGGCTCGTGAAGCGGCGGACCGAGGAAGCGGCCATGTTCCGGGGCGCAGCGACGGAGACGTGATGAAAGTCAGGATTCTAATTTCCGAGATGGGGGACTTTGCGATGGGACTCAAGATCCATATTGTGCTGCAATGCGCGGCAACGTTTTTGCAGGTGGTGATTCCGTCGATTCCGGGAATCACTCCGGAGTGGAAGGACTTCGGCCACGCCATAGTGGGCGGCATCCAGGGCGCGTTGGGCGTGCTCGCTCACTTCCGCAACCCGGACGGTACGTCCGCCGTAGTGGCCTACGAACGCGGTATGAAGATCGAACCGCCAAAGGGGGAATAATGGCTCTCATCGGCGATCAGTTCAGCGAGAAAGACGCTCAGATCCTCGGCGAAAAGCTGAAGGAAGCATTCATGGCGCTAGGAAGCCAGGTGCGCCAACTCGGCCCTGATGCCGTCGATCATTTTCTATCGAAGGTCGATGGTCTGACCATCACGATCAACTTCAACAAGCGGGCGTAACTCCAAATGCGCCCCAACCACACGCAGGACCTCCGATGCCTGCACTATCCACGCGGAGGAGTCCATGATTTGTGAAATCGCAAGAGACTTGTATACCTTGCCCGGCGTCTTCGGCGAGCTTGCCTTCTGGCAAGCCCGCGCGTGGGGAATGACGGAAAGGGACATCCATGCCACGTTCGCCACTGCGGGACTCGGCGCACTCGCCATCGCTACGTTCGCGGACGGTAGGGCATCGCCGGGGCTGTTCGCCTTTGCCTTGCCTGTCGCTGCCATCGACCGCTTCCTACTGTGGGCCGAACGAACAAGCGTGCGAATACACGGGAAAGGCTGGTTCAAAGTGATTCGCGGAGGCGTGTTGACCGTGTGGCTCGTCATCGGCGTTCTCCTGCTGTGGTCGATCCCATCGGTGCATTCGCAGGACGGCATCACAACGCGGGAAGTGATCCAGGACCACGAGGAACGGCTTCGTGGATTCGCTCGCGAAATCCAGACGATGACGCAGGCCCAGGCGGACATCATCACGAGGCTGGTGCGCCTGGAGAGGCAGCAGGAAAAGCTGGTCGAGCTATCCGAGCGCGTTTTCAGTTGGTTCATCGGCGGCGGGCTCGTGTGGGGCGTGAAGGCGCTCATTTGGGATACGTTCGCCGCCGGGGCGAAGGCGCGGCTGGCTGCAGTACGGCAAACTCAACCACGGCGCAAGGAAGAAGAGGAATAGGCGCGGGGGCTTTTTTCGTGTTATTATTCCCCTTGGATGTCTAGGGGAATCGCGCAGACCCCGGCAAACGGCCCCGCTCGGAAGGCGGGGCTTTTGCTTTTGTCGTTTCGCATACCAAAACGATGTGTTATGATTGAGGCGTCCGCGTAGCAGCGTACTTCCAATTAGCGCACACCGCCCGCACTTTCACGGTTCGCCGCCGGGAATTTAGCGGGCGGTCGTGTTATGGTGGGGATGCTAAAGGAAGAGTTCGCTGGGGATTCCCCGGCGGGTTGCTTCGCGGGTCTGCTTAACCTGAAAACAACGGCCCGCAGTTGTACGTGCTACGGAAATAGGCACCGATGAAACGCTTATGTGGGGAAATCCCGGCAACGGGCTGGTACTCGATCCAGCAATACGGCGACGTCCGGGTCATAGCATCGAACGCAGACTAACCTGCATAGGCGAATCAAGAGCACGCTGAATTCTTCCCTGAGATAGACCGAACACGGCATCGAACACTAAGATGCTGAGGGATGTCGTATTGCCTAAATGTGCTACAATCCTCCCGTGGGCCGCAATACCACAGACACGACGACAGGCACTACCATGAGCCGAAGTAGCTCAATGGCAGAGCGGCTGTCTCGTAAACAGCGGGTTGTCGGTTCAAGTCCGGCCTTCGGCTCCAAACCTTCGATGCGGGGTAATTCAGTGGTAGAAATTCAGCCTCATAAGCTGGAAGTCGCGGGTTCGATTCCCGCCTCCGCACCCATTCCTCCACCATACCCGGCATTGGCCGCGCCCCCAGCGGCCTAACACTTCCCGCACTGGGGCTGTAACTCAGCGGGAGAGTGCCGGTCCTGCAAACCGGAAACGCGGGTTCGATTCCCGCCAGCTCCACCAAACCTCAACCGGGCGTCGGGTAGTGGTGACCCACTTGCCTTGGGAGCAAGCTCACGCGAGTTCGATTCTCGCCGCCCGGACCATCACCCTTCGCACTGTACATCCTCCCACCCCTCGAAATACTACATCGGTAGGCGTGTTTTTCTGTTGACTGGCCCCCGTTGCCTTGATAATATCTGAATCACGGAAGCAAGGTAACAGCAAGGCAACATGAAGGTAACGACCAACGGAAAGCGTCTCAATCGCTACCAGATCTATAGGATTCTGGCGAACCACAACGCGATATCCCGGTTGGCTCGCGACCTCGGCAAAAACCGAACAGTGGTGCATTTGGTGTTGCAAGGCAAGCGGACGAGCCGCGCAATCCTCCTCGCGGCTCACGATTTAGCGGTTGAATTGCGTGCAAACGATGGGGCCGCCGATGTCTAACGAATTTTGGGAGATCGCGGCGGCCCCGATTTGTCTCATCGTCGCCGGGCTGGTGGTCTACGTCTGCATCGCGGCGGAGGTTGAGGCTGTTGAAGCGGGCAGGGCCGCGTGAGTAAGGAGACTATCTGGATATGAAGGCTCACCCGGCAGCGGAACTATTCCCGATGATGACTGAAGCTGAGCTGCGGCAACTTGCCGAGGATATCAAGGCTCACGGCCTCGCTGATCCAATCACAATGCTTGATGGCATGATCCTCGATGGTCGTAATCGGTTCGAGGCGTGCAAGCGGGCGGGCGTTGATCTGCGCTACGAGCACCCGCAAGACATCGAATCGCCGCCTGCCTTGAACTCTCTATCGCGGCGAGTGGAAACGCTGTACAGGGTGGGCGGCTGAGTAGATGCAAAGACGACGGGGTGAAAAATGAAGATTGAGAAACTGACCGACAAACAAATAGAACAGATGGCCGACAGGTTCATCCGCGAGATGGACAACGCTTGCCCATCGCCAGCCGTGCGCGATGAACGTTCGCGCAGCGACCGCGAGCGTCTCATCGACGCGCGGCAGGTCAACTACGACCTGGAGAAGCGCATCGAGGCGCTACATGAGGAGGTCCAGCACGGCATCGACCGCCGCATCCTGCTGTTCCTCGCGCTGTGCGCCTCCGTGGCGCTGAACTGCATCGTCATCGCGGTGCTGGTGTTCGGCTAGGAGCCGCCATGGCGCGAACAGTCAGCACGACGATCTACGGCCACACGGCGGAGATGACCGCCTTCGGCTTCCTCGAACGGGGCGCGGGCGACGATGACCACGGCCTGCACATCGAGGCCGACGGAGCGGAAGCGTACATCTGGCTCAGCGATGAGCAGCTTGATCGCCTGTTCCGCATCATCCAGGCGCGGCGGGCACAGATGTTCGGGGCGGCGCAGTCATGAGAGACCCGGTGGTCGCCGCCGAGATCGACTATGACCGCGCCTGCGCGAAGGCGGATCGCGAACACGAGCGGATGCTCGAAGACGGCTTTGAGTTGTGCAACTGCGGATGCGGGGACTACGCGGAGCCGCGCGACATGCTCGGGTGGGGCCACCGCGCGGAGGACTTATACATCCCGGAGCACCTGCCGCAGTACAAGGTGGAGGCAATGTAGAGTGCCCGACGACCTAGACTCGCTTAAATTCGACGAAGCAACGCACACCTACACACTGAACGGCCAAGCGTTGCCGAACGTGACGGGGGTGCTTCAAGCGGTTGGCATCGTAGATTTCTCGCACATCCCGCCGCGCACCCGGCGCTGGGCCTTGGAGAGGGGCCGGATGGTGCACCTGTACACGCAGTACGACGACCAGGCGCAGCTTGACGATTCCTGCGTCGATCCACACATCGCCCCGTACCTTGCGGCGTGGCGGAAGTTCCGGGCGGAGACGGGTTTCGCGGCCGATCTCATCGAGCATCGCGGTTACCACGAGCAGCACGGGTACGCGGGCACTCTGGACCGGCGCGGCACGCTGCCGAAGTTGGGGCGGGTGATGCTCGACATCAAAACCAATCAAGCGGAGGAGTGGGTGCGATTGCAGCTTGCCGCTTACAGCGCGTTCTTCCCGGACCCGGCCACGTACACCCGCGTCTGCGTGGAACTGAAGGGCGACGAAACTTACCGCCTGGCGGCGTTCCCCGGAAAGGAATACCGCCGCGACTTTCAGGACTTTATTGGGGCTCTCAGCACCATGCGGTGGCTCCGAACCATGAAACGGATCAAAGAAAGGACTGCGGCATGAGTGCAGTAGCGGCAATTCCGGCGCAACAGCCGGATGCAACCAGCCTGAAGCTGGTAGAGCGGACCAATAGCAATGTGGACCAAGCGCGCGCGATCAAGGTGATTTCGCAAGAGACGCGGATCGGCGCAGTGGCCTTCCTCAAAGGCGTCAAGGCGCTGCGTGGAGAAGCCGAGGCCCACCACCGCCCGGTGATTGACGCGGCGCACAAGGCGCACAAGGAAGCGGTGGCGGCGCTTAAGCGCGTCGACGATCCGCTGGTCGAGGCCGAGCGCATCGTGAAGGGCCAGATCGGCTCCTACGACATGGAGCAGGACCGCATCAGGCGGGACGCGGAGCGCAAGGCGCAGGAAGAGGCGCGGCGCAAGCAGGAAGAGGAGGCGCTCGCGGCGGCGGCGGCCGCAAAAGCGGCGGGAGCGACGGAAGCCGAGGCGGAAGCCATTCTCGAAGAGGAGATGACCGCTCCGCTGGTAGTTGCGTCCGTTCCCGCGCAAGCGCCGGCAGAAAAGCAGGGCGTGGGGACGCGCTACAACTACAAGGTCCAGGTGCGCGACATGGCGGCGCTCGTCAAGTTCGTTGCCGACACCCCGATGTTCATCAATCTGCTCGCGGTTAACGAAACGGCGCTGAACGCCCTCGCCCGCGCGCAAAAGGAATCGTTTGACGTGCCCGGTTGCCGCCTCGTGCGTGAGCCGGTGGTTTCGGTGAGGAGTTGATCATGGCGGCACAGACACAGGCGCAACCGGCGGCGGAGCAGCAGTACCAGCAGCAGGCCGAACCGGATATCACGGGGCTGCTGTCGTCAGTGATCGAGGAGTCGGCCAAGATGCGCCGGGACCGCGTCATCGTTGACATGGCGGTGTACGCGCAGCGCAAGCGGATGGCTCAGATGTTCGTGGCTTCCGGGTTCTTCGAGTCAGCGAAAGACCGCGAGAAGATTCCCCATGAGCAGGCCATCGCTCAGGCGATGGTTCGGATTGAGCTTGGCGCGTCGATGGGTTTCACCGAGGCAGAGTCGATGCAGGGTATCGACATCATTCAGTGACGCCCGGCGATCAGTGCTCAATTGCGCGCCTCCAAGATGCAGGAAGTCGGCTTCGATTGGGACATCGACTGGCACACGTCCGCCAAGGGCGAGTGCATCGGCATCACCATTTGGCTCAGCCGGAACGGAAAGCCGCTGATGGACAAGCAGGGCCAGCAGGTTTCCGTCTCCTACATGGAATCGGACGCGGCGGCGATGCTCACGACCGTTTGGGAAAACGGGCAGAAAAAGCGCGTTTCCATTCTCGAAAAGGACAACTGGAAGATGAGCCCGCGCAACATGTATTTCGCGCGTTGCATCACGAACGCGCAACGGTGGTACGCCCCCGGTGCGCTCAAGGGCGTGCAGATTCTCACGCGCGAAGAGGCGCAGGATCTTGACCTGATCGCTGAAGAGACGGAGCGCCAGCGCGCAGAGGGGCCGGTGGTCCTCCAGCCGCCGAAGTTGAAGGCCGCTCCCGTGCCCACGCCAGCGGAAACGGCGGACCAGCCCGTCGAAAGTGCACAGCCGTCCGGTGCACTGGACCCCGACGCCACCGTCACCGACGAACGCGCCGAAGAGGTTCGTGCCGCGCGTGACGCGAGCAATATGGACCGCAAAAAGTGGGAAGCGCTGCTGAAGTCGGTGAACGCGGCGAACCCGTACGGGTTGACCAATCGCGGGGCTGACCTCGTGATGGCGGAATTGGCGAAGGTGAGCGTGGCACCCTAGCCTCGCCTCAGTGCCGTACAGGAAAGCTGGTCGCCTCCGTCACTCCGGCCCAGCGGCTGGCGGCCATGATGCTGGCGATCGAGAAAGGGAAAGCGAATGGCTAAAGTGACAGTGCTCGCAAAACACTTACACCGCTTAGGTGCGTGTAGCGAATCGCTGATTTGGATTGAAGGGCGCACGCCAAAGCAAGCATGGGAAGCATGCGACCGTGCGGATTGGCTGCTATGGTGGGCCGCGAAAACGTCAGTTAACTCTCATCAACAAGTCGTACTCGCGGCTTGCGCGTGCGCCCGCCTCGCATTGAGGCACGTTCCGCCCGGAGAGGATCGGCCGCAGCTCGCGATTGAAGCTGCGGAACGCTGGGCGGCAAATCCGAATGTCAGGAGTCGGGCCGACGCCTCCGCCGCCGCCTCCTCCGCCTACGCCGCCTCCGCCGCCGCCTCCTCCGCCGCCGCCTCCTCCGCCGCCGCCTCCTCCGCCGCCTCCTCCGCCGCCTCCTCCACCGACGCCGCCTACGCCGCCGCCGCCTCCTCCGCCTACGACGCCGCCTCCTCCGCCTACGCCGCCTCCGCCGCCTCCTCCTCCGCCGCCTCCGCCGCCTCCTCCGCCGCCTCCTCCGCCTACGCCGCCTACGCCGCCTCCTCCGCCGCCTCCTCCGCCGCCTCCTCCACCGACGCCGCCTACGCCGCCGCCGCCTACGCCGCCGCCAAAAAGCGTGAGCACGAGAAGATGTGCAAAATCATACGCTCAATGCTCACGCTGCCATACCGCAAGGCCACGGAGGGCCAAGCCTGATGTCCGCGCGCGCGACAGTCTACAATCCTTCCACGGCCCAACTGGGGCCGCTGGAGGCCGATGTGGCAAGGAAGGGAACGCAGCAGGGACACCTGCGGAAGCGTGGAGGCATGTGGCACGTCTTCTACCGCGACTGGCTGGCGGCCGCCGATGGATCGGTGAGTTATGGCCCGACCTCGGCGTCGACAGGATGCACGGCTTACAAGGCTGCGAAGGTGAAGGCCAGTGAGATCGTCGCGGCGGCGAATGCCAGCGCGCATTGCCCTCGCGGCACCGCCACGCTGGCGCAGTTTGTCGAGGCGCAATACGGCCCGGCGCGGCTGATCGCGAAGGCCAAGGCGACACGAGACACCGAAGGGTGGGCGATTGAGCGCTATCTGCTCCCCGCCTTCGGCAAGGTGCGGCTGCTCGACATCACGCACCATCACGTCCAGTTGCTCATATCGAACGTTCGCGCGGCTGGCAAATCGCGCGCCACGGCGTACCAGGTGCGGGCGGCGCTCTCGCAAATCTTCACCTACGCGAAAAAGACCGGCGCGTTCCATGGCGACCGTCCCACCGAAGGTGTCGAGCTTGGCGAAGACGATAAGCGGGAGGCGATGAGCCTCACTTGGCCGCAGGTGCAGCTGCTGCTGTCCGTGGTGCCGGAGCGGCATCGGGCTCTGGTGACAACGCTGGCGCTCACCGGAATGCGCGCAGGCGAAGCGCTGGGCCTGCGCTGGCGCTCCGTCAACCTCACTGCCGAATGGAAGCCCATCGACGGCGGCGCGATTCGCCCGTACACGATCCACATTGCCGACAACTTCACGCACGGCCAATGGAAGACGCGGCCAAAAGCAAAGAAGGTTCGCGAATACCCGATTCCTTCGGCGCTGTGGGTGGTCCTGCAAGATCACTTCGAGCATTCAAGGTGGAACGGCCCGGACCAGGCCGCGTTCAGCGTGCGCAACGGCAAGCCGATGACGAGCGGCAACTTTGCGAAGCGAGTGCTCAAACCGGCAGGTGCAAAAGTGGGCCTGCCGAATGTCCATCTTCATGCCTTTCGGCACACGGCGGCGACGATTATGGATCAACAGGGGATGTCGCCTGCGGAGAAGCAAGCGGTTCTCGGCCACGCGACGGCGGCGATGACCGCGCACTACACGCACCCGCAGGCGGAAGCGATGCGGCAAAAGCTGGAAGGGATGGTGAACTGACGATGCCGTTCCGCTTGCAAAACGCTTGCACGCAAACCGAAGGTCCAGGAGTAAGAAGGAGATAGCCCGAGTGAATCACTATTTTGTAATCAGTAGGTCGCCGGTTCAAATCCGGCGGGGGGCTCCACGCCTCCCTTTATTTGCAGCGAATTCGAGTTGCGCCATTTCGCGCGACTCACTGATTCCCAGCATCAGTAAGTCCTTTCCCGCTTGCAAAACGCTTGCACGCCTCGCCGGGGGTGCGCGATGACGCAGCTTCCGATCTTGCGTATTACGCGCCGGGACCTGAATGACAAGAGTGAGTACACAGCGTCGGACTCACTGGAATTCGACGGTCACATCGAGATTGCAGCGAACCTCGGTTGCGTCCGGTTTCGCGGCAGCATTAAGGCGAGCGGGTGGCTACGCGCGCTCGCGGGCACGTCCGTGGAGGCGGGCACGTCCGTGGAGGCGGGCGAGTCCGTGGAGGCGGGCGAGTCCGTGAAGGCGGGCTGGTCCGTGAAGGCGGGCACGTCCGTGAAGGCGGGCACGTCCGTGGAGGCGGGCGAGTCCGTGGAGGCGGGCGAGTCCGTGAAGGCGGGCTGGTCCGTGGAGGCGGGCGAGTCCGTGAAGGCGGGCTGGTCCGTGAAGGCGGGCACGTC
>JADZBH010000013.1 GCA_020852175.1 Bryobacterales bacterium | reverse complement strand
TGTCGAAACCCCAGCCCACCGGAACGTTGGGCCCCCAGACGCCGATGCCCTTGAACAGCAGGTAGTACATCGACACGCCGAGCAGGCTGGCGAGCGAGGCCGAAAACAGGAAACCAATGAGCCACTCTTTGTGGATCTTCGTCGTCAGCACCAGCGCGGAGATCTTGTCGGTGACCGAGGTGTAATCGTGGCCGGGCCCGATCACAGGATCCTGGGCGATCCCGACGGCGGTTGATTTTTGAACCAGTTCCTTTTCCATGTGGTGTTCCTGAGCTGGTTTATCCGTGAGAAGGAGCGGGCGCCTGGGGCGCCGCAAGCTCCGGATTGGGGTTGCGCACCCGCGCCATGAATTCCGTGCGCGGACGCGTGTTCAAGTCGGCCAGCAACTTGTAGTTGCGTGCGTTGTGGCGCGACTTGGAAATATTCGAATTCGGGTCGTTCAAATCGCCGAACAGAATGGCCTCCGTGGGACACACCGACTGGCAGGCGGTCACGATTTCGCCATCCCGGATCTTCCGGTCTTCCTTGTCGGCGTCGATGCGGGCGGCGTTGATGCGCTGCACGCAGTAGGTGCACTTCTCCATCACGCCGCGGCTGCGCACGGATACGTTCGGGTTCCGCAACGGCTCCAGCGATTCGGTTTCCCAGTCGCTGTACAGGAAGAAGTTGAAGCGGCGCACCTTATAGGGGCAGTTGTTGGAACAGTACCGCGTGCCGATGCAGCGGTTGTACACCATCTGGTTCAGGCCCTCTTCCGAGTGCATGGTGGCGGCCACCGGGCAGACGCCTTCGCATGGCGCGTTTTCGCAGTGCTGGCAGGCCAGGGGTTGATGGTAGATGCCCGGGTTGTCGGCATCGCCTTCGTAGTAACGGTCGATGCGGATCCAGTGCATTTCACGGCCGCGGAGCACTTCGCTCTTGCCGACCACGGCGATGTTGTTTTCGGCATGGCAGGCGATGGTGCAGGCGTTGCAACCCGTGCAGGCGCTCAAGTCGATCGCCATGCCCCACTTGTAGCCGTTGTACTCGTAATCCTCATAGAGGGACATCGGCGGATGCTCATGCCCCCACATTTGCGGGTTTTTCTCGAAGTCGGCGACGTTGGCCACGCGGATGATGTCGCGGCCTTCCATCGTGTGGTGCTCTTGCACGGTCGCCAGGCGGAAGGTTTCACCGGTCCGGGCGATCTCCACACCGGAACTGATGTAGTGTCCCTGCGAAACCCGAATCGCCCCCGCGTTGTATCCGATTCTGTTGCCCAGCCGGCCCACGCGCGTACGCCCATAACCGAGGGACACCGTCACACTGTCCGGCGCATGGCCCGGCATGATCCAGACGGGCGCCTGCACGCGGCGTCCGGCGTGCTTCAATTCCACCAGGTCGCCGTTGCCCAAGCCCAATTTAGCCGCCGTGGACGAACCGATATGGACGGCGTTGTCCCATGTGAGACGCGAAATCGGCTTAGGCAACTCCTGCAGCCATCCGTTGTTGGCGAAACGGCCATCCCAGATGGTGCCATCGGGGCGGAAGTTGATCTCCAACCCCGTAACCGCCTTCGCCTTGGGTAGCGCGGCGGCCAGATCGGCCCGTACAGCCACGGCCTTGGAAGGCGACGCCGAACCGGCCACCAGGCCGTCGTGCAGCGCCTTGCGCCAGTTGTCTTCAAACGGCTCGGCCACCAGTTGCTGCGCCTGCCAGTGGCCTCTCACCAACTGGTAGGCGGTCTGCTCCGGCTTGCCAAGAAGCACCGAGAGAATCTCAATCGAGGAGTGGTTACCGTAGAGCGGCGCGATCAGCGGCTGGGCCACCGTCAACGTGCCGTCATGGGCGCGCAGGTCGGTCCATGTCTCCAGCGAGTGCGTGTCGGGAATGTGCCAGTGGCAGAGCGCCGAGGTTTCGTCGTCGTACAACCCGAGACGGACCCGCAGGGCCACCTTCTTTATCGCCGCCGCGAAATCCAGATCGGCCGGAGCCGCGTACACCGGATTGCCGCCCAGCATGACCAGCGCCTTCACCTTGCCGGCGGCCATGTCGGCGGCAAGCCGCCGCAGGCTCTCCACACCATCGCCCGTGTGCGCTTCCACCGCGTCGATGTAGGTCACCGTCTTGCCCACATTGCCCAGCGCCGCGTTGATGGCGTGCGCGATGGCATGCACGGCGGGCGGTTGCCAGGAACCGGCCACCACCAGCGACGCGCCGGCGTGGGCCTTCAAATCGGCGGCCACCTTTTTCACCCAATCGGCGGGCGCTTTCGTTGCCGCCGCGCCCAGGTTCACACCAAGCTCGACAGCCAGGGCCCGGGCGTAGTTCTCCACCTCGGCCGAAGCCAGCGGCAAGCGGTGGTCGGCGATCGATCCAGTTGGCGTCGGGCAGGATTCCACGGCGTAAAGCCGGTTCATTTGGGGAGCGGCATCCGCGGCGGCATGCCCTTCGCCCGGCTTGCCGTGAGCGGCTTCTTTCCAAACCTTGCGGCGGCGGCCGAACTCCTTCGCATACCTCACGGCGCCCGGCCCTTCGGTCAGGAAGTCCGAATCGAGCGCGAGAATCACATCGGCGGCCGCGAGATTGTACACGGCGCTGGCCGGCTGGCCGAATGCCAACTGCGCGCCGGCGCGGGCGTTGTCCGTCCCCACCGAGTCGTATTGATGCCACTGCGCCTGCGGCAATTCCGCCAGCAGGTTCTTCATCAGGGCGGCGAAGGTGGGCGAGGTTGTATTTTCGCTGAGTATCCGCAACCCGGCGCCTTTATCGACAAGCGCCTCTTCCCGCACCAGCCTCATCGCTTCCACGAAGCCCGGCCAGGTGGCGATACGCCCGTTCCGCAGCACCGACTGCGAACGGTCCGGATCGTACAGCATCAGGGGGGCCGCTTGGGCGAACGCATCCGTGCCGCCCAGGCTCGACGGGTGCAACTCATTGCCTTCCACTTTCGTCGGACGGCCCAGGTGGCTCTCCACCACCACGCCCTGCGCATAGCCGCTCAAGCTCACGGCGGAAGCGTACTTCATCGCCTTGCCGGGAACGAAATCCTCGGGCTGCTGCACATAAGGAACAATCTTTTCGTCGGGCTGCTTCGTGCAAGCGGTCAACCCGGCCAAGCCGAGCGAGGCTCCCAGCAGATGCAGCATGCGCCGGCGGCCCACAGGGTCCGACCATGTCGAGGCCCCATCGGGGAACTCCTGCGCCGCCCAACTCTGGAATTCCGAGGTGCCCGCCAGCTCTTCCAGACTGCGCCAGAAGCGCGGTCCGCTTTGTCCGGCGACACGGTCGCGCATCGCTTCCAGCGCGGCTTGCGAGTCCTTGCCGGCTTTCAGCGCCGCCGCTTGCGCGGCCGCCATGTTCGGGGCGATCTGTACAAGTTGATTGTGCTGTGATGTCGACATCGCGTTTACCGGTGGCAGATCGAGCAATCGGTGAGTTTGCGGACCTTATATTCGGCCACAAGTTTCGCGCCCAGGACGGCTTGATCGCCCTCGGGCTTATATTCCATGTTGAACACCTGATCTTTCGGCCGGATGTATTTCTCCGGCGCGCGGTGGCAATCCAGGCACCACTCCATCAGCAGCGTGTTCTGCTTCCACACCATCGGCATCTGGTCAACCTGCCCGTGGCAGGTTTGACACCCCATGCCCTTGGCGACGTGAATGCTGTGGTTGAAATAAACAAAGCCGGGAAGATCGTGCACGCGGTTCCATTCGATGGATTTGCCCGTGCGCCAACTCTCCCGGACGGGTTCGAGAATGGGCGCCTCGCTCCAAATCTGCGAATGGCAGCCCATGCACACCTCCGTCGAGGGGATTCCCGCCGAGGAAGACACTTCCACGGAGTTGTGGCAGTAACGGCAATCCATGCCCACGCCGCGGACGTGGTGCTTGTGCGTGAACATCACCGGCTGGTCGCGCGGTACGTTCACGTTGGTCACATACGAGGTCCGCTCAATGTTGTTGAGGATACCGCCCAGACCCAGGGCGACGCCGAGACCCGCAATCACGCTAGCCTTAGCAAATGTGTTTGCTCCCGGGCGGAATAACT
>JADZBH010000012.1 GCA_020852175.1 Bryobacterales bacterium | reverse complement strand
GTCTGCAAAACCTTTATTCGGGGGTTCGATTCCCCCCCGCGCCTCCAACAATCCGGCTCTGCGCCCGTTGCGCGAGCAACCCCCAACTCCAATTCGCTGACCGGAGGGCAGGAAGAAAGCATGGCGGCAAAACCGAAGCGCTTGCAGTTCCCTGGCGGCAACGAGTCTCAGGTAATGGATCCTGCCTATCCTGTGAAGATCTTCCTCCTTCCTGAGACCGGACAGCGGATCGTTGTGGTGACGGACCGGACCCTGGATCGACTGTGGAAGGCGTTTATCGCGGAGGACCCTCGGATTCACCAGCTTGCCGCCACGCAGCAGGAAGCCGAGCGGCAAGTGATTAAGTTATTCCGCGTGCTCACTACAGTTCCTAGGGACCACGATAAGTTGGAAGAACTGGAAACGGCGGAGGATCTGGCCTTGATTCGCGCCCGCAGCAAGGAGCGGTCGATTCCCTGGGAGATGGTGAAATACCTGTATGGCCTGGAAACTAAAGCTAAGCCGCGACGTGGTCGTCGATCTGTGGGTTCTCCCAAGCGGTCCGCGAAACGAAGCGATTGATCTGCTGAATCGCCTGGCTGTCGCTCCGTCGTGCTATCTGACGGCGCCGCTGACAGGACGCACGAACAGATACAAGCTGAACTTCTTTGGCGATCGCTACCGGATGATCGTGAATGTTCGCGGCCAGTCAGTCATCGTGTATTTGCTCCGGCTCCGCCGCCGCTACGGCAGGACGGACCTCAGGCCGCGGTCCACAAGGAAAGCCCGTTCGCTCATGCCTTACGCCGGACTTCGGAGACGAACTCCCACAGCCGTTTCTTGAGGCCGCAAGCCGACGTGTGCAGTTCGCTGTCATCCGCTTCGGCAATGCAGTGCCAGAGGGCGGAAAAGTCACGCGCCAGGGCCCTCCGCGCGGCCTTCTCCGACGTGCCGTAAGCGTACAGCGTAAGGTCCGCGTTCTCAAACACCATGTGGCCGTACTCCCTGGTGCGTGTCAGCCGCAAGGGCGCATGAAAACGCCACTCGACAGCGCGCCACTTGAGCGAATCAACCTCCAGCACTCCCAGCGAAACGCCCGACGAGGTTACTGGCGTGTAAGGGGGTGCACTCGCTGGTTTACGGGCGGCCATCTCTCCCACATTCTACCCGGCGGCCTGCCCCTGCTTCCCGCGCGACACGCCTGTCAGCGTATCCGCATACAGGCGCGCCACGGAAGCAAGGTTATGCTCGCGCCGGATGTAGGCCGCCGCCGCCTCGCCCATACATGCAAGCGCCCGCGGCGAGCGCAGCGCCCACAGGCAGTAGGCGAGAATCTGATCTTCTTCGGCCAGTCCCGGATCGCAGCGCAGGCAAGCCTCCCGGGGAAAACGCGCGATCTCGGGCCCGTCGGTCAGCATGGTGGCACGGCCCGCCCCCATCAGGCGCACGGCGATCCCGGAGCTTTCTCCAGCCGATGGATAGCGCAGGTTCAGACACAGATCGACGGCTCCGGCATGTTGCCAGAACTCCGCTTCCGGCAGGTAGCCGCGGCGCACGATCCCCGGCTGAGCCAGTTCCCAGGCGAAGCTGCGCTCTACGCCAGGCGACACGAAATCACCGGCCACCAGCAGGTATACAGGAAGCGAACTCGCGCGCATCCGGGCGAAGGCGCGCAGGATGGGCCCCAACCGTTTTGTCTCCCTCAGGTGGCCGAAGACGCCCAGCACAAGTGTGCCGTCAGGGACACCCCACTGGGACCGTAGCCGCGCCCGATCCTCGCCGCTGCACTGTGCAACGGGGCTCCACAAAT
This sequence comes from Bryobacterales bacterium, assembly GCA_020852175.1. Taxonomy (GTDB): domain Bacteria; phylum Acidobacteriota; class Terriglobia; order Bryobacterales; family Bryobacteraceae; genus JAFLBB01. The sequence goes on along the minus strand of JADZBH010000012.1, from coordinate 221,697 downwards.
GGGGAATCTCCACCACACGGGCCTGCGGAGCATGGCGCAGCACAGTTCCGGCCGCACCCGGATTGTGGACAATCACGGCGAGCGAGGAGCGGCAGACACGGGCGATCATGGGCCACTCAAAGTAAGCGGACTCCACGCCCGAGCGGGTCCGGTTCCGCCACAGCTCCCGTGCATACCCGCGGTACCACTCACCGTAGTTGAGAACAAACTCGTCGGCATAGTCCGCCTCGCCAAGTTCTCCCAGCAGGAAGTGGTTCAGCAGGGCATCGTGGAGCACCACGACGCCGGGCCGGCGGAGCGCCCGCCGGTAGAACTCTCGATGCAGCGGATTATTCCCCAGGTGATAGAGGTCAATCGAGGCATTCTCATCTGGCGGCGCGCTCACGGCCAGCAGCTTTTGTAACTCCGGCAGCAATATGGCGGAGTAATCGGCAACGCCGGTGGGCGCGGGCGGCAGCGGCGAATGAAATCCAACCGTCACCGCTTGACCCGTTTGCCGAACAGGGCCGTGCCGATGCGGACGTGCGTGGCGCCCTCTTCGATGGCCGCTTCGAAGTCATTCGACATGCCCATGGAAAGCGCGGGCAGATGGTGTGCATCCGCAAGTTCCCGCAGGCGGCGGAAGTAAGGGCGGGAATCTTCGGGATCCTCGCTCCAGGGCGGCATGGTCATCAGCCCGGAGAGTTGCAAGCGCGAGCAGCCGCGCACGGCGGCCGTCAACACGGATAGCGACTCCGGCGCCGCGCCATGCTTGGCCTCCTCCCCGGAAAGCTTCACTTCGAGAAACACTTCCATCGGCCATCGCGCCTGCTCGTGCAGGCGTTGCGCAAGCCTGGGCGTGTCCACGGTTTGGATGACCTGGAAGAGATCCGTGGCGCGGCGGGACTTGTTCGATTGCAGATGTCCGATTAAATGGAAGCGCGCGCCAGGGAGTTCGGGCAGCCCCGGCGCCTTCGCATCGAACTCCTGCACATAGTTCTCGCCAAAGTCGCGCAGTCCAAGCGCGTAGGCATCGACGATCGCCTGCGCCGGGAACACCTTGGTGACGGCGATCAGCGTGACGCTGGAGCGGGAGCGTCCTGCGCGCGCGCAGGCGGCGTGGATCCGTTCCTCGACTTGGGAGAGATTTTCCGAGAGCACCACTACTCATCATAGAGACGGCCCCGCGAGGCTGTCCGGTCCACGGAACCATGCCGAAACCAGCGCCCCCGTCTGTTCCGCCCGCCGAGGAGTTGATCGAACGCATCGAGCGCTTTCTGGAGCGTGCGCACGAACCTGTGCTCATGGAACCGGGCGCGGAACTGGTGGAAGTGTCCGCGGGGCGATACGCGCTGACGCCGTCGCCTCCGGGTGTGCGTCTGGAGGCGTGGGACCAGGAAAGCAACTATCACCGGCGCGTTCTGGGAGTGAAGGAATGCGGCGATGGGCGCCTGGAACTGGTGGTGGAGCGTTTCGGCGGGAAACGCGCGAAGGCCGTGCTGGCCGACCGCGCCAGGTCAGCCTGCCAGGGCATCGGGCGCAGGGCCCGGCGCATGGTGTTCGCCGAGCGGTTGCGCGACTTCCTTTGCCGCCAGTTCCCCGGTTGGCGCATCGGCGGCCTCACCGCGCATGGAGACCCGGAGAACCATCTTTCGCAAGTGTACCCGCGTGCCATGGTGGTCAAAGGCCAGCGCGCCTGGGCGGTCATCGCCGCGCCTCCCGGCGACGCGGCCGACCGCCTGCTTACCTGCGGGCTGATCTGGCACAACTATCTGCGCTTTCGCGAGCGCCGTCTCTTCGTGGAAGGCTTGGCGCTGCTGCTGCCCCGGGAACAGATCGCCGCCACCTGCCTGCGTCTGCCCTGGCTGAATAAAAGGGCCGTGCGAGTGGCCGTGTTCGCATACGGCGAGGACGGCTGGGAACACGAGGTGGAAGAGGCGCACGGAAACTACGAAACGGCCTTGCAGCCGGCCTCGCGGCAGGAGCCTTCCGCGGGCGGCATCTGGCGGCGCAACGCCGGAGGTCCGGAATGGTGGCTCGAACAGGCGGTGCGAAGCGATCCGGCGGCAATAGACGGCCGCTTGCGCCAGGAGCCGGTGTATGGCCAGGTGCCCGTGCTGGCGGGCGTGGAGCGCGGCATCATCGACCTGCTCGCCTGTTCTCACCAAGGCAGGTTGACCGTGATCGAACTGAAGGCCGCGGCCGACCCGCATCTGCCCGTCCAGGCGCTCGATTACTGGATGCGGGTGGCTGGCCACGCCCTGTGCGGCGAGTTCGGCTCCGCCGGATACTTTCCGGGCGTGACGTTGACGGCCGAGCCGCCACGCCTGATTCTGGCGGCGCCATCGTTTGAGTTCCATCCCACCACGGAGAGCGTGCTCGGCTACTTCGATCCGGCGATCGAAGTGGAACGCGTGGGGCTGGCGGTAGAATGGCAGAAGCGGATTCGGGTGTCGTTCCGGTTGCAGGGAACGCGTCGTCCCGGGTAAGCCATACGCCTATGTCGGCCCGCCTGTTGAAGCAGATTCGAACGGCTGTCGAACAGCTAAACCCGCACGACGTGCGGATGGCCGCCGAGCGCCCGGTGAGCGTGGTGCTGCACGCCAGCGGCAGCGCTTCCTACGCGGCCATGGAGGACTTTTTCGCGCCTGCCAGCGTCTCCCACAAGAAACGCATCGAGGTGGCCGGGTATCTCTTCCGGGAAGGGGATCCGGATGCGCCCCCCGAAGCCGACCTGCATGTGATCGACCGTTCGCTGGCCCTCCAGGTGGGCGGCGATGGACTGGATCTGCCTCCAGGCACTTTTGTGTATGACGAGCAGCAGCCGCGGTCGCTGGTGGAAGCGGTGCTGGCGGCCCGGCAGGATCTGGGCCTGCCACTGGCGCGCGCGTTTCCTCCTTTCCGCGGCATCGTGTCGCAACGGACCATCCACCAGATTTCGAAAGAGAACGCGGTGTTCGCCCTGGCCACGGCCCTGCCCGACATCGCGCCGGGTATCCTCAGCCTGCCCTGGGCCCTCCCCGAGGCCATGTCGGACACCGCCGTCCTGACGGTAAACCAGATCCGCATGGCGTTCCTGCTGGCCGCGGCGAGCGACCGTCCGGTGGGCTACCGGGAGCAGAAGATGGAGGTGGCCGGGATCATCGCCGGCGCCTTCGGTTGGCGGGCGTTGGCGCGGAATCTGGTGGGAAAAATTCCGTTTGGAGGAGGACTGCTGCCGAAGGCCGCCGTCGCCTACGCGGCCACCTATGCGGAGGGAAGGTCCATCGAACGTCTCTATAGCCGCGGCTATGGACTGACCCGCAAGGAGCGCAATCTCGAATACGGCTCGGCGATGGCCAAAGGGCGGCAGGTGGCCGGAGCGCTCTACGACGCCTGGCGGCAGCGCCGCGCGAAAGCAGTCCGTTAGATACACCGGGAGTGAAGTAGACTATAATGCGAGTGTAAGGAGGCCGCATGAGATCCATTGGCGTCCCTGAGCTGGTAATTATCCTGGGTATCGCCGTGCTGCTGTTTGGCGGACGGAAAATCCCGGAAGTGGCCAAGGGCTTGGGAGAAGGCATTCGCAACTTCAAGAACGCCTTGAAGAGCGAGGACAAGACGGAAGAAAAGAAGCAGGCGTAAGCGGCCTTGCATGCCCGCCCCATCGCAATTTGAGGGGTGAGCGCGACATCCCATTTTTCAAACAGAAACCCCCGCGGCTGAGTGCGCGGGGGTTTTTCCATCCACTGTTTCCGCCGGCACTACTTCTTCTTGGGCGGTACGATGGCGTCTTTGCACGCCTTGGCGATCCGGAACTTCACCACCTTCTTGGCGGGAATCTTGATGGCGGCGCCGGTGGCCGGGTTGCGGCCCATGCGCGCCTTGGTGTCGCGCAGAACCAGCTTGCCCAAGCCGGGCAGCGTGAACATCTTATTCTTCTTGGTTTCGGAAATGGCAACGGCGGCGATGGTGTCAAGGGCCTGTTTGGCCACCTTGTTGGACACGCCGATGGTTTCCGCCAGCTTCTTTACCAACTGCGCTTGCGTCATTTTCTTGCTTTCGGCCATGGATGCTCCTAACTATCCCAATGAACTTACCGTACGGAGAGTCCCGGCTGCCGCCAGCCGAGGAGCCGGCGTGGCCATCCAGCGCGAAACATAATCGTGCGGATTTGTTTGCGCTCTTAGAATAACGGAAGCCGTTCCGGCTGTAAAGAGAGGAGTATGCCTGGAAAGGCGTTTTTTCAGGGATTTTTGCGTCTGAAGGAGGTTTCAGTAGCTAAAATCAATGCTTTCCGGGGGGGGAAGCGCCCGAAAGGGCTTGATACAGGTCTCTTTTGCCCATTCCGTGGCGCCTGGCGACGGTCTTGATGGCATCCATGCGGGCGGCGCCCCTGGCGATTTCCGCCTCCACCTCGGCGGCCAGACCGCCGGGGGAAGCCGGTTCGGCGGGTGGCGCATGACGGTCTACCACCAGAGTGAACTCACCCCGGATGGCTCCGCGCGCGGACAGGGCCGCGAGCACTGCGGAGACGGTTCCACGTAGAAATTCTTCATGTAGTTTAGTGAGTTCGCGGGCGGCGGCCATCTTCCGGTCGCCCAGCACCGCGCGCAGGTCCTCCAGCGTTTCCAGAATCCGGTGAGGGGCTTCAAACAAGATGAGCGTGGCTGGAATCGCCCGCAATCCTTCGAGGGCTGTCCGGCGCGCTCCGCTGCGGGCAGGCAGAAAGCCGGCGAAATAGAAGGCGTCCGTGGGTAATCCGGAAGCGGCAAGCGCGGCGAGGGGGGCCGAGGCGCCGGGAATGGGGACCACGTCCAGTCCCCGTTCGGCGGCCAGACGGACCAGCCGGAAGCCGGGGTCGGAGATCAGCGGCGTGCCGCCATCGGAGACCAGGGCCACGCGAGCGCCGCCTGCGATCTCTTCCACGATGGACTCGGCCAGGCCAGCCTCATTATGTTCATGAAGGCTGCGCGTTGGTTTGCGGATGGAGTAGGCATCCAGTAGCTTTGCCGTCTGACGGGTGTCCTCGCAGGCAATCCAATCCGCGGATTGGAGGGTGTCCACGGCCCGTCGGGATAGGTCGTTCAGGTTACCGATAGGGGTGGAAACCAGAAAAAGGACCCCGGCCATACGAGGTTTCAGTATGACATCCCCTAAGGTCTTTGGGCGGGACCACCGATAGACGGTCAGGCGTGAATGTGCGTTGGAGGCAGCGGAACAGCGGGTGAAGGATGGCGGCGCGAGCGGCCGCGCCATGGTCCGCGGGTCCGTTTGATGGGATCATATGAATGAAGTTATTGCTGCTGACGAGACTTTACGAGAAACCATGGAGCCAGCCCCTAAGAGCGCCGGCATGGGACCCGCGCCGGTAGAAGCATATCTTTGGGCGCCAACGGGGAAGGACGCATCCGTCACCCTGGATCTGGACGTCGTGGACCGCATGCTGGCCGATGTCATGCGCGGTTTCGGTGTCATGCCGAAGCGCGGCGTGGAGGTGGGAGGCGTGCTACTGGGCGAATTCACCGGTTCCGGCGGAGTTCGCGTGACCGACTATGAACTTGTGAGCTGCCAGCACACACGAGGCTCATCGTGGCTGCTGAGCGCGGAAGAGACCGACCGCCTGCGAGCGGTGTGCGACCGCTGGCTCTCCTCTCCCGGAGGACACACAACGGTGATCGGGCTGTTCCGGAGCCACACGCGGGAAGGATTTCAGGTTACGCCCGAGGATGCGGATCTGCTGGACCGGATGGCCCCTGACCCTTCCTCGGTCTACCTCCTGGTGAAACCCTACGCTACGCGCGTTAGCGTCGCGGGCTTCTATTTCCGGGAGGATGGCGGAATTCGGACCATGGGGCCTCCCTATTTGGAGTTCCCCTTCCGGCGCCGTGAACTGGCAGGTGAGGAATCCACGCCGGGTATGCCCGCGGCGGCGGTCGCGCCGCAGGCCGCCAGTGTTCCGTCAGCCGTTCCGGCCCAGCCGGAGTTCAGCTTTGGCGGGTACAACCAGGGAGAAAGCAAGACGATGACGGATTCAATCTCCTCCATGGAGTTGTATAAGGACGATGCCTCCTCAGCGACGGCGGCGGAGGCGGCAAAGAAGCGACGCACGTCCGGTTGGGTGTGGCTGCCGCTCTCATTCGTATTTTTACTTTTGGGCGTGGTGCTCGGCTTCCAGGTGGCACTGAGCGTGGGACAGAAGATGCCCAGCGCGCTCCGCCCCCCCGATCCATACCAGATGAACCTGACGGCCAGCCGGTCCGGATCCAGCGTCCACATCAGTTGGGACAGGAGCGCGCCCGCCATCCAAGCGGCGCCTCGCGGCGTCCTCCACATCATGGACGGCGAGACGGCGCAGCGGGTGGAACTCGACGCCCTTCAATTGATGAACGGCAGCGTGCTCTACCGGCGTGCGGCGAAGAGCGTGAAATTCCGTCTGGAAGTGTTCACCAGCAATAAGGTCACACTGAGCGAAACCGCGGAGTTCATCACTCCCTGAGCGCTGTCGGGCGCATCAGGCGGCATCGAGGTCTTCCGGACCGGCATCCAGGGGCAAAACAACCGGCCGGCGCGTGCGCGCAAGACGCGGACGTTCATTGATGGCTTGCGGTTTCGGCAGGAGCGGCGAACCCGCACTGACGCTGATTTGCAATGCGTCTTCTCCGCCCGCGTGACGGGCCCGAACCAGGGAGTTCGGCGGAATCCGGTTGCCGGCCACGAGCGAGGCCACCGGTTGCAGCAGCAGCCGGTGAATCGTCCGCTTCAACTCCCGCGCTCCGTACTGGCGGCTGGCGCCTTTGGCCAGCAGCAGTTTGCGTGCCGATGGCTCCACGCGCAGCGTGAAGGATTTCTGGCCCAGGCGCGCGTGCAGCAGTTGTTGCAGGTTCTCCACCTGCTGATCGAGGATCAGCTTCAAAGCGGCGGCATCCAGCGGTTGATAGGCCACCACACGGTCAATCCGGTTGAAGAACTCGGGCGTGAATTTCCGTTTCACCGCATTTACTCCGATGGTTTCGATGCGGCGGATCAGGGCGCCGGCATCCGCAGCCGGTTCCGTTTCGCCGGCCGGGGGACCAGGGCTGATGGCCGCCATGGCTTCAAAACCGAACTGGGGCATCAACTCCCGCAGCATCTCCCGCGCGCCGAGGTTGCTGGTCAGAAAGATCATGCTGCGCTCAAAGTTCACCGAGGTGTTGTCGCCCAGGCGGAGCACCGCCTTATCGAGCACTCCCAGCAGCAGACGGTTCATCGAAGGAGCGGCTTTCTCCACCTCGTCGAACAGGACGATGGTCATGCCGCAGCGCTCCGACGTGTAGGAGTTCAGCTTGGCCTGGTTCAACAGGGGCTGCGTCTCGCGATGGCCGAGATAGCCGGGCGGCGCACCGATCAGTTTGGCCACTTCGTGGTCCATCTGGAACTCTCCGCAATCGACGCGGAGAAAATGACGCTCATTGCCATGCAGCGCCTGCGCCAGACATTCCACGGTGCGGGTTTTGCCGGTACCGGTAGGTCCCAGTAAGAGGAAAACTCCGGCGGGACGCCCCTCGGGGGCCAGGAGGGACTGAAAAATTTGAACGTAGGGAACAATGGCATTGACGGCAGCGGGCTGCCCCACCAGCATCTGGGCCAGCGACCGGGCCAGTTCGGTTGAATCTGATGGGGCCAGCTTCCGAAAGCGAGGATTCATGAATGGCTCACCTCGGGCGCTGCGAATCGGTTCCGCTTGCGCCCAGGCACAGCGTACCCCGTGCACGGCCGCTTCACCGTTCCGCTCCCGCTGCGCACGCAGCCGCGCAGGACCGGTTAACTGGAGGCTAACCGTTTGAAATAGTTGTCAATATGCTCGACGATCCGCCCCGATGCCTGGCCGTCTCCGTAGGGATTGTGAACCCGTGACCGTCGCCCGTACTCTTCCTCATCGTCCAGCAGGAGGTTCGACTCGGACACAATTTTCGCCGTATCGGTGCCCACCAGGCGGACCGTGCCGGCTTCCACGGCCTCGGGGCGTTCGGTTTTGTCACGCAACACCAGAACCGGCTTGCCGAGAGAGGGTCCTTCCTCCTGCACGCCTCCCGAATCGGTGATGAGAAAATGGCTGCGCCGCATGAGATCGACGAAGCTCACATAGTCGAGCGGATCGAGCAGGGTCACGGCGGGGTTTCCGGCCAGGAGGCGGTCCACGACCCGGCGTACATTCGGGTTCGGGTGGACGGGATAGATCAGGTGCACATCGCCGCGCCCGGCCAGTTGCGCCAGTGCGCCGCAAATGCGCTCGAACCCCTGCCCAAAGCTCTCGCGCCTGTGAGCGGTGACCAGCGCCATTTTCCTGCCTTCCGGCCAGACGGGCCGCACTTGCGGCCGCAGTTCCCCGGACTCCAATCGCGCGACGGCAGCCAAGACGGCATCGATGCCCGTATTGCCCGTGACGAAGACCCGGTCCGGATCGGCGCCTTCGCGCAGCAGGTTCCGCGCGGCCCACCCGGTGGCGGCGAAGTGCAGCGAAGCGATGCGCGAGGCCAGAAGGCGATGGGCCTCCTCGGGAAACGGTTGCCGCAGATCGCCTGTGCGCAGGCCGGCCTCCACGTGACCCACGGGAATGCCGTGATAAAACGCCGCCAGGGCTCCGGCGAAGGCGGTGGTGGTATCGCCTTGCACCAGCACGAAATCGGGTTTGGCCTCCTCCAGGACAGGCTCCAACGCGGCGAGAATGCGAGAGCAGGATTGGATCAGCGTCTGGCCCGGCGTCATCAGATCGAGATCGTAGCCGGGCTTCAGTTGGAAAATTTCCAACACCTGATCGAGCAGGCCGCGATGCTGCGCCGTGACGCACACCAGTGGCGTCCGGCCGCCAGGCATCGTCCGCAACGCTTCGGCGAGCGGAGCAAGTTTGATGGCTTCGGGACGAGTCCCGAAGATGATCAGCACACGGCTCACGGCAAATGCCTCGGTAGGGGAGGGACCGGAACAGCCAGCCAGCGCGAGGATGGCGGCTGGGGGTCGGAGTGAGGCAGGTTACTTGTGGCGGTAGGTGATACGGCCCTTCGTGAGATCGTACGGCGACATCTCGATGGTCACCCGGTCACCCGCCAGCACCCGGATGCGGTTCCGGCGGAGTTTTCCCGCCAAATGGGCCAAAACCAACCGCTCATCCACATCCAATTGAACGCTAAATTGGCCGGCCGGGAACTTTTCCACCACCGTGCCGGTTACTTCGATGCAATCCTCTTTGCTCATTGACCTCCTTGAATTTCAAACTTTGCCTGGGGCGAACACACACCACGCCTTGGCGATAAGCTACCCGCAAGTATAGCCGATGGAGGCAGCCTGGACGCGGATTGGTCCCTGTTTCCCGCGAGGCTCCACGTTGTACTACCTTTGAGTTGGACACGCGGAGGAATGTGTGCAGTCATTTGAAAATGTATGCGTCCTGGTGACGGGCGCGGGCAGAGGAATTGGAAAAAGACTGGCGATTGGCTTCGCGCAACAGGGCGCTCGCGTGGGATTACTGGCGCGCAGCAAGGCGGAGCTGGATTTAACACAGTTGGAGATCGACCACTCGGGCGGCACGGCCCTGCGTCTGCGGGCCGATGTGCGCAATCTGTATGAAGTGCAGACCGCCGCCGACCGGTTGGAAGCTCACTTCGGCCCGGTGGATGTGCTGATCGGCGCGGCGGGCGTCCAGGGGCCGATCGGTCCTTTCATGGAGAACGACGGAGACGCCTGGTGGGAGACGGTGGAGACCAACCTGAAGGGCGCGGTGAACAGTTGCCGGGTTGTGTTGCCGCAGATGGCGCGGAAACGGCGAGGGAAGATCATCCTGCTGAGCGGCGGCGGCGGCACCCGTCCGCGTGCGAACTTCAGCGCGTATGCCGCCTCGAAGGCGGCCCTGCTGCGCTTTGCCGAAACCCTCGCGGAAGAGGTGCGCGACCACAACATTCAGGTGAATTGCATGTCGCCCGGCGGCACATACACCCACATGACGGATGAGATTCTGCGCGCCGGCAACCAGGCGGGCTGGAAGGACCACGAGGAGGCATTGCAGGTGCGCGTCACGGGTGGCATCGCACCGGAGCGGCAGATGGCTCTGGCGGCGTTCCTGGCCAGCGACCGTTCCAATCACGTCAGCGGCAAACTGGTGCACGTCAAGGACGACTGGAAGCGGCTGGAGGGACACGTCGTCAATCCGGAAATGTACACGTTGCGCCGGGTCGTGAAGAGTTAAGCCGGCGGAAGGGATGATCCGGCGCGACGGAGGCGGGCGCGCCTGATACACTGATGGCCGTTATGCGCTATCTCGCACTGCTTGGCTGCCTGGCGCTCTTTGCGCTGCCCTCTTCCGCGCAGACGCCGAAGAAAAAAGTTCTCGCCATCGGGGCCGTGAAAGGCTTTCAACACGACGCCACCACGCACGGCCTGGCTACTCTGTGGAAGATCGGCCAGGAGAGCGGCTTGTGGGACACCTACATACGCACCGACACCCAGTTGCTCACCAAGCAGAAGTTGCCGAACAACGCCAAGACGCTCGGCTATTTCGACGCGGTGATTTTTTATACGACGGGCGAACTCGACATGAGCGACGCCCAGAAGGCCGACCTGCTCAGCTTCGTGAAGGAAGACGGCAAGGGTTTCATCGGCGTTCATTCGGCGACCGACACGTTTTACCAATGGCCCGAGTACGGCGAGATGCTGGGCGGCTACTTCGACCATCATCCCTGGAACACGTTTCAGGCGCCGGTGATGGTGGAAGATCCATCGAGCCCCATCGTGAAGCACTTCCCGGCCGAGTTCGCGATTCAAGACGAGATCTACCAGTTCAAGAACTATTCGCGGGACCGCGTGCGGGTGCTGATGCGTCTGGACCCGCGGAAACTCGACCTGAAGAACCCTCGTGTCCGCCGCACCGACGGCGACTTCGCCGTGGCCTGGATGAGGAACTACGGCAAGGGCCGCGTGTTCTATTCGACGCTGGGCCACACCGAGAGTTCGTGGAACCGGCCCGACGTGCAGAAGATGTGGCTGGAGGCCATGCGGTGGGCGCTGGGTTTGAGCGAAGCCGACGCCACGCCGCGGCCGCTCGCGGCGAAGTAGGCGGCGCATGAGAGTGCTGCTCGCATTGTTCTGCCTGGCCCCGGCGGGCTGGGCGGCGGAGGTTTACCGCTACGGCAGGTTCGAGGCGGCCTTCACGATGTCGAAGGACCTCGCCGATCCTTTGGACCTGAACGTGGTGGTCGACTTTAACGGGCCTGGCAATACACTGGTCCGCGTGCCGGCATTCTGGGATGGCGGCCGCACCTGGAAGGTTCGCTTCTCGCCCGAAAAGACGGGCGCCTGGACCTATCGCGTACAAACCTCGGATCCGCGGGAAACCGGGGTGCAGGGCAAGACCGGGCGTTTCCAGGTGAAGCCGTACCGGGGGCGGAATCAGCTTTTCCTGCACGGCGCTCCGCGCGTGGCGCCGGGAGGCCATCATTTCATGCACGCCGACGGCAGACCCTGGTTCTGGCTGGGCTGCACGGGTTGGAACAGCGCCCTGCTGAGCACGGACGAAGAGTGGGCGCGCTATCTCGCCGACCGCCAGAGCAAACGGTACACGGCGATTCAATTCGTGATGGCGGCGCCCTGGCGCGCCGGCCGCAAGGACGAGAACGGGCGGGTGGCGTTCACCATGACGGACCGCCTGCGCGTGGACCCCGAATTTTTTCAACGGATGGACCGCCGCATGGACGCAATGAACGACAAGGAACTGGTGGGCGTCGCGGTGATGCTGTGGGCTCTTACCTCGCGCGACAACGAGAGCCCGGGCGCTTCGCTGGGCGCTCCGAACGCCATACGGCTGGCCCGTTACATGGCGGCGCGTTATGGGGCCCATCATGTGATCTGGCTGCTGGGCGGCGATGGCTCCTACGACCGGGGCGACGGGCCGGAGCGGTGGAAGCAGATTGGCCGCGGCACGTTCCCGCAAGACGAATTCCGGCGTCCGGTAAGCCTGCATCCGGGGGGCATGCGCGATGTATGGCCGCTATTCAAGGACGAACCGTGGTTGGATTTCTACAATTACCAGACGGGCCACGGAAGCGGCCAGATCAAGTGGGAATGGAACGCGACGAAAGGCACTGCGTCTGGGTGGAAGCTGTCGCCGGCCAAGCCCGTCGTCGATACCGAGCCCAATTACGAAGGGCATCTCAGCTATCGCGAGAACAAAAAGATCGATGCAGCCGCCGTGCGGCGCGCCGTCTGGTATAGCCTGCTGGCCGCTCCGCCGGCGGGCGTCACATACGGAGCACACGGCATCTGGCCGTGGATACGCACCGCCGCCGTGCCGCTCGACCACCCGAATTCCGGCGTGGCCGACCCCTGGTTTGAGTGTCTGAACTATCCCGGCTCGAAGCAGATGACCATCGTACGGAACACGCTGGAGAGCCTGCCCTGGTGGCGTCTGGAGCCGAACCGGTTCCTGCTTGCCTCCGAACCCGACAAGGTGGACTGGCTGGCCTACCCGATGCCCGCCAGCACGAGCGACGGCAAGTTCGCGCTGCTCTACCTGCCGGACAACCCCGCGCTGGAATTGAACCTGACCGGCTTCGGCAATGCCAAGGCGACATGGATCGATCCGCGCACGGGAGCACGAACGGGAGCGGGCAACCTGAAAGGCGCGGCGCGCGTTCCGGTGCGTACGCCGGGCGAGGGCGATTGGCTTCTGGTGTTGAGAAAGGACTGAACCATGCCTTCACGGCGCGAAGTATTGGCGAGCATCGCCGCCACGGGCACGGTCGCGGGGCGGGCGCAGACGCCGGAGGCGCACGGGCACCCCGGCCACGATGAGACGGCGGGCGGCGTTCCGGCGGCAGCAAGGCCGAAGGCGCTCAATGCCAGCGAATTCGAAACCCTGGGCGAACTGGTGGAAATGATCATCCCGCGCGGCGAAACGCCCGGGGCCAGGGATGCAGGCGCGCACCTGATCATCGACAGCATGCTGGCCTCGCAACGCGCGCGCGCCGCTTCCTTTCGCAAGGGCCTGGCGCCGTTCCTGAAACTCGACAACGCCAAACGGCTGGAACGGTTGACGGCCCTGCACGCGGCCAGGGATTCCTTCTTCCACACCCTGAAAGACATGACCATTGACGCCTACTATTCGACACGCGAGGGACTGGTGACGGAACTGGGCTGGAGCGGCTACACGGCGCTCGCCGAGTTCAAGGGCTGCACCCACCCCGAACACCAGTTGCCGGGCGCGAAGGCATAGGAGCCGTCATGCAGAATGCGGCAGCCAATGAAGTGCATGATGTGGTCGTGATCGGTTCGGGCGCCGCCGGGGGCATGGTGGCGTGGAACCTGACACGGCAGGGAGTGAATGTACTGCTGCTCGATGCGGGCACGCCATTCCGCCGCGCCAGTTTTTGGACGCATGTGAAGCCCTGGGAGTGGCGCGCGCGCCTGGAGGCCGGACGCAAGCCCCCGCAATTCCGTCTCGATGACCGCGAGCAACCCGTCGATACGCCGAAAGACAAGCCCTTCGATCTGTTCCGCGTCTGGGGACGGGGCGGCAAGACCAACGTGTGGGGGCGCGTCTCGTTGCGGTATGGCGACGTCGATTTCGAGGGGCCCGCCAAGGATGGCTGGGAGATTCCCTGGCCCATCCGTTATAAGGACATCGCACCCTACTACGACAACGTGGACCGGTTCATCGGCGTGAACGGCGGCGATGAGGACCTGGACGTGCTTCCCGGCAGCCGGTATCATCTGCCTCCCCCGGCCCTGCGCTGCGGCGAGCAGTTGTTGCGGAAGGCGGGGAAAAGCATCGGCATCGAGTTCGTGCACGGACGCCGCGCCGTGCTGACCAAGCCGCACAACGGCCACAGCGCCTGCCACTATTGCGGCGCTTGCGGACGCGGCTGCGATGTCGCCGCCTTCTTCAATGCAACCGACTACCTGCTGGCGCCTGCGTTGAAAACCGGGCGTCTGAAGATCATCGACAACGCCGTGGCGGCCCGTGTGCTTACAGGCGGCGACGGACGGGCCAACGCGGTTCAATACTTCGACCGCTATTCCAAGGCCGAGCGCCAGGTGAAAGCGCGCATTGTCGTCGTGGCCGCTTCCTGCATCGACTCGACGCGCATTCTGCTGAATTCCAAATCGCACCGCCACCCCAACGGGCTCGGCAACTCGAACGATGTCGTGGGCCGGTATCTGATCGAGCAGATCCGCTTTCACATGTCCGGGTTCGTCCCGGACCTCATCGGCGCCAAGGCTCTGAACGACGACGGCATCAGCGGCGAACACATGTACATGCCCCGCTACAACCACCGGGACGGCCGCAAACGCGACTATCTGCGCGGCTTTGGCATGCAGTTGTGGAACACGGGCGCCCAGGCCAACGCCGCGTTCGCCAAACAACTCGACGGCTTCGGCCTCGACTTCAAGAGGCGCGTGAAGGAGCGCTATCCGGCGCTCGTCTCCCTCCATCCCTATGGCGAAGTGCTGCCCCGCAAGGAGAACCGCGTCGTCACCGACCCCGCCCGCCTGGACCGTTACGGCGTTCCGGTGGCGCGCATCGAGTTCACCACCGGCGAGAACGAGCGCAAGATGGCCGCCGAGATGTACGAGATGGCTGAATCGCTGCTGCGCTCGGCCAAGGCCGAGATCCTGCCCTTCGAGCGGGGCGCCATCGACACGCCCGGCCTGGCGATTCACGAACACGGCACCATCCGAATGGGAAGCGATCCCAAACGCAGCGTCTTGAACGGGTACTGCCAGATGCACGAGGTGAAGAACGTGTTCTGCCCCGACGGAGCGGCGTTCCCTACTTCGACGGAGAAAAACCCGACGCTGACCATCCTGGCGCTGGCCTGGCGTTCGAGCGACTATCTAGCAGCGGAGATGAAAGCAGGACGGCTCTAAAGGAACGGGCGGGAAGCTACATGCTCCCGCCCGTGCCAGAACCGCGAAGGGATGGCGGTTAGAGGTTGGCGTCCAGCATGGCCGCCACGTCGGACTTGCCGACGGCGCCCACTTTTTGGGCCACCACCTGGCCGCCCTTGAACACAAGCAGCGAAGGAATGCCGCGGATGCCATACCGCATGGCCGTGTTGCCATTCTCGTCCACGTTCAGTTTGCCCACCTTCACCTTGCCAGCGTACTCGTCGGCCACGGCGTCGATGGTCGGGGTCATCATCTTGCACGGGCCGCACCATTCGGCCCAAAAGTCCACCAGCACGGGAACCGGCGAATTCAGGACGTCGCTATCCCAGGAGGAATCCGAAAAAGTCAAAGTGTTCTGTCCAGCCATAGTTCAATTCCAGTCTATCTGATGCCGGGGCGCCGGAAAAGATTCAGCCGCCTACCACCTCGCCGGTCCGCCCGCCGGTATCATGATTCAGACGGCCCGGCCCCACCACGGATCCTCCATGCAGATCGCCGAACCCACCGCCTCGCGGCTCATCGCCGCCATCCAGCAAGGCGGCGTCGAAGCGCTGGAAGCTCTGCTCGCCGCGAATCCCGCGCTCTCCAACGGCCGCATCGTGGACGAACGCGGCGCGCAACGCACGCCCCTGCATATCGCCACCGACTGGCCAGGCCACTTCCCGCGCGTGGCCGCTACCATCGGCGTGCTGGTGCGTCATGGAGCCGATGTGAACGCGAAAATGGCGGGTCCGCACACGGAGACGCCGCTCCATTGGGCGGCCAGTTCCGGAGATCTGGAGGCGATGGACGCCTTGCTGGAGGCAGGCGCTGACATGGAAGCCACCGGAGCGGTGATCGGCGGTGGTACGCCCCTGGCCGACGCCGCGGCGTTCGCCCAATGGGACTGCGCGCGCCGGTTGTTGGAACGCGGTGCGCGGGCGAACCTTTGGCAGGCGGCGGCGATGGGGCTGCTTGACCATATCGAAGCGGCGTTTTCCAGCGTGCAGCCGCCTGCGCCAGGCGAAGTGACCAGCGCTTTCTGGTGCGCCTGTCACGGGGGCCGTCGCACGGCGGCGGAGTACCTGCTGGAGCGCGGTGCGGACCGGGACTGGATCGGCTATGACCACTGCACGCCGCTCGACGCGGCGCGGCGGGGAGGCTGGGGCGAAGTGGCGGCGTGGCTGGAATCCCTTAATGCGCTCGCCGTGCAACCCATCAACCCGCCAAACCGGTGATCAGGAACAGCGGCTCGTCCGCCGCCACCAGAGGGCAGGCGTGAATCAAGACCACCACGCCCGCGCGCGGTGCATGATAAGCGCCGAGCGTCCGCCCCCACTCGTCATGCAGCGTGCCCAGCAACTCTCCCTCGGTGACGTGCTGTAGCAGTTCGACACGCGGCGTGAGAAAGCCTTTCTGGCGCGCGAGCACGCCTTCGTCGATGTTGCCGCCGCCCGCCAGGCGCATGCGTGGCGGACGCGGTTCCGCCTCGCCCCGCGTGATTCCCAAATGCCCCATCAGGCGCAGAATGCCATCGCGGTAAACGGCCAGGTCGTCCGGGTGAATCCGTCCCGCGCCCCGGCCCTCGACATAGAGCGAGGACACGCCGCGCGCCGCCGCCGCCGACACGGTCCGGCCCGGCGCGATGCTGGTATGGCGCCAGACGACCGGGGCTCCGAAGGCTTCAGCGGCCGCCTCCGCCGCCGGGTCGCCGGCGTGGTAGCCAACCAGCGTGGGCATCAGCCACTTCACGCCCGCGCTGTGGAGATCGAGATAAAAATCCGCCAGGGCCAGCAGACGCCGGTCGAAGTGCCAGGCGATGGCCTCGGTCGCGCCGCCCTCCGCACCGCCGGGAAACACTCGCGCGAGATTGCCGCCATCGAGCGGGCTCGTGCGCGTTCCGTTCCAGAACGCGGGCGGGTTGGCGATGGGCGCGGTGATCAGCGACCCATGCATGCCGTTGGGATCCAGCGCTTCGAACACGTCGAAGATTGCCTGGATGCCTTCGTACTCGTCGCCATGCACGCCAGCCGAAACCAGGAGCGTCCGGCCCGCTTGTGCTCCGCGAACCGCCAGCACGGGCAGCGTCAAGCCTTCCCGCACGGTCAGCGCGAAGCGGCCTTTCCGGCCCGGCCCAAGGGCGCCCCATTCGAATTCGGGCATCACGGCGCGCCTGCCACCCAATTCCGCGTGAACCGCGCCCAGCGGATATCGCGGCCGCCTTCGGCGAGCGCCTGTTGCCACACGGCCACCAGCGTGCCGTCGGCGGCCTGTGTCAAGCCCGGATAGGAAACCTGCAAGCCGTTCGTCCGCGCCACGATGCGAGGCGCGGTCCATGTGCGGCCGCCATCGGAGGAGAGCGCGGCGCTCAACGGGTAGCGCGTCAGCGGCGAGTTGTTCCACACGGCGGCGATCTCCGGCGAACCGTTGAGCCTGTAGAGCGCCGCGGGCGTGTTGTGGCCCGTCAGCGCGCTGGGCTTGGGCGCGGACCAGGTGAGCCCGCCGTCGCGGCTGCGGCTTTCGTAGTGGTGCGTGCCGCCCGCGCGCAGGATCATCAGCACCTCGCCGTTGTCCAACTCCACCAGCGACGGCTCGCACAGTCCGTTCGTGCCGCCCGGAGTCAGCTTGTCCAGCAGCACATGCAGCGCTCCGTGCAGCGTCCAGTGCTTGCCATCCTTGGAGACCAGCACGCCCGCCGTCAGGTCCATCTCGCCTTCGGTGCGCGCCGCCATGCCCATCTCCGGCCATTTGTCCCAGGCCACGCCCACCAGGTAGGAGCCGTCCCGTAGCACGATGCCGTTGTGCTGCTTGCCGGCCACATACTGCCGGGGAATCGGAATCTCCTCCAACGCGCCCCAGGTGGAGCCGTTGTCTTCGCTGCGGATGAACCGCGTCCAGCTTTTCGTGATGCGGTTCGGATGAGGCACGACGGTGGCGAACACGAATACGCGCGCGCCATCGACGAGAAGGTTCGGGTCGGCCATCGTACGCGCCGCATCGGCCATCAATAACCGGGGCGCGGACCAACCGCGGCCATGGTCGCGCGAGAACGCACCGTACACCTTGCCGGGGCCGCCGCCTTTCGCCACCGAAGCCCATACGGCGAGCAATTGACCGTTGCCCAACCGGGCCACCTGCGGAATCGTGTTCAGGTGAAACTCCGCGCCATCCGAACGGATGACCGCTCCGGATTCAAACCCCGTCTGCGCGGCGGCGAATGCCGCCAGAATCAGGCCCCATGCCATCAGCCGTATCGCTTTCATCGTCTTCCTTCAATAACTGAGAAATCCGCCATCGGCCACCAGGTTCGCGCCGGTGACAAAAGACGCCTCGTCCGAGGCGAGCCAGCCGATGGCCGCCGCGATCTCCTCCGGGCGTCCCCTTCGTCCGAGCGGAGTGTGACGCGAGTAGCGTCTCGTCGCGCCGCCGGCGCGCAAGCCGCCATCCACGTCGCCGCTGGCCTGCGTGTGAATATCGCCGGGCGAAACACAATTCACGCGGATTCCATGGGGGGCCAGTTCCAGCGCCATTGCCTTGCCCAATGCCACCAGCGCGGCCTTGGTGGCGCAGTAGATGGAAGCATGTTCCTGCGCCGCCAGCGCGCCCACGGAAGCCACGTGCACGATCGCTCCGCCGCGCCCGGCCTTCACCATCGCACGTGCCGCGGACTGCGACACCAGCACCGTGCCTCGCAGGTT
The DNA here is from genome assembly GCA_020852175.1 of Bryobacterales bacterium. Taxonomy (GTDB): domain Bacteria; phylum Acidobacteriota; class Terriglobia; order Bryobacterales; family Bryobacteraceae; genus JAFLBB01. The sequence continues at coordinate 203,143 of JADZBH010000012.1, read as the reverse complement.
CGTGCCAATCATGTCGTCGATGAACTGAGCCGTGCAGTCAAGGAAGGGCGACAGCGACGAAGCGCCCGTCAGGCTGGCGCAGTTCACCAGCACGTCGATCTCCCGCAAGTCCGCGCACGCCCGCTCCACCAGGGCCGCGATCTCCTCCTCGCGCCGCAGGTCGGCTCGCAGCCACAGCACGCCGTCGCGCCCTCCGGCCGCTCGCTCGCGGTGGGCTTCCTCGAAATACCCGGCCGCGACACGGCCGCCTCGCGCACGGAACCAGTCCACCACCGCCAGGCCGATGCCGGTGGCTCCGCCGGTCACCAGCACGCCCCGGCCGTTCATGGCCATACCGCCTCCTCGAGCGGATACAACGGGCGGCGGCGCGACACATGCGGGAAGTGCCGGGGGTTGTCCGCCGTCACGCCCGGCGTGTCCACCAACAGAATTTCGGAGGCGATGGGCGCATACGCCGCGCGCGGCGCCACGACGCCCTTCACGATGATCAACTTCTTCCGCGACGGCTCCACGCCCGCGTGCAACACCTGTTCGAGGCTCATGGGCGCCATGCGCCGGCTGGTCAGCATCACCGTGTGCCCGTCAGATGTCTCCACCACGGCCGTCAAACCCTGATCGCAGGCGCCCCAACCGCCATGCCGCACCTGGCGCTCCACGAACCGGCCCTCGGTAAGGATGCGCACCGCGCCTTCAAGCCGCACCGGCTCGCCGTGCCGTCCATCGGTCTTGCCTCCCGCCTCGAACCGCACCGTCGCGCCCGGGCCGCTCGCCGCGCAGGCCGCGGCCGCCTCGGGGTCATACAGAATCACCAGCGCGTCCCGCACGCCCTGCCGCAACACCTCGTGGAAAAGGATGGTCGAATCGGCCGGACCTCCCGCGCCCACGTTGTCGCCAACGTCCATCAACACGACAGGCCCCCGAGCGGCGAGGCGGGCGTGGCGCACGGCCTCTTCGGGCGTTGGCAGGGAACCGGTGAGCGCGCCGCGCATCTCCCAGGCACGTTGCGCCAGATGCCGCGCCGCACGCCGGGCCAGGGCATCGTCGCCGTCGGCCACGGCCCAGAACGACGCGCCCATCTCCGCGACATCGGCGTAGTAGAAGCCCATGGCGATGCTGGCCGACAAGATTCCCGGCCACGCCATCACCTCGGCGATGCCATCGTAGAGCTGCCTGGCCGGCTCGCCAGCCGTGTGCTGCCGTGAAATCTGAATCAGCAACGGCGGCGTTTCCAGCGCCTGCACGGGCCGCGCCTCGCCCCGCAACGTGCGCAACAGCAGCGAAGCCGCCTCGCGCCCGCGCTCCCGCTGATCGAGGTGGGGATTGGTGCGATAGGCCACCGCCGCCGAGGCCAGCGAAATCAGACGCGGCGACACGTTCGCGTGCAGGTCGAGCGTCACGACGATGGGTATCTCCGCGCCCACAGCCTCACGCACGCGGCGCAGCAGTTCGCCATCGGCGTCGGGGTGCGTCTGGCTCACAGTCGCGCCGTGCAGCGCCAGCAGAACGCCATCCAACGGCATGGCCCGCCGCAGATCCTCCAGCAACTCCGACGCGATCCGTTCAAACGCCGCGCCGCTTACCGTGCCGCTGGGAATGGCCAGGGCGGCGAGCAACGGCACGGCCCCGGCCTCGGGTGTGCCCAGAAGGTCCAGAAAGCCGCCGAGTTCGTGATGCGCTCCGGTCCACCGCGCCAGAAGATCGGGACCGCGCGTCAGGCTTGCGGCCTGGAAGTGTTCATACGTCGTGGGCACGCCGAGAAAGGTATTCGACTCGTGCAGGAAGCCGCCCACGCCAATCCGCCATTTCCCGCTCATGACATCCACTCCGCCAGCGCCCGTTTCACGCCGCCCGGTTCGACCGGCGCGCCCGGCGCCGCGATGTGCCGCCGGATCGAGTCCGTGTCCTTGCTGCCATGTCCCGTCACCAGGCACACGCACTGCTCGCCCGGCTTCACCACGCCTTGGGCCACGGCCCGCCGCGCGCCCGCCAGCGCGGCAGCCCCGGCCGGTTCGCAATAGATGCCCTCCTCGCGCAGCATCTCGCGCTGCGCCGCGAACACCTCGCCGTCATCGACCCCGAACGCTTCTCCGCCACCCTCGCGCAACAGGCGCACCGCCAGGCTCGCGTCGATGTCGAACGGCACCGACAGCCCGCTGATGCGCGTGGCGCTCTCGACGGATTCGACGGTCTTCGACAGCCGCACGGCATTCAGCACCGTCGGGCATCCGTTGGGCTGCACGGCATGCACGCGCGTTCCCGGGCGAATGCGCCGCATCTCCGCGCTTACGGCCGCGAACAGGCCGCCGCCTCCCACCGGAACGAACACATGATCCACGCCGGGCGCCTGCGCCTGCAACTCCCGCGCGATCGTTTTCACGCCTTCCATGCCCACGGGGCAAAACCGGAAGGCCGACACCACCAGAGCCGCCCGCCCGCCGGCAGCCAGTTCACGCAGATCCGCGAACACAGCTTCGGTCACCTCCGCAGAGGAGGCGAAGCCGGGCACGCGCAGCAGCCGCGCGCCGTGAGCCTCCATGGGGAGCAACTTCCCCGCCGGCGCATCGGCGTTCACGACAATCGCGCAGGCCACCGCGTGGCGCGCGCAATAGGCCGCCAGCGAGGAACCCGTATTTCCCGACGAAGTGGCCACGCACAACCGCACGCCGCGCGCCAGCAGATGCTCCAACTCAGCCGCGATAAAGCGGTCTTTGTACGAGCCGGTGGGGTTGGACAGTTCCAGCTTGAAGGCAAGACGCACGCCGGACAGCTTGGGTCCGATGCGAAGGCTTTCCACCAGCGGCGTGCCGCCTTCGCCCATCGTCACGCGAACTCCGTGCGCCTCACGAGATGGCACGCCGTACCGCCTCCAGAGTCCCGCCCACTTCGTCCGCGCCATGCGCCGTGGAGAGATACCAGCGGCCATCGGGCAATACAAGCACGCCTTCGTCCAGCAACGCGAGCGCGAAATCGGAGTACATCGCCGTGTCGGCGGCCATCGATTCGCGGTAGGTGCGCGCCGGACGGTCCTGGAAGCTGATGTGGAACACGGGGCCGCCGCCGGCCGCCACCACGGGATGCCCCGCCTCGAGCAGCAGGCTTTCGATGCCCGTGCGTAGCGCCTCCCCCTGCGTCCATAGTTCGCGATAGGCCGCGCCGCCCTCCCGCGATAACTCCTCCAACGCCGCCTTGGCCGCGGCCAGCACGATGGGATTGCCGTTCAACGTGCCCGCATGGACCACCTTGCCGTCCGCGATCAATCCCATGTACTCGCGTTTGCCAGCCAGCACGCTCAGCGGCAGTCCTCCGCCGGCCGCCTTGGCGTAGGTGGCCAGGTCAGGCACGATGCCATAGTGCTCTTGAGCGCCGCCCAGGGCGAGGCGGAAGCCCGTGATCACTTCGTCGAAGATCAGCAGCGAGCCATGCCGGGCTGAAATTTCGCGCAGGAAGGCGAGGAAGCCGGGCTCGGCGGCCAGACAGCCGCTGTTGCACAGCAGAGGTTCGCACACGATGGCGGCGATGTCCGCCCCAGCCTCGGCAAAGGCGCGCTCGACGGCCATGCGGTCGTTCCACTCCACGGCCACCGCCTCTCTGCTGGGCCGCTGGCCCAACCCGACGGGAATGGCCGAGCCGCTTGCTGCTTCAATCTGCTGCCGCGATGGCCGGTAGCTGACCAGCACGCTGTCGTCCCAACCGTGATAATGGCCTTCAAACTTGAGATACTTCGTCCGGCCCGTCGCCGCGCGCGCCACGCGCAGCGCAACTTGCACGATCTCCGTGCCGCTGTTGGCGAACGCCACCAGGTCCGCGCAGGGAATGGCGCGGCACAGCAATTCGGCGACCTCGTATTCCAGATCGTGCTGCGCTCCGAAAGTGTGTCCCTTGCTGAGTTGCGCTTCGATGGCCCGGTTCACGGCCTCCGGCGCGTGACCTAGTATGAGTGGCCCCCAGGCAAGCGTGTAATCCAGATAGACGTTGCCGTCCACGTCGGTGATGCGCGCCCCGCTGCCGTGTTCGAAGTACAACGGCGATGGGCGCGCCGAACGCCGCAACGCCGTCGAAACGCCGCCTGCCAGGGACTTCTGCGCGCGGGCATACCGCGCCAGCGATCCTCCGATTTTCGACCGGACGCTCGCCTCGCGCCGCGCCGCGTTCCAACGGTTGGGGGGTGTGGCCATATCCAGATCGCTATTATCGCAGCCGCGGCCGCGCCTGCCGCCCGCGGCGAGCGCCCCGCCGCGCATCCTCTAAAATGAGATCTACCACGATGACTCCCCAACAGACCGCCGAGAAACTCGGCATCTCTTTCGAGAAGCAGGCCCCGGGCTACCTGAACCTCTGCGTCCGCACGGGCAACCTCCTGATTACATCCGGACACGTCAGCACGTTGAAGGGCAAACTGGGCGCGGGGCTCTCCACGCCGGAAGGCTACGAGGCGGCCAAGGACTGCGCGGCGAAAATTCTGAACTCCGTGTGGAACACCCATGGCACGCTCGATGGCCTGCGCGTGCTGAAATTGCTGGGTTGCGTGAACTCGGCGCCGGATTTCATCGAACACCACCTGGTCATCAATGGCGCCTCGGATCTTCTGCATGAAATCTTCGGCAAGTCAGGCGATGGCTTCCATGCCCGTTCCGCCGTGGGTTTCTCCTCGCTGCCCACCGGCGTGGCCGTCGAAGTGGAAGCGATTTTTGAAATTAAGCCGTAATCTCCGGGCGGGCGGCCTCGCGCCGCCCTCACCAATAGCCGATCGCCTTCCACCAGGCGAATCCCACCGTCGACCAGATCGCCAGATTCACCAGCGAGACAACAAACCCCACCCTCCACCAGGTCTGGAACGGCACATACCCGTGCGCATAGAACATGGGCGAAGGCGTGGTGCCGTAGTGAGTCAGGCCGGCGGCCAGATTCGTGAAGCAGGCAAACGCGAAGGCCACCAGGCCAAGCGGCGCGCCCGTGGCCACCAGCACGGCGAGAAACGGAGGGTACATCGCCAGGATATGCGCCGTGATGGAGGCGAAAGCATAGTGTGCATAGAAATAGACGCCAAGCGATACGGCCAGAATCACCGGCCAACTGGCATCGCCCAGCAGCGACGCCGCCCAGGCGGCGAACTCGCGCGTCACCCCCGTGTTATTGATTGACTTGCCCAACTGCACCAGCCCGCCATACCAGATGAAGATGTCCCAGGCCGATTTCTCGCTCTTCACATCCTCCCAGGTGATGACGCCCGTCAACAGAAGCGCGCAACTGCCCGCCAGCGCCGTTATCGTGATGTCTAGGCCGTGCAGCGCGCTGGTGGCCCAGAGTCCGCACACGGCGGCGAACACCACGGCCAGAATCCACTCCTGGCCGCGGAGACGCCCCATCTTGCGCAGTTCACTGGCGGCGAAGGACGCGGCCTCGGGCGTAGCCCGGATCTCCGGCGGGTTCAGTTTCATCACCACCCAGGGCACGACCGCCATGGAGCACAAACCGGGTACGATCCCCGCCAGGAACCACTTCGTCCAGTCGATCGGATAGCCGGCATCCGAGGCGATCTTCGCCGCCAGGGCGTTGCTCGCCTGTCCGGTGAAGAACATGGCCGAACTGATACAGATGCCCTGGTACACGGCCGTGAACAAAAAGTTGCCCAGCCGTCCGGCGCTCCCCTGGGGATGGGAGTCGTAAAGTTCCGCGATGGAGCGCATGATCGGCAGCACCACGCCGCCGGATCGCGCGCCATTCGATGGGATGATCGACGCCAGCACCATGTCCGACAACGAGAGCGCATAGGAAATGCCGAGTGAACTGCGCCCGCACGCACGGACGAAAAACAGGGCGATGCGCCGCGCCAGCCCCGTATTGATCAACGCTCGTGAGATAAAGAAGGCGGCCATGACCAGCCACACGGTGGGGTCGCCGTAGCCGGAAAGCGCTTGCGCGATAGTGAGGCCGCCGAAGGCCGCCGACAGCGTAACGGCCAGCAATACCAGCGCCCCGCCGGGGATCGGCTGCAAAATCAGTCCGGCGATGGTGGCGCCGAAAATCCCCACCAGACGCCATCCCTCGACCGTCACCGAGGCAGGCTTGGGCAACACGAATTGAATCGCCAAATAGACCGCCGCCACCGCGGCGAACCGGCCAAGCCTTTGATGGGGCTGCGCGGAATCGATCACGAGGGGCGATTATATCCCAGCCCTTCGTTTGGACTACGGAATTTGTACTGGCAGTGAATCCCCATGGTCCCATCCACTTCGCCCTTTCATACTGAGCCCACATGAGACTCAATCCGCTTCGGACTCCCCTGAGAGCACTGGCTGGAGGCGCGCTGTGCAGCGTGCTCGCCTGCGCAGGCACATTTACCATCACGAGCCTCGGTGACCCGAAATTCGACACGGAAGCCGCGGCGATCAACGCATCCGGCGCGGCGGCGGTAACCGCCTTCGCGGATGACCCGGCCAGTATCGCCTCGGGCATAAACAGCCAGGGGTGGGTGGCCGGCACTACGTTTGGCGGCAACGGCGCGCAGGCAACCCTGTTCCATGACGGGCAGACGTGGGCCGTGGGCGGCGTCGGGGGCGGTTCTTTCGGGAGGGATGTCAATAACGCGGGACAGGTGGCGGGAAGCGCGAACGGCCGGGCCTATGTGGCGGGAAACGGCCAGGTGTCCTACCTGTCCCATTCGTTGGAGGCACGCCTCGATTCGGCGAATGCCATCAATGAGGCAGGAGCCGTGGCCGGGACAATGGTGGACGAATGGGGCGTTTCGCGCGGCTATCTCTGGTACAACGGTCAAACCGTATGGACGGGCATGTTGGGCGGCCGGAACAGCGCCGCCACCAATCTGAATGACGCCGGGCATGTTGTGGGCTTTGCCGAGACGGGAGACGCCTGGATGCACGCCTACCTGACGCGTGACGGGTTGACGATCGACCTCGGTACGCTCGGCGGCAGTTCGAGCTATGCCTATGGGGTCAATAACAGGTCCGACGTGGTGGGCTATTCCTGGCGAGCCGATGGGGCAATGGCCGCTTTTCTGTGGACCAACGGAATCATGCTCGACCTGTCGTCGCTCGTCGAAGGCATCGACGGATGGGAACTGGCGACGGCTTTTGGAATCAATGATGCCGGCCAGATCGTGGGAACCGGCTTCTTCCAGGGAAGACGCAGCGCATTCCGCCTGGACCCCGTGGCGGCAGGCTCCGTCGCCGAAGTGATGAGGCCGGTCGAGACGTTGGCTGCCGAGACACCCGAGCCTTCGACCGGGTTTCTGATCGTCATCGGCATAGGCCTTATATTCATCTCCCGCCGGTTGGGGGATACACGGAAATCTGAATAAGGATCGGAGCCGCGGCATCCGATTCCTGATCAGGATGAGGCTTCTGGTTCTCCTGATCGCCGCCGTTGCGGTAGCTGCTCAACTGCCACCTTCGATGCCTGCCGCACCGGCGCCGCCAGGCGCCGTGACGAACACAGCGCTGCCGGGGGAGCAACCCCTGGAGGGGATTCGTGGAGCCATGAGCCCATCTCTGGAAAAACAGCGGGAATCCGTGCGACGGCAGGTGCGTACGTCGCAACCGGTTGAGCCGGGATGGTACACCGTTCCCTGGCCGGCCATGCAGTGGACCTCCCCCGTGCGGTCCGCCGAATCTCCACCGGGGCTGGCGGCCCCAGCCACCAACGCAGGTTGGAGACCGGATTGCGATCCTGTCCCTGAGGAGCGGCGGGAGGTGCTATTTCGAAATGCCGCGAACCGGCACAGCGTTGACGTGGGGCTGATTCGCGAGGTGGCTCGAAAGGAGTCGGCCTTCTACCCCTGCGCGGTCAGTTCGAAAGGGGCGCTAGGCCTGATGCAACTCATGCCTGAAACGGCCGCTTCGATGGGTGTGGCCCGCCCGTTCGATCCCGAATCGAACGTCCTCGCTGGAGCGCAATTGCTGAGGAGCCTACTTGGACGATATGGCGGAGACCGCCGGCTGGCCCTGGCTGCCTACAATGCCGGCGCCGGCCGCGTGGAAGACTATGGCGGCGTGCCGCCGTTCCGGGAGACACAAGACTATGTCGGTAAGATACTCGAAGCCCTTGGCGCCGGTGTCGTGGGCGCCTCTCAATAGTTCCGTCCGCTCGGGAGCGCCCGCCTTCCCGTGCTTCAGGGGCGGGGATAGCCGGAGCTATCTTTTACTTCCTGCAACTGTTTCAGGTGCCGTTCCGTATGCGCGGCCATCAGCAGGATCCACTGGTAGGCATCCAATTCCTTCATTGCCGGATGAGGCCGGACGTAGTCACGCATGCCCACGTCTGTTGTTTCCATAAAGCGGATGCTCCGGTCGCGTGCCGCCAGAAACTCCTTCGCGGCGGCCTCCAGGCTGGCGAAACGTCCCGACGGGGTGATCGGTTCGGGCGCCTGGAACTTCTGCGACCGGTCCGTGACCATGGTTGGGATCGTCGCATCCTTGCCGGCGGTTTGGGCCTTTTGCTCGGGCGTAGCGGGCGAACCCTTGATGATCTGCCCGGTCACCAGTTTGAAAATGAATTCTTCGCTCACCGCGATGTGCTCGACCACCTCGGCCACCGACCAGCGGCCGGGGGCGGGTTTCCACCGGGCCTGCTCCGGCGACACTCCCTGGATCGCATCCACAAACTGCTTTCGCGTGGCGTGCAGGTAGCTCATCGCGCGGTCCCGTTCGCCCCTGGCGAGGGGTTCGGCTTGTGCCACCAGCGCGCAGATCGTGACTACAGCCAGAAATCTCAAAGTGTTTCGCATAGTTGCCCTCCTATGAGGGTATCCAACTATTACCCTCCGGTACTGGGGGCAAAGATTCTCGCCAGATATACGGCTTAGCACCTATTTGAGGTATTTCCTGGTGACGATAGATTGCAGGGAGACGTCACTCCGGACCGAGACCCAGGATGGTTACTCCGACACCGTCGAATACGAAGCTTAGCGTGAATAGCCACCTCTCTGGCCAACTGAAACCCTTTGAGCTCGACTTTGAGCTCGATGTCAGCGAACGGCAGCCGACGATCCTGATCGTCGACGATCTGGAGATTAACCGGCGGCTGTTGCGAGCCATGCTGAAAGCGGCGCCTTATCGTGTGCTGGAAGCCCGCCGGCCAGCCGAAGCTCTGAGTATTCTCGATGCCGAGCAGGTCGATCTGCTGATTCTCGACCTCATGATGCCCGAAATGAGCGGTCTGGAGTTCTGCCACCGCATCAAAAGCAACCGCCGCACGCAGTTGGTCCCTATCCTGATGATCACTAGCGTGCAAGGCATCGAGAACGAGATCGCCAGCATTGCCTCCGGCGCGGACGAATTCCTGATCAAACCGTTGCACCCGGACGTGGTCCGCACGCGCATCCGGGCCATGCTGCGTAACAAGGCGGCGATCGACTCGCTGGAGGAAGCGGAGACGATTCTGTTCGCACTGGCTCAGGCTGTCGAAAAACGCGACAAATATACCGGCGACCACTGCGAGCGGCTGGCGCGTTATAGCGTCATGCTCGGCTCGGCCATGGGGTTGCCGCGCTGGGAGCTGGTGGCGCTGCATCGCGGCGGCTTTTTGCACGACATCGGCAAGGTTTCCGTGCCCGACGCGATTCTATTCAAGAAAGGCTCGCTCACCGAGGAAGAGTGGATCGTCATGCGGTCTCATACGACCAAAGGCGAAGATATTTGCCGCCCCATGAAGACACTGGCGCCCGTGCTGCCCATCATCCGTAACCACCACGAACGGTGGGACGGCACCGGGTATCCCGACGGCCTGAAGGGCGAAGGGATTCCGCTGGCGGCGCGCATTCTCCAGATCGCCGACATCTACGATGCGCTGACGACGGCGCGGCCTTATAAGCCAGCCTTCAGCCGTCAGGAGGCGCTGTCCACCCTGGAAGCCGAGGTGAAACGGGGCTGGCGCGATCCGGAACTGGTCTCTCTCTTCCAGCAGTGCATCGAGAAGATCGATGAAGGCGAAGGCCCCGATTCGCAGTGGGGCGGGCAACTGGCACAGTCGCTCGAGAACATGCGGCAACAGTTGATCAAGTAAGCCGCTACCCGCGCTTCAAATCGGCCGCTCGCGCCTGCACTTTGCGAAGCGCTCCGGCCACATGCTCCATATCTTCGCGAGTTCCCAGCAGCATGGTTTGCGTCAGCCACATGGCTTGTCCGCACAGGCGGTCGTTCACGCGGCATTCGTTCCGTTCGGCCCACGTCCGCATCTCGCGCTCGCCGTGCAGAGCCGCCCAATACTTTGAACGGAACTCATTGGCCAGGAACGGCTCCTTGTTCAGCGGCTTGTAGCCCCCCGAAACGGGTACGCCCTCGGCCTGCAACGCTTTCAGCAGCAGATCCTTGCCCACGCCGGCGAAGGCTTCGTTCTCCACTCGGAACATGTACAGGTGCCAGGCGCTCCGCGTGCAGCCTTCGTAGTTCTTCACGGGCTTCACTCCGGGAATCTCGTTCAGCATCTTGCTCAGATACGCCGCGTTGGACTCTCGCAGTTTCGACTGCTCCTCCAGCCTGGTCATCTGGGCCAGAAGCAGTGCCGCCTGAAATTCGGTCAGACGCAGATTCGCCCCTGTCTGCCGGTAGGAAAAATCGCCGCCCGCCTGCCTGCTGCGGCCGTTGGTGTGATAGGTGTAGACGTTTTCGGCCAGCGCGGCGTCATTCGTGCAAACCGCCCCGCCCTCGCCCGAGTTCAAGTTCTTCGATGCCTGGAAGCTGAAACATCCGGCGGCGCCCAGAGTCCCCACCTTCCTGCCGCGCCACTCGCCGAGATGCGCCTGGCAGGCATCCTCCAGCACGGGGATATTGCGCCGCTTGCCGAGTGCGAGAATCGCGTCCAGGTTCGCGGCGCCTCCGGCCATGTGGACCGGCACAATCGCCCGCGTACGCGGTGTGATCTGGCCCTCGATCTTCGCCGGGTCAATCTGAAAAGTCTCCAGGTCCGAGTCGGCGAACACTGGAAGCGCACGATGCATAAGCACGGCATTCACCGTGGCGACGAAGGTGTACGGCGGGACAATCACCTCATCTCCAGGCCCTATGCCCATGGCGCCCAGCGAAGCGATCAGAGCGCTGGTTCCATTGGCCGTTGCCACCACATGCGGCGCGCCCAGCAACCGGCCGTACTCGGCTTCAAACCGGCTCACCGTTCCGCCGTTGCCCCGTCCCCAATGTCCGCTGCGCAAGACGTCGAGCAGCGCATTCTCTTCCAGTTGATTGAACCGCGGCCAACTGGGCCACTTCGCCGTATGCACCGGCGCACCGCCGTGAAGCGCCAGTTTCCCCGAGCCAGCCGCTGCCGCCGCCCCGGCCGGCGCGGCATCCGCCGCCGTTCCTGCCGCCATCGCCGCCGTTACAGACCCCGCAAAGGTTCGCCGTTTCATGTAGACATGGTACTCTTCGCTTGAGTGCCCGCAAAGCCCCCCGCCGATTCGCTGCGCATAGTGGAAAGCGACATCATCGAATGCGCCCTCTGCCCGCGGCTGCGCGCCCATTGCGAGGAGGTCGCGCGCGTGAAACGCCGCGCTTACCGCCATCAGCAGTACTGGGGCAAGCCGGTGCCCTCCTTCGGCGATCCCAAGGCGCGAGTTCTGATTGTCGGCCTGGCCCCCGCCGCCCACGGAGCCAACCGCACGGGGCGCATGTTCACGGGCGACCGCTCCGGCGACTTTCTCTATGCAGTGCTTCACAAAACCGGCTTCGCCTCGCAACCCGTCAGCCACTGGCGCGATGACGGTCTAGCGTTGAAAGGGCTCTGGATCACCGCATCGGCCCACTGCGCCCCTCCCGATAACAAGCCAACGCCGGAGGAGATCCGCACCTGCCGCCAGTTTCTCCAGCGCGAGGTGACCTTGCTCACGGAGATCCGCGTGGTGGTCGCCCTGGGCCGCATCGCCTTCGACAACTATCTCGCCACACTGCGCGCGCGAGGGTTCGCGTTACGTTTAAGCGATCTCCCATTCGAACATGGACGCGTTCATGCGCCCGGTCCCGGCCTACCCGCTCTCATCTCCTGTTACCATCCCAGCCAGCAAAACACTTCCACGGGCAGGTTGACCGAACCGATGCTGCTTTCCGTGTTTGAAGCCGCCCGGAAACTGGCCTTTTAATTGAGGCCGCCCGGCAGGCTACACCACCAGTCGCGCATCGCCATCGCGCCGCGTGACGCGTTCGCGGTCCAGATATTCGAGCAGTGGAATCGCATACTTGCGGCTCACCCCGGTCCACTCCTTGAACTCGCCCACCGTGAACCGGACCCCCTTGCGCGCCGCCAGCAGACTCCGCAATTCTTCCAGCGCGATCGAGTGGTACATCAGTTCCGCGCTCACCTTCACCAGCCGGCGTTGGCGCAACAGAAGCTGTAACAGCGACCGGGCCTTGGCCGCGTCCACGCCCGAGCCGGCCAGCACTTCGGCCATCGCGGGAACCGCCAGCCCTCCGCGCAGAAAAGCCCGCTCCATCGCGTCGAGGGCCGCCTCTTCCCGCGTGTCCAACGACATGGCGTGGGAACGCAAGCGAATGGATTCGCCCTCCACGACAAGACCGGGCGATTGCTCCAAAATTTCCTGCACAACGGCGGGCGCGGCTTGGGGCAGCACGCGTGACCGCAACTCCTCCAGCGGCATGCCCGCCAGCAGCGGATTCTGCTTATGAAACGCGGCCAGCAACCTCTCCATTTCCGCGCGGCGCGCTGCGCTCCACTGCGGATCGACGAACCACGCGCGATCTTCCACCTCGCCGCACACGGCGCCCGTGCGCACAATCAATTCCCGAGCCGGCAGGCCGTGGGCAGACTCCCTGGCGAGCAGCGCCACGCGTTCCGGAAGCGTGGCGGTTGCCAGCAGCGCGGTCCGTTGGGCCAGGTGAACGCGCCGCATCCGCGGCGGGCCGTCAATGTCCACCACGCACCCTCCCGCGATGGTCACGGCCGGAGCGAAGGCGCGGAGGATAAAACGGTCGCCGGGCAGCAGCAGCACGGGTTGTTCCAACAGCAGCCGCGCCCACGCCTTTCCGCCCGGGACAAGCTGGTTGGCTTCGAGCAGCTTCACGCGCGCCCCCGTTTCCGATGTCCAGGCGTGAAAGTGCACCGAGGCGCCATGCTTCAGCGGCGGCGACGACGGAAGCAGTTCAATCTCCGCGTCCAGCCGTTGTACTGGCCGCAGCACGCCAGGCTCGCACAACGTCATGCCCCGGGCCAGTTCCGGCGCTTCCACGTTGGCAAGGTTCACCGCCGCGCGCTGCCCCGCCGCGGCTTCACGCGCCGGCTGCCCGTGCACCTGCAACCCGCGCACGCGAAGCCGCCGACCAGAGGGATGTACTTCCACCTCCTGCCCGGTTGCCAAGCGCCCGGACACCATCGTTCCGGTCACAACGGTGCCGAACCCTTTCATGGTGAACGAGCGGTCAATGGGAAGCCGAAGATGCCGCGCGGAATTTTTTTCTGGTATAGTCTCCGCCAGCAAGGCCAGCGTTCCGGCAAGCTCTTTCAGCCCCTCGCCCGTTTTCGCGCTCACGGCCAGCACCGGCGCGCCCGCGAGAAACGAGCCGCGAACGAACTCCCCGGCCTCCAGTTTCACCAGGTCCAGAAGCTCGGCGCTTACCAGATCGCATTTGGTCAACACGACCAAGCCATGACGCACGCCCAACAGACGGCAGATGTCGAAATGCTCGCGCGTCTGCGGCATGATCGATTCATCGGCGGCGATCGCCAGCATCACTACGTCGATTCCGCCCGCTCCGGCCAGCATGTTCCGGACAAACCGCTCATGGCCTGGCACATCGACGAAGGCCAGACGCACGGCGCGCCCCTCGTGGCTCAGAGTAAGATGGGCGAATCCGAGATCGATCGTGATGCCGCGTCTTCGTTCCTCCTCCCAACGGTCGGGCTCGATGCCCGTGAGCGCCCGCACCAACGCGGATTTACCGTGGTCGATGTGGCCTGCCGTTCCGATCACGAGGTTCTTCATGGGCGTGTGGCTCCTCTCAGTAATAGCAGCTTCGCCCGCGGCTGCTCAGCCTTCCGCGACGCATGAGACGCCCACGTTCGTGGCCGGCGTGTCCGTCGTGCACGTCGATGCGCAGGTGGTGGAGGGCCGCCACGCCGTGTCCGATCTCACCAAGGAAGACTTCGAGATCCTGGACGAAGGAGCGCCGCGTCCCATTGAATATTTCGGGCGTGAGACGGAACCGCTTCACTTGGTTCTGTTGCTCGACGTCAGCGGCAGCATGCGCCGGTTGCTCGACCAGATGGCCGCGGCCTCGAAGGAGGCGCTGTCCGTGCTGCGCGCGGGCGATACGGTGGCGGTGATCGCGTTTGGCCGCACATCGGTACAAAAACTCGACTTTTCCGCGGACAAGGGCGATGCCGCCGCCGCCGTGGGGGCTGCACGGTTTGAAAAGGACGTGGGCGCCGGCACGCTGCTGAACCCCGCCATTGTCGAGGCCGCGCGATATATCGGGGAGCACGCCGGGAACAAGCCCGGACGCCGCGCCATGCTGGTGTTCACCGACAACGACTCGGTCAACTACCAGTCGCCGGACCAACAGGCGCTGGAAGCGCTGTTCGCGGCCGACACCGTGTTGAATGCCATTGTTCCGCCGGGCACGCGTCCGCCGGACCGGCAGCGATCCTCCTTCGCCAACCCCGACTTCTCCCCAGCCGACATTTTCAAGCTCGCGCGGGAATCGGGCGGCGAAGCGGTCGAGGCCGGGAAAGGCGGCGCCACGCTGCGCGAGATGATCGAGCGCATCCGGACGCGGTACAGCCTGCACTACCGGGCTCCCGAGGATGCCAGGCCGGGCTTCCGGCGCATCGAGGTCAGGCTGGCGCCGTCCTCGCGAGCCCGACTGAAGAAGGCAGAGGTTCGCGCACGCGCCGGTTATGTCGTCCGGTGAGGCCCTCGCCCGCGGCGGCAGCGCCGGGCCAACTCCAAAGCTCCATGGTCCAATGGGGCCATGGACAACCAGTTTGTGTTCGTGAATGACCTTAGCTCGTCCGCGCAGGCGCCTCCCGACGGTATCCTCAGCCGTACCCTTCAGAATGACGAGATCTCGAAGGTGATTCTGTTCGGCTTCGCGCCGGGGCAGGAACTTTCCGCACACCATGCGCCCTATCCGGCCACCATCCAGTTCATCGAAGGGGAGGCTTCGCTCCTGCTTGGAACCGAGCGAATGGAAGTGAGCGCCGGCGCTTTCGCCTATATGACGCCCAACCTCGAACACGGCATCAAGGCCAAGACGAAGGTGGTCATGTTGTTGACCATGGTGAAGGGGTTGGCCCCCCGCCAATAGCCAGCCGGCAAGCCTAGTTGAACTTCGGCGCGTAGTAGCCCTTGCGCGCACGCACCGTGTAATCCCGCCGGTTCTTCACCCGGATGTTCACTTCGTGGTACTGCCCATCGGCGCGCAAAGGCTCCGGGCGGTACAGCACGCTGTACTGGTGCCGCATCTCGTTGGCGATGTTTTCGAACGACTGCGCCAGGTCCTCCACCTTGAACGGGAAGAACGTCATGCCGCCGGTCTCGGAGGCGAAATACTTCAGCACCTTGTCGCCGTCGGTTTGAATCCGCGTGATGTTGGTCGAAATGCCATACACGATCACATCGGCCTTGTGCGCCATCTCCAGGGCTTGATCGCGCGAATACCTTGACTGCGTATCCTCGCCGTCGGTGAGAATCACCATCGCCCGGCGGTACTTGTGCCGCGGCTGATCCTGTCCCAACTTGTCCCGGCAGGCGAAGAAAATCGCGTCATACAGCGCGGTGCCGCCTCCCGGGCGCATGTTGCGAATGGACTTTTCCAGGGCGTCCATGTCGTTGGAGAGGTCCGATACCATTTCGGGCGAGGTGTCGAAGCCCACCACCACGGCTTTGTCCTGCGCCGGGCGCATCACGCTTTTGAGAAACTCCACCGCGGCCTCCTGCTGGAACCGGAAGCGGTCGCGAATCGAGTTCGAGGTGTCCACCAGGATGGCCAGCCG
This sequence comes from Bryobacterales bacterium, assembly GCA_020852175.1. Lineage (GTDB taxonomy): Bacteria > Acidobacteriota > Terriglobia > Bryobacterales > Bryobacteraceae > JAFLBB01. The sequence continues at coordinate 187,186 of JADZBH010000012.1, read as the reverse complement.
CAGCGGCAGGTCGCTCTCCCTGACAAATTCGAGAATCTCCTGCCTGTGCTTCCCCTCGAAGATTTCAAATTGATCTTTTTCGAGGTCTGTTACGAAGCGGCCGCGCTTGTCCGTCACGGCGAACAGCACGTTCACGCGCGTTACATCCAGGCGGATGCGGTCGGCTTCATCCAACTCCTGTACGGGCTGCCGGGGCTGCGGAGCCGGGGGCGCTTGCGCCGGAACGGACACGGCGAATAGCAAAGTGGCGAAGACGGCAAGGGACAACTTCATGGAAGGTACTCTGCAACGATTATAGGAGCCCGGCCAGAATCCGCTCAAGTTCCTCCGGCAGGGGCGACTCCACCCGGACGCGGCCGCCCGCCGCCGGTGAATCGAACTCCAGCCGGTGCGCATGCAGAAACACGCGCCCTGGCGGTGGAATGCCTGGCGCGTTCATGGGGGCTCCGTACAGCCGGTCCCCCACCAGCGGATGGCCCAGCGAACTCATGTGCACGCGAATCTGGTGCGTCCGCCCGGTGAGGATCCGTATCGAAAGAAAGGTGCACGGCTCGTACCGCCGCAGCACGCGGTACTCGGACACCGCCGCGCGTCCGGTCTCCAGACGCCACGTCATGCGCAGGCGGTTGTTTGGATCCCGCGCGATGGGCTTTTCCACGCGTCCGGCGTCCGCTTTCACCACGCCGTGCACCAGCGCCAGATACTCCTTCCCGACAGTGCGGGCGGCAAACTGTGCCGCCAGCGCGCGGTGCGCCTCGTCGGTGCGCGCCACCACCAGCAGGCCGCTCGTCTCGCGGTCGATGCGGTGCACGATTCCGGGCCGCTCCTGTCCGCCCTCGGCCGATAACCCTCCGAACCGGTGCAGCAGTGCGTTCACCAGCGTTCCTTCGTGACGCCCCGCGCCCATGTGCACCACCATGCCCGCCGGTTTGTCCACCACGACCGCCGCCGCGTCCTCATAGACCACTCGCAGCGGCAGGTCCTCGGCATAGGCGCGCAGCGGAGGCGGCGCCGCCGGCGTCACGCACAGTTCTTCGCCGCCGCGCAGCATATCGCTCGCCTTGGCCGTAGCCCCGTTCACGGTGACGCGACCGGCGCGAATCCACGCTTGCAACCGCGAACGGCTGTATTGCGGGAGCGCCGCCGCCAGCACATGGTCCAGCCGCTGTCCCGCCTGCGCGGCGTCCACGCGGATCTGGTGATCGCCTCCGCTCACCGTATGACACGCTCGGCGAACCGGTCCGAGGCCAGCCCCCAGTTTTCATTGTTGAAGAGAATGGGCAAGCCGAACCGGTTCATATCGCGCGCCCAGGCGATCACCGTTTCATAGTCAAGCCAGGGTATCCGCTTCTTGGCGATCCGTTCGTACAATGCCGCTTCGCCCTCCGGCGTCCATCCCGAGGCCCTGCCGTGCTCGATGTGGTAGGTGCGCATCGGATCGTTCAGCATCTCCTCGCGGTATCCCGCGTGATGGGCCGCCCAGCAGAATACAGAGTCGATATTCATGGAAAAGGCGTCGAACTCCGGGTAGCCGCGCAGGTCGAACCAGGCCTCGCGCGACAGCAGGGTGAAGTCGCCGCACCCGTTCGTGTGCAGGTGAACGGGGACATCCTCCGCGTCCACGCATTCAAAGGCGTGCGCGGTGGTGGACCCGGGCCGCGCGGCACGCCATTCCACGCCGTGCAGTGTCAGCATCGGTTCCGAGCGGCCTGCCGTAGCCTCCGCCAGATCGCCCCGGATTCCGACGGTCAGCTTTCCGGGGGCGGGCGTACCGGCCTGCCATCGCAAACGTGTCCGCCCGGCGATGGCCGCGCGAGCCAACTCACTCCCATCCGCGCCACACAGCACCAGTGTCACCGTCCGTCCCACGGCGCCTGGACCGGGCTCCACGTCCAGCTCCAATTCGTGCGCGCCGCCGGACGCCGTCAATGTCAGCGCGGCCCGCTCGCCGGGCCACCGCGCCAATCCCGAACCCAGCCGCTCCCAATGGCTCCAGCCGCCCTCGAATTCGATGCCCGACTTCAAACCCTTCTCCTCGCGGTCATGCACCGTCGGCGGCGGAAGTTCAATGCCTCGCCAGCGCCTGTAAAGATGTCCCAACCACCAGCGCAAGCGCCGCCGCGGCTGTACGGTTTGCAAAGGCATCGCGCCACCCCAGGCAATCGACCGCACCTGTACGTTCGCCAATCTCGGGTCCTTTTGGATACGCAATCCGCCGCCCACGACGTGGAGCACCAGAGCGCCTTGCTCCGCCGGTTGCAACCCCGTGGGCACGGTCACTGTCGTCCGTCCGCTCACGCGGCGTTCGGCCAGCAGCGTGCCGTCCTTCTTCGTCACGCACAACAGAAATGGGCCATACCCCGTGCCCATCCCAGGTTCCAGATCGATCGAAAGTTCGCCCGCCTCCGGTCCCTCGGGCGCCTGGAGGAGCAGCGTCGCCCGGTCCGGCAGCCAGCGGTAGGGAGTCCCCGCATAGGATTCCGGCGAATACCAGTCCATTGCCAGGGAAATTCCGGCGTTGGGCCTCACGATATCCTGCTCGCCAGGCACCGGTACGCCATCGGGGGTTACCGGAAACGACCCATTGCGCGAATTCACACGCAGCAGGTTTCGTCCACACCACGCCAAACGCTCTTCCACTCCTGCATTCTCCGGAATTTCGCTCCGCGCATCCAAACGGTCCATCCGGTACATCTTTTCCGGACGCAAGTCCTGTCGCGCTAAACGTTCCACCAGTTCCGACGAAAATAAAATGTCAATATTCGTCGCCAGGACGAAATTTCCGCGCGCCCGGCGAATTCCTACATTCTTCGCGATCATCTGATACAGGCCAAGGACCGCGGCGTGCCGGTACCGCTGGTGCACTTCGGCCGGAACGGTCAGAACCCGTACCTCGCAGTAGTGATTCCCTTCCGGCCAACGCAGCGCCTCGGCCAGTGGCGCACGCCCCGGCAACGGATTCCACTCCACGATAATCAGTTCCGATGGGAGACCGTAGCGGTTCGATTGCTCAATCCAGCCGTCGGTGAACGCCTGCATCCTTTTCAACAGATCCCCGCCATGATCGTCGTTCCGGGCGGTTACGACGAGCGATAGATAGGGTGTCAAGGAATCCATGGCAACCAGCATACGACCTTGCGGAATTTCTTTACTAACTCTTGCACTTGTTGTGGCATCACGGATGAAAGTGCCACAATAAGCGGAGTATGTTTAGTGGTTCCTTGTCAGTTGCCGGGTTGGGCAAATTGGGGGCGGTGATGGCCGCCGTACTGGCGGACAAAGGGTTTTCCGTGATCGGAGTGGATTTGAACCCGGCCGCCGTGGATGCCGTGAATCGGGGGCAGGCTCCCGTTCAGGAGCCGCTGCTGGACGAATACATGGCGCGCAACCGGGAACGGCTGAGCGCCACCGGGGACATTGAATCCGCCGTGCGCGAAACCTCGGCCACCTTTATCATTGTCCCGACTCCTTCCGGTCCCGATGGCGCCTTCCGCCTCGACTACGTTCTGGATGTCTGCCGCGGCATAGGCCGGGCGCTGCGCACGAAAAACGGGTATCATCTCGTCGTCGTCTCCAGCACGGTCATGCCGGGACACACGGCCAATCATGTCCTGCCCCTGCTTGAAGAGCTGTCCGGTAAGCGTTGTGGCGTGGACTTCGGCCTTTGCTACAACCCCGAGTTCATAGCCCTGGGCAGCGTGATCCGCGACATGCTGAATCCGGACATGCTCCTCATCGGCGAGTCCGACTCCAAGGCTGGAGCCTGGCTGGAATCCATCCATCAGCGCGTCTGCGACAACAAGCCGCCCGCGGCGCGCATGAGCTTTGTCAACGCCGAGCTGGCCAAGATCAGCGTGAACACCTATGTCACCACGAAGATCAGCTACGCCAATATGCTCGCCTCGGTATGCGAACGGCTGGAGGGCGCCGACGTGGACGTGGTTACATCGGCCATAGGCCTGGACTCCCGCATCGGCAGGAAGTATTTGAAAGGCGCGCTCAGCTACGGCGGGCCCTGCTTCCCCCGCGACAACATCGCTTTTGCCTCCATGGCGCGCCACCTGGGCGCCGAACCCGTGCTCGCCGAAGCGACGCACGCCACCAACCGCCGCCACACGGAACGCCTGGGCGAGTTCGTTCTCGACCTTGCCGGCTCCGGTCCGGTGGGCGTATTGGGTCTCAGTTATAAGCCCGGAACCGGCGTCGTGGAGGAGTCCGCCGGCATCGCGCTGGCCCGGTTCCTGGCCGGGCGGTCCATTCCCGTCACCGTCTACGATCCTCTTGCCATGGGTGGAGCAAGAAGCGAACTGGGCGATAGCGTCCGGTACGCCTCCTCTTCGACCGAGGCCATCGCCGCCTCCTCCGTCGTGCTGGTGATGACCGCCGCGGACGAATTTCGCGCTCTCACCCCGGCCGACTTTGCCAGGGAGCAGGGCCGCATCACGCTCATCGATTGCTGGCGGCTCTACCAGGGGAAGGGATTCGAGGAGATCTGTACTTACCTTACGCTCGGCACCGGAACGGGACGCGCCGGGCGAGGCTTCGACACAGCCTTGGCGTCCAGCGGGGCTGCCCGCGAGCAGGTGGCCGGATGAGCGCTCCGGCGGGACGCGCCCTCGTCACCGGAGCGGGCGGCTTTATCGGCCATCACCTGGTGGCCTCCCTCAAGAAGCGCGGCTTTTGGGTTCGCGGCGTCGATCTCAAGCACCCCGAGTATTCCGATTCCCACGCCGATGAGTTCCTTGTGGCCGACCTCCGCCAGGCCGAGTCCTGCCGCGCCGCCACCGCCGGCATCGACGACGTCTATGCCCTGGCCGCCGACATGGGCGGCATGGGATTCATCGCCAACAACCACAGCATCATCCTTCACAACAACGCGCTGATCAACCTCCACACCATCGAGGCCGCGCGCGTGAACGGCGTGAAGCGCCTGCTCTATACCTCCTCGGCCTGCGTCTACCCCGAATTCAAGCAGACCGAGGCGAACGTAAGCCCGCTCAGGGAAGAAGACGCCTACCCGGCCATGCCGCAGGACGCCTATGGCTGGGAAAAGCTCATCACCGAGCGTCTGTGCTACCACTACAGGGAAGATTACGGCCTCGACACCCGGGTTGTCCGCTTCCACAACATCTTCGGCCCGCTGGGCTCCTGGGACGGCGGCCGCGAGAAGGCGCCGGCGGCGCTGTGCCGCAAGGTGGCTCGCGCCAAGCTCAGCGGCGAGCACGAGATCGAGATCTGGGGCGACGGGGAGCAGACGCGGAGCTTTTGCTACATCGACGACTGCGTCGAAGGTCTCTACCGCCTGATGCAGTCCGGCTTCCAGGAACCGCTCAACCTCGGCCAGGACAGGCTGATCAGCATCAACGACCTGGCCCGTATCGTGGCCCGTATCGCCGGCATCGAGGTGAAACTGCGCCACGTTCCCGGTCCCATGGGCGTTCGAGGCCGCAACTCCGACAACACGCTCCTGCGCAAGGTTCTCGGTTGGGAACCGGCCATCTCGCTCGAAGACGGCCTGAGCATCACCTACGGGTGGATTGAAGAACAGGTACGCGGGCAGTTGTCCGGCGGCGCCGCCGGAAAGTCCGCGTAAAATTATCCTGGATGGACAACCTATCGCCTCCGGACCCGGGCGCGCGCTGGCATGGAGAATATGGGTTTGCCTTGCGCGAACTCGTCCTCAAGGATTTCCGCAGCCGCTACCGCAACATGTCCCTCGGCATCTTCTGGAGCCTGCTGAATCCGCTCATCATGATGGGCCTGCTCACCTTCGTCTTCACGCAGGTGTTTCCCACGGGCCGGAGCGCTTTCCCCGTTTTCGTACTGTGCGGCATCATTCCCTATAACTTCTTCGCGCTTGCCTGGTCCACGGGTACGGCCAGCCTGATGGAGAACACGGCCCTCATCAAGAAGGTGCCCGTGCCGCGCGAAATCATTCCCGTGGCCAGCGTGCTGTCGAACCTGCTCCACGTTCTCATTCAATGCGCTCTGCTGCTGGTTTTTCTGTTCGCCTATGGCTTCATGCCGAACCGCTACTGGACGCTGCTGCCCGTGATCGGAGTTTTCTATGTTCTGTTCATCATCGGCATGGTGCTGGCCACCTCGGCTCTGAACGTGTATGTCCGCGACATGCGCTATGTGGTGGAGTCGATGAACACCATTCTGTTCTGGCTCGTGCCGATTTTCTATGGCGGCGAGATGATCAAACCCGCCTTCGCCGACATCTACTCGCTGAACCCCATCGCCGCCCTTGTACAGGCCACGCGCAACATTCTCATGGAAGGCCGCGCGCCGGCGTTTTCGTTGCTGGCGAAACTTGGCGCCAGTTCCCTGATCGTCTTCGTACTGGGATGGACAGTCTTCCAGCGCTTGAAGCATCGCGTGTACGACTACCTCTGATGCCTCCCGCCGCCATCGAATTCCAGAACGTCTCCAAGACATTCGCCCGAGGCTCCGGCCGGCGTATGCTGGCGTTGGAGGTGTTCCGCCAGCTTGCCGGACGCTGGCGCCGTTCCGGCGCGGGCCAGTTCCACGCCCTGGACAACGTAAGCTTCACCGTCCAGCACGGGCGCAGCCTCGGCCTGATCGGCCCCAACGGAGCGGGCAAGAGCACGCTGCTCAGCCTGGCCACGCGGGTCGCCGAACCCGATGAAGGCGAGGTGATCGTGCGCGGCCGCCTGTCGAGCGTGCTCGATCTTGGCGCGGGATTCCACCCCGACTTGAGCGGCCATGAAAACCTCAAGCTGAACGCCGCGCTGATCGGCTTCACCCGCGCCCGCATCGAGCAGTTCGCTCCCAACATCGCCGCGTTTTCCGGTCTCGAATCGGCGCTCGACGATCCTGTACGCACCTACTCCTCCGGCATGGTCATGCGTCTGGCCTTCGCCATCGCCGTCGAACTCGATCCGGACGTCATCGTGGTGGATGAGATGATCGCCGTCGGCGACGAGGATTTTCAACAGAAGTGCCTCCGCCGCATCCGCGAGTTCCGGGAACAGGGCAAGTCCATTCTGCTCGCCAGCCACAGCATGGGCACCGTGCGCGAGTTCTGCGACGACGCGTTGTGGCTCGATCACGGCCGCATCCGCATGCTCGGTCCGGCCGCCGAAGTAACCGCCGCCTATATGCGGGGCGTCTGAAACCAGGACTCGCGCCTACACCCTCGGACCGGCGCCGGCAATGGCAGCGTCCACCGCGCCGAACTTCTTGAAATTCTGCTGGAACCGGCGCGCCAGATCCAGCGCCGCCGCGTCGTAGGCCTCCGGCGAGGTCCACTGCGACCGCGCATCCAGCAGCGAGGCAGGCACGCCCGGGCACCGCTTCGGCGTCTGCACGCCAAAGACCGGGTGCGGTTCGCTCTCCACGCCGTCCAGTTGCCCGGCGATGGCCGCGTTCACCATGGCACGCGTGTAGGGCAGGCTCATCCGCTCACCCGTTCCATACGCGCCGCCCACCCAGCCGGTATTCACCAGCCAGCAGTTCACTTTGTGCTCGCGCATCATCCGGCCCAGCATTCCGGCGTACACCTGCGCCGGACGCGGCAGAAACGGTTCGCCGAAACAGGCGCTAAAGGTCGCCGCGGGCTCGCTGCCCAGTCCGCGCTCGGTGCCCGCCAGCTTCGCCGTGTAGCCGCTGAGGAAGTGAAACATCGCCTGTTCCGGCGTCAGCCGCGCGATGGGCGGCAGCACGCCGAAGGCATCCGCCGCCAGGAAGAGAATGTTCCGCGGATGGCCGCCCAGGCTCGGGATCACGGCATTGCCGATGAACTCGATCCGGTACGCCGCGCGCGTGTTTTCGGTGAATTCGTCGGAGCCGTAGTCGCAATTGCGCCGGTCGGCGTCCAGCACCACGTTCTCCAGCACCGTCCCGAACCGGATCGCGTTCCAGATCTGCGGCTCGTGCTTCTGACTCAGACGAATGCACTTGGCATAGCAGCCGCCTTCGAAGTTAAATACGCCGCCGGGCGACCATCCGTGCTCATCGTCGCCGATCAGTCCGCGCGCCGCGTCGGCCGACAGCGTGGTCTTGCCCGTTCCGGAGAGCCCGAAGAAGAGCGCCACATCGCCTTCCGGCCCCACATTGGCCGAACAGTGCATCGGCAACACGCCGCGGTCCGGCAGCAGGTGGTTCAGAATCGTGAACACGCTTTTCTTCAACTCGCCCGCATACATGGTGCCGGCGATCAACACGAGGCGTTCGGTGAAGTGAATGGCGATCACCGTGCCCGAATGCGTGCCGTCGTGCTCCGGGCGGGCCTGGAACGTGGGCGCGAACATGATGGTGAAGTCCGGCGCCTGATCCTGCAACTCTTCGTACGGCGTCCGGATCAGCAACTGCCGCCCGAACAGGGAATGCCACGCAGACTCGGTGATCACGCGCACCTTGATCTGGTGCGCCGGATCGGCCCCGGCCAGGCAATCCTGCACGAACAGGGTCCGGCCCTGCCAGAAGCTCAGCAGTTTTTCGTACAGCCCGGCGAACTTTTCCGGCGCCATCGGTTGGTTCACGCTGCCCCAGGCGATGGTGTTCTCCGTGGCGGCGTCGCGCACAATGTACTTGTCCTTGGGCGAACGGCCCGTGAAATGGCCCGTGCGCACGACCAGCGCGCCCGTGTTGGCCAGTTCCCCTTCATGCCGTTGGATGGCTGCTTCGACAAGCTTCGCCGTCCCCAGATTCCAATAGGCCACGTCCCAATTCCGCAGGCCGTGGCCGGTCAATCCGTGGCGGGAAGGTTTTACTCCGACGTTCTGCATCATATTTTGGTCAAGCCCGGTCTATGATTTAGTTATGAGGGCGCGTTCAGGCAGACAAGCCGCACGCGGCCGGTGGCAGGCACCGGTACGCGCGGCGCTGTGTCTGGCGGGCGCCGCGTTGCTGGCCGCTGCTTTCGGCCAAGTGATTGAGTTTGAATCCAATGGTTTACGCTATTTGACGCAAACCCGCAACGGGGTCACCATCATGTTCGCACACTTGCCGGTGACCGTCAGGGATTACTCCGTCATCCAGGTGGCCGTCTCCAACGGAAGCAAACAAACCTGGATCATGCGGCCGGAGGACTTCGAGTTCACCGGTAAGGACAACGCGCATTTTCGCGCCACGCCGGCCCGTAGCGTGGTGGAACGCTTTATTTCACGCGGTGGACGCGACGACGCCATCAAGCTGGTCGCCACGTATGAAATGGGGCTCTACGGCTTCAACCGTCTGAAGGCCACCAACGGTTACGAGGCCCGCCGCCAGGCGCTGATGGCCGAGATGACCTCCACCAAGATCAAAGCCGCCGCCGCCGCTTCGGCCATCGTCTTCGTCACGGTGAAACTGAAACCGGGCGAATCCACCGATGGCGCCGTGTTCTTCGCGAGCCAGGGACGCCATCTGGGCCCCGGCCGGGTGCAGGTGGCCGCCGCCGGAACCGTCTTTGAATTTGAAACGCAGGGCCTGGCCGCCGAACAGACGGCCGGAAGATAAACGCGCCGCGGTGCGCTTATCAGATGTTACGCGGCCGTTCGAGCGCCACTTCCTCGCCGGCGTTCACGCCGCTCTCCACGGCGATGTGCGTCGCGTTGGAGGCGCCCAGCGTCACTGGACGCCGCTCCCAGCCCTGGCCCTTCTTCACATAGACAAAGTTGGAGCCGTCGCCGCCCTGCAGGGCGGCGCGCGGGATCTTGGTGACGTTCGCCAGATTGCCGAGAATTACATCGACGCTTCCGGAGAGATCCGGGATCAGGCGCGGATCGCTGCCGTCGATCTCAATGCGCACCGGGATGGTGCGGATGTAGTTGTTCTGCCGGAAGCCTCCGGCGGCGATGGCGCTGATGCTGTAAATCTTGCCTGGCAGGGTCAGGCCGGGGAAAGCGTCAATGCCCACGCGCGCCTGCTGGCCCACGCGGAAGTGCTCGCTTTCGGTCTGATTGATGGTGGCCTCCACCTGCATCTTCTCCGGCGTGACAATCTTCATGAACAACTGGCCGGGGTACACCTGATCGCCCTGCTGGATGGTGGCCCACTCGCCGCTGCGGAAAATCGGCTGGGAAACCGCCAGACCGTCCATCGTGGCGCGAATCGTGAACTTCTCCACGTCGGCCGCGTGCCTGTCGCGGTGGCGCGTGTGCCGGTCGCGGGTGAACTCCAGGATCTTCAACTCCGACGCATGGACGATCTTTTTCTGATCGATGTCCTTCAAACGCTCGCGGTATTGCGCCTCGGCCTCCTCCTCGGAGAGTTTCAACAACTCCTGGTCGATCACCGTGCGCGTCTCGCCGCCTTTGCGCTCCAGGGTCGCCTTGTCCAGCGTCGCCTTGGCCACGCGCACCGTTTGCATCAGGTTTTCAAAGTCGATCGCCTGCTCGGCCTTGCGCTTGCGAATGTCGGAATCGGCCTTTTGCACATCGTCGTTCACGTCGTCGACGTGATCTTTCAAGGACTGTCCGTCGATGCGCGCCACCACCTGCCCCGACTTCACGCGCGTGCCCGAGGGAACCATGAAGAGGATAATTAACTCCCGGCCCGATTCGGGACCGGTCAGCTTGGGCGCGATCACGTTAACCGATTTGAGCGACGAGGTCTGCCCCGTCAACCGCATCGTGGATTCCAGATTGCCGGTCTCCACCTTGGCGGTCCGCACAAGCGTGATGGTTGCCGCCTGCTGTTTGGCCGCCTCGCCTCTGCGCTGCCAAAGATAGGCGCCGCCCGCGATGAGCGCCAGCAGGACCAACCCGGCGATCCATTTACCCGCGCCACCTCCCTCCGGAGGCGCCGGCGCTGCGGGAACCGGCGGTTGACCCGCCTCTGGGATACTCGGCTGCGGCTTACCAATTGCGGACATAGTTTCTGTGCCTCGACGCTCCTACAGCATACTAAACGGAATGCCGCAGGAAAAGGCGATACGCTCCGGCGAATCGTTACGCTGTCCGGCGGGAACCGGCCCGAAATGACGGATGCAGGCGGATCGGCCTTCGCCGTATTCGTCTTTATGCCGCCTTAATCGAGTAGCTCAGGCAGATCCCCTCAGAGCTGGGGCGGGAAGAGATACAGCACGACAGCGCAGTCGATCACCCAGACCAGGAGGATGCCGAGCAGCAATTTGTCTCCCCACAGGATTTCCGCCGGGGTCTCCAGCGCCGGATCGCGGCGTGTCGCATAGCGATAGCGGAACAGGCCCAGGAAGACGAATAGCGAGGTGTGCAGCAACTCAGGGCGTTGCAGCACGGTATACAGCACATAAAAGATGGCCATGGCGAGAGCGCTCGTTTGTGAGAAGAATTCGAGCGTCTGTTCGTCGTAGCGCTGCAAGGTGAGCCGCGCCTGGTTTCCGGATGAGTGCAACTCCGTCATGCGGCGGTTCGAGGCAAGATAGAGGGCAAACGGCGCCGTGACCAGGAACATCCACGACGAACTGGCGACGCCAAGGGCCGCGCTGCCCGCCATCAGGCGGAAAAGAAAACCGATGGCGATGGCGAACAGGTCGAGCACCGGCACCTGCCGCAGCAGCAACCCATAGGCCGTTTGCAGGATCAGGTAGGCAAGAACCGAGGGCACCACGGCCGGCAGAAGGTAGAGCAGGGCCGCCGTCACCAGCAGAAGAACCACCAGGTAGGCTCGTCCCGCGCTCACCGAAATGCGGCCCGCCGCGATGGCCCGCGTATGCCGTTTCACCGGGTGCATGGCGTCGTCGTTCCGGTCGCACAAATCGTTCCAGACGTAGGTGGTCGAAGAGACGACACAGAAAACAAACGCCGCCAGAAGACCGGCCTTCACCGCCTCCGGATCGCGAAATTTACCCGAAAACAGCAGAGGCGCCAGCACGAACAGGTTTTTAATCCATTCGCGCGGCCGCAACAGCGCGACATAGTCGTGCCAGGCGCCTTCGGTGACGCCAGCTCCCCGCTCCGACGCTGCAATGCCGTGTGAACCCATGACTTTCCTCCTATGAGATCGGCGATCGTACGGCATTTCGACATCAGGGATTCACCTGAGCCGCTGCCTCAGGCGTCTGGCTTGCTTCGGCTCCCGCTACACCCTCCCATTGACTCTCCCCCGTCGCACCGCGTACTGTAGGAAGTGCTTCCGGTGCGCGGCCCGTCAGGGTGCGCCAAAAGGGAACCCGGTGTGAATCCGGGACTGCCCAGCAGCGGTAAGCGGGAACGAACGCCCCAACATGGCACTGGGCCGGGCTCCTGAAAAGGTGAGCCGGCCTGGGAAGCCGGGGTTAGTAGGTTGTATGCCCGCGAGTCCGAAGACCTGCCGGAGGCGGGTGGGCTCATGCCCGCCAGACTTCATGAACCTTCTAGGGCAGGGGACATGCGAACCACACACGCACTCACTCTATTTCTCCTTTCATTCGCTGCCGCCGAGGCAGCGCCGCTTACGATTACCGGACACATCTCGGATCCCTCGGGCGCCGCGCTGGCCGGAGCCCAGGCCGTGCTGTTGCGGCCCAGCGGTTCGATAGCCGCGGTAGCCACCTCGGACGAAGGCGGTCTCTACACGCTGACGAACCTCTCGCCGGGAGACTACTGGCTGACGGCGCGCCGGGAAGGCTTCGCCGAGGCCAGGCCCGAACGTGTCGCCCTGCGCGGCGAACCGCTGGACCGCCCGCTTCAGTTGAGCCTGAACGCCGTGGAAACGCAGTTGACCGTGACCGAAACGGGCGCCCTGGCGCCCATCGACGAGATCTCCAAGTCTTCGGACCGGATCAGCGCCCTGCAGATGCGCGAGCGTGCCGAGTTCTCCATTCCCGAGGCGCTGCGCCAGACGCCGGGCGTGCGCGTGCAGCAGTTGGGCGGGCCGGGTTCGCTGACCCGCATTCACATGCGCGGCGGACGCGCCTTTGACTCCTCGATCCTGATCGACGGCTACCGCTTCCGCGACGTCAGCGCGCCCCAGGGCGACGCCACGGGTTTCCTGGGAGACCTGCTGGTGCTGAACTCCGAGCGTGTCGAGGTGCTGCGCGGTTCAGGCTCGTCGCTGTACGGCACCAACGCCATTGGCGGCGTCGCCAACCTGGTGACGGATCAGGGCGGCGGCCCGCTTCATGGCGAGGTATCGGTGGAAGGGGGCGGTTTGGGCTACTTCCGCGGTGTCACGCGCATGGCCGGCGGGCTGTGGGACAACCGCTTCCTCTATTCGGCCGGCGTCACGCATTTGAACGTCATGCGTGGAATGGACGGCGACGACCGTGTGCGCAACACGGGCATGCAGGGCTCGGCGCAGTACCGCCTGGGCTCGCGCTCAACGCTGGGCGGACGCGTTTTCGCCACGGGCAGCTATGCCGGACTGAATGTCAGCCCGGCGGCCATGTTCTCCGCCTCCGTACCCGGTTCGGGCATTGTCGCCGCCGTGCCCTCGGTTACCTTCACGCCGCAGTTGAACGACCCCGATTCGAGCCGTCATGCACGCTTCTTCGCGGGGCTTTTCACGCTTACCCGCCAACTGGCGCCGGGTTCGTCGCTGCGTGGCTACTATCACGGCTTCACCTCCTCGCGCGACAACCGGGACGGTCCTCTCGGCGGCGGCTTTCAGCCCGCCTTCGCCAACAACAACCTCTTCGACGGCCGGATCGATACGGGGGGCGCGCGCGGCGATTTCTCGCTGGGCGGCACGCGCCAGCTGAGCCTAGGCTATGAATTCGAGCGCGAACGGTTCGATAACCGCTCGCGGGAGGAGAACCCGGCGGCGGCGGGCGGCGTCTATGCGCGCACGCGCATCTCCCAGGCCAGCCATGCCCTGTTTGCCCAACAACAGATGCGTCTTCTGACGGACCGTCTGCAGATTTCGTTCTCCGGGCGCATGCAACGGTTCAGTCTCGACCGGCCCGTCTTCGAAGGCGGCTTCCCCAGCTACGCGGGCGCCGCCATCACGAACCCGCCCAACGCCTATACGGGCGACATCGCGCTCAGCTACTTCGTGCCATCCTCGGGCACGAAGCTCCGCTCGCACTTCGGCAACGCCTACCGGTCGCCCACGTTGTATGAGCGCTTCGGCACGTCGTTCTATGGCGGCTTCTTCAGTCCCTATGGCGATCCCCGCCTTGCGCCCGAACGTTCGCTCAGCTTCGATGCCGGGCTCGACCAGTATTTCGCCGGGTCAAAGGTCCGCGTCTCGGGAACTTACTTCTACACGCGCTTGCAACAGGTGATCGCATTCGACTTTTCGGGCGTCATCGTGCCCGGAACCGATCCGTACGGCCGTTTCGGAGGCTACCGCAACACGGGTGGCGGGCTTTCGCGCGGCGTGGAACTGGCGCTGGAGGCCAACCCGCGCCGGGGCACGCGCCTGTCGGCCAGCTACACCTTCACGAATGCCGACGAGCGGAACTCCACCCTGCTGAACGGCTCGCTGCGCACCATCCGCGTCTCGGATCATATGGCAACCTTCACGGCCACGCATGCCGTAACGAAGCGGCTGGATGTGACCTTCGATCTGTTCGCCGCGTCCGGCTACCTGTACCCCTTCTTCCTGAACGGCAGCCGGCCCTTCTCCTTCGCGGGTCCGGTGAAGGCCGACGTGTCGGCCTCCTACACGGTGCCCCTCATGGAAACGCGCCGGCTCCAGTTCTTCGCCCGCGTGGACAACCTCCTGAACCGCACCTACTACGAGGACGGTTTCCGCAACCCCAGGACGTGGGCCATTGGCGGGTTGCGCGTGCTCTTTTAGACCGCCCGCATGATACGCTGGCCAATGAAATGACGAAAATCCAGATCGACTACGATCTGCCGCGGCCTCTGGACGACGCCATGCTCCAACGCATCGCCGCCATTCACGGCGTCTATGGCATGACGCGCGTGCAACCCGGCGCGACGCCGGGCCGGCTGTCGGTGGAATACGATGCCTCGCGGCTCACCGGGGCGCAAGTGGAACACAATCTGCACCGTTATGGGATCCCCGTTCAAAGACCTCATTCCTGACGCCGCGCCCGGCGAACCGTTCCTCGACGCCGCCCGCGCGGGCGACGTGGCCGGTTTGAGGAGCCAGCTAACCGCCCATCCCGAATTGATCGACTACCGCAACGAGATGGGGCAAAGCGCCGTGCTGCTGGCGCAGTACCACCGGAAACCAGAGGCCGTTCGCTATCTGCTCTCCCGGTCGCGGGTTCTGACATTGCACGATGCCTGCGCCACGGGCGTGCAGGCGCGCGTCGAGGAGTTGCTGATCGAGGTGCCGCGCATGATCGACTCTCACTCGCCCGATGGCTTCACTCCGCTCGCGCTGGCCTGCTTTTTCGGCCACGTGGAGTTGGCGCGCTGGCTGATCAACCGCGGCGCCAACCTCGACCTGGCCGCCGAGAATCCCATGCAAGTGACGCCATTGCACGCCGCCTCGGCGGGCCGCCACCTGGAAATCGTACGAGCGCTGCTGGAAGGCGGCGCTAACCCGAACGCGCGCCAACAGGGGGGCTTCACGCCGCTGCATGCCGCCGCGCAGAGCGGCGACGCGGAGATCGCGCGGCTGCTGATTGAGAAGGGCGCCGACCGCGAGGCGCGCGCCGGGAACAATCAAACCGCGCTCGACCTCGCGCTGCTTCGCGGGCATGCCGCCGCCGCCGCCGTGATCGAAGGATGAAGCCGCCCGCCAGACCGGTTTCCGCGCCCAACGGCTTCGATTTTCACGGGCCGAACCCCGCCCGCGTGGTATAACGTAAAGTTCTTATCTCACACTGGGAGCTCCCCCTTCGATGAAAAAGAACTTCTATGGCTGGTGGATTGTCGCCGCGTGCTTCCTTACGTTCGGTGTCTCCACCGGCTTCCCTTACTACAACATCGCTTTCTTTTTCGACTACTTCCGCGACGACCACCAGTGGCCCATTCAGATTGTCACCCTGGGGGCTCCCATCGCCGTGCTGCTCACCATCTGGGCCGGTCCGATCATCGTGCCCAGGGTCAGTCCGCGCCTGCTCATCATCGTCGGCACGGGAATGACCTTCATCGCCTTTCAATGGTTCGCGCGGCTCAGCGGCAACACGTGGGAATACTATGCCGCCTGGTGTCTCTACATGGTCGGCTACTTCCTGTCCGGTCCCATTCCGCACCAGATCATCATCAGCAACTGGTTCAAGGAAAAACGGGGCCGGGCCATGGGCATCACCTATGTCGGGGTGGCGATTGTCGGCTCCATCGGCAATAAAGTCGGCCCCTACCTGGCTTCGAAGATGCCGTACACGGAGGCGCTCCAGTACATGGGGTTCGTGCTGCTGCTGGCCTGGCCCATCGCGCTGTTCCTGCTGAAGGATAAGCCCGAGGACGTGGGCCAGTTCCCCGACGGCAAGGACCATCCGCCCGTGGTGGAAGCCGGGGCCGTGAACCCGGTGAAGTCCCAGACGTTCGTCGAACTGCTCCGCCAGTCCTCGTTCTGGTATCTGCTGGTGGGCAGCGCGGCTTCCATCGGTTCCATCGCCGCCGTCAACTTCCACATGAAATTCGTCTTCGAGGAGCAAGGCTTCACCACGCAGGCGGCGCGCAACGAGATCTGGAGTACCGCCTCATTCTGGGTGTTATGGGCCAGTATCGCCGGACGTCTGCTCGCCGGCTATCTCGCCGACCGCTACTCGCGAAAGGCAGTCATGCTGGCCACCTATCTGGTGGTGGCGCTCGCCATTCCTTCGCTGTTTCTGGTTACGCCCAGTTCCAGCAGCTTTGTCTATCTGTTCGCACTCGTCTTTGGATTCGCCATGGGCGCCGACTACATGTTGATTCCGCTGATGGCCGCCGACCAGTTCGGCCTGGCCAGTCTCCCGCGCGCCATGTCCGCCATTCTACCTACGGACACGATCTCGCAGTTCTGGTTCCCCAACCTGATTGCACGCCTTAAGGAAGCCGTGGGAGCCTATCCTCAGGCGATCATGGCCGTGTTTGCAACGGCATTTATAGGAGCCATTGCGATTGCGCTCCTGCCGAAGCAGGGAAAGGGAAATGAAAAACTTCACGTATCGAACGCTGACCGAACTCCGCCGGGGCGTTGAAAAGCTGGGCGCGCGCCACGTGCGCTTGGAGTCCGATGTCGTTAAGGTTCAGGAGGCGTTGGGCCGGCCCGTGCAGGTGGGCCCGGTCCGTGTGGGCAACTCCATGGCCATCCACCCCATGGAGGGCTGCGATGGCCGGTTGGATGGCGCTCCTGACGAACTTACCTACCGCCGCTACGAACGGTTCGGGCGCGGCGGTTCGAAGCTGATCTGGTTCGAGGCCACCGCCGTGGTTCAGGAGGGCCGCGCCAACACGCGCCAACTCTGGATCACCAGGGGCAACGTGGGCGATTTCGCGCGCATCCACGACCTTATCCTGCGCACGCATCGCGAGCAGTACGGCCGCGATGACGACGTGCTGGTTCCGATTCAACTCACCCACTCGGGCCGCTACTCGGTGCCGGAACGCATCATTGCCTATAACAATCCGCTGATCGCCAGAAAGTTCCACATGCCGGACGACTATCCGGCGATCACCGACGACGAGTTGGACCGCCTGCCGGACGCCTTTCTGGAAGGGGCGAAACTGGCCTATGCCGCCGGCTTCCGCGCCTTCGACCTGAAGGTGACCCATGGCTATCTGCTGAGCGAACTGCTCGGCGCCAAGACCAGGCCGGGGCGCTACGGCGGCTCGCTCGAAAACCGGACGCGGGTGATCAAGGAGATCTTCGACCGCTGGAAGGCCGAGTTCGGCGACCGCGTCACCTATTGTTCACGCATGAGCGTCTTCGACGGCGTCCCCTATGTCACCGACGCCGAGACCAAGCGGGGCGTGCCGCTGCCGTTTGAAACGCCGTATCCCTACGGCTACGGGGTGAACCCTGAAAATCCCCTGGAAGACGATCTCACCGAGCCCAAGCAGGTGATTGCCCTGATGAAGGGCTGGGGACTGCAACTGTTGAACGTCTCGCTCGGCTGCCCCTATTACAACCCGCACATCGGCCGTCCCTTTGAAAAGCCCGACGAGGGCAACTATGAACCGCCCGAACATCCGCTGTTCGGAGTGGACCGCCACTTCCGCATCGCGGGCGAGCTGCAAAATACCTTTCCCGATCTGCCCATGGTGGGCACCGGCTACAGTTGGTTGCAGCGGTTCTCCATCAACGCCGGCGCGGCCAACATCGCCGACGGCAACATCCGGTTCTTTGGGTTGGGGCGCAACGTGCTCAGCTATCCCGACTACGCACGCGACGTCATGACCCATGGCGAACTCGAGGAACTGCGCGTGTGCAAGACGCTCACCTATTGCACATTTCTGATGAGGCAGAAGGACCACCCGCTGGGCCAGTTCCCTTCGGGCTGTCCGCCGTTTGACAAGCTTGTCTACGGACCGATCATGAAGGAAGCGCGCGAAACCTACCGGAATGCGAAGAAAAAGGAGTAGCGCGGCGGCGCGCCGTTACGCCTTTTCGATGCGCGCGTAGAAGACGCCGCACACGTCCTCGCCCTTTGCGCCGGTGAACCAGGCGTGTAGGGGGATGCGCGCGGCCTTGTCGATCTTCACGCGGAAGCTGACGCTGCGCGCGCCCGGCGCGGCCTTCGCCTGAAGTTCGGGTCCGTCGCCCACCTTCAACTTCGCCCCGGCGATGGGCATGGCCTTGCCGGGCGGCAGGCTGCCCCTGTGCATTTTCTGTGGCTCGCGTCCCGCCGTGAGGGGCAGCATCAGGTTGAAGGGCCAACGCGACAGCTCGATGCGGTACTCGCCCGTCGCGGCCACGGCGACGTACCAGGGCGCACCCTTCGGCCCGCCCGCGGCGTTGGAAACGTGTCCCGGGTTGTCGGCGTAGATCTCCCACCAGTCGGCCGAGCACAGCATGGTGGGAGACTCCTCGCGCGAGCCGATGAGCGCCACGGGTTCGGGCTCGTTGAGTCCGGGCTCCACAGAGGCCCACCACTGTTCATAATGAGCGCGCATGCGGGCCACCACGGCGGGGTTGGCCGGGGCCAGGTTCAGGTCCTCGGCCCTATTGGCGCGGAAATCATAAAGTTCAGTTCCGTTCACCAGTCTCCACTGGTTCCAGATCACGTTGGACTCCCACTTCTTCGGCACCTGTCCGTATTGCACCACCATCATGCGATCGGGCATTTCCGCCTTGCCGCGCAGCAGCGGAGCTAGCGACGCGCCGTCGAACCGGGCTCCTTGCGGCGCTCCCAGGCCGCATAGGCCGATCAGCGTCGGCAGCACGTCCTGCACTTGTGCCGGGTAGTCCACGTCGCCCGCCGGGCGCAGGTTGCCTTTCGGCCATCGTACGAAACAGGGATCGCGGTGGCCGCCGTCGTAGAGTTGTGTCTTCCGCCCGCGCATGCCCGCGTTGAAGACGTTCACGCCCGCCGTGCCTCCGTTGTCGGTCATGAACACGACAATCGTGTTGTCGCGCAGTCCGGATTGCGCCAGAAAGCGGTCGAGTTTGCCCATGTTCTCGTCGAGGTTGGCGATCATGCCGAAGAAGCCGGCGGGCAGGCCGTCGCGATCGTACGCGCCGGAGTACTTCGGATCCACCCAGGCCGGGCCGTGCGGCGCGTTCGTCGGCAGGTAACACAGGAACGGTTCGCGCTCCTCGCCGCGCTGCTTCATCCAGGCCATCGCCTCGTTGAACCAGAAGTCGGTGCAATATCCCTGGAAGCGTTTCGTCACGCCATTGTCGTGATAGCGGCCATTGAAGTAGTCGTTGTCGAACTCCGGCGCCGACGACATGCCGAAGCCCAGGTGATACTTGGCGGTTTGGAAGCCGCGGTCCATCGGGCGGTAGGGATAGCTGTCGCCCAGGTGCCATTTGCCGAACATCCCCGTCCGGTACCCGTTGGCTCGGAAGACATCGGCCATGGTAGGCAGGTCGCGCCGCAGCACGGCGCGGCCGGCGGTCACCGAACAGGCCTTGTTGCGCAGGGCGTCCACGCCGCTCATCAACTGGCCTCGCGTGGGCGTGCACATGGGAGCGCAGTGGAAATCGACGAAACGGACGCTCTCCCCATGCAGTTTGTCCAGGTTCGGCGTCTTCAGGACGGGGTTGCCGTGGGCGCTGAAATCGCCATACCCCTGATCGTCGGTGAGAATCACCAGGACGTTGGGCCGCGCAGCGGTTTGCGCTTGGGCGGTGGCAAGGGTGGCGGCGAGAAAATGGCGGCGTGTCAGCATGATCGACTGCTATTGTTTCGTTCTCCATGGTTGATTGCAACGCATGTTAGAGTGGGCGCAATGCTGAACCGGAGAGATTGGCTGGCCACGGCGGGCGCGCTGAGCGCCGCGGTCTCCGCGCAGGGCCAGACACGCAAACCGAACTTCGTCGTGATCATGTCCGACGACCAGGGTTCTCACGATCTGGGCTGTTACGGCGCCGCGGATGTGAAGACGCCGCACATCGATCAACTGGCCGCTTCCGGAGTCCGCTTCACCAACTGGTATTCCTGCGCGCCGGTGTGCGCCCCGTCGCGCGCGGCGCTGCAAACGGGCCGGTATCCGGTGCGCGCCGGCGTGGGCGCGAACGGCCTGCCGCTCGGCCTGAACCAGCACACGCTGCCCAGCCGCCTGAAGCAGGCCGGCTACGCCACGGGACTGATTGGCAAATGGCACCTGGGCAGTACGCCCGATACCGTGCCCAACGCTCGCGGCTACGATTACTTCTACGGCTTTCTGCCGGGCTGCGTCGACTTCTACTCGCACATTTATTATTGGGGCGAATCCAACCCGCAAAGCCGCACCGTCAACTTCCACTCGCTCTACCGCGACCGCGAGGAGATCTGGGAGGACGGCCAGTACCTGACCGAGCGCATCACCGCGGAAGCCACCGGCTTCATCGACGCTCACGGGAGCGAACCCTTTTTCCTGTGCGTCACCTATAATGCCGTGCACTATCCCATGCACGCGCCCGCGAAGTACAAACGACGCTTCCCCAACCTCGAGCCGGAACGCCAGACTTATGCCGCCATGCTGGCCGCCATGGACGACGGCGTAGGCGCGATTCGCCAGACGCTCTCGCGGCACGGCCTGCTCGACAATACGCTCATCTTTTTCGTGGCCGACAACGGCGCCACTACGGAACCTCGCGCCGGGTTGAACCAGCAGCCCGCCACGGCCGGCGATAACGGCGTCTATCGCGGATTCAAGTTCAGCCTGTTCGACGGCGGCATGCATGTGCCCGGCATCATGAGCTGGCCCGCGCGCATTCAGCCGGGGCAGGTGAACCGCCAACTGGTGATGACCATGGACATCGCGCCCACCATCTGGAATGTCGCGGGCGCGGCGCCGGAACCCGGCTACCACGTCGACGGCCGCGATATTCTGCCCGTGGCCGCGCGGGCAGCCCCTTCGCCGCACACTACGCTTTTCTGGGAGAACGGCAAACAGGCCGCCGCGCGCAAAGGGCGTTGGAAATTGGTGTTGAACGGCAACGAATATGGCCGCACTCCGGAAACGCGCGGCGAGGCCAAGGGCGAGGATGCCGTGTGGTTATCCGATCTGGAAGCCGATCCCGGCGAGCGGCGAAACCTGCGCCACGCCCGCCCCGAAATCGCCGATGAGTTGCAATCGGCCATTCATGTCTGGAAGGAAGACACACGCAAGTGAAGCCTTTTGCCCTGTTTCTGCTGGCTACACTGGCCGCGCCCGCCATCGAGACGTTCGACGTGGTGGTGTACGGAGCGACGTCGGGCGGCGTGGTGGCCGCCATCACCGCCGCCCAACAAAACCTGAAGGTGGCGCTGGTGGAGCCCGGACGCCATTTGGGCGGCATGACCAGCGGCGGGCTGGGCCATACCGACCACGGCCGCAAGGAGACCATCGGCGGCATGTCGCTCGAGTTTTACCGGCGCGTGGGCCGCGAGTATGGCAAGGACATCGTCTGGTACTTCGAACCGCACGTCGCCGAAAAGGTGTTGAAGCAGTGGGCCGAGGAGGCGCGCGTGAAGGTCTACTACGGCCACCGCCTGCGCGAGGTGGACGCGCTGAAGAAGCGCGGCGGGCGCATCCGCGAGATCTACACCGAGAACGGCACGGGCTTTGCCGCGCGCATTTTCATGGACGCCACCTATGAAGGAGACCTGTTGAAGCGCGCCGGCGCGAGCTATACCGTGGGCCGCGAGGGCACGGCGCAGTACGGCGAATCGCTGGCCGGCGTACGTCCGAAGGACCGCAGCCATCAGTTCGACTTTCCGGTAAGCGCAACGGGCGCGGACAAACAACTGCTGCCCGGCATTCAAACAACG
This sequence comes from Bryobacterales bacterium, assembly GCA_020852175.1. GTDB lineage: Bacteria > Acidobacteriota > Terriglobia > Bryobacterales > Bryobacteraceae > JAFLBB01. The sequence goes on along the minus strand of JADZBH010000012.1, from coordinate 165,030 downwards.
CCTCGCGGCGAACTGGGCGCCGCCGACAAGAAGGTGCAGGCCTACAACTTCCGCATGTGCCTCTCCGACGATCCGTCGAACCAGGTGGCCATCCCCAAGCCCGCCAACTACACTCCCGGCCGTTACGAACTGTGGCTGCGCTGGGTGGAGGGCTTCCGGAAGGCCAACGGACGCCTGCCGCGCCTCAACGAAATGTTGATCGTCTCACGCCTGGAAAAGCAGTCGAAGACGGATATCAACAACCGCGGCGCGTTTTCCACCGACTACATCGGCGCCAGTTGGGAGTACCCCGAAGCCACCTACGCGCAGCGCGCCGTCATCTGGCAGGACCACATCGACTATACCGCCGGCTTCTTCCATTTCCTGCAAACCGAGCCCCGCGTGCCCGCGGAAATTCAGAAGGAGATGAAGCGCTGGGGGCTGTGCGCCGATGAGTTCATCGACACGCATCATTGGCCCCACCAGCTTTATGTGCGCGAGGCGCGCCGCCTGGCGGGCGGCTGGGTGATGACGCAGAAGGACATTCAAACCGAACTCACCAAGCCCGATGTCATTGGCATGGGCAGTTACAACTCCGATTCGCACAACGTGCAGCGCTACGCGCAGGCCGACGGCACGGTGCAGAACGAGGGCAACATGGAGGTGCGCGTCACGCCCTACCAGATCCCTTACCGCGTGCTGCTGCCGAAGAAAAAGGAGGCGGCCAACCTGCTGGTGCCGGTGTGCGTCTCCTCCTCGCACGTCACCTATTCCACGCTCCGCATGGAGCCCGTCTACATGATCATGGGCCAGGCGGCCGGGCTGGCCGCGCGTATGGCCATCGACAGGAACGTGGCGGTTCAGGACATCGACACCGCCGAACTCACGGGCAAGCTGCGCGCCCAGGGCGCCGTATTGGAACTCCAGGAGAAACCGCGATGAAACATAGCGTATGGTTCACGGCGCTGGCCGCGGCGGGCGCGGGTGTGGCGTTATGGGTGGTGGCGCGGCCCGGCGCCGTGCTGTCGCAGGACGCGGCGGCCAAGCCATCGCGGCTGAGCGGCGATGTAGCCGAGGTGCGGATCGAGCTGGGCCTCCTGGACCGCGCCGGCCGGGAATGGAAGGGCAGGCTGTCGGCGGCGGGCGGCGAGGTGCTGGGCGTGCGGAACTGGCGTCCGCGTCCCGGCGACACGGTGTCCAACACCGGCTGGACGCTGTCCACGTGGAAGGCGCCGAACTTCGTGAAACGCCCCTGGGAGAAGCCGTTCAACGAACCGCAGCAAACCTACATCCGGCAGCCGGGCGTTCTGGTCCAGGTGCGCGGTTCGGCGGCGACAACCCTGGTCGTTGAAACCGCGGACGGATCGTTCGAGGTGAAACCATTCGCCATGGAGTATGGCGAGGACCGCCGCGAACTGGCCGGACAGGTCTCCGTGCGCCGCGTCGCGGCCATGGACAGCGTTTCCAACCCAGGGTTGAACTCCGACTTCGCCACCGTGGCCGCCGCCGCCAACGGCGACCTGTGGACCGCCTGGGTGGAGTTCGCCAACGGGAAGAACGCCGTGATGGCCCGCCGCCGTTCGGGCGGCCAGTGGAGCGCCATCGAGAAGGTATCCGGCGACCACGCCGATGTCTTCGTGGTGAAGGCCGCGCGCGACGGTCTGGGCGGCGTGGTGTTCGCCTGGTCGGCGCAGGTGAACGGCAATTTCGACGTCTACGCGCGCCGTTGGGACGGCCGGGCGTGGAGCGCCATCGAGCGCCTGAGCGACGCGCCGCAGCCGGACATCTATGTGACGCTGGCCACGGACGCGGAGGGGGGCGTGTGGGCCGCCTGGCAGGGGTTCCGGAATGGAAAGTCCGACATCATCGCCCGCCGCTGGCACAACGCGTGGGCCGCGGCCGAAACGGTGTCCCCCAGTCCGGCCAACGATTGGGCCCCGGCGCTGGCCGCCGACCGCGCGGGCCGCGTGTGGGCCGCCTGGGACACCTATGACAAGGGCAACTATGACGTGGTGGTGCGCCGCTGGGAAAAAGGCGCCTGGGGCGAGGTGACGCCAATCGCCGCCACGGGAAAATTCGAGGCCTACCCGTCGATTGTCTGCGATGGCCAGAACCGGTTATGGATCGCCTGGAACGAAGCGGGCTTTGAATGGGGCAAGGACACCGGCTTTCTGCCGAAGATCGAAGGCGCGGCGTTGTATTCGTGGCGCGTCGTGAAGACGGCGGTGCTCACCAGCGCCGGGCTGCAGGAACCCGCCGGCCGCTTCGAGGAGTCGATGCCCGAGGCGCTGCGCGGCTTCAACGACCTGCCCTCGCTGGCCGCCGACGCCAGCGGGCGCGTCTGGATGAGCTTCCGCCACCGCCGCATCCGCCAGCCCGATATGCCTTCCGATACGCCTCTGCACCGGGCCAACTGGGAGATCTTTGTCACTCGTCCCGAAGCCGCCGGATGGTCGGTTCCGGTGCAACTTCCGGCTAGCTACGGCCGACAGGACATGCGCACCGGCATCGCCGCCGCCAGCGACGGCCTGTACATCGCCTATCCCTACGACCGGCGCGACTTCGAGGACTATCTGTACCAGCGCGGTGAAGTGAACGTGGCGCGCATTCCCGTCGCGACGGCAGGCGTGCCGCCCGTGTTGAAGCCGCTGCCCTCGGCGGAGATCAAATGGTGGCCCATTCACCCCAACGAGCGCGCCGACCTGGATCGCATCCATTCCTATGTGATGGCCGCGGGCGGCCGCCAGTTGAAGATCTACCGGGGCGACATCCACCGCCACACCGAGTTCTCCATGGACGGCAACAACGACGGCTCGTTGCTGGACACCTACCGCTATGCGATCGATGCCGCCGCGCTCGACTTCCTGATGGTGAGCGACCACAACGGCGCCGCCGGTCCCGACGAGCCCTATGTCAACTTCCTGCTGCAACAGATGGCCGACGTCTACCACGTGCCCGGAACTTTCGTGCCGTTCTATGGTTACGAACGGAGCGTGAACTACCCGAACGGCCACCGCAACGTGATCTTCACCAAGCGCGGCAACCCGACCCTGCCCATCACCAAGGGCGAACAGAAAGGCACGGTGGGGGCCAAGGCGCTCTATGAGTATCTGAAGAAGTACGACGGCATCGCCGTTTCGCACACCTCGGCCTCGAACATGGGCACCGACTGGCGCGACAACGACCCCGAGGTGGAGCCTCTGGTCGAGATCTACCAGGGCGACCGTGTTTCGGCGGAATACCTGGGCGCTCCCAAGGCGGCCAACGCGGAGAACCCCAACTCGGCGCCGGGCGGCTTCCGGCCCGCGGGCTATGTGTGGAACGCCTGGGCCAAGGGCTACAAGCTGGGCGTGCAGGCCAGCTCCGATCACCTCTCGACGCACATCTCCTACGCCTGCACCCTGGCCGGTGAGTTCACGCGGGAGAGCCTGCTGAACGCCATGCGCCGCCGGCAAAGCTACGGCGCCACCGACAACATCATTCTCGACTACCGCATCTCCGCCGCCGATGGCGATCACCTGCAGGGGGCGAGTTTCCAGGCCAGCGGCCCGTTTGAACTGAAGGTGAGCGTCATCGGCACCAAGCCCATCCGCCAGATCGACATTATCCGCTCGAACCAGTTCCTGATGACCTCGCACCCGAACACCCAGGAGGCCGCTCTCACGTTTCGCGATCAACAGCCGCTGCCGGGGGAGAGCTACTACTATGTGCGCGTCCAGCAGCACGACGATCAGATGGCGTGGTCGAGCCCGATCTGGATCAAACGGTAGACGCCTCAGCCGTTCACCGGACCGTCGCCCTGGCTCAGCGCCGTTACGATGGACTCCCTGCGGGTGATGGCCGCGTGCACGCTGGATTCCAGCGCGATCCAGTAGACCGTACCCGCCAGCGCCGCCGCGAAGGCCAGCATCCCGTAGAACGCCGCCTCGCTTTCAAAGGCGAACCGCGCCAGATAGGCCAGGCCGATGGGGATGCTCAACACCGGGTAGGCGAACATCAGCACGGCCTGCATCTTTCCGGCCGCCGACCGCCGCCAGGAATGCGACGGGTCCACCGGGCGCGGGTAGTAGATGGACGCCAGATTGCCCACGGCGATCAGAAACAGCGCCAGAATGAACGCCACCAGGTAGGATTCCGCCAGTTTCGCCGCCGTGATCGGCATGCGGAACAGCGCGCACACAGCGGTTACCGCCGTGATCTCGAGGAACACGAAAATAGCGGAAGCGATATTCTTGCCGATGAGCACGGTGGCAACCGGCACAGGCGTGACGTAGTAGATCTGCGCCGCCGCGCGGTCGAAGCCAAAGGTGTTCCAGAAACTCACCTCGCCCAGCAGCATCAGGGCATAAACGGAGACAAAGGTGAGGTAGTTCGAGGTGAGAAGCGAAGGCCCGCCACCGGGCCGCAGCGTCATCGGCAGCCACACGAGCAGGCCGAAGGTGAAGCCCATGAAGAAGACCAGCCGGAAGCGCGGCGCGCGGCTGAGGAAACGCAGTTCCTTTTCCACCAGCGCTCCCAGAGGGTCGGGCAGGAACAGGCCGGGAAGGCGGTAGAACCGCTCGCTCCAAGGTTCCGAGGCCGGTTCCGCGGAGCCGGAAGGCGGCCGCGCGGCGGCCAGGTCCGTGCGGAAGCCCCGCTCAAACTGCCAGCGGCCGAAGGCGTAGGCCGCGGCTGTCCACAGGGCCAGCACCGCCGCGGCGCCGGCGCTGAACCGGCCCGCCGCCAGTTGCCCCGCCGCCGCCCAGGGCCAGAACCCCAGCGCCGTGTACTCCAGGAAGCGTGTCAGCCGTCCCGGCGATCCGTGGAGCAGAAGCACCTGGGGCAGCCCGGCGATCAGGACGATCAGCAGCAAGCCCAACTCGCGCGAGCGCCGCCCCGACATCACGCGCGCCAGCAGATCCCGCAGTCCCACCGAGAGCAACAGGTTCATGCCCGCAAAGGGTAGCAAGGCAAGCACGCCCCAGGCCGGCAGGGAGGGGTTCAGCAACAGCCCAGCGGCTGCTCCAACCAGCAGCAGCACCATTTCCAGGCCTGTGGTGAGCCGCAATAACACCTCCAGGCCGAACAGGTGCGAGCGTTGAATCGGATACACCGCCAGCCGCTTCAGATCAAGCGCCGCGCCCGCCGAAACCAGCATCAGCGGCACGAGTTGCCAGTAGAGGCAGGCGGCCAGCAACCCTTGCGGCAGGATGCGCCGGATCAGGTCCACGCTCGCCGGTTGGGCGAACAGCAACGCGAGCATCGCCGAGCCCGCCGCCACCGTCGAATACCACAACGCCGAAGCGGCCCCGGCGATCCACAGCCCGGTGCGGTTGCCGCGCGAATAGAAGTTCAGCAGCGTCCGGAATTGCGCCCACAGAATGGCCCGTGACTGGGGGAACATGGGCTATCCCAGCCAGTCCAGCGTCTCGGCGGGACGCTCGGCGCCGACCACGCGCACAAACGTGTCTTCGAGCGATTGCGAGGAGCCGCGCAACTCCGCCATGTCCGTTTCCATCACCAGACGGCCTTCGGCGATGATCGCCACGCGTTCGCACAACCGCTCCACCACCTCCAGCACGTGCGACGTGAGGAAGATGGTGGCTCCCTGCCGGACCTGGTCCAGCAAGATGTCCTTCATCAAACGCGCCCCCACCGCGTCCACGCCTTCAAAGGGTTCATCCATAAGGAAAAGTTTCGGCCGGTGGATGAGCGCGGCCGCCATCGCGCACCGCTTGCGCATCCCCTTGGAATACTCGGCGATCAGTTTGCGCGGCTGGCCGTCCAGCTCGAAGAGGGCCAGCAATTCGCGCGCCCGCTCGCGCGCCAGCGGCCGGGGCAGTTTGTACATGCGCCCGACGAACTCGATGAACTCAAAGCCGGTCAAATGGTCGAACAGCAGCGATTCGTCGGGAACCAATCCCGTGCCCGCGCGGATGGCGTTCATCTGGTCCGGGCGCGCCTCGGACAGGGGAATTCCGAGCATGGAGATTTCGCCGGAGGTGGGCTGTGTTAAGCCCATCAGCATCTTGATGGTGGTGGTTTTCCCCGCGCCGTTCGGCCCGAGAAAGCCGAAGAAGCAGCCCTGGGGTACGGTCAGATTCAGCCCATCCACGGCCGCCTTGCCGCCATATACCTTGCGCAACTCGCGTATTTCGATGGCCGGCTGCCCATTTTCCATCCCTCTCCATTATGGCAACCTCGACGGGCCGAATCCCGGAACCGGTCCGAAATCCGTATCGGAACCGCAGGTCCGGCCGATGAGAGATTCCGGTGGAACGCGGAATGACCTTAGCCATGCGAGAGAGATTCGATACGGCCGGACGGGCGCCCATGCACATCCATGCGAAGGCGATCGGCCAGTTGGGGAAGCTGCCGCCCTTCTCGCCGGTGCTGACGAAACTGATGGCCTCGCTGGCCGACGAGGATGTCAGCTTCAACGAGATCGCCACGACGATTGAGAAAGATACGGTACTGGCCGGTAATGTTCTGCGGCTGGTGAATTCGGCGCTGTACGGTTTGCGCGGCACGGTGAACTCGGTGCGCCACGCGGTGAGCCTGCTCGGTTTGTCACGCATCCGGAACACGGCCATGTCCATCTCGCTCGGACAGCTTTACACGAAGCTGAACGCCCACCCCAAGTGGTCGCACCGGCAGTTCAACCTGCGCTCCATCTCCGAGGCGACCATGGCCGATCAACTGGCTCAGCACATCGACGCAGACTATCCCGAGGGCGGATTCGCCGCCGGGCTGCTCCACCACCTGGGCCTGCTGCTGGCTGCCATCGCCATCCAGGCCGAATTCGATCAGGTGCGCCTGGGCTACACAGACGGTACGCGATCGCTGGAGGAGTGCGAGCTCATGTACTGGGGCTTTGCCCACACCGAGCTGACGGGCTCGATTCTGCGCGAGTGGAATCTGCCCACTCCCATACAGACGGCCGTTCGCACGGACCTGCCTATCCCTTCGGACGTGACGCCTGTGCCGCTGTCGCGCCTCGTGCTGGCCTCGGCACGGCTCGCCAACCGTCTCTCCATTCCGATTCAGCCCTGGATGCGGCCCGCCGAGGGCCTTCCCACGGAAATCTTTGAGGAGATGGGTCTTCAGGAAAAGGCCCCCATGATTCTCGAACGCTTCCACGCCGAATTCGAGGCCATCCGCGGCTTCTTCCACTAGCAGGCGGGGCCAAGCCCTGGAACCTTTCCGCCACGGCTCCCGTACTTACTCAAAGAAGGAGCCGCAATGAATGTCGTGGGGAGTGTGACTTTGGCCACCTTTACTCTCTTTGTCCTGTCGGGATGTACTCACGAAGAACGCCGCCAGGCGCGAGAGGAGATGCGCGAAACCGCCCAGGAGGCTCGCGAAGCCGGCCAGGCCGCCGCCGGAGAGGCTCGTCGCGCGGCCCAGGAGGCCGCCGATGAGGTTCGCAAGGCCAAGGATGAGCTGCACCAGGAGGTGAACAAGGCCAAGGAAGAGATCCGGCAGGAGGTGAAAAAGGCCAGGGAGGAGTTGCGCCGCTAGTCCCTGACCACTGTCTGCCACGCGCTAGTCTGAAGGAATGGAAGCGGATGCGGCCGTCGCCGTGGTGCACGCCCTGGGGCCGGAGGAGTCCGTTCTGCTCCTGCGCCGTTCCAGGCGCCCGGGCGACCCCTGGGCCGGCCATTGGGCCTTTCCCGGGGGCCGCCGCGAACCCGGTGACTCCGGCCTGGTTGATACCGCCCTGCGCGAACTGGGCGAGGAATGTGGCGTCCGCCTGAGCCGCATCCAACTGGAATGCCCGCTCCCCGTTCGCCATGCCGGCCAGCAGCAGGGCCGTCTCGTCCTGGTGGCGCCCTTTCTCTTCCGGGTGGCCGGAACCTTCGATGTGACACCCGACGGCGTCGAGGCCGAATCGGCGCTCTGGCTGCCCTTGGCTCAATTTCGCGACAGTGCCCGTCATCGGGCCGACGCCGTGCCGGGTCTTGCGGACGGGCGCAAGATGCCTGGAATCCCGCTGGACGGCACTCCGCTCTGGGGCTTCACCTACCGCGTGCTTTGCGAGTGGCTCGGTGTATCTGAACCGTTGGGTATATGATGATCGGCGCAATGCAACGCCGCACCTTCCTTGTTGGCGCTCCGGGCTCCGCGGCGGTCCTGGGAGCCTCTTCCACCTCCCCCGCCTCCTGCAAGACACGCGCCGAATCGCTCGCCTGGTTTACCTCGGCCCGCTTCGGACTCTTCATGCACTATGGCGTCTATTCGCTGCTGGGCCGCGGCGAATGGGTTCAGTTGCGTGAAACGATTCCCGTGGCCGAATATGGCAAGCTCCGCGACCGGTTCGCGGCGGACCGCTTCGATGCCGGACGCATCTGCGACATGGCACTGGCCGCCGGGATGAAGTATGTGAACCTCACGGCGCGCCACCACGACAGCTTCTGCCTGTTCAAGACGAACCAAACCGATTTCTGCAGCCTTCGCGCGCCGGCGCGCCGCGACCTGATCGGCGAACTCACGGAAGCCGCCCACAAACGCGGGCTCGGCGTTTTTTACTACTATTCCTATGCACTCGACTGGCGGCACCCGTACTTCTATTCGCGCGAAAAAGGACTGGCTTCGGCCAACGCGCCCTGGGGCAACGGCCGCCCCGACTACAAGACGCCGCAGCCGGGATACAAGTACCGCGCCGAGGCCGATTTCAAGCATTACGTTGACTTCGTGCACGCCCAGTTGCGTGAATTGCTCACTCAATATGGTCCGGTGAACGGTATCTGGCTGGACCCCATCATGGGCTACTACGCGCAGCCCGGGCTGTTCCCCATCGCCGATACCTACGCTCTGATTCGCAAGCTCCAGCCGCAGTGCCTCATCTGTTTCAAGCAGGGAGCCAACGGCGACGAGGATTACGTCGCTCCCGAACGTACTCTGGCCGGTCATAAGATGGGTGGCGAGGTGGCGCGCCGCGTCTGGGAGATCAACAAGACCAAGCCGCCGGAGATCTGCGACACGCTGCAGGAGCGCATCTGGGGCTATCAGAAAAACGACGACCGCAAGCACCGCGACGCCGACTGGGTGATGGAGACGCTGGACTATTGCGCGCGGATCAAAGGCAACCTGCTGTTGAACACCGGACCGCTTCCCGACGGTTCCATCCACGCCGGGGATGAAGCGGCATTACACGAAGTGGGGAGAAGAAGAAAAGCATGACACGGAGAGAACTGCTGGGAGCCGCCGCCGGGGCCGCCACTGGACCTTTTCTGCGAACCGCCAAGGCGCAGCGCGGCCGCGGCGCCCGCCGCACCAACGTCGTCATGTTCATGACCGACGACCACGGCGCCTGGGCCACCAGCGTCTACGGCTGCGGCCAGATGAAGACGCCCAACATGCAAAAACTGGCCGATGGCGGCGCACGCTTCGACCGCGCCTTCGCCTGCACGCCGGTCTGCTCGCCCAGCCGCGCCACCTATATCACCGGCGTCATTCCCAGCGTCCACGGCGTGCAGGACTGGTTGCGCCCCGAGGATAGCTTCGGCCTGAAAACGCGCCGCTGGCTGAACGGCCATGTTACATATTCCGAGGTGCTGGCCAACGCCGGCTATACGCTGGGACTTTCCGGCAAATGGCACATGGGCGACGACGAACGCGCGCAGCAGGGCTTCACCTACTGGGCCACCATCCCCGGCGGCGGCGGACCCTACCGCAACGTCGAGTTCATCCGCAACGGCTCCCAGACCGCCACGCAACCGTTCAAGACCGACGCCGTGGGGGATTTCGCGATGGAATTTCTCGACCAGCAGAAGGACCGCGAAAACCCGTTCTACCTCCTGATGCCGTTCTACGCCCCGCACACCCCCTTCGACTATCAGCCACAGGCTTACCGCGCCCCTTACGAAAACTCCTCCTTCGAATGCTTCCCCAGGGGACCGATGCACCCCTGGCAGAATCGCAACCTGCGTCCGCATCACAACAACACGGAGAGCATGCGCTCCTATTCGTCGCTCATCACCGCCGCCGATGCCAACGTGGGGCGCGTGCTGGCCAAGTTGGAAGAACTCGGCAAGCGCGACGACACGCTGGTTGTATTCACGGCGGACCAGGGCTACAACGCCGGGCAGCACGGCGTCTGGGGCAAAGGCAACGGCACATGGCCCTTCAACATGTACGAGCAGTCCATCCGTGTGCCGATGATCTGGAACCACCCGGGCCGGATTCGCGCCGGACAGGTGGTGAACGAGATGGTTTCCAGCTACGACTACTTCCCCACCATCCTCGACTACCTCGGCGTGAAACCGCCCGGCGGCGCTTCGCATCGCATGGGCCGCAGCTATGCCGGTCTGCTGCGCGGACGACGCCCGCGCGCCTGGGAAAACCGGCTCCTGTTCGAATACTCCTACGTGCGCGCCATCCGCACCGAGACGCTCAAGTTTGTCGAACGCACCAAGGAGTGGCCGAGCGAACTCTTCGACCTGGAAGCCGATCCCGGAGAGACGAAGAACCGCATCGATGACCCCGCCTATGCCGGACGCCTGGCCACGCTGCGCAAGGAGATGGCCGCGTGGTTTGACAAGGCCGGCGCGCCACCGTTGGAGCAATGGCGCGGCACCACGAAGCAGGAGTTGACCGACTACACGCGTTGAGGAGTGAAAGCCCGAAAAATTTCCCTCACATCAGTATTGACAGGGAGCGAACAATTGGCGAACATAAGTGGTGTCCGTTCTCATCGGCATCGCGCGGCTGGCCTCGAAGGGGCAACTCATCGAGGCCAAGCGCGCGGTCGAGTACCGAACACTCCCTTCCCGCGGCATCCTGAACCGCTGTAACAGCGGCAGGGTGCCGTTTTCTTGGACCATCAATCCGTACCGCGGCTGCGAATACGCCTGCAAGTATTGCTATGCCCGCTTTACCCACGAGTTCCTGGAACTGCGCGAGCCGGAGGACTTCGAGAACCGGATTTTCGCCAAACAGTTCACGCTCGACCGGTTGCAGCGGGACCTGGCCCGGGTCCGCCCCGGCGAGGCCATCGGCATCGGCACGGCGACCGACCCTTATCAGCCGGCGGAACGGCGTTATGGCTTGACGCGGCGTGTGCTGCGGGCCTTGGCCGGAACCTCGGGGCTGACACTCTTCCTCACCACGAAATCGAATCTGGTGACGCGCGATCTGGATCTGCTCGCCGAGGTGCACGCGCGGCATAGCCTGCACATAGGCATGACCGTCACCACGCTCGACGAGGGTTTGGCCCGCGCCATGGAGCCTCGCGCGCCGGGGCCCGGGCTGCGGCTGGAGGCCGTCCGGACCCTGTCCCGGGCGGGTCTGCACACCGGCGTGCAGTGCGCCCCCATTCTGCCCGGTATCAATGACGGTGAAATCGAGGCGCTCGCGCGGGCCGCGGCCTCGGCGGGCGCGCGCACCTACATGGCCTATGGCGTGTTCTTGCAGCCGTGCGCGTTGCGCGTCTTCCTGCCCTTCCTCGCCGGGAGCTTTCCGCACCTGCTCCGCGAATATGAACAGCTTTTTTCGAGCGGAGCATTCCTGCGCGGCGGCTATCCCGAACGCCTCGCCGAACGTGTGCGCGCCGCGCGCGTGAAGGCCGGACTGGCCGAACGGCACGCCTTCCCCGGAAACTGTCCGGAACCTTCTCAATTGCCGCTTCCGTTCTGATATGCTGCCTCGTCATGAACCGCCGACAGTTTCTCGCTACCGCGCCGGCCATGGCCGCCGCTGCTCCGATGGCCGCTCAAATCGGGGGCCTCACGGACCCGCGCACGGATTACAAGCCCGGTAAGGCCGTGATGGTGGTTGGGTGCCAGCGCGGACCCACCAACGAAATGATGCTGAAGCTCTGGAAGCGGAGCGGCGTGAACGATATTTGCGGCACCGTGCCCGTGGGGCCCAAGGGCTACATGGAGGTGGAGGACATTCAGCGCGTGGCCGATCTATGCGGCAAGCACGGCGTGAAACTGATGATGTCCGAGATCAACGGTCTCGCTTCGTCCTACATCGGCCGCGCCTCGAATCCATCCATCATGATGGGCAAGAGCCCGGAGCGCGACCGCGCCATCGAGAATGTCTGCATGTCGCTGCGTAATTGCGCCAAGGCCGGCCTGCCGGCGGTGAAGTACAACATGTCCGTGCTCGGCGTGCTGAGCTCGGGCCGCGTGGAGGGCCGCGGAGGCTCGATGGGCCGCGCCTGGGACCTCAGCAAGGCGCCGCGCGACCTGCCGCTTACCGAGGCCGGACCCTCCATGGGCGACGCCATGTGGGAACGCATCACCTATTTCCTTGACCGCACGATTCCCGTCGCCAACGAGTACAAGGTCCGCATGGCCTGCCATCCGCACGATCCCGGCGTGCCGCCCACGGGCTATCGCGGCGTCGACCGCGTGCTGGGCACCGTCGAGGGGCTGAAGAAGTTCGTCTCCATCCGCGAAAGTCCTTATCACGGACTGAACTTCTGCCAGGGCACCGTCAGCGAGATGCTGCAGGACCCCGGCAAGGAGATTTTCGAGGTCATCCGCTTCTTCGGCCAGCGGAAGAAAATCTTCAACGTCCATTTCCGCAACATCCGCGGCAAACGCGACAACTTCGTCGAGACCTACCCGGACGAAGGCGATGTGAACTTCTATAAAGCCATCAAGGTTTACAAGGAAGTCGGCTATCCCTACATGATGATGCCGGACCATATGCCCTCGCACCCGGACGATCCCGGCGGCCACCAGGCCTTCTCGTTCTCCTACGGCTACATCAAGGGGCTGATTCAGGCGATGCAGAACGAGGGGTAGCGACGCGCCTCCTTCGCCTCACAAAGCACTTGTCCGGTGACACGCGGCGCGTTACGCTGAAGATGCCGTGTCTCAACAGCCCGCAGCCCTGCACGACCGCGCCATGGACAACCTGCGGTTCATCCGCAGCGCCATGGAACGCGCCGGCTCGTTCACCGCCGTGCCGGGCAAAGGCGGCATGGCGATGGGCGCCATCGCGCTGACCGCGGCTGTCCTGGCGCACCGGCAGGCCTTGCTCGCGCATTGGATCGGCGTGTGGGTAACCGCCGCCGTGGCCGCGTCGTTGATTGGCGTGGTGACCATGAACTCGAAGGCCAGCTCGGCCGGAACCCCGCTACTCACCGCGCCGGGCCGCAAGTTCATCTTTAGTTTCCTGCCTTCGATCGTGGCGGGCCTGCTGTTGACGGCCACGCAGGCAGACGGAGGCAACCGCGCCCATCTGGCCGGGATGTGGCTGCTGCTGTATGGTTCGGGCGTGCTGGCCGGCGGCGCGCACTCCATCCGCATTATTCAGATTCTCGGCACGCTGTTCCTGGGACTCGGCGCCTGCGCGTTGTTCACGCCGTCTTCGTGGGCCGACTACTGGCTGGCCGCCGGCTTCGGCCTGCTGCAGATTGTTTTCGGATATCGCATCGCAAGGAGGTATGGTGGCTAGATCGAACGCAGCCCTGAAGGAGGATCCCGTGGTCCAGGGCAAGCCTCAAGCAGGGAAGGTTTCCGCGCTGGACCGCACGATTCACGAGCCCATCCGTCTGGGCATCCTCAGCGCCCTGGCCGTCAACGAGGCGCTCACCTTCAACGAGTTGAAATCGCTGCTCGGCGTTACGGACGGCAACCTGAGCGTCCACGCGCGCAAGCTGGAAGAGGCGGGTTTCATCGAATGCCGCAAGTCCTTCGCCGGACGCATGCCACGCACCGACTATCGCGTGACGCCGGCGGGTCACGCCTCCCTGGAAAAATACATTGCCCACATGGAGGCGATTCTCGATGCGGCCAAACCGAGGAAGTAGAAGCGGTCCGCTTGCGGCCCGGTGGTACCATCGGTCCATCGCCTGATGAAATTCCTCATCTTCTCTGACGTTCATAGCGACCTCAAGGCGCTGGAACGGCTGGTTAACGTGGAAGCCGACTACTATTTCGCCGCCGGCGATCTGGTGAGCTGGTCGCGGGGGCTCGACAAGGTGGGAGAAATCTTGAAGCTACGCGCCGGCAAGACCTTCGTCCTGCCCGGCAATCACGAATCGGCCGCTGATATCGCGGCGTTCTGCGAAAAGTTCGGCCTTGTGAATTTCCACGGCAAACACATCATCGCCGGAGGCTCCTGCATCGCGGGACTGGGCTACTCCGCGCCGACCCCGTTCAACACGCCGGGCGAGTACACCGAACAACAGATGGCGGCTCAGCTCGCCAGGTTCGCCGCCATCCAGCCGCGCGTACTCGTCTGCCACTCGCCGCCCAAGGACACGCTGCTCGACCGCGCCGGCGAAGGAATGCACTTCGGCAGCGCTTCCGTGCGCGAGTTCATCGAGACGCGGCAGCCCGACTACTTTTTCTGCGGTCACATCCATGAAGCCGAAGGCGTGGAGGAGCGAATGGGCAAGACTCTCTGCGTGAACGCCGGCAAACGAGGATACCTTCTGGAACTGTGAGGCTCGCATGAGGTTTCGCATCGCCTGTCTGGCGGCGTTCGCCGCCCTTCTCGCCACCGCCTACCAGCAAAGCGGCGGCAACCTGCTGGAACGATTCCGCGCGATGTCCCGCCAGAGCGAAGATCTCGGCTTGGCCGCGCCCTTTCAGGGCGTGACGGCGCGGGGAGAGGTGGAGAAGGGGCTGTATACGGTGCGATCCACCGGCGTCTCGACGGAGCCCGTGCGCAAGGCGGCCGAGGCGTTTCTGGCAGCACTGGACGGCGGCCAGCGTGCACGCACCATGTACAAGGTGGACGATCCGGAGTGGCGCAAATGGATGAACCAGCACTTCTACGTCCGGCAGGGGGTGAGCTTCCTTGAGATGAGCGAGGCGCAGCGCGAGACCGGCATCGCCCTGCTGCGGGCATCGCTCAGCGCCAAGGGCCTCAAACTGACGCGCGACATCATGCGTCTGAACCACACCCTGGGCGAGTTGAACAACAACGACTGGGAACAATATGGCGAGTGGCGCTATCATCTCACCGTGATGGGCAAACCCTCCGCCACCGAGCCTTGGGGCTGGCAGTTGGACGGCCACCACGCGATCGTCAACTACTTCGTGATGGGGACGCAGGTGGTGATGTCGCCCGTGTTCGTGGGCTCGGAGCCGGTGGTGGCCGAGTCCGGCAGGTTCAAAGGTACGGAAATCCTGCGGCAGGAGCAGGACGACGGGTTGAAAATGCTGCTCGCCCTCGACGGCGCCCAGCGCAAGAAGGCCATCCTCGAGGTTTCGAAAACCGGGAACAACAATTTGGGCGAGGCATTCAAGGACAACCTCGTGCTGGACTATGCCGGCGTTCCGGCCCGCGAGTTGAACGCCACGCAGCGGAAACAGTTGCTGGCGCTGGCCGGGTTGTACATCGCCAACATGGACGACGGCCACGCACTCGTGAAGATGAGCGAGGTGAGGAAGCATCTGGACCGCACCTACTTCGCCTGGATCGGCGGCACGGACGAGGCGAGCGTCTACTACTACCGGATCCACAGCCCTGTCGTGCTGATCGAGTTCGACCATCAGCGCCCGGCCAACCTGCGTCATCTGGCCAGGGATGCTTCCCTGCCCAACCGGCAGCACATTCACTGCGTCGTGCGAACGCCCAACGGCAACGACTACGGCAAGGATCTGCTGCGGCAGCACTATCTGGCGCATCCGCATACGGATTGACGGCCCCTCTCCGGCCTTGCCGGCCCGTTTGGGGGCCGCTGGTAAGATGGGAGTTCATGACTTTGGAAGAGTTGGAAAGAGAGTACGTTGAACTCCGCCAGCAGGCCGATGCTGTGCGGAGTTATCTTTGACCCGGCCCGCAAGCAGGCCGAACTGGACCGGACCGAAGCCCTGGTGTCCGACCCCGGCTTCTGGAACAATCCCGAAAAAAGCCAGAAGATCCTTCAGGAGCGCAAGCGCCTGGAAGAGGGGATCGCGCGCGCGAAAGAGGTGTCGGTTTTCGTGGACGACATCGACACGATGTTCGAGCTGGGCCGGGAAGGCGAGGACATCGTCACCGAACTGGCGCGGGAGATGGCGAAGTTCCGCGCACGGCTGCGCGTGCTGGAAGACGGCATGCTGCTTTCGGGCGAAAACGACGCCAAGAGCGCGATTCTGAACATTCACCCCGGCGCCGGAGGAACCGAGAGCCAGGACTGGGCCGAGATGCTGCTGCGCATGTACCTGCGCTGGGCCGAGCGCAAGGGGTTCAAGGCGGTGATCACCGATCAACTGGAAGGCGAAGCCGCCGGCATCAAGTCGGCCACGGTGGAGATCGACGGCGAGAACGCCTATGGCCTGTTGTCGAGCGAGGTGGGCGTCCACCGGCTGGTGCGCATTTCTCCGTTCGATTCGGCTGCGCGGCGGCACACCTCGTTCGCCAGCGTCTTCGTGATTCCGCAGATCGACGACGACATTAAGATCGACATCAAGCCCGAGGACCTGAAGGTGGACGTGTACCGCGCTTCCGGCGCGGGCGGGCAGCATGTGAACCGCACGGAGTCGGCTGTGCGCTTCACGCACCTTCCCACGGGCATCGTCGTGCAGTGCCAGAACGAACGTTCGCAGCACAAGAACCGCGCCAGCGCGTTGAAGCAGATGAAGGCGCGGCTGTGGGAGTTCGAGATGGACAAGCGGCGCGCCGAGGAGAAAAAGCTGGAAGACGCCAAGGCCGACATCAACTTCGGCTCGCAGATTCGCAGCTATGTGCTGGCGCCGTACCGGATGATCAAGGACCACCGCACGAAATTCGCCATCGGCGACGTGGACCGCGTGCTGGACGGCGATCTGGACGAGTTGATGCACGCCTGGCTGGTGTTCAAGAAGACGGGCAAGCTGGCGGGCGATGGCAAGGACGACTTGCCCGAGTAGCCATGACGGTGCGTGAGGCCGCGGCGCTGATCCGGTCGGGCGGGGTGGTTGCCTTCGCCACCGAGACGGTCTACGGCCTCGGCGCGAATGCGCTGGACGCCGGCGCAGTGCGTCGTATCTATGAGATCAAGGGCCGGCCTGCCACCAGCCCGTTGATCGTGCATGTCGCCTCGATCGAGATGGCCCGCTCGCTGGCCGCGGAATGGAGCGGCCTCGCAACGCGTTTGGCGGAGCGCTACTGGCCGGGGCCGCTGACGCTGGTGCTGCCGAAACGGTCCCATGTGCCCGATATCGTCACGGCGGGGCTGGACACCGTGGGGCTGCGCATGCCGGCGCATCCGCAAGCGCTGGAACTGATTGCCGCCGCCGGCGTGCCCCTCGCCGCGCCCAGCGCGAACCGTTTCACACAGCTTTCGCCGACCACCGCGCGGCATGTCCTGGACGCTTTCGAAGGCCGTGTGCCGGTGCTGGACGGAGGCGCCTGCGCCGTCGGCATCGAATCGACAGTGGTGTCGCTGGCCGCTTCGCCGCCGGTGCTGCTGCGCCCGGGCATGATTCCGCGCGAAGAGTTGGAGGCTCTCACCGGGCCTCTCGGCGAGCCGGGCGTGGTCGAAGGTTCGCACGCCTCGCCTGGCTTGCACGAGCGCCACTACCAGCCCCGCACGCCGCTGTACCTCGACGATGGAGCTGGCCGGCCGGGGCGCGGATTGGTGCTGCGCCGAGGGCGCGAACTGCCCGGCGCCGCCGGAGACTACGCCGCGCGGTTATACGGCATCCTGCACGAGGCCGACGCGGGGGGCTACGATTGGATCGCCATCGAGCCGCCGCCCGAGGGCGCGGCGTGGGATGGGATTCGCGACCGTCTGCAGCGCGCCGCCGCAAGGCGCATTGAACGGAGATGATCACCGGGGTCACGCTATCGGCGCACGAACCGCTGATGGTGAACACGATCGGCCACTCGCTGGGCGCGATCCTGTTCGCCGTATTCTTCTCGCTCGTGGTGCGCACGGCGCGGCTGCCCGCCATTGCCGCCGCGCTCGCCTTTGTCTGGAATTCGGCTTCGCTGGCCGTGCTGGCGATGAACGAGTTCGGCTGGCCGGGCGGAGGCGTGCTGGTGTCGGTGGCCATCTCGGCGCTATGCCTGCTGCCCGCCGTGCTGCTGGACGTGTTCCTGGAACGGCGCGCGCGCTGGCTGGCCCGCGCCGGGTATGGCGTGGGAGTGGCCGCCACGGTTCTGCACGTCTTCGAGCACGCCTCTCCGGAAGCGGATGTGCACCGCATCGCTCTGGTCTTCACGACGGCAGGCTTCGCGATTCTCACGCCGCTAGCGCTGTGGGCGCGGCGTCAAGACCGGCGCCCGGCGCGCTCGCGCCTGCTGGCGGCAATGGCGCTGTTCTTGTTCGCCATCACCTTTGTTCATTACGGCTCGGGGGATGCGCACGGGCTGTGGTCTCTGGAGTTGCTGGTGCACCACGCCGGCGTTCCTCTGGCGCTGGTGGTGCTGTTGCAGGATTACCGCATCGTGCTGCTGGACGTGTTCGTGCGCCTGCTGGCGAGCCTGGCTCTGGCCGCCGCGGTGCTGCTGGGCGGCGTGCAGGCGCTGGCCGCCCTGGGCGCGCGCGTCGTGCTGCCGGACTCGGCGTTCCGGCAGGGGCTGGTGCTGGTGGCCGCGTGTCTGCTGCTGTTCCTGTATGGCCATCTGCGCGGGCGGATGCAGCATCTGATCACGCGCGTGTTGTTTGGCCGCGAGGGTCTTGAACCGGTGCGCGAACGCATGAACCGGCTGTGCGGCGCGTGCACGGACGAGTACGAATATCTGGATCGCGCCTCGGCGCTGCTGGGCGAATTTCTCCAAGCCTCGCGGGTGGAGATTTCTCCGGAGGCGGCCGGGCGTCTGGCGGCCCGCGACTGGCACGCCCCGGCGACGGCGGCGGAATTGGATGTCGCGGGCACGGGCATCGAAATGGTTCTGCCGCTACGGCTGAGTTCCGGCGAGGTTCGGTTGCTCGCCTTCGGGGCCCGGCGCGGAGGACGAAGGTATCTGAGCGAGGATCTGGAGACGCTCGCCCTTCTGTCGGCCACCTTGCTGGAACACGTGGAGCACTTCCGCACGGCCGAGATGCGCCGCCTTGTGGCGCAGGCCGAACTGCGCGCCCTGGAATCGCAGGTTCATCCGCACTTCCTGTTCAACGCGCTGAACACGCTGTACGGCATCATTCCGAAGGAGGCGCGCGGCGCGCGGGAAACGGTGTTGAACCTGGCCGACATCCTGCGCTACTTCCTGCAGCGCGAGCGCACCTTCATTCCATTGGAAGAGGAGATCGCCATCATCCGGTCCTATCTCGAAATCGAGAAGCTCCGGCTGGGCGGCCGGCTTCGCACGGAATTCGACATCGAGGAGCAGGCGCTTCAGCGTACGATTCCGCTGCTGTCCATCGAGCCTCTGGTGGAGAATGCGATCAAACACGGCATATCGCGGCTTCCAGAGGGCGGAACCGTCCGCGTGGCGGCGCGCGTGGAGGAAGGCGTGCTGGAAGTGAGGGTGGAAGACACGGGCCGCGGATTTGGCGCGGCGCCCGAGGAGGCCTCGCCTGGCGCGGGCGTAGGGCTGCGGAACGTACGGCGCAGGCTGGCTCTCTGCTACGGTCCGCAGGCCGGGTTGCGGATTGACAGCAGCACGACGGGGGTTTCCGTAAGCTTCCGGATTCCGCCGAAGGCGGAGGAGGCCCCGGCATGATGCGGATCCTGATTGCCGACGACGAACCCGTGGCGCGGCAGGTGTTGCGCGAAGCGATCGAGGAACTGGGCGTCGCGATTGTGTGCGGAGAGGCGTCAAACGGCGCCGGGGTGCTGGCCCTGTGCGGCGAAACGGCTCCCGACGTGGTGTTGCTCGACCTGCAAATGCCTCTGCTGGACGGTTTCCAGACGGCCCGGCGGTTGCGTGGCGGTTCGCCGTTGATCATCTTCGTGACGGCATCGCCAGATCGCGCCGTGGATGCCTTCGAACTTGGCGTGGCCGACTATCTGGTGAAACCCGTACGGCGCGAACGTCTCGCCTTGGCGCTGGCCAAGGCGCGCGAACTTCTGGCTCGCGCCGCCGAACCCGCTCGCACCAGAGCAGCCGCCTCGCCACGCGAACCCGTGCGGCGCATCGCCGGGCGCCTCAAGAATGAATTTCACATGCTCGGCCTCGATGAGGTGATCGCGTTCAAAGCTGAGGACGAGGCCGTCTACATCCTGTCGGTGAAGGGCCGTTTCCTCGCCGATCTTACGTTGAAAGCCCTGGAGGAGCGCCTGCCCGCGCCGCGGTTCCGCCGCATTCACCGCGGCACGATCATCAACACGGACCACATCCGCCGCATCGCGCCGCTGTCGAACAAACGGTGGCTGCTGAAAATGTCGAACGGAATGGAGGCGATTGTCAGCAAGCGCATGGCGGGCGTGATTCGCGACCAGACTCGCTGGTAGCGGCGCTGCTACACCATATCCTGCGCGCCGTCGAGATCCTCGGGGCGGCCCACGTCGCGCCAGCCGCTGGTGAAGGCGTGCAACCGCACGCGGCGTCCCGCCTCCAGCAGCCATTCGATGGCCGCCGTGATCTCATACTCGCCCCGGGGCGAACGCGGAATCGCAGCCAGGACCTCGAAAATCGTGGCACGGAAGAGATAGGCTCCGGCGCTGTTCCAATGGGTGGAAGAGGAGCCGCGAGGAGGTTTTTCGACAATCCGCGACACCACGCAGCCGGTCTCATAGATGGCCGCGCCCTGCCAGGGGTCGTCCACATATTTGGCCGCCAGCAAGGCTTCGGTGTCCGGGTTGGCGTCGAAAGCGGCGCGCATGGCGGCATACTCTTCCCAGGCGGTGAGAATGTCGCCGAAGGTAAGCAGGAAGGGCTCTCCGGCGCAAAATTCCCGCGCTAGAAGCGTGGCCGAACCCGTACCGTCGAGCGTGGTTTGCCGGACGGTCTGTAGCCGCATCGGATAACCGGCAAAGTGGCTTTCAATCACTTCCGCTCGGAAGCCGGTGACGAGCAGACCCTCTTCGAATCCGGCCGCGCGCAGGCGGTCCAGAATGTGTTCCAGCATCGGCTTTCCGCCGAGAGGCAGCATCGGTTTGGGTAGTTCTTCGGTGAGCGCGCCCATGCGGGTTCCCCGCCCGGCGGCCAGCACCACGCATTTCCGTACCAATCCCATATAATCGCACCGTGCCATTCTCTCCCGCCGCACCAGCGGCCGCCGCCATGACGGCCACGCGCTACCGCTGGTGGATCCTCGCCCTTCTTTTTTTCGCCACCACGGTGAACTATCTCGATCGCATCCTGCTGGGCTTCCTCTATCCGGTCATCCGGCAGGAGATGCACATCACCAGCGAGCAGTACGGCTACATCCAGGCATGCTTCTCCGCCGCCTACACGGTGGGCTTTCTCATCATGGGCAAGTTCATCGATAAGGCGGGCACGCGCATCGGCTATCTGGTGTCGCTTGTGTGGTGGTCCGCCGCCGCGGCCCTGCACGCCACGGCTTCCTCGGTGTTCGCCTTCGGCTTCTGGCGCGCCGTGCTGGGATTGGGCGAGGCCGGCAACTTTCCGGCGGCGATCAAATCGGTGACCGAGTGGTTTCCGAAGCAGGACCGCGCCCTGGCCACCGGCATCTTCAACGCAGGCACGAACGTAGCCTCGATGATCGGTCCCTACGCCTTTGTCTGGATCACGCAAATGTGGGGCTGGCGGATGTGCTTCCTGCTGACGGCCTCGCTGGGCATCGTCTGGGTGGCGTTGTGGCTGGCCACCTACGGACGCCCCGAGACGCACCCCCGCGTGAACGATGCCGAACGCGCCTACATTCTTGACGAGGCCGAAGCCGAGGCGGCGCGGGAACCCTCCGTGGGCTGGGGCAAGGCGCTTACCTATAGAGAGACCTGGGGCTTCGCCCTCGCCAAGTTCGTCACCGATCCGGTCTGGTGGTTTTATCTCTACTGGCTGCCGGCCTATCTGTTCGATGTCCGCAAGTTCAAGATGGTGGAGATTGCCTGGGCGCTGCCGTTCATCTACCTGATGGCCGATGTCGGCAGCATCGGCGGCGGCTGGATCTCCGGCGCGCTCATCCGGCGCGGCTGGCCCACCGCCAAGGCGAGAAAGGCGGCCATGGGGCTGTGCGCCGTCTGCATGCCGGTTTCCGCGCTGAGCGTCCTGGCGGAAAGCCCGATTCTGGCGATTCTCCTGGTCAGCCTGGCGACTTCGGCGCACCAGGGCTGGTCGGCCAACCTCTACACCACGACATCGGATATCTTCCCCAAGGCGGCAACGGCGTCGGTAACCGGTATCGGCGGCTGCCTGGGCGGACTGGGCGGCGTGATCTTCTCGTCGCTGCTTCCCGGCTACGTCGTCACCAATTTCGGTTACACTCCGATCTTCCTGATCATGGGGAGTTTCCATCTCATCGGCTGGCTGATTGTGCACTTCATGCTGGGCGATATGAAACGGCTGCGGCAATCATGAACCGGCGGCATGCCATCACCGCGGCTGCCGGCGGAGCGTTGGCCGCCTGCTCCAGGCCCTCCTCCCGGCGGCCCAACGTCCTGTTCGTCATGACCGACGACCACGCGGCCGGAGCCATCGGCTGCTATGGGAACCCTCTGGTCCGCACGCCGGTTCTGGACCGCCTGGCAACGGAAGGCGTTCGCTTCACCAACGCCTTCTGCACAAATTCACTGTGCGCGCCCGGCCGGGCCACGGTGATCACAGGAACCTACTCCCACCGGAACCGGATTCTCGGCAACTCCGAACGGAAGGGCGCCGAGGAGCATCTGGACCAGTCGCTGGCCACCTTCCCGAGCCTGCTCCAGGCCAACGGCTACCGCACGGCTCTGGTGGGGAAGTGGCACATGTCCGATGACCCGCGCGGCTTCGATTACTGGTGCGTGCTGCCCGGCCAGGGCGTGTACTTCGACCCCGAATTTATCGAAAACGGCCAGCGGCGAAAATTTCCCGGCTACGCCTCCGACGTCACCACCGATCTGTCGCTGCGATTCCTCGAACGGGCGGGCACGGACAAACCCTGGTGCCTCGTTTACCAGCACAAGGCGCCGCACCGGCCCTTCCTGCCTCCGCCGCGCCATGCTCACCTTTATGACGGCACGGAAATTCCGTACCCGGAGACCTTCAACGACGACTATGCGACGCGCAAGGTGGCTGCCGCGGCTGAGGATATGCGCTTCGACCTTTCACTCGAACCGGACTACGCCAGGGAGATTCCCCGGGGCCTCGACCGCGCTTCTAAGAAACGGTGGATCTACCAGCGCTTCGTGAAGGACTACTATGGCGCCATCGCCGGCGTCGATGACAACCTGGGTCGCGTGCTGGAGCACCTGCGCAAGACGGGGCAGTACGACAACACTCTGATCGTCTACACAACGGACAATGGTTTCTTCGTTGGCGATCACGGCTGGTATGACAAACGCTTCATGTACGAGCCGGCGTTGCGGGTACCGCTCATTGTCAGGCCCCCTGGAGGGGCCAGCGGCCGGATCGTTCAGGCTATGGCCGTGAATATCGACTATGCCTCGACCATACTCGACTACGCGGGATGTGCGATTCCGGAGACGATGCAGGGGGTGAGTCTGCGGCCTGTGATCGAGGGCAGCCTGCCCCGGAACTGGCGCAAGTCGATGTATTACGCCTACTTCGAGAATTCATGGGAGCTGGCGGGGAAAGGGAAAGAGGCGATGTCCGACCCCAGCTTTGCTTTTTTTACGCCCCATCGCATTGGACCGCACCGGGGCGTACGAACCGAAACGCATAAGCTGATCCACTACTACAGCGAAGGCGAGTATTGGGAGCTGTTCGACCTGCGGGCCGACCCGAACGAGCTTCGCAACCTGTACGGACAAAAGGAGTTCGGCGCGCTGACAGGAGAATTAAAGACGGAATTGCAACGGCTGCGGCGGCAGTACCTGGACCTTGCCTGAAACGCTGTCGCCCCGGCCGGGAACCTGGCACGGTATGCTGTCGTACACTATTGCAGGGATTGTTACGGAATGCCATTTTGCACACAATGCGGAAGCCAGGTGTCCAACACGGACACTTACTGCCCGCAGTGCGGCGGCCCGCAACCGGCCGTGCCGCCCAGGGTGAACCGGCAGACAAACTTCACCGACGGCATCGACGGACGAACCTGGAGCACGTTGTGCTATGTGCCCACGCTGGGATGGCTGGCATCGGTGTTCGTGCTGGCGTCGGCGCGCTTTCAGGGCAACCGGCAGGCAAGGTTCCACGCCTTCCAGGGGCTGTACCTGTTCGTGGCGGTGCTTATCCTGGATTGGGGTGTCGGTCCTTTTTTCGGCATGTCCGGCCATTTTCCGTTCAACTTTGCCAAGTTGCTCCGTCTGGCGCTGTTTGGCATCGGTATCTTCATGATGGTAAAGACGTACACGGGCCAGCACCTGCGGCTGCCCGTGTTCGGCGAACTGGCTGATCGCAGTCTGGCCGATCATCGCTAAGCGACAGAATTTCAGGTATTCCGCCGATAGATCTCCCGGAGCCTTAGTACGGTCCTCGGTACCACTACCGCCCCACACGAAAGTACCCTTCCCGCGCCGAAGTCCAGCCGGGACACTAGACCAGAGGGAATCGGATGAATCGAAGAGAGCTGGAGATGTGGAGTCCGCGCGAAGTGGCGCGGCTACTCTCCTTGCTTGAGGCCGAACGCCGTTATTATCAGGAGATCATGGCGGCCGTCCCTTCCGGGACGGGGATTGTCGGCCAGGATGGGACCCTGGAACTCAGCAACCGCGCGCTGCGGACGATGCTGGATATTGACCCGCTGTCGGAGGGGAATCCGCACATAGAACGTCTGCTGCCGAGCGAGCATTTGCGGGCGGCGGTGCCGCGGATGCTGGCCGGGTCGCTCACCGAGCCGGTGAGCGAACTCAGCATGAGGCCCGACGGACGGTGGATGCGCTACAGTATCCGGCCGTTTCGCGATTGGGACGATTTTTCCCGGATGGAGGTGCTGCTTACGGTGGAGGAGTCCACCGAGGCGGCCAATCAGGCGCGCGCGTCGGCCGAGGCGGAGTTGGAAGAGGCCCGCGAACGGCTGACGGCGTTGCCCGCCTGCGCCTGGGATCTGGATGTGGCCACGCTGCGGTTCACCATGGTGGACGGGGGGACGGCCGAGGCCATGGGGCTGGATGGCGAGAGTTGGCGCGAGGGCGCCGATTTTTGGGGAGCACGCGTTCATCCGGGAGACCTGGCGCGGCTCAAGGGATATTGGGAGTTGTCACTGCGCGGGGCGGCCGTGCGGTCTTGTGACTATGGCACGCCGGTGCGTTCAGGCCACGCCATGCGCCTGCGCGACTACTGGACGGTGATTCGCGACGAGGCGAACCAGCCGCTGCGGGTGCAGGGCCTCACCATGGACATCACGCCCGAATACGAGATTGCGCGGCTCAGCTCGCAGGGGGAGCGGGTGGAAGCCATGCACGACCTGGCGGGGCGCATCGTGCACGATTCGAACAACCTGCTGATGATTCTCTCCGGCTACGGCGAGGAGTTGTTGCACGGCCTGCCGTCGGACAATCCGCTGCGCGGTCATGTGCAGGAGATTTTGTCGGCCGGAGACCGGCTGTCGCTGCTCACCTCTCGTCTGGCGGCCAGCACGCGGCGCGACGCAGAACCCGAGTCGCGGCCGGTTGTGTTGGACGCGCAACTGGAGGAGTGGCGCGGCTCACTGGCGGCACTGGCCGGGCCGGAGATTGTGTTGAAACTCGTCCCGGGTGCGCCTGGCGTGGCGACGAGCACCGATGTGGGACGGTTGCGCCTGGGGCTGGAATTGATGTTGCGGCGGGCCATCCCCGCGATGAGGGATGGCGGCACGATTACGATTTCCACGCGCCTGGACCACCGGGAAGCGGCCACGGCGGCGCCGGAAGGCGCACTGCACCACGCCGCCTACATCCGCCTGGAGATCCACGACACGGGCAGGGCCCTCCATCCGGACGCCCGGGCGAGGCTGTTTGAACCGAACCTGGGCGGAGACGCCGCCAGCGAGGAGATGGCTCGTTTTTACCGCTTCCTGCGCGAAGTAGGCGGCGATGCGATCGCCGACAGCGATTACCAGTCTGGAACCACCGTTACGCTGTTTCTACCGGCGCTGGAATCCGCCCCCGATTCCGCGGTTCCCATGCAGACACTGGCTGCGCCGGCTCCGCCCGCCCCCACGATTCTTGTGGTGGACGATGAAGACGGCATCCGGGCCCTGATGGGTAAGGTGCTGAAGCGGGAGGGGTTTGAAGTCATTGAGGCGTCCAGCGGCGAAGAGGCTTTGGAAAAGGCGGGGTCTTATTGGGGGGCGATTCCGCTGCTGGTGACCGACGTGGTGATGCCAGGAATGGGCGGTATCGAGCTGGCCTCGCAACTCTCCCAGGCGCGGCCGGAATCGCGCGTCATGTTCATCTCTGGCTATACGGGCCAGGCGTCACTGGCTTCGGCGCAACTGGCAAGGGGCTACGAATTTCTACAGAAGCCCTTCACGCTGAGCGCCTTTTTGGGAAAGGTGCGGGGCGTGCTGGCCGCGGCCAAGGCGGCGGGCAGCGGAGCCTGATGCGAAGCCTGGCGCGAACCAGGGCCGCCCGGACGGCCAGCATGCTACTCTAGGAAGGTTATGTCGATTCCGAACGCCCGTCGTTTCAAGATCACCAGCCCGGATGGCACGATGGTGGCCACCGTCGTGGCCGTGCTACCCAAGGGCGCCGACGTGAACGCCTATCTGGCGGACGTGCGCAGCCGTTACGACTGGAAGGCCCACTCCGAGTTGATCCAACGGCAGTTCAAGGTTCGCGTCGGCCAGCAGAAGCAGAAGAAGGCCAAGTAAGGCGCTTCTCCCGCTTCCCGCCAGCCGGCAAGACTTTTACTGCTGCAATCCCAAAGTCCGAATGGCCCGGGCCCCCGCCTGGGCCACTTCTGTATCTCCATCCTGGCTGAGTTTTTCGAGCACGGGGCGTGCGTCGGCGGTATAGGTTCGCGCGAATACGTCGGCCAGCCAGATCTTCTCGTCCTTGGTCCGCTGGGATATGGTGGGATAGAGTGCCTGGCGAATGTCGGGCTCGCGGCACAGCTCAATCAGGAAAGCGTGCGCCACTCCGCGCCAGGCCACCGAATTCAGCGTGTTCACCAGGTATTGCAAGGGGCTCATCTCGGCCAGATCGCGTTTGCCCAGCATCACGGCGGCGAAGGCGAGGCTCAGACGGGAGTTCATCTTCTGCTCCTCGTTGAACATCTTCACCATGCGCACGGCATCCTCGGGATTCTTCAGACGGGCAAAGCCCTCGGCCGCGGCGCCGCGCAGGCCGTCGTCACGGTCCAGGATGAACTGCTCGTAGACGGGGCGGTTGCCCGGGTCGGGCAGCTTGGCCAGGGCGATGAGGGCGGCGCGTCTGACCTTGATTTTCTTGCTCTCGCCCAGCACCTCGCGGAGACGCGACGCAGCGTTCTTGTTCCGGAGCTGGCCGGTGGCTTCAATGGCGGTGATCTGAACCTTCTCATCCGGATCGCGGAGGAGGAAGGCGAAGGAATCCGCCGCGGCCGGATCGCCGATCTTCTGAATGGCGACCAGGCTTTCGTAAATCACGGGCGTCTTCTTGCTCTTCAGCGCTTCGGCCAGGTCGGGAAGGGCGGCGCGGCCGCGCAAGACACCCACGCCACGGGCGGCGTTGGCGCGGGACTGGTCCGAGATGCCGCCGCGGGCCACGGCGCCGATGGCGCGCACCACATCCTCACGCACCTGGACGTAGGGCGGAACGATGCGGTCGTTGGTGTCGGTGAACTTGCCCTTCAGGCTGGAACCGGCGCGTTTCAGCGAGGCGGTAAGCCCGAACTCGATGTAGCCGGGCAGGTAAAAGTTCACCAGGCCGTCGGTTGAGCGGATCTGGATCTCCTCGTCTGCGTCCTTGGTGGCTTCCACAAGAGGATCGAGGCTGTTCAACCCGCCCAACCGGACGAGCGCGGTGACGGCTTCGCGGCGCACCTCGACGTCGGTGTCCTTCAGGTAGGGGGTAACGCGGTCGACGGCCTGCGGACCGGCGTCCTTGCCCAGTTCCTTCAGCATCTTGACCACCTGCTTGGAGCCATCCTGGGCAACCAGTGCGGGAACAATCAGCAGAAGTAAAAACAGAGTACGGATGCGCATATGTCCATTAGACCATCCGCAGCCGTTCTACGTTGCAGGGAAAAGGCTTAACGGACGAATTCGACCTGAATGCGCGAGGGCAGGATGCCGGCTTCGAAGCCCATGTCGAGCAGCTTCTGGGCGGCGGCGGGAACGTCTTCGCCGCAATCCAGCGTGTGATGATTCACATACATGCCGACGAACTTTTCCGCCAGGGGTGTTTCCATATCGCGGGCGAACTGCATGGCGTAGTTGAGAGCCTCTTCGTGGTGGTCGAGGGCGTGTTGGATGCTCTCTTTCATCATGCGGCAGCATTCCGTCTTCACTTCCGCGGGAAGCGAGCGGAGCAGCGCGTTGGCTCCCAGGGGCAGCGGCAGGTTGTAGGTCTGTTTCCACCACTTGCCCAGGTCGGTGATGCAGTGAAAACCGCCCTTGGAGAAGGTCAACTGGGCTTCGTGAATGACAAGGCCGAGGTCGACGGAGCGCTCGCGCACGGCGTCGGGAATCTGGTCGAAGGGCATCACCACGGGCACGAAGTCGGGCTCGAACAGGCTGAGCGTGAGGAAAGCGGTGGTGAGCTTACCGGGAATGGCGATGCGCTTGCCCTTCACTTCGGAGGGGTCCATGTTGCGCGTGGAGATCAACAGAGGGCCGTAACCATCGCCGACGCTGGAACCGCTGGCCATCAGTTGGTACTTGTCAGCGACATACGGATAGGCGTGATAGCTGATGGCTGTCAGCTCGTAGGCGCCCTCCATGGCCTTGCGGTTCAGGGTCTCGATGTCGGACAGGACATGGGAAACCGTCACCAGGCGTGAGCGCACCTTGCGCGTCGCCATGGCGTAGAACATATAGGCGTCGTCTGAGTCTGGGCTATGCGCGCAGACGATCTCTCGAACCTCTGTGGGAACCATGCTGGTGTGTGAGTTCTTACTATACCATGGCCGATTTTCCGGCCTTGGAAGGGGCGGCGGCGGATTAGGCTCCGGCGGCTACCTTTTGCAGTTCGGACTTGAGCTCATTGAGTTGGTCGGCGAGCGCCCGGCAGGTTTCGTGGGACCCTTCCAGGGTGCGGTGGCGGCCCATCGATTCGAGTTGGAAGGCGATCTGCGTTCCTGCCTCCGCGCCCAACGTGGCCAGCGAACCCTTCATGGTGTGAGCCGTCTCCATGACCCGGCTGGCATCGTCGCGCGCCACGGCGTCCTCCAGTTGGCCCATCAACGACGGGTACTCCTGGAGAAACAATTGCGCCACTTCGCGGAGGAGATCCTCATCTCCCCCAACGCGATCCAGCGCCAGGTTCCGGTTGAATACGGCCAATTGCATCGGCCAATCCGCTATGGTGCCCGTTGTCACATCACCTCTCATGCTAGGACGCATCGGCTGAACCGTGCGTCTGTGAGAGGAGGATATGTGAAGTTCCGGCATCGTCTCAGGCTTATTTACTAAAACTACTAGTAAGCCTAAGTGTACCCGAGCTTGTGGGGTATTTCCAGCAGAAATGTGCGCATCACCCGCGTTCGAGTAGAGATTTAACGTAACTCTTTAATCTCAATATTTTTGAACTCCACCCTCGTTCCGTGACCGAGAAACCCAAGGTGCCCGCTGGTGCGTTTCACGCCGGGGTGTTTGGCCAGCTTGGCCGGGTCCGTGATCGTGCCCAAATCCGCCTTGGTGATGAGCACGCCGTTCAGCCGGACCTCTATTTTCTTTCCATTTGCCGTGATTTCCTCATGGTTCCACTCCCCCGCCGGTTTCAGAGCCTCTTTCTGCGCGGCGATCAGGTCATACACCGAGCCATGTTTCTGCTCCGGCCGGAGTTTGCCTGCATAGCGCTCATGGTTATGGTCGAGAATCTGGATCTCCATGCCGGTGTAAGCCGCATCGCCTTCGCGGGGGGTGCGGATCCCCACGCCGTTATTGCCGCCGGGCTCCATTTTGAAGTCGAAACGCAGGATGAAGTTCGCGTACTCTTTTTCGGTCAGGAGGTTGCCGCCGCCATCGGCCGGGCAGACGATGGTTCCGTTTTCCACGACGTAACCCTTCCCTTTCCCGCCGGAGAGCATCCAGCCATCGAGGTTCTTACCGTTGAACAGAGGGACGAAGCCGTCTCCGGCGGCCGAAGCCGCGACGGCCAGCAGCAAAGCAAGCAGGTAGCGCATGTGAAATCTCCCGGATACTCAGTTTGCCCGGCGCTGTGGAACCTGGCCCGCCGGGGGCGTGGTGGCGGCGTGGGCGAGAACCTGGGCGCGGGCCTGGCGCACGGGTTCGGGCATGCCCTCCATGATGCGGTTGACGCTCGCCGTGATGCTGGCGACGACGCCGGGATGCTCCGCAGCGACATCATAGCTTTCATCGACGTCGGTGGCAACGTCGTAGAGTTCGGGGCGGATCGGCAGCGTCAGCGTGCCGCCCTGCGGCGCAGGACTGTAAATGACGTGGTTGCGGCGGGCGAGGTGGAGTTTCCACTGTCCCCAACGGGCGCACTGCAGGTCCATGCCGTCGAAGATCAGCATGGGGTCGCGGTCGAGCGAGCGGGCGGAGCCTTTGAACACGCCGGTCAGGTCAACGCCGTCCAGGGTGACGCCGGGTTTGGCGGCGCCGGTGAGATGGCAGACGGTGGGCATCAGGTCCCAGACGCCGCAGGGAGTATCGACGACGCGCCCCTTGGCCACGCGGCCGGGCAGGCGGGCCAGCATGGGCACGCGTTGGCCTCCCTCCCAGGTCATGCCCTTGCGGCCCCGCAGACGGCCGGGAGAGCCCTGGTACCAGGGTCCGTTATCGGAGCTGAAAACGACCAGTGTATTGTCCGCCGCGCCAGTGCGTTTGAGTGCCGCGAGAACCTCGCCGACGCTCCAGTCGATCTCCTGCACGACATCACCGTAAATGCCCTGGGGCGACTTCCCGCGGAAGCGTTTGCTGGCGCCCAGCGGAATATGAGGATAGGTGTGCGGCATGTAAAGGAAGAAGGGCTTGCCGCGCGAGGATTCGATGAAGCCAACGGCGCGTTCGGTGTAGCGGGGGGTGAGGTCATCCAGAGCGACGTTCTCTTCAAGGACCTTGGTGTCCTCCATCAGCCAGCGCGGGGTCATGTCGTTGGAATACGGGATACCGAAGTAATGATCGAAGCCCCTGTCGGTGGGCAGATAGGGCGACAGGTGGCCCAGGTGCCACTTGCCGACGCATTGGGTGGCGTAGCCGGCCTTCTTCAGAACGTTGGCCATGGTGATTTCCGAGAGCGGCATACCCTCTTTGTCGCGTGGGAAGAAGACACGGGGCACGCCGGCGCGTACACAATAGCGGCCGGTGAGAAGCGCGGCACGGGAAGGCGAGCAAACCGGGTTGCCGGAGTAATAGTGGGTGAACCGGGAACCGTCGCGGGCGAGCGAGTCAATGTGGGGGGTGGCGATGGGCGAACCGTAGCAGCCAAGGTCGCCATAGCCGAGGTCGTCGCAGAGGATGACGACCACGTTGGTGTGAGCCGGGGCGGCGGCGGCGGCTACCGTGGCCGCGGCCGCTGCCGAAAAGAATTCTCGCCGTGTGGACATGGCCCACATGCTATCACCGGGCGTCACTTCAGGATGCGGAAGAGATTGGAATAGTCGTCGGTCCAGGCGGCCACGCCGGCTTTGGGCTTGGGCGGCGCGCCTGCGTTCAGGAAGGGTTTGGCCTGAAATGCGTCCGCCGTGTGGGCCATGACGACGAATGTGGTTCCAAAACAATCGCCCGATTCGTCCTCATTGGTCTCGACAAGCAGGGCAGCTTTGCCGAGTTCGACGGCCACGCGGGCGAGAACGGGTTCCAGATCGAGAAATTTGTTCGAGATGTGCATCACCAGGTAGCCGGTGGGCTTGAGGTGGCGGAAATAGAGTTGAAAAGCCTCCTTGGTGACGAGGTGGACGGGGATGGAGTCGCCGGAGAAGGCGTCCATCATGAGGACATCGAAGTTTTGCGGGGGCTGGCGTTCCAGCGAAAGGCGGCCGTCGCCCATGACGATGCGCTTGCGCGCCGGGCAGTCGGGGTAGAAGGTGAACTCTTCATTGGCGATTTTGGGGACGACGGGGTTGATTTCGTAAAAGGTGTAATCGTCGCCGGCGCGGCCGAAGGCGGCCATGGTTCCGGCGCCAAGCCCGAGCACGCCGGCCTTCTGAGGAACCCCCTCGGTGCGGACGCGCATGGCGCGGCCAATGCCGGTGTCGGCGCAGTAATAGGTGAGCAGTTCACGGCGGCGGGCGGGATGAAGCCACTGTTCGCCGTGGTTGATGGCGCCGTGGAGAAGGGTTTTGTAGTCTTCCCAGTTGCTGCCGTCGCCGGTTTGCCGGACGCGCAGGGTGCCATAGAAATTGCGGGTCACCAGGTGATAGCCTTCAACGCTGTCGTTAATGCTGCGGCCAAGGAAGATCCAGAGACCGGCCATGCCGGCGAGCAGTGAAAAGGCAGGGACGCTGGCCGCGGCCTGCCGCCAGGAGAGGCCCGGTTCTTCGACGGCGACGATGTAGGCGAGCAGTCCGCAAAATCCGAGCGCGATCGGCAGTTCGAAATAGTTCCGGAACAGGTAGGGGGCCACGACGCCGACAAACAGGCCGCCGAGCGCGCCGCCGATGCTGAGGGCAAGGTAGAAGGAGGTGAGATAGCGCGGAGCGGGCTTGCGGGCCGCCAGTTCGCCATGACACACCATGCAGCAGATGAAGAAACCGGCCGAAAGGGCGGCAATGGTCCACTGCATCTTCAACTCGCTCGCGTGGGCCCACTGGAGATAGGCCATGCCGCCGAGGCCGGGGGCCAGCAAAACCAGAAAGATATTGCGCTGGTACCAGCCGCGGGCATCGAAGGTGAGGATGAAGCTGAGCAGGTAGAGACTGAGCGGCAGGACCCAAAGGAAGGGGATGGCGGCGACATCCTGCGACATGTGGTTGGTGATGGCCAGCATGAGCATGGAGGGACAGGCGGCCAGGGCGATCCAGAGAAGTTTCAAGCTCGACGTGGGTCTGGCCTCGGGTTGATCCTCAGCAGCGGCGGAGGATCCGGCGGCGGGCAAGGCGCCGGTGCGTCCTCTATAGGCCAGGTAGCCGGTGAGCACGGCGAACAGGACGTAGCCGCCCGACCAGACATAGGCCTGCATGCGTGTAGGCATATTGGGCTCGATCAGGGGCGGGTAGGTAAGCAGGGCCAGCATGGAGCCGAGATTGGAGAGGGCAAACAGCCGGTAGGGCATGACGCCCTGTCCCGAACGCGCGTACCAGGCCTGGAGCAGCGGCGAGGTGGTGGAAAGCAGCAGATAGGGCAGGCCGACCGTGGCGGCCAGCAGGAGCAGGATGCGTATGGTGGGGTTTTCCGTGCCGGAGGGCTTCCAGCCTTCGCCGGGAAGAATGGGCAGCGCGGCGAGGCTGGCCAGCAGGAGGCCGGCGTGCAGCAGGCTTTGGGCGCGTGGGGAGAGGCGGTTGATGAGCGAGTGGGAGTAGAAGTAGCCGGCCAGCAGGCCCATCTGGAAAAAGAGCATGCATGTGGTCCACACAGCGGCCGTGCCGCCAAACCAGCTCAGAATGATGCGGGCGATGATGGGTTGGACCTGAAATAGGAGGAAGGCGCTGAGGAAAATCGCGACCGCATAGAGGAACATTCCCGCCTACACTAGCACAGCGGTCCGGGAGGGAAGCCGCGGGCGAGCGAGGGTTAACGGCGGGCCGATTCGATCTGAATGAGTGGGGCGCCGGCGAGGTCCGGGTCGCTGGGCGGCAGGGTTTGGGGATCGCGCCAACCATCGAATAGCGACACCTGGTGGACGCAACTGACCGTGCAGTGCGGAGCGCACCCTTTTTCGGTCTGGTACTCGCGCCGGATATCTTCGAGAGTGTACTGTTCTATGGGTTTGCCGGGGTAGCCGCGCTGCTGGGAGCAGTAGTGGACGAGCCCATCTTCGCAGACATAGAGATAGCGTCCGCCGGCACGGCAGCGCCAGTCGTTCGGGCGGCCGTCGGCAATCGCTTCCTGAAAACGGTTGAAGCGGGAGTAGCTGCTCTTTTCGAACTCCTTGATGGCGGTGTAGACCTTGCGCTCGCGCTCGCCCAGGGGGCGGAGTTGTCCGGTGCCGTCGTGGATGATGCCGACCGTTGAGGTGAAGCCCAGTTCGATGGCCCGTTTGGACACGGTGAGGGCATCCTCGGGGGTGTTGATGCCGCCGCCGACCACGGAGTTGATGTTGATGTGGAATTCGGCGTGCTCGGCGAGCATTTGGAGCTTCTTGTCGAGAACCTTGAGGCTCTTCTTCGACACCTCGTCGGGCATGACGTTGTCGATGGAGATCTGCATGTGGTCGAGCCCGGCTCGATTGAGCGAGCGGATGCGGTCCGGGACCAGGAGGTAGCCGTTGGTGATCATTCCGGCCAGGGCGCCTGTGGAGCGGATGCGGGCGATGATCAGATCGAGTTCGGGGTGGAGCAGGGGCTCGCCGCCGCTCACCGTGATGACGGTAGTGCCCAGCCGGCCGAGGTGGTCGATGCGCCGGAGCATGGTTTCGGTGGGAACCGGCTTGGAAAAATCATCGAACTCGTTGCAGTAGGTGCAGGAGAGGTTACACCGCCGGATGGGGATGATATGCGCCAGGACAGGGTGGTCCGTGGAGGCCAGCCCTTTGGCGATCATCTTGAATTCGCGCAAACGGCGCGAAGCGGCGATCCATCGACGCCGCAGGGAGGAACGGTGCATAGTGCCGAACGTCCCATTTAACCATGGCGGGGGGATGGGCTCCACCAAGCCCGACTGTTTGGTGAATTTTACGGCTTGAACGGCGACCAGGGGGAGGCGAAGGTGGAGGGAGCCTCGGAAAGAAGGCCCTCACGTTCGCCGTTTGTTCAGACCGCGGGATTCGCGGTAGGATGACGGCACGGAGGTATCGGAGAATGAGTGCAGCCAAACAGCCGCTCCTTCAAATAGGCGCGGTGGGAACGGCGGTACGGTATTTGCAAACGCTGTTGAATCAACTGCCCACTCAATTGGAAACTCTTGCCGTGGATGGGCTGTTCGGCTCGAAAACGCGGCAGCGGGTGAAGGAGTTCCAGGGCCAGAACCAGTTGTCGCAGGATGGGGTGGCGGGTCCGTTCACATGGGAGAAACTTCTGGAGTTGATCAATCGGCACGGGCCGGCCGTGGTGGAGGCATTCATCCCGCCCGCCGGAGAGATGGCGGCGCGGGAGACGATTGCCGCGGTGGCCAACGATCAGGCGGCCATTTTCGGAGGGTTTGATCCGAAGCTGCACATGGGAAGCGCGAAGATTGCCGGGTCCCTATGCGCCAATCCGGCGACGCGGGCGCGGCAGGGCGGCTTGCAACTGGCGGCGATCTTCACGGTGGCGGGCGCGGCTTCGGCGGCGAAGTGTCCATCCATCACGGTAAAGGCCGAACAAATGTACCAAAGGCCACACACGTCCGAGGAGCGGAACCAGACCGACCTGCCCTCCTGGTGCGGTATCTTCGCGTTGTACTGCTGCAAGATGGCCGGATTGCGCCTTTCGCCCTGGCCCCTTCGTTGGACGCCGGGAAAGCCCAAGGACAGCGATGAGTTCCGTCTTCTGCTTCCGGGCGAACAGCCGATGAAGGGCGACCTGGGTATCAAAATGATGGTGGGCGGGAAAAAGCTGAACCATCATTTCGTAATCGTGGACTCGACCGGGAAGTCGGTGTCCACGGTGGACGGGAATGCGGGCGCGTATCAGCAGATTGTGTCGCGCGGCTACACGACCGTTGAAATCTACCAGTCCAATGGCGGATTCTTGCGGCCCATCTGGGAGCGTGTGCTGCCGGGATCGAAACCGTGATAGGACGCTCCGGCCCTGGTTCAGGCCAGCGCTCTGTCGATATCGAACTGCATCAGGCTGGCCGACTTACCCTCCGGGGGACCGGGGATGTTGTAGCTGACCTTGGCATAGCTCAACGAAAACATCGTGGAGGGGACCTGCCCGCCGCTGCTGAATTGGACCGAGGTTACAAAGACGTCCTGCAAGTTATAGGTGAGCACCGGGCCGTCGCCGCCGTCCTTCCAGAACTCGATGGTGACCGTGGTATAGCTGGTCCCCTGGGCGCACGCGTCGAAGAGGTCGCGCATTGCCCCCGGTACTGAAGTTGCGCCGGTGACCTCGCTCGCCATTCCGCTGCCAACTGTACGAGTGACTCCGTTGGAGCCGGATACACCTAAGGTGCGCGATGTAGAGACGCTCAGGGAATCCAGTTCCAGCCAACCTATGTGCTTTCCTTTCGTTGCACCTCCGCGGATGGGCGGCTTTCCTCCCTCGAACTTGATGTAGATCGACATGCGCACCCCCTCCCGGGGTTACGGTTGCTTCTTCTCCTCCGGCTTCTTGCCGGTTTCACCGGTAACGGGATCGCCAAAGGTGATCTTGATATCGGTGCCGAACTGTTTGTAGTCCTCGTACTTCACCGTCATGCGGATGCGCACGGGACCCGATTCGAAGTGCAGCGTATCGTTGGCGATCGTGTAAGTGGGGAACCAGAACTTGCCGTCGATCTGCTCGCGGTAGGTTTCAAACTTGGGGAACTGGTTGTCGAACCCCTTTTTCTTGACGCCGACGCCGCGCCCGTAGCTTTTCACGATCTGGAGATCCTTGTCGTCCACCCAGACGATGCCGGCGAAGTAGCGCTGGCCAGGCTCCATTTTCTTGGGCCGCACGGCAAAGGCGAAGCAGGGGATTTCATCCAGTTTTTCGCGTCCCAGGTAGCGGACGTAATACTTGTCGATGTCGTTGATGGTGAGCACGAAGGGCTGGACGCTGCGGAGATCCTGCTCGTCTTCCGGCGTGAGTTGGATGGATTGGAGCGTGGAGACCGGAGCGCGGACGACCCGTTCGGTGCGTTTGCCGTCGGAGGTGAAAATGATGTCGGAGACGATTTCGTAGCGTTCGGCGGCCCGGCCGCCGGCGTCGAGCACCTGGACACGGGCGGTTTGCCGGTAGGTGTAGGCCTCGCGGGCTTTGGCGAAGTTGGCCTCGTTGGTGGCAAAGCGAGTGATGATTTCCTGGATGCGGGTATCGCTCAGGTCGCTTGCGGCGGCTTCGCGGAAGCCCTGCGGCAGGGCGGGAAGCGCGAGCAGCATCAGGCAGGCGAACAGGTGTTTCATGGTCTACCTCAAGATCTGTTTGGCAATGGTCAGCCGTTGCATGTTGGACGTGCCCTCATAGATCCGTCCGATCTTGGCATCACGGTACAGCTTCTCTACAGGGTAATCCTTTGTGAAGCCAACGCCGCCGAAAATTTCAACAGCCTGGCTGGCTACCGTTTCGGCGATCTGGCTGGAATAGTACTTGGCCATGGCCGCTTCGGTAAGAAACGGGCGGCCGGCTTCGCGCAACCGGGCGGCATTATATGTGAGTAGACGCGCCGCCTCGACCTGGGTTGCCATTTCGGCCAGATCGAACTGAACGCCCTGAAACTCGGCGATGGGTTTTCCGAACTGTTTGCGGTCACGGGAATAGGCGAGGGCATGGTCCAGCGCGCCCTGGGCAAGACCCACCATCTGGCCGCCGATGGCGATGCGCCCCTCGTTCAGCGTCTCGATGGCGATCTTATAGCCCTTGCCCACCTCGCCCAACACGTTGGCCGGGGGCACGACGACGCCGTCGAGCACCAGTTCGCAGGTGGAGGAGGCGCGGATGCCGAGCTTATCCTCCTTGCGTCCGACGGTGAAACCCTCCATGCCGCGTTCGACGACGAAGCAGGTGATGCCCTTGTACCCCTGGGCCGGGTCGGCGTTGGCGAAGACGAGAAACAGCCCGGCTTCGGCGGCATTGGTGATCCACAGCTTCCGGCCCGTGAGACGCCAGCCGCCGGCCACCGCCTCGGCCCGCGTGGCCAGGGCAAAGGCGTCCGAGCCGGAGCCGGCCTCGCTCAGGGCGTAGCTGCCCACGGTGCCGCTGGTCATGGAGGGGAACCAGCGGGCCTGCTGTTCGCCGCTGCCCCAGCGCAGCAGGGCGTTGATGACCAGCGTATTTTGCACGTCGGCGATGACGGCGGCGGAGGGATCGACGCGGGCAATCTCCTCGATGGCCAGCACCGATTGGAAGAACGTGCCGCCCTGCCCGCCGAAACTCTCGGGAATTTCGATGGACATCAGGCCCAGTTCGAACATCTGGCCGAGCAACGCGGGACGGAACTTCCCTTCCTCGTCCATGGCGCGGACGTGGGGTTGAATCTGCTCGCGTGCAAACCGCCGGACGGCCTCCTGGAACATCCGCTCTTCCTCGGTGAGCAGTGTGAGCGGACGGGCGGGCTGCTCGTCGCGCGGTGCATGATCCGGCATGGCGTTCCTCCGGTGCCAGGATACCGGACTTGGAGCGGCATCAGCCGCGCGGCGGCGCACCGGCGAAGAATCCGTTCAGCGCGGGGAAAGGTTCGGCGCCGTCCAGTTCCGTGAAGGCGCCGCGAGTGGCGATCTCACGGGCGGCGCGCAGAAAGCCGCCCCAGGCGCACCGGGCCAGCGCCGAGCCAAGGCTGACGCGGCGTACGCCGAGCGAGGCGAGATCGGCCACCGAGAGTCCGGTGTTGGCGCTGATCAACACGTTCACCGGTTTGGGGTGGGCGGCTTCGACCACGGCGGCGATCTCGTCGCGGGTGCGCACGCCAGGGGCGTACAGCACGTCGGCTCCCGCATCGCGATAGGCGCGGAGGCGGCGGAGAGACTCCTCCAACGGTTTGGCCGCCCTCACCAGGAAGCATTCGGCACGTCCGGTAAGCAGCACGCCTGTACCCGATTCGTCGATGGCGTGGCGCGCGGCGCGGAGGCGATCGACGGCGGTGTCCAGGGTGTAGAGCGGCTGGTTCGGGTCGCCCGTGGCGTCCTCGATGGAGAGCCCGGCCACACCCGTTTCCAGGCAGCGGCGGACATTGGCCGCCACGCCCGCGGCATCGGAGGCGTAGCCATCCTCGAAGTCGGCATTCATGGGAAGTTCGACGCTCGCCGTGAGCGCCGCGATGTGAGCCAGCATGACGTCGGCGGCCACGCCGCCATCGGGCCGCGCCTGGGAGAAGGCGGCCCCGCCGCTGGTGGTGGCCAGCGCGGAAAAACCGAGCGATTCGAGAATCCGTGCGCTACCGGCATCCCATGGATTGGGGATGACGAAGCAACCGGCCTCATGTAGCCGCCGGAAGGCCGCCCGGCGTTCGTTCCATGTGGACATGAAGCCACTATGGCATGGGCGGCAGGGCCGGGGAAGACTACGACACGAAGTCAGTTGCGGGAGCGATATCGTCCGTCTTCCGCATCCAGTCGCCCAACAGGCGGTTCAAACCGCCGGTGCGGCGTGACTGGCTGGCATCCTCCGCCAGGTTGCGCATTTCGAGTGGGTCCGTCCGAAGGTCGAAAAGTTGCGTCGTCCTCTGGCCGTTCACGTTGTAGCGAATCAGCTTGTAACGGTCGTCCTTCACGGCGCGCTGGAAGGTGCGGTAGGCGGAGAACATGGAGTCGCGCACCTTGGCCTGGCCGCCCCGGATGACCGGCGCGAGGCTGCTGCCTTCCACCGTGGCGGGCGTGGCCGTCCCGGTCAGCTCGCACAGCGTGGGAAAGAGATCGTGGAGATAGGCATAGGCATCGGTACGCCTGCCCCGGGGCAGTCCCGGGCCGCCGATGACGAGCGGCACCCGCATGGAGTGCTCATACAGATTCTGTTTGCCCAGCAGGCCATGCTGCCCCACGGCGAGCCCGTTGTCCGCCGCGAAGACGACGATGGTGTTGCCGGCGTGGCCGCTCTCTTCAAGCGCTTTCAGCACGCGGCCCATGTGATGGTCGACGTGCGTGATCATGGCGTAGTAGGCGGCGATATGCTCGCGCACCAACTCAGGTGTGCGAGGCCATGGCGCCAGGGCCTCGTCGCGGATTTTCATCTCTCCGTTGTCGAACGGGTGTTCGGGCAGGAAGTTCCTGGGAAGCGTGATTTTATCCGGCGAATAAAGGTCCGCGAAATCCTTGGGTGCCATGCGCGGATCGTGCGGCGAGGTATAGGGCAGATAGAGCGCGAAGGGTTTGCCGCTCTTGTGGTTCTTCAGGAAACGGATGGCCGAATCGCTGAAGATCTCCGTGGAGAAACCTTTGGCGATGTAGCGCTTCGACTTTGGATACTCGCCGGAGGGGTCGAAGTCGGCCACGGGCACTTGAAGGTGGTCCGACATGCCGCCGAAGAAGATGTTCTCGCCCTGGGAGAAGCAGCGGGCCCAGGTCTTCTCGCCGTTATGCCACTTGCCGGTGGAGAAGGTCTCGTAGCCGCGCTGGCGCAGCACCTCCGGCCACATGTGGAACGGCCTTCGCTTTTCGGGCGGTGATTTCGGATCGATGAGGTTGTGGTGGACGTGGAACAGCGTTTGTCCCGTCATCAGCATGCCGCGGCTGGGCGCGCAGACGGCGGGCACCGTTCCGCCCATGATGCCGGCGCGGGTGAAGGTGGTGCCGCGTGCCATCAAGGCATCCATGGTTGGGGTCTTTACCTCGGGATTGTTCAAGGCGTGCAACGTGGAGAACCGCTGATCGTCGGTGAAGAGAAAGAGGATGTTCGGAGGCTGCCTGTCCGTTTGCGCTGGAGCCGCCAGCCCCGCCGCCGCTCCCGCCAGAATCCGCAAGTGTTCCCGTCTGTTCATGAATGTGCCAGCTCCAGTTCCCGAATGACCGCCGCCGAGGTTTCCTCTAATGCCTGTTCGCCGCTCACCGTGATGGCGGCCCAGCGCCGCGAGGGCAGGATGTATTCGCGCGCCATGGGCCACACGGTGTGTTCCCACTGCTCGCGCACGGAGGTTTCCGTGCGGCTGCGTTCGGCCACGTCGCGCGCCACGCGGCGGCGCAGGCACACCTCCGGAGGCGTATCCACATACACCGTCAGGCCGGCCAGCGCGCGCAGATGCGGATCGTGCAGGCCCAGCAGCCCTTCGGCGATGACGAAAGCGCCCGGCCGCAGGGTGTGCGTATACAATTCGCGGTTGTGCAGAGCGAAGTTGTACACGGGAACCTCGACCGTACGCCCCGCCTTCAACTCCGCGAGATGCTCGCGCATCAGCGGCCAGTCCAGCGCGCCAGGATGGTCGAAGTTCATCTGGGCGCGTTCGTCCCAGCTCAAATGAGTGAGCGGCAGGTAGTACCCATCCAGGTGCAGCACGGCGGCATCGCCCAGGAGGTGGCGCAGCGAAGCGGCCAATTCGCTCTTGCCCGAGCCTGACATGCCCGCGATTAAGATGACTGTGACAGACTCCGGAACCATCCCCGACTTACAATAACACTCCATGAACCGTTCGCCGAGAGATTACCGCCAGATTGCAGCCGCGCTCGCCACCGGCATTCCAGCCGGCGAGCTCGACGGCGTGGTGAAGCCGCTGGAGGCGCTGGAGGAGAGTTTCCGCCCGCTCACCGCGGCGCTGGCCGACGAAACCGAACCCGCCTTCACATTGCTATTGCCCACGGAGTGGTTCACATGAGCGCGCCGCTTCCGTTCCGCACCATCACGGAAGCCGGCGAGGCGTTGCGCCAGCGCCGTCTCTCCTGCGTGGAATTGACGCGCCTTTCCCTGGCCGCCGCCGCCGCCGAACAGCCTCGCACCAACCTGTTTCTCGCCATGATGGAGGAGCAGGCCCTGGCCGATGCCGCCGCCTGCGATGCCGAACTGGCCCAGGGGCGCACGCGCTCGCCCCTGCACGGCATTCCCGTGGCCGTGAAGGATGTCTTCTGCACGAAAGGCGTGAAAACCACCTGTGGCTCGCGCATCCTGGCCGGGCATATCCCCGCCCACGACGCAGCCGTGGTGGAACGCCTGCGTGACGCCGGAGCCATCCTGATTGGCAAGACACACATGCAGGAGTTCGCCTATGGCATCACCTGCAACAATCCTCACTTTGGACCGGTTCGCAACCCGCACGATCCGGCGCGCATTCCCGGCGGTTCCAGCGGCGGTTCGGGCGCGGCCGTGGCGGCGCGTGTCGTCCTGATGGCGATGGGGTCCGATACGGGCGGGTCGATACGCATTCCCGCATCGTTTTGCGGTACCGCCGGTTTGAAGCCGACCACAGGGCGAGTTTCGCGCTATGGTGTTCTGCCGCTTGACTTTACACTCGACCACATGGGTCCGCTCGCTCCCACGGCGCTCGATTGCGCGCTCACGCTTCAGGTTCTGGCCGGGTTTGACCCGCGTGACGAATCCAGCTCGCGCGCCCCGGTGGGCCGTTACGCTCCGCCGCCCGCGCCACGTCTGGACGGAGTGCGCATCGGCATTCCCGCCGGTTTCTTTTATGAGGGGCTGCAACCGGCCGTTGCCGCCGCGTTGACGTCGCTCCAGGAGAGGGCCGCCGGCCTGGGCGCGCAACTGGTGTCTGTCGATACGGGCGACATCGCCGCCATCAATGCCATCGGCCGCGTCATCCTGCTGAGCGAGGCCTCGGCCGCCTTGGAACCTTATTTGCACCGCCGCGATGAGTTCGGCGCCGACGTGCTCACGCTGCTGGATCAAGGCCGCCTGTTGCCCGCCACCGACTACATTAATGCCCAGCGTCTGCGCCGCTTGGCCATGGCGCGGTTTGAATCCGTTTGGAAACACGCCGACTGTCTGCTGACGCCGGCCACGCCCACGACGGCGCCGTTAATCGGTCAAAACACGGTGGAGATCGGCGGCGTGGAGACCGACGTCCGGCTCGCCACCACACGGTTCATGCGCGGCATCAACGTGCTGGGGCTGCCGGCCCTGGCCATTCCGTGCGGCCTGGATGCATCGCTTTTGCCGATGGGCGCCCAGGTGATCGGACGCCGTTTCGACGAAGCGACGGTGTTGCTGGTAGGCCAGGCACTCCAAACGGCATAAGCCAACCGGGAGGTTTTGGAGGGAGATCTACCCTCCCGGGACTAGTCCGGCCCGCAGCATAAGGATGTACCGGGGTATTCTGCGGCGTATCCCCTAATCTTCGAGCACCTTCCGGCCGATAGAGGTTCACAGAGGAAGTTCTCGTGAGCCGTATCCGCACAGCCATCCTGGAAGTCGATCCAATCTTTGCCTCCGGGCTAAAAGCCGCTCTCTCCGGTGACGATGAGTTTACCGTTACATGGGTGGCCCACAGCCTGGACGCCGCCATGGGCCTTCTCCGGCAAGAGCCATGCGACCTGTTGCTGGCCACTCCGATGTCGGGGTTAAGCCGCACCATGGAACTGTTGATGACCGTGAGGGCGCGCTCGCCCCGCACGCGCGTACTGCTGTGGGACATGGTGGTTTCCGATGTCGCCAAGCGGCAGATGGAA
The DNA here is from genome assembly GCA_020852175.1 of Bryobacterales bacterium. Lineage (GTDB taxonomy): Bacteria > Acidobacteriota > Terriglobia > Bryobacterales > Bryobacteraceae > JAFLBB01. Next base: position 121,840 of record JADZBH010000012.1, on the reverse strand, counting down.
CGCACCGCCGCCGCCAGTTGGATCAATCGCAAGGTGTCGCCGGAGAGCCTGCGGCGCATCCTGCGCGAAGAATTGGCCGCCGGAGAACGGGAACCGGCTCCCTTGAGTGAATCCGAGAATAGCGGACGCCGCCTGACGGCGCGCGAGCGCGAGGTGATCTCCAACGTTCAGATGGGGATGAAGAATCGCGAAATCGCCGAGGCCATGGGGATTACGCCCGGCACGGTGAAGGTACACCTGATGCACATTTTCGAGAAAACGGGACTGCGCGATCGGATCCAACTGGCGCAATACGCGCCGCAGTTACTGGCGCCGCCGTCCGCGGAAACCAGCCGCGACACTCCGCGAGAGGTGGCCGTGTGAGCGCCACTTCGCCCACCATCGGCCTGGCCGGGGAGAGTGCGCGCCGCGACTCCTGGACACGCTGGGTGACTCCCTCGCTTTCAGACTGCTTCTTCGTCGCCATGATGACGTGGAGCTTCCTATTGACTCCGCTCGGCTGGGCGCAACTGCTCGCCGATGGAGACACGGGATGGCACATCCGCACCGGACAATGGATCCTCGCCGAAGGGCGGTTTCCGTATACCGACTTGTTTTCGTTCTCCAAGGCCGGCCATGAGTGGTTTGCCTGGGAGTGGGGCTCCGATGTCCTGTTCGCGGCCCTGTTCGACCGCCTCGGTCTGAAGGGCATCACTCTGTTCTCCGGCGTCTGGATCGGCCTGTTTGGCTGGCTGCTGCTGCGCTACATGATCTGGCGGGGCGCCAACGGCATGGTGGCGTTGTTCGTCGCGCTCATCTCGGTGGGCGCCTGCTCACTGCACTATCTGGCGCGCCCGCACATCTTTACGCTGCTGTTCGTTCCGCTGAGCCTCTGGCTGATCGAGGCCGACCGCCGCAATCCCGGCAGGACCATCTGGCTACTGGTTCCGTTAACGATTCTGTGGACCAATCTCCACGGCGGATTTCTCGCCCTGATCTCCATCCTCGGGCTGCTCAGCGTGGGCACGGCCATCGAGGCGGTGTGGCACTCCGGCGGGCGCATGGAGCCGAGCGGCAATCTGGCGCCGGCGCTACGCTATGGCGCGCTGACGGCCGCCTGTGCAGCCTCCACCCTGGTCAACCCGTATGGCTGGCAGTTGCACCGGCATATCGCCGCCTATCTGAATTCGGACTGGATCAAGACCGTCGTGCAGGAGTTCCAGGCGCCTACGTTCCGGGGCGAAGGTCTCCGCCAGTACGAACTGCTGCTCATGGCCGGGTTGTTAACGGCGGCCGCCCTGCTAGCCCGCCGCCGTGCCGTCGAGCCGCTCTGGCTGCTCTTCTGGGCGCACCAGTCGCTGACCAGCGCCCGTCACATTACGCTGTTTGCCGCACTGGCCGGTCCGCTCGTGGCGGTTGAGGCCACCCGGTTGTGGGAACGGGTTACCGCCGGAGCCACCCGCAAGAGCGTGCGTACGATTCTCCATTCGCTTTCACTGGATCTTTCGGCCGGTATGCGCTGGACCAGCGTCTGGCCCCTCCTTTTCGTGGGGGCCTTGTTGGCGATCGACGAGCCGGTACGCTGGCCGCGCAACTTCCCGCAAGAGAAATTCCCAGTGGCCCTCATTGAGAAGCACGCCCCGCTTGTGCGTGATTCCCGGTTGCTGACTTCGGACCAATGGGGCGACTACATCCTGTTCCACTACTGGCCGCAACAGAAGGTGTTCGTGGATGGCCGGAGCGATTTTTATGGTCCGAAGATCGGCAACGAGTACCTGCGAATTTCACACGGCGGTTGGGACTGGTACCAGTTGATCGAGCGTTATGGGTTTACGGCCGCTCTGGTTCCAATGGAATGGCCGCTGGCTTCCCTGCTCAAGCAAAAGCCGGAATGGCGAGTCGTGGAGGATAACGGGAAAGCTATTTTGTTTCAGAAGGTTGCGCCCGCTTCCTCCGTTGCCTTACAGGCGGCCTCGGATGCGCTGGGAAAAATATGGGAGCGGCACTAATGGAAAGCTCCGCGGCGTCCGAAATCTCTATGGGGGATCGCTCTCGATGAAGTCCGTTCGCACATCCCGCCAGCGTCAAGAAACGCCGCAGCCGGCCGCGAAACCGGTTCTGCTCAGCCCTGTCCCGGTTGCCGGCGCCGCCCAGTCGGGCCATCGGACGGCACAGACTGGCGGCTCGGGGGCTGGCTCGGCCTGGCGGCTTCCTTCAGGTCAACTTCTGACCGAGTATGCGCTGCGGACATGCTTCACAGGGCCTTTGCTGAACCGGACTCCCTTTGAACGGCCGTTGGGCGGAGAAGGCGATCCGCGGGAAAACTCGCGGTTGGATGCCTCCAGCCTGATCTCGCAAGAACTGCGCAATCTTCAGAAGGCGCTGGGCGGGCAGCAGACCCAGGACGGCAAAGCGGCGCCGGTGCGCGGCCGCGCGGTCCGGCGTGCGGCGAGCGTGGAGGAACCGGCCGCCGGCGCCTCTGGAAAGCCGAGGTCCCGGCGATGAATGGGTTTACGGCGGTTGGTGAGTACGGCTGGCTGACTTTGCCTCACGCCGAATACGCCGTCGCATTGCTGGTTGGCGGTGCCGCGGTGGTCGAAGATTTAATGCGCCGCACGATTTCAAACCTCTGGCCCGTGGCCGCCCTTGCCGGCGGTATTGCCTGTCAGATGTGGGCCTCTGGCTGGATGGGGCTTGGAACGGCGCTGCTCGGCGTCCTGGCCGGATTTTTTGTGTTCCTCGTGTTCTACCTTCTGGGTGGCATGGGGGGCGGCGATGTCAAGCTCATGGCTGGGTTTGGCGCGCTGTTGGGTACGGGCCGGTTGCTTCAGGCGGCTCTCTTCACGGCGGTGGTCGGCGGCATTCTCGCCCTGGCCGTGATCGGTTTTCATACGCTCCAGCGGAAACTTCGGAGAGCCGAAGCGGGTCCGGTGGTGGCAATTCCCTACGCTCCGGCGATCGCCGCGGGGGTCTGGTTGGCATTGCTGGCTGCAAAGCCTTGAATCGATGGATTGAAGAAAGGCCGCGCGTTTGCGGCCGGGAAGGATCGGGAGAATCGACAGCGGATGAAACCGGCCGCGTGATTCTCAGAGAAAGGGAACGCTATGGATCGCAGGTTTTTGACCGTTCTCGGCGTCAGCCTGGTGTTCGCGCTGGTGGTGTCGAGTATTTTCTACCAGATGTCAGCGCGCGCCGGAGGGGGCTCGAAGAGGCCCGATCAGGACAGTCTGGTTGACGTCGTGGTCGCAGCCAAGCCCCTCCCCGTGGGAGTAAATGTGAAACCTGACGATGTCAAGGTCATCAAGGTACCCCAGGCAGGCTTCCCCAAGGGGGCCTTTACCAAGGTGGAAGAAGTCATTGACCGCCCCGTGGTGAGCAACATCCTGCTGGATGAACCCATCCTCGACGGCCGTCTCGCGGCGCGCGGTGCGGGCATGGGTTTGGCCCCAGTGATCCCGGTTGGGATGCGCGCCGTTTCGGTGCGGGTGAATGAGGTGGTCGGCGTGGCCGGTTTCGTGCTGCCCGGCATGCACGTGGACGTTTTGGTGACAGGCCGGCCGCCGGGCGACCAATCCTTCAGCATGACGACCACGGTTCTTCAGGACATCAGCGTTCTCAGCGCGGGCCAGACGATTCAGCCCGACTCGAGGGGACAGGCGATCAACGCTCCCGTCGTCACACTGCTGGTGACGCCGGAGCAGGCCGAAGTGCTTACGCTGGCCGGCACGGAGACGAAGATCCAACTGGTGTTGCGGAACTCATCGGATAAGTCGATCACCGCGACAGCGGGCCGGAAGCTCCAGGAACTTTACAAGAACGTGAAATCGCCGGCCGCGCCGGCAGAGGAATCCGATCAGCCCAGACCGGCTCGCCGTCCCCGGCCGCGGCCCGTCGAAGTGGCCCAGTCGCTCACGCCGGTGCCGGTTCCCGTGGCTCTGCCGCCGGTTCCAGACCAGATCGAGGTCATCCGTGGCGAGAAGAAAACGGTCGAAGTCGTGAACAATCCACGCCCCAACGGCGTCGGGAGGAACTAATGTTCTCCATCCAACACTCATTGCCCCGTACGGCTGCCATCTGCGCCCTGCACTGTCTGGCGCTGCTCGGTCTGGACGCCGTGTCTCCCGTCGCATTAGCGCAATCCACGGCCGAGGAGATTCGAATCACTCTCGGCAAGAGCATCGTGATCGATTACCCGGTGGATGTGGCCCGCATCTCGACGAGCAATCCCGATGTCGTGGACGCCGTGGCGGTTTCCACCCGTGAGGTCCTGCTCCATGCCAAGTCTCATGGCATTTGCACCATCGTTGTGTGGTCCAAAACCGGTCAGCGGACCTTTTACAACATCTCGGTGGAGCACAACCTGGAGCCGATCCGCAGGATCTTGAAGGAAACCTTCCCGAACGACCCGATCCAGATTCAAGCCGCGCGAGATTCGATCACTCTCACGGGCCGTGTCGCTTCCCAGGCCGTTGCCGACCGCGCCGCCGCCCTTGCCGCATCGCTGTCCAAGACGGTCATCAACAACCTGCAGGTAAACGACGCCGGCGTGGAGAAACAGGTTTTGCTGCGCGTGAAGTTCGCCGAACTCGACCGCACCATAGCCCGCTCCTTTGGGGTCAACCTGGTTTCCACCGGAGCGCTCGGCATGGTTGGCTCGGCTTCCACCAACCAGTTCGCCCCGCCCAGGCCGAACAGCCTCAATGGTACATCCCCCGGAGGAGGTTCGACGCCCGGAGCATTCAGCCTGACCGATGCGTTGAACGTATTCGCCTTCCGCCCGGAGTTGAACCTGGCAGCCACCATCCGCGCCTTACAGGCCGAGGGGGTGTTGCAGATCATCGCTGAGCCGAACCTGGTGACCACGAATGCCAAGGAGGCCAGCTTCCTGGTGGGCGGCGAGTTCCCGGTGCCGGTGCTTCAGGGTGGCGCCAACTCGGGCGCGGTCACCGTGCAGTTCCGTGAGTATGGCATCCGGTTGTCCTTCAATCCGCAACTGACCTCGCATAACACGATGAAGATGTATGTGAAACCCGAGGTATCGACGATCGACCTGGCCAACTCGGTTACGGTCGCCGGCTTCACCATCCCCGCCCTGGCGACGCGGCGCATGGAGACCAATATTGAGTTGGGGCCCGGCCAGAGCTTCGTCATCGGCGGACTGATTGACGACCGGGTTCAGGATCAGATGAACAAGATTCCCGGTCTGGGCAACATCCCCGTGCTGGGCTCGTTGTTCAAAAGCCGGAGCGAGAACAAGTCGCGGACCGAGTTGCTTGTCATGGTGACCCCGGAGATCGTGGATCCCTTGAACCCCGCCGATCCCAAGCCGGTACCCGTGATGCCGCGTGAGTTCATGGCCCCGCTCCAGATCAAGCCGACCTCGCAGAAGGGAACCGTCGATCCGGTGAAGTCGAAAGCGCGCAAGTTGCGGGCGAAACAATCGGGTACGCCGGCAACCGAACCGGTGCTCGTGCAGCCCGTGGCTGTGCCCCCCCCGGCTGCCGAGGCGCCTAAGACGGGAGGAGTTTCCCACTGACCTGGCTGCCTTGCCCTGGTGAAAGGCAATCACGCCCTAAGTAGACCGCTATGAGACACGGACGCGAATCGGCATTGTCGGCCTTCCTCATCTGCCCGGATCGGGAGATCAGCTCCCAGTTCCAGCGCAGCCAGCAGGAGGCGCGTGCCTTTGAGGTCGTCGGCGAGCTGGCCGAATATCCCGCACGGAACACATTGGAGATCCGGCTGCGGCAAATCCGTCCTGAGGTCGTCGTGGTGGATGCCTCCAGTGACCTGTCCAAGGCGATTGAGACAATCGAAGCCCTGTCGGCTCACATCTCTTCGGCGCTGGTTGTGGGGCTGCACCGTCACAACGACAGCAACGCCGTGATCTCGGTGCTGCGTGCGGGAGCCGCGGAGTTTCTCTACTCGCCCTTCGAGGTCGCGGTGCAGAGGGAGGCCCTGGCGCGCCTGAGGCGGATCCGGCAACCGGAAGACGAGGCCCCTTCGGAGTTGGGAAAGGTCTTCGTGTTCACCTCGTCCAAACCGGGTTCGGGCAGTTCGACCGTTGCCACGCACGCCGCTCACGCCATCCGGCAAAAATCCGGCAAACGGGTACTGCTCGCCGATTTCGACCTGGAAGGGGGAAGCATCGGCTTCTACCTTAAGCTGCAAGCAAACTATTCAACTGCCGATGCCATTGAAAATGCCGATCAGATTGATGCGGCCATCTGGGCCGCCCTGACCGTGGAAAGCGCTGGCGTGGATGTGCTCGTGGCGCCCGAGGTGCCGTATACGGCCTCCGTGGAGCAGGCCCGGTTGCACGACCTGATCGAATATTCGCGCATGTTGTACGACTATGTACTGATCGACGTCCCGCCCGTGTTTCACCGGACGTCTCTGCTGTCGATTTCCGAGTGCGACCAAGCCTATCTAATCACTTCGGCCGATCTGGCGAGCCTGCACCTGACACGAAAAGCAATTGGCTTTCTCGCCCAGTTGGGGTTCGAAAAGGACCGCTATCAGGTCGTGGTGAACCGGCTGGGCAAGAAGGACAGCATCTCGACAGCAGACATCGAGAAGATTTTCGGATCCAGTGTCCGGGCCTGCATCCCGAATGAGTATTTCTCCTTGCACCGTGTGATCTCGCTCGGCCAGCCGCTGGTGGCCGATTGCGAGTTGGGGAAATCGATCGCGGATCTCGCCGTTAAGTTGATGGGCGGGCGTAACGGTACGAGTAAGAAAACGAGCGTAGGCAATGCCCCGGCGGCGCCTGCGTTGTCGCGGGCATAGTCGCGGCGGTAGTTGGACGCGAATGGAACGAGGATAGAGCGGAACGAGGCGAAAACGGATCTAACATGTTACCGACACTGGACAAACACAACAGTCTGCCGCCGCAGCAGAATCTGAGTTGGGAACAACGGCTGCTCAAGAATGCGGGCCGTCCGCGGGGGACTCTGAAACCGGAGTACCAGGAGTTGAAGTTCACGCTCCACCGCAAACTGTTAGACAAGATCAACCTCGAGGCGCTGGCCACTATCGACAACCAGCGCGTACGCAGCGAAGTGCGTCAAGCGCTGATGACGCTCATCGACGGGGAACAAACCCTGCTGAGTTCCTTGGAAAAACAGCAGATATGCGACGAGGTGCTGGACGAGGTGTTCGGGCTGGGGCCGCTCGAGCCGCTGCTGCAGGATCCAACCATCAGCGACATCCTCGTGAATACGCACAAGCAGGTCTTTGTAGAGCGCAAGGGGCTTCTCGAATTAACCAGCGTCACATTCCGGGACGACTCGCATTTGCTTCGGATCATTGACAAAATCGTCTCTCAAGTAGGCCGCCGCGTGGACGAATCGACGCCGATGGTGGACGCCCGGTTGAGCGATGGATCGCGCGTGAATGCCGTTGTCCAACCCCTCGCAGTGGATGGTCCACTGCTCTCGATCCGCCGTTTTAGCACGGATAAGCTGATGCCCGCCGATCTGGTGGAGCGCCGCGCCCTCACCGCCGGCATGATGGAATTGCTCGAGTCGGCCGTCAAGGCACACCTGAATATCATCATTTCCGGCGGTACGGGCGCCGGGAAGACCACGTTGCTGAATGCTCTCAGTTCTTTCATCAACCCCAGGGAGCGCATTGTCACCATCGAGGACGCCGCCGAATTGCAGTTGAAGCAGCCGCATGTGGCCCGGCTTGAGACCCGCCCTCCCAATCTGGAGGGCAACGGCGCCGTGCGCCAGCGGGAGTTGCTGATCAACAGCCTTCGTATGCGGCCCGACCGTATCGTCGTTGGTGAGTGCCGCGGCGAGGAGGCGTTGGACATGTTGCAGGCCATGAACACGGGCCACGACGGGTCGCTGACGACGGTGCACGCCAACTCTCCTCGCGATGCCACTTCGCGTTTGGAGGTGATGGTGTCGCTGGCGAACGCGAACATGCAATTGATCAGTATCCGGCAGCAGATTTCCAGCGCTGTGAACCTGCTCGTGCAGGCTTCGCGCATGAGCGACGGTTCGCGCCGTGTCACCAGCATCACAGAAGTCACCGGCATGGAAGGCGAAGTGGTGACGCTGCAGGACATCTTCGTGTTCGAAAAGCGCGGCTTGACGCCGGAGGGCACCGTGGTCGGCCGGTTTGCCGCCACCGGTATCCGGCCCAAGTTTTACGAGAAGTTGCTGTCGGCCGGCATCCGGTTGCGCCCCGACATCTTTGATGAAGTGCTCGAGGTCTGAGAGGCGAGTATGTACTTTCTGCTGCTAGTCGTCTGTTTTTGGGGAGTGGCCGTCGGCGCGTGGGTTGTCGTGACCAAGTTCTTCCGCAACGCAGACGTGGACAAGATGAAGAGCCGCGTCCTGAATACAGAGGATGACAAGAAAAAGAAGAAGCGCGTCAAGGATCAAAGCTCTCCGATTCAGTTGATCCAGTCCGAGGATAAGACGACCGGACGCGTCGTCATGCATTTGATGCAGCGCTTCGACCTGACGGCGCGATTGCATAGTCTGTTGGAGCAAGCCGGTCTTAAGTGGCGCCCCGCGCGATTGGTCCATTCCTGCCTGGGACTGTTCTTGTGCGGGTTTCTGGTGTCGCGTTACGTGGTGGGCGTCTCTTACGTGACGGTGCAGGTCCTTGCGGGGTTGCTGGCCGGTCTGTTGCCGGTAATCTATGTGCTGAGGGTCCGCGCAAAGCGCCTGCACAGGTTTGAGGAGCAGTTTCCGGACAGCCTCGAATTCGTCGCCCGGTCCATGCGAGCCGGACACGCCTTCGCGGTCTCGCTCGAAATGCTTCACCGGGAGTTCCAGGAACCCCTCTCGGGCGAATTTCGCCGCGCATTCGATGAGCACAACCTCGGGTTGCCGCTGGATCAGGCTTTGTTGAAACTGGCCAAGCGAGTTCCGATCCTGGATGTGCACTTTTTTGTCTCGGCCGTCCTGCTGCAGAAGCGCACCGGAGGTAATCTGGCCGAAATTCTCGACAAGCTGGCCTATGTCATTCGCGAGCGATTCAAGTTGCGAGGGAAGATTCGCGCCATCAGCGCGCACGGACGAATGACAGGAATGGCGCTGACCATGATCCCCGTAGGGGTCGCGGTACTCATGTTCTATGCCAATCCGCAGTACGTCAGCTTTTTCATCGAGGACGAAATCGGCAACTACATGATGATGGCCGCGATCTCGCTCCAACTGATCGGTTACGGAGTCATCCATAAGATCGTCTCGATCGAGGTCTAATTATGAGTCTGGTCGTCAGTTCTCTACTGTTTCTCCTGGTGGCTGTCCTCGGGGCGGTAATCGGCGTCAAGCTGTACGTCAAGCCCAAGGAAGCGATCGAGCGTGTGACGGGCACAGGCATGGTCCGCGAGGAAGAGGCGCCGATCCACCCCAGTCTGGTGTTCCACGAACTGGTGAAGAAGCTTGGCTCCATGCTTCCGGTGAACCCGAAGGACGCCGGTGTCATCCAACGCCGCATGATCCGGGCGGGAATTAGAAATCCGAACGCCATTAAATATTTGTACGGTTCGAAGCTTCTGCTGGTCATTGGGCTGCCTGTGCTGATGAGCATGGTGGTGATGGGATCCGGGGCAGATCCGGCGAACAAGGCGATGGCTGTTCTTGCCAGCGCCGGTTTTGGCTTCTTTGCTCCCAATGAATACATCAACATGCGAGTGAAACGGCGCCAGAAGGAGATCCGGAAGGGGCTGCCTAATGCGCTCGATCTGTTGGTGGTCTGCGTGGAAAGCGGACTAGGCCTGGACCAGGCCATGGTGCAGGTGGCCAAGGACCTGGAGCAGGCACACCCGGAAATTACCGAAGAGTTTGCGATGGTCAACTATGAACTTAAAGCCGGAAAACGCCGAATTGAAGCTTTGAGGAACTTGGCCGAGCGATCGAGCGTGGATGACCTGAAGAAACTGGTCGCCGTATTGATTCAGGCGGACCGGTTCGGTACCGGAATCGCGCAGAGCCTGCGCGGGCACGCGGATTTCATGCGGGTCCAGGCCAGGCAGATCGCCGAGGAGAAGGCGGCGAAATTGGGCGTGAAGCTCGTCTTTCCGATTTTCTTTTGCATTTTGCCGTCGCTGTTTGTTGTAACCGTGGGCCCGATGGTGGTCAAGATTATCCGGGACATGATCCCGATGATGAACAGGATGTAGTTGGTCTTCTCAAGAAAGGAGAGAGGTGATGGATAGCACGATGATTCGGATTGTTTGTTCGGTCCTTGCGATTTTGTTCCTGGGCGTGATTATCATGCGCCGGAAGAAGAACGTCGACGAGTAGTCCGCCTGCGGGACTAAAAGGGAAGGACGTGAGAACGACGGCTGTGATTCCCGCCCGCGCCAGTCCAGAAGGTGCGTGGCGGGATCACAGGACGGAAGTCAGAGGACGCAAGGAAGGGCATCACCGGCGCCTGTGCGCGGAACCGCTGGTGAAACTTAGGAACCATGTGTAAGGGAGTGAGCGTTATGCACACCAAGGCTGGGAACCGGCTCATGTCGGGGAGATTGATCTTATTCGTAGCGACCGGGTTGTTGATGGCCACTCCCGCATTTTGCGGCGCGTTCGGCCGTGTGGTTGCCGTGGGCGGCCATGCCTCCGACCTGGCGCTGGATGAGCCACGAAACGTGTTGTATGTGGCCAACTACACCGCCAACCGGATTGAGGTGATGTCACTGGGCGACGGCTCGATCCAGACATCGTTCAATGTGGCCTCGCAACCTTCTTCACTATCGCTGTCGCCGGATGGCCGCTATCTGGTGGTGGGCCACTATGGTAATTTCGCCGCACCCAACGCGCCGACCAACGCGTTGACCGTGATCGACCTGAATTCGCGCGCCAGGCAGACTTTTGCGCTTGGCAATGCCGCTCTGGGCGTGGCGTTTGGGATCGATGACCGCGTGTTGGTGGTCACGACAACAGAATTTCTTTTGTTTGATCCGGTGACGGGAACCTCGACGGTGTTGTCGACCATTGGCGAACTGGCGGCCAAGACGCTGCCCCAGCCACCGGCCAGTTTCCCGCCGAACATCGTGGCGGCGTCGGTCGCCGCTTCGGGGGACCGCCGTTACATCTATGGTCTGACCGATACGTTCACCTTTAGCTATGAGGTGGAGCGCAAGTCGCTTGCCATCCGGGGCTACACCTCGACGCCCACCATGGGCCCCAGAGTGGTGGCGGTGAATCGCGACGGATCCTTCTACCTGTCCGGCTGGGTGTTGCGCGACCGCCTGGGGCGGAATCTGGCGCAGTTTCCCGATCCTGCCGGCTTGCTCAATGTGGGGAGCCACGCGATCGACAGCGAACGCGGAATTGCATATTCACAAGTGGGGCAGGGCTCCTCGGCTGCCACGAGCAAGCCTGTACTCCAGGTGGTGGACACCGACAATTTGCGGGTACGGAACCGGATCCAACTGGCCGAGAACCTGGCCGGAAAGAGTGTTCTGAACAGTGATGGTTCCGTCTTGTATGCGATTTCCGACAGCGGGGTCACGATTCTGCCGGTTGGTCAGCTCAACCAGGCGCCACAGGTGTACGCCACGGCGGAAGATGTCGTATTCAGGGGGAACTTCTGTGACCGCCGGGTAGCCTCTCAGGAGATTGGGATTCTGAGCACGGGTGGAGCGCCGGCGGACTTCGTCCTGACGGCCAGCGCACCTGGTATTACTATGACTCCTTCGCGCGGGGTTACGCCGGCCACGGTCAGGATCACGGTGGATCCGGCGACCTACCAAAACGTCAAGGGGACGGTGAGCGTTCAGATCAGTATCGCCTCGACCGCCGGGGTCAATGTCACCCGGCCGGTCCGCGTGCTCATCAATAATCGGGAACCGGACCAGCGCGGCACGTTTGTCAATGTACCGGGAAAGTTGGTTGATCTGCTGGCAGACCCGGTGCGGGACCGGTTCTTCGTGCTGCGGCAGGACACGAACGAAGTATTCGTCTACGACGCGCGCAGCTACCAGCACATCAAGACACTTCGCACGGGCAACACGCCGACGCAGATGGCGATCACATTCGACCGCCGCTGGCTGGTGGTGGGCAACGACAACTCGCAAATCGCCAATGTCTACGACCTGGAGACGCTAGCCGTGAGCGATCCAATCATCTTCCCGGGCGGTCACTATCCGCGTTCGCTGGCCAGTTCAGGGAACGCCCTGCTGGCTGCCAACCGCGTCGCCGGCCCGGTGCACAAGATCGACCGCGTGGACATGGCCACGCGCACGGCGTCGGAACTGCCAACGCTCGGCGTTTATGAAAACGACATCAATCTCAACACCGCCTTGATTGCTTCTCCCTCCGGCAGTTCGATTCTCGCGGTGCAGGCCGATGGCGGCGTTCTTCTCTATAACGCCAACGTCGACACGTTCACTATTTCGCGAAAAGACGCTGAATCTTTGTCGGGAGCTTATGCCGCTTCCAGTTTCGACCAGTTCGTCGCCGGCAACCGGCTGATGAACGCCTCGCTGGTGACGACGCGCACGTTTGAAGCGAATACCGGCCTCAGCTCGGGCTTCGCCTTCCTGGGCGACACCGGGTTGCGGGCGACTGCGCCGGATGCGGCGAGTCCTGGTGTGTTGCAGCGCGTGGATCTGGCATCAAGCGGAACGACGCGTCCGACCCGCATGGTGGAAGCTCCGTTGCTGGGCTCGACGGGCGCGGTCTTTACGCGTACGGTCGCGCCTTTGTACAGCCGCAACGCGATCATCGCGTTGACGACCTCCGGCTTTACCGTGCTGCCCTGGGAGTACGACGCGGCAGTCGCCGCGCCGCGGTTGACGCGCGTGTTGAACGCCGCCGATAACTCGACGGGGTTGTCGCCGGGCGGACTGATGAGCCTGTACGGCACCGACCTGAGCCCTGTGAATCTGGCCTCGCGCGAACTTCCGTTGCCCACGGCGCTGGGAGAGAGTTGCCTGACGGTGAACGGTATCCCGACGCCCATCCTGTTTGTATCCCCCACGCAGATCAACGCTCAGATGCCCTTCAATGTGGACGGCAATGTGACGATGATTCTACGCACGCCGGGCGGTGTCAGCGACAACTACAATCTGGTGGTCCGCTCCGCCGCGCCCGGGGTCTTCCGCGCGACGGTGGATGGCAACAACGAGATTCCGACGGTGCTGCGGGCAAGCAACAACGAAGTGGTGACGGCCAGCAATCCGATCCGCCGCAATGACGCCCTCGTCATTCTGCTCACCGGCCTGGGCATCACCAATCCCGCGATTGAAGCCGGCATCCCGGCTCCGGGCGACCCGCCACTGGCCTCGATTGCCCAGCCGGCGGTGAGCTTGGGCGGCATGCCGCTGGCGGTCAGCTTTGCCGGTCTGAGCCCAGGCCAGGTCGGTGTCTACCAGATCAACGCGTTGGTGCCGGATAACATTGCCACCGGCGCTGGCATCCCACTCACCATTGAGGCTGCCGGAGCGAGCACGACGCTTTCCGTGCGCGTAGTGAACTGATCCAAGAAAGATTGGAGTAGACGGAAATGTTGAACAAAACATGCAAACGCTCGACGTACGTCCTGGCGATGGCAGCTCTGATTTCCTTGCCCGCGATGGCGCAAAAGTGGGAGTTTGGCGCGGGCGGCGGCGCCAGTTTCTATACGAATAAGGACATTGTGAACCGCACGGGAACGGCCGAGACAGGTTTCAGTCCCGGCTACACGGCCACGGTCTGGCTGGGTCAAGATAGCTACAAGCATTTGGGCGGCGAAATTCGCTACCACTTCGAGAAGAACGATCTGAAGCTGGCCGCGGGCGGCACGAAGGTGAACTTTTCCGCTCACGCACACACGGTGGGCTACAACGTCCTGATCCACACGCAACCGAAGACCGCCAAAGTGCGACCCTATGTGCTGGTGGGCGGCGGCGTGAAAATCTTTCGCGGCACCGGCGCTCCCCGCGCATCACAGCCGCTCAGCCAGTTCGCGGCGCTCACCAACACCGATCAGACGAAGCCCTATGTGCAATTCGGAGCAGGCGTGAAAGTGAACGTGGGTGAGCATCTGTACATCCGCGCAGAATTGAGCGACCAATTGTCGCCATTCCCGAACGAGGTGATCTATCCGGCCTCGGGTGGTTCGCTCTCGGGTTGGGTGCACAACATCCTGCCGGTACTTGGCATCGGTATCGCTTTCTAGCCCTGAGGGAGTCCGGCTACCGCCAGAGGACAAGGAGCGCGGCGGCAATCAGGCTGACCGAAAATGGCAGGGCCAAGCGGCTTATGACTTCGCGTGTTCCGAGCAGGGCAACGAAAGCTGCCTTACCAGTGAGGTTCGCTGCCGCCGCAAGTACCACCATGCGCCAACCTTGCGCGGTTTCGACGACGCCGGTGGACACCAGGCGCGCGGTGGAAAGCGTAATCGCGTCCATATCGGTAAGTCCCGAAACGAGCGCCAGCCAGTAGAGCGCTCCAGCGCCGAGTTGGTCATGCACGGCGGCAGTGGCCAGCAGGATTCCGGTATAAAGGGCGGCAAAGAGCATGGCGCTTCCAAGCTGGGATGGGTTGCGGAGGCTGCGCTCGGGGCTTGGGCCCCTGGAGCCCCACACCAGGCGAACACCCCCGGCGGCGAGAGGAAGAAAAATCGCCAGAAGGCCCGCGGCAGCAGCCCACAGCAGGGGCGGTGAGGTGAATGCGAGTTCCACCGCTACCCGGACCATGGAGACGGACGAGGCGATCAGAATCACGGCGGCGGATTGTGCCGGCGAGATCAGTTGGGCAGCCGCTCCGCGAGCGGCACTGACGGAGGTGGCCGTCGAGGAGACGGCTCCCCCCAGCAGTCCGTTCATGGCCACTCCGGCGCCGGCCGAGACGAACTTATGCGCGACGAATCCTGAAAGACCAACGCCGACAATGAGGACCACCATCCACCAGACCTGGCGCGGGTTCACGACGTTATAAGGGCCGAAGGCCCGGTCGGGAAGAGCGGGCAGGACTACCAGCGAGAGCAGCGCGAACTGCATGATCGCCTTCACGTCGTTTTCCGTGAATTTGCGGGCAAGCGCGTGGATCTCGACCTTGAAGGCGAGCAGAGCGGCCACGGTGGCGCCCAGTGCGACGGCCACGGTGGGGTCTCCCAGCGCGAGGTATGCTCCAATGCCGTACATCATGAGCGCGGCAACCTCGGTGGTAAGGCCAGGATCGGCTTCGGCATCGGCCCGCGCGAAGTAATTGCCGGCGATAAGCAGGATGGCCACAGCCAGGAGCCCCATCCCAACGGGCCAACCGCCGAGCATCGGGCTCATGAGGCCGGCCAGGAAACCGAACAGAGTGATCAGCGAGAACGTACGGAGACCCGCCACCCGTGATTCGCGCTCGCGCTGCAAGCCGACGAAGAGTCCCAGACCGGCGCCCAGCGCGAGACGGAACAGAATGGATGTAAAGTCCATGGGATTTTGGCCGGGGATCGCTGTCAGGCGCGTCTACCGCCACTGACGCGGGCTTCCAGCCATATAGCCAGGGTGAGCAGGAACACTAGAATCGTTCCGGCGGCGGGAAGCGCCATGACGACCCAGACACCCCAAAAATGAGATCCGATGGCAACGGTCGCAGGGGCAAGCAGACCGCCCGCGACGGCGAAAGAAAAGATACCGTTGAAGAAGCCGGGGTGGTAGTCCGGGAACCGGTGGCCAATTTTTTCGGTCACCAGCGGGTAGATGAGGGCGGAGCCGAGACCAAACAGGAGGACGCCGACCCAAGCGCCTCCACTATTGTCCGTGGCCATCAGGAGCAGGCAGCCGAGCATGGCGGCCACAGCGCTGGAGATCAACAACTTACCGTGTCCGAAAGACTTCAAAAGCGCCTGAGTGGTCACGCGGCCCACTAGAAGTGAGCCCCAGAACAGGGCCAACATTTGCAACGCGTCATCCGGGGCGACGCCCGCACGGTGAACGGCGAACACGGTGAGCCACCCGGCGACCGTCCATTCGTTGCCGAACTGAAAAAACAGTAGCAAACTGAACAGGATAGCGGCCGGGGACCGTACGTCACGCCACAGCCGGGCGACAGGCACGTCCGTATGGGGGACCGGCGAACCGAACTGGCGGCGGGCAAAAATACCAGCGGCAAAGCCAGGCAGCAGCGCGGCGAGAATCAAGCTGCTGCGTCCCGTATAGACGTAGAACGTACTGGAAAGAAAGAGCGCCATCAGCAGACAGCCCAGCCCAAAGGCAATGCCTGCAAGGTTTACCGTGGAGGCGGCATCGCGTTCCCAGGTGAGCGTGAGCGATTGAAACGCGGAACGATTCAGCATGCCAGCGGAGAGACCGACCAGAAACATGCCTGCGGCGCGCCAGGGCCAATCGACCGGTGGGCTGACGGCCGCCAGGTAGAATAACGTGGCCGAAGCGAGCCCGCAGCCACTGACCACGACAAACTGGACATCTTTACGTTGGAGCAGAAAGGCGGAAGCCTGGATCGAGGCAACCAGTCCTGCCCCCAGGGCAAAGAAGTACGCACCAATCGTGAGGAAATCTTCACCAATATGGTGTCCCCAGGTGGGCAGAACCGCCCCGGGGAAGCACATCAGCATACCCGAGAGGAAGAAGACGCTGAAAGCCGTACGCGCGCTGGCGGCACGGTGGGCGAAGGCCGAGCCTGCGGACAAGGCGGGCATGGTCGGCTCACTCAGAGGCACCCCCGCATTCTAACCTAAGGTAGCCCGCGCGGGTTGCCGGACGGGCCCCTGTAACTCTCGAATCCCAAATTCCGGAATTGAGGCAAACAAATTTTCCGAATTTTGTAGAACCGGTTGATGGCTATGTTGAAATCAAGCACGATGGGCGTGGGAACTGGTTTGGCGGGATGCGTGCAACAAACGGAGTGGGTCTTTAGAGGTTTTTACTCCTTTGGTGTGGTTGCCTCCTTTCCCAGGTGTGAGATAGAACGCGCCTGTTTGAGACCGGCCAAGCCGCCCCGGTTGCTCATGCGCCGGGGCTTTTTCTTTGCCGCCTGCAAGCAGATGCGTGTGCGAGTGGCTGAAGCGTGAGAGAGTGCGCGAGACTGGTAGTTCCGCATGATCAGCCGCTTGTATGCCCTCTGGATGAACCGGTGGGAGACCGCACTGGCGAACCGCGACACGAATCGAACGCGGCGTCCGTTCGAGTGGGGGCTGGACTGGCTGGGGCTGGAACACGGCAACGGGGACGGTACGGCTTATCATGCCTTCGCGGAATGGTCAGCGGGGTTCGTTGCCCGTTCTGAAGAATTCTTCGTTCACCAAAGCCCGCATGGCCCGAGGTTGGACGGCGGAACGCTGACGTTCCCGAGTTCCATCGAGTCGCCGCACGCGGAAAACAACACGGTTCATGCGGAATACTTTCCGGCTGCCCAGGCGGGCGGGCGGGCGGTGCTGGTGATTCCGCAGTGGAACTCCGACTTTGAGTCACACCTGGGGTTATGCCGTCTGCTGAACCGTTTCGGGTTGTCGGCGCTGCGGTTGAGCCCGGCTTATCATCATCGGAGAATGCCGCCGGAGTTAACGCGTGCGGACTACCATGTTTCGGCCAACCTGGGCCGCACTGTGCAGGCCACGCGCCAGTCGGTGGTGGACGCGAGGGCGTGTCTGGACTGGCTCGGGCTGCGGGGCTACACGAAGTTGGGAATCCTGGGGACGAGCCTGGGCTCCTGCATCGCGCTACTGACGGCGGCGCACGAGACGCGGTTGCGGGCGGCGGCGTTCAATCATGTATCCATGAATGTAGGCGATGTGGTGTGGACGGGCATGTCGTGCCGGCACATCAGGACGGCATTGGACGGACGTGTGACGCTGGCGCAACTGAACCGTTGCTGGTCTGTGATCTCGCCGTCGGCATACCTGGAAAGGCTGGCCACGAGGAACAACGCCAACCTGCTGGTGTGGGCGCCTTACGACACAACCTTCCGGGCGGAGTACTCGCGTCAGGTGCTCGACCGGTTCCGCCAGTTGCGCATTCCTCACGAGCGGGTGACGCTGCCTTGCGGCCACTATACGACCGGAAAATTTCCTTTTAATTGGCTGGATGGGCTGGCGCTGGCGCGATTCATGCGGCGGACGCTGTAGGGGGACACCATGTGGCGCTGGTGGCAGTGGCCGAACCTGCTGAGCCTGGACGCCCCGGTGGTGGCCGTGCTGTGGCAGGCGTTGCTCGCGCAGGTGACCGGGACAATGTTGCTGCCGGCTGGACGTCTTGCGCTGGGACTCACGGTGTGGGCGATTTACCTGGCGGACCGGCTGCTGGACGTGCGCGACGGGCAATTGGCTCCGTCCACGGCACGGCACCGGTTTTCGCGAAGGCACAGGGGCGTCATGCTGTTTCTGTTGTCGGCGGTGCTGGCGGCGGATGCGGTGACGGTGATGAGCCTGTTGCGGGAAGAGGTGACGCGCACGGGTTTGGTGGCGGCCGGAGGCGTGGCGGCATATCTGCTCGTGTTGCACGGCGGACGGAGCGGGCGGTGGTTTCCGAAAGAACCGCTGGTGGCGGCACTCTTCATGGCTGGCGTCTTTCTGGTGGCCTGGACGAACGCGGGCGGCCCGCGGACGGAGATGGCGGGAATGAGCGTGGCGTTTTTCGCCCTCGTGCTGGCGAACCTGCTGGGCGTGGAGCGCGCCGAACCGGGGCGATGGTATGGGGTGGCCTTGGGGTTGATGGCGCTGGGGTACGCCGTTCCGGGCGGTGCGTGGTGGCGGGCGATGGCGGCCAGCGCGGCGGCGTTGCTGGCCGTGCATGCGGCGCGGCGCAATGTGCGGGGAGAGGCCCGGCGGCTGGCTTTGGACGTGGCCCTGCTGGCTCCGGTCATCTTCCTGCTATGAATGCGGACCGGTTGGCGCGCCTATACCGGTGGGTGGAGTATGCGGCGTTCGGACGCACGCTGGAGCGGTGCCGGTTCGAGCGCCTCGGTGAGTTGGCCGAAGCGCGGCGGGTGCTGGTGTTGGGTGAAGGTGACGGCCGGTTCGTCAACCGGCTGGTTAGGGAAAATGGCGCGGCGCGGGTGGTGATCATGGAATCCAGCACGCGAATGGTGCGCGTGGCGAAGCAGCGCCTGGGAGCGACGGAACGTGTCGAATGGCGGATGGGCGATGTGCTGGCAGCCGCATGGCCCGAAGGGCCGTTCGATGCCGTGGTGACGCACTTCTTTCTGGATTGCTTCCGGGAGGAGGAAGCGCGCCAGGTGGTGCGCCAGGCCAGTGAACGGTTGACGCCAGGCGGCCTCTGGGTGGTGAGCGAGTTTTGCGAGCCGGAGGCGGGCTGCCGGCGTCTCCATGCGCGGGCGTGGCTTGGCGTCATGTATCTGTTCTTCCGGTGGACGACGGGTCTGAGGACGAACCGGCTGCCGGACTGGCGCGGGCTGTTGGAGCGCGCCGGGTTTCGTTGCGTGGCACGCCGCCAGTGGCGCTGGGGACTGGTGGCCAGCGAGGTCTGGAGAAGAGGCAAGACCGAGGAGAGCCGTGAAGGGAGCCGCATGCTATAGTGGCAAATCGGTTGGCATGGAGCGGGCGTCCAAGATTCTCGGCAGTTCGCGATTGGGGCGAAAAGTGTGCTCGCAGGAGCAACTGTCGCACGCGGTTTGGCGTGCGGCGGTGGGTAAGCGGCTGGCCGCGCACACGCATCCCTCGTGGTTGATGGGAAAGACGTTGACGGTGGAGGTGGCCGACGACGTATGGGCGGCGCAGTTGGAGCCGTTGCTGGCGCAGATCGTGCGGAAGATGACGGCGGTGGCGGGCTGGGCCATGGTGGAGTCGGTGAAGCTGGCGGTGGTGCCGCACAGGCGTGGCATGGCGGTGGAAACCAAGGGGAGCGCGCGGCACCTATGGCTGCGACCGGGCGAAGCTCCGGAACATGTGGAAGACCCGGTGCTGGCGCGGATTTATGAGCGTTCGCGGCGGCGGGCGACGGCGGGTTGACGCCGCGCTCTGCTGCGGAGCGGGGCGGCGCGTGTCAAAGTAGAGAGAGTCCCATGAAAATCACGGAAGAGCAGGTCCGCTATGTGGCCGATCTTGCGAACCTGCGTTTGACGCCGGAAGAGGTGTCGCGCATGGCGCGGGATATGGAGAGCATTCTGGGCCACATCGATAAACTGAATGAGTTGGACACGGCGGGCGTGCCGGCCATGGCGCAGGTGCTGTTCGACGCCAGCGAGACGGCCACCTTGCGCGCCGACATGGAGCGGCCCACGCTGCCGAACGAGGCGGCGCTGGCCAACGCGCCCCAGCCCGGCGGGGGCTTCTTCAAAGTGCCCAAGGTGATCGAACGGTAGGAAGGGCGAGCAAGCGGACCTCATGGACATTGCGAAGCTGACAATTGATGGAATCAGGAGCGGGCTGAAGGCGAAGGCGTTTTCGGCGCGCGAGTTGTGCGACGCGGCGCTGGCCTTTGCCGGGGCAGAGAATCCCAAGACGAACGCCTACCTGATGCTGAGCGAGGCGCGGGCGCGGGCGGCGGCCGATGCGGTGGACGCCAAACTGGCGCGCGGCGAGGACGCGGGCCTTCTGGCTGGCGTACCGGTGGCGGTGAAGGACGTGATCGTCACCAAGGGCGTACGGACCACGTGCGGGTCGCGCCTGCTGGAAAAGTTCGTGCCGCCCTACGATGCGACGGCCGTGGAACGGTTGGAAGCGGCGGGCGGAGTGGTGATCGGCAAGGCCAATTGCGATGAGTTCGCGATGGGCTCGTCGAACGAAAACTCGGCGTTTGGGCCGGTGCGGAACCCGGTGGACCTGGAACGCGTGCCCGGTGGCTCGTCGGGCGGTTCGGCGGCCGTGGTGGCGCAAGGCACGGCCGTGGTGTCGCTCGGTTCGGATACAGGCGGTTCCATCCGCCAGCCGGCGAGCTTTTGCGGCGTCGTGGGTGTAACGCCGACCTATGGCCGAGTGTCCCGTTATGGACTGGTGGCGTTCGCCAGTTCGCTGGATCACATCGGCCCGTTCGGTCGCAACGTGCGCGACACGGCGGCGCTGTTGGAAGCAATTGCCGGCCGTGACGAGATGGACGCCACCAGTGCGTTCGCTCCCGTGCCGCGCTACGCCGAGGCAATGACGGGCGACGTGCGCGGCATGAAGATCGGCCTGCCCAAAGAGTATTTCGCCGGGCTGGCCAGCGAGACTGGAGACCTGATCCTGAGGGGCGTGGAAGCCCTGAAGAAGCTGGGCTGTGAAATCAAGGAAGTGAGTTTGCCCGCCACCGAGTGGGCCATCTCGTGCTACTACATCATCTGCACGGCCGAGGCGAGTTCGAACCTGGCGCGCTACGACGGAGTGAAGTACACCCTGCGAAGCGAGGATTCCGGCACCCTGGCCGCCATGTACCGGAACACGCGCGGCGATGGTTTCGGCGCCGAATGCAAACGGCGCATCATGCTGGGAACGTACGTTCTGAGCCACGGCTACTACGATGCGTATTACCTGAAGGCGCAGCGCGTGCGGACGCTGATTTCGCGCGATTTCCAGAATGCTTTCGGCGAAGTAGACGCGCTGGTGACCCCGGTGTCGCCCTTCCCGGCGTTCAAACTGGGCGAGAAGCTGGACGATCCGCTGGCGATGTACCTGTCCGATATCTACACGATCACGGGCGACCTGGCCGGCATCCCGTGCATGAGCGTGCCGTGCGGCACGGCGTCGTCGGGCCTGCCCGTGGGGATGCAGATTCTGACCAACCATTTCCAAGAGGCCGCCATGTTCCGGCTGGCCGAGGCTTTTGAACGCAACGGCGGCGTTGACGCCGCTTGAGCGCGAATCCGGCGGGATATCCGCCGCATCCAATTAGTTGGGCCGCCTGAGGCCGTAGAAGGAGAACTGGGAATGCCATTCGAACTACCTGCCCTGCCGTACGCTCATGACGCGCTGGAGCCGCATATCGACAAGCTGACCATGGAGATTCACCACGGGAAGCACCACAACGCTTATGTGACGAACCTGAACAAGGCTCTGGAAGCGGCGCCGGAGCTGAACGGCAAGACGATCGAGGAACTGCTGGCGCACAATCTGTCGGCGGTGCCGGAAGGAATTCGCACGGCGGTGCGGAACAACGGCGGCGGCCACTACAACCACTCGCTGTTCTGGAAGATCATGGGCCCGAAGGGCGGCGGCGCGCCGGTGGGCGAACTGGCCTCGGCGATCACGGGCGCCTTCGGCGGTTTCGATGATTTCAAGCAAAAGTTCGGCGCGGCGGCCGCGACACGGTTCGGTTCGGGCTGGGCGTGGCTGGTTTGGAACGGGAAGGCCATTGAAATCAGCTCGTCGCCGAACCAGGACAACCCGGTGATGGACGGCAAGTACCCCATCATTGGCCTGGACGTGTGGGAACATGCCTACTACCTGAAGTATCAGAACCGCCGCCCGGATTACGTGGGCGCCTGGTGGAACGTGGTGGACTGGGCCGCGGCCGAGCAGCGGTTCAAGGCGAAGAAGTAACCGCCACTTTCGCCGAATCGGATCGAACGGGCCGGAGGCTGCGCGCGGGCGCGGCTTCCGGCTTTTTGCATGGGCAGCAAAGAGTGAACGGCCGTTCGCCATGATAGCCTGGACCGCGGATGGGAGGGCAAGGCGATGAACGCGAACCGGCGTGGATTTGTAAAAGCGGCGATGGCAAGCGGACTGGCGGGCGGGCTGGCGGGAACACCGGCCGCGGGAGCCATGACCGAGGCCGTGCGGGCGCGGTACGAGAAGCTGGACGCCGTGCTGAAACAGCCGGTGTTGAAGAAGGCGCTCTTCCGCGAACCGGTGATCATCGAGACGGTGGAGTTGCTGCAACTGGGGAACGGCTATTTGTGCCGTGTGCGCTCGCGCGGCGGCGCCGAGGGCATGTCGGTGGCGCACAGCACGATGAGCACTCTGTATCCCATCTTCCTGCGGAACCTTCAGCCGTTTTTCATCGGCAAGGATGCGCGCGAGCTCGACCTGATACTGGACAAAGTCTACATCTACCAGTTCAATTTCCGGTTCAATGGGCTGGCTCTCGGCTTGCCGCTGGCCACCATCGAGTTCGCCATTCTCGACATGCTGGGACGGATGGCGGGCAAGCCCGTGGGCGAACTGATCGGGGAGATTCACAACCGGCAGGTGGGCGTCTACATGGCAACCGAGTGGCGCGAGAAGCCGGTGGAAGAGTCGATTGAGCTGATCAAGGGCGCGGTGGCCGAATATGACGTGCATGCCCTGAAGATCAAGGTGGGCGGGTTGATGTTCATGACCCGGGACATGTACGCCGAGGGACCTCCGGGACGGACAGAGCAGATCGTACCGCTGGTGCGGAAGACCTTCGGCGAAAAGATGGCGCTGTACGCGGATTCCAACAGCTTCTACACGGTGCCGGAGGCGATCCGCGTGGGGCGTCTGCTGGAACAATACAAGTTCCGTTACTTCGAGGAACCCGTGATGTTCGACCACCTGGAAGACATCAAGGCGGTGGCCGGCGCCCTGGCGCTGCCGGTGGCCA
The DNA here is from genome assembly GCA_020852175.1 of Bryobacterales bacterium. Classification (GTDB taxonomy): domain Bacteria; phylum Acidobacteriota; class Terriglobia; order Bryobacterales; family Bryobacteraceae; genus JAFLBB01. Next base: position 98,460 of record JADZBH010000012.1, on the reverse strand, counting down.
ACGGCGAGCAGGATTACGGATTCTACGGCTTCCGGTGGCTGATCGCCAACGACGGCATCGACATCGTGCAGCCGGACAACTATTACTTCGGCGGGTTGATCCGGTCGATGAAGGTGGCGCGCATGGCGGCGGCCTACGGCAAGGAGTTCGTGCCTCACATGTCCGGCGGCGGATTGGGTTTCCTGTACAACATCCACATGGTTTCGGCGGTGAAGAACGCCGGCGAGCACCACGAGTTCAAGAGCTTCAAGACCAACGTGCGGTATGAGTGCAAGACTTCGCCCTTGAAAGTGGCGGACGGAAAAATTCAGGTGCCCACGGGTCCGGGCTTCGGCGTGGAATTCGATCCGGACTGGGTGAAGAAGCACCGCGCGGTGACGCTCTAGGAGGTGCGGGTCATGGAGACGGCGGATCTGCTGCGGCGTTCGATCGCGGTGGCGGTGGAGAACGTGCGCCTGGGACGGGGCGGACCGTTCGGGGCGGTGGTGGCGCGCGATGGCGTGATCGTGGCCGAAGGGTCGAACCTGGTGACGTCGTCGCTGGACCCCACGGCCCATGCCGAGGTGGTGGCGCTGCGGCGGGCGTGCCAGGCGGTGGGGCGGTTCGATCTGCGCGGCTGCGAGATCTTCGCCAGTTGCGAGCCGTGTCCCATGTGCCTGGCGGCGTGCTATTGGGCGCGCGTGGACCGCATCTGGTTCTCGGCGGCCAAGCATGACGCGGCGGCCGCGGGGTTTGACGATTCGTTCCTGTACGAGGAGATCCCGAAAGCGATCGAGGAACGGCGGTTGCCCGCCACGCGCATGTTGGCCGAAGAAGGGCTGGCGCCGTTCCGTGAGTGGGCGGCGGCGGCGGGAAGGGTGGAGTACTGAGCGTGGCCGTGTTTCAACTGCCAAGGGGACTGGATCGTGTGGCGGCGGCCGCGAGCGCCGGAGAGTTTGCCCGCGAAGACTGATCCCAGTTGGGCGCAGGACGCCCGTGGAGTTCCGCTGGACCGGCGCTCAAGGCCCACTGTGCCGAAAGAGTGAAGTTGCCAGGGCGAGATGCTCAGACATTGCGCTGAAAATGGCGAGGATCCCCCCCTCTTACCGCCCGTGCTGCCAGCAATAGGACGAACCTGCGGGCGCAAGGCGCGAGCATTGCGTGCCCTTCCGCGTAGTGGCCTGGCATTGGATGCGCGAGGAGGCGGGCGAGGGGCCTGGTGTTGCAGCCGCGACGGACGAACGGGCGGGCGTGGTGGCCGGGATAGGTGCTGTGTTCTGCCGGTTAAGTGTGGAGATGACCAGGTCCAGCCGCTGTTCAAGCGCGGCCACCTTGCGTTTCAGTGCGGCTACCTCCTCGGCGAGCGACGCCGTGGCGGCATTCTGCGAGGTGGCGGTTGGGCTCAGCAGCACAACCAGCGCAAGCGACACTAGCAGTGTCTTCATATCGGGATCCTCCAGGCTACGCAACTTAGTTACCAGATGGAGACTTGCGTGGCAAACAGGCCGCCTGGGGTGTGAATTTCGCATGATAGGAATAGCCGCCCGCGGCCTCGTCCGCCGGGTGGGTGGAAGGAGATCTGAATGCCCTGCGAGACAAGCGCTCTAAAGTCGGTGCCCCTGTTTTCCCTGCTCGACGAGGATGAGGCTTCCGTGCTGGCGGCTCATGTGGAGTTGAAGACGTTCGCGCCGAATCAGAGGATCTACAAGTGCGGCGACGTCTCGGGGCGGGGCTACGTCCTGCTGTCAGGGCGCGTGCGGATCACCACCATCGACGATGACCAGCAGGAGGTGACGCTCGATGAGCAGGGCGTGGGCGGCTTCTTTGGCTTCGCCTCGCTGCTGGACGGGCTGCCGCACCAGACCAACGCAGTGGCGATGGAGCACACTTCGTGCGTGGAGATTGAACGGAGCGACATCGCCCTGCTGCTGGCGAAGAAACCGGACGCGGGAATGGACATGCTGGCCGTCCTGGGGAAGCAGTATCACGCGGCGCAGCAGTTGATCAGGACACGTTCGCTCCGCAATGCCAACGAGATCATCGAAGCCGAGGCGACATGGGGCGACCGTACCGCCGACGCCGTGGCGCGGTTGGGCGGCTCGTGGAAATTCATCAACGTGTTTCTGGTCTCCCTGGTGGTCTACACGCTGGTGAACAACCATTTGGGGGGGCAGGCGTGGGACCCGTACCCGTTCATCCTCCTGAACCTGATCCTTTCGATGCTGGCCGCCCTGCAGGCGCCGGTGATCATGATGAGCCAGAACCGGCAGGACGCCAAGGACCGTTTGCGCAGCGAGCTGGACTACGAGGTGAACCGGCGCGCTGAACTGGAAGTGCGCCAGTTGAGCGGACGCGTACACATGTTGAACGAGAAGATCGACGAGTTGCAGGATCTGGTGCGGCGGTAGCCGTTCAGGCGGGCGCCAGCGAGTGCTCCAAGGGAAGCCGGATCACAAACCGCGCGCCGCCGGAAGCCTGATCCTCCACCCAAATGTCGCCGTTGTGTTCGAGGATGGACTGTCGCGAGAGGGCGAGGCCGAGTCCCAGACCGTTCTTCTTGCCGTGCGTGACGAAGGGCTGGAAGAGTTGTTCGCGGATGGCCGGGTCGATGCCGGGGCCATTGTCGGCGATCTCGACGCGGACGTGGTCCAGGCCCAGCACGGCCGTGATGGCGATGGCGCCGCCGTAAGGTAGCGCCTCGATGGCGTTGGCCAGCAGGTTCAGGAAGACGCGTTCCATGCGCGCGCGGTCCAGCGCGACGGCGAGGCCGTCGGGAAGTTGTAGCGAGATGGACACCTGCTGGCGCTGGGCTGCCGGCTCGCTTTCGCGAACGGCGGCCTCCACCACCTCGCGAAGAGTACAAAGTTCACGCTGTTTCGAGCCGCCTCGCGTCAGTTGGAGCAGATCGTTCAGCATCTCCTGGATACGGCGGCTGGAACGGTAGATGTTCGAGGCCAGCCGCTTCACTTGGTGTGGCTGCAGGTCGGTGTCCACCATCATCTCCGCTCCGCCGTAAATGGCCGCCAGCGGATTCCGCAGATCGTGCACGATGGAACTGGCCATGCGTCCGATGGTGGAGATCCTCTCCTGCCGGATCAGTTCCTGGCGGGCCGACAGCAGCGAGTCGCACATGGCGTTGAAGGTGGCGGCGAGGCGGCCCAGTTCGTCCGAGCCGCGGACGGGCACGCGCAAACCGTAGTTCTGCCGCGAGACCTGTCCGGCGGCGGCGTCCAGGTCATGAATGGGCTGCACGATGCGCCGCGCCAGTAAATAGCTGACGGCGAGGCCCAGCACCATGGCCGTGAGCCAGGCCAGGGCCAGATGCGTCCGCAACGCGGCGATGCGCTGGCTGGTGGCCTCGAACGAACGCAGGATGCAGAGGCTGCCCGCCGGCTTGCCCTCCAGTCCGGGCAGGGCGCGTGAAAGCGCCGTGTACTCGATGACGCCGTCGTTCACCGCGCTGGGAGCTTTGCCGTCCAGGGACAGACGGCCCAGCGCCGCCGTGGCGCGCGGGTTCAGCGTGGAGGCAAAGACGCGGCCCGAGGACAGGAACAGGAAATCGCTGCCGCCCGTGCTCTCCTTCAGCTTCAGTGCCACCTGATGATTCACCTCGAAGCCGGTGAGCAGAACGCTGATCAGCGCGGGTCCGGCGGTGCTGTCCACGTAGACCGGCGTGAGTACCAGTTGGAACAGACGGCCGTCCAGGACAACGAAGCCGGAAACCTGCTTGGGAAAGCGGCCGGCTGCGCTGCGCACGACGGGCCATGAGCCGGGGAGAGAAAGCCCGGAGGTGGGGCCGAACGGCGCGATCATGGCGCCCTCGGGGCTGACCACGAGAATGAAGGCGTTCTCCTTCAGGTTGTCGTTCACCTTGGTCCACAACTCGCCGGCGGCGTCCTGAATGGTGGGTTGATGCCGCGTGCGGACCGCATCGCGCACATTGGGCATGCTACTGAGAATGGCGGCGATCGAACCGAGGGTCTCCGAACGCGAGGTCCACAGCGATTCATAGGCATGCAGGCTGGCGGAGATCTCCTCCTGCACGCTGGCCTGGGATGTGTCGAGCGTATGCCGTTGCAGGAGCCACGCCGTGAATCCGAACAGGAGTGTCAGCCCCACCGAGGTGGAGAGCCAGATCTTAGGAAGAAGTGTGAGGCGGGGAAGTTTCATTTCCGCCTCCCCTGGTAGGCGCCGGGGGCGGAGGCGGGCTCCGGCGGATACGCTTCGCCATGCTTATTGAGATGGGGCACGGGTAGGTAACCGGCCTCCGAAAGGCGTAGCACGCCCAGCGTCAATCCGGAGGCGGGAACCGTGACGGTGGAGGCCAGGCGGGCGAGCGTTGCCTCGGTGGCGCGTTCGTGCCAGACATGCACGCGGTACTCGCCCGGAGGAATGTTGGGGATGGAAAAGGAACCGTTGGGTGAAGTCAACGCCGTGTGGGGCGTGTTCACGACGATAATGACGGCGCTCATGGTGGAGTGAATGTTGCAAAACACGCGCACGATGCCGGGGCGGTGGAACCGGATCTTGCGTGTGGAACCCGGCGGGTAGAGTCCAGTGTCGAATGGCTGGCCGGCGAAGTTCGAGAATGCGTTGTGAAAGATGGGATCGAAGTTGGGGAAATCGACCGTGGAGCCCGCGGGGATGAGCGAAACGTGGGGAGAGAAACGTTTGGCCCTCTGCGCGATGGTGAAGGTGGCCGGCTGCACCGGACCCGGCGGCCGGAGGGGCTCCAGCCAGATGGCGACACCGGAAAAGTCGCGTTTCTTGCGGACGCTGGAGTCGCGAGAGTCGGCCAGTTCGACGCGGCCTTCCACCGTGGCGCCGGAAAGGGTGGCGGCCAGCAGCAGCAGACTAAAACTGGTACGCGATCGAGAGGTCATAGCGGGGATTGCGGCTCAGGCCGCCGTTCAGATAGAGGGTGCGGATCCGCATGGCCTCCAGGGCGACCAGCACGTTCGGGGCGATGCGGAAAACGAGGTTGGCGGCGGCGTTGCGGTTGGAGGCGATCATGGCGGCGGTCAGGTCGCGGTTGCGGTCGTCCATGGCGCCGGCGATCAGGTTCAGCGAGACGCGCGAGTGGAACGGAACGCTCAACTGGGCCCATCCGCCCCGGGTGTGGATCGCGTGCACGCCCGCCGGGGTGACGGCCCAGCCCTGGCGGAAGGCGCCGAAGTGGTGCAGGTTCTGTCCGGCGTACAGGATGCCTGAAAATTCAAGATAGCGGAAGGGGTTGGCGAACCAGTCCAACGAGTAAACGCGGGAGGGGATGGAGTACGGCCCGACGTGGGAGGTGCTGGCGTGGAAGGCTCCGGCGACCTCGAAACGTCGGCTGGCATCCATCGTGTGCGCCAGTTCCACGCGGCCCTGCAAAGCGGGCCGGCGGCGTTCCAGGGAAAGCGCGCCGGGCGTGCCGCCGGATTCCTCCGCGGTTTGCACGACGGCAACCTGCGCGAGCGCCTGCGTGGCGGCTGTGAATGCCAGCCGCTGCTCGAAGCGGATTTGCGGCTGCCAGCGCCATAGATTCCCGGCAGCCGTCATCGGCGAGACGCCCGAATAGGCCAGAGAGTTGGGATCGCGCAGGCCGACCAGCGTTTTTTCCTGGCCGAACATGAGCGATCGCGTCTTCCACTCAAAGACGACCTCCGCGGTTCGCAGACGAGGGCTGGGGTACTGCGTTGCTTCCGTGCCGCCTTCATAGAAATCGCCAAAGACCGACCCGGACACCTCCGCGCCGAGAATGGTGCGCGGCCCGCGAAAGTCGAGTCCGAGCACGGTTTGGCGGAAGGTGACGGCCGATGTGGCCCGCCCAGGCGCGCGCGCGGCCGTCGTAGGCGTGTCGGCGCCGTTGGCGCGGGAACCATTGTGGAAGAAGTTCACCAGGGCCATCCCGCGCAGGCGGATGGGAAACTTTTGAGCAGCCTCGACCTTGGTTTGAGCCTGTTCCTCCAGGCGGCGCGCAGTGATTTCCTGCGTCTCCGACTGGGCCGCGGCCTGCTGCTTGAGGCCGCCGAGTTCGGCACGCAGGCGCTCGATTTCCTGGCGGAGAGTGTTGTTGTCGCGTTCCAGCCGGTCGAGCCGTTCGATGAGCGCGTCGACGGACTGCGCCGGCAGGGTGAGCGCGATAAGGAGGGGGGCGAGGACGCGAAGCATCATGAAATCACCTGGCCGCGGCCGTCGTCCACCAGTAATTCAATGGCTTGGCGGACGGAAGCGGGCGAGTAGGGCTTGGCGAAATAGAGATCGGCTCCGGCGGCGAAAGCAAGGCTTTCGGCATCGTCGGCGGTGGAGCCCGAGGTGACGATGACGGCGGAGCGGGAGGCGAGCGGGTGGGCGCGGATGGCGGCGATAAAGGCGTAGCCGTCCAGGCGGGGCATGTCCAGGTCCGTGACAATGACATCGACGGCGGGTAGCGTGGAGAGCAGATCGAGCGCGCTAAGCGCGTCGTGGGCGCAGGCGGTTTCCCACCCGGCGCGAGAGAGGGCGATTTCCAGGGTGGAAGCCACTTGCGGAGAATCGTCAACGATGAGAACGCGCACGCTGCACCTTCTTTCGTGGCGGTCAGGGAAGAAACCGGTAGCCAACCCCATGGACCGTGAGAAAGTGACGCGGCGCGTTGGGATCGGGTTCGAACTTCTGGCGTAATTTCACAACATGAGCGTCCACCGTGCGGGTGTTGGGGAAACTTTCATACCCCCAAACCGAGTTGAGAATCATGTCGCGCGTCAGCGCGCGGTCCGGGTTTTGCAGGAAATAGACAAGCAGGTTGTATTCGGCCGGAGTGACCTTCACCTCATCGCCCGCGCGGAGGACAACGCGGCGGTCCAGGTCGGCTTCCGTATCGCCAAAGCGGAGGACGGCGTGGGCGCCAGCCTGCGAGCGGCGGAGCAGCGCGCGGATGCGGGCCAGAAGCTCGCGCCGGCCGAAGGGCTTAACGACATAATCGTCGGCGCCGATCTCCAACAGCAGCACCTTGTCCATTTCATCGCCAATGGCGCTCAAAATGATGATGGGCGTCTGAATCTGCGCACCGCGGAGATGCTTGCAGATCTCCATGCCGCTCATGCCGGGCAGACGGAGATCGACAATGATGAGATCGGGCTTGAGAGTGAGCGCTTTTTCGTAACCGGCGCGGCCATCGCCCGAGGAGGCCACGCGAAACCCCTCCTGCTCCAGCATGACGGCGATTGTATCCTGGAGGCTCTCGTCGTCGTCTATCACTAAGATAGTTTGCATCGCGTGTTCCGGTGACGCGGCGGGACAGGGCCCTCCGGCCTTGGCTGATCCCGGGAGACCCGGTGCTTGATTGTACTGGATCGGGTGAGCCGGGTGTAGGCGGCCCGGCGGAGGAAGCGGGGATAAAACGGGTGGAAACAAAGACGAAAGGAACGTGCTGATGAAACGATTGCTGCTGGCCTTTTTAACTTGTGGAGCGCTTGCCATGGCTCAGTACAAGGTGGAGGCCGCGGGAGAACCACCGGCGGAGTTGGCCGCGCCGGTGAAGGAGTTGCTGGCACCTTCCGGTTACAGGGTGACGGGGGGCGACGGGAAGCCGTGGTGCGAGGTATGGTACGTGAAGTCCGCACCGAAAGGGCCAGTGTCCACCGAGGCGGACCTGATGTGGAAGACGGCGCCTCCGGGCTCGGTGATTGGAGCCATCCGCTGGTTTCAAGGCGGCTACGACCGCCGAGGCCAGATGCTGAAACCCGGCGTGTATACGCTGCGCTTCAGCATGTTCCCCATCAACGGGGATCATCAGGGTGTGGCGCCGAACCGGGATTTTCTTGTGATGACGCCAGCCGCCGACGACCAGAGCGCCGCCGCCGTGCCCGCTTTCAAGGACCTGATGGTGATGTCACGAAAGGCATCCGGGACGCCGCATCCGGCCGTGTTGAGCATGTATGTGGTGGAGAGCGATTTCCAGGCGGGCATCCAGAACCTGAGCGAGGACTGGATTCTCTATGAGAAGGTGGGCGATACGCCTGTGGGCCTGACCGTGGCGGGCAAGTCGGAACACTAGCCGCTCCGGGCAGCCGCTCCGGACCTACAGCACCAGTTCCCGCTTTACGCCCCGGATGTCCATTTCAAACTCGATCGTCTCGATGGGCGGGGCGGAGTAGTGCCAGGTAAGGCCGTGGATGGCCGCTTCGCCCGCCAGCCGGAGGATCTCCTCGACGAGGTGCCACATGGGGTGGACGGTGTAGACATCGAGCACGGTGACGCCGCTCCAGGCGCCTCCGAGTTCTTTCAGCCGCCCGTTCATCAATCCCATGACGAAACGGGCCTTTTCCAGCAGCGCCGGCGCCGACTGTTCACCCCGGCGCACGACGTCGTGCGGGTCGAGCGACCCCTCGGGAAGCTCGCCCGCGCCGGCGATCACAAAGGTCCTGGCGGCGGAGCGGGCCGGCGCCACATAGCTGAACCCGTAAAGAGATGGCTCGGCCGGCGCTCCGATGCGGGGAGCGATATTGGTGCGGGCGATCGGGTTGACGCCATCGACGAAGACGCCCCAGCGTTTCAACACGTCGATGTATCCTGCGTTGAACTCAGTGAATCCGGGAAAAGTGAAGGGCCGGGGCGAGCGCAACTCCATGCCGCAGAGGGCGTGTATGGGCAGCTTGACCGCGTCCATGTGCCGCTCCACCGCCTGGAAGCCCTGGCGCAGCGGGACGGTTTTGTGAAACCGCGCGTGAATCACCTCATGGCCGTCGTCGGCGACGGCGCCGCCGGAATACGGCGCGATGCCACGCACGAAGGAGTAGTGGCCGGCAGGGTTGTGGACGAGCATACGGGTTACGCGAGCGCCTTTCGCATGGAATCCATGGCGGCGATGAGACTCTTCACCTGGTCGCCCTGGGGAAGGTACTCCATGGTGAGGTAACCAGTGTAGCCGGCCTTCTGGATCTCCTTATACAGGAAGGGGTAGTTCATCTCTCCGGTGCCTGGATCGTGGCGTCCGGGGTTATCGGCGATGTGGAACACCTTGACGAACGGCAGGGCCTCGCGGAGGGTTCGCGTTACGTCGCCCACCTGCACCTGCTCGTGATAGAGGTCGAACAGGAGGCGGACGTGCGGGTGGTTCACCTCCTTCATCAGCCGCAGTCCGGCGACGCAGCTATCCAGGAAGTAGCCCTTGTGGTTCACCTTGGTATTCAACGGTTCGACGATGAGGGTGCGGTTCGCTTTAGCGGCCAGGTCCCCGCAGCGCCTGGCGCTCTCCACAAGGCTCGTCCACTGCTCCTCATAGGTGCGTCCGGGGATAGCGTTGCCGGACATGAGCAGAAGCATGGGAATCTCCAGGCGCCGGGCGGCGTCAAGGTTTTTCCCCACTTCGTTCAGGAGGTTGCCGCGCTGGGCCGGATCGACCATCGAGATAGGCATACGGCTCCAGAACGGAGTGGAACTGATGGTATCCATGCCGAGCTTCAGGGAGCGGGCGAGGCGTTGGGCACGATCCATTTCGGCCGGAGACCATTCGGCGTGCTCGCCCACCAGCTCGACGGATTGAATCCCCGCGCGCGCGGCGGCCTCCATTTTCTCTTCAAAGGAGCCTTTCAGCGTCCAGAGCATCACCGAGGAGGTGATGGGGGCCGCGGGTGTCGCGGGTTGCTGTGCGAAGGCGGCCAGGGAGGCCGTGGAGGCGATGAAAGCTCGGCGGTCGATCATCGCCCGTTAGAATAGCACTCCGGCCCCGCATGATATCCTGTGATCTCACTCCGCTGTTTCAGGTATCCCATCATGCGGCAACTCCGCTTTGAGACGCGCGGCGGCATTGCCGTCACGCGCACCCTATCCAAGATTCCCTACAAGAAAGGCCTGCGCGCGCTGTTGCGGCAACTCGACACGCGGCGCGGCATCTATCTCTCCTCCGGGTATGAGTATCCCGGCCGGTATTCACGATGGGACGTGGCGAGCGTGTGCCCGCCGATGGAGATTGTCGGCAGGGGGCGTGCGCTCGAATTCCGGGCGTTGAACGCGCGGGGCCAGGTGCTGTGCGAAATTCTGCTGCGACGCCTGCGCGGTCACGAACACTGGGCGTCCATCGAAACGATTCCGGACGGGTGGACGGGCACGCTGAAGCCCCTGCCGGAACTGTTCTCCGAGGAGGAGCGGAGCCGGCAGCCATCGGCATTTTCAATACTGCGGGCGCTGCTCGATGAGTTCCGCGAGATGGGCGACGGACGGTTGGCGTTGGTGGGCGCCTTCGGTTACGACCTGCTGTTCCAGTTCGACCCCATCGAGTTGAAACTCCCGCGCCGGGGCGCCAAGGACCTGCATCTCTTCCTGTGCGACGACATCTGCTTCATGGACCGTAAGAAGGAGCAGATTGAGCGTTATCAATACGACTTCGCCTTCGAGGGGCTGAGCACGGAAGGTCTTGCGCGAGACGGCGCCGAAGTGCCGCCCGTGACGGCAGCGCCGGGAGGCGTCGCTGGCGAGATCACCTGCGACCACACGCCCGAGGAGTACATGGCGGGCGTGGAAAAGGTGCGCCAGGGGATGAAGCGCGGCGACTACTACGAAGTGGTGCTGCGCCAGAAGTTCCAGGCGCGGTACGCGGGCAGCGTATCGAACCTGTTCGAGCGCATCCAGAAGGCCTCGCCGAGCCCGTACGAATTTCTGATTCAACTCGGCGATGAACAGTTGGTGGGCGCCTCGCCCGAGATGTTCGTGCGCGTCGAAGGCGGGCGGATCGAGACCTGCCCGATTTCCGGGACGGCGCGGCGCACGGGCGACCCGCTGCGCGATGCCGAGAACATCCGCGAACTGCTGGCATCGCTGAAGGAAGAGTCCGAGTTGACCATGTGCACGGACGTGGACCGCAACGATAAGTCGCGGGTGAGCGTGCCGGGGACGGTGAAGGTGATCGGGCGGCGGTTGATTGAATCCTACGCGGGCGTCTTCCACACCGTGGACCACGTGGAATCGGTGCTCGACGAGGGTATGGACGCGCTGGACGCCTTCCTGACGCACATGTGGGCGGTGACCGTGATTGGCGCGCCGAAAAAGGCCGCGGCGCAGGAGATCGAGAACACGGAGAAGGACGCGCGCGGCTGGTATGGCGGCGCGGTGGGCATGCTTTCGTCCAACGGCGATATCAACACCGGCATTCTCATCCGGACGGTGCACCTGCGCAACGGCGTGGCCGAGTATCCGGTGGGCGCGACGCTACTTTACGACTCGATTCCAGCGAGCGAGGAGGCGGAAACGCGGCAGAAGGCCACGGGCTTCTTCCGCGTGATGGCGGAAACGCGCGGCGAAAAAAGAACGAATCTGCCCGCGCCAGAGAGGGTGGGTGCGGGCGTGAAGCTGTTGCTCGTGGACAACGACGACTGCTTCATTCACACGCTGGCGAACTATGCCCGGCAAACGGGTGCCGATGTGGTGACCTACCGCGCCGGATTTCCTCTGGAACTGATGGACCGGATCAAGCCGGACCTGGTACTGATCTCGCCGGGGCCGGGCCGGCCTGAGGATTTCGGCGTGCCCGGCGTGGTGCGGCATGCGGCGAAACTCGGCGTGCCCGTGTTCGGCGTGTGCCTGGGATTGCAGGGCGTCGTGGTGGCATTCGGTGGCGAACTGGGCTTGCTGGACTACCCGATGCACGGCAAACCGTCCATGGTGAAACACCGCGGGGTGGGTGTGTTTGAAGGGCTGCCGGAGGAGGTGAAGGTAGGCCGCTATCACTCGCTCTACGCGCTGCCGGAGAAGTTGCCCGGCGTGCTGGAGGTGACGGCGGAGTCCGACGATGGCATCATCATGGGCGTGCGCCACCGGACGCTTCCCGTGGAGGCGGTGCAGTTCCATCCGGAATCGTTATTGACGCTGGAAGACGCGGCCGGCTTCAAGATGATTGAAAATGTGGTGCGGGCCGCGGCAAGGGTCCGGCAGGCGGGTTGAGGATGGGGCGGGCGCTGGTGTTCGCCGCGACCGCCTTGATGACCAGCGTCTTTTTCATTAACCTCTGCGCGACAATCTTCCAATGCGGCTGCCAGTCGTTGTGGGGCGAGGCGGACCGCTCATGCAACGTCCATGCGGCGCACGGACGTCATTGTCCCTGGTGCGCCGCGGGAGTGGCCGGGCAAGCGATGGTGTATGGCTCCATGCTGGGCGCGCAGGCGCTGCTTGTGTTTGGCCGGTGGCCGCGCGGCCTGGCCGCGAAAGCCGTGACGGCGGTGGCATCCTTCCCCGCGGTGGGGATTGTACTAGGCATTTTGTTCGGGTGGATCGCTGAGTACTGGACCCATTAGGTACTTGTGCCGGGGGAATGCGGCTTTCATACTGGTAGGGCGATATGGGCGACGCAACTTTCATTCTCTTTCTTGCCGTGGTGGTTTGGCTGGCCACTGAGATTAGCGGCGGTGGCGGCGGCAAGCGGAACCGGTTGCGGTCCACGGCGCTTGGATAGGCGCGTGGCGCGGCGAACGCGCCGATCCTACCCTCCTTCGCTATCCTGAATTCAGCGAATGCCATCGGTGTGTGTAGTGGGCGGAGGTCTGGCCGGACTGGCGGCGGCAGCCGCATTGGGCGAGGCCGGGCTGGACGTCGAGCTGTTCGAGTCACGCGGGTTTCTGGGTGGCCGGGCCACCTCGTATCCCGCGCCGGGCGCGGAAGAGGGAGAACCGGCGATCGACAACTGCCAGCACATCCTGCTGGGCTGTTGCGTGAACCTGATCGACTTCTACCGGCGGCTGGGCGTGGCGGAAAAGATTGTCTTCCACCGTGCCTTCCGCTTTGTGGAGCCAGGCGGGCGCGTATCGCGCCTGGAAGCCGCGGGACTTCCGGCGCCGCTCCACTTCGGCCCCTCGTTTCTCACGATGCCCTGCTTCGACTGGTCCGACCGCGTGGCCATCGGCCGGGCCCTGCTGGCCATGAAGCGGCAGCGGGAGCGCCCGGACCTGGACCGCATCACGATGGCCGAATGGCTGGCCGGCCAGAAGCAGACGACGCGGGCCATGGAGCGGTTTTGGCGGCAGGTTCTGGTGAGCGCGATCAACGAAGAGTTGGACCGCATGGCCGCATCGCACGGGTTTCAGGTGTTCCGGCTGGGATTCTTATCCGGGGCGCGGTGGAGCGCCATGGGAGTGCCGCGCGTGCCGCTGGCGGAACTGTACGGCGAGGAGGCCTGGCGGCGGCTGCCCCGGGTGAAGATCCGGACCAGGACGCCGGTGGATTCCGTGGCCGGCGGAGTAACCCTGGCGGATGGACAGCGCCGGGAGCCGGACGCGATGGTGCTGGCCGTGCCCTGGGAGCGGGCGGCGGCCCTGGCGCCTCATATCGGGCTGGACTTCACCGGATGGGATCATTCGCCGATTACCGGCATTCACCTTTGGTTTGACCGCACGGTGACCGAATGGCCCCACGCGACGCTGCTCGACCGTTCCGTGCACTGGATGTTCAACAAGGGCGGGGGACGGCACATCCAGTTGGTCGCGAGCGCTTCGCGCGGGCTGGCGGCGATGGCCCGGGGCGAGGTGATCGATCAGGCTGTGAGGGAACTGGCCGAATTCCTGCCTGAGGCGGGACGGGCCAAGATCGAGCGGGCGCATGTTGTGAAGGAGATGCGGGCCACCTATTCGGCGGCTCCGGGCCTGGAGGAGCGGCGCCCGGGGACCGCGACGAGCGACGAGCGGCTGTTCCTGGCGGGGGATTGGACCCGGTCCGGCTGGCCGGCGACGATGGAGGGGGCGGTCCGGAGCGGCTATCTGGCGGCCGAGGCCGTATGCCGGAAGTTGGGTCTGCCGGCGCGATTTTTGAAACCGGATGTGGCCTGAACCGGTAAAATATGAGTATGCATACACGAAGAGCCTTGTTGGCGGCGTTGTGTGCGCCCGCTCTGCTGGTGGGCGACGATCCACAAACCACCTCGATCACGGTGGAAGTGAAGAACCTTGACGGAAAGCCCGTGGAACGGGCCTCGGTGGTGGTGCGGTTCAACGAAGGACGCAGCATCAAGAAGTTCGGGAAGAAGACGATCCTGAACTGGGAGCTGCGGACCAACCAGATCGGCCTGGCCAAGATTCCGCCGATTCCGCAGGGGAAGATTCTCGTGATGGTGATCGCCAAGGGTTATCAGACGTTTGGCGAAACCTTCGAGATCAACGAACCGGAGCGGACCGTGGAAGTGAAGCTGAAGCCGCCACAGCCCCAGTTCTCGGCGCACTAAAGAGCGTGGCGGATTTGCTTAGGTGCGCGCGAAGGCTTCTTCGCGCAGGCCGAGTTGTTTCAGGGTACGGTCAATCCACAAACGGGTGAGCTTTTCCTGGACGCTGTTCTGGCCCAGCCGCTCGCGCAGGCAGCCGAAATCGACGGAATCCAGCGGCTGATCCTGGTTGAAGCAGGAAAAGACCACACGCTCCTTGCCCGTGGCCGGATCGCGGTGGCGTTGCAGGCACTGGGCGCAAATCTCTTTCATCATGCACTGCATGGGTGAGTTAATGGAGCCGATGGCGTGGTGGTCCGGCGGCAGCATGCCCTTGAGCACCGTGTGGCGGGCGGCGCCGACGGCGGCCATCATGCGGTCCGACCCGATGGCGATCAGGCGGTTCACCTCCTGGAGGCGGATGGGTGAGTTCACCTCGGCGCCGTACCAACGGATGGCTTCGACGATGTTGCCCGAGAAGGAGTGGTCGCCGGGACGCGACGGTGTGAAACCCGGTGTTTCGTCGCAGCACCAGACAATGCAATCGGCGGCACGCTCGATCTCGTCCACCTTATAACGGTCGATCGCCTTCTTGTACCCGGCGAAGTAGATGACGCGCGAGCCATGGGCGCGCAGCGTCTGGCCGATGGAGAAAAGCACGGCGTTGCCGAGACCGCCGCCCACCAGCATGACGGTTTCCCCGGCTGGCGTTTCGGTGGGCGCGCCCGTGGGACCCATCAGGACAACCGGTTCTCCCGGCTTCAGCGTGATACAGAGGTCCGAGGAGCCGCCCATTTCAAGAACGATGGTCGACAGCAGGCCCTTCTCGCGGTCCACCTGCGCGCCGGTGAGGGCCAGGCCCTCCATGGCCAGGGTGGTGCCGTCGAAGGTACGCGCGTTGGTTTCAAAGTTTTGCAGACGGTAGAACTGGCCGGGGAGGAAGGCGCGGGCTGCCATGGGCGCCTCGACGACCACCTCGACGATGTTCGGCGTCAGGCGCACCACCTCCTTCACATGCGGGCGCAGATCGCGGTTCAGCCGCGCCATCAGTTCCGCGGGGGAGGGTTGCTCCGGCGGACGTGCCAGCAGGCGCCGGTGAATCACGGGCGCGCCTGCCTTGGCGCTGGCCATGGCCTTCACGACATTGCCGGCGAAGGAGGGGTGGAGATCGCCGAAGAAGGAGATGGCGCGGCCGTCCGGCAGCAGCGACGTGAGCACGCCGGGCTTGGAGGGCTTGGTGTGGCCTTCGGGCTTCATCGGCGCGCCGTCCTCGTCCAGGGAGCGGAAGTACTTTCCGTCCAGAGTGAAGCTGTCCGGATCCTCGCGTTGGGCCACCGTGTTCGGCTGGGTGCCGGCAGCCACGAGAATCGCTTTCGCGGCGAGTGTGACCTGCTCGCCCGTGGCGCGCATCCTGCCTGATGCCTCGTCCCAGGCCTGCTTCTCGCAGGTCAGCGAGGCGGCGTGTCCGTGGCGGTCGATGCCAACCGAAACCGGTGAAAGACCTTCACTGAACCAGATGCCCTCCTCCATGGCCAGGCGGACCTCCTCATGGTTCAGCGTGTAACTGGGGGAATCGATCAGCCTGCGCCGGTAAGCGATGGTGACGCCGCCCCAGGAGTGGAGCAGCGGCAGGTAGTGGGGCTCGCGGCCTTCGCAGCTGGCGGTTTCGTCTTCGGCGCGCAGCAGGCGCGCGTGCTCCAGGAACTCGGCGGCGATTTCGCGCTCCTCTTCGTTCCACAACCGGCGCACCTCCTGCTCGCCACACTCGCGGACGAGGGTTTCGTACCGTCCGGCGAACTTCTTCACCTGGCGCGGATAGTAGGCAAGCGTCTCGGTGGCCGTGTCGATGGCGGTCAGGCCGCCGCCAATGACGACGGCGGGCAGGCGCACCTGGAGATTGGCGATCGAGGAGGACTTGGCGGCTCCGGTAAGCTGGAGCGCCATCAGGAAATCCGATGCCTGGCGGACGCCCCGCGCCAGACCGTTTTCCATGTCGATGACGGTGGGCCGTCCGGCGCCGGCGCACAGGGCAATGTGATCGAAGCCGAGCGCGAAGGCCGACTCGGCCGTGAGCGTGCCGCCGAAGCGGACGCCTCCGAACATGGAAAATCCGGCGCGGCGTTCCAGCAGCAGACGGATGATCTTCAGGAAGTTCTTGTCCCAGCGGACGGTGATTCCATACTCGGCCACGCCGCCGAAGCCGGCCATCACGCGGTCGTCCAGATCCTCGCAAAGCTGGTTCACGTCGTGAATGGGAACGAACGGGGTGCGTCCGCCCCGGTGATCCACGCCGGAGAGATGCCGCGGCAGGGGTTCGATCTTCAGACCGTCGACGGCGGCGACGGCGTGGCCTTCCTGCATCAGCCTGTAGGCGAGCGTGTAGCCCGCTGGTCCAAGACCAACGACGAGCGCCTTATAGCCCGAGTCCGGTTGCGGCAGCCAGCGTTCGAAGTGGAGCGGGTTCCAGCGCGTGAGCAGCGAGTAGATCTCGAAGCCCCAGGGAAGCTGGAGGATGTTCTTGAGGGTGCGGGTTTCCGACTGGGGAATGTTGACGGGGTCCTGCCGCTGGAAGATGCAGGCCTTCATGCAGTCGTTGCAGATGCGATGTCCGGTACCCGCGACGAGCGGGTTGTCGATGGCGATCACGGCGAGCGCGGCCAGGGGCTGGCCGGCCACCATGGCTTCGTGGAACTCGCTGATCTTTTCTTCGAGCGGGCAGCCGGCGAGTGTCACGCCGAAGACGGACTTCTTGAAGGAACCATCCTTTTCCGATAAGCCTGTGCGGCAGGAATCCTTGCCCTGGTGGTGGCAGTGGATGCAGTAATCGGCCTCGTCGATGGCGCCGGTGGTCGAGTAGCCGTGGTCTGTGAGATGGAAGGCCTGGCGGTGGCGCCACTCCTGCTCCGGAAGGCCGGACCTGGCCACCGTGCCGGCCAGGGCGGGCGAGGTGATCGAGTCGATGGCCACCAGATGGTACATGTCGATCTTCCCGGGTTTCTTGAACAGGACGCCATGTTTGTGAGCCAGGTGTCCGGCAGGCGTGTGGAGTGCCCAGGCGGCGTAGCGGGCGGCGGCGGTCAGCGCGGCCTCGTGCGCCTCCGCCGAGGCCAGCCAGTTTTCGACGGCATGGGCGTAGCTCATCTCGGTGAGCGGCTCGCCCATGTGGGATTCCAACTCCGCGCGCAAAGCGGCGGGGTCGAACGCCGCCGCGTCCTCCGGCTTGATGGCGAGCATCAGTTTGCCGCGCTGGACGAACTTGCGTTTGATGGCGAGCAGCGGAGCCTGCGCATTGTATTCGGCTTGCAGGGCTTTCAACTCCGGTGCGATCGCGAAGAGTTCGCCGAGAAAGTCCTCCAGGTGGGGACCGAGATCGAGGATGAGGGCCGAGCGCTCCTTGAGCGAGATTGATTCGGGATTGGCTCGGACTGTGGCCAGGCGTGCCGCGAGAGGTTCGTCGCAGGCGGTGAGCGAGTCCAGGAAGGCGCGATCCAGGCGGGCGAGTCCGCCGGTGGAGTAGAGATCGTCGAAATTGAGGCCGAACGACAGGGTTAGGGCAGGTAGATCGTGCATGCTGATTTAATCGGCGGAATGCAGGCGGGAAGCCAGACAGTCCCTCTCCTCTCAGGATGCCATATGCC
Organism: Bryobacterales bacterium; assembly: GCA_020852175.1. GTDB lineage: Bacteria > Acidobacteriota > Terriglobia > Bryobacterales > Bryobacteraceae > JAFLBB01. The sequence continues at coordinate 80,700 of JADZBH010000012.1, read as the reverse complement.
GCCACGCGGCCCTTGCTGGAAAACCCGGCGGACAGAGGCGTTAACGAATTTCAAAGGCGTAGGCGTTCACAGGGTCGTCCGGGACGGAAGCGGGTGTAAGCACGATGACGTAGGATCCAGGCGCGAGCAAAGCGGCGTCCAGGGCGAAGGGGAGGCTGGTTTTGCCGGGGGCGAGTGGCACGGCGGCGGCGTGCAGCGGTTGGCCTGTGGCCGATTGCAGTTCGGCTCGATAGCTTCCCGGGGCGAGCGGGGCGTCCAGCGCGAGTTGGAATTCGATGCGGGAGACGCCCGGGGGGAGGGTGACGTGCCGGGGTTCGGCCGAACGCGTGCCCGGGACCAGGAGCAGCGTGAAGGCCGGCGTGGACGTGTGAGTGGATGTGCTGGTTATGGGCCTGGGAACTTCCGCCGCAGGTTGCGTGGCGCGGAAGAGGACGAAAACGGCCACGGCGGCAGCGGCGAGTCCAAGCCACAAGGGCAAACGGCGAGCGGACGGGGCTGGTTTTTGTTGTTCCTGGAGACGGCGGGCGATGGCGAGGCGGTGCAGGGCGCCCGTCGCGCTCAGGTAGGCATCCACCTCGGCGGCTTCGGCGGGCGGCAGTTCGCCTCGGGCGCGCGCGTCGATCCATTCGGCCTCGAATTCCGCCAATTCGTCGGACAGGCCTGGATCGGAAAGCAGCCTTTCGGAGAGAGAATTCCTTTCGCTCTCTTCCAGGGTTCGAGTTAGATAACGGTGGAACAAGTCGTCAGACGCGCCTGAATCCGCCATCCGGCGTTGGGCGCCCTTTCATAGAAATGTGAGTCATTCGTTCAGACATCACGCTGGGGAGTCCGGCTGAGCGCCGCGCAGACGCTGTTGCAGGCAGGTTTCTAATTTTTCACGAAGCCGCAGCGCCCGGTTTCGAAGGGCATTCATGCCGATGCCCAGCCGGGCGGCCATATCCTGGCGCGACCGGATCCGGGCGCGCTGGTCTCCCTCATAATATTTCAGCAGGAAATCGCGGTCGGCAGGCGAAAGGGCCAGCGCCAGGCACTCCTCCAGGCAGCGGGCTTCCCACTCGGAGCCGGTGGACCCGTTGTGCCCGGCGGTTTGTGTGTGGGCCCAGCCGGAATAGGCGCGGTCCTGTCGAATCTGCTCGGCGAAGGACTCCCTGGCCAGGAGGCGGGCCACGCCGGTAGTGTACTGTTCAATGTTCTGGACGGGTTCGCCCTCTTCCAGGCGCCGGGCGGCGCGGTTGAATGCCTCGTCGGCGCGCTCTTCGGGGAAGGTGCAGCGTTCCCAGGTGAAGTAGCGGAGCAGCCGGATGCGGAGTTCCTCGTAGCGCCGGGCGGCTACTTCGCGGGAGGGTGAGAAGGCGGCGAGGAGGCGTTCGAAGGCTTCTTCGGAGAGCGTCCACTGGTTTCGTCGCGTGGGCGGCGGGCTCACTATGCGATCCTCTCGGGCCAACTCAACGCCAGTCCCCCAACACCAGAAACGGCGCCCAGTAATAAGCATGATTCCAGCGGGCATCCTTGCGCAAGGAAAGTTGCGCGGCGCGCAGAGCCGCGGCGGGCGGGAGCCGTTTGAGGAGCAGTCCCCTGTAGAAATGGCGCATGAGTTCAGCCGTGGCGCGATCCTGCACGTTCCAAAGGCTGGCGGCGACGGTGCGCGCGCCCGCATAGAAAAAGGCGCGGGAGAGGCTGACGGGGCCTTCGCCGGCGACGTCGCGGCCCAGGGCGGTTTCGCAGCCCGACAGAACCACCAGGCGGGAGTGGAGGGGAAGGCCGTAGATGTCGGCCAGTGTGAGTTCGTCACCGGAAGCCAAGGCGATGCGCGACAGGGCGGGGCGCCCGGCATCGGCGCGGGCATGGGTGGCCAGATGAAGGATACGGGCATCGAGATGGGGCGGTTTCAGCAGCGCGGCGCGGGTGGCGGCGGCGCCGGTGAGGACGCGGGCGCCGGGGCTGAGTTGGGCGATGCTCCGGGCCTCGAAAGCGGTCATCGGAAGCGGGGCCCAGGAGGCGTTGAATGCGGGGGCGGCGAGGAGTGTCAAGGGCGGGCCGGAGGGGGACGGGGCCGGTTTGAGGTGAAGTTGGAGGGCGAGTGAGGCCGAAGGGAGTGTGACCGCTTCGGTGCGGTCCAGGAGGAGGCCGGAGCCGAGCGGCAGGGCGGCGAAGGGAAGCTGGTGGAGCGGGCCATCGGGGACGATGAGGAGGCGTTGGACAGAGAGATGGTCCGCGAAGGGCCGCAGGAGCGCATCGCCCAGCGCCCTAGCCGCGGAGGCCAGTTGGGCATCGGCGCGCGCCAGGCGTGCGGCGCGGGCGGCGGCGGATTCGCCCGGTGGCGCGGCGGCACGGGCGGTGAGAGCCTCGCGATATCGCCGTGTGAGCCCGTCGAGCGTGGCCCGGGGAGGGAGCGTGGCGGTGTACAGCGAGTGAGGGGTGACGAGCCAGGCGTAGCCGGAGCGTTCGCCAGCGAAGTACTCCAGCAAGGCCGTGCCGGGAGCCAGGAGTTGGCGCCGGATGGTGTCGAACGGGGCCGGTTCGGGCGTGGTGTCCTGGCCTGAGTCGCGAAGGCGGGCTTCGACGGCCGCCCAACGGTGCAGAAGTTCATCGGCGGCCTGGGCGTTGCGGCGCTGGACGGCGGCGTGAATGAGGCGCTCCACATCGCGCCGTTCGGCGAGCGAGGCGCCGGGCGGGCGGAGTCCGGCCACGGCGTCCAGCAGGACCCGGGCGCGGCTGCGCTCGCTGGTTTCGAAAGCTTCCGTGTGGCGCCCGGCGTCCGTGCGAAGGGCGATGAGGCGTGCGTAGAGGTCCTGCTGCGTGGCGAAGTAGCTGGTGCTCAGTTCGTCGTTGGAGATGGCGGCGCGAGTCTGCTCGGACAGGGCGACGGCGGCGGCGGCCTGCTTTTCGGCCTCGGCGGGACGGTTACGGGCCGAGGCAATGGCGGACAGCGAAGCGAGAGTGGCGGTTTCTCCAGTACGGTTACCAATGGCGCGATGGAGCGCCAGGGCCTCTTCGGCGGTGGTCTGCGCGGACTCTGCACCGCCCGCCGTGAGCTGGGCCTGGGCGAGGCGGGTGAGGGTAAGGGCGGCGCCGTATTTGTCATCCACGGAACGCTTGCGGGCCAGGGAGTCTTCGTACGCCTGGATGGCGGCGGCGGTATCGCCACGCGCGGCGGCGAGGTCGCCCTGATTGTGGCGGACGTAGGCGATGCCGCGGTTGTCGCCCGCGGCCGTCAGCAGTTCCATGGCCCGGGCATACTCGGAGGCCGCCGCATCGTAGTGGCGGCCGGCGAAGTGCAACATGCCGAGATTGTTCCGTGTATAGCCTTGCCCAACGCCGTGCCCTGCCTGCTCCCAGAGAGCGAGCGCCTGGCGGTAGCGGTCCCCGGCGCGCGCCGTTTCGCCGAGCGACATGAGGGCGAGTCCCGTGGCGTTCAGGACATCGGCCTGCCCGGCGATATTGTTCTGCCGGCGCCAAAGCGAGAGCGCCTGCTCGAAGGAAGCGAGGGCGGATGCAGCGTCTCCCCAGGTCCAGTGGGCGAGGGCGATTCCGTAGTGGGTGTAGCCGAGGCCGGTGGTATCGCCAATTCCGGTGCGAATGGCGAGGGCGCGTTGATACAGGGCCAGGGCCTCGTCGTTGGCGCCCACATCCCAGAGTGCGGAGGCGAGGTTATGGGCGGTGAGGGCTTCCTCGAAGCGTTCGCCCGCGGCCGTACTGAGCGCGAGCGCGCGGCGGTAGAGGGAGATGGCGGCGTGCGGGTCCTTGGAAGCGAGCGCGCGCGCCTGTTTGTAGAGGGTGGCGGCTTCCACCGAACTCGGATCCTTTCGCGCAGGGGCGGACGGAGGCTGTGCGGCAAGAACCGTGGCGAGGAGAGCGAGAGCGAACCGCGTCACGGGGGCTAGTGTAACAGGGCCGGCGAAGGGTCCCGCTACCGCCGCCCGCCTTTTGCCTTTTGCGCCAGGATGGTATCGACGATGCCGTTGGGCGAAGCGTCGGTGGGAATGAAATTGAAGTTGCGGCCATTGGCCAGTTCGATGTGGAAGGCCCGGCGTCCCTGGATGGGAAGGCGGTTGGTTTTCACCTCCTGCACCGAGGACCAGGGGGCCTGGAAGTTGTCGGCGCGCGTGGAGCGCGACAGGAACGAGATGCCTTCGGCGGAGAGCGTGAGCGTGCCTTCGCAGGCCGACCATGCCTGGTTCATCATGAACTTGTTGGTGTGATCGTGGATGACGTGCCAGGCTTCCATGGCCCGGTCGCCGGAAGGGGCCGGACTGGGCGCGGGGCTGGGTGGCGGCGCAGGCGCGGAGGACTGCTCCACGGAGAGCGTGGCGGTGGCCGAGGTGGAACCCGCCGGTCCGGACGCCATGAGTTTAGCGTAGGTGGAACGGGCCGGGCGGATGGTGCGCTCGCCCTGGGCCTCTACGTTGCCGAGTCCTTCGATGGCGACTTGCGAGGCTCCGGTAACCGCCCATTTCAGCGTGGACTGCTGGCCGGCGCGGACCGTCGGAGGATCGAACAGGAAGTAGCTGACCTCGATGCGTTGCGGCGTGGGCGCTGGCGTGGGCTCAGGGGCGGGCGTGGGCGCTGGACCCGGTGTGGGTCCCGGGGAAGGTGACGGAACGGGCGCCGGGCTGGGAGTGGGCGTGGGACCAGGACGGGGCGTAGGTACAGGGCCGGGAGATGGGCCGGGCTGCGGTTCGGGCGTGGGCTGGGGCGAGGGGGCGTCGTCCAGGTCCACGACCAGCGTGTGTTCGGCGGTGGCTCCGTCCGCTCCGGCCGCCTTCAGGGTGAACTGCTGGGAGCCGTTGATCTTCACACTCGTGCTGCCCTCGGGCTTCACGACGGTGCCGTTAATGGTAATTTGCGAGCCGTTGGCGACGGACCAGGACAGGGTGGTGTTCTGTCCGCGCGCGACGGGATTGGGCGACGCATCGAAACGGGCAATTTGGACGGGTCCGGCAGCCTCCTCGCCGGTTCCTTTGAGCGAGCGCTTGTAAACGACGACACCGGCTACGGCCAGGAACAGGATGACGGCGGCGGCCAGGGGGATCATCCACACCGGCCAGGACTGTTTGCCGGAGGGGACGGGCGCGGGCGGAGGCGGCACCGGGGAGGGCGCGGGACGCGGAGCCGGATGAGGCTGGGGCGAAGGGACGGGGCCTGGACCCGGCGTGGGCGCCGGTCCGGGGACGGGGCCGGGCGCCGGGGGACGGCCTGCGCCGGTAAGGGCGGCCTGGAAGGCGCCCATGTTCTGGAACCGCTTGTCAGCGTCGAGTTGGAGCGCCATGAGGAGGATGTTCTCCTCGCGCGGGGGAATGTCCGCGCCGCGGCGGGAAGGCGGATCGAGTTCCACGCCTGCCTGGCGGTCCGGAGCGGCGGGCGGCATCTTGCCTGTAAGCGCGCGGTAGAAGGTGCTGGCCGTGGCGTAGACATCGGTCCAAGGTCCCTGGCGTCCGCGCTCCTGATACTGCTCGGGCGGCGTGTAGCCACCCTTGAAGATCATGCTCATGTTCTGGCTGGCCTGGCCCAGAGCCTGGCGCGCCGCGCCAAAGTCGATGACCTTAACCATGCCGTTGCGAAGCAGATAGATGTTGTCGGGGCTGATGTCGCGATGGAGGAAGCTGTGGGAGTGAACCTCGCGAAGAGCATCCATGACCGGGGTCATGATGCGAAGCGTGGTGGCCCAGTCAACCTTTCCGCCCCGGCGTTCAATGAACTTCAGGAAGGTGATGCCGTCCAGGAATTCCAGCACCATGTAGGCGGTGCCGTTCTCCGGGAAGAAGTTCTCGACGCTGACGACATTGGGGTGGTCCTTGAACTTGCGGACAATGCGTGCTTCGTCCAGGAAACGTTCGAGGCCCCAATCGTAATGCGTTTTTGCATTGCCGGAATAAGGAATGACGGTGGGGTCCGAACCGGTGCGGATGGCGACCCCTTGCGGGAAGTATTCCTTGATGGCGACCTTGGCGTCGAGCAACATGTCGAAGCCGATATAGGTGATGCCGAAGCCGCCATGGCCCAGGACGCGGCCGGCGACATATTGCTGCTTGAGGACTGTGCCGGGCAGGAGGTAGAGCGGAGACTCCGGGGCCGTGCCCACGGCGTAGCCACACTGCTCACACTGCGTGGAGCCGTTGAGCGGTTCCATGCAACCCATGCAGTGCAGGTTCGGGTCGAACACCTAGTGATTCCCTCCTGGTTTCAGACGCGGCAGCGGCCGCTCGGTCTTCGGCAACTCGATGGACGAGCTTGTTTGCACGCCTACGGGTTTGGGCGGCGCGGTCGCGGCGGGCAGCGGTCCCGGAGGCTGGTCGTGAACACGCAGAGCGATGGCGGAGTAGTTGTCTTGTCCGGCGAAGGTACGCGACCGGTGCCGGGTTTCGATCCCGCTCAGCCAGGCTTGCGCCGTGGACGAACGCGCCAATTCCACCTCCATTTCGGTCTCTCTGACAAGCTCCCACAAACCATCGCTGGCGAGCAAGAAGGAGTCGCCGGGTTTCAAGTGTACCGCTTCGGAGGCCACGCCGGGTTCAAGCGTTTCTCCTCCTGCCAGGGTGCGGAGAAGCTTGTTGCGGTCCTCGTGAAAGCGGATGTCGCGCGCGTTGATTTGCCCGGCCGCGGCCAGGGATTGGGGGACGCTGTGATCGAGCGTTTGTGTTTGCAGCTTTCCGGCGCGGAACCAGTAGAGGCGCGAGTCTCCCACGTGGGCCCAGAGCGCGGAACCGGCGGCGGCCACCAGCAGCACGACGGTGGAGTTCATGGCGGCCAGGTAGGGATTATTCGCGCGTTCGGCAAGCACGGCGCGGCGGGCGGATTCCAGATAGGTACGCAAGGCCGCGGGCGAGCATTCGGCGTATTGTTCGTGGGATTGCAGGATGGTGGCCGCGGCGATGCGGGCGGCGGTCTCTCCGCCTCCATGGCCTCCCAGGCCGTCGCAGAGCACCCAGCAGCCGCCGCCGTTGGAGAGCTGGAAGCGAGCCTCGTCCTGATTCGCTTCGCGGCCGCCGGCGCTGGTGAGAAGAGCGGTGTCGAAGGTGAGAGCGGGTGTGGTCATGCGAGGCGATCCAGACGGAACATCTGTTGAGGGCCGCCCAGGCAAAAGGCGTCGCCCGGCTTCAACTCGCGCGGCGCGCCGGGTTCGAGGCGCGTGGTGACGGCGCGGGCCCCGGGCCGTAGAACGGCGAAGAAAGTGCCGTTGGAGGACCAGGAATCTTCCAGGAATACCTGGCCGGAGCCATTGGCGAAGACACGGCAATGGCGTTTGGAGACGCCTGCCGCGTCCTGGGAAAAGACGAGGTGGGAAACCGCTGCGTCACGGCCAAGGATGAGTTCGGAGGAGCGTGGCTGGAAGCGCTGGCCGGCGTATTCCCCGGTGAGTCCGGACAGTTCGAAGAACACGCCAGGGGGCAATGGCGCGGAAGGCGGCGGCGGAGGCGACGGCGGTTGGGCGGGCAACTGCTGGCGCTGAGCCGGCGCAGGCGGACGCAGTACCGGACCGGGCGAAGGCGGCAGCGCGCCCCGGCGGGAACGTAGCGCCAGGCGGATGAGAATCCGCAGCAGGACCACGCAGACGACCACGACCAGCCAGAGCGCGAGGCGTTCGAAGCTGACCTCCATCAGGCGCGCTCCATGCGGAAGGAGTTGCCGCCGTCGGCCAGGCGGACTTCGTCACCCGAGCGCAACTCGCGTGGCTGGCCGGGCGCCAGGCGCTCGCCATTCGCCAGGAACGTGCCGTGCGATGAGTACATGTCCTCGACAAAGACCTGGCCCTTGTCGAAATAGACGCGGCAATGCCGTTTGCTGATGCCGGGCGTGCCGGTGGCGAACAGGATGTTGGAGACGGCGGCGTCGCGGCCAAAGGTGAGGCCCTGCGCTAGAAGGGGAAGACGCTGTCCGGCGTACTCGCCGGTGAGTCCGAGAAGTGTGACGCGCGGGCGGACGGCTGGCGGCGCGGCCGCCGGGGACGGAGCGGGCTGTGGCGGCACGGGTGGCGCGGCCGGCCGGGGCTGTGGTGGCGCCTGCGGGTAACGCCGCGTGGTGACCGCCGTGACAATGGCCGGCGCCACCTTCTTGCGCACAATGATCGCGCCCACCACCACGGTGACCAGCAGCAGCACCACCTGCGCGGCGAGAACGAGCGAGGAGTAGCGGTCCCCGGCGGGAGGAGCGGCGGCATCCTTGCACACGGTGTCGAAGGCTTCGTAGCGGATGTTCTGGCGGTCGAGTTCCGGCAGGAGTTCGCGGATGTCCACGCTCCAGCCGATGCCGTCGGCCTCGGGCACGCGGACGGGATTGCCCTGTGCGTCGAGCACGGTGATGAGCGCCTTGGTGACATTGACGCCGATGACGCGGCCGCAACTGTCGAACAGAGGTCCTCCGGAGTTGCCGGCGTTGATGGAGGCGTCGGTCTGGATGAGTTGCACATGCCCGCCGCCCGCGACCGCGCGGGTGTCCATCTTGCTGATCACGCCCTTGGTGAGCGAGGAGCGGAAGAAGCCCTCGGCACGGGCCATGCGCCCGGCGGCGCCGGGGTAGCCGACCGCCCAGACATCCATCCCCTCGCTGAGCGAAGGCGAACGGGCAAAGGTGACCGGCGTTACCTGGACGGGCTTCTCCAGGCGGATGAGGGCGAGATCCTTTTCTTGTGAAGACCACAGGACGGCAGCCTTCTGCAGATCTTCCTTCGACCTGCCGGCAAGCAGCAGTTGCGCGGAGACGCCCTCGGGCAGCTTGCAGCAGACATGCCAGTTGGTGACGATGTGCTGCGTGGAAACAAACAGACCAGAGCCGGTGCCGGAACCGGTCTGTCCATCCGTCTTGCTGAAGGCCAGGATAATGACCGGCGTCTGGCTCTTCATGACGGCCACGGGCGGCGCGGCCGGTAGAGGGGCGAGACAGGCACAGGCGAGGAGCCAGAGCGGAACGCAACGGGTCATGGCCGTTTCTTCTCCGGGGCCGCCGCGGGAGCCGGGGCCGGGGGCGTGGCCGGGGCGGCTGGCTTCGGTTCCAAGGCGCCGGGTTGCAGAGGTTCGAACTCCAGGGGCGGCTGTTCGGTTCCGGGAGAGTCGGGCCTGGAAGGCGGCAGATGGTCCGTATTGAAGCGAGTGGAGCCGGGAGCCTTCTCGTCTCCGTCGCCGGGCCGGGGTGCGGGCGTACGGCGCCACGCGAAAAATGCGGCCGTGGCGACAATGGCCGCGAAGAGCAGCGCGGGCACGAGGATCATCCAGAGTTTGGCTTTGCGAGGCGGAGCCAGCGTGGCCAGCCGGGCTTCGGCGGTAGCGCGCGTGGCGAGTTCCTGGGCGGCAAGCGAGGGGCGCGGGATGGGCGCCGGCGCGGCCGGTTCCGGCGAAGCCATGGCCGTGAGCGCCTCGCGGGCGCGGTCGCGCGCCGGTGGCGCGGGTGGCGGCGCGGCCGGGGCGGGCGGCCCAAAGGCAAGGGCTACGACGGTGACATTGTCCTGCCCTTTGCGCTGGCGCGATAGCACGGTGGCGACCAGAGATTCGCACAGCGCCTGGACGTCGGAGGCTCCGGCGGCGAGCGCGGCGATGTCGCGTTCGGGGAGGGTCTTATACAGACCGTCTGAGGCAAGCAGAAGCATGTCGCCCGGTTGCAGGAAGAACGGATGGAGCGAGAGGTCGATCTCGGCGAGTTCCGCCTGGCCGAGGTGGCTGGTGAGTGCGTCGCGTTGCGGATCGCCAAGTGCCTGCTCGGTGGAGATCTCGCCCCGGGCCGCGCGCTCGTCCAGGATGCGGGCGTAGACGTGCTGGGCGTTCAGCAGGGTGATCTCGCCATCGCGAAGAAGATAGATGGCGGAATCGCCGCTGGAGGTCCAATACAGTTCGCCGCCCCGGAGGACAGCCGCGATCAGCGTGGTGCCCATCTCGCCGCTCTGGCCGAGCGAGGAGGCAAGCGTGGTGACATCGAGGTTGGCGGCGCGGATGGCGCGGTCCAGCGCCCGGGAAACGGGTTCGGTATCGGTCTTCGAACGGTAGCACTGCAGGAAGCCGCGAACGGCGGCACGGCTGGCGGCGTCGCCGTGTACAAGTCCGCCCATGCCGTCGGCCACCACGGCGAGAAAGCCGCCATGCGCGGCGAAGGCCTCGTCGGCGGGATCGCTGAAGCCGAAGGCGTCCTGCTGCTGCTGCCGTGCGCCGAGGTGCTGGGCGTTGCCGAACCGGTAGGCCATGCAGAATGATTATGACCAACTGAACTCGGCCGTGACGAATGGGACGAGGCGGAGAGTGGTGTCGCCCACTTCAATGCGGTCGGCCGGGCCGATGGCCGTGGTCTTGTCCAGGAGATCGTCGTTCAGATAGACAAGGCCGGAGGCGTCGCCGGGCGAAAGGTAGAAGGTGCGCTTGCGTGGCTCGAAAGTAATGATGGCGTGGCGGTTGCGGGAGATGCGCGGATCCGAGGCGATGGAGATGTCGTTTTCGACGGCACGGCCCAAAAAGTTACGCTCGGCGCGGAGGCGGTAGTCGCGGCCGCGTTCAGGGCCTTCGATGGCCACCAGCCAGCCAACCACGGGTTCGAGGGGCGCGCTGGCGGCGGCAGGAGGGGGCGCGGGCGCCGGGGCGGGAGCGGCGGCGGGCGGCGGTGCTGCCGGCGGGCGGTTCAGATAAAGGGGCTGGGTCTTGGCATCCTCGGAGCCTGGCACGTTGGTATCCTCCGAGAGCGCGGCCACGGGATTGCGCAGCGGCGTGGTCTTGCCCTGATCGTCGATGGGCGGGCGGAGCGGCGTCGTCTTGCCTTCGCCGGCGACATCGAAGGGCTGGACACACCAGGGGCAGGCGGAATGTTTGGCCGGGTCGTAAAAGTGCCCATCCTTGCACTGGATCATGAATGGCTCCTTGGGCTATTGTCACTTACCTGAAGGTTGGGACGCCTCCTGCAGTTGGCGGCGGTAGGCATCGGCGAGTTCCGGTACCGGATCGAACCGGATCGAATAATCGGCCGCCACGGTGAGCGAGCCGACCTTGATGGCCGTCTTCTCCCGGGCCATCTCGACGAAGGGGAGCCGCGTAGCGCGGCTGTTATTGATGTAGGTGCCATATACCTTGACCGGACCCGCGTAGCCGTTGGAGGCGAAGTACTTGTAGTAGATGTCCAGGCGGCTGCCCTGAATGGTGTCGCGCATGAGCCAGAAGTCCATGCCGGGACCGCGGTTCATCCCATACGAGACATCTCCATAGAAGAAGTGGCCCTGCTTGGCGTTGGGGTCCACCGGAGGCTGGCTTTTGCCGCTCACGTTGGTGGTGGTGGGCGAGTGGGCGAAAATGTCGATGTCCGTCCCGGGCGCGCTCCAATCGACGGCGATGATCACCGGGTTGCGGACCTCCAGATCGCGTACCTTTTTCTTCTCCTCATCGAGTTCCGCGCGGAGCCGGTTATTCTGCCCCTCCATTTGCTGCATCTGGCCTTGCAGTTTTTCCAGGCGTTCCACGGCGCCGGCCGATCCGGGGCCGCCAGTCTCCTTCAATTCGCGCTTCAGACGTTCGATCTCCTGTTGCATCTGCTCGCTCATGGCCAGGGATTCCTTGGCGCCCACGCCGGAAGGAGACCAGTAGGGGAACAGCGCGAGCATCATGAAGCAGAAGGCTCCCATGGCGCCGCACAGAATGTCGAGCAGCGACATGTTGATGATGTTGATTTCCTTGCTGCTGGACTTCATGCCCGACATGGCGTTCTCCGGCGCGGCCTGGCCGTGCTAGCTCTTGTTCTCGACATAGAGGCGGTTGATCAGGTTGCGGAGCGTGTATTCGCCGGCGTGGTTCACCGCCGACTCCTCCTTGGACTGGACCATCTGGAGGACGAAAACGAGAACGGCGCTCTGCATGAGGGCCGTCATGGTGGCGTCGAAACCGATGCCGAGCGTGCGCGCGACATCCTTCAGGTCGAGGTTGCCTTTGTTTTCCCCGGCGGCCATCAAGGCGGCGCCGAGGCCATAGACCGTGCCGATGAAGCCGATGGTGGGGACAAGCCAGGCGACAAAGCGCACCATCCCGTAGCGCATGTCGACGCGGTGGGCGGTGAGTTGGAGGGCCGAGTTCATCACGCCGGCGGCCTGATCCACGCTGTGGCTGGATTGGAACTGGAGAATGGCAAGGTCGATCAGGGACGGCAAAAAGCCATGCTCCCGGTCGAACTGCCCGAGCACGCGGCGGCGAATGGGGCCAAGATCCTTCATGCGGAGAACGGTTTGCTCGTCCTCGGGGAGGAACCGCTGATGGAGGAAGGAGGTTTCGCGGACGCCGACGCGCCAGCGGACAAACAGATCGCCCAGCGCGGCGAAGAAAAGGATGTGCATGAAATTCTGCACGGTGAAAGGGTAGACGAAGTGCTTGGAAGGATAGTCCAGAAGGATGCGGGCCATGCCGCTGGGGAAGACGAGTGTGCCAAACGCGATGAAGGCGAGGCTGGCGAGCGCTCCGAGCACCAGTGCCTGGGAACGGTCGGGAAGGCTCCAGAATCCGGCGGGGGCGGGGGTGGGTTGCGGGATCGCGGGAGTGGCTGGTTGCGGTGTCATGGCGGTGTCTTGTAAGGCGTTAACAGAAGGGGCAGGGCTTGCCGGCGACGATCACGGCGCCGCAGAGGCAGCGGACCAGTTTTTCGCTGCGGGCAAGGGGTTCCGGCGCGGCGTTACGGCCCGGATGAGGCGCTTGCGGCGTGGCTGGAGCGGCGGCGCCGGCGCGGCGGGCGAGATCGGTGAGGTCCGAGACGGCCATGACCACGTCACCGAAGCGAATCTGCTCGCCGGGGGAGACGGTTTCCTGGGTGATGCGGATGGACTGGCCGGAGCGGATGACAAAGGTCCCGTTACTGGATTGGCAGTCGGTAAGAAAAATGCGGCCGCCGTCGATGATTTCGACCTGAGCGTGGCGGCGGCTGACCGAGGAGTCGGCAATGGGAATGTCGGCCGAGCGGTCACGGCCGACAATGAGCGATTTGGACGGCATGAGCTCCCTCTGCCCGGGAGACGGCACGAACACCCCGGCAAACAGTAGTGAAGGCAGGGCGCAGAATATCACGCCGCGGGGGTGGGGAAAAGGAAAAAGGCCGGCCCCCCTTGATAAGGAGAGCCGGCCCGGAGCGCTGCCCGCGACGCCGGTGGGCGCGCGCGAGGAACTGGTTTAGAAGATGAACTTCACCAGGAAGCGGCCGCTGAAGCCGGGGTTGAACCAGTCGTTCATGCCGAACAACGGGCTCATCGCCTTGGCGCCTTCCGAGGTGCCGTTGATCATGGTCTGGTAGTTGTAGCCCTTGGCGAGGTCGGTGGAAGCCAGGTTGATTTCGGCGCTTGTACGGGCGCGGTTCAACTGGGTCCACTTGCTGCGCGAGGTCTTCTGGTTGAACAGGTTGAGGGCGTTGAACTCGAAACGAAGGCGCTTGCCCTCGGACACGGTGAATTCGTGGCCCACGACGATGTCGGTTTGCGTGAGGAACGCCGTGCGGCCCAGGTCGCCGCGGCCGTTCACGAACACCTGGGTGCTGTTGATCGTGTTCACCAGGGTGGTGAGAGGCGTGCCGGAACCGCCATAGAAGAAGGCTCCGATGTCGGTGCCCTGGCGGTCGCCCCATTTGAAGGTCTTCGAGCCGTAGAGCTTGAAGACGTGCGGACGGTCGGTGGGGAGCGGACCCTGCGGATCGAGGTTGCCCTTGGAATCCCACAGGAGTTCGTCGATGTCCCAGGCGCGGTTGGCGTTGCCGCCCGGACGGGCGATGACGCCGGGGCCCTGCTGGTCGAGAGCGAAGACGCCCCCGCCATCGGCGCCGGTGCGCACCTCTTCGGTGGCGGCCAGGCCGGAGTAGTTGCCGCGCAGCCGCGAATAGACGTAGCTGGCGCTGCCGAACCAGGAGCCGAAACGCTTGGTGATCTGCATTTCCACGGCGTTGTAGTTGCGAACCGCCTTGGGCGTCGGGAACGGCTTGGAAGCGCCCGAAGGAGGCGTGGTGGTCGCGCTGCCGGAACCGGGGTTGGCGTAGTAGTAGACTTCATCGCCGTTGACGAGCACGCCCAGATCCTCGATGGTGCGGATCAGGTGGTTGCGGACGTAGCTGGCGCGGAAGACGGTTTGCGGGGCGATCTGCAATTCAAAGCCGGCGTTGGTGAGGTCGCTGGCCATGGGCTTGATTTGCGGGTCGATGGTGTCGAAGCCGGGAACGCGGCGGTTGCGGAAGGCATCCGTCACGTTCGGGTTCCAAAGGTTGCGGCCCGGCAGGTTGCCGCTGTTCAGGCTGAACACGTCGGGCGAATCGAGCGAGCGGTAGCGCACACGCCAGTAGTCGCCGCCGAAGGTGCCGCGGGCGAGTTCATACTTCACCCAATCGTAGTAACGGCCCCAGCTTCCATACACCTTCAGGCGGCCATCGCCGAACACGTCGAACGAGGCGCCGAGGCGCGGCGCGATCTTCTTGCCCCAGCCGAAGTCGAACGCGTACTGCTTCACGTTGCGCTGGAAGGAAGGAACGCGCTCGGATTCCAGACGCAGCCCGAGGTTCAGCGTGAGCCGGGGGATGATGCGCCAGTTGTCCTGGAAGTACATGTTGTTGATGTTGGCGCCGGTGGAGCCCTCCGTGCCGATCTGGTGGTACTCGTAGTAACCATACGTTCCGCGCTGGTTGGCCGGGACGCCGGGCACCGAGGAGGTGAAGGCGCGGTTCCAGAAGATGTTGATGTAGCCGCCGGTGGGGTAGTCCTGCAGCACGTTGTTCACGTTCTTCTGCGTGCCGATGCCGGCCTTGAAGTCGTGCGAACCGAGCGCGCGGAAGTACTGGCTGATATCGGCCTGGACATAGGTGCGGCTCACCAGGTCCCAACGGGAACGGGAAACGCGCGGCGTGTTGTAGTAGCCGATGGGCGCCTGCAGATTGGACGGAACGCCTTCCAGGCCCACGGAGCTGATCTGGTAGGTGACCGGCGTGATGTCGGGCAGGCCGACGTCCTTGAAGTTATCCCAGAAGCGGCCGGCGCGAACCGAAAGCAGCGTGGTGGGAGCGGCGGACCAGTCGAGCTGGGCGCCGTAGTTGGACTGCGGAGCGAAGAAGCCCTGCTTGGGGCGGATGGCGTTGGCCGCCACCGACGCCGTGTTGCAGTTCGGGCACTCGCCGTTATATCCGGGCAGAGTGCCGACGCTCTTGGTGGGCGTCCACAGCCAGGACATCGAGCCGCGCAAATTGCGGGTGATGTCGAAGGAGAGCTTTTCAAACAGCATGTGGCGCGTCGTGTCCTGGGAGATGGAGCCGGACTCGGCGCCGTTGGAGAACCGGTAGTTGTTGGTCCGGTCGCGGAAGTTGGGGGAGGCGGCGCTAAAGAAATAGAGCCGGTTCTTAATGAGATAGCCGCCCAGGGAGTAGCCGATCTCGTTCTGGCGGTCCTTCTGTTTCTCGTCCTGGTAGTAGGCCGTGGTGGTGTCGTTGCTCGGGCTGAGCAGCAGACGCTTGCGGGGCGCCGCGTTCAGCGGGCTGCCGGAGAAATAGTAGTGGACGTCGCCATGGAATCTGTTGCCGCCGGACTTGGTGACCGCGCTGACCACGCCGCCCAGGGCGCCGCCGTATTCGGCGGAGATGCCGCCGGTCTTCACCTGGACCTCTTGGAGAATTTCAAACACGGCGTCCTGCCGGGACTGGCCGTTGAGCAGTGAGTTCGTGGAGATTCCATCAATCGTGAAGTTGTTCTCCGCGCCGCTGGCGCCGTTCACCTGGACGCCGCCCTCGATTTCGCCCGAGTTGACCGACGTCGAGCTCATCGCAAGCGATTGGAAGCTGCGGGCCTTCGGGAGGCGGTCGAATTCGTCGGCCGTGATGTTGTTGGCCATGGTGGTGTTGGTGGTGTCGATGAGCGGAGCGGCATCGGTGACCTGAACGGTTTCGGCCGTGGTTCCGACACTCATCTTGGCGTCGACGGTGAGCGTCTTGCCCAGCAGCAGGTTGACCTCGCCGACCTCATACATGGTGAAGCCCTTCAACTCGAAGAGCACCGAATACCGGCCCGGCTCGATGTTGCGCACCTGATAGGCGCCGCTTCCGGTGGTTGTCGTTTCGACGATACGGCCTGTCACCTTGTTGGTGGTTTTCACTTTAACCCCGGGCAGTACGCCGCCCGTCGAGTCGGTGACCGTGCCGTTCAGTTCCGAAAACCGTTCCTGGGCCAAAGCAACCGTGCCCATCGACAGCAGGAGTAGTGCTAAGGAGAAAACCGCGATGTGGAGAACGCTCAGACGCCAGTTCGCGACCAAGCTCCACGCCCGCGGAACTGCGGTGTGATTATTGTTCATAAACCCTTTCCCTGAACTTTGGATGTGCGCGTGGAAGAGTCCATGGATGCGCCCGCAAAATGCAGCGGCGCCCCCCGGGCCACCCTCCATGCGCTGCTCTGAACCGGTGGGTTCGAGCTGCTCCCATGCCACTTCCGGCCATACACCGGAGGTCGCGCCTGTAATGGATATTGCGCCATAGCAGGACCCTAAGCATGCGAGACGTAACAACATGTAGCACGAAAGCTATATGCTTGAAAATCCTGCGCAATCAGGGTTCGTGAACTGGGTGGATCAAACTCCGAAAACATCTCCACTTTGATGTGGTTGTCAATCAAAATAGTGGAGATTTGGGCCGCTGGAAATTACGGCAGCATGGGCGAACAAACGGCATTAATCGAAATAAAAGATCCGGACTTCCGTAGAACCTGTCAGAGATCAGGGTGCAAATTCCAAAATCAGAAGAGACGCAGGACGCACACGCCCCACGTCTTAGTGGTTTACGTTAATAAAAAATAATAAGTACTATTTCGCGATTTCAGCCAGGATAGCTTCGGTGACGGCATCCCGAAACTGAGCCCCGCCCGACAGCAGGTTGCTGAGCGACATATAGTCATAGGGGATGTTCGGAAACACCCCGGCGTTCTCCACATAGTGCGTGGCTGGATATCCTGGCACGTTCACGGGGTTCACGCGGTGGTGCATGGCGATGGTGTTGGAGGCGGTGGCTTCCGAGTAGGGCCCGGCGCCGTAGGTTGCCGTGGTGCCGCCCGCGCCGTTGGTCCGGAAACCGAAGAGGGAGCCGCGGCCCGAGTCCTGGATGACGGCGGCGAAGGCGTCGCTGGCCGAGGCCGAATACTCGTCGGCGACAACCAGAAGCGGCTTCGTGTAGGCGGTTTCGTGGGGAGCGCGGAACAGCGTCGAGGCGCAGATGGGCAGCGGACCGGAGCGGCCGCGCGACTGCCGGGACGCCGCTTCGATCTCGCGGTAGTTGGCTTCAAGCTGTGACAGCACCTCGGCGGGAGCCCCTGCGTTCCGGGCCCGTTCCCACGTATCGTAGAAAGCCGACACCCAGTCATAGGTGGCGCGGATCTCCCGTCCAATGCCGCGGAAGGTGTAGGGGATGAGGCGGCGCTGAATCTCCTCGTTATAGCAACTGAGTCCGCCCGAATTGCGCATGATATCGACGATGAGGCCGTCGGTGTTCCCGTTGAAGAACGTCATCTCGGTTTCAAACTGGCGCAGCGCGGCCGTGGCGCCGATGGCGGGGTTAAAGGTGGGGATGCGGATATAGCCGAGGCGTTTGCCGCCAGCGGTATAGGCGCCGGAGAAGAACGCGTCGGTGGACAGGCGGCCCAACCGTTGTACAAAACCGGAGGGCAGCGGGAAACCGGGACGTGTACCAAAGCCGAGCACCTCGGCGGCATCGGGCAGCGCCTCGCCCCACTCGGGCCCCGGTACGGCATCGTCGCCGAGCGCGGCCAGCGGAGCCAGCCAGGGTTCGGTGAGGCTGTCTTCGCCGTCCGCCGCCGCGGCGGCGGGGCGCTGCCGGAGGGCGCGGTAGATGGTGGAGGGTGTCGTGCCTCCCGAAGCCAGGGGCGTGCTTGACTTGATGACGGGAATCACATAGTGGGCCAGTTCGCCCGTGGAGCGCGAGCGGATGGTGATTTCCAACTCATCGGGCAGCGAAGCGGCGCGGGTGTTTCCGGCTTCCGAGGTGCCAAACGCACGTTGCAGCGCGGTTCGGCGCAGGGCGGAGTCGTTCGCCGCATAGACGGTGCGCGAGAGGCGCTGCACCACGGCGGCCACCGGTTCGCCGCCGAGGGCGACCACCTCGTCGCCGGTCTGGATGGGGAACTGGGTGGCGGGGAGATAGAGGCGGCTGATGGCGTCAATGCGCGGCACGTCCTCGTAGTAATCGGCGTGCAGGGGGAGGCTGTACCGAAAGCTGGTGGGAAAGCTGAACGAGGAGTGGGAGTCACGGAGCGAGGCCACGTACTCGCCGCAAACCTGGTAATAGTCCAGGTCGGTGGCCGTCGCCCGGGCGCGGGCGATCCAGGGCGAGATGTTGTAGAGATCGAAGCCGAACAACTGCTTCTTCCACTCGTAGGGCGCGTAATTCTTGGCATAGGACGCGGCCAGGACGCGGAAATCGAACTCCTTCTGGTCGGCGGTGAGCGCGGCGGGAAGCGTGGGAGCCAGGGTAAAGACCGCGAGGGTGAGGGTCAGGATACGCATGTTATTGACCTTTCGCGATTTCGTCGAGAATCGCCCTGGTGAACGCGCCGGTGAAGAGTCTGCCACCGGACAGAAGATTGTCGCGGGTCATGTAGTCGAAGGAGATTTCGGGCCGCACGCCCACGTTTTCCAGGCGGTTGGTGGTGCCGTAGTCGTCGGTGCCGATGTAGCGGTTGCGTGTGCCGATGGACCAGGTGATCGAGGTGCTGGCTTCCGAATAAAAGCCCGCGTTGGTTGAGTAGACGCTGCCGCCTGCGCCGTTGGTGCGGTAGCCGAGCAGGGGGCCCCGGCCGGCCTCCTGCAGGATGGCGGCGGCGTAGTCGGCGAAGGAGATGCTGAGTTCGTCGGTGAGGATCACCATCGGTTTGGTGTAGGCGAGGATGTTGCCCAGGCGGTCGCGCGCTGTGTCCCGTTCGAGCATGAGCGTGCAGCCTGGCACGGGGTCGCTGAGGCCACGATTCTGTTGATACGCGCGGCGCAGGGCATCGACGAGGGACCGGAACTGCGCGATCAACTCGTCGGGGAGGCCGAGACCCTCGGCGGAGGCCAATTGGGCTTCGGCCGAGGTGAGGGCGGACCGGGAGACGCGGATCTGGTCGGCCAGGGTGAGATAAGGCCAGGGGATGAGCAGGTCCAGGGCGTCCTCGGCGTAGCAGCCGCCGCCTGTGTTGCGCGTGATGTCGAGCACCAGGCCATCCGTATTGGCGTTCAGGTAGGCGATCTCGGCGAACAGTTCGTTCCAGGCCGAGGTTTCATCGGCTGGGGAAAAGTGAGGGATGCGGAGGTAGCCGATGCGCTTGCCTTCTGCCGGAAAGACGCCGGAGTAGTGGAAATCCGAGGTGCGCGAGCCAAGCCGGCGCTGGAAACCGGCGGGCAGGGTGAAATAGGGGTTGCGGCCGCCGAGGCCCCGCAGGCGGGCCAGCCCGCGCTCAGCCAGGTCCCATCGCTTGTTCTGGAAGGCTTCCAGCATCGGAGCCGTGCCTTCCGGCAGGCCATAGTGGTTCAGCCGCGGCGTGGAGGCGAGGTCTTGCTCGTGCCGTGCGGCAGGCGTGGGGACCGGCCCCACGCTCGTGATGGGATAACCGGATTTCTCCCAGGGAATCTCGTAGGACTCGATGGCGCCTGTGGCGGCACGGCGGATCTCCAGGCGGAGCGTTGCGCCAATCTCGGGCGCGCGCGGGTAGGTTGCCTGCACGCGGTAAAAGAGATAGTTCGCGCCGAGACGCCGCGTGGCGCGCTGGTTGGCGAAGGCGATGGTACGGGTCAGTTCGTTGGTCCAGTAATCGGCGTGGCGGCCATCGAGGGTGACTACCTCGTCGCCCACCTCGAACGGATACGAGCCCGCCGGAAGCGTGGAGCGGTCAATGAAGTCGAGTAAGACCTTGCCGTCGTAGATATCGGCGGAGAGTCCGATTCTGGCGATGAAGGTGGAGCCGCTGCTGAAGCTGGAGTGAGTGTCCTTCAGCGAGGCCACATATTCGGCGCAAATATCGTAAAACTCGATATCGGATTTCGCGGCTCGGATACGGTCGACCCAAGGCAGGAGTTTGAGCAGATCGACGCCCATCACGTCCCGCTTGAACTCATACGGGCCGTAATTCTGAGCGTAGAGACCGGCCAGGTGCTGAAAGTCGATCAGACGCTGGTCCACGGTCAATTGCGCCGCGCCAGGCAAGGCGAGCAGAGCGGCCAGCAGGAGCGCACGGAGCGGTATGGAGTGCATAGAGCCTCGATTGAGTTATCGAACACGCATAATTACCGGTAAGTCTCGGCCGGTTTGCGTCTCAATGACGGAATAACCACCAGCCGATTGTCGCACTTTCGCCGTGCCCTGGTAACCAGGAGGAATTTCGGCGAGCCATACCGTGAAACGTGTAGCCAGGCGCTGGTAGCCTTCGATCCAGCGGAAGGATTTGACGCCGAGCAGCGTGGCGCGGTCTACCGACTTGCGGAGTCCTTCGGCGTAGGGTGTGGAGCCGAACTCGATGCCGCGGGCGACAGCCTGGCCGTTCCAGGGCAGGCCCGTGGCGCGGCGGTTCTCCTGCCAGTCGGCGATCCAGGGGTTGCCTTCGGCGGGGAAGGTGTAGCCGATGAGGATCGGGAAGCGCGGGTTGTACATCGTGAACCAGTGTTCGTCGCGGCCGGGGTCGAGGAGCCAGGCCGTGTAACCGCCGGACCCGGTTTCGGCCGTCATGGGACGCGCATCAGCGGAACCGCTGGCGGTTTTCAGCCGGGGCCACGAGTGTTCGCCGAGCGTGGCTGCGTCGCCGCGCGTGGCGTCCATGTCGAGGAACGCCGCGCCGGGTTCGATGAAGGGCGGGCCGAAGGTGGCGTGCTGCATCCAATTCACGGGGCGGTCGAAGGGGAGCAGGTTTTCCACCCATTCGTCCACATGAATTCCCGCGGCGCCGCGGGCGAGCGTGATGCGGCGTCCCACGCGAAAGTTTGTACGGCGCAGTTCAGCTTCCACCTCGATGGCGGCGGCTTCGGGCGTGACATCGCGGCGGACCAGGCGCCATTCGACGATGGGAGCTTCGCCGTGGTTGCCGAGCCCGTTGCGCGCCTCGGCTTCCGAGGAGACGGGCCCATAGAACGGGAAACAGAGCAGGTGGCCCATATAGCCGGAATGGAGGAACCGGTGCGGCGTGTCGCCGTACAGGGAGTCGTGGCGCGCGGGGTTGTAATCGTAGGGTTCGATGGTGGGATAATGCGGCACGCGGAAGGGATTCACCTGGCGGGTGACGGGTCCGGCGAGGTAGCGAAGCTCGGCGATGTGGCCGCCCCCCTTCAATACGACGGCGCGAACCTGGCCGTTGGACAGGACGTAGGCATGGCGGCCGTGAAACTGCTCCTCGGTGAACGAGGGTGTTTGCGCGGCCGCGGGCAGGGCGAGCAGGAGGAGAGCCGCCAAAGGCGGATAAACCGGGCGCAAGGAAGCCAGACGCATTTGAGGATGATACAGAACAAGGAGGAGCCATGCTCAGCAAACCGGCGGACGACCTTCTGAGCGGCGAGGAGTGGCGGCAGTTTCTGCGTACGAACGGGTTCGGGCAGGTGATCGCGCCGGGCAAGGGGCTGGCGATCCCCGTGGTGACGCCGCTGCATTTCGCGCTGGGCCGCGACGACGAGGCGGTGTTCCATGTACACCGCGCCAACCCTCTGGTGGCGGCGTTGCGCGAGAATTCGTCCTGTCTGCTGGCCGTGATCGGAAGTTATGTGTACATTCCTTCGGAGTGGAACGCGGCAGCCGGGGAGGACCCGCGATGGGGAGTGCCCACGAGTTATTACGCGGCCGTGCAGGCGGCATGTACGGCCGAGGTGGTGGACGACGAGTGGGATCTGGCCGGCATATTGAACCAGTTGATGGAGCATTACGAACCACGCGGCAGCCGGCATCACGAGGTGGAGCCGGGCGGCTCGCCGTATGGCGCGCTGTTGGGTGCGATCGTGGGCGTGCGGCTGCGGATCACCCGCGTACGGGGGAAGTTCAAGTTTGGCGGCAACCGCGATTCGGCGCACCGGATGCGGGTGGCCGAGCGGCTGGCCGGGCGCGGCGGGCCGCTGGACGCCTCGGCGCGCGGGCATGTCCTGCGCCGCGACTCGGCACTGCGGGGCCTGGACGAGGAAGCCGGCGGCCAATGATAGAATCACCCGCGAATGGAAGACACCGGAGCGGAAATTCCGATTGAGTCGCCGCCGGGCGCGGTGAAGGCGCGGATGGACGCGGGCGAGGCCCTCGCGCTGATCGATGTGCGCGAGCCCTTCGAACATGCGCTGGCGCGGATCGAGGGATGCGAACTGGCGCCGATGAACACCGTGCCGTCGCGGCTGGAGGAGTGGAAGCGGCTGGCCGCCGGCCATTTGCTGGTGGTGTACTGCCACCACGGGGTGAGAAGCCTGAACGTGGCGGGCTGGCTGCGGGCGCAGGGCGTGATGAATTGCACGTCGATGGCGGGCGGCATCGAGGCGTGGTCGCTCGAAGTGGACCGCACGGTGGGCAGGTATTGAGAATGAAGCTGTATTGGAAGAAGACGTGTTCGACATGCCGGGACGCACGGAAGTATCTGGCGGAGCTTGGGGCGAAGTTTGAAGACGTGGATCTCGCGCCTGGCTTGAGCGTGGCGGAGTTGGACGCGCTGATCGGCAAACGCGACTACAGGGAGTTTTTGAACTTCCGCAACGAGTTGTATCGCGAGCGCGGCATGAAGAAGAACCCGCCCGCGCGCGATGAGGCTTTGCGATTGATGTCGGCGAATCCGAACCTGGTGCGGCGTCCGCTGCTGGCGAAGGGCCGTGCGGTCGTGATTGGATTCGACAAGGAAGCGATGAAGGAGATGGCGGGATGAAGCGCAGGGAATTTTTCGAAGGCGCCATGGCGGCGCAAATGGGAGTGGCTCCGCTATTGCAGGCGGCGCAGGTGGGCACGCGTCCGGCGATGAAGATCACCGACATCAAGATGTGGCTGGTGGGCGTGGGCGGGCGGAACCTGTGTTTCGTGAAGGTGGAGACCGACCAGGGCATTCACGGCGTGGGCGAAGCCTATTCGTGCGGCCCTGACGAGGCCACGCGCGCCGTGGTGATGGACTTCAAGAGCTGGCTGGTGGGGCAGGACCCGCGGAACATCGAACACATCTGGAACATGATGTACAACTTCACGAGGTTCCCCGGCGGCCTGGTGGTGAACGCGGCGATGTCGGGTATCGACCACGCCTTGTGGGACATCGCGGGCAAGGCGGCGGGACTGCCTGTGTACATGCTGCTGGGGGGCAGGGTGCGCGACAGGATTCGCGTGTACCAGAGTTGCGGCGGCGCGACGCCGCGGGCGTTGGCCGAAGACGGCAAGCGCCTGGTGGAGAAGTACGGCTATACGGCCCTGAAGATGCGCCCGCAGCCAGGCCGTGACAACCAACTGCCGTACAACGCCGTGACACGGCAGGCGGGCGAACGTGTGCGGGCGTTGCGCGAGGCCGTGGGGCCGGACGTGGACATCGGCTGCGACATTCACGCGCGGTTCTTCGAGGTACGGCGCGCGGCGGCGCTCGCGCGGGCCATCGAACCGTATCACCCGATGTGGCTGGAGGAGCCCATCCGGCCTGAAAACGAAGAGGCGATGAAGAAACTGGCTGGAGAGGTGAACGTGCCGCTGGCCAGCGGCGAGTGCAACTACATGCGGCATGAGTTCCGGAAGATTCTGGCGCTACAGGCTCTGGACATCGTACAGCCGGACATCTGCGTGTGCGGCGGCCTGACCGAGATGAAGAAGATCGCGGCCATGGCGGAAGCGCACTATGTCATGGTGGCGCCGCACAACCCGATGGGGCCGCTGGCGACGGCGGTGAACGTGCACTTCGCCGCCTCCACGCCGAACTTTCTCGTGCTGGAGTACCACCCCGACGACACCTCGCCCCGGAAGGATCTGTTGAAGGAACCGCTGATGGTGAAGGACGGCTACATTCCGCTGCCGTCGAAGCCGGGGTTTGGCGTCGAACTGAACGAAGAGGCATTCAAGCACTACCCGCCGAAGCCGTGGCATCGCGGCTTCGACTATCGCGTGGACGGCAGCGTGGCCTACGTCTAGTAATGCGTGCCTGCCCGAGGTGCGTTCAGCAATGAGGCTACGCTCCGTCTACGGCGCCACGCAGGAGAAATTCGCCTCCTCGTCGATGGAGCCCGAACCGTTGTAACGGACACGCTGCGGGTAGGGGCAGATGGGGCGCGTGCGCAGCGCCTTGCCCTGTTCGAGGCGCGTAGTGACGAGGCGCTCCGGAACGGCGCCATCCTCCACCCAGCGGATCACCGAGGCCAGAGGGTCGAACGCCGCGCAGCCCACGCCGCCGCCGCAGTGAAAGACGCCCGGCACGGTGTAGAAGCGGAAGAAATCGCGAGCGCCGGGGCCCATCCGGGCCAGCACCTCCTCGTAGTAATTCACGGCGCGTTGCGGGTTCAGCGCCTGGTCGGCCCAGCCGAACCACATGAGCAGGCGGCCGTTGCGTTCCCGGAAGGCGGAAAGGTCGGGGTTGGTGGCGTCCAGCGTCTGGTGGATCTCCTCCAGGAGAGGTACGTCGCGGGCGAGGTCCACCTGGTCGAGCGAGAGGGCCGGGTCTTTCTTGGGGTAAGCGAGATAGCGGAAGAAGGATTCGGCGAAGCCCTGGGAGATGGTGGGGCCGGGTTGCTCGCGGATAATCCAATTGTCCCAGCCGGAGCGGCCATTGGGCCCGGCGATTTCGGAACTGACCGGCCAGGCGGGATAACGCGCGGCGCCATTGGGGGCGATGGGCGCGTAGATGGCCGTCAGCGCCGCGACCTGGCCCTCGGTGAAGCAGTCGGGATTGTCCCCGGCCGCGCATTTGGGCAGGTCGCGAGAAGGCGTGAAGCCGCAGCCGCCGGGGTTGTCGATGAGCCCGTCCTTGAGCCCGTCCTTCCCGTCGCACACGGCGTAGACGCGCGCGGCCAGCAAGGCCAGTTTGGAGTAGGGCACCGGAGCGCGCTGCAACGCCTGATAGATCGCCGTGAATTGGACCATTGTTCCGGAAAAGTCCAGCACCGGCGCGCCCGCGACAATGCCATCGAAGTCGTTCGGGAAGCGCTGCGCGAAGATCAGCCCCTGGCGGCCGCCGGTGGAGCAGCCAAAGTAATAAGACCGGCGCGGCGCGGAGCCATAGTAGATTCTGGCCAGACGTTTGGCCGTCTCCGCCGTGACGTGCAGGGAGCGGAAGGCGTAGTCGTAGAGCTTCTGCGGGTTGACGGCGAACGTGCCGGCCGGCTCGGTGCGGGCATCGTGGCCGGTGTTGGTGCGAGTGACCAGGAAGCCCTTGGCGATGGCCTCGGCGCGGGTGCCGCGCGCGCCCGGCGCGGACAGGTCGTCCCCGGCGTAGCCGCCGTTGCCGAAAAAGAGAAGCCGGTTGTTCCAGGCGGCGGGGAGATTCACTTCGAACCGCACCTCGGGCTGGATCATGCCCAGCACCCGGCAATACATGGGACCGTTCTCGCCCGCGCGCTCTTCGATGGCCGTGACGATGGAGTATTCGTACCCGGTTTCGGCCACCAGCGAGGCGCAGGGCCGCACGGGCGCGGAGCGCTGCTCGTTGGCCGGCGGTTGCCAGTCGCGCATGTGCGGTCCGTTCTGGGCGAGCGCGATGGCGCTTGTAAGGGCAAGCAGGGCGGGATATCGCATGGGAATCGGAACGAGTATAGCGAGACATCCGGTGAAGGAAAATGGCGGCGATGCGAGAGTATGCAGGGCGGTTTGCGCCGTCGCCGGCCAGGCCGTTGCACTTCGGCTCGCTGGTGGCGGCCGCGGGAAGCTGGCGGGACGCGCTGTCGCGCGGCGGACGACGGCTGGTGCGCATCGAGGACGTGGACATGCCGCGCTGTGCGCCCGGGGCGCGGCGGGAATTCCGCGCACGATCGAGCGATTCGACCTGGAGTGGATGGCGAGGCGATGGTGCGGAGCCGCCGTAAGATAGCGTGGGGCAAAAGCTTAAAAAACAGACGGACGC
This sequence comes from Bryobacterales bacterium, assembly GCA_020852175.1. Lineage (GTDB taxonomy): Bacteria > Acidobacteriota > Terriglobia > Bryobacterales > Bryobacteraceae > JAFLBB01. Next base: position 54,728 of record JADZBH010000012.1, on the reverse strand, counting down.
CCGGGAACTCGACATCGGGCGGGCGGAGGAGGAGCAGCGGGCGCGCACGTTTTCAGGAGTAAGTGGGGAGGCCGGGCCGGTGGGCCGTATGCTACAAGCCGCGAAGATTAATTGAAGCTTAATGTATCCGGAACATGAGTCTGCTATTCTCTCCCCCATGATGCTTCGATTGCTGGTCTGTCTGGTGCTGGCTCTCTCGACCGTATTCGCGCAGGAATTCCGCGCGACGATCTCCGGCTTGGTAACCGACCCGGCTGGCGCCCCGGTGGCGAACGCCAAGGTTACGGTGCGCAGCGTGGAGCGCGACGTTCTGTACGACTCCTCGACGAACGAGGCGGGGCGTTATGTGACGCGCTTCCTGCCCGCTGGCCAGTATGCGTTGACGGTGGAACGCGAAGGTTTCAAGAAAGTGACCCGCGAAGGGGTCACGCTGCAGGCGGCCGACCGTGTAAGTCTCGACATCCAACTGCAACTGGGCACGCTGAGCGACAGCGTGACGGTGACCGGCGAGGCGCCGCAGTTGTCCACCGAAACGGCGTCGCGCACGGCGACTCTGGAGCAGAAGTATGTGGACGACCTGCCGACCAGCGGCCGCAACCTCTATCAGTTGCTGTTCTCGCAACCGGGCGTGACCAAGGCGAGCCGGTACTGGGGCAACTTCGAGTTGTATGCCTTCGGCAACATCAACGCGGTGTCGATCAACGGCGGGCGCACAGGCGAGAACGATACGCTGATCGACGGCGTGACGAGCGTGCGCGGCAGCCGCAGCGCCAGTTTCGCGCCCTCCCTGAACGCCATTTCCGAAGTGACCGTGGTGAGCAACTCCTACGACTCGCAGTATGGACGCGTGGGCGGCGGCGTGACCAGCGTGACGCTGCGCACGGGCACCAACCAGCTGCACGGCCAGTTGTATGAGTTTTTGAAAAACGACAACCTGGCCGCGGCGGGCTGGTCGCGGAATTCGTTCGGAGTGCCGAAGCCGGAGTATAAGAACAACACGTTCGGCTTCACGGTGGACGGTCCCATCTATATTCCGAAGGTGTTTGACGGCCGGAACAAGATGTTTTTCCTGATCACCACCGAGTTCCTGCGCGAGCGGAACCCGCAGACACAGTTGTGGACGGTGCCGACGGCGGCCGAGCGCACGGGCAACTTCTCGGCGTTGCGCGATGGCGCGGGCCGGGCGATCACGCTCTACGATCCTCTGACGACGGTGGCCAATTCGGCCGGCACGGGCTACACGCGGCAGCCGTTCGCCGGCAATATCATTCCTGGCGCACGGATCAACGCCGTGGGCGCCAAGGCGATGAGCTTTTACCCGGATCCGAACCGCGTGAGCGAATCGGTGGACGGCCAGAACAACTATCTGTTCCTGAACAGCTCGAAGAACTACTACGACCAGTGGATCGGCAAGCTGGACTACAACCTGACCGAGAAGCACCGCGTGAGCGGACGTTACGGCGAAACGCCGTGGTTCAACTTCGCCCGCGTGCAGTGGGGCACCAACGCCGCCGAGCCCTCCACCGAGTACCCCTCGACGCGCATTTCGCGCAACTGGGGCTTTGACTGGACCTGGACGATGAGCCCGGCCATGGTGTTCAACCTTCGCGGCGGCCTGGCCCGGTATGAGGGCTTCAGCGGCAACACGTTCGGCAAGGATTACGACCCGCGCCAACTGGGTTTCCCAAGCGAACTGGTGAGCCAGTTCACCGCGCTCCACTTCCCGCGCTTCAACGTGGCCACGAACAACTATTCGCCGCTTGGCTCGACGCGCACGTCGAACTACGAGACGCAGGATACCTACTCGTTGCAGCCGAACGTGCAGACGGTGCGCGGCACGCATTCGATGAAGTTCGGCGCCGAGTTCCGCCGGTACAACAACAACAATATCCGGCCGAATTCGGCTTCGGGCCAGTACACCTTCGACCGGAACTGGACGCGTGCCAATCCGCTGGCCGCCGACGCGCTGTCGGGCAACTCGATGGCGTCGTTCCTGCTGGGCTACCCCCTTTCGGGCTACATCGACCGCAACAACGATCCGGCCTACACGAACGGCTACACGGCGCTGTTTTTCCAGGACGACTGGAAGATCCGGCGTAATCTGACGCTGAACCTGGGCTTGCGCTGGGACTACGAATCGCCCATCACCGAGCGGTACAACCAGCAGGTGCGCGGCTTCGCGTTCGGCGCGCAGAACCCGCTGCAAAGCCGGGTACAGGGTCTGAAACTGGACGGCGGTCTGATCTTTGCCGGCGCCAGCGGCACGTCGCGGCAGGCATTCAACCGCGATTTCAATAACATTCAACCGCGCGTGGGCCTGGCCTGGCAGGTGAAGCCGACGTGGGTGGTGCGTGGCGGTTACGGCCTCTACTACCTCGGGCAGAACGCCAGCGGTCCGGACACGGGCTTCTCGCGCCCGACGAACATGATCGTTTCCACCGACAACAATCTGACTCCGGCGGCCAACCTGAGCGACCCCTTCCCGCGGAACCTGTTCCCGTCGGGGTTGCTGCAGCCGATCGGCTCCTCGCAGGGATTGGCGACGAACGTGGGCCTGGGCGTGGCGGCGCAGTATCTGGGCCGTCCCCTGCCTTACTCGCACCAGTTCAGCGTCGGCCTTCAGCACCAGTTGCCTGGCCAGTGGGTGGCCGACGCCAGCTATGTAGCGAACATGACGAGGTCATTGCCCGTCAGCGCCAACCTGAACTTCCTCTCGTCGGATCTGCTGAATTCCCTCCCTGTGCCCCAACGGGCGGCCTACTTCAACGCGGCCGTGCCCAACCCGATGGCGGGCCTGCTGCCCGGCTCTGCGTTCAATGGCGCGACGATTCCGCGCCAACAGTTGCTCTACGCCTACCCGCATTTCTCGCAGGTGGGCATCAGCAACATTCCCGCGGGCAGACAAAGCTACCATTCGCTGCAGGCGAAGGGCACGCGCCGTTTCCGCAACGGGTTGGCCATGCAGTTGAGCTACACACTAGCGAAGACCCTGGAGCGGGTTACCCTGTTGAACGCGCAGGATACGAACCTGGCCGACCTCGCGTCCACCCAGCCCGAACAGCGTTTGATGGATTTCGACATCCCGCACACCTTCACAATGGTTTCCAGCTATGAGTTGCCGTTCGGCAAGGGCAGGCCCATGCTCAGCAACCTGGGCGGCGTGGCCAACGCCATCCTGGGCGGTTGGAACGTGAGCGCGCAGTACATCTACCGTTCCGGCCAGCCGATTGAATTCCCGAACGCGGCTCCGCTGGAGGCGCGCAGCGCGAAGCTCACCTCCTCACGGCGGAACGAGATCGCGCAGTCCACCGGCGGCGAGAAGTTCAACCCGATCTTCAACAAGTGGTTCGACACGACACTGTTCCCGCGCACCGCGCAGGCTGCCTTCACGCTGCGCGACTTCCCCACGCGCTTCCCCGACGTGCGCAGCCCCTATCTGCAAAGCTGGGAGTTGTCCGGCTACAAGGAGTTTCCGGTGAAGGAACGGCTGCGTGTGCAGTTGCGCGCCGACTTCCAAAACGCGTTCGACTACGCCTACTTCGGCCGCGTGGCGACCTCGAACGTCACCGACAGCCGGTTTGGCCAGTTGAATCCCGAGCAGGATAACTCGCCGCGCGTGATCGCCCTGGTGTTGAAGGTTCTCTTCTAAGGAACGCGCGCAAAACCGAGTGCGGGGCGAGCGGATCCTTCCTCCATGGGAGGAGCGCGCCGCCCCCTTTGCGCTTCCAGATCACACGCGCGAAACGGCGCCCCCAGCGCCTCATGTCTCTCTTAGGCGGGAACCGATTCCGGGACAACCAGCGAACGGAGCAGTTGCACCTCGGCGAGTGCCGGGATGGTTCCGTTGCTGGTGGTTAGCTGAAGCAGCGCGAGGGAAGCGTAGCCGCCGGCGTGTGAAGCGGCCAAGGGAATCGCCGCGGCGATCGTGTGGAGTCCATCTTCGGAATAATCGAGGAACGCCGCCAGGGCAAGCGGAGCGGGTACGGTCAGACACTCGCGAAATCCCGAGCCTGCCCGCATGGCGGCGGTTGTCAGGGAGTCCAGCAGGGATGCTGAGCGCTCCGCGGTCTCCTGGGCTGCGAACCGGAAAATCGTAATGGTGAACCGCCTGTCGTGAGCGCGGGCCGACTGGGTACGGGGGAGATACTCGGTCAGGTAGCGGGATCCGTTTTCACGCGGTCCCTGTGAGACCTTCTGGGAACAGCCGAAGCGGGCGGCGAGAGTATCCCAACCCTCGGGAGTGAGTGCGAGGGGGGCTGAGAGTGCGGGGGGCGTCATGGAGGGAGAGTCCGGGTTAAGTTTAAGGTAGCGATTTTCTTGCGCCGGATGGATCAGAGAATTGGAAAATTCGTAAAGAGAGGCGCCGAACCCGGTGAGCCGGGAAAAGAGAAAGAGAAGGATTCGCCGGGTGTGGGGGGAACGATTGGCGGCAATGAAACCCGAGGAACCGATGACGAGCGGAACGGTGATTCAAGTGAGCTTGGGCCCGGGAGGCGTACCAAACCGGCCCGTGGCGTCGGCCGGCGTGACGGTAGAGGGACTGGAGGGAGACCGGTTCCGGTTTCCCGATGTGCACGGTCTGCCCGGACAGGCCGTGCTGATTCTGACGGAGGCTGCGCTGGAGGAGTTGAAGGCCGAGGGGTTCGCCCTGTTCGCCGGCGCACTGGGAGAGAATTTGACGGTTCGGGGAATCGGCCGCAGGGAGATCGTGCCGGGCCAGCGTTGGCGTGTGGGTGACGAGGTGATTCTGGAGACGACCAAGAGCCGCTCGCCATGCAAGACGCTGGACGTGTACGGGGAAACGTTGCGGAGCAGGATCCATGACGGCTTGGCGAAGCGGAATGACCCGGCTTCACCGGTTTGGGGGTTGAGCGGCGTGTACGCCCGCGTGATCACGGGCGGCCGGGTGAAACCTGGCGACACCATGACGCTGGCTGGATAGCGCGCCGGCACAGGGCGATCCATACCGCTCAACCCCCAGCGGATCCCGGCGGGAATGGGGGGCGAACCCGCGCGGGATGGGACGAAAGCTAATTGGACTTCGGCGGCTGCTCGGTGGTGTGCTCCTTGTGATGTTTCTTCTTCGCCTTTTTGGGGGGCTGCTGCGTTTCCGTGGTGGTCGTGGGCGCCGTGGTGGACGGTTCGGCAGCCTTGGGCTTCTTGGCGGCAAATGTAAACGGCGTGATCGACAGCGCCAGCATTGCCATCATCAGTTTCAATCTCATCGTGAATCCTCTCACTTTCAAGCCGTTCCGGAAATCCCCGTCACGGCCATCTCCAGAATGCGGCAGGACGGCTCGGGCGGGGATAGCCTCGATAGAGGGAGGAAAAGGACGCCGGGACGGGATGCCGGGTGGGAGTTTGGGGGAGTGGGATAGACTAGCGGCAGGGAGAGGGCTCCCGGAAATATACAGCGAATGCTGCGCTTAGCCGATATTCCCGCGTTCCGAGACCGCGCGCGGGCGAACTCGAACGCCATGTCGTTGAGCGACAAGCTGAATCCTGCCATGCAGGAGCGGCTGCGGCTGCTGTTGTCGCGCAGTGCCGACCCGGACAATGTGCTGCACTACCTGCGGCGGTTGCTGGAACAGAAACCGGCGGCGTTTCAACGTCTGGCCGTGTCCCCGGCGCTGCTGCAATACCTGGTGGCCGTGTTCAGCCAGAGCCAGTTCCTGAGCGAGGAGTTGCTGAGGACGCCGGAATGGATTGAAACGGTGGGCTCCTACGGGGATTTACACCGCGTGGTGAGCGCCGATGAGTACATGGAGCGGCTGGAGCGGAGCCTGGAGGCGCACGGCGCGGGCATGCCGCCTGCGGTGGAGTACGCGCGCTTCCGGCGGCGGCAACTGCTGCGCATCCTGGTGCGCGACGTTCTCCAGTTCGGCACCTTGAGCGACATCACCGAGGAGATTTCGAACCTGGCCGACGCCATCATCGAGTCGGCCTATCTTCGCATCCGGCACGAATTGCGGGCCAGGCACGGCGAGCCGGAAGACGGGGCGCTGACCATTCTGGCGCTGGGCAAACTGGGCGGCCGCGAGTTGAACTACAGCTCGGATATCGACCTCATGTTCATCTATTCGAACAACGGGGAGACGACGGGGCCGGACCGGATTTCGAACAAGGAATTCTTCAAGAAGCTGTGCACCAAACTCACTGAGTTGTTGAGCGGGTACACGCCTTTCGGCTTCTGTTACCGCGTCGATCTGCGCCTGCGGCCCGAGGGGTCGCTGGGTGACGTCTGTATTTCCATGGAGGGTGCGCGCGATTACTACCGGAAGCGGGCGCGGGACTGGGAGTTGCAGATGTTGATCAAGGCGCGCGCGGCCGCGGGGGACCGTTCGCTGGGCCGCCAGTTGCTGGACTTCATCGAACCGCTCACCTACGCCACGTCGCTGGACTTCACGGCGATCGAGGCGGTGTCGCTGGCGCGCGAGCGCATTAGCGAGAAGATGGCCCGAAAGCGGCAGGCCAAGCCGGGGCTGGACGTGAAACTGGCGCCGGGAGGCATCCGGGACATCGAATTCCTGGTGCAGTGCCTGCAGCGCCTGCACGGAGGGCGCGAGCCATGGGTGCGTCACGGCGGCACCTTGCTGGCCCTGTTCAGGCTGAGAGACAAGGGGCTGTTGAGCGAGACGGAGTATTCGCGGCTGGCCCATGCCTATCAATTTTTGCGCAACCTGGAACATCGCCTGCAATTCGCCGACGACCTGCAAACCCACATCCTGCCCGACGACGCCGAAACCACGCGTCTGATGGCTCTGCGGATGCCTGCCGGGCAGTTGGGCAGCGAGCCCAGCGGCAAGGAACTGCGCGAGACCCTGCAACGCCACCTGTCTCAGGTGCAGGACATCTATGAGCGGCTGATTCACGCGCAAATTCCGGCACATTACCGGGAGCCGCTGGCCTCGGTGAGCGAGATTCCCAAGGCCGAGATGGACGTGCTGTTGCAACAGTTGCCGGGAGGCCCGGCGGCGCCGAGCAACCTGGTACGCTCCCTGGAAATGAAGGCGTCCGGGCTGGCCGCCACTCTGTCGCGCCTGAAACTGACCTACGGGTTGCGCAGCTTCGAGCATTTCCTGGAGAAGGTGCTGCCGAACCAGCAGTGGTTGAACTGGCTGGACGAGGATCCCACGCTGGCCGCCTATGTGGTGGACCTGTTCGAGCATTCGCCGTTCTTCGCCGAACAACTGGTGCGGAAACCGGAACTGCTGGAAGAATTGCACCGGATGCGCGTGAAGCCGGAGTCGCGCACGCGCTACGAAGAGATGCCCGCGCTGCTGCACGATGCCACGGACCTGCGGCGCTTCTTCCGGCGCGAGATGTTGCGGATTCAAAGCGAGAGCATCTGTCTCCACGCTCCCGTGTTCGATACGCTGCGGCGGACCAGCGAACTGGCAGGCTGCGTGATCGCCGCCGCCTACCGTTTGGCGCTGGAGCAGGTGGTGAACCAGTATCCTCCGTCTCAGGCCGGCTACGCGCCGGGCGATCAACTGATGGTGATGGCGCTGGGACGCCTGGGAATGCTTGAGTTCGACCTGGCCTCCGACGCCGACCTGGTGTTCGTGCTGCCGGACGAGGATCAGGCCGAAGGACAGTTCTGGACGCGCGTGGCCACACGCATGGTGGAGATCCTGACGGCATACACCGGCGAAGGAACGCTATTCGCTATCGACACGCGGCTGCGGCCGAACGGGCGCGAAGGACCGCTGGTGCAGACCGAGGGCGCTTATAAAGACTATTTCGAGAAGCAGGCCGAGGCATGGGAAGGGATCACCTACATGAAAGCCCGCGCGATCGCGGGCAACCTGGAACGCGGTACGAGGTTTCTGAACGGCCTGCAGGAGGTGGACTGGCGGCGTTATGGCCAGGGCGGGCGGTCGAAAACGAAACTGCGGCAGATGCGGCAACGTCTGGAACAGGAGATAGGGGTGGCCAATCCGCTCAAGGCCGGGCGCGGCGGCTACTACGACATCGACTTCGCGCTGATGTACCTCCGGTTGAAAGGCGCGGGTATCTTTTTCACGGTGTTGAACACGCCGGCCCGCATTGACATCGTGGAGAAAATGGGACACATGGACAGGGCCGACGCACAGTTCTTGAATGACGCGGCGATTTTTTACAGGGCGGTGGACCACGCCCTGCGGTTGAGTTCGGGACATGCCGAGGGGAATCTGCCCAGCGCGCCGATGCAGTTGCAGATTCTGACCGAACTGGTAAGCCGGTGGACGCCGGACCACCTGCATGACCAGCCGCTGCCGGATGAACTGGACCAGATCCAGCGCCGCACCCGGGAATACTTCGACAGGTTGTTCGCCGCATGAGAGCGCATCTGGGCGCCGTGGCGCTGGGGTTGGTCTTGTTCGCCTCCGGGGTGAGCGCCGGAGGGGTGAAACACCCCATCCCGGAAATCAAATCCGCGCTCGACCGGATGTACAACTTCGACTTCACGGGGGCGCACCGGATCCTGGACGCCTATGTCTCGGCGCATCCGGACGATCCGCTGGGGCCGGCCTTCAAGGCCTCGGCGTATCTGTTCTACGAGATGGACCGGATGAAAATCCTGGAAGGCGAGTTCTTCACCGACGACAACCGGATCCGCTCGAACAAGAGGATCGACCCAGATCTCAAGGTGCGCGAGCAGTTTTACCAAGCCATCGGACAGGCCGAAAGCCTGGCCAACAAACGCCTGAAAGTGGATCCCAACGACTCCGGCGCGCTCTATGCCCTGTGCATGGCGGAAGGGATGAAGACCGACTATCTGGCCTTCATCGAAAAGGAACGCATGCGGAGCCTTTCCAACGCCAGGCAGAGCCAGGCGCATGCGCTGGAGTTGCGTAAACGGGTGCCGGAATTTTACGACGCGCTGCTCACCACCGGCATTAGCGAATACATGATCGGAAGCATGCCGTTTTTCGTGAAGTGGTTCATCCGCTTCCCGGAAACCGAGGGCAGCAAGGAAAAGGCGGTCCAGAACCTGGAGACGGTTTCGCGGAAGGGCTTTTACATGGGACCGTTCGCGCGGATTCTGCTGGCGATCATTCACATGCGCGAGAAGCGGCCCCGCGAGGCGGCGCGCGTACTGGAGATCCTGACGCGGGAGTTCCCGGCGAACCCTCTGCTGAAACGCGAATATGAACGGCTGCGGGCCAAGTACCCCGAGCCCCAGGTGCGCCCGGCGGGGGAATAGCGCCGCGCTCGCGGTGAACGATAATGTTCCCATGAATGCCGCGATCCTCGAGGAGTATGGACGTCCGCTGGTGATGGCGGACCGTCCCAAACCGGCGCCCGGCCCGGGAGAGGTGTTGCTGCGCGTGGAGGCCTGCGGCGCCTGTCACTCGGACGTGCATGTGGCCGATGGGGATTGGGAGGCGATGAAGAAGGCGGCGAAACTGCCGCTGGTGCTGGGGCATGAGGTGGCCGGCGTCATCGAGGCCAACAACGCCCGGGTGGGGGTTCCGTGGCTGGGCTGGAGTTGCGGGGCGTGCGAATACTGCCGGGGCGGCCGGGAGTCGCTGTGCCAGAAGCAGAAGATCACCGGGGTGATGACCGACGGGGGCTACGCGCAGTACATGGTGGCTCCGTTCACGCACGTGATCCGGATTCCCGAGGGGTTAAGCGCGGTCGAGGCGGCGCCATTGGTTTGCGCCGGAGTGACGGCTTATAAGGCGATCAAGTCCAGCGGATTGCAGAAGGGACAGCGCGTGGCCGTGTTCGGCGCTGGCGGTCTGGGGCATCTGGCGATTCAGATCGCGCGGCAGTTGGGGGCGATTGTCTGCGCCATCGACGTTCACGCCGGGAAGTTGGAGATGGCGAAGGAGTGCGGGGCGCACGAGGTGATGGATGCTTCGAGCGAGGCGCCGGAAAAGGCGCTGCGGGCGTGGGGCGCCGAGGTGGCCGTGGTGACGGCGGCGTCGGTGACGGCCTACCGCTCGGCGGTGAAGGGAGTGAAGCGCGGGGGAACGGTGATGGTGGTAGGCATGCCCGCGCGCGATCTGGAACTGCCGGTGATACCGATCGTGGGCGGGGAGTTGCGCATTCTGGGCTCGGCGGTAGGGACCCGGCAGGACGTGCGCGACATGCTGGCGCTGGCGGCCCGGACGGGCATCCGGTGCCATGTGGAAACGCAGCCGCTGGAGAAGGTGAACGACGTGTTCGCCCGCTTGCGCACGGGGGATGTGATGGGGCGCATCGTTCTGACGCCCTGAAGCTCGCGCCGTGTACCCTGTGGGGATGAGACGCGCGTATTTCGCTTTCCTGCATCTGTGCGCCGCGGGGTTCTTCCTGCTGGCAGCCGGAGCCGCGCGGGACTACCGCCGCGAGATTCTGGACGCCGACAAGGCTTTTGACGCCGCCGTGGCGGACGCTGGCGTGGAAGGCGGCCTCGCCTGGGCCGGTTATTTCGCCGGGGATGGCGGAATGAACGGCGTGCCGCCGGTTCGCGGCCGGGAGAAGGTGCGCGAGGCGATGACACCGTTCTTCGCGAAACCAGGCAACACGCTGCGCTGGCAGCCGGACTTCGCCGAGGTGTCGCGCGGCGGCGACCTGGGCTACACGCTGGGTTCGTCGCGGCGCGCGTGGACGGGTCCGGATGGGAAGCGGTACACGAATGAGGGCCGCTACATCACCATCTGGAAACGCCAGAAGGATGGAGCCTGGAAGATCGCCTTCGATGGCGGTACGAGCACGCCGCCGAAGTCCGCCGGGGCGCCGTAGACCGCTACTCCTTCGTGAACACCAGGGTGCGGTCAATCGGCTGCGGAGGGCCGGTGATCTTGGTTTTCACGGTCATGGATTTCCCGCCGTCGCCGGTACTCCAGCGTTCCACGAAGGTGAGTTCGCCCGCGTTGGGGTTGTCGATCTTGTATTTCACGACGAGAGTGTCGCCATCCCAGGAGACTACGGACTTGACGTCGCCCATGCGGGTGGTATTCACGCTCTCCTTGCCGTCGGTGGTGTACTTCAACTCGGTGGTGAATTCGCCGCGCTGGCCCGACTGGGTGGTCTTGATGGCCAGGGCCGGGTCGTCGTGGGTGATGACGCGCGTCATCGAGGAGGGGCCTGGCATGGGGCCGAAGTCGCTCTTGGCCGGGTCGAGCGTCCATGTGCCGGTGAGATTCGGCCTGGCCATGGCGGCGAGCGAAATGGCGGTGAGCGAAAGGGTGGCGAGCAGGAGAGCGCTCCGAAATCCCGGTTTCATGAAGGTGCCCATGCGGGTATTGTAGCGCCGTCAGCGCCGGGCGGCCGAGAGCTTGCTGTGAGTGCGGCTATAGGCGAAGTAGATCACGAATCCGATCGCCATCCAGACGAAGAGCCGGAGCCAGTTCTCCCAACCGAGGCCGAACATCAGAAGCAGGTTGAAGCCAATGCCCATCAGCGGCACCAGCGGCACCAGGGGCGTGCGGAAGGGGCGCGGCAGATCGGGGTGGGTCTTGCGCATGACGAGAATGCCGGCGCTGACCAGCACGAAGGCGAACAGCGTGCCAATGGAGGTCATTTCGCCGACGATCTGAATGGGGGTGAGGGCGGCGAACAGGGCCACGAAGACCATGAAGAGCAGGTTGCTCTTGTAGGGCGTGCGGAACTTGGGGTGGAGTTCGGAAAAGAGCTTGGGCAGCAGTCCGTCGCGGGACATGGAGTAAAAGACGCGCGACTGGCCCAGCAGCATCACCAGGATCACCGAGGTGTAACCGGCGATGATGGCGAGCTTGACGGCGGTTTTCAGCCATGTGAACGGCGTGCGGTCCACGGCGACGGCCACCGGAGCGGCGTCATCCAGCAGTTTGAATGGGACGATGCCGGTGAGCACGTGGGCGAACAGGACGTAGAGCAGCGTGCAGATCACCAGCGAGCCGATGATGCCGATGGGCATGTCTCGCTGAGGGTTCTTCGCCTCCTGCGCCGCCGTGGAGACGGCGTCAAAGCCGATGAAGGCGAAAAAGACGACGCCCGCCGCGCGCAGCACGCCGGAGATGCCGAACTGTCCGGAGACGCCGGTGTTGGGCGGAATGTAGGGCGTGTAATTGTCGCTGTTGATGTAGGCCCAGCCGAACACGATAAAGAGAATGACGACGCCGACCTTGAGGCAGACGATGATGGTGTTGATGCGTGCCGATTCCTGGATGCCGGCGATGAGCAGCGTCGACATGAGCGCCACGACGATGATGGCGGGCAGGTTGATGAAGCCGTGGGAGCCGTCGGGAAGGGTGACGAAGGGGGAGTTGACGAGTTGGACCGGAAGTTCGATGCCGAAGTCATGGCAAAGCGACACGATGTAGCGGGACCAACTGACGGCCACCGTGGCGGCGCCGACGGCGTATTCGAGCACGAGATCCCAGCCGATGATCCAGGCCACGAACTCGCCCATGGTGGCATAGGAGTAGGTGTAGGCGCTGCCGGCGATGGGGATCATCGTGGCGAATTCGCTGTAACACAGGCCGGCGAAGGCGCATCCGATGGCGGCGACAACAAAGGAGAGCGTCACGGCCGGGCCCGCGTGGTTGGCGGCGGCGATTCCGGTCAACGAGAAAAGGCCCGCGCCGATGATGGCTCCAATGCCGAGGGCGATGAGTTGCGTTGCCGTGAGCGTGCGCTTGAGCGAATGATCGCCGCTGGATTCGGCGGCGATCGTTTCCAGTGGTTTCTTGGCGAGAAGACTCATACGGTGACCTCGCGTTTCCTCCAATAAAGGTAGACCGGCACACCCAGCACGACGATGATGAGTCCCGGCCAGGTGTAGTTTGGTTTGTAGAACAGCAAGAGAATTTCGATGGAACCCGCGGCCAGGATGTAAAAAGCAGGCAGCACGGGGTAGCCGATGGCGCGGTAAGGCCGTTCCATTTCCGGACGCGTACGGCGCAGCACGAACAGTCCCGCGATCGTCAGGATATAGAAGAGCAAGACAGCGAATATAACATAGTCGAGCAGTTCACTGTAGGTGCCGGTGAGGGTGAGGGCGCAGGCCCACAGGCACTGGACGGCGAGGGAGGTGGTGGGGGTGTGGCGCGTGGGGTGGACGCGGGCCACCTGGGGGAAGAAAAGGCCGTCCAGTGCCATGGCGTAGTAGACGCGGGCCCCGGAGAGGATCAGGCCGTTCACGCAGCCGAAGGTGGAAATCATGATGGCGGCGGCCATGATCCGCACGGCGCTGGAGCCAAAGACGGCGCGGGCGGCCTCGGTGCCGACGCGGTCGGCCGGGGCGTTCTGGATGGCTTCGAAAGGGAGTACCAGCAGATACCCGTAGTTGCAGGCCAGGTAGAGCACGCTGACGGCCAGGACGCCGATGGCGAGCGAGAGCGGGACGGTGCGGCTGGGATTGCGCATTTCGCCGGCCGTGAACGTAACGCTGTTCCAGGCGTCGGAACTGAACAGCGCGCCCACCATGGCCACGCCGATGAGACGGAGCAGGTTGAGTCCCGGTTCGTTGCCCCAAAAGGCGCCGGGTGCGAAGTTGGCCTCGACCGCGGCATCGTTACGGCCCGCGAACAGGCAGGCGGCGGCCAGACCCAGCAGCGCGAAGGTCTTGGCGCAGGTGAAGACGATTTGGACGAGGGCGCCCGAGCGGACGCCGCGCGAGTTGACCCAGGTGAGCAGCAGGAGCACGGCGATGGCGGTGAGTTGTTGCGATTGGAGGGTGAAGGGGCCGATCCGGAGCAGGATCGTGGTGGTCGAGATCCACGGGACGAAGACACCGGCGAACTTGGCGAAGGCGACGGCGACGGCGGCGATGGTGCCCGTTTGAATGACGAGAAAGGTAGTCCAGCCGAACAGGAAGCCGGCCAGCGGGCCGAAGGCCTCGCGCAGGTAGACGTACTGGCCTCCGGCGTGGGGCATGGCGGCGGCCAGTTCGCCATAGCTCAGGGCGGCGATCAGCGTCAGCAGGGCCGTGAAGGCCCAAGTGAGCAGCATGGGGCCGGGAGCGCCCACCTGCCGGGCAATGTCGGCGGCTACGATGAAGATGCCGGAGCCGATCATGGATCCCATCACCAGGGCGGCGCCGTCGAGCAGGCCGAGACTTTTCCGGAGGGTTTCAGCAGGCTGGGGCATGGGGCTTGTGTCCGGGCTATCCGGTGATGCGGATCCATTCACGCACGCGCTGGCGCAGCGAGGCCGCATCGCAGGTGTCGGGGTAGAGGTCGCCGATGATGGCTACCGAATCGGCTCCGGCGCGCAGCACATCGGCGGCCGAGGCGCGTGTGATGCCGCCTATGGCGATCAGAGGCAAATTGGTGAGCATGCGCACCTGGGCGATCCCTTCCAGCCCGACGGCCGGGTCCGGGTTCTCCTTCGATGTCGTGGCGAACACGGGACCGATGGCGGTGTAGTCCACCGGTTCCAGCGTGGCCGCGCGCATTTGGGCGGGGTTGTGCGTGGAGAGGCCGAGGATGGGGCCGTCGCCGATGAGCCCGCGGGCCGCGGCTGCGGGAAGGTCCTCCTGGCCGGCGTGGAGTCCGGCATCGGTGAGCAGGGCGAGGTCGGCGCGGTCGTTGACGATCCAGAGGATGCCGTAGCGGCGGCAGAGTTCGGAGACCGAGCAGGCATCATCGAGCAGTTTCTGGGAGGGGTTGTCCTTGATCCGGAGTTGGAGAATGCGCGCCCCGCCTTCGATCGCGGCGGCGGCCGCTTCGCGCAAGGTGCAGCCGCGGCGGCGGAGAACAGCGGTGTCGAGGATGGGATAGAAGCGGGGGAAGGGGGTCATCGAAGGTGGCGCTCGAAGAAGGCGGCGGTACGGCGGAAGGCATCGCGAAGGGTCTCGTCGCGGACGAAGCCGTGGTCCTCTTCCGGGTAATAGAAGTGTTCGAAGTTCTTGCCTTCGTGAATCAGCTTTTCGGTGAGTTGGACGGCGTCCTGGAAAAGAACGTTGGAATCGACCATGCCGTGAATGATGAGCAGCGGGTCCTTGAGATTGTGGGAGAAGATGATGGGCGAGCTGCGGCGGTAGGCTTCCGGATTGGACTGGGGCGTGTTCAACCGCTCCTGCGTGTAACCGGCGCTGTAGTTTTCCCAATCATTCACGGCAGCCCAGGAGGCGCCGGCGCGAAAGACGCCGGGGGCGGTGAACATCGCCATGTCCGTCATGAACCCGCCGTAGCTGACGCCCCAGATGCCGATCCGCCGCGTATCGATGTTGCCGAGCGAGGCGAGGTAATCCACTCCGCCGAGGACATCGTCGAGATCCTTGCCGCCCATGTGAAGGTAGACTCCGGTGCGCCAGTCGCGGCCGTAGCCGGTGCTGCCCCGGTAATCGAGGTCGAGCACGGCGTACCCCTGCGAGGCGAGCCAGGCATTGAACACCCAGCGCAGTTCCTGATAGCTGCCCCATTGTTCCAGGATGCTGGTGGCGATGCCCGCGCCGTGAATGTAGACGACGGCGGGCAAGGGTTTGGCGGAACGCGCGGCCGGGTTGTAGCCGGGCGGAAGCATCAGCTTGCCAGCCACCGGGGCGCGGTCGCCGCGCGACGGAAAGCTGACGTAGCGCATTTCCGGCCAGGGTATGGAGGAGAACCCAGGACGTGGAGATTCGGTGATGCGGCGCGAGCCGATCCAGAGGTCGAAGGGCTGCGCGGTGGTGGCGCGCAGGAGAGCGAACCGGGCCCCGTCGTGGCTGGCAAGGCCGCAGTTGACGCCGCCTTCCGGGGAAAGGCGCTCCTTGCCCGTGCCGTCGCCGCGGATGCGGTAGAACTGGCGCTGGGCCGTGCCTGCCTCGGTGGAGTTGAAGTAGAGATAGCCGTCGTCGCGCCAGTGAGGATCGGCGCAGGTGAAACCGGTCACCTCGCCGCGCGCCTCCCATTTGCCGCTGGTGAGCTGACGCGGATCCTTGCCGTCGTGGCCGGAGGTATAGATGTGAGCGAAGCCGTCGCGCTCGCTATTGAAGAAGATCCGGCTGGAGTCCGGCGACCAGCCGGCGGCGCTGGCGAAGACCCAACGTTCATCCTCGTCGTGCGCGGCGACGGTGGCCTCGCCCGTCGCGGCATCATAGACCAGGATGTCCTGCTTCTTGTGATCGGCGCTGATGACGGGCCAGAGGATGCGGCGGGAGTCGGGCGACCAGACGGGCAGGTCCGGGTTGAGTTTGCGGCCGAAGGGCGGCGGCTTGAGGGAGCGGGGCTCCCCGCCCGAGGCGTCGATCAGGCGGAGCGCGTACTCCAGCGGCTCGTCCGCGGCCACGCTGCGCGCAAAGTTGGGCGCGGTCACGAACTGGCCGGAGTAGTTGGGCAGCGGAAGTTGGCGCGTGGTCCCTTTACGGGTCATGACCAGGAAGCGCGTGCCGTCGGGCGACCAGGAGTAAAAAACGATGGATCCTTCGGCCGCAGGGGTGAAATCGGTCACCTGCCAGAGTTGGCCGCTGGTGAGATCGAGCGTGTGAATCTGGCCGCCGCGCAGCGTGGCGAGCGCGCGGCCGTCGGGCGAGAAACGGGCGGCGGTTTCGAGCGCCTTGGTCCGGGTCCAGCGGAACGGCGGGGCGGAGGCGTCGGTGGGAACTGTGAAGAGGTCGCCCTTGTAGAGAAAAGCGGCTCGCGAGCCGTCGTCGCTGAGAGTGAAGGAACTGAGCCCGGGTTCGGGCATCAGGTAGTTCTTGCGGCGGGAATCCTTGGCCTCGCTGGCGATCCAAAAATCGTCCTTCAAGGATTCGAGGCGGGTAAGGCGCGTGCGTTTGCCGGTAGAACCGGAGGCGCAATACAGGTCAAGGAACCGGTTGCCCTCCTCGTTCCACAGGAAACAGGCGATGGGCGCGCGGCGGGCCCAGGCGATCTCGTCGGGACGCGTGCCCCAGACGAAAGGCCGCGTGTACAGGCGCTCCAGGGGCCACATGGGATTTTGTGCCTGGAGTGCCGTGACGGCGAACAGGAGAGTCAGCCACCGCATATCAGAATGGACCATAATAGCCTGCCAGATGCCCGGAACCAACGAATCGAGAGTGGCGGCGAGCCGGCTGGAGGCGCTGCCGAGGCTGGCGCTGGGCCATTTTCCGACGCCACTCATACGGATGCGGCAACTGGAACGCGCGCTGAGCGCGGGACGGGAGCTGTGGGTGAAGCAGGACGACTACTCGGGGCCCGGGTTTGGTGGTAATAAAGTCAGGAAGCTGGAGTATGAACTGGCGGCGGCGGTGGAAGCCGGAGCCACGGAGGTGTTGACGGTGGGGGGCATACGGTCGAACCACTGCCGCATCACGGCGGCACTGGCGGCGCGCCTGGGCCTGGGGTGCGGGCTGGTGTTGAATGGAAGCGTTCCCGTGCAGGGAGTGGGCGAACCGGCGAGCCATGCGATGGACCGGTGGTTCGGGGCCGAAGTGCGGTATGTGGAGCACGGTTCTGAGCGGGCCTCGGCCATGGCGCGGTGGGCGGGCGAGTTGCAGTCCGCGGGGGGGCGGCCCTATATGATTCCGCTGGGCGCATCGACGCCGCTGGGTGCTTGCGGATTCGTGCGGGCGGTGCTGGAACTACGCGGGCAATGCGATTCGATGGGCTGGCGGCCGGGGACGATCGTGCATGCCACCTCATCGGCGGGAACGCAGGCGGGCATGCTGGCCGGCCTGTGGCTCGCGGGATGGGAGGACGTGGAGGTGACCGGCGTGAGCGCCGACGACAGCGCGGTGGTGATCGGAGCCGAGGTGCGGCGTCTTGTACGCGGAGTGGAAGGGTTGCTGGGCGTACCGGAGGGCATGGTGACGGCGCCGGTTCGCGTGGAGGACGGCTACATTGGCGACGGTTACGGAGTACCGAGCGAGGCGGGGCGCGAGGCGGCCCGGTTCCTGGCGCGGAGCGAGGGCGTCGTGATCGATCCTGTATACACGGCGAAGGCGATGGCCGGGTTGCTGGCGAACGTGGAACGGTGGGGGACGGGGCCCCTGGTGTTCTGGCACACGGGCGGCCAGTTGGCGAACTTTGTGCTGGGTCCCGTGTGAACGCTGCTAGCGGGGCCGGAGTGCGGCGGCGACGACGGTTTGGCCGGGGGGCAGGGAAACGCCGGAAGGAGTGGCAATCGCCGTGCGGACGGAT
Source organism: Bryobacterales bacterium (assembly GCA_020852175.1). GTDB lineage: Bacteria > Acidobacteriota > Terriglobia > Bryobacterales > Bryobacteraceae > JAFLBB01. Next base: position 36,726 of record JADZBH010000012.1, on the reverse strand, counting down.
TCAATCCGCTCCGGCGGCCAGCCGGCGTAGTTCAGCGGGCAGGGGGTGAGCGGCTCATCGTCCAGCGTGACGGCGAAACCGTAGGTCCGGCAAGCCACCGGACGATGCTCGTAGAGTTCGCAGATGCCCTGTTCCAGATCGAGCGCGGGGCAGGGCACCATCTCGAAGCGGCGGGAGAAGAGTTCGCCGTCGCGCGAGCCGTCGAGCAGTCCGGTGTCCCAGCCGCCGGGGAAGCCTTCGCGCAACGCCGTCATTGCCTCGACGGCGCGGCGTTCGATGCGTTCCGCCTGATGGGGCGCCGTGGCGCGGATTTGGGCAAGCCCGCGGCACAGGCGGTCGGCGTCGAGCAGCGTGATGGGAAACGGACCCAGGCAACAGCCGAAGCAGCCCGCGCGGCAGGCGGCGGCGTCTCCGGCGCGGCGGCGTGCCTCGCTCAAGCCGTCATCGAGGACATGCAAGTGGTGTGTGTCCAGGTTCCAATCGGTCATGGGCAGACTCCAGCACGGAGCGGCGCGATATGCTGCATGGAGAATCCATGCGCACTCTACTTACCTATTTCATTCTGTCCCAGGCCATCCTCGCGCAACACACCCTGTATGTGTGCGGATCCATCTCCAAGGGCTTTGTCGTCGGCAAGAGGTTGGAACCGAGCGGGTTGTATATCCGCGACGGCGCTGGCGGGGCGGGGGGCTTCCGGCATGTGGGCTTCACGCATCCATACCTTGCGACCGTGGCGCTTGCCCCGGGAGGCGGAAACACGCTGTATGCCGCCGCGGGAAACGGCGTGATCCGCATGAGCCCGGCTGGCGAGCACTGGAAGATCCTCACGGATTGGCGGCATACGGAGTTTCAGGACATTGCCGTGGAAGCGGGAGCGCCGGCAACCATCTACGCGGCGTCCACCGATGGCATCATCGCCACCAACGATGGCGGGGCGACATGGCGCGAAGCGTCGGCTGGGCTGCGCCGGCGGTTCATCCAAACCCTGGCCGTGGACCGGACGCGCGCAGGAAGGGTGCTGGCCGGTGGCGAAGACGGTTTGTATGTGAGCGGCGACGGGGCGCGTAGCTGGACGCCGGTGGATTCTTCCGCGCGCATGGTGACCGATATCGAGCAGTCGCCACACGATCCGGCGGTATGGGTGGCGGCGACGCAGGGCCATGGCATCCTGCTCTCGCGCGATGGCGGTGTCAGTTGGAAGCGGCTGGCATCGGTTCCCGCGGAGGGGTTCACCTGGAACAACGCCGATTTTTCTCCTCATTCTCCGCTCACGCTAGCGGCGGTGGCGTTCAGCCAGGGCGTGTGGGTATCGGAGGATCTTGGGGAGACATGGCAGGACCGCGGCGCCGGACTGCCCACGCGGCAGGTGTGGCGCGCGCGCTTCGATCCGGATGCACGGGGACGCTTGTGGGCGAGCGTACACGAGGAAGCGCTGTACGTTTCAGACGATAGCGGGGTGAGCGGCTGGCGGCGCGCGGGGCTGGAAGGCTCGGTGGCGCTCGACCTTGTGTTCCTGCCGGTGAAAGGAGTCCGGCCATGATGGGCGGCTGGAGGAGTGTCGCGCTGGCCCTGGCGGCGTGCGCCGGCCTGTGGGCGCAGGACGAAGCCGCGCTGGAGAGGGATTTTCGCGCGCGGGCCCGGACCGTGGTGGAAGATCACGCCTCGCGGAGGGGCCCGGCCACGGGATACAACACGATCGCCGCGGCGCTTCATCTGAAGCAAAACTCTCCCTGGCTTTCCGAGCGCACCATCGAACTGCTGCGCGACCCCTGGGGCGATATGTTCTGGCAGTTCCCCGTGATCGCCGTGATGTACAACGACCGGGGACAGTTGACACCCGAGGCGCGGCGGGGCCTGCGTGACGCCTGGCGCACCTACATGCCCTACCGCGGCGACACGGAGAACCACTGGCTGCTCTACTACACGTCGCTCTATCTGGCGGCGCAGCTGTATCCCAACGAGCCGGGCGAGACGTGGTTCACGGGCAGGAGTTCAGAGGAGAACCTGCGCGAATCCCGCGAATATCTCTATTCATGGATGGACCTGACCGTCACCCAGGGGCAGGGCGAGTATGACTGCACGCATTACATCGGCGTCTACCTGCTGCCGCTGTCCTACCTGGCCGAGTGGAGCCAGGATCCGGTTATGCGCCGGCGGGCGGTGAAGATGTTGCAGTGGCTGATCGCCGACTTCGCGGTGGAGTTGACGGGCGGCTCCTTCGGAGGCTCGCATTCGCGGACCGACGACTCGGCGGTGCTGGAACCGGGCGTGAACGTGGCGGCCGATCTGGCCTGGCTGTTCTTCGGGCTGGGGAAGCCGTCGCCGGGGTATGGGGGGTATCCGCTGTACTATTTGACGGCTTCGGCCTACCGTCCACCCACGGTACTGTACACGCTGGCCACTGAACGCGGCGCGCCTTATGTGCATCGAGAAAGGAAGCGCACGCGGAACCGGTGGCGGTTCACCGATGAGAAACATGCACCGGTGTACAGGGAGGCGTATGTGAGCCGGTCCTACGCGGTGGGATCGGATCAGGGCGGGTTGCTGCAACCGATCCAGCAGCATTCCTGGGACCTCACATGGAAGACGGACAACCCGGCGCGTGTGAACAACACGATCTTTTCGATGCACCCCTACTCCGGTCTTTACGAACTGCAGATGTACTTCACCATGCATCCGGACTATGCGGTTGAGGCGGTGGCCCGTTCCAAGCGGAGCTACGATTCGGCGGACAAGCTGTTGGGCGGTTCGCCGCACGAACAGATTCATCAGGACCTGGATACGGTGATCGCGCTCTACAACATACCCGAAGGGACGCGTTTCCCGCATATCAACGGATTCTTCTCGAAGGATCTGCGCGAGGTGGTCGAAACCGGTGCGAGCGGACGTCCGGGCTGGATCTTCGCGCGCGGGGGCGATGCGTGGATCGCGTACCGGCCGCTGGCCCCTTACGAATGGCGATCCTTCGAGCCTCACGCCTGGATGCCCGCTTCGGCGGCGGGCGGGCGGCGGTTGTACAGTCCGCACCTGCGCAATGGCGCCATTCTGATGGCCGCCGAGAAGGATGAGTATCCGTCGCTGGATGCATTCCGAAAGGCCGTGGAGGCGCTGCCTCTGGAGGTGACGCTCGACCCGGCGCCGGCGGTGAAGTTGCGAACGCTGCGCGGGCGCGCGCTGGAGGTCCGGTGGAATGAACCGTTGCGGGTGGATGGCCGCGCGGAGACGCGGGAGAACGCCAGGCTCTTCGAAGGACCGTATGTGAACGGCGAGGCGCGGAAGATGACCATACGCCATGGCGGGCGGGAACTGGTGGTGGACTTGAGCGAACTTGCCCCGGCCGGAGGGCGCTAGGCGCGCCTAGACATCGCGCCGCGTAAGCAGGCGGATGCGCTTGATCTCCAGTTCCGCGGCGGCGGGTTCGTCCCAGGTTTGCACGACGAGCGGTCCGGCCTTGTCGAGATCCTCGATGGGAATGTTGATCACCTGGACCTCCGGCCGGGGCCGTAGCGGCGTGCGGAACAGATAATCGGGCCCCGAGGCGGCGAGCAGCCCGAGCCCCGCGCGTCCCGCGCGTACGATGATCTCGATGCGGAGCAGCAGATCGCCGGTGAACGTCTTCGGGCGTTTGAAACGCAGTTCGGCGGCGTACTGCCAGGGCACGCTCGGCGTGCGCAGCGTGAGGGTCTTGCGGAAACGGCTCAAGGTGCCACAGCCGATATTCAGCCGGCTGCCGTCTATGTGGATGCCTTCGGCCACGGCGCGGAGTTCGGCTTCCTCCAACGAGGAGAGATAAAAGGTGTTGTCGCCGAGCACCACTTTGCCTTCCGCGGCCTGTCCCGTGGCGGTCATGGCGGCCGGGCGGTGTTCCCACTCCTCGCGTAGCGCGTTCCAGGCGTCGCGAGGCCCCGGCGCGGGGTGCAGGCGTCCGCTCATGCGCGTGTGCAGGGTGAAGAGATCCTCGAAACGGCGCGGATGGATCGTGGCGGAGATGCGGCCGGGATGGCCCACCTCGTTCACGCTCGTGGCGGCGTGGGAAAAGCGGGGCGTGGTTTTCGAGACGAGAGCGAGGATCAGGTAGCTGTCCTCGGCCGTGTCCATTTCCGGGTCGATCAGCAGCGCTTCGTCGAGCAGGCCGCGCGATGCGGCGAAGCCATTGGTGGCGATGGAGCCGGCGATTTGTTCCAGCCGGTCGCTTACCGGGAATCCATAGCGGACCAGATGGCGGTTGTCGAAGCCGCTGCCCATGGCCACGCGCGCCTCCGCTTCCACCGTGATCGACCCGGAGAAGGCGAAAAATCCGGACTGCGGCGCGCCGGGAAAGGGACGGAAGAGCTCTTCGAAATGGTTGGAGAAGAGCCAGTCGTCGTCGTCGAGCAGGGCGAAATACTCGCCCTCGATCGCTTGCAGGCCGGACCACAGGCTGCGGCTGCAGTTGCCGCCGGGGGACTCGACGATCCGCATGCGTTCGATGTTGGGCCACTCCGCCGCCGTGATGGGGGAGAGATCGATGTCGTGGTGGCGGACCAGGATGAGGTCGAACCGGCCGTAGGTTTGCCGGGACAGCGATTCGACGGCGCGGCACAGCATGTCCACCGGCTGAAGGCCGCAGCGGATGATGACCGAGATGAGCGGGTTGTAGCGCTGGCGCGCTTCATCGAGGCGGGTCCGGCGGCGGCTCGCATGGCGGGCGTGATGGAGGGCCGCGTTGGCCAGAAGCGCTTCGGCGGAAAACTTTTCCTCGAAGATGCGTCGCGCCTCGGCGGCGCGTTGCAGCGCGGCGGCGGGGTCGGCGTGGATACGCTCGCGGGCGTCGAGGATTTGCTTCAGGAGTTGCGGGTCGGCGAGCCGCTGGTCGATGTAATACAGGCTGTCGCCAAAGTGTTCGCGTAACCAGGGAATGGCCGAAGCAATGCACAGAGCACCCGCCGAGGACACCTCGAAGACACGGTTGGAAATGACGTCGTCGCGGAAGTGCTTGTCCGAAAGCAGGCACAGCCCGGCGCCGCATTCCGCGTAGAAAGCCTGTACCGACTGGCCGTCGAAGGGAGGCGCGCCGCAATAGGCGGCGGGCTCGATGTCCTTCCAGGCATCGCGCGGTCCGCAGATGGCGAAGCCGGGTTCGTGGCTCAACATGCGGAAGAGGCGGGCGCGGCGGCGGTCCCAATTGGTGCCGAAGTAGGCGATGCGCAGGCGGCGTTCGCGCAGGATGGATTCCAGAGGCGAGGCAACGTCCAGGCGCTGGCAGGAGTTGTAGTAGACGCCGATCTCCTGGTCGCGGCCAAGTGAAAAGGCCACGTCGCGGGCGAAACGGCGCATGGTGCCGGACAGGGCGAGCCAGCCGTCGTGCGTGCGCAGGTTGTTGAAGAACTGGCGTTCGGAGAGGTAGGTTTCGCGCGGGTCGTGCAGGACGCCGTAATGGGGGAAGTCGTTCAACTTGGGCCGCGTGGAGGCGGGGGCAAGAACGAAGTCGGGCGAGCAGGCGTCCACCTCGGCGCTGTTGGCGCAGTGGATCACTTTGTGTCCCAGGCGTTCACCGGCGATGCGCAGGGAGTGGTAGGCCTGGGTTTCAGCCGAGTTGTGGAACTGATTCAGGAATGCGATTTTCATGACGCCGGTCCGCCACACTCGGAGCACCCGGGCTTCCGGCTTGGCCGGGCCCCGGCCAGCCAAATCATATCCTACCGAAAATGTTGTTGCCGTTTGCTGCTTCCCGAATGAAAACGCACTCATGGTCCGGCTTGTCCTTGCCCGGCGAGGCGCCGGGGACGGCGGGTTCGGCTACACTGAATCCTTCACGCGCACGATGGGGATCAAGCGACGCGAGTTTCTAACCGTACCGGCCGCGGCCACGGCGGCATGCAGCCGGCCGGGACAGGAGCGCGGGAGGGAGCGGCGGTTTTCCTTGGAGGAGGTTTCTCTCACCGAACTGGCCGAGGGGCTGCACCGCGGGCGCTGGACCGCGGCGGAGTTGGCGGAGATGTACCTGGAGCGGGCCTCGCGGATCGACGGCGCGGGGCCTGCTCTGCGGTCGATCATCGAACTGAACCCCGATGCGCGGGACGAAGCATGGCGGCTGGACAAGGAGCGGAAGCAGGGACGTATCCGGGGCCGCCTGCATGGCGTTCCCATCCTGGTGAAGGACAACATCGCGGTGGCGGGCCGGATGATGACCACGGCGGGTTCGCTGGCACTCGCCGGTTGGCGCGCCCCGGCCGATGCGCACCTGGTGGCTTTATTGCGGCGCGCGGGCGCGGTGGTGCTGGGCAAGACGAACCTGAGCGAGTGGGCCAACTTCCGTTCCACGCGTTCCATCAGCGGCTGGAGCGGACGGGGCGGGCAGACCCGCAACCCATATGCGTTGGATCGCAACCCGTCGGGTTCCAGTTCGGGGTCGGGCGTGGCCGTGGCGGCAAGCCTGTGCGGCGCGGCGATCGGCACCGAGACCGACGGCTCGATTGTCAGCCCCGCATCGGTGAACGGCATCGTGGGAGTGAAGCCGACGGTGGGTCTGGTGAGCCGGACGGGCATCATCCCTCTTTCCCGGTCGCAGGACACCGCCGGACCGATGGCGCGTTGCGTGATGGACGCGGCGCTGATGCTGGACGCGCTGGCGGGCGAAGACGCGGCCGACGAAGCGACGGGCCGCGCACGAGGGCAGTTGACGGGCCACTATACGGAGACGCTGGAAGCGACGGCTCTGCGCGGCGCCAGGCTGGGCGTGGTGCGGTCGTTGACGCCGGACCACGCGGACGCCGGCCGCCTGCTGGAAGAGATCCTCCGCCTGCTGCGAGAGCGCGGCGCCTCGGTGGTGGAGGTGGAACTGGAGAACAGGGACAGGTTGGGCGCGGCGGAGTTTCAGGTGCTACTCTACGAGTGCAAGGCGGGCATGGAGGCGTTTCTTTCCGGGCTGCCGGAACAGTTTCCGCGGACGCTGGCGCAGTTGATCGAATTCAACCGGAGCCATGCCAGCCAGGAGATGCCGTGGTTCGGCCAGGAGATCCTGGAACAGGCGGCCCGGAAGGGGCCGCTCAGCGACACGGCCTATGTGCAGGCCCGGCAGACCTGTTTGCGTACCAGCCGCGAGGAAGGAATCGACGCCGTGATGACGCGTCATTCGCTGGATGCCCTGGTGGGCATCACGGAAGGTCCGGCGTGGCTTACGGACCGGATCAACGGCGACCCTCGCGGAGCAAGTTCATCCACCTGGGCGGCCGTGGCCGGGTATCCTCATGTGACCATACCGGCGGGGATGATCGGCGGGCTTCCTGCCGGCTTCAGTTTCTTCGGACGCGCCTGGAGCGAGCGCGAACTGTTGCGCCTGGCGGGCGCGTTTGAACATGTCACCGAGGCGCGGAGAGCGCCTCGCTTTTTACCGCACGCCCCGTAGACACTTGCGGTTTTACCCCATGCGGGCCATCCGGTGCGAACTTTTTTTCCCGCTTTTCGTCTGTAGCTGACATGGGCCAACCGGGAGTGAGAAGGCAAGGGCGGGCGGGGCGCCTGGCGGCATGATGACAGTTCCCGAAATGTCCGCGAGCCCAAGCCGGGAAGAGGTATTGCAGGCGCTGGAGCGGCTGCTCTCCAGCCGCCGCTTCATCCGTGCCGGACGCCATTCGCGCCTCCTGCGCTATGTCGTCGAGGAGACGTTGAACGGCAAAGGCCCCCAGTTGAAGGAAAGCTTGCTGGGGATCGAGGTGTTCGGACGTCCGGCGGGGTATGATCCGCGCGTGGATCCGGTGGTGCGCGTCGAAGCGGCGAAATTGCGAAGCCGGATCGAGGAATACTATCGAGAGGACGCACCGGAGCAGGGCGTGGTGCTCGAATTTCCGCGCGGCTGCTACATGCCGCGCTTCCGGTACCGCGTCTTGCTGGCGGGGGTTCCGGCCGTAGGCCCGGAAGAGGAAACCGGCGAAACGCACCCGCCGGAGCAGGCGAAGGAAGCGGCGGCGCCTGCGCCTCCAAGAACCCGGCGGTGGCTGTGGGCCGCCTTGGCCGTGTTGGCGTTGACGGCTGCCGCGGCGTGGTGGCAGTCGCGCGTTCTGGCGCACGACGTGGTTGTGGCCGTGCTTCCGCTGGAGGACCTGTCGGCGGGCAGGTTGGGCCTGCTGCCCGAGACATTGACGGCCGAACTCCGGGCGCGTCTGAGCAGGAGCGGCGGCATGCGGGTTGTGTCGAAGACGAGTTCGCGCGCGGCGGTGAAGCTGAGTACGGCGCAAGCCGTGCAGGATGCGCCGGCGATTGGGCGGGAACTGGGCGCCGATGTGCTGTTGGAAGGCTCGATGCGGCACGGCGGGGGTGCGGTGGAGCGGCTGGCCGTGGTGCTGCAACTGGTGGAGGCGCGCAGCGGGCTGGTGGTGTGGACGGGCCGGTTCGAATTCGACCCGGGCCTGTGGGAGGAGAGCGCGCTGGAGGCGATGGCAAGCCAGGTGCGGTCGGCGGTGCTGGCCCGCGGCGTTCGCGGCTGAAGCGCGTCCGGGGTCGCCTAGAATGGAGGAGTCCCCTTCGCCTCACCCCATGACCCTCCGCCGCAAGCCTGAAGTAATGGCCCCCGCGGGCCACTGGCCCCAACTGCGCGCGGCCATCGAGGCCGGGGCCGATTCGGTGTATTTTGGCCTGCACCATTTCACGGCCCGGGCCAAGGCGGGCTTCGGCCTTTCCGAACTGCCTGAAGTGTTCCGCACGCTGCATGGGCGCGGCGTGCGCGGCTTTGTCACGTTCAACACGCTGGTGTTCGACCATGAATGGCTGGCGGCGGCGCGCACGCTGGCGGCGATCGCGGAGGCGGGCGCCGATGCCGTCATCGTGCAGGACGTAGGCGTGATGGCGCTGGCTCGCGCCGTGGCGCCGGACCTGGAACTGCACGCCTCGACGCAGATGAGCATCACGGATACGCGCGGGGCCCGGTGGGCGGCGGAGATGGGCGCGCGGCGCGTGACGCTGGCGCGCGAGTTGTCGATCGAGGAAATCCGGGCCATCGCGCGGGAAGCGCCCGTGGAACTGGAAGTGTTCGTGCACGGGGCGTTATGCGTGGCGTATTCAGGCCAGTGCTTTTCCTCGGAGGCGTGGGGCGGCAGGAGCGCCAATCGAGGGCAGTGCGCGCAGGCGTGCCGGTTGCCGTACGAATTGCTGGTGGACGGCGAGCGGAAGCCGCTGGGCGAGGCGCGGTATCTGCTCTCGCCTGGCGACCTGTACGCTCTGCGCCAGGTGCCGGAGTTGGCCGGCATCGGCGTGTCGGCGTTGAAAATCGAAGGGCGGTACAAGGACGCCGATTATGTCGCGGCCGCGACGCGCGCTTACCGGCAGGCCGTGGACGATGCGTGTGAGGGGCGGGCGCTGACGGTGAGCGCCGGGGAGGAGTTGCAGCTCGAACAGGTCTATTCGCGCGGGCTAGGACCATACTTCCTCACGGGCACGGATCACCAGGCGGTGGTGCGCGGCCGGGCGCCGCGGCACCGGGGCCTGCTCATGGGGCGCGTGGTGTCGGTGGAGCCGCCGGATGTTTGGGTTGAGCCGGAAGCGCCGCATTCCATCGCTCCCTTGAAGCCGGGCGATGGGGTGGTGTTCGATGCGGCGGCGTGGCGCGACCCGGGCGAGGAGGAGGAAGGCGGGCGCATCTACGCCGTCTCGCCGGCGCCGGGCGGCAGGCTGGCGCTGCAATTTGGACGGGGCGCGCTGCGCTATGGCCGGATTCGCGTGGGAGACCTGCTGTGGCGCACGCATGATCCGGCGCTGGACAAGGTGCTGAAAGTCTATACGGAAGCGACGGTGCCCCTGCGGCGGCAGGCCGTGGCGGTGGAGGCCGTGGCGCGCGCGGGCGAGCCGCTACGCACGGTGTGGCGGTTGATGGACCGGCCGGAGATCCGCGTGGAGGCGTGCTCGTCCCAGCCGCTGATGGCGGCCCGGAACCGCGGGCTCGACGAGGAGCAATTGCGCGGGCAGTTTGAACGTTTGGGTGGGACGGCGTACGAACTGGCCTCTCTTTCGCTGGCCTGTGAAGAGGCCGTGTTCGCGCCCGCGTCCATGTTGAATGAGCTGCGCCGCGAGGCCGTGGCGGGGCTCGGCGCGCTGCAGGAGCGGTTGGTGGCGCGCGAGGTGCGCGATCCTGCCGCGGCCGCCGCGGGGCTGTGGCCCGTGCCGCCGGAGAGACGTGCCGCGCAACCTCCCGTGCTCCATCTGCTGGTGCGCACGCCGGAGCAGTTGGAGGCGGCGCTGCGGCTGCAGCCGGCGTCGATCACGCTGGATTATCTCGATTTGTATGGATTGAAGCCGTCGGTGGAGCGTGTCCGCGAGGCGGAAATTCCAGTACGCGTGGCCACGCCGCGCATACTGAAGCCGGGCGAGGAGCGCATAGTCGATTTCCTGCTGCGGCTGGACGCTCCGCTGCTGGTACGGCCCGCCGGGCTGTTGCATCACCTGGCCCAATTGGAGAACCCGCCGGCGATGACCGGCGATTTCTCGCTGAATGCGGCCAACGCGGTGTCGGCGCGGGCGCTTCTGGCGATGAAACTGGAGCGCATCGCGCCCACGCACGATTTGAACGCGGAGCAGGTGGAGGCGCTGGCGCGTGAATGCGGGGCGGAGCGGCTGGAGGCGATTGCTTATCAACATCTGCCCGTCTTCCATACGGAACACTGCGTGTTCGCGCGGTTCCTGTCCGACGGAAAGAGTTACGAGGATTGCGGGCGGCCGTGCGAGCGCCACCGCGTGGAGGTGCGCGACGTGAACCTGCGCGCGCATCCCGTGCTGGCCGACGTGGGCTGCCGGAATACTGTGTTTGGCGCCGAGGCGCAGGAGGCGGGCGCGCATTTGGAGAGGTGGCTGGGGGCAGGCATCGCGCATTACCGGCTGGAGTTCGCGCATGAATCGGGCGCGCAGGTGCGGGCCGTGACGGAAGCCTTCACGCAGGCGCTGGCCGGAGCCATCACGCCGGAGCAGTTGCGGCACAGGCTGCGGCGGGCCGCTCCACAAGGAACCACGGAGGGGAGCCTGTTCGTTCCGCCCCGTTACCAGACGCTGCCTGTGCTGCGATGAACGGCGGCGCGGCCTGAACGCACGGGGTATTATGCGCTGGCGCACCAACGGCTACACTTGAGGACATGATCCTCCGTCGAACCTCCTTGGCGCTGCTTCTGGCCTGCGCCCTGTACGCGGCGCCCAAGCCGCACAAGCACGCCAAGAACGTGATCATTTTCCTGGCCGACGCGGGCGGCATCCCCACGCTGAACGCGGCTTCGTGGCTCGGCTATGGCGAACCCCAGAAACTCTTCGTGCAAAGCTGGCCGCACATGGGGCTGTCGGATACGTCCCCCGCCGGCAGCCTGGTCACCGATTCGGCGGCGGGCATGACGGCGATTGTCACGGGACACAAGACGCACAACGGTGTCATCTCGATGGACGCCTCGACCGTGAAAGGCAAGAGCGACGGCGTGGTGTTGAAGACGCTGCTCGAATATGCCGAGGAGCACGGACTGTCAACCGGCGTGGTTTCCAACGTCTCCATCGCCGATGCGACGCCTGCGGCCTGTTACGGCCACGCCAACGACCGCGGCATGCAGGCCGAACTCTACCAGCAGATTTTCAAGCCGCGTTTTGGCGACGGTGTCGATGTGGTGCTTGGCGGCGGGCGGAATAAAATCTACGGCGACACGAAGAAACTGGGCGTGAATCTTGACGCCGAGGCGAAGGCGAACAAGCGGACCATCTATTCGTCGGTGGCGGAGATCCCGGCGTCCGACATGCGGCCGCTGGCATTGCCGGAGGACTCAGAGGATGTGCCGGCCATGGCCCACGCGGCGCTGGACCGTTTGTCGAAGAACCGCAAGGGCTATTTCCTGATGATCGAATGGGACGCGCACACGAACAACCCGGAGCGGGGGTTGGGCAACGTGGTGAAGTTCGATAAGTTGATTCGCGAGATTGCATCGAAGGTGGACCTGCGCGACACGCTGTTGCTGTTCACGGCGGACCATTCGTTTGAATTGCGCAACGTGGGCGGGAAGCGCGGAGAGCCCATCCTGAAGGGCTGGGACGAGTGGCGGAAGACCCACAAGGCGGACGAAACGGTGTCGATTCCGGCGCTGCGCATTGGGCGTTCCCACACGGGCGAAGAGGTGCTGGCGGCGGCGATGGGCCCGGGAGCGCAACGGGTGGCCGGCTTTTTTCCCAACACCCACTTGTTCGACGTGGTGATGGCCGCCTACGGCTGGAAGCCCTCGAAATAGAGTTGGCGCGAAAGCGGCCTTTGAAGCCGGAGCGATCCGCACCGCATCCAATCAATGGATGAGCCTGCGCTATTCGATTCTGGATCTGGCCTCGGTAAAACTGGGCGGCACGGCGGTCGATGCCTTCCGGCACACCCTGGACATCGCGCGCCACGCGGAGCGCTGGGGCTACACGCGATTCTGGCTGGCGGAGCACCACAATATGCCCGGCATCGCCAGCGCCGCGACGGCGGTGCTGATTGGCCATGTGGCGGGCGGAACTTCCACCATTCGCGTGGGTTCCGGAGGGATCATGCTGCCGAACCACGCGCCGCTGATGGTCGCCGAACAGTTTGGCACGCTGGAAACGCTGTACCCCGGACGCATCGACTTGGGCGTGGGGCGCGCGCCAGGCACGGACATGGCGACGGTGCGTGCGTTGCGGCGCGACGCGGACCGGGACGAAGACTTCCCCCGCATGGTGGACGAATTGCTCGCCTTTCTCGAACCGGCGGGCGAGGGGCAACGGTTGCGGGCCATCCCCGGCGAAGGGACGCGCGTTCCGGTGTGGCTGTTGGGTTCCAGCACCTTCAGCGCGCAACTGGCCGCCCGGCTGGGACTGCCGTTCGGCTTTGCCAGCCACTTCGCACCGGCCCTGCTGCACGATGCCCTGAAGCTGTACCGCGCCCAGTTCCGGTCCTCGCGTTCGTTGGACAAGCCCTATGTGATGGCGGGCGTGCCCGTGGTGGCCGCCAGTACCGATGCGGAGGCCGCGCGGCTGGCTACGTCGCCGTTGCAACGTTTCTTGAGCCTGATGCGCGGCGCGGGCGTGTACACGCCTCCGCCGGTGGACTCGATGGACGGGCTGTGGAGCGCGGGTGAACGGTATGTGGTGGAGTCGAAGATGGCCGCCTCGGTCGTGGGCGGCGTGGAGACCGTACGGGCCAGATTGCAGGAGTTCGTGAGTGAAACCGGTGTTGACGAGGTGATTTTCACCTCCGACATCTTCGATCACGAGGCGCGTCTGCGTTCGTTCGAGATCGCCGCCGAAGCGTCACGGCGCATCGAAGGCAACGCATGAGGACGCCGGGAAGGAAGGGATATCATACTCATGACCCATGCGCTGCCTGATCCCTTTTCTACTCGCCGCGACGCTATTCGCGCAGACTCCGGGGAATAAGCCGGACCGCCTGGAATGGTTCCGCGACCAGGGCTTCGGCCTGTTCATTCACTGGAGCCTGGACTCGCAGTTGGGTTCGGTGATCAGCCACTCGATGGTGGGCGCCTCGCCGGACTATTTGAAGCGGTTCGTCGAGGACCTGCCGCGCACCTTCAACCCGCGCAAGTTCCACCCCGCCGACTGGGCCGTGCTGGCCAGGCTGGCGGGCATCCGTTACGTGGTGTTCACGGCGAAGCACCATGCCGGATTCACGATGTTCGATTCCAGCACGACCGGCTTCAGCGTGATGAAGACGCCGTTCGGCCGCGACATCACGCGCGAGGTGCTGGACGCCTTTCGCGCGCAAGGCATCGCGCCGGGCCTATACTTTTCTCCCGACGACTTCTGGTGGCTATACAAGAACGGAAAGCAACTGAACCGGAACGTGCCCTCGGTGTTCCCGGCGAACAACCCGGGCCTGATGCAGCACGACCTGGCGCAGGTGCGCGAGTTGATGACGAACTACGGCCCCGTGGATGTGATGTTTTTCGACGGGCCGCCCGAGGGTCTGCGCGAGTTGGCCTGGCAACTGCAACCGGACACCGTGGTAACGCGGGGGGCGATCGAAACTCCGGAACAGTACATTCCGGGAGTGCCGTTGGATGCGGCTTGGGAGGCGTGCATCACGATGGGGACGCAATGGCAGTACAAGCCCACGAACGATCTGTACAAGACGGGCGGGCAGTTGATTTCGCTTCTGATCGAAACACGGGCCAAGGGGGGCAACCTGCTGCTGAACGTGGGGCCGAAGCCGGACGGCGAGTTGCCGATTGAGCAGGAGGAGCGGCTGCGCGAGATCGCGCTATGGATGTTTCTGAATGGCGAGGCGATTCACGGCGTACGGCCATGGGTGATCACGAACGAAGGGGACTACTGGTTCACGAAGAAGAAGGGCGAGGACACGCTGTATGTGATCGTGAAGCCCGGGGAGCGCTGGAAATACGGCGAGTGGAAGGAGATTACGCTGCGATCCGTGAAGGCGTCGGCGGCGACGAAGGCGACGGTGTTGGGACAGAACGATGAGGTGCTCGAATACCAGCCGGCGGTGACGCCAAAGACAACGTGGCATCAGGACGCGGGCGGGCTGCGCGTTCGTGCGATGCATGCGCAGCGGATCTACAACGATCGCAAGTGGCCGAACCCGGTGGTCATCAAGCTGACCAACGTGAAACCGTCGCTGGCGCCGCCGCGCGTGGAATCGGGCCAGGCGCGCTGGAACGCGGCGAAGCGGACGGCTCTGCTTGCCGGCACGGTGGCGGCATTGGGCGATGCGGAGGCGGTGGAGGCCGGGTTCGAGTTCCGCGATACGACGGGCATGGATCTGACCGAGCGGATGGGGCCGTGGAGCGTCACGCCGATGGTGCGTCGCACGGCGGCCGGAGCGTATTCAGTGGAGACGCCGGAACTCGCGCCGGGACGCACCTATGAATATCGCGCTGTGGTGCGGCACCCCTTGCTGACACTCTATGGGGAGGAGAAGCAACTGAGGACGGGAGCGCCTCAGAGGTAGCTGAGCCAGGCGGAGCGGTGGCGGCGCTTCACCTCGACGAACCAGCGGCAGGGCAGGTAGAGCAGTGCGACGGCGCCGAGCCAGATGAGATAGGTGGCTCCCAGCGAATAGCCGTAGCCGGGCGGGTAGCCAACGGCGGCTGGATTCACCGCCTTGGGTATTTGGAAGACAAAATCCATGCGGCCGTATTGGAACCAGGCGAAGACGGCCATCAGCGCATGCAGCAGGTAGAAGTGGAGCAGGTAGTAAAAGAGGGGCACGCGGCCGAAGGCGAGGAAGGGGTTGGCATCGCTGACCTCGGTACGGTCGAGTGCGGCCAGGGTGAGGATGGACGGGCCGAGGGTCATCAGGAGATAAAGCAGCGAAGGCGGATATTTCGTGGCGCGCAGGAAGGAGAGCAGCGTGAAGGAAGGGGTGGCTTGCGCGGACCAGGGGCTGGGGTCGCCGTACACATTCGCGAGCCGGAGTGCCACGAAGGCGAGCGTGAGCGAGGCGCCGAGAATCCAGAGCATGCGCCTGCGCCGGTCCGGTTCCAGATCGTAGACGCGTCCGAAGCAGTAGCCCGCGGACATGACGGCAACCCATGGGATAAGCGGGTAGAGGGCCATGGCGGTGATGCCTCCGGGAAGCGGGAAGGCGGCGAACGGCACATGCAGAATGTGCCAGAGCCAGGCAAAGGAACCGAAGGCTTCGGGAGGAATGCCATCCAGCGTGTTGTGCAGGGCGATGACGGCGAGGCTGCCCGCCAGCAGAGGCCGCCAGGGAACGTACAGCAGGACGGAAAGCGCGATCATCGACCAGCCCAGCGCCCAGATGACCTGGAGAGGGATCAATCGCGGCGGCCAGGTGAAATTGAGAGCCAGGGAGAGCACGAGGAACTCGATGAAGAGGAGCCACAGGCCGCGCGTCCACAGGAAGCGGGAAAGGCTGGCGAGGCTGCGACCGCGCCGCGAGGAAAGGCAGGCTCCGGCGCCGGCGAGAAAGACGAAGACCGGAGCGCAAAAATGGGTGATCCAGCGGGTGAAAAACAGAACCGGCGTGGTGCGCGCGAGGTCTTCGGGGGAGAAGGACTGCGCGCCGGTATGGAAGAAGTCCCGCGTGTGGTCGAGCGCCATGATGACCATGACGATGCCGCGCAGCAGGTCGAGAGGCTGGATACGGAGTTTCTGCATTCCCTCATTGCCATACGCGTGACGTGCGAACCGCGGGGGCGCAACGCGGGCGGCGGCGGGGAATAGGATCGCATACGGAGGCGGCGGGCGCCAGCAAAAGGCTACACTGCTATCTGATTCCCGGTTTGGAGGCGTTCCCATGGCAAAGGTGTTGCTGGCGGCTCTCATCGCGGCGGCTCTGCCGCTGGCGGCGCAGCGCACGGTGGCGATCACGATTGACGACCTGCCGTTCGTGAGCCGTGACCGTTCGCTGGCCGTGGCGCGGGAAGGGACGTCGCGGCTGGTGGAGGCGTTGCGCCGGGAGCGCGTGCCGGCGGCTGCCTTCGTGAACGAGAGCAAGGTGCAGGTGGAGGGCGAACGCGATGCGCGCGCGGCTCTGCTGCGGCAGTGGATCGACGCCGGGATGGAACTGGGCAACCACACGTTCACGCACGCCGACTTCAACAAGCAAACGGCGGACTGGTTCATCGACGACACGGTGCATGGCGAGGTGGTGTGGCGTCCGATGATGCAACGGGCCGGCAAGCCGGCGTTGTGGCTGCGCCATCCGTTTCTGCACACGGGCGGCTCGGCGGAGAAACGCGCGGCCTACGAGCGGTTTCTCGCCTCGCGCGGATACCGCGTCGCGCCGGTGACGCTGGAGCATTCCGATTGGTGGTTCGCCTCGCTGCACGAGCGTCTGCTGGCGCAAGGGGACAAGGTGAACGCGGAAAAGGTTCGCGCGGCCTCGCTCGATCATCTGGACACGATGCTCGATTACCATGAAGGGCTCGCGCGCAAGCTGTTCGGACGCGACATCGCGCACGTGTTTCTGATGCACGCCAACACTCTGAACTCCCACATCCTGCCGGAGATGCTGGACCGCTTTCGCAAGCGGGGCTACTCTTTCGTGCCGCTGGCGAAGGCGTTGGAGGACCCGGCCTACCGGACCGCCGACTCCTATTTCGGAGAGCAGGGCCTGGTATGGCAGCACCGGTGGGCGATCACGCTGGGACATAAGACCGGGGCGCAAGACGAGCCCGATCCGGCGCAGTGGCTTCAGGATTTGAACCAGGCTACGCCGCGTTAGTTGGCGCGCAGCAGGGTGTCGAAGTTGTCGAGCATTTTTTTCACGCCGGACGCCTGTTCGAGATCGGGGTTGAGGGCGAGCATGCGGCGGAAGTGGACGCTGGCCGCGGCGACGTTTTCGAGTTTGCCTGTCTGCTCGGCGATGCGGGCGTAGGTGAGTCCCAGGGCATAGTGGATGTAGGGATCGTTGGGATCGTAGGAGAGCGCGCGCTGGCAAAAGGGGATGGCGCGGCCGTAATGGGCTTGCTTGCGTTCGGCGTCGCAGAGGCCGAAGTAGGCCAGGCTGCGGAGGTCCTTCCAGATGTCGCGCTGCGAGGCGCGCGTCTTGCGCCCGCCGCCGATGAGGAAGCCGCGCACCCAGAAGTTGAGCTGGCCGGCGAGTTTGCTGTCGAAGTCGCTGAGTTGCAGGTAGGCGAGGTAGGAGGGGATGCTCCTGCCGTACTGGCCGCTCAGGCGAAGGCTGTCGGCGAGCCAGAAGTGGGGTTCGGCCGTCCGCGGGGCGAGTTGAATGGCTTTACCGGCCTCCTCGATGGAGGGCGGGTAGGCGTCCTTCATGCGATAGGCCGCGGCGAGTTGCGTGTGAGCGAGGCTGTTGCCGGGATCGCGGCGCACGACGGCGGTGAGTTGCCGGATGGCCTCGTCGGCCGCGCCAATGTCGAGCAGCATGCCGCCATAGGAGCCGCGCGCTTCCACGTAATCCGGGTCGATGGCGATGGCCTGGTCGAAGTGTTTGCGGGCCAGATCGTACTCCTGCTGGGCGTGTTCGGCGCGGGCCAGGTAGAGAGCGGCCTGGCTAAAGGCGGGATCGGCCTGCAGAGCCAATTGAAAGGAGCGGGCGGCCTTCGCATAGTTTGAAGCCCCACCGTCGCGGTAGGGCTTCATGCCTTGATCGAAATAATCGAGCGCCGCCTTGGGCCGCTTCCGCTGGAAACGGATGCGGATGCTGACGGTGGATTCCTGCCCTGGATACACTGTCTCTTCACGAGGGCCGTCGGGCTCGTAGCCCATCTTCACGCCCTGCACCGTGTGGGCGCCGGGAGCGAGGCCGGGCAGGCGGAGCGGCGTCCCTTTGTTCAGCACGCCCACCGGTTTGCCGTCCAGGAACACCTCGACGCCGTCCATGTTCGATTCGATGATCAACATGCCGGTGGCCGCCTCGCGCGGCGGATCGATGACGGCGTTGGCGGGCACATAGGCGAGCAGCATATTGGGGTCGAAGCTGCCGCGGTCGGCCACGGGGTTCTGCCGGGCCTTGGTATCGGCCCGGACGCCGGTGCGGACGTAATCGGCGATCTCGTCGGCGGTGACGATGCCGTCGCGGTTCTGGTCGGCCGCGCCGGAGAGCCCGCGCGTGACATAGTAGGTGAACACGCCATGGCCGCCGCCGAAGTCGGGGCTTTCAAAAGACTGTTCGCGGTCGCGGCTGGCGCTCATGACAAAGACGGAGCGGCCCAGATCGACCAGCCCGCGGTTGATGGTTTCCGTGGCCTCCGGCGAGATGGCGCCGCTGTGGCAGGCATCGGCGAGCAACACCTTCCACTTCCCCTTGATCCTGGAGCCGAACACCTCGCCGAGGCGCGTCATGGGATAGCCGGTGCCGGCGATGTCGGTGAGTTGGATGTCATAAGGCGCCAGGTGGCCCTTGCCGCCGGCGACAAAGCCGTGGCCGGCGAAGTAGATGAGCACGCGGTCGCCGTCCCTGGTGACCGACGGCAGCCATTCCTCCAGTTCGCGGCGCAGGTTGGCGAGCGTGGCCTTGGATCCCGTGAGCAGGCGGACATTTTCCGCCGGGAAATTGCCGCCTTCGGTGGAGATCAGTATGGAAAACATCGCCTCGGCGTCGCGTTCGGCGAAGCGGAGCTGCTGCTCCGGTTTCAGGCTCCGGTAGTTGCTGATGCCGACGACCAGGGCGTAGCTGCGCGGAATGGAGGGGCGGGGCGCGGGCGGGCGGGCCTCCTCGGTGTAAAGGTCGCGCTGGCGCGTTCCGGATGGCTTCGGTTGTGCCGCCAGGGGCGCGGCGGCGCAAAGGACAACGGCGAGCGCGGCCAGAGATGCGGGTTTCATTGATGCTCCAGGCGAATCCGGTACACGAGCACGCCGCCCGCCGAGCGGAGTTCGGTCTGCTTGATTGCCTCGTTCTTGCTCACCTGAACCTGATCGCGATATTTTCCCAGGAAAAAGGTCAACTGCTTCACTAAATCCTCGGCCTCGAACACCGCGGTCCGGCCCCGGATGGTGGCTTTCTGGATGAGTGCATCGAGTTCCGGCAACGGGTGGTCCGACCAGACGACGGTAATGAGTTCCACGCCGGCGGCTTCGTCGAAGCGGAACCAGTTTTCGGTGGGAACGCGCGCGACGGAGGAGCCCGCCAGCCGCGGCGATCCGGTGGCCATGGGGTGCAGGACCACCCAGGTCGGGCGGCCGCTCTGCTTGTCGTCGGCGAGGTTCAGCACATAGAGGTAGCCATCGTGGGCGGGCTGAAATTCAAAGGCCAGCTTGTGGCCGTGTTCGACGAGCATCTCGCCAATGGCGCGGATGGGAGCGCCGAAGTCGGCGCCGTCGCGGACACGCTGCAGGATCATCGAGTAGTTCAGCGCGATTCTGGGGGCGGCGGGCGGAGGCGGCGGAGGCTTCAGTCGCGAGTAAGCGTAGAAGGCGGCGCTCCCCACCAACAGAGCCGCCAGGAGTAGCCCCACGAACAGCCGTCTGGAAGGCTGTGGCGCGGGGAGAGGCGCGGGCGCGGGCGGGGGGGCGGCGGGCCGAGGGTAGAGCGCGGCGGTGAGTTCGGCGGCGAACTCGTTGACGGAGCGGTGCCGCGCCTCGGGCTGAAACGAGAGGGCGCGGCGCATCACCGTGTCGACGGATTCGGGAAGCTCGGGGCGGTAGGTGCGCAGCGGCGTCACCTGGGCCATGTCGGGGCTGGCCAGATGCGTCAGCGAATCCTCGGGGAAGGGGATGCGTCCGGTGAGCATCTCGTAGGCGACGATGGCGAAGGCGTACAGGTCGCTGGAGGCCGAGGGCTGGCCGGCGAACTGTTCCGGAGCCATGTAGGTGAGGCTTCCAGCCACGTTGGTCTTGCTGGCGGCAAAGACGGAGTCCTTGATGCCGGCAATGCCGAAGTCGATCAGCTTCACATGCTCCTCGCCTCCGGCCAGTGTGCTGATCATGATGTTTTCCGGCTTCAGGTCGCGATGCCAGACGCCTTTGCCGTGGGCGGCTGAAAGGGCCTGGCCGATCTGGCGAATGAAGTTCGAGGCGCGGCTCATCTCCATGCCGCCCTCGGGAATGGCGTCGCGCAGGGTGCGTCCCTCGACGTACTGCATGACGAGGTACTGAGTGCCGTTGGGAAGGTCGCCGTAGTCGAGGATGCTGATGATGCCGGGATGGTCGATGCGCGCCAGCGCCTCCATCTCCTGCATGAACTTCTTGCGCACCCACTCGTTCTGGTTCTGCTTTTCCAGAAGCACCTTGACGACGACGGGCTTGTTCAGCAGCGTGCGGTCATGCGCCAGGTAGACGACGCTCATGCCGCCGCGGCCGAGTTCGCGTTCCACCGCGTAGCGATTCTTCAGAACGGGCTTGCCGTCTTCCTGGCGGACCTCCTGTTCGGCGCCGGAGCTCATTGTGTGCACTGGGCGGTGCGGACCGCCGACGTTCCGGCCGCGTTCGTCAGACTGAGTCCCGCCGAGGCGACGCCGGAGCTGGACGGCGAGACGTTGAACGTTTGCGTGTAGAGGAACGTCCCGCCCTCCTGCTGGCCGATGGCGCTGTTGAACCACCCGGCGAACATCGCCGCGGTGTCGATGGGGAACGACGAAGTGGTGAGCGTCTCGCCGCTGGCGGCGGTGAACTCGAAGGTGGCGCGGCTGGCCTCGCGCGTATTCGTGATGCCGGTCGCGGTGATGGTGAGCTGGGTTCCGCTGGAGCGCAGGCAGCGGATCTCGGCGGCCAGGATGGGCGCGGCCCGCCCGATGGTGATGGAGCGGCTGCTCACGCCGGCGGGGGTTACGTCGGCGGAGCCCGCGAAGAAGCGCGGCGTAAGCGTGACGACGCCAGCGGTGGAGCCGGTTTGGAAGCTCACCTGGACAGGCGCCGTGGAGCCGGCGGGGATGGTGACGCTGATCTGCCGCTGGCCGTTGGTAAAGACGATGGCGCGGTCGTTCGGCAGGTTGCCGTCGGGCGCGAAGGTAAGCGTGAACTGCACCTGTAGCTCGGAGGGGAACCCAGAGCCGAGGGTAAGCGTGGCGTCGGCGCGCGCTCCCGAAGCGGCCACGTTCAACCCGCCGTAAGTAACGGACGGCAGCGAGGGCAAAGCGATCTCAAAGGGCATTGAGTTCGATTTGGCTCCGCCCGGACCCTCGACCGAGACGTTGACCGGGGCGCGGGCGGCGACCAGCGCGGCGGCCACTTCGGCGCTCAGCGAAACGCCGGCACCGGTGGTGGCGAGCCGCGTCGAGTTCCACTGCACGGTTGAGCCGGGCAGGAAGTTCGCGCCATTCACCGTGAGCGTGAAGCCGGGGCTCCCGGCGGGACGCGACGAGGGCGACAACGAGGTGATGCCCGGGGCCGGCTGCACGGTGAGTGTCAGAGGCGCGGAGGCGGCGGCGCCCGGCGGCAGCAGGCGAATCGTCATGGCGCCGGGTTGCGCCAGCAGGCTGGCGGGCAAGGTGAAGGCGACGGCGGTCGAGCTGACCGAATCCGGCGTGATGGCCGTTGCCGCGCCTCCCGGCGGCGTGGCCTCGACGCGCGAACCGGTGGGGATGCCCGCGCCGCGGATGGTGGCCGCGGCCTGGCGGTCGCCTGCCTGCACGGGGCCATAATCGAGCGTGAGCGGCGACTGCAACGCCAGGGGCAGCGAGTTGGTGGCGAAGCCGTCGGCTGTAAGGCCGGAGATGTTCACGCTGGCGGCGCCCGGCGGCAGAGCCGAGGCCGGGATACTGGCGTTCATGCGCGTGGCGTCGATGAAGGTGGAAGCCACGCTGGCGCCGTTCACCTGGATGGCGAGGTCGCGCGTGAAGTTGCGGCCGGTGACGGCGATGGTGATGGCCGTGTTGGGCAGGGCCGTGCCGGGATCGAGCTGCGTGAGAACGGGCGCGGGCAATACGTTCAACGGA
The DNA here is from genome assembly GCA_020852175.1 of Bryobacterales bacterium. Classification (GTDB taxonomy): domain Bacteria; phylum Acidobacteriota; class Terriglobia; order Bryobacterales; family Bryobacteraceae; genus JAFLBB01. Next base: position 14,443 of record JADZBH010000012.1, on the reverse strand, counting down.
ATGGTGTTCGATTCGGCGCCCTCGGGGTTCACCACTTGCACCGGCACGGAGCCGGGACTGGCAATGGCTCCGGGGGGGACGCGAAGGGTGATGAGCGAGGGGGTGAGGGACGCCGGAGTCATGGACTGCCCGCCCAGCAGCACCTGGGCGCCGTTGGCGAAGCCGGCGCCGGCGATGGCGAGGTCGAAGGCTGGCCGTCCGGCGGTAACCGTATTCGGGCTGAGGCTGGTGATTTGCAGCCTGCCTGTGACATTCAATTCGACGGGGATGAGCAGCGGCGAATTTGCTGCGCCGGAGGCCGTAATCGTGATGTTGGCGGTGTATTTGCCCGGCGCGAGGTTGCCCGTTCCGGCGGTGATCGCCAGGGTGGCCGGCGTCCGGCCGTTCAACGGATTCACCTGCATGGGGAACGCCGTGCCTGGCGTGGCCGTGAAGGAGACGTTTTGCGGAACGGTGGAGAGCAGCGCCTCCAGAAGCACGTTCTGCGCCGTGGAGTTCGTGCCCTGCAACAGCGTGAATGAGAGCGTGGCCGGGGTGGCGCGCAGCGCGGGCAGGGGGACCGTGGTTCCTGGATCGAACTGGACCAGGCGGACCGGATTTGCCGCGGACAGGAAGCGCGGCAGGGGCGCGGTGGCCGACGAGGAGGGGGCCGCCGACACTGGCGCCAGGGCGAGATCGACACTCATCGCGGACGCGCGGACTCCCGCCGGGTAGGAGGCGTAAATGGGGAAGTCGAGATTCGACGTGGCGGCCGTGTCCGTGCGCAGCACCTCCCACACGGCAGTCGCCGTGCCGTTGGTGACGGCGAGGGGGGCCATTGAGCCGGTCTCCGCCGGGACGGGCTCGAATGTGCCGCTGCCATCGGCGCTGACGGCGATCAGCCGGGCCCATTCCGATGCGGTGTTTTCGTTGGCCGTGCCTACATAGAGCGTGACGCCGCCGGGAACCTGGGTGAACGTGGCCCGGATGCGCGTGCCGCTGCCGGCAAGTCCGGCCACGCCGAGGTTGCCCCGGCCGGGCAGACTCGGGAAGGCCGGGTTGTAGAATCCGGTTTCGGTACGGTAGGGCACGCTGGCCTGGTTCTGCGGGGCTGGCGCGGGCGCGGTGTTCATATCGGCGGCGCTGGCCGAGGTGCGCTGGCGCAGCACGGTGGCGGCGTTTTCGCTCAGCCGCAACGTGGCCACGCGAACGCGCGCGCCCGCGTTCGAGGTGTTGGCCGTCACGCCGCCGGGTGCGTCGAGCGTGTTCTCGGCGTTGCGCACGATCGTGCGCGTGCTGGCGCGTGCAATGCCCAGCGTCTGCGTTGGTTCCGTGAGGGGGACCTGCTGCCCGCTGATGGAAACGGTAGCCGTCACAGCGACGCCCCCTCCCGGCGGAGCCTGTAACTGGCTGGCGTTCACGCGAAGATTCTGAACATTGAATGTGCGCGATCCGGCCTGGCCGGGCGGATCGAACGGAATGCCGCGGAAGATGATGGTGTTCGCGCCGGCGAGGAACCCCTGGAAGACGTTGCGGTTGTTCGGGGCCGTTGGGGACTGCGTTCCGCCGCCATAGTAGCCCGCACCGGAGCCGTTTCCGTAGGCGGTGCAGATACCACTGCCGGTCTCGCACGGATACTGGCCGGAAAGCGAAGGCTCATCCAGAAGCAGCAGCGCCTCGCTGGCGCCGCTTGTATCAAGCTGGCGCGAGGTGACATTCACGTTCGGACCGATGGCGATCGTCAGCGTGGCCTGCGGAAGGACGCTGCCCGCCGGCGTGGGGGTGCCGCCCGTGCAGGTGATGGTGAGCGGCGCGAGCAGTTCGGCCGCCCCTTCGGCACGAATGGTGGGTGTCGCCGTAGCCTGAGCCTGGCACTCAAAAGGCTTCGGCTCGGGGCAGCGGATGGTTTCGGTTTGCGGATCGAAGTAGCAGCCGGGTGGCAGGGTTTGCGCCGCCAGCGGCAAGCCGGCGGCGAACAGAAGCAGCGCCCACGAGAAACGCGTCAGGTGTTTCATTCCGCCTCCTTCACAAAGGGCGGGATGAAGAGGATGGCGGGTTGCGCGCCACTCGTGTCGAGAAGCCAGACGGGGCCTTCGCCCGCGTCATTCAGGCGGTAGAGGGAGCCGCGGTTGGTGCGGGTGATGGTGGTGGGCGCGCAGGCGCACGAGATGGTTTCCGCGGCCCGTCCGTCCGGCGCGAGGCGCGCCACCAGTCCCTCCGCCGAGGCGGCCAGCAGGTAGCTCCCATCGCCGGCCACGGCCACCGGATGGGCAGCGCCTTCCGGCAGCGGCAGACGCCGTGTCTCCTCTCCTTCGAGAAGCAACAGCACGCCATCCTCCTGCGTCAACGCGGCGACGGACAGCGAGTCCTCCAGATAAACCGCCAGGCGGGCATCCGCAGCGATGAGTTCGCTGGCGGAGCCATCGCTACGGTGCTGTGTCAGCCGGCCCTCAAAGAGCGTGAGGGCACGTGAGCCATCGTCGCTGATCGACAGCGCGGCGCCTTCCGGCGCGGTGAACTCCCAGGATACGGAGGACGTTCCGGCGAGTCCGGTGACGGCGGCAATGCGCTCGCCCGCGCGGAGCAAAGCCGAGCGTCCGGATGGGCTGAAGCGGACGCCCTGGGCGCCGGAGGGCAGCGCGTCGAGTGTCTCGCGGCCTGTGGCCGTGATGCGTACCACTTGGCCGGTTTCCGAGGAGAGTCCGAGCGCGTAGGCCCCGCCGGGCGCCGCGGACAACCACGCCGTCCCATCCGCCGAAGGCAGTTGCGCACTCATCAGTGCGGCGGAGGGCATGCCATTGACAGTATGAAGCGTGCGGGCCGCGGGGTCGTGGAGCAGCCCCAACGACGGTCCGCTCACAAATCCTTCCTGCGCGAAGGCGGCGCCGGCGAGAAGCAGTGCGGGAAGCGGATTTCTCACGGCCGGCCTCCCACGGTGCCCGTACCGATGGAGATGGATATGGGCGGGCGGGGAGCCGAGGGGGACGGCGCGGCGGTTCCGCCGCTGCGCAACGCCACGGCGGCGCCAATGCCAGCGGCGGCGCCAATGGCGGCAAGAATCCCGATCAGCTTCGCCGAACTGCCTCCGGCGGCCGCGCCTGCACCCGCGCCCGCCACCGCGCCCATGGCGTTCGTCATATTGATCGTGGTGGAGACGGTCTGCCCCTGATGGGTGGCCGTGACCTTCATTTGCACGGGACCTTCCAGTCCGTTCGGCTTCAGGCCCGTTCCGATGGCCCGGCCGAGATTGTCCGTGGTGGTGGAAAAGGTGGTCAGACCGTTGGCGAAGGCGCCCGAAGGGCCGGTGCTGGGCAGAGCGAACAAGACCGCCACTCCAGCCACAGGCTTGTCGTTTTCGTCGCGCACCTCGACAATGGGCTCGCGCGCCACGCGCTGGCGCATGTTGTTGATGGCGCCCTCGCCTTCGATGATCAGAATGTGGATGGTTGGACGCCCCGCCGATTGCGCCCAACTCGTTCGCGGAGAGAGTGAAACCAGCATCGCCCACGCCAATAGGATGCTGAGCCATTGAGCCATAGAGTCCTCCTGACTGCTGGGAGCCGCCCCAGAATGAAAATATGATACCCCCTTTCCCCACCGATACCCAGGTAAGTCACCATAAGGGGAAGCGTGAAAAAGGCCGATGGGAGATCGCCCGCACGATTTTTTGTCGCGTACGAAAGTGAGAGGCAGTGCGATGCTACGAATTCTTGCCATGGTGCTGATGGCCGCGACGGCTTTGGCGCAGACGCCGCCGGAGGGCCTTACGGCGCGCCAGTTGTTCTACGACGACGGCAAACCCGAGGCCAGGCCGAAGCCGCCCGAAACGCGGCAAACGGCGGCCAGACCCTCGGCGAAGCCCGTGACGGCGGCCAAAACGGCTCCCGCGAGGAAGAAGGCCTCCGCGGCCGCGCCGGAGTCCGTGCCGGTGGAGGTGGCTGCCGCGAGACGGGAGGACAAACCCGCGCCGCCCATCGTCACCGTGGCCTACAAGGCGGTGGCCATCCGGTACAGTCTGGTCAAACTCGAGGATGGGGCGGAGTCGGAGGTTCCGGCGACGCATCATTTCCGCTCCGGCGACCAGGTGCGGTTAAAGGTGGAGGCCAACCAGAGCGGGTATCTCTACCTGATCGCGCGCGGGTCCAGCGGCATTTGGAAACCTCTGTTTCCCAGCCGCGAAGCGAGCGATAACCGCGTGGAAGCGCGGCGCGGGTACGATGTGCCGTCCAGCACGCAAGCCTTCACGTTTGACGACCAGGCGGGCACGGAGAAGATCTTCCTTGTGTTCTCGCGCGCGCCGCTGGCCGATCTCGATTCCCAGATCGACCAGTTGCGCAACCGCCCGGCCTCCTCTCCCGCCGGAACGGCCAAGCTGCCCCTGATGATCGCTCAAAACCTTACCGATGGCCGCGTGAACGGGCTGCGCGCGATGTACAGCCGGGACCTGATTGTCGAGACCGTCGATGCCAAACTGGCCGTGCCGGTGCGCCCCGCTGCCTCGGCTTCTTCCGGTCCGGCCGGGCGGGAGAACGCCGTCTATGTGGCCAGCACCTCACGCGCAGGAGACGCGCGCGTGGTGGCCGATATCGAACTGGCGCACGGAGCGAAGTGATGCGGCGTCTGGCCATCCTCCTTCTGGCCCTGGCGGCGGCGGGGCAAACCCCGAAACGGGCCCAGCCGGCGCGGTGGCTGGATGTCACTCTGGATCGCATGGAGGGCGCGCAGTGGACGCCCGCCGAGCCCGGCCGGGTGATGCAGCGGGGCGAGCATGTCCGCTTCCGTTTCAAGGCCAACTTCGCCGGGTATGTGTACGTGGTGAATCATGGAACCAGCGGCGCGCGCGCACTGCTGTTTCCCAACGCCGGCACGGGCATGGACAACGCCGTGCAGGCGGCACAGGAGTACCGTGTGCCCTCGACCCAGGCATCGTTCCGCATCGACGGGCCGGCGGGGCACGATCAGGTGTTCTGGATCATCTCACCCGCGCCGCTCGGCGAGAGCGAGGCCCTACGGCTCACCTCGTCGCCGCCGCCCGAACCGCGGCTGCTGCCCCGTTGCGACGATTCGTTGATGCGGGCGCGTGGCGAGTGCGTGGACACCCAGGCCGGCCCGCGCATGATCTCGCGGGAGTTGACCATCATTCAAAAGAACGAGACGGCCCACGTGAGCCTGCCCGGCTCTCTCACGCGGCCTCTGCTGTACCAGTTCCGCCTGGCGCACCAGTAGGGCGGCTACGGCTTGGCCGCGACAAAGCGCAGGCGCAAAGGCTTGGCGCCATCGCTCACCGAAGCCGGTTTGCACACCAGTTGCACGGCATCGGCGCCGGCGATGACGCGCGTCACCACCCGGCCCGGGTCCAGGCCCGTCAATACAAGCACGCGCGAGGAGGGGGCGAACATCTCCACCACGCGCAACCGTTCGCCCGCCGCCTCGCAGTGCACCACAAGTTCCTTATCGTCCTTGAGCGCGGACTGCATCTTCTGCACCTCCGCCATGATGAGCGCGGCAGGGCCTTCGGCGGACGGGACCGCCGCGCCGGAGACAGTCGCCTCCGCGCCGCGCAGGTTTCCCATCACCTCATCGACCTGCGCGCCGACAACCTCTTTCGCGATCTGCTTGGTCAGGTCTCCCAGGCTCATGACCTACCCAGCGTACTCCAAGCCTGGCCCCAGGCCCGGATCCGGGGCGCTACACTACACCCATGAGACTGATACCCGTGGCCGCCTGCGGCCTGCTGCTTGCCGCCCTTTCCTTCGCGCAATCCCGCCCCCAGCGCCCTCCGCTGCCCGGCGCCGATTGGGTGCAACTGTTCGACGGGAAGACTTTGCAGGGTTGGACGGTCATCGGCAAGGAGAAGTGGGTGGTGGAAGACGGCTCCATTCACGGCGAGGCGCTCGGCAAGGACTACGGCTATCTGCAAACCGCGAAGAAGTACACCGACTTCCACATGTCGCTGCGCTTCAAATGCGAGGGCAAAGGCAATAGCGGCGTCTTCTTTCACGTCGATTTCAAGCCGGGCACGGCCGACGTGAGCCAGGGCCTGCAATTTGAAATCGACTGCAACATCAATCAGCACACGGGCGGCGTCTATGGCGACGGCCGGCAGTGGATCGTGTGGCCCGCTCCCGAAAAAGGCGGCGTGGTGCGGCAAACCGATTGGAACGACTATCAGTTGAAGGTGGAAGGCAACCGCTATGTGGCCGTTTTGAACGGCGTGGAGATGATCGACTTCACGGATCCTTCGCCCAGGTCGCACGACGGGTTCATCGCGCTGCAACTGCATTCGGGCGGCGAAGGCAACATGCGGTTCAAGGACATCTACCTCCGCGATTTGACGAAGCGATAGGGCGAGAGGAGCGGGCGCTTGCTCGACCTCTTCTACACGGATCACTACGCCTTGCCGCTGCCCGAAGGGCACCGGTTTCCGAAGGACAAATACCGGTTGTTGCGCGAGGAGTTGTCGCGTGACAACCGGTTTCGTTTGCACCCGGCGCCCTTAGCCCGGCCGGAGATCGTCGCGCTGGCGCACGATGCCGGCTATGTGCGGGCCTTCCAGGAGGGAACGCTCGGCGCGGCCGCGATGAGGAAGACCGGCTTCCCATGGTCGCCCGAGTTGGTGGATAGGACGCTGGCGAGCGTGGGCGGCACGTTGAGCGCAGTGGAACGGGCGCGGCGCGCCGGGTTCGGCGGCACGCTGGCCGGCGGTACGCATCATGCGTTTCGCGGCGAAGGCTCGGGATACTGCGTGTTCAACGACATCGTCGTGGCGATCGCCTGGGCGCGTGAGCAGGGTTGGGCGCGGCGGTTCGCGGTGATCGATCTCGACGTGCATCAGGGAGACGGCACGGCGTCGATGTGCGCCGGCGACGAAACGGTGATGACCGTGAGCGTGCATGGCCGGAACAACTTTCCCTTCCGCAAACAACGCTCGGCGCTCGACGTGGAACTCGACGATGGGGCTGGGGACGGCGAATTCCTGGCCGGTGTCGGCCAGGCGTTGGAGCACGCCGGGACGGTGGGCGCGGACATGGTGTTCTACCAGTCTGGCGTGGACGCTCTGGCCAGCGACAGACTGGGCAAGCTGTGCGTGACGCCCCAAGGCATGGCCGCGCGCGACCGCATGGTGTTCGAATGGGTGCGGCGGCGGAGTGTTCCCGTGGTGGTCACCATGGGAGGCGGCTACTCGGACCCGATTGCGCTCACGGTGGCGGCGCACGCCACCACCTACCGCATGGCGGCCGATGTCCTGGACGGTTGACGGCGCGCTAGCGCGCGGTCGTGCACTCCCGACAGGAGCAGCAGCGAAAGACAGGCGCCGATTGTGCACATGAACATGTCCCACTGCGTGTCCCAGGGGTCGCCCTGCGTGCCGAGAAACGCCGTTGCCGATTCGCCCGTGGCCAGAGCCACCCACCATTCGATGAATTCGTAGAAGGCGCTGAAGGCCAGTACGATGGCCAGGATGATGGGGTTCACCCAGCGCGGGCGGGCGATGACGCCCAGGCGAAGCAGCACCTCGCGGGCGATCAGGGCGGGAACGAATCCCTGCATGAAGTGGCCCAGGCGGTCGTAGTAATTGCGCGCCAGTCCGAACTCATCGCGCAGCCAGTTGAAGGCCGGCATTTCGGCGTAGGTGTACTTGCCGCCCACCATCAGAACGATGCAGTGCAGCGTGATCCACCAGTAGATGAAGTCGGTGAAGCGGAAGCGGTTCCATAGCGCGGCGGACAGGGCCAGCCCCAGTACGGCGGGCGTCACCTCCAGGACCCATGTGAAGGTGTCGTGCGGCCGGTAGCCGGACCAGGCCAGCACGCCGAAAAACAGCGCCACCATGGCGGCGTGGGCGCGGGTCACGTTCGTGGCTCCCCGGAGGGCGTGTCGAGCAGACCGCGCACCTCGGCGCGTGACAGCTCCCGCCAGGCGCCCATGCCCAGTCCGGCGAGTTCGAGGCCGCCGATTTTCACGCGCACCAGTTTCAGCACCTTGCCCCCGAGCGCCTCCACCATGCGCCGCACCTGCCGGTTGCGGCCTTCCGTGATGGTGATCTCGAAGTGGGTGTACTTTTCCGAGTCGCGCAGACGGGTGACGGCGGCCGGGCGCGTGGGGCCGTCGTCGAGCGTCAGGCCATTCCGCAACAGGTCGAGCTGCTCATCGGTAAGCCGCGTCGAGGATTTCACCAGGTACGTCTTGGGGACGTGTGACGCCGGGGAGGTGATGAAGTCGGCAAAGGCGGTATCGCTGGTCAGAATCAGCAATCCGGAGGTGTCCATGTCCAGGCGGCCGGCGGTTCCGACAAATCCTGGCACGCCCTTGAGCAACTGGTAGACGGTGGGGCGGCCTTCGGGATCCTTGTAAGTGGTCAGGTAGCCCTTGGGTTTGTTCAGCAGAATATAGAGCTTCGCGCCTTCGCGCACGGGCGCGCCGTCGAGAGTCACCTTGTCGCGCTTGGGATCCACCCACATTTCAATCGATTTCGCCGGCTTGCCGTTCACCTTGACGCGGCCGTCGCGAATCCATTCGGCGGCTTCGGTGCGGGAGCCGAATCCTGCCTTGGAGAGTATGCGGTCCAGGGTCTTCTTCGCCGCGCTCGATGCCTGTGGCGGTGCAGGCGGAGCGCTCGCGGATTGGGCCGGAACGTTCCGGCCCGGTCCTGCCTTGGCGGAGTTCCTGTCCGGCCGGCCGGCGGGCGCGGCTTGCTTCGCCGCAAGCTTGGCAGCCTTGGGCTTAGGCTTCCGGCGGCGCGCCAGGAGCTTATTCCCATAATCGCGTGGACGCATATACTTGTGATGGTATGCGAAGTTCACAAGCGGCATGGACCCCGTGCGGGAGCAGTTCGCACGCGGCCAGCGGCGCGCGGCCGTTTGGGAGAGCGCCGGAAACAGGGTTTTCGACAGGGCAACGGTGAGCAGGCGAAAGACGGTTTCGCCGGACCGCGAGGCCCCGTCGAAGGTTCTCCTGGTGCGGGGCGCCCGCCAGCTTTTGACCCTGCGCGGAGGCAGCGGGCCCAGGCGGGGGGAGCAGATGAGGGCGCTGGGGGTGATTCCGGATGGCGCCTTGTTGATCGTGGACGGCGTGATCCGCGAGGTGGGTCCCAGCCGCCGCGTGGAGATGCTGGCCGCCGCGCGCGAGGCCGAGGAGCTGGATGCCTCGGGCCGCGTGGTGATGCCGGGCTTCGCCGATTGCCAAACCCATCTTCTGGCGCCGCCTGCGCCTTTAGACGACTACGAAACACGCTGTTTGCAAGGCCGCTACCCCGAGCCCTTGCTGCCCGGCGGTTGGACGGCGTTCGAAGCGGCGAAAATCATGCGCGGCTATTCGGCGCAGCGGCTCGAACTGGAAGGCAAGCGGCAATTGCGAAGCATGTGGCGTCACGGCACGCTGGCGCTGGGTTCCACCTCGGGCGCCGGGCTGGACGAGGCGAGCGAACTCCGCGCCTTGCGCGTGCTTGAAAGCTTGAACGACCGTCCCGTCCGCATCGTGCCAAGCTTTGGCGGCGGATTGGGCCTGGCGCCGGAGTTTGACGGGCGCGCGGCCGATTACCTGGAATGGGTGCGCGAGGAGATTCTGCCGTTGCTGGCCAAACGCAAACTGGCGGGCCGCGTGGACGTGGCACTGGCCGGGGCGGCGTTCAGCCGCGCCGATGTGGAGGGGTATGCGGCGGCGGCCCGGCGGGCAGGACTCGGCATCGCGGTTCGTCTCCGCGGGCCCGTTTCCTGGCTGCCGGAGGGGACGCTGTCCGTGTCCGGCGTGCGTCACCTGGAGCGGGGCGCGGCGCGTTTGGCGGACAACGGCACGGTGGCGGTATTCACGCCGGGCGCGCACTTTCACTCCGGAGAAGCTGAGCCTGAACCGGCGCGGGAGTTCATCGCCGCGGGCGCCGCGGTGGCCGTATCCACGGCGTTTCACCCTCGGGAGAGCCCAACCCCGTCGATGCCTATGGCCATCGCGCTGGCCTGCGCCCAACTGCGGATGACGCCCGCCGAGGCGATTACGGCGGCCACCATCAACGGCGCCTGCGCGCTGGGAATTGGCGCGCACACGGGATCGCTCGAGGCCGGCAAGACGGCCGACCTGCTGGTGATGAACGCCGCGGATTACCGCGAGATACCCATGCACTTCGGCATCAATCCGGTGATGATGGCCCTGCGGCGGGGTCAGGTGATCTTTCCGCGACTGGAACCGGCATGAGCAGCGGTCTGGTGGAGTGCGTTCCGAACTTTTCCGAGGGGCGCGATGCGGATGTGGTGTCCGCGCTGGCCGAAGCCGTGCGCGCGGCGCCCGGCGTCTGGCTGTTGGACGAAACCGCCGATCCGGATCACAACCGTTCCGTGCTCACCTTCGCCGGCCAGGGCGAGGCCGTGCTGGAGGCCGCCGTGCGCGCGGCCCGGGTGGCGCTGGAACACATCGATCTGCGGTCGCAGACCGGCGTGCACCCCCGCATCGGCGCCATGGACGTCCTGCCGTTCGTGCCGCTGGAGGGTGCGGACATGGCGGACTGCGTGGCGCTGGCCGAACGTGCGGCCCGGCGCTTGTGGGTGGAATTGGGCGTGCCCTGTTATCTCTATGAAGCCGCGGCGCGCCTGCCGGAGCGGCGGAACCTGGCCTTCGTGCGCTCGCCGGCGGCGGGCCCCCCCGATGTGGGCCAGGGACGGCACGCCTCGGCCGGGTGCACCGCCGTGGGCGCGCGCAAGGTGCTGATCGCCTACAACGTAAACCTGCGCACCGGCGACCTTGCCGTGGCGCGCGACATCGCCCGGATGGTGAGGGAACGCTCCGGCGGGTTGCCCTGCGTGAAAGCGCTGGGTCTGCCGCTGGCGTCGCGGGGCCAGGTGCAGGTTTCGATGAACCTGACGGACTATGAGGTGACGCCTCCCCATGTAGCTTTCCTTGCGGTGAGCGGCGCGGCGCACGCCCGGGGCGTCGAGGTGGCGGGCAGCGAACTGATCGGCCTTCTTCCGGCGCGCGCCCTCGAACTGGCCGCGGGCGTCGATCTCCAGTGGGAAAACTTCGACGAGAGTCTTGTGCTCGAAACGCGCATCGAGCAGGCGCGGCGACGAGCCTAAACGCCGAAGGCCGCCGGCGTCCATTCCGGCGTGTTCACCATCTTCACGTTGGGCGAGGCGTAGAGCGAGGCCAGCGTGGGGTCCGAGAGCGCGGCGATGGTGACGGGGCGCGGCGCGATCGAGGCGGCGATCTGCGGCAGGTCCGTCGTGCGCAGCACACCGTTCAGGAAGTTGGCGAAGGGGTGTTCGTACTTTTCGTTCACGGCGAGAGAACGCCAGGAGGCCAGGTGCCGCGAAAGATGCAGCGAAGCGACCTTCGGCTCCAGGGCGGCGGCGCACAGCGCGGGCACGGTGAGATGCGAAAGCGCGGCCAGGTGGACGGTATCGGACTTATAGAGGCGCATGGCGGCGCGAGCCACGGCGAGGATGTCGGAAACGCGCTGGCCGAGCAACGGATGGCCCAGCATCATCGAGGCCCAGGCGTAGGCGTTCTCGCTTTGGTGCCGCGTGGCGTTGCCGGCGCCGTGGCGTGAGAACTCGGACCGCAGGTCGCCGATCCAGCGCAAATCGGGCGCGATCACCAGACGTCCGGCCGCGGCCAGACGCTGGTAGAGCGCATCCTCGCCCCAGCTTCCGCTGCGGCCGGCGGGTTCCAGCAGAATCAACGGCGGCTTGGTGGCGGGGATACGCGGCAGAAAGACCCATGCCGGGACGGTGACTTCGGGCGTGACATCCACCTCAATCGCCTCGGCGTCACACTCGCGCGACGGCACACGGCCCATCACGCGCGGGGCCGTCGCCGATGGCGGATCCAGGCGCAGCATCGAAGCGAGCGCTTTCGGAAGTCCGGGCGAAGCAGGCGGCGTCTGAATGGATTCGGCCAGCTCGCGCGCCAGCACGAAAGGCGTCTTCGAATTCAGCTTCATGACGTTGCCTTTCGCCGCGAACAGCGTGGCGTCGGCTTCGGCCGAGACAGGCGGCTCCTTGTCCAGCCGCGTGCTGCGCCCCTGCATGTGGCGCAGCAAGAAGTTGTAGATCTCCAGCCGCAGGTTATAGCCGAGCCCGTGTGGCAAGGGCGATTCGTACCATTGCAGGTGCTCCGGATTGGCGCCCAGCGTCTGATAGAAGCGGCGCAGGCGGGCGAATTCGGCGCGGCCGTTTTCCAGGTATTCCGGCGAGTAGGTGCCGAACCAGTCCCGCGCGCTCACCAGAACCATCAGGGGCTTCGGCGCCATCGGATGGAGCAGGTCCCAACGGTCGATCCCCTTGGACGGCGCGTCGAGCAGGCACTGTTCGGCGTCGTCCACCGAACCAGGTCCGTTCAGCCGCGCCACGGCGTGATTTTCCGTGTTCGGGCAGGCCGCGGCAGCGCAGGTGAGCCGGTCGTCCACCGCGGCCAGGAACATGGTGGTGGTGCCGCCGCCGGAGTTGCCCGTCGAGGCCAGACGTGTGGCATCCACGCGCGGATGGGAAGCCAGAACGTCCAACGAGCGCACGGAATCCCACGTTTGCAGGCGCGTCGCGGTGTCGCCGCCAAGAATCAGTTGCTTGCCGGGGTAGGTGTGCTCGTTGTCGGCCGAGCGCAGCCGCGTCAATCCCGTCTCGGGGTCTGGATAAGCCGTACGCTCGCCCTGGCCCATCGGGTCGAACGCCAGCACGGCGAAGCCCACCTGCACCAGACCCTGAATGCAGTACTGATACAGCGAGGCGGCCTTGCCGTTCTGGGAATGTCCCATTTGAAACAGCACGCCGGGCAGGCGCTGTTCGCCCGTCCGGGGCAAATACAGGTTGGCCGGGATCAGCAGCCCGGGGCGCGACTCATACACCAGATGCTCCACCGTGTAATTCGGACGCGTGAAGGAGCCAGTGGTGCGGACATTCAGAGGTGTGCGTTTCGGTTCGCCGCCAATGAGCGACCAGTACGCCTCGCGGACATATTTCTGCCGCGCTCGCACCTGGGCCGGCGTCGTGCACGCGTCCAGCGCCGTGGCGCGCCTGGCCGCGGCCTCCCGGGCCAGCCGCGCCAGGTAATCGGGAAGGCAGCGCGAGTAGTCGCGGTAGTTGATTGGCGCCGCGGAAGCGGAAGCCGCCAGCGCGGCAGGCAGGGAGAGCAGCAAGCGTCGGGAGATCGGCATGGCCCTTCTATTAAACTACGCCGCGCCTTCACCGATCGCCCGGCATAGGTGTTCACTCTAGCCATCTTCCCCGTGAAGTCCCGTTTCACTTAGGGCCTTCCCCTGAGGCGCCGTGGCGTTCATACCGCCGATCAACCACTTGTGAATCGACTCTCCGCCTGCCTGTTCGCCCTGGGCCTCCTCGTTCCCGGCGCACGGGCAACCACCGTGATTGACTGGGAGGACCCCAGCGTCATCGTCACCACCATCAACTCGCGGCACGTCCGGGTGACCGGTTTTACCACGGGCGACCACCATTTGCGCTTCACCGTGGATATCAGCACGGTGAACGCGCTGTTGAATGTTTCGTTCAACCCCACGGGCGGAGAGAATGCGCCGCTGAACATGAACATGCCAACGCCGAGGAATTCCCTCACCCTGTTGACGCTCACGGCGAGCCTGGAAGGCGGCGTGGCCATGGAGAACATCGCCTACGCCATACTTGACATCGATGGGTCGCCTTCGCTGGGGAACTTCCGTGACTGGCGCGACCGCGTGACGATCACCAACGCCGGGGCCACCTTGAGCGCCGTGAATTCGAACTATGTGCAGGTGACGGGATTGGTGGCGACGGCGACCGGCCGGAACGGCAACATCGGCACAACGTCGACCAACGGCAACGTGAATGTGTCGATTCCCAATCCCACCGCCACGATTGGATTTCTCTACGGTCCCGGGCCGGGAGACCGGTTCAATTCAAACCAGTTGATCGCTATCTCGAAGATTCGGTTCACTGCCAATCCGCCGCCGCCCACCAATACTCCGGAACCGGTCACCTGGCTGTCGGTGGGCGTGGTCCTTTGCGGTCTTGGCTGGCGGGCCAGGCGTCGCGGGGCCTCCTGACAAACGCGCAAAATATTGTTAATATAGACATTAGTCCCCATGGCAGCATCCAAGCCCGCTTTCGCGAATAATGCGCAGGTCGAACATGGTAAGTTCGGGTTGGGCACGGTACTCTCCTGCAACGAGGAGCAGATCGTGATCAAGTTCGACGACCACGGCGAGAAGAAGTTCGTCACCTCGATTGTGCTTCCTCACCTGAAGAAGAGCGACCGCCAGCCTCCGGCCGAAAAGCGTGCTTCGCGGGCGAAGAAGAAGACCGCTCCCGCTCCCGCTTCCGCATAACGCCTCCGGCGCGCCGTCGCGAATCGAAAAGAAGCGCCCGCGCGGGCGTTCTCTGTTACACTGAAGTTTCCTACCATGAAAGTCGGGGTCGTTGTCTTTCCAGGAAGTAATTGCGACCACGATGCCTGGTACGCCATCACGGCGAACTCCGGACACCAGGCT